>POWB01000001.1:0-347658 GCA_010912705.1 Halochromatium sp.
ATGGCGATGGCGATGGCGGGACGGTTGCGGTGTTCATGAGGGCCTCCGGTGATGGCTTTGCACCGGCGACATCCTAGTCACTACCCTGTCAAGGGATCACGCACGCTTGCCGGAACTACACAGTTACAAACTCAATGGACAACATCCGCATCCGCGGCGCCCGCACTCACAACCTGAAGAATATCGATGTCGACCTGCCGCGAAATCGGCTGGTGGTGATCACTGGGCTGTCCGGCTCCGGCAAGTCGTCGCTCGCCTTCGACACCATCTATGCCGAGGGTCAGCGTCGCTATGTCGAGTCGCTCTCAGCCTACGCACGGCAATTCCTGTCGATGATGGACAAGCCGGATGTCGACCATATCGAGGGACTGTCACCGGCGATCTCGATCGAGCAGAAGACCACCTCGCACAATCCGCGCTCGACCGTTGGCACCATCACCGAGATCCATGATTATCTACGCCTGCTGTTTGCCCGCGTTGGCATCCCGCACTGCCCAACACATGCCGAGCCGCTCGCGGCGCAGACCGTCAGCCAGATGGTCGATCAGATCCTGGCGCTGCCCGAAGGTGAGCGGCTGATGCTGCTGGCGCCAGTAGTAGTCGAGCGTAAGGGCGATCAGCAGTCGCTGTTCGCTGAGCTGAATGCCCAAGGCTTCGTCCGCGCCCGCGTCGATGGCCAGCTCTGTGAGCTGGACAGCCCGCCGCCGCTGGATGCAAAACGCAAGCACAGCGTCGAGGTGGTGGTCGATCGGTTTCGGGTGCGGGATGACCTGCAGCTGCGTCTGGCCGAGTCGATCGAGACCGCCCTCGCCCTCTCCAAAGGCATCCTGCGGGTGGCCTGGATGGACCCGGATGCCGAGGGCAACGAACGCCCACCACTCACCTTCTCGGCCAACTATGCCTGCCCGCACTGCGGCTGGAGCCTAGCTGAGCTGGAGCCGCGGCTGTTCTCGTTCAACAATCCGGCCGGTGCCTGTCCAACCTGCGACGGGCTTGGCGTCGAACAGTTCTTCGACCCCGCCAAGGTCGTGCTGCACCCGGAGCTGAGCCTGGCCAGCGGCGCCATCCGCGGCTGGGATCGCCGCAACGGCTACTATTTTCAGATGCTCGCCAGCGTCGCCGAGCATCTCGGCTTCAATCTCGAGGCGGCCTGGTGCGATCTCTCCGAGCCGGTCCAGCAGTATCTGCTGTTCGGTAGCGGCAAGGAGAAGCTCAAACTGAAACTGCCGCACGAGCGTGGCAGCGGCAAGCTGCGGACCTTTGAGGGCATCATCCCGAACATGGAGCGCCGCTATCGCGAGACCGATTCGGTCACGGTGCGCGAGGAGCTGGCCAAGACTATCTCGGCGCGACCCTGCCCGAGCTGCGGAGGTCGCCGGCTCAATGAGGCCGCTCGGCAGGTGCTGATCGAAGGTCGCAACCTGCCCGCTCTCTCCAATCTGCCGGTTGGCGAATCGCTGCGCTGGTTCGAGACGCTCGAACTGTCCGGCGCCCGCGGCGAGATCGGCGCCAAGATCACCAAGGAGATCACCCAGCGCCTGCGCTTTCTGGTCGATGTCGGGCTCGACTATCTGACCCTCGCCCGCAGCGCCGAGACCCTTTCCGGCGGCGAGGCGCAGCGCATCCGGCTGGCGAGTCAGATCGGCGCCGGTCTGGTCGGCGTCATGTACATCCTTGACGAGCCCTCGATCGGCCTGCATCAGCGCGACAACGCCCGCCTGCTCGGCACCCTGACCCGGCTGCGCGATCTCGGCAACACGGTGATCGTCGTCGAACATGATGAAGACGCCATCCGCAGCGCCGATCATGTGCTCGACTTGGGGCCCGGCGCCGGTGCCCATGGCGGCGAGATCGTCGCCCAAGGCAGTGCAGACGCGATCGCCGCTGAGCCCGCCTCGTTGACCGGTCAGTATCTCAGTGGTGCCCGCCGTATCGAGATCCCCAGCGAGCGCCGCCCTGGACGCAGCGATCAGCCACTGATCATCCGCGGCGCCAGCGGCAACAATCTGCGCGGCATCGATGCCGAGATCCCGATCGGCACCTTCTGCGTGGTCACCGGCGTCTCCGGCTCAGGCAAGTCGACGCTGATCAATGACACCCTGTATCCGCTCGCCGCACGCCTGCTCAACAATGCCTCGCTGCGCCCGGCCCCGCACGCCGGGATCGAAGGGCTGGAACAGTTCGACAAGATCGTCGACATCGATCAGTCCGCGATCGGCCGCACCCCGCGCTCGAATCCGGCCACCTATACTGGCTTGTTCAATCTCATCCGCGACCTCTTCGCCAATGTGCCCGAGGCGCGCTCACGCGGCTATGGCCCCGGCCGCTTCAGCTTCAACGTCAAGGGCGGGCGCTGCGAGGCCTGCAAGGGCGACGGGCTGATCCGGGTCGAGATGCATTTTCTACCCGATGTCTATGTGCAATGCGACGTCTGCGGTGGCCGCCGCTACAACCGCGAGACGCTGGAGATCCGCTACAAGGGCAAGACCATCGAGGAAGTGCTCAACCTGACGGTTGAAGATGCGTTGACATTCTTCGGCCCGGTGCAAGCGCTACGCCGCAAGCTCAAGACCTTAGAAGACGTCGGCCTCGGCTACCTGCGCCTCGGCCAAGCCGCGACCACCCTCTCTGGCGGCGAGGCGCAGCGCGTCAAGCTTAGCCGCGAGTTGTCCAAACGCGGCACCGGCCGTACCCTCTATATCCTCGATGAGCCCACCACCGGACTACATTTCGAGGACGTCAAGCATCTGCTGCAGGTCCTGCACTGGCTGCGCGATGCCGGTAACACGGTCGTCGTCATCGAGCACAACCTGGATGTCATCAAGACCGCCGACTGGATCATCGATCTCGGCCCCGAGGGCGGCGACAAGGGTGGGCAGGTCATTGCGAGCGGCACCCCGGAGCAGATCGCCGCCTGCGAGGCGTCCTATACCGGGCAGTTCCTGAAGCCACTGCTGGCGCGGAGCTCGTAGCACGGCATCGGTGACCCCACCGGAACGCTACCACGACCATCTCTCGTAGATTTTAATATACAGTTACGAGCCCCTCGGGAACCATCGAAGCACTGGAGCAGTTGAGTATGAAGGTTGCGGTTTTCTCAGATGTGCAGGCCGTCCTGCCGGCCCTTGAAGCGGTCATCGAACAGATCGAGGCTTGGCGACCCGATATGGTCGTCATGGCCGGCGATCTGGTGAATCGCGGTCCTGACAGCGGCGGCTGCCTGACCCTGTTCGACCGCATGCGGCGCGAGCAGGGTTGGCTCCCGGTCAATGGTAATCACGAGGTCTGGGTACTCGGCTGCAGCGCCGGACCAGCGGCCACTGAGGGCGAGCATGAGATCCGCCGCTTCACCGATCTGGCCTGGCGGCAGGTGGCCGATCAGGCCGACCGGCTGCGCGGCTGGCCCGACCATCTCTGCTTGCACCCACCCGGCGCCGATGCCTGGATGCATGTGACCCACGGCACCATGGCTGGAAACCGCGATGGTATCATGCCAAATACCAGCGACGAGTCCCTGGTCGGCAAGCTGCCAGAGGGCGTCTCGCTCTTCGTCTCCGGTCATACTCATCGGACGCATCAACGTCATACCCAGGGTATGGACGTGGTCAATGTCGGCTCCGCCGGCTCGCCCTTTGATGGCGATGTCCGCGGCAGTTATGGACGCTTCACCTGGCGCGGAGGCCAATGGCACCCCGAACTGGTGCGCTTTGACTACGATCGCGAGCGTGCCGCCCGGGATTTTGAGACCTCCGGCTTTCTCGATGAAGGGGGGCCGCTCGCACGCTTGATCTACCTCGAATGGCAACGCGCTGAGCTGCTGATTGCCGGCTGGCGCCAACGCTGGCAGGCAGCCGTCTTGCGCGGAGAGGTCACCTTGGAGTACTCCGTCTCGCACTATCTCCGCGATTGTGGCTGAAGGCGAGCGTCGACTCGCTCTGATTAGCGTTGCCCACGACGCCGATCGAGACGGGCGACAAACTCGCCAATCAGCCCTGTATAGAGCTGATCGCCGAGCACCTTGTCCTCGACATCGGCATCCAGACTCGGGTTATCGTTGACCTCGATCACCACCGGCCCCGCTGGCGTCTCCTTCAGATCGACCCCGTAGAGACCGTCGCCAATCAGATCGGCGGCCTTGAGCGCGGTCTTCAGCACCGCCGCTGGTACCGCCTCCAGCGCTAATGTCTCGTACCCACCCTGCTCGTGGCGCCCGTCTTGCTCATGCTTGACGATCTGCCAGTGCCCGCGACTCATCAGATACTTGCAGGCATAGAACGGCTGGTGGCCGAGCACGCCGATACGCCAATCGAACGGCGTGTAAAGATACTCCTGCGCCAAGATCAGGTCCGATTGCTTGAACAGCTTGGTCGCGATTCGGGTCAGCTCAGCGCGCGTCTCGGCTCGAAAGACACCGCGCGAGAACGAGCCCTCGGGAATCTTCAACACCACCGGGTAGCCGATCTGCTGCTCGGCCTCGAGCAGCGTTTCCCGGCGCAACACCAGGGTCTTGGGTCGCGGTACCCGATGCGCCGCGAGCAGCTCGGCGAGATAGACCTTATTGGTGCAGCGCAGGATCGAGTCCGGGTCGTCGATCACCACCATCCCTTCCCGATCGGCCTTCTGGGCGAAGCGGAAGGTGTGATGACCAATGCGTGTGGTCTCGCGAATGAAGAGCGCGTCGTACTCGGCAAGCCGGCTATAATCCTTGCGCTGGATCAGCTCGACATTGACCCCAAGCGCCTTGCCGGCCTTGACCAGCAGTTGCAGCGCCTTGCTGTCCGATGGCGGCAGATCCTCGTTCGGATCATGCAGCACGGCCAGATCGTAGCGATAAGACAGTCGCGCGCGCGGTTGCCGCCAGCGCCGCGACAGATAGCCTTCCAGCGCGGTAAACAACGCCGCCTCGCCCTCGGCCGGCACCGCCGCCAGTGGCAGGGCCTTGATCGCGCCGATACGCCAAGTGCCGTTGCGCTTGAACTCGACACGCAGGATCGGGCATCGGAAGACCTCGAAGATCTCGCGCGCTAGGGGCTGCAATTCCTTGACATCGCATTGCCCGAAACAAAGGGTCAGCTCATAGGCGGTCGGCGCCAACGCCGAGAGCTTGCGCCGGCCAAGCAGACGCTGCACCAGCCCGTCGAGCTCTTCGGTCGAAAGGCTGTAGAGCGAACGGCTAGAGAGCTCCTGGATGGTACGCACATCAGGGATCACCTTCTGCCCGCGCGCCTCGGCTAGCAACGAGCAGTAATAGCCCACTGAGAGGTAGCGATAGCTGCGGCAGAGGTTGATCACCCGCAGACCGCGCTTGGCGGCGAGTTCGCCACCGCTTAGATACTCGCGAGCGCTCACCACTGGCAAGCGGGGAAAACCGGTCTTCCAATCGCCTGGCTGCTCGACTAGTAGCAAATGCTCAGCCATGCGCGTCGACGTCCTGTGCCGAGATCAATACCACCGCTTGCAGCCCAACGCGGCCATAACGGGCCATGCGGCTAAAATCCTCGCGGCGAATGGGCATATCGATCGAGTCCAGTGTCGTCTCTCCGTTGTCTAGGTCAACATAGGGGTCGTGGCAATAGACGAAGTGGTCATCGAATCCTGTCACCACGACCCAGTGCGGGAATTTCTCCCGATAGATGCGATAGGAGCTGATCAGCACCAGCGGCACCGAGCCACCATCCCAGCGCTCCTGCAGAGCTTCAATACCGAGCGTGCCCTGCCGCACGGGGATACCCCGACAGGCGCTCTCGGCGCGCATATCTTCGTGCACCAGCCGCATGACCTCCTTCTTCTCCGGGCTGCGCACCGAGTCGATCAACGGCACGCCGGGATCATTGACGAAGACCTCAACCGAAAACCCACGCCTCTGCGCCGCGAGTGCCAACCCGAGTGGCCCACAGCCTCCGTGCCCCGAGGTCATGAAGATGGTGGTCGACTCACGCCAGATGCGCAGCTCTAGGGTGCGCGTCAGCTCGATCCCCGGCCGCAGCGCCTGCATTGCCATCATCAATGACGAGGGTCCACAGGTGAAGTCAAGGGTCTGCGCATAGAATGGCACCCGCTTCAGCACCGGCTTGCGATCGGGCGCGAGCCGTTTCTCATAGCGTAGCGCCTCCTCATGATCGGCATAGTAGTCCGAAAGCACCCCAAAGCGCCGATAGCCAGCAGCCTCAAACAAGGCCTGTGAGGCCGCATTATCACGCCGGATCTCCAGTCGCATATAGGCACGCTCTTCCCCCCAGGCCGCCTGCTCAGCAGCCGCCACCAGCGCCCGCCCCAGGCCTCGGCCCCGCGCCAGTGCAGCGACGGCAATCGAGTACAGCCGTGCCACCGAGGTCGCGCGGCTGAACAGCACCAGTACATAGCCCAGCAGCGCATCGCCATCCTCGGCGACCAGGGTCTTTGCATGCGCGCGGGTGAGCATATAGCGAAACTGTCGCCGGCTCAGCCGATCGCTGGCAAAGCTCGCCAGCTCGAGCGCGAGCAGCCCGTCAATATCCGTCAATACCGCCAATCGAATCTGCATTGCATGTCCAGTCCTGTCCTGATCCACCTCAGCGCTGAACTGACAAGCTTACCAAACCGGCTTAAAGCCGGCTTTAAGCTGTGCGCCGCTGCCCATGCTGGATGCTGCCGACGATCAAGCCTGCAGATCGACCTCGATCGCTCCTTAAACCTCTGCAGCCAAAACCATGTACTCCATGCAAGAATAGCCCGAAATACCCCGCCTACTGGAACCCTCGACGATGCCAAACACCCCCTTTGATCTCGCCTCAGAGACCGCCTATCAACAGTGGCGCGAGCGCAAGCTCGCTGCGGCACCGACCCGCCTCGAGGATCTGGTGGTCGAGATCAGTGACCCGCGCCAGCTCACGGCATCGGAGCAGGCAGCCATCCTCGAGCGTTGCCAGCGCGCCAACATGGCGATCTATGTCGGCAAGACTGGCACTGATCCCGATAAGGCCATCCCGACCCAGCTCGGTGCTGCCTTCGGGCTGCATCGGCTCGACCATAACCGCGGTGCCGATGAAGATGCCATCACCTCGCTGACAGTGCAGACTGATGCTCAGCATCGCGACTATATCCCGTACTCCAACCGCCCCATCGCCTGGCACACCGACGGCTACTACAACGCGCCCGAGCAGCGCATCGACAGCCTACTGCTGCACTGCGTTCATCCCGCCGAGCAAGGCGGCGCCAACGACCTGCTCGATCACGAGATCGCCTACATCCTGCTCCGTGACCAATCGGCTGAGTATATCCGCGCGCTCATGCATCCGGAATGCATGACCATTCCGGCCAGCTATGTCGATGGTCGGCAAGTCCGCCCTGACCGCAGCGGCCCGGTGTTCTCGGTGCGCCCTGAGGGTCAGCTGCATCTGCGCTATACCAACCGAGCCCGCAATATCCACTGGCGCGATGACCCACTCACGAACGAGGCAGTTGCCGTGCTCAAAGATCTCCTGCGACCTGAGACGCCCTGGCATCTCAACGGCCGTCTCGAGTCCGGCTGGGGACTGATCAGCAACAATGTCCTGCATACACGCACCGGCTTCACTGATGGCAAGGTACCACGGCTGCTGTATCGGGCACGCTATTACGACCGCATTCAAGGCACCTGAGCCGCTTCATGCGAACCATGCAGCACCAAGCCCGTAAGCGTTTTGGGCAGAACTTTCTCCATGACCCAGGGGTGATTCGGCGCATCCTCGATGCCGTCAACGCAGAGCCTGGTCAGCATCTGGTCGAGATCGGTCCCGGCCAGGGCGCGATCACGGCAGGCTTACTGGAGATGGCCGGGGCGCTCGATGTGATCGAGCTGGATCGGGATCTGATTGGGCCCTTAGCAGAGCGCTTCGGTGGACTGGTGATTCATAACGCCGATGCATTGAGCTTCGAGCTCTGTGCACTGCTCAGGTCAGATCCATGCAAGACAAGCCCAAGCTCAGGTCTAAGCGAACTGCAATCAAGGGCGTCGTTGCTGGCCAGCTCGATGCCGACGGCCCAGAGTCAGCATCAGTCGACCGAGCACCGATTACGCCTCATCGGCAACCTCCCCTACAATATCTCCACGCCGCTGCTGTTTCGGTTCATCGATCAAGCCGACTGCATTGAAGACATGCACCTGATGCTGCAGAAGGAGGTGGTCAACCGTATGACCGCCGAGCCCGGCACCAAGGTCTATGGCCGGCTTTCGGTGATGGTGCAGACCTTCTGCTCAGCGCAACGGCTGTTTCTGGTCTCTGCGGGCGCCTTTCATCCGGCACCAAAGGTCAGCTCAGCCGTGGTGCGCTTGCGCCCCCATCGCCCGCTGCCCTACCCGCTTGCTGATCCATCTTGGCACGCGCGTATTGTCGCGGCGGCCTTTGCACAGCGTCGCAAGACCTTGCGCAATAGTCTCTCCGGGTTGGTTGCACCGGAGCAGATCAGCGCGCAGGGGATTGATCCCGGCGCCCGCGCTGAAACCCTCTCCGTCGCCGACTTCGCCGCGCTCGCCAACGCGACCAGTGCTTGCATTGACGCGCAAATACCCTGAGATTGAATGGCGTTTTGGATTAAGCCGGGCCTCAGCGCCCAGCCGGTGGAAAGCCGGCACCTTATTCTTGGTGGCTGCGAGGCCGTAGCCGCTCTTCCTCCCCGGTCTGAAGCCCGGGGTTTCTCGCGGAGGAATTAATGAACGACGAGGTTGCAGACACCGAGCAGCAGAAAGACGAGGACTTCAAAAAGCAGGAATTTGCAGAGGATGACGTCAAAAAGAAGCCTGTCGACCAAGAGCCTGTCGAGCAAGAGCATCTCGAACAAGAAGATGTCGAGCAGGAGATCGGCGAGTTGGCTCGTGCTCGCGATGTACTGCCATCGATGATTCATCTGCTGCCGGTCGCCTCGCGCCCGTTCTTCCCCGGCCAGGCCGTGCCGCTGCTGATGGATGCTGAGTATTGGCTACCGACGATGAAGGCGGTCGGCGAGACCGAGCATAAGATGCTGGGCGTGGTGCTGGTTGGCAGCAACACCTCCGAGGAGGCCCGCAGCGCCGACTTCAAGCCGGTCGGCACCGCCTGCCGTGTGCATCGCGTGCATTCCGAGGAAGGCAAGCTGCAGGTGCTAGTCGAATGCCTGCAACGCTTCCGCATCGAGCGCTTCGTCAGCCGCAAGCGCCCGTTCTCGGCACGGGTCGACTATCTGCCTGAGCCAGTGCCAGAGCCTGAGGATCAGATCAAGGCCTATGCGATGGCCGTAATCAACACCATCAAGGAGTTGCTGCCGCTGAATCCGCTCTATGTCGAAGAGCTGCGCATGTTCCTCGACCGCTTTGGTCCCGATGACCCCTCACACCTGGCCGACTTCGCCGCTAGCCTAACCACCTCAAGCAAGGAGCAGCTGCAGGAGGTGCTTGAGGCGGTGCCGCTGATGAAGCGGATGGAGAAGGTGCTAGTGCTGCTCAACAACGAGCTCGAGCTGGCCAAGGCGCAGCACTCGATCCGCCAGTCGGTCGAGGAGCGAATGCAGAAGCAGCAGCGCGAATTCTTCCTGAAAGAACAGCTCAAGGCGATTCAGAAAGAGCTCGGTATTGCCAAGGACGACCGTACCGCCGAGATGGACAAATTCAAGGAACGCCTCAAGAAGCTGACCCTGACCGAGGAGGCACAAAAGCGCGTCGATGAGGAGATGGACAAGCTAGCGATGCTCGAGACCGGCTCGCCGGAGTACTCGGTGACGCGTAACTATCTGGACTGGATCACGCTATTGCCCTGGGGCTTGCACTCCAAGGACAAGCTCGATCTCAAGCGCGCCCGACGCGTGCTCGACCGCGACCATTATGGCCTTGAAGACGTCAAGGATCGTATCCTCGAGTTCTTGGCGGTCGGCATCCACAAGAGCGAGATCGCCGGCTCGATCATCCTGCTCGTCGGCCCGCCTGGCGTTGGTAAGACCTCGATTGGTCGTTCCATCGCCGATGCGCTCGGCCGCCGTTTCTATCGTTTCTCGGTCGGCGGCATCCGCGACGAGGCCGAGATCAAGGGCCATCGGCGTACCTATATTGGCGCCATGCCTGGCAAGTTCCTGCAGGCGGTCAAGGACGCTGGCACCGCTAATCCGGTCATCATGCTCGATGAGATCGATAAGATCGGAGCCAGCTATCATGGCGACCCGGCCTCCTCGCTGCTTGAGGTACTGGACCCGGAGCAGAACGTCGACTTTCTCGATCATTATCTGGATCTGCGCTTTGATCTGTCGAAGGTGCTCTTCGTCTGCACCGCGAACCAGACCGACAGCATCCCCGGACCGCTGCTCGACCGCATGGAGGTGATTCAGCTCTCTGGCTATATCGCCGAGGAAAAGCTAGCGATTGCAAAACGGTATCTACTGCCGCGCCAGATCGACCGGGCCGGACTCCCTAAGGATACGGTCAAGCTCAAGACCAAGGCCCTGCGTGCGTTGATCGAGGGCTATGCCCGTGATGCTGGTGTGCGACGGCTGGAGAAGCAGCTTGGCAAGATCGTGCGCAAGGTTGCGGTGAAGATGCTCGAAGGCGCTGAGACGCCGATCGAGGTCGACGCTGAGACCTTGAAGGATTACCTCGGCAGCCCGGTGTTTCGTGATGAGCGCAAGCTCTCCGGTCCCGGCGTTGTGACCGGCCTAGCCTGGACCGCGATGGGTGGTGCGACCTTGAGCATCGAGGCCGTGCGCACCCATGACTATGCCCGCGGCTTTAAGCTCACCGGCCAGCTCGGCGATGTGATGAAGGAATCAGCCGACATCGCCTATGGCTACATCCTCAGCCATGCGCGCGAGTTTGACGCCGATCCGTCCTTCTTCGAGAAGGCCTTCATCCATCTGCACGTCCCGGCCGGCGCGACACCCAAGGACGGCCCCTCCGCTGGCATCACCATGGCCTCGGCACTGCTCTCGCTGGGGCGCAACAAACCGGTGCGGCGCATCGCGATGACCGGCGAGCTGACCCTGACCGGCGAGGTATTCCCGATTGGCGGCGTGCGCGAGAAGCTGATCGCCGCGCGGCGGGCTGGCTTCAAGGAGATCCTGCTGCCGGAGGACAACCACGGCGAGTTCGACGAGGTGCCCGAGCATGTCAGAAAAGGACTAAGGGTGCATTTCGTCAGCCGCTTCGAGGACGTTGCTGCGCTATTGTTTCCGCCGATCAAAGCGAGCTAGACCGGCACAGCTAGGTCGCTCTGGAGCGACCGCAATCGGGCACATTAAGCATCAGGATTGGCAAGCAGTTGATCAGCGATCTCGGCGATCTGCCGGAACAGATGATCCGGAGCCTTGGCGCGTAAGGCTGGCTCGCTGTTGTAGCCCCAGGTCACCGCGCCGGCTTTAGCGCCGGCGCGGTGTGCGGCCTGGATATCCCGCACTTCGTCACCGATATAGAGCAGAGCTGGAGCGGGTAAACCGAGCCGTCGGCTCAGGCGTTTGAGACGCTGTTGCTTACCATGGATCGATGCCCCGCATTCAAACGCCTCAACGCCAGCGCAGAGTGATGGGCCGAGCACCCTGCGTATATTCTCCAGCGCATTCGAGCTGATGATCGCGACACGCAGATCGCTGCCGGCGAGCTGGTTGAGCAGAGGCTCAATACCCTCGAACAGCCTGATTTGGCCGATATCTCGCGCCATCCTGCGACGCAGGTCACCTGCGATCCAAGGAAGCTTCCAGCGAGGTACGCAAAGCTCGCGAAAGATTGCATCGGCGCTGAGGTGCCGGAGCCGTGCCGCGTCCTGGGGCGCCACCTGATGGAAGCCCCAGTCGCGTGCGACTGCATTAATCTCGGTGGCAAACCAGGGGAAGCTGTCGGCCAGGGTGCCATCAAAATCGAACACAACAGCCTCGGTTCGCGTCGACGCTTTCTTGCTGCGGTCATGCTTGGCCACTGAATCTTTATCTCCAAGGCTCATCCGATGGAATTCCTCGAGATCGCTCCGCTGATGTTTACGCTCGCGCTTCTCGCGGGATTAATCGATGCGATCGCCGGTGGCGGTGGTCTGATCACCGTGCCAGCGCTGCTGTGGGCCGGACTCCCGCCGGTGGCCGCGCTGGCGACCAACAAGGCACAGGCGGTCTGGGGCTCGTTCGCAGCGACCACGCATTTCGTGCGACAAGGCACCATCGATCTGCGTCGCACATCCTTGCTCGTCGTCTGCACCTTCATCGGCTCGGCGCTTGGTGCCCTCTTGGTGCAATATCTCGGGTCGGAGCTGCTGGCGCGCTTGATACCCTTACTCTTGATCGCCTTCGCACTCTACTTCCTATTCTCACCACGCGTCTCGGACCTGGATTCGCACCAGCGCATTGGCCTACCCGCGTTCGCCCTAACCGTCGGTTTCGGTATCGGTTTCTATGACGGTTTCTTTGGGCCTGGTACCGGCACCTTCTTCGCGATGGGGTTTGTCGCCCTTCTCGGCTTTGGCATGCGCCGCGCCACCGCCCACGCCAAGCTGCTCAACTTCACCAGCAACCTGGCGGCGCTCTTGTTCTTTTTGCTCGGTGGGCATGTGGTCTGGTCGCTGGCGCTGATCATGGCCGGCGGACAGCTTGCCGGCGGCTGGTTGGGCGCCCATCTGGTGCTTCGGCATGGGGTCGTTTTGGTAAAACCGGTGTTAGTCTTCGCCTCGCTCGCGATCTCGGTCAAGCTGCTGATCATGCCATGACCATGCCTCTTGAAGCCTGAATCAGGGTCATTTCGAGTCGCTATCACCACCAAACTTCGGTCATATATCAGTCGTCATGGATCAGCATTCCTCTTCGCCCCCTAAATCCCAGACTAAGCTGCTGCTGTTTGGCTATGGCACAACCGTCTTTTTGAGTTCAGCGCTGTTGCTGGTGCTCGAGATCGTCGCTGGGCGGCTCGCCGCGCCTTACGTGGGCGTCTCCTTATACACCTGGACCTCGATCATTGGCGTAATCCTCGCCGGTCTATCGCTCGGCAACTGGCTGGGTGGTCTCTGGGCCGATCGCGGCGGTAGTGGGCGCAGCGCGGGGCTGGTGCTGCTTGGGGCCGGAATCTATTGCCTGCTGAGCCTGCTGATGCTCGATCAGCTGGGTGTTGCACTGCAGCAGGGAGGCATCAGTCTGTTGAGCGCGAGCTTTGGCTTTGCCGCCGCGCTGTTCTTTGTCCCGGCGGCGCTGATCGGTGTGGTGACACCTTTGCTGACCACCCTCGCCTTGCATCTGGACAGCCGCGCCGGGCATGTCGTCGGGCGCATGCATGCGCTCGCAGCGGTGGGCAGCATACTCGGCACCTTCGCGGCCGGCTGGATACTGGTGCAATGGCTCGGCTCGCGCATGGTCGTGCTGGTCTGCGGCCTGCTCCTGATCGCGCTGGCAGTACCCTTCCTGCGCAGCCTACACCGGGCACTCTGGGTGCTGGTCGGCCTGCTGGTGCTCCTGAGCGGCGGGCTGGGGCTGCGCTCGGCACTGGCCGGTAGCTGCGATCGCGAGAGCAGCTATTTCTGCCTGCGGGTCGTCGATCAGACCGCGCTAGCCCCCTTTGGCGAGGCGCGCGGGCTGGTACTGGATCATTTGCTGCACGGGATCAATCATCGCCAGGACCCGGCCCTCTTGATCGCGCCCTATGTGCATGCTATCGACGAGCTGGCCTATGCCCAGTTCGGCTCAGCGTACGCTGAAGGGATGCGCTGGTTCTTCGCCGGCGGCGGTGCCTACAGCCAGCCAAGGGCGCTAACCACCCTAAGCCCAGACTCTGAGATCCTCGTCGCCGAGCTCGATCCGCAGGTCACGCTGCTGGCGATCGAGTCCCTGTTTCTCGAGCCTGAGAAGATGGAGATCATCCACCGCGACGCACGTCTCGCCTTGCAGGACCAGCCGCCGCACAGCTTTGACGTCATCGTTGGGGACGTCTTCCAGGATGTCGCGATCCCGCAGCATCTAGTCACGCGAGAATTCGCCGCCTTGGTGCGCGAGCGGCTCACGCCTGATGGCCTCTACCTGATGAACGTCGTCGACAGCTTTCCGGACCCGCGCCTGATCAAGGCCATCACCAAGACCCTGCAGACCGAGTTCGCGCAGGTTGATCTTTGGATGCAGGGCGTGCCGGAGAACCCACGGGTGACCTTCGTCGTCACCGCCACCAACGCCGAGCGCTTGCCAAAGACGGTGCAGTCCCGCACCGGACCTGCACGCAGTTGGAGCCGAATGACGGAAGACATCCTCGCCTTTGGCACCGCGCCCGATGCCTTGCCAGTCCTGACCGACGACTACGCCCCGATCGAGCGCTTGATCGCTGACCTCCTGATTGGCGACAGCCATTAGCTCAACAACCGGTAGTACAGATTGAGTTCGTCGATCTGCGCTTACAGGAGCTAGTGGTCCAGGGGCAGGCGATCATGATCCGTAACTTATGATGCGTAACAAGTGCAGCAGGTCTGTTCGGATGACATCTGTCGTCATCAACAGCTGCCCCTGATCTGCGTCAAAAAGGCGTCATCTCGGTCGGGATTTTCACCGACCAGGTCAATGTTGCAGCAGGGCTCTCAGTGTACCCTCGCGGCCTTTCTTCAATCCTCGCAGCCCTGACTAGCGAGCCTGCACCGGTACCGAGATCGATTGTGGTCATATCTCACTGTTGCTCGTACCTCCTTTGCTGGTCTGGCGCGGTTCGACTCGAGATTTGCAGCGATTGCCAAACCGGTGATCAAGCGACGACCACAAGGTATCCATGGTGAAAACGCAGTGACCGGGGACCAAGCCCAAAGCATCGCCCAACTCGTCCGTCGTCCTTGGTCGATCAAATGCTGCTTGATGTTGATTGGCGCGAGCGTCTTTGCGCTCGCATTGAGCACCAGCGCCCTTGCAGAGGCTAGCGCCACCTCCGACCCCAAGTCCGAGTCCGACGCTAGCTCCGCCGCCGACGCCTTCGCTTGGGGCGGCGATCTACGCCTGCGTCAGGTCTTCATCGGCAATGTCGGCCTCAACGACCAGTCGCCGATCGCCGATCGCACCTTTCAGCGCTATCGCGGCCGGCTCTGGGGCAGTTATTCGCCCACTGAACAGCTCAGCGCCGAGGCACGGCTGATCTGGGAGGGGCGCCATTACAACAAGCCCGAGGCCGATCAGTGGCCGATTCCCGACTTTGAGACCTGGTACTCCGGCGGACTCCTGTTCGACCAGCTCGCCCTGAGCCTCGACCAGCCCGCGGGTCTTCCCTTCAGCCTCAAGCTCGGTCGCCAGGATCTGATCCTCGGTCATGGCTGGCTGGTGCTCGAAGGCACGCCCTTGGACGGCTCGCGGACGATCTACTTCGATGCCGCACGGGCGACGATCGACCTCGCCGAGATCGAGACCCGGGTCGACCTGATCTACCTCGATCAGGACGCGACCACCGGACGCTTCCCGCGACCACTGAATGGCGTGATCGAGGATCAGATCGAGCAGTACGAGACCGGCGCCATCCTCTACGCGCGCAACCGCTCCTTGCTGCCCGAGACCAATCTCGACGGCTATTTCATCTATAAGCATGATCGGCCGGACCTCACGCCCGGCAACATCCGCGTCAACAATGGCGCCCCGTTCCCCTCGCCTAGCGATCGCGGCGACCTCTACACCCTCGGGCTGCGGGCCGAAGGCGATCTCAGCCCTGCCTGGGGCCTGCGCGCCGAGGGGGCTTATCAATGGGGACAGCTCAATGGGAGCGATCTGACGGCGGTCGGCTTCAATGGCCGCCTCCTCTATCGACTGCAGGATCGGCTCGACAACCGCTTCCATGCCGACCTGGAATATCTCTCCGGCGATGATCCGGGCGACAGCGCCGATCAGGCCTTCGATCCACTCTGGGGCCGCTGGCCGCAATGGAGCGAGCTGATGATCTATCAGTGGCCACTCGACAGCCGTGTTGCACAGGCCACCAACCTGCTGCGACTCAACCTGGGCTGGATGGCGCAGGTGCATCCGACCAGCCTGCTAACCGTCGACTACCACGCCCTGTTCGCGAACGAAGAGAGTACGCTGACGCCGCAGCAGGCGGTGAATATCTCCGGCGACGGTCGCTTTCGCGGCCATCTGTTCACGGCCTGGCTCAAGACCAAGCTCAGCGATCATGTCTCCGGGCATCTGGTCGCCGAATACCTGGCGCCCGGCGACTTTTATGCCGAGCACCGCCGCGATGAGTCCTACTTTCTGCGCGCCGAGCTGGTGCTGCATTGGTGAAACGATCGATGACTGAAGAACGCCTCCTATTGAGCGGTGACGACGCCGTCGCCCTCGCCGCCCTGCATGCCGGAGTCCGGCTCGGCACCGGCTATCCTGGCACGCCCTCGACCGAGATTCTTGAGACCTTTGATCGCCTTGGCGGCCATGCCCAATGGGCGCCAAACGAGAAGGTCGCCCTCGAGGTCGGCATCGGCAGCGCCTTCGCCGGCGCGCGCACCCTGGTGACGATGAAGCATGTCGGCCTCAATGTCGCCGCCGATGCGCTGTTCACGGCCACCTATACCGATGTCGATGGCGGCCTGGTCATCGTCTCGGCTGATGATCCGGGCATGGCCTCGAGCCAGAACGAGCAGGACAATCGCCACTTCGCCCGCGCCGCCGGGGCACCGATGCTGGAGCCGGTCAACTCGCAGCAGGCCTACGACTACACCTGGCTCGCGCTCGAGATCGGCGAGCGCTGGAAGATTCCCGTCATCCTGCGCCTGACCACGCGGGTCTGCCATGCCAAGACCCTGGTCCAGCCCCGCGCCGTCGAGCAACGGCGCTCGCTGGAGGATCATGAAGCGCTGCCGGAGCATGACCAGACTGCGCAGCGTTTTCGGCGCGACATCCCTGCACGGGTGATGATCCCGGCCTTCGCCAAGCCGGCGCACCATCGGCTGCGCCAGAAGCTGGCCGAGATCGCCGCCTGGAATGAGGCTGAAGGGCCGGTCCAAGAATATGGGAGCGAAGCCAGTGATCACGTCGGCGATCACGTCAGCGATCACGTCAGTGATCAACTCAGTGATCAACTCAGTGATCAAGGTGGCATTCAGGCCACTGACAAGATCGGCAACCGGCCTCGGGTTCGTAATAATGAGATCAAGCCCAAGCTCGGCATCATCGCCACCGGCGTCGCCGCCATGCACGCCCGCGAGGCGGCGCCCGATGCCCGTCAATTGACCTTCGGCCTCAGCTATCCGCTGCCACTAGAGCGGATTCGCGCCTTCGCCGCCCAGGTCGAGCGGCTGCTGGTGATCGAGGAAGGTGATCCGGTCTTGGTCGACGATCTCAACGCCGCCGGCATCAAGGCCGAGGGCAAGCCAATGCGTTACCGCTTCGGCGAGCTGAATGTCGAGCGTGTGCGCCGCATCATCGCCGGCGACGACAGCCCCGAGCCCGCGCCCGCCAAGGGTAAGCCACCGGAGCTCTGTCAGGGCTGCTCGCATCGGGCAGTGTTTGAGGCCCTCCGCGATCTCGACTGCATCGTCTCGGGCGACATCGGCTGCTACACCCTCGGCGTGCTGCCGCCGTTCTCGGCTATGGATACCTGCGTTTGCATGGGTGCGAGCATCGGCGTTGGTCTCGGCATGCGTCATGCGCTGCCCGAGGCCGAGGCGCGCCGTGTGGTCAGTGTGATCGGTGACTCGACCTTCGTCCATTCCGGCCTCACCGGCCTCGCCGAGATGGTCTACAACCCACCGCCAACCGGCCATCTGGTGCTGATCCTCGACAATGGCACCACCGCGATGACGGGGCAGCAGGAACACCCTGGCACCGGGCGCTCACTCGACCACAGCCCAACCCATCAGCTCGATTTCGCCGGCATTGGGCAGGCAATGGGTGTGCAATCAGTGGTGCAGATCGACGGCAGCGATAAGAGCGTCTCGCTTGAGGAACGCATCGCCACCCAGCTCGCCCGCAATGAGACGGCGCTGTTCATCCTGCGCCAGCCCTGTGTGCTCGCCGCGCCAAAGATCCGGCTCTACGAAAAGGCAGCCTCTGAAGAGCGCGCGCGCCAATGCGCCGCACGACCCGAGGTCTAGTCTTAACACCCGACCGCAACGGCGGTCCTCGAATCAGACACTAAACAGAGCATCGATGATCACCAACATCGTTATCGCCGGACTCGGCGGCCAAGGCGTCGTCAAGGCCTCCGACATCCTCGCCGATGCCGCGCTTGCCGCCGGCTTCGACGTCAAAAAGAGCGAGCTGCACGGCATGAGCCAACGCGGCGGCTCGGTCACCAGCGACGTGCGCTATGGCCACCCCGAGCACAGCCCGGTACTGAGCCCGATGGTGCCGCCCGGCGAGGCCCATGTGCTGCTGGTGCTGGAGCCGACCCAGGTCGAGGTCGCCCGGCCGCTGCTACATCCGGATGGGCTGCTGATCGGCCCCGAGCTCATCGAGCCTAGTGCGTTGAAGAACAAGAAGAGCTTCAACGTCGCCATGCTCGGCGCCCTCTCGACCGCCCTCGAGATCGGCGAGCTGTACTGGCAGCAGGCGATCCAGGCCAACCTGGCCGAAAAGCTGCACGCGCTCAACGCCCAGGCCTTCGCGCTTGGTCGGGCGCGAGGCCCCAGCAGGCGGGCAGTCGTCTTTGATCACTCATGATGGCATCGATCACCGATGCCCGGTACGACGAAACTTAGAGGCTTTCCCATGCTGAAAGAGCTCTGGAACGATGCCGCCGGGGGCTTTCACCCCGCCAGTGCCCCTGATTTCCTGCCCGAGTCTGCGCTCAAGGAGGTTCAACTGCGGCGTCTGCGCGCCGTGGTGCAGCGCGCCTATGACAATGTCGCCCTGTTCCAGGAGCGCCTGCGCGAGCGCGGTCTCACCCCCGCTGCGATCGAGTCGCTCGCGGACATCCGTCATCTGCCCTTCACGGTCAAGGCTGACCTGCGCGATACCTATCCGTTCGGCCTCTTCGCCAGCCCGATGAGCGAGGTGGTGCGGCTGCACGCCTCCAGCGGCACCACCGGTAAGCCGATCGTCGTTGCCTATACGCGAGAGGATATCGAGGTCTGGTCCGAGGTCATGGCGCGCACCCTCGCCTGCTGCAGCCTGCACCGCGGCGACATCGTGCAGAACGCCTTTGGCTACGGCCTGTTCACCGGCGGTCTTGGCGCCCACTATGGCGCCGAGGCCTTGGGTGCCACGGTGATCCCGATCTCGGGCGGCAACACCGATCGCCAGATCATGGTGATCCGCGACTTCGGCGTCTCGGCACTGTTCTCGACCCCGAGCTACTTCACCCATCTGGTCGAGCGCGCCAGCGAGCTCGGTATCGACCTACGCGAGCTGCCACTACGGGTCGGCGTCTTTGGTGCTGAGCCCTGGAGCGATGGCATGCGCAGCCATATCGAGGCCGCCGCCGGCATCAGCGCCTTCGACATCTACGGCCTCTCCGAGATCATCGGCCCCGGTGTCGCCAGTGAATGTCCCGAGCACCATGGCCTGCATGTCTTTGAGGACCATTTCTACCCGGAGATCATCGATCCCGAGACGGGCGAGCCACTGCCAGACGGCGAGGAAGGCGAACTGGTGCTGACCACGCTCAGCAAGCGCGCGATGCCGATGATCCGCTACCGCACCCGCGATATCACCGCGATCATCCCCGAGCGCTGTGGCTGTGGGCGCAGCCTACGCCGCATTCAGCGCATCGGCCGGCGCTCCGACGACATGATCATCATCCGTGGCGTCAACATCTTCCCGTCTCAGGTCGAGGCCGCGCTGCTGGCGGTGGAAGGCACCCTGCCGCATTACCGGATCATCCTCAGTCGCGAGCAGGGACTGGATCAGATGACGGTCGAGGTCGAGGTGACACCCGAGGTGTTGAGCGATCAGGTGCGCGTCATCGAAGACATGCGCGAGCGCATCGCTCAGGCCATCGAGCGCATCCTCGGGATTCGCGTCGGCCTGCGGCTAGTCGAGCCGCATAGCATCGAGCGCAGCCAAGGCAAGGCCAAGCGTGTGATCGATCAGCGTGGCGACTAATCGGATTTTCAGCCTTTAATGTGGACCCCATGAAACTCACCCAGCTCTCCTTGTTCCTTGAAAACCGCCCCGGCCGGCTGATCGAGCCGACCCGGCTGCTTGCCGCTGAGGGCATCAACGTCATGACCCTGTGTCTGGCTGATACCGCTGAGTTTGGCATCCTGCGGTTGATCGTGCAGGACCCAAAGCGTGCCGCCGAGGTGCTGAATGGGGCTGGTTGGACGGTCAACCTGACCGAGGTCGTTGCCGTCGAGGTGCCTGACCAGCCCGGCGGTCTGGCCGCAGTGCTCGGCGTGTTCGAGCAGGCTGGACTCAATGTCGAGTACGTCTACGCCTTTACCCTGCGCCGCGATGATCGGGCGATCCTCGTGTTCCGGTTCCAGGAGCCAGACCAAGCGATCGCGGCACTGCAGGCGAGCGGCCATCAAGTGCTCGATGCCGAACGCCTTGATGCCTTGGTTGGCTAAGCAGTGGTGCTCAGGGAAGACGTTGATGGACAGTTTCTAAGCGGGCCTTGTCATCCGCTCGCCTGTTCAGGATCGGCGCTGACGAGACTGGGCTGCGATCCGAGGCGAAGCCGTAGTAAGCTATGTCGGCTCGGCCCCGACGAGCGATCGACACGAGCGTCCCAATCCAGGTGAGCTCGGGAACACCACGCTGAGGAGAAAATATACATGGCAGAGATCATCACCGCCGTCTACGAGTCTCACGACACATTGGCCAATGTTCACAACGATCTGGTCTCGGTCGGCATCCCGCAAGAAAAGATCCGCATGAACCCTGACAAGAACCAGATTCAGGTCATGGCTCCAGAGGTTTCAGACGCTGAGATCCGAGAGATCCTAGAGCGGCATCAGCCCAAGGAGATCCATACCTGAGGCCAAAGGCTTTCTCAGCCGGCGGTGCAGGCCGCCGGCGTTATCGTCAAGCAGCGCTCTAGTCAGTGACCTAGAGCCCCAGACCTAGCCACTCAGTCCGCGTCCAGTGGCGCAAACAGCAGCTCCAGATCCTCGTGGCTCAGCGACTTGGTCGCACTGCCACCACCTTCCAGCATGGCATCGGCGAGCGCCTGCTTGCGCGCTTGCAATTCGGCGACACGCTGCTCGACCGTCCCCTCGGTCAATAACTTGTAGACGAACACCGGCTTGTCCTGGCCGATCCGATGCGCGCGGTCGGTGGCTTGCCGCTCGGCGGCGGGATTCCACCAGGGGTCGTAGTGGATCACGGTATCGGCCGCGGTCAAGTTCAGGCCGCTGCCACCGGCCTTGAGGCTGATCAGGAACAGCGGCACCTCCTCAGCCTGGAAGCGATCCACCGGCGTTTGCCGATCGCGGGTCTGGCCGGTCAGCTTGACGTAATCGCGATCCTTCCTGTAATCCAAGCGCTTCGCTAGGGCCTCCTCGATCAGGCTCAGCATGCTGGTGAACTGCGAGAACAAGAGCACCCGCCGGCCCTCTTGCAACAGCTCTTCTAGCAGATCCATGAGCAGATCCAGTTTCGCCGAGCCCTTCACGCGCCGCGCGCTCTCGAGCGAGACCAAGCGCGGATCGCAGCAACATTGGCGCAGCTTGAGCAAGGCATCCAAGATGATGATGCCGCTCTGCGCGAGGCCCTTGCGTGCGATCTCCTTGCGCACCTTCTCGTGCAGCGCGAGCCGCAGCGTCTCGTAGAGGTCGCGCTGATCGGGCGCCAGCGGCACCTCGCGCAGGATCTCGGTCTTTGGCGGCAGATCAGCGGCCACCTGCTCTTTGGTGCGACGCAGCAGGAAGGGCGCCACCCGGCGTCGTAAGCGCTCGGTGCGATCCTGGTCGCCTTGGCGCTCGATCGGAGTGCGGAACAGGCGCCGGAAACCGCGCTCGTCGCCGAGCAGATCGGGCATCAAGAAATCGATCAGCGCCCACAGCTCGCCGAGATGATTCTCAAGGGGTGTACCGGTGAGACAGAGCCGATGCCGCGCCTTGAGCGCGCGCGCGGCTTGCGCACCCTTGCTACGCGGGTTCTTGATCGCCTGCGCCTCATCGAGGATCAGCAGATGCCAGGATTGGGCACTGAGCACCTCCAGATCGCGCGGTAAGAGCGCGTAGGTGGTCAACACCAGATCCTGCTCGCCGAGCTGATCGAAATACTCCTGACGTTTGGGGCCTTGCAGGATCACCACGCGCAGCGAGGGCGCGAAACGCCCGGCCTCGCGCTTCCAATTGAACATCAGGCTGGTCGGCGCCACCACCAGGCTCGGACGGTCAGCCCGGCCCGCGGCCTTTTCGATCAGCAGATGCGCCAAGGCCTGGATGGTCTTGCCCAGGCCCATGTCGTCGGCAAGTACCCCACCGAGCTCGAAGTCGCGCAGGAACTGCAGCCAATTCAGCCCCTCTTGCTGATAGGGGCGCAGCTCGGCCTGCAGCTCACTCGGGACGGCGACCGGCTCGATGCGCTCGAACTCACGCAAGCGGCGGCCCCACTCGCGTGCCTGTTCACCACCACGCCAGCTCATGTTTGGCGCCTGCTGCTCCAGCTCGGCGAGCTCGCCGGCCTGCAGGCGCGAGAGTCGCATGCGGCCATCGCCGCGTAAGCGCGCCATCGGATCGTAGAGCTCGACCAGGGTGGAGAGGATGGGCTTCAGGCGCTCGGCCGGGAAGAAGATGTAGCGCCCATCGTCGAGGCGCAGACTAAAGCGCGTCTCCTCGCTGATCTCGGCGAGCGCGCGCGGCGAGAGATCGACCGCTGGATTTTGGATCAGGTTGATCAGGATTGGCAGCAGGTCCAGGCGCTCGCCATCGACTTCAACACCTAGGCTCAGATCCAGCCAGCGGCCGGCCTCGCCCTCTTCGATATCCAGATCCCAGCTGCCGATACGACCGACGCGAAAGCGAAAGTTCGGGTCCACCTCGACCCGCCAACCCTCAGCCTCGAGCACCGGCACATCGCGATCCATGAACGCTAGCCAGGCCTCGGTCTGCGGGGGCGCAAAGGGCATTCCCGGTTGTTCACTGGTCTCCCGCAGTGGCTGCAGGCCTAGCTCACCGAGGCGCGCAGTGGCCTGGTACTCGAGCTTGGGATGCCGCTGACAGCTGATCAGCAGGCCATCCTCGATATGCTCAATGCGCTCGCCAGGTTGGCGCGGATCAACCAGGGCGCCGGCATAATCGAACAGCAGCCGCCCCTCATCCTCCCATTTCGGCTCGGTCATCGGCGCCCCGTAGCCCTGCCAGCCGCTGTAGATCGGGCGTGACGGCACCTCGCGGCTTTGCAACCGCAAGCAAAGGGTTGGCGCCTCCACCTCAAGCTCGCGCTGCTCCAGGCGTGGTGGTGTTGGCAGCTTGAGCCCCTTGAGCCGCTGTTGCGTCGCCTGCTCGAAGGCATCGAGACCGGCCAGCGGGATCGCCGGCGCGCGCACCAAGGCCGTCGCCTCGCGCTCGCCCAACGCGGTTTCGAGGGGGCCACATTCACCCGAGCTGGGGTCCAGATACCAAGGCGGACTCAGTGGCAGCAACATCAGTCCCTCACGCTCGCTGTCGAAGCGCAGATGTAGCTGTGAGTCATCGCCCCAGTACCAGTTCAAGCTCCCCGTAACCGGTTCGCCACGCACCAAGCAGGGCCCTTGTGGGTCTTGCCAATGACCGCGCCCGGAGCGCAGCACAGCCTGTAACAGCTCGATACCCAAGTCATCGCTGAGCACCACCTGATCGGTACGCCCATAATGACCCGCCGCGGCCGCCTGCGCCTTGATCAACGCAATGACACGGCGATCTTCGGGACGCATGAAATGCGCTTGCGAGGCGCTGTGTGGATTGAATCGCGACGGCTTGCCGTAACCACCACTCTTGAGGTGTCGGACCTTCACGACCTCCAGTTTAACCTGCGCTTGGCCAACCCCGGTGGTCTTCAGGCTCAGCAGATAGAGCAGGCCATAGAGCGATTCCTGCTCGCCGCTGAGCTGCTCGCTTTCGCGCAGCCAACGCAGCACCTCGCCCGGCAGCTCCTGCCCCTTGCTTGCTGGGGATTGCTGGATGGCAGCGCGAGTCCCAGACGTCGATGCTGGTGCTGCTAGCGCTGGCTCGATCTGGCTGCCAGCGGCGAGCAGCAAGGCTGCGACATGCTTGCAGTTCCAGCCCACCGGACAGGTGCAATGGCCGGCGATAGTGGGCAAACGGTCGGGATTCTCGGTAATCTGCACGACCACTTTGTAGATGTGCTTACCCGAGCCACGCACCTGTCCAGAGAGCATGCCTGGCTTCTCCGACTGAGTGATGCTGAGCACGGAGCCGTTTTCCCAGTAGCGCTTGCCACGCGCGACATAGACCGGTGACAGGATGCGATTGAGCTGCTGTTCGTCGAGCGCCATGGCGTTGCTTTTCTGATCCTCATGCCTTGCCGTAAGCCAACCGGTAATACTACCTTGCGTAGGATCACCCAACCAGGACCGATACGATTTTGACCGCACCCGCACCCATAGCCGCTGAGCGACAGCAACGCCTCGCCGAGCACACCCCGATGATGCAGCAGTACCTCCGGATCAAGGCCGAGTATCCGGGGATGCTGTTGTTCTATCGAATGGGGGATTTCTACGAGCTGTTCTTCGAGGATGCCGAGCGCGCCGCTCGGCTGCTCGATATCACCCTGACCAAGCGCGGCCAGTCCGCTGGCCAGCCGATCCCGATGGCGGGCGTGCCCTACCATGCCGTCGAGGGCTATCTGGCGCGGCTGGTGCGTCGCGGTGTTTCCGTTGCGATCTGCGAGCAGAAGGGTGATCCGGCCAAGTCGAAAGGGCCGGTCGAGCGCGAGGTGGTGCGGATTGTCACGCCCGGCACGCTGACCGATGAGGCCCTGCTCGACGAGCGTCAGGAGAACCTGATCTGCGCCTTAGCGGAGTGTGGAGCTGAGTCCAAGGCTCAAGATTCCAGGGCTCAAGAGTCCGGAACTCAGTCTAGAGCCAAATCGGGTGCTGAATCAGGATCAGGATCAAGGGCCGCCCCGGAAGCGCGTTTCGGACTCGCGGTGCTGGAGCTGGCCAGTGGTCGCTTCTCAGTGCTTGAGTTCAGCGGCCTGGAGGCATTGAGCGCCGAGCTCGAACGCCTGCGCCCGGCCGAGCTGCTGCTGAGCGAGGACAGCCGGCTGCACGAACAGCTCGGTGAGCCGCTGGCGGCCGGTATCGCGCGCCGCGCACCTTGGCAGTTCGACGCCGATAGCGCTGAGCGGCTGCTCTGCGAGCAGTTCGGCACCCAGGATCTGGCGGGCTTCGGCTGCGCCGGGCTGAGCCTCGGCATCGGCGCTGCCGGCTGTCTGCTGCAGTATGTGAAGGAGACCCAGCGCGTCGCCCTGCCCCATCTGCGCGGCCTGCGCACCGAGACCCGCGACGATGCGCTGATCTTAGATGCCGCCACCCGTCGCAACCTGGAGCTGACGCACTCACTCAGCGCCGCCACAAGCCCAGGCCAGGGCGGCGGCTCGAGCGACCAGCATACCCTCGCCGGCATCATGGATCGCACCGCCACGGCCATGGGCGCGCGACTTCTACGGCGCTGGATCAACCGTCCACTGCGTGATCGGGTAGTGGTCAGCGAGCGGCATCAGGCCATCGAAGCCTTGCTGCGCTCTGGTGTCTTCGAAGCACTGCGCGAAGAGCTCGCCGCAATCGCCGACCTGGAGCGCATCCTGGCGCGGGTGGCGCTCGGCTCCGCGCGCCCGCGTGATCTGGCGGCGCTGCGTGAGGCGCTCGCGCGACTGCCGGCGCTGCATGCGGATCTCGGGATGACCGAGAGCAGCCGACTGGGACAGCTCGATACCGAGCTGGGCGAGCATCCGGAGCTGGTCAGCCTGTTGCAGCGCGCGTTGATCGAGCAGCCGCCGATGCTGATCCGCGACGGCGGCGTGATCGCGCGCGGCTATGACCCCGAGCTCGACGCGCTGCGTGATCTGGCCGAGCATGGCGACCAGTTCCTGATCGACCTCGAGCAGCGCGAGCGCGAGCGCACCGGCATCAGCACGCTCAAGGTCGGCTACAACCGGGTGCATGGCTACTACATCGAGCTTGGTCGCAGTCATGCCGAGCGCGTGCCCGATGACTATCAGCGCCGTCAGACCCTGAAGACCAGCGAGCGCTATATCACCCCGGAGCTGAAGCGCTTCGAGGGGCAAGTACTGAGCGCGCGGGAGCGCTCACTGGCGCGCGAGAAGCTGCTCTACGAGGCCCTGATCGAGCAGCTGCAAACGAGCCTGGCCCCTTTACAGCTGAGTGCGGCGGCGATTGCCGAGCTAGATGTGCTCTGCAACCTGGCCGAGCGTGCCGAGCGGCTGAACTGGAGCCGGCCGCAGCTCAGCGATGCGCCGGGGATTCGGATCGAGGATGGCCGCCATCCGGTGGTCGAGCAGGTGCGCGCCGAGCCCTTCGTGGCCAATGGTCTGACACTCGATCAGGCGGCCCGGATGCTGGTGATCACCGGCCCGAACATGGGCGGCAAATCGACCTTCATGCGTCAGGTCGCGTTGATCGTCGTGATGGCCTATGCCGGCAGCTTCGTGCCTGCACGCAGCGCCGAGCTTGGCCCCATCGATCGCATCTTCTCGCGCATCGGCGCGGCTGACGATCTAGCACGTGGCCGCTCCACCTTCATGGTCGAGATGGAAGAGACCGCCAACATCCTCAACCATGCCACCGCCAACAGCCTGGTGCTGATGGATGAGATCGGCCGCGGCACCAGCACCTTCGATGGTCTTTCGCTAGCCTGGGCCTGCGCCGAGGCGCTGGCCGATCAACTGCGCGCCTTCACCCTCTTCGCCACCCATTACTTCGAGCTGACCGCGCTGCCGGAGCGCCATACGAGCGTGCGCAATGTGCATCTAGACGCCGTCGAGCACGGCGAGCGGATCGTCTTTCTGCACAGCCTGCGCGAGGGTCCGGCGAGTCAGAGCTATGGCTTGCAGGTGGCCGCGCTGGCCGGGGTGCCGGCGGCGGTCATCGCCCGTGCCCGTGAGCATCTGCGCCGGCTGGAAGAGCAGTCGGTGGCGCGCGATCAGGGAGCGACGCAGCTTTCGCTATTTCCGCCTGAGTCTGAGCTTAAGCCGGCCAAGACGCCTGTTCCGCCATCAGCGCCGGCTCAATCAACGCCCGAGGCGCCTGCAGCCTCCGCTGCCGCTCAGTCAGCGTCGGTGAGATCCCTGAAGCGAGGTATTTTTCGAGCGCCTAGCCCTAAACCAAAGCCACCCATGATCCGCGAGCCGAGCGCGAACTCAGACCATAATCTGAGTGCCTGCCCAGATCAGAATCTGAGCCCAAGCTCGAACCCAGCTCCAAGCCTTGCTGTGAGTCCAGATCCAACTGCAGCTAGCGCTCAGGACCCAGGCCCCGGTCCAAGAACTGGTCCAGATCCTGACCTAAATCTAGCTCCGCGTCTGAATCCAGCACTCAAGGCACTGCGCCAGCTAGACCCTAATGACCTCAGCCCGCGCAAGGCACTTGAGACCCTCTATCAGTTGCAGGCATTGGATCGAGGTACAGATTGAGCCGCACCTTGCGCATCACCCTGGACTAGGCCGGCTGAATTGAGACCGGCAAACTAGGCATCAAGCCACTCAAGTGCCGCACCAACCTGGCTCAGCGCAACCGCAAGCTGTTCCCTGAGGGTACTGATTTGAGCGCTGTCTTGAGCGCGGCAGGCCTCCTCAAGCGCGAGTGCTAACTGATAGACCCTCGTTGCTGAGACATTGCCCGATGCGCCTTTGAGATCGTGTGCCTTGATCCGCGCCTTTTCATACTCACCAAGGCTGACGAGCTGCCGCAGCCCCAAGCAAAAGTCACGATAGTCGTCACAGTACATGCGCAGAATGGTGCGATAAAGATCAAGGTCACCACCAACACGAGCGACCCCCTCTGAGACATCGAGTGCCTTATCGAGCTCAGGATCATCCATCAGGGTGCCAGCATGATCTGCGGCCCTGTCAGTTTGCGGTGTACGCCGTGGCCGCAGATGGCGCTTGATGGTGGCAATCAGCGCCTCACGGTCGATCGGCTTGGAGACGTAGTCGTCCATGCCTGCTTCTAGGCAGCGCTCCCGATCCCCTTGCATCGCATGGGCCGTCATCGCGATGATGGGGGTATCGCGATCACCGATCTGCTTGCGGATGGCTTCGGTCGCGGCGAGCCCATCGAGCTCTGGCATCTGCACATCCATCAAGATCAGGTCATAACCACCAGTGGCGGCGCGCTCGACCGCAATAGTGCCGTTCTCAGCCGTTTCCACAGCAATCCCAGCGCGCTTGAGGATCTCGACCGCGACGCGCTGGTTGATCGCGTTATCCTCGGCAAGCAAGACCTTGACGTCAGCGAATTCGGACTCTGACGGCTTAGCGCGCTGCATGCTGGAGCTCGGTGCGGGCAGGGTTCCGAGGAGCTCCATCATGGTGTCGAAGAGCTGTGACTGCTTGAGCGGCTTGCTTAGCCAGCGGTCGACACTGAGGCGGTCGCCGTCCTCAAAGCGGCCTTCTCGCCCGCCAGGTCTCAGCATGACCACAGCCGCTGCTGTACTCGCTTCTTTGAGTGCTGTGGCGACCTTGATACCATCAACCCCAGGTAGGTCGACATCGATCAGCGCAACATCAATCGGTGCGGCGCCCCTGTCGCGACAGCGGGCCATGGCCGCCTCACCGTTCGCGAGCCCCTCGACCCGACAGCCAAAGCCGGTCAGCATCCGCTCCGTCACGTCGAGCAGATAGGGATTCCCTTCGACGATCATCACCCGTACCGGTTGTGCGCTGCTTGGCAACTGTGGTGGCTGACGGACCTCGGATGGAACCGCGTCGAACATCGCCGTGAACAGGAAGGTCGTACCCTGCCCCGGCGTGCTACGCAGCCAGATACGCCCCTGCATCAGCGCGATGATTCGCTTGCAGATGGCGAGTCCCAGACCAGTGCCGCCATATTGCCTGGTGGTTGAGCCATCCGCCTGTTTGAAGGCCTCGAACACACCCTCCTGCAGCGCCGCGGGGATGCCAACCCCAGTATCCCGGACCTGGAACAGCAGTTCGTAGCGCCCATCATTGGCCCAACGCACATCAGCAGTGAGATGGATCTCCCCTGCCTCGGTGAACTTGACCGCATTCGAGGTCAGGTTGGTGAGGATTTGTCGCAGCCGCAGTGGATCACCCATCAACTGCTGAGGGACCGCCTGGGTCACATCCACCACCAGCTCGATCGACTTCTCGCGCACCCGATCGAGAAATACATCAGTGACATCCTCAATCACCGCCCGCGGGTCAAATGGGATACGCTCGACATCAAGCTTGCCGGCTTCGATCTTGGAGAAGTCGAGGATATCGTTGATGATGCCAAGCAGAGAGCGGCTTGAGCTGTCGATGATGCGCACGTATTCCTGTTGCTGCGCATCGAGTGAGGTCTCCAGCAATAGATCACAGACGCCGGTGATGCCGTTCATCGGAGTGCGGATCTCATGGCTCATGTTGGCCAGGAATTCGCTTTTAGCGCGGCTCGCGGTCTGCGCCTTCTCGGCCATGCCGCGCAGCATCTCACGGGTCTTTTTGATCTCGGTGGTATCGATCAGCAGCGCCCGCATGCCAGACAAGGCACCTTCTGTGATCAATGGCGTTGAGCGCATCATGACCGGAAAGCTGAGTCCGCCCACGGTCTGCACATCAAACTCTTGGCTGCCGATCTCCTCACCGCCCAAGGCCGCATGCCAGGCGCGGGTAAACGCCAGCCGATCATCGGGGGCGATCAGCTGGAACAGCTCAAAACCATCTGCGAGCTGTTCAGCGCTGTAGCCGGTCGCCGTTACCGTCTTCTGGTTGAAAAAGGTGAGCCGACCTGACAGGTTGGTCTCGATCAGCATCTCTGGCAGAAACTCAGCCAGCTCACGGAGACGCCCCTCGCTTTGCTCGAGTGCCCAGAGCACGCGTTTGCGCTCAGTAATATCGCGGGCAACACCATAGGTGCCTAGGAACTCGGCAGCCTCCGTTGTCGTGCCATTCTCATCCTCCCCGCTTTGGCCATAGACGCCAGAGGCATAGAGCTCGAACACCGGCAGGTCGTCGGCATCGTACTCGGACTGGAGCGGCTTTGGGCGCAGGCGGATCTCATAGGCTTGGGTCGCCCGCTCGCCGGTGCGTCGCTCGCCGATACGCCAGCGCAGCTGAGAGACATGGTCCATCGGAATCAGCAGCGAGAAATGCTCGCCGATCAGCTCATCCGCGGCATAGCGCAGTAGGGACTCGGTATTGCCACCGACGAACTCAAAACGACCATCGGGGTCGAGCATGTAGATCAGATCTGGCGAACTCTCCACCAGCATGCTGTAGCGCTGCTCAGAGGCGCGAAGGCGCTGCTCGGCGCGGCTGCGCTCTTGTATCTCTTGCTCAAGGCGGCGATTGGTTTCACGCAGCGATTCGGTGCGATCAGTCACGGTCTGCTCGAGGCGCGCGTTTAAGCCATTCAGCGCATCTAATGCCTGCTCGCGCTCCTCACTCAACCGGCGATGAGTGACCGCATTCTCGACTCGCCGTAGGAGTTCGTCGGCATCGAACGGCTTGCGAATGAAATCGAAGGCGCCCTTGCGAATGGCGCCAATCGCCGATTCCATGTTGGCTTCGCCGGTGATGACGATAAACTTGGTCCGTTCTTGACTGCCCTTGACACGATCGATGACCTCGAAGCCGGTCATGCCGGGCATCATCAGATCGAGCAGTACCAGCGGATAAGCCCCCTTGCTGATTGCGACGACGGCCTGCTGTGGGTTATTGATGATCCGCGACTGATAACCTTGGGTTGCCAATAGCGCCTGCAGACTCTCTGCCATGCGCTGGTCATCATCAACGATAAGGATTTCTTCAGTCGACATCTTCAAACGCCCTTCAACCCTGTCTCAGGGCTGCGGCTGGTAACGGCTTCGGTGCCCAAGCGACAACCCGCCCTGCCCGTTTGTGCTCGCCGGCATTGCTCGGAGGCAGGCTGTCAGGCGGCTCCTGACGCGGCTCACCTAGCCTCTGGTCTTGCGGTGCCTCCCCCTGCTCATCCTCTTGCTCATTACCCCGGGCACTGAGCGTCTCTGGCGAGGCTGCTGCAACGACATGCGCTGGCGCCGGGTCAAGGATGGGTAATTCGACGACAAAGGTCGTTCCTTCACCGCTGCGACTCGACACCTGGATCTGGCCACCGAGCGAGGCGACCGCAGAGCGCACGATATGCAGACCCAGACCACGCGTTGCTAGAACGTTCGTGCCAGTATTCGGGCCACCACTGGTATCGGCCCCGGAGCCAGCAATCGCGCTCGATCCTGTACCTTGGTCGGATTTGGAGCTATTAAATGGCTCGAACAAGCGCGCCCTGATCGCATCACTTAAGCCGGGTCCCTGATCCCGAATCCGCAGACTGATGCCAGCAGGCGCAGCCGTGCCCGCCTGGGTGATCACCCGCGTGATCACCTCAAGGGCGCCGCCATCGGGCTGTGCTTCCAACGCATTCTTGACCAAATTGAGCAGGATCTGCTTGATGCGGTCAGGCTGACTAAAGATCGCCGGCAGCTCGGGATCGAGGTCGCTTCGAATCTGAACCGGCTCAGCCGAGGGATGCTGCTTGCCGACCAAGGCCAAGAGGTTCGTCACCAGCTGATTGACCGAGACCCATTGCCGTGGCTCTTCCTGCGCTGACTCCGTGAGCTGACCGAGCAGGCTGGTCACACGGTCGATCTCCTCGCCTAGGATCTCCAGCTCGGAGTGCAGTGACTCGGACTCCGGCATCTTCTGTTTCAATAGAACCAGATAGGTCTTCATGACGCTCAGCGGTGTTCTGATCTCATGCACTGTTTTATGTAGCATCAGCCGACTGAGATCGTCACTCGGCGAATCGAGCACAGATGCGGACCTAGACGTGGACTGAGCAGCCGCCTGATGATGGCCTTGTCGTGGCCCTGGCAAGAGCGACTCAGCAAGCTTGCGCAGTTCCGAGACTTGTGACTTCTGATCGGCTCCAACAACGGCCTGCGCCATGCCGCCCATCAAGACGTATTGCTCCTGCTCGGTACCGAAGCGCAGACAGAGCAGGCCGGGAGTCCCGAGGATATCGAGCAGCTGTTGGTCAGCAAGACTCGCGTCGGCACGCGTCTGGATGCCGAGATAGAGGTCGCCCCGACCAAGCCAGGCGCGACCCGGGGCATGGGCATCCGTCGCAGGCAAGCGCCGAACTAAGGCGGCGTGCGTTGCACTGACGCTGGTATAGCAGCAGCTTAGCATCGGCTGTGGTTTGTCGTCAGCCAGACGCCAGACCGTCAGTGGTGCGATCTCATGCCGGGCCCAGCAGACCTGGGCCAGCCAAGGCCAGGGGGTTGCAGCCTCGCCATCAACTGCCTCAGGGACCACTGGGCCTGGCTCAGCCTGCAAGCGACCGCTCAGGAGGCCAATCAAGGCCGTTGGCAGTAAGGGCGCCTCGACATCCTGGCTGTCCACCGAAATGCGACCATGGCGCAATGAAAAACGGTCCAACAGCTGCGCAAGCTCGGCACTGGCCGCCACCCGAGCCTGCTCGAGCTGCTCGGGTGACAAACCTGCATGGCGAGCGAGTAGATGATTGACAAAAGCGCCATCGGAGTCAGCCAGGTCGAGCGACAGACTGCCCGCAATCGAAATCAGGCGCGTCAAGGGAAGCGCCTGCTCGAGCTCTGCCAGCGGCCGCTCGGCATAAGCCATGACCGCCATGATAGGCTGCAGAGGGGCAAGGTCAGACAGCTGATCAAACCCACGCAGCAGCCCACAGAGGTAAGCGAGCTCGGCTTGGGCAGGGTCGAAGCGCGCGGCGAGGTGCTTGGCGCAGAGGGCTGTGCTGACGCTCTGGCGCCAACGCCGGGACAGCTCGCTAGACGCCTGCGTGCTCAGATAGCATTCCAGGTGCCGGGCCAGCATGGTGCTGATCAGTAGCTCCAGCCCGGCCTTGCCCAAGGTCGTGACAGCGGCGGAGAGATGATCGCTAATCGGTGCTGCAGGCGACAACGCCGCTGGCGCTAAACGCAGCGTCAGTAGCAGCAGCGATGGCTCGTAGCGCAGGATGTCAACGACATCAGACGGCGAAAAATCGTCGTTCTCGACCTGCTCGTAGAGGGCTCCGAGCGCCTGTGGCAGCGCCGGGAGCGACGAAGGCCGCCGCGGGATGATGCGCTCAGCGTCGTGATGGCCCAATGGATAGACTGACCGAAGGTTGAAGTACTTCTGAGCTTACCATCCCAGGCGCCACAATGGGCTGATGATGGACGATGTTTTCGCACTGGCCTTTAGATACCTAAGACTTTCACGAGGGCTAATTTAGGGTGAGCCATCCATTGGTACGCTTGCGCTCAGCGCATCGACGTCGCTTGCATCCGATCACACAATCAGGCCTGCAGCGGTGCCGACGACACAACACAACGTTACGCGCTGACATCCAGCGTCACTGTGTCGAGCCTAGCGAAGTCAGCTTCGACCTCTTGCGCCACAGTCAGAACCACTACCTTAGATTCTACAAGCGACCGTTCGGGCTCGTTCTAGCCAGCCTATTGTTGATCCTCTTGTCGCCGCTACTTGCCATCATCGCCTTAGCCATCAAGCTCGACAGTCCTGGGCCTGTGCTGTTCAGACAACAGCGCACCGGCTACCTCGGTCGCCGCTTCGAACTGCTCAAATTTCGCACCATGATCCGCGATGCCGAGCAACAGAAGGATCAGCTCCGCGACCTGAATATCCATGGCTATCAATCGCCTGACTTCAAAGTCCGAGATGACCCGCGCATCACCCGGGTCGGAGGCTTCCTTCGCCGCACGAGCCTTGACGAACTGCCGAACCTGATCAATGTCGTGCGCGGCGAGATGGCCTTGGTCGGACCCCGCCCCACCTCTTTCGAGGCCACTACCTACGCGCCGCACCAGCTAGCGCGACTCGCCGTGCGTCCCGGCGTCACCGGTCTATGGCAAATCTCTGGGCGCTCAGATCTGGATTTCTGTACCCGCACAGCCCTCGATATCGACTACATCAATCGAGCATCATGGTGGCTAGATCTGCACATCCTGCTGCTCACACCGTTCAGAGCCGGTAAAGGTGCCTACTGAGGCCCCGCTATTCGGAGCGCCTTGTCTTCATCAGTCGGACTCCTGACTCGTCCTACTGCCTTCAGTAGCCAATAGATCGCAGCCATTGCTGAATCTACGCGGCAGCCGATCCTGCTAAGGCGATTTCTGTCAAAGCTCGTACCACTTGCTTGTCTTTCCGCTCGTATTCTGCGTCGCGTTGTCGGTCAGATCGCCCGGCTATGCTCCCAACAACGCTCCCTGAAGGCAAACGAAAATCCTACGCAACTCGGTACGAACTTTTCCGACAATCGCCTAAGCCAAGCGCGAGCGATGAGACCAGCATCATTGCTACACCAATTGATGAAATAGGAAATTACTTATTTAAAAAATACACCAAGTAAAGAAGCTGACAGGCTTGTTGCAAGTAGCTAATAACGAACACTTGACTAGGATCAAAATATCGCTATATTGAGAATCCTGTTCATATTCTACTTTCCGATGATCACAGGACACTGATCTTCAAGTGCGGGAAGAAGTTGATGGACAGCATCTAATATTAAAAAACCTGGGGATCTCAGGTTGCCGAGACAAAAATGCTTGCAGCGCGATGCGCGGCGACTAGGGGTACGTTGTGAAAAAGGTGATGGCGGCTTAAGCAGCCAGCATCAAGAACAATATCATGAGGTGGAGTGAGTAATGGCTGATCTAGAGAATAAGAGTCGTCGAGACTTTCTGAGCTTTGCCGGCAAGGCGGGGCTCACAACACTGGTCGCACAAGCGGTCGGGATCAATCTTGGCGTCGTCGATATCGTGCGCGCGCAGACAGGCAAACGCGGGGTCGAGCCTTTCCGATTCGCGATCATCAGTGATGCCCATCTCTATAGCATCGATAACCACAAGTTCGATGAGCAACTGATCGCAGCCGTTTCCCAAGTGAATGCGATGAACCCAAAGCCTGATTTCGTGCTGTTCGGTGGTGACGTTGCGCAAAACGGCACTGAAGACCAGCTCGTCAAAGGCAAGAAGATCCTGTCCGCACTTGAAATGCCAATGAAGGTTATCCCCGGTGAGCATGATTGGTATCTAGACATGGGTGAGGCCTGGCGCGGCTTATTCGGTGATGAGACCTGGTCTTTCGACCATAAGGGGGTTCACTTTATCGGCCTCAACTCGATCTTGGTGAGAGACTTCTGGACCGGTGCCGGACTTTCTCCAAAAGAGCGTATGACGGTGATGGAGATGCTCGAAAGCCCAATCCCCGGGCCTTGGGGTGTGCACGAGAAACAGTTGGAATGGCTAGCGAATGACGTGAAAAACCTTGCGCCAGATACCCCTATCGTTGTATTTACTCATTCTCCGCTCTGGGATTATTACCCACGGTGGAATTTCCAGACCTCAGATGCCCCCGAGATTCGTGAGATCCTTGCCAAATTTGAGAATGTGATGTCATACCACGGTCATGTTCATCAGACACTCTATAACCGAATTGGTAACATGTCGTCGGTTGCGGCAATGAGCACCTCTTGGCCATGGCCTTATCCACCGGTCGCCCTTGCCTATCCTGAGACTCAGATGAACCGTGCTGACCCATCGATCGCAACCGATGGGCAAGGCACACAAGTCATCGATCTGAGTGGTGATTTCGAAGGCCTAGTTCAATACAAACCATTTGAAGACTCGTTGACGCCGTTCATGCAAGACGGTTTCAAGGTCTAACGTCAGAGGGCGAACAATGATCGCAGCAAGCAAAAAGACCCGCCAGCTCGTCTCAATCATGGCTGCAGGCTCGGCTGTTGCCGTCGCCAGCGCCGCACTGGCCCGTGCACCCTTCACTGAGCAAGAGCTCGAGCAGCAGATGGACTCCCTCTACGCGGCGGCTCAGCAAGGCTATGACATCTGGCACGGTAGCCTGCCGAGCACCACGACTAACGGGCTCGCCTGTGCCAATTGCCATCCAGACACCGCGGCATCAAACCCACAAACCTTCCCGAAGTACATGACCATGTACGGCAAGGTCGTACCCTGGCAAGAGATGGTGAACTGGTGCATCGAAAACCCACAACTGGGGACAAGACTCGACCCAAACAGTGATGAGATGACGGCAATGAAGGCCTATGCGATGTATCTGCATCGTGGCAAGCCGATTGAGCCAGGTCTGGCATCGCGGCAAACCACACCAGTCGTCGTTGAATTTGGTACTGGATTCAAGCGGGAGCCAACTGGCCTGGGTGTCGACACTCGCGAATATCAACCCTAAGGTATTCTGATACGAGGGCCGACCCGCATTTTAATGAATGCATAAAATGCACCTGCGCAAGGATGCGCGAAAATCGCGCAGATGCCATTCGCCACGATGACACAGGAGAGAACATATCCCAATGCGCTTTTTGGTCTGCCTGCTCTTTTTATTATATCCATTCTCGCTAGTTGCTGATCAGAGCTGTCGTACTGATGAGCTTCCGTTATCGCTACCGACGGCACGATTCGTGAGCAATGATGACGCTACCCTAACCGATACGGCAACCGACTTGATGTGGCAGCGATGTGCCTGGGGACAGGAATGGACTGGCAGCGGCTGTAAAGGTCAGGCCAGCTTAATGACCTGGCCGGAGGCACTACAATTAGCAGATGCCACCAATGCCGACGGAACGCTCTTCTATAATGACTGGCGTCTCCCAAACATTCGCGATCTTGCTACTATTGTTGAGCGTCAATGCCAAGACCCACGCACCAATCTTGAGCTATTTCCCGACACCCCCGCTCACTTTTTCTGGACTAGCACGACCAGATCAGGTGATGAATCAACCTTGGGGGCCTATGCACTCAGCTTCGGACCTGAAGGTGTTGAGCATCGGTCACAGTCAGAGCGCTACCCTGTTCGTTTAGTCAGGCCAGCACCCTAGGCCGGCAAGCCTGTTCAACCGACGTCCTATCTTGCGAGGTATAAATCACATGAGCCAATGCACCCGTCGTCAGTTCATCGGTCAGATTATGGTTGGCGCATCTGCGCTCACGCTTGCTCCCATAGTGAAGGCCGAGGAGCCGAAACCAGCATTACCGGCCGATGATGCCTATGCTAAGGCCATGGGCTTCGTGCTCGATACCAATAATGCTGACAGCGCCAAGTTCCCCAAGCATGCACCAGACCAGAGCTGTAGCAAATGTCAGCTCTATTCGGGAGCAGAAGGTGATGATCTCGGTCCTTGCTCATTCTTTGGCGGCCGTCTGGTCCCGCCAACGGGATGGTGCAGAAACTTTAAACCAAAGAGCCCCGCCTGATCACCCCTCTTATCGTCGCTCATAGGGATGCATCATTAACGCGGCCATGACCGGTTAACACCGCTCATGGCCGAGAGGATAGCGAGCAACTCTGACATTGACAATTATCAGTGTAAGGCTAAGCTGACACCAAGGCTTGGGCAGGACGCCTTCAAGACGACCGAGCAGAATCCCGCTGTTGGCGTCCACTCCGGACGCGCCTACCATTTGGAGACGAAAGCGATGCGGCGTATCGCAGCCACCCTGCCCAATCAGTTGCAAGCACCTAGAGGGCTTAAGGCCGAGCAGAACGCTGCTCTCTCAGAGTCTACTTCGGGCGCAAGCCGCGATATTGCGCGCAGCATGATCTGCATCGAAACCCCTAGTGTCTATCCAATTCTGCATCTAAACCTTCATCGGACATTGTTCTTCACCCTGACGTTCGCTGCCAGTCTGGTGATGATCACTGGCTGCGAGCAGTCCGAAAGCGTGCAGACCGGACTCCGCGGCACCTCGATGATCCAGCTCTACAAGCCGAGCCAGCTCGCACAGCTGCAAGCGATTAATCAGATCCCCGATCCAGAGCCGAGCGACCCCTACGACCCATCATTCCCGATGGCCACCGAGCTGCATCAAAATGTCCAGGTGCTCACGGACCTGAACGCCTTGGAGTTCGCGCGTCTGATGAACGCGATCTCAACCTGGGTGGCCCCTGTTGAGGGTTGCTCCTACTGCCACAATCCGGCAAACCTTGCATCGGACGAGAAATTTACGAAGATTGTCTCGCGCGAGATGTTAAAGATGACGCGGTCGATCAACAGCAACTGGAAGAGTCACGTCGTCGAGACCGGAGTCACTTGCTGGACCTGCCATCGCGGACAACCAATCCCTTCCGACATCTGGTTTAAGGCACCTGAGCCAAAGACGCCATCAGCTGGCATCAGCGGTCAGAAAGGCGGACAAAATGTCTCCGGCGTCGCTGTCAACGGCAATTCCTCGCTGCCTTTCGATCCCCTCACACCCTTCCTTGATCAATCCACTCAGATTGCGGTGCAAGGCACCGAGGTGCTGCCCTATGGCAATCGCCGCTCGATCAAACAGGCCGAGTGGACCTACTCGCTGATGATGTACTTCTCGAAGTCGCTTGGCGTGAACTGCACCTACTGTCATCAAACCCGTGCCATGGGGGTTTGGGATCAAAGCACCCCACAGCGGGTCACTGCTTGGCATGGCATCCGTCTGGTCCGCGATATCAACAATAACTTCTTGAGCCCGCTCAAGCTGCTCTATCCCGCCGATCGACTAGGACCTGAGGGTGACGCGCCCAAGACCGCTTGCGCAACCTGTCACAAGGGCACCTACAAGCCGCTCTTTGGACAGACCATGCTAAACGATTACCCATCGCTGGCCGGCGTATTACCTGGGCGCCTCGATGCCAAGAGCGAGGCTGCGGCGATCCAAGCCCTCTCCCAGGCCTCACCGGCCGTGCTCGCGCTATCCTCGGCGGAGGTCTTCGCTGAGACTACTGCAGTAGAGCAAGTACCAGAGCCTGCACCCGAGCCCGTTGCCGAGCCTGCACCCGACACCGACGCACTGAGCACAGAGGCCGAAAATGAACTCCTAAACGAGCAAGAGGCTCAGCTTCATGCCGCTAAGGAGGCCGCCTCAGCGCTGAGCGATTCCGAGGCACGCATCGCTGCGGTGGAGGCTCGCATTGACGAAGAGAAGGCGCTCCTGCAAGAGTCGCTCGAAGCAGCCCGAAAAGGTGCCACAGAAGCACAGAACGGGACCGAGGAAACACTTGCCGAGGCGCAAGCGGATCAGCTCGAAGCGGCACAACAGCGGATCAGCGCACTCGGTGCTCGGCTTGACCAAGAACGGTTGGCGCTAAGGCAACAGCTCGAGGTCGTGCGCAAGCAGCGCGACCATGTCCATGCACGTATGGCATCGATGGTCAGCCGCAAGCAACATCAGCAAGCGCTCGCGGCACTTGAGCAACAGCTAGGTGCAACCGAGGCAAGACTCGACCAAACCCGTCATGCCCTGCAGCAACAGCTTGTTCTCGTCCGAGGACAGCGCGACATGGCGCAAGCTCAGGCCCAGCAGCAGCTCGACGAGCTACACGCCCTGCATGAAGACGTACTCGCCAAACAGCGTCAGCAGATCGCTGCGCTCGAGACGCGGTTAGAGCAGAATCTGGTCGCTCTGAATCAACAGCTTGAGGTGGTCCGTGCACAACGTGACCAGGCCACTGAGGCGGCACAGACCCAGGTAGTGGAGATCACCGACGACCACGAAGATGCCCTAGCGGCTAAGCAGCAGAGGATTGCGGCTATGCAGGCACGGCTGGACCAGAATCGCACCGCCCTCGAGCAGCAGCTCGCGGTGGTGCGCGCGCAGCGTGACGCCGCCGCTGCCCATGCCGAGGATCAGATTGCTGCGAAGATGGACGTGCACAAAGAGGCCCTCGAGTCGAAACAGCAGCAGATTGCTGCCATGCAAGCGCGACTAGAGCAGAATCGCCACGCGCTCGAGCAGCAACTCAGTGTCGTTCGGCGTCAAGCTGCTGATGAGTCGACCAAGGCACGTCTGACCGAGCTCACGCAGACGCATGAGACGAGGGTTGACGAGCTTGAGCAACAGATCAAGCAGACCGAGGCGCGCCTAGCCGAGGAGCGAGAGCGTCTTCAGCAACGGCTCAAGATCGCACGCGAGGAGCGCGATGCGCTAGTCTTGGAGACCGAGGCCAAGGTGGCCGAGCTCAGCAACACACTGGCTGCAGAGCGTGATGCCTTAGCGCAGATGCGCGATCAACATGGCACCGAGGTGGCGACGCTCAAGCAGCAGCTCGCCCAAGCCGGCACCGAGCTTGAGCAGATGCGCTCGCAGATGGCGCAAGCCAAGGCAGATCATGCCGAGGCACTAGCGGCGGCCAAGGGCTCAGTGACTCGGATCAGGCTGCAGCCGCAAGACGCCGAGGAGATCGGCGGGCGTCTCACCAATGACGGCATCCTAGTCAATCTTGGCAGCGACGAGCTGCGATTTGCGAGTGGCAGCGCAGCGCTACCGAGGCAACAGCTACCGACGCTCGATCGGACTGCTGCACTGCTTGCGGCAAGGCCTGAGCTGTCGGCACGCATCGAGGGCCATACTGATAGCATCGGCAGTGCTGAGGCCAACCAAGCGCTCTCACAACAGCGAGCCGAGGCGGTACGGCAGGCGCTGATCGAGCGCGGGATCGATCCGCTGCGGATCGCCGCAACTGGCGCAGGCGCTGAGCAGCCGGTTGCCGATAATGCCACCGCTGAAGGCCGTCGACAAAATCGGCGGGTGGAGATCTACGTCACCGCCGATGATGATCCCACTGGGAACGGCAGCCCAGGCGACGCTGGCTAAGGCGATTTCTGTCAAAAATGACGACCCCTGCCAAAGCAGGGATCGCCTCAGTGGTCGTCGGACCTTAGTCTCGCTGTACTCAGCAACGGCCTAGTCGTTGTTGGACTCGCCGCTAGCCCCACGCGTATTAAAGGAGACCCTCCAGTCCGACGCCTCGGCGTCAGGCTTGGCGTTAGTCGGGATGGCGGTCAGCTCTAAGGTGCCAACCTCAGAGACCGCCGCCTGCAGCCGCACCGGAACCACCTCGCTGCGCTTGAGCTTGTCGGCAGGCAGACTGGTTTGGATCTCTTCAAGCTCCTCCAGCTCATCCTCCGACCATTCCTCGAGCAGATCGCCGACCTGATCTTCGCGGCGGACGCTGGAGCCGAAGAATCGAAAGCGCACCGGCTCGCCAACCACTAGCCCAAACTCCTGCGGCGGCATCACCGGCTCGCTGCCCTCCTCCAGCCCGAACGGTACCACGCAGAGCGCATGCAACTCAGGCTCCATGCCGGGGATCGCGGGCATGCTGCGCTCGATACCGACATAGTAGGAGTGAGAGGTTCCACCCCGGATGCGCACCCCGCCATGATTGCGGGCATAGGCGTAAAAGGCGGCGCCGCGGGCAACGGCGAGGTCCATGTCGTGCGCCTCCAGTAGCCGTGCTGGTGGTGCATCCTCGGCTGACAGCCACTGATTGAGCACCTGCAAGACGCGCTCACGTAAGACCTCTGCATTGAAGACACCGCCGTTGAACAAGACCGCGGTTGGGTGCAGGAAGCTTGCCCAGTGTGCGTGCTCGACGAAGCCGTCGAGGTCTTCGGTGGCGCCCGCCTGCTTACTGAGGAAGGCAGCCAGATGGCGGGTAACGGCTGGGTCTTGGGCGAAGGGCAGCCCGACCTTGGTCAAGGCGCCACGAGCTCGCTGTGCCGGTCGCTCTTCGACCGAGACCTCGGGGAAGAAGCCGTTGATCAGGGTGGTCGTCACCTCATCTTGGGTCAGCTCGGTGCGAATCGAGCCGCCGATCAGCTTGGCACCACGACTGGGCACCACGATGGGTACCGATTCCAGCTCGGCATCGGCCAGCAAGGACTCCTTGGCGACGCGGCAGCCATGTGTCAGGGCCTGTAACTGCCAGCGGTCGAGTTCGACCCCGGTCTGCTTCAACTTCTGCTTGACGACATGGGCCAAGGTCAAGTCCATGTTATCGCCGCCGAGCAGGATATGCTCGCCGACCGCAATGCGGGTCAGCTCCAGCGCCCCATCCTGCTCGGTCACCGCAATCAGCGAGAAGTCCGAGGTCCCGCCACCGACATCGACCACGAGGATGATATCGCCGACCTTTACATCGTGACGCCAGCGCCCGACGCTATCATTGACCCAGCTGTAGAGCGCAGCCTGCGGCTCTTCGAGCAACACCAGATTCTCGATGCCAACCGCCTTTGCGGCCTCGGCAGTGAGTTCTCGCGCAGCGGGATCGAAGGATGCCGGAACGGTGACCGTAACGTCCTGCTCATCGAGCGGATCATAGGGATGGACGCCGTTCCAGGCCTCGCGCAGATGGCTGAGATAGAGCACGCTCGCCTCAAACGGCGAGATCTGGGGCACATCGGCCGGGACTTCGGGCGGTAAGATCGCCGCCTTGCGATCGACGTCCGGATGGCAGAGCCAACTCTTGGCACTGGACACCAGTCGGATTGGTGTCGTCAACCCTTGGCGACGCGCGTGTTCACCGATCAACCGGGTCGGGTCACCTCCCCAGGGCAGAGTCAGATCGCCGGACTTGTGCTCATCCGGATGTGGGAGATAGAGGAAGGATGGCAGCAACGGGCGGTCCTCGACCGAGCCAGCCGCGGTCAGCTGAGGGATGCGGAGGATGCTCTGATCGACCTCCTCGCCCTCGCATTTCGCCGTCTCAACATAGGACAGCGCCGAATGTGTGGTGCCGAGATCGATGCCGATGGCATAACGCGCGCTCACAGCTCTACCTCCGCAGGTGCCAGGATTCGGACGTCACGACTGCTCGCCACCTGCGGCAGACGTACCTCGACGGCACGCCAGCCGCGGTGCACCAGGGCACCGGTAAAGGGCGGCTCGCCAACCACATGGCCAGTGGGCCGTTCGGCAGCTGGATCGAAGCCCTTGTTCAGGGTGACCTGACTGCCTTCAGCCTCAGCGCGTACCGGCGCGATGCTGAGATGCTCGTTGAGCACCCGCTGGCAACCCTCATGCACGACCCGGGCTGCAGCACCGACCTCATGATCCTGGTAGCTCGTAACCTCTTCTTGCAGGAAATCAAGGAAGCGCCCCTCTTTCTGCAGCAATGAGAGCAGTACCAGCGCCGAATCTGGGCCCGCCTCCTGCAGCACCGCTGTTGGCTGCGGGGCTGGCTGCGGCGCCCTAGCAGGGGTTGTAGAAGCGGCTACCGGAAGGTTTGAAGCGCCATCGATATAGAGATCAGTGAGCCGTTGTGCGTAATCGGCATTGGCCAAAGCCCGCGCAAAGCTGTAGGACGCAATCGGCAACCGCTTCAGCACAATCCAGGTCTCGCGGGCAGCGATACCCAGCCAGTGGAGCGCCAGCGCCCACCCGATGGCGGATAGGCGTTTGGCTTCCCGCATCAGGGGTTGCAGCCGCTGCGACAGAGACGGCTTCTCATCGGTCATCTGCAGGTCCTCTTCTCAGGCGGTTAAGATCAGTTGGGAATAATGCCCCATAGTACCGCGGTGGCTTGATGCACATCATCAATGATGTCTCGATCTGATGCGATGGGCTGGCATAATCCGGCCTCAGCCTAATCCCCCAGCCGTTCTCGGGAGCACAGGGCCAGATGACCGAAACCAGACAAGACCACGCCCCCATGGTCGCGACCGCCGAGGAGCGCAGCGAGATGATCGCCGTGGCTGCCTACTACCTTGCCGAGCATCGTGGCTTTACCGCCGGTGGCGCAACCGATGATTGGCTCCAGGCTGAGCAGCAGATTGACCGGATGCTGGAGGCGATTCGGCGTCAGGGTATCTCACGTGTCCAGTTCGAGCGCGCCGGTTTGCGCAACGCACTCAGACTCTGGGATTCAACCTAGGAGATTCATCCTAGGCGATCCACCCTAGGAAACCAGGACGACATCTTAGCGTCTAATCTGCACCTCAATCGACGGAGACTCGCACCAGCGACTTGGCAACGCTTGCGGCGATACCGTAGTATCCACGACAAGAAAACAAACGATAAGGGATCTGGCTCAGCTCGAGACGGGTCCATCGGCCTCAACCGAGGTGACTGCATCCAGACTAACCGCGTCTGTCACCTCTGGCCGCTCGATTACCAACATTGCGAGGGTTGTAATGCCTACTTCAAATGGGCAAGACGCCGCAAAGCCCCCCAAACGCGGCCGGCGCGTCGGAATTCTGCTCGTCAGCGTCCTCTTTGTCGCCGGTATCGGCTTCACAGCGTTGTTCAATGCTGGGCTTGCCTATACCAACGAGATGGAATTCTGCGTCTCATGCCACACGATGCAGACCAATTACAAGGAGTACCAGGAAAGCCTGCACTTCAAAAATCAGTCAGGTGTCCAGGCGACCTGCTCTGATTGCCACGTGCCCAAGCCCTTCATCCCGAAGATGGTCGCCAAGATCGTGGCCGCGAAGGACGTCTACCACGAGATCGTCGGCACCATCAACACGCCGGAGAAATTCGAGGCGCACCGCTGGGATATGGCGTCGCGGGTCTGGGCCAAGATGGAGCGCAGTGACTCGCGTGAATGTCGCAGTTGTCACGAGTTCAAGAACATGGATCTCTCCGAGCAGGGGCGCTCAGCGCGCAGCCGCCACGCCAGTGCAGAGGAGCGCGGCAAGACCTGTATCGACTGCCATAAAGGCATCGTCCACTACGAGCCGCTCAAGCCGACAGATGATTAAGCAGCAGCGGGCAAGGTCGAAGCGAGGCAATCCGGCATGATGATGAGATTCGCGCAAGCGTTGGCACTTTCGGTTGTACTGTTCGTCTTTGCAGGCAGCGTGACGGCAAACGCCGATCTCGATCGAGAGCTGCGGCTGGCAGCGATGATCGGCGATACCGAGACCGTCGCTGAGCTGCTCGACCAAGGTGCCAATGTCAATTCCAGCAGTAACTTCGGCAAGACCGCACTGATGACCGCGGTCGAGGGCGGCAACCTAGACACGGTTGCGCTGTTACTCTCGCGCGGTGCTGATGTCAACGCGCGCACGGTCGCTGGCTGTAGCGCCCTCACCTTCGCCGCCGAGAATGGCCACTATGGCATCAGTGCCCTGCTCATCGAGCGTGGCGCCCACGTCCACGACCGCACCCGCGCCGGCTGGGATGCGCTGATGATCAGCGCCCGTTACGGCCTGCGCGAGATCGTTGAGCAGCTGCTGTTTCGCGGCGCCGATCCCAAGGCCGCCGACAAGGACGGGCGTACCGCGTTGATGCAAGCCGCCGCCAAAGGCTATCCAGAGGTTGTCGCACTGCTCGCGCAGCATGGCGCCGACATCGATGATCGCGACAATGAGGGGGCGACGGCGTTGATCATCGCCGCCGACAAGGGGCATGCTGATGTGGTGACGACGCTGATCGGGCTCGGGGCTAATCTGAACGCCCGCGATGAGCTTGGCGCAACCGCCCTCCTCTGGTCGGTCAGCCATGGCTATGGCCAGGTCACAGAGGTGCTGCTTGAGCATGGTGCCGATCCCAATCTACAAGACAAGGATGGCACCTCAGCGCTGATGGAGGCTGTGAGCAGCCATCACAACGCAATGATTCGCCCGCTGCTCAAACATCAAGCCAACCCGGCGCTGACCGATGCCCAGGGCCATACCGCCGCTGATCTCGCGCGGGCTAGCGATAATACCGAGGCAATCGATTTCATGAGGCAGCCATGAGCGAACCGGCTCGCCTCGACCAGATGCGCCAGACGCGGCGACCAGGGGCCGCGCCTGCGCATACCGGGACGGAGCCTTACTCCGTACCCACGCTCGCACAATCCCCACAGGAGGAAGCATGGCCAAGAAATCACTAAAGCTGGCTCTTGCAGGCGGGGCGCTTGCCCTCGGCCTGTCGTCCGGTGCCTTCGCCGCAGAGATCGCCAGTGGAAAGATGCTGGTCGATACCTGCGCTGGCTGCCACGGCACCCATGGCAACAGCGTCGGCCCAGCCTCGCCGAGTATCGCCGGCATGGACCCGCTGGTGTTCGTTGACATGATGACCGCGTTCCAAAACGGCGACACCTACTCGACCATCATGGGGCGGATCGCACGCGGCTATAGCGAAGACGAGCTCATTCAGATGGGTGAGTATCTGAAAGAGCAGCCATTCGTACCGGTTAAGCAGAGCTATGACGAGTCGCTCGTTGCCGACGGTGACGCCTATCACGAGAAGTTCTGCTCCAACTGCCACGAGGAAGGCGGCAAGGCGCTTGCCGATGCCGAGGACTACATCATCCTTGCCGGTCAGTGGACGCCCTATCTTCAGTATGCCATGGAAGATTTCCGCGAAGAGCGCCGGATGCTGCCCAAGAAAATGGGCCGCAAGCTCGACCAGATGCTCGAGGAACAGGGTGACAAGTCACTGGATGCCCTCTACGCCTACTACGCCAGCCAGCAAGACTACAAGCAGGAGTGAGTGCAGATGACCATGAATAGACGTGACTTCGTCAAGACTACTGGCGCTGTAGCGGCCGTCAGTGCGTTCGGATTTCCGCACATCGCCCGTGCTCAGGGCAAGAAGGTCGTCATCGTCGGCGGTGGTACCGGCGGTGCGACTGCGGCCAAATATATCAAGATGGCGGACGATAGCATCGACGTCACCATCGTCGAGCCGAACAAAGAGTATTACACCTGCTACATGAGCAACGAGGTGCTGAGCGGCGCCCGCAAGCTCGAATCGATTCGGCACGGTTATGATGGCCTGAAGGCGATGGGTATCAATGTGGTGTTCGAGAAGGCCACCGCCATTGACCCCGAGAAGAAGGTCGTCAAGACCGAGAGCGGCCAAGAGCTAGCGTTCGATCGCGCCGTCGTCGCACCAGGCGTCTCGATGCTCTATGACAAGATCGAGGGGTACAGCAAGGAAGCCGCCGAGAAGATGCCTCATGCCTGGAAGGCCGGCGAGCAGACCAAGATCCTGCGCAGCCAGCTTGAGGCGATGGACGATGGCGGTGTAGTCGTCATCGCGGCACCACCGAACCCCTTCCGCTGCCCGCCTGGACCTTACGAGCGGGCGAGTCAGATCGCGATGTATCTGAAAGAGGCCAAGCCGAAGTCAAAGGTGCTGATCCTCGACAGCAAGCAGAAATTTTCCAAGCAGGGTTTGTTCACCCAGGGCTGGGAACGACTCTACGGCTTCGGCACCGAGGATAGTCTGATCGAATGGCAGCCGGGTCCGGATGCGGCTGTCGTGGCTGTTGACCCATCCACCATGACTGTCACCACTAGCTTTGGTGACGAGGTCAAGGGTGCCGTGGTCAATGTGATCCCGCCGCAGGCCGCTGGCCAGATCGCGCTCGACGCTGGCCTTGCAGACGATAGTGGCTGGTGCCCGGTCGACAAAAAGACCTTCGAGTCGACCCTCCACAAGGGCATCCATGTCATCGGGGACGCCTGCATCGCGACGGCGATGCCGAAGTCTGGCTACTCGGCGAACAGTCAAGGCAAGGTCGCCGCAGCTGCTGTGGTCGCCCTCCTCAATGACAAAGAGCCTGGCATCCCGGCCTACGTCAACACCTGCTACTCGATCATCGGCAAGGATTACGGCATCTCGGTCGCCGCGGTCTACCGGCTCAGCGAGGATGGCTCGACCATCGCAGGCGTTGAAGGTGCTGGTGGTCTGACACCCTCCGATGCGCCAGACTTCGCCTTAAAGCGCGAGGTCCAGTACGCCTACAGTTGGTACAACAACATCGTTTCCGACATCTTCAGCTGAGGCTGATTGCAACGAACGGGCTGGTCAGCTCTTGTCCAGCCCGTTGACAGATGCCAAGTCAGCTGTCACTGACTGCTTCCCGATGATCGCCCTATAAGGGCACCTAAATCGGGAAGCCGTTGATAGACAGCCTCCAGGGGGCGACAACGCCCCTTTTTTTCGGCTAGATTCAGCCGCGCTCCAATAGCACACGCAGATCGATCACTGCGGCATTAGCACGCCCGAGATAGGACGCAAGCACCAGCGAATGGTTCGCTAGGACGCCAAAGCCATGGCCGTTCAGCACCATGGGGCTGTACTTGCGCACGATGGCCATCTCGAGGTCACGGATGATTTGGTGCATCGAGACCTCCGCGTTCTTCTGCTTTAAGACGTCACGAAAATCGATCTGAATCGCAGTCATCATGTGATAGAGCGCCCAGCTGTAGCCACGCGCCTCGTAAAAGACGTCGTCGATCTCGGTCCAGGGCGTTGCTTCAGCCCCGAGCTGCTGCGCACTGGAGGTCGCCTCCGCTTCAGGGCTTTGCTGGGCGCGGGTATCAAAGGCTGCGGTCAGCTCTGGATCACCAACACTCGCAGCAAGACGCTGACCATAGCTGCCGAGACGCTTCTCAACGACCTGCAGGTAGGCGCGCAGATTGTCAGCGCGGGTATAGAACCGCGCACTCGGATCGCGCCCCGACTTCAGATCAGCAAGATATTGATTCAGCATCGAAACACCGTCCTTGTACATCTCTTCCGCAGAGGGGATCAGCCAGGCTTCGGCGCTGAAGTTGAAGTCGGAATCGGCCTTCTGCAGCGATTGATTCTCGATCGACTGCGTCTGCGAGCGGCTGAAGTCGTTGCGCAGTGAGCGTACCGAATCCCGCACCTCGGTGAGCACGCCATATTCCCAGTTCGACATGTTGTCGATGATTACACCGGGCGGGGTCATGTCGTTGTGCAAGAAGCCACCCGGCTTATCGAGGAGCGTACTGGCGACGCGGATGATGGTCGAGACGACAGCCACGCCAGGAACGGCCGAGCTCGGATCATCGCCCTCTGAGATCGCATCGGCGCCTGCCAGCTCAACCACATTCTCAGTCACGCTGAAGGGCTGCGGCTGCACCGACCAGTACAGCCCAAGGCCGAAAATCGCCATTGCAGCCAGGATGACGACGGTCAGCAGCGTGCTACGCAGGGCACCGCCTTTCTTGTCGCTCGCAGCCGGCGTTTCAGGTGCTCTCTCTTCGTTCATGTTCAGTTACCTCGACATCGTTTGGAGGAAAACAGGGGGTAAAGCCCCTATGGTATACCGGTTTTGTCCCTAAGTTCGCTGCGGATATTCAGATTACTAGGGCACTGCCACGCAGGTCATGAGAACATTCGACGCCAAGACAGTCGCAGAATTGAAAACAGGCTGCAAAAGGTCTAGTTTACCGCGACTAGGGAACCGGTTCAGTGTATCCGCCAGCAGCAACCAGTGTGGGAGAGTCCAGTGCCTGTCAGCGCGTCAAATCAACCTACCCAAGGCGCGCATCGCCCGACCTTGAGCCATGCCATCAGCCAGATATTTACCCGTGCGATCTTATTTGCTGGGCTTTGGCTCGTCATCGCTGGCAGCGATCCGGCCAGTTGGATCATCGGCTTGCCGACAGTCCTGCTCGCCATTCTGAGTTCCCTGTGGTTGTCAAGCGGCCGACCTAGACCCCTCGGCCTGAGGCTAACTGCGCTGCTGCGGTTTCTGCCCTTTTTTGCCTTCGAGTCGGTACGTGGCGGCATCGATGTCGCAGCACGCGTGCTGCGCCCAAAGGTCAAGATCAACCCCGGTTTTCAGCGTTATCAGCCACGTCTCGATCATCCAGCGGCCCGCGTCCTATTTCTCGATAGCATCAGCCTGTTGCCAGGCACTCTGAGTGCCGACCTGCGCGATGGGATCATCGAGGTCCATGCATTGGACGTGACCTCAGATCTGACACCTGAACTGCAGCGCCTAGAGCGCCTGATCGGCCGATTGTTTGGGGAGAAGCTCGAGGAGGTGCGCGTATGACGATGCCAGCGGTCTTTCTGACCCTTGCCCTAATCCTACTGATCACCATGGCCGCAGGTCTGGCTCGTATTGTGATCGGTCCAACACCGGCGGATCGGATGATGGCGGCGCAGCTGCTCGGCACCTCTGGAATTGGGGTCTTGATGCTGCTCTCACCAGCACTTGGCATCCCAGCACTGATCGATGTAGGGCTGATCTTCGCATTGCTCGCTGCCGTCTCGGTGGCCGCCTTCACTCGCCGTCGTGTCGGTCAGGATCAGGCCTGAGGAGAGATACCCGATGCCCCATAGAGGTCTTTAACAGAGAATCCCTTCATCATGGGTGAAGCACAGATTGCCTTGGCCATCAATGTCATCTCGATACTGCTCGCGGTGGCTGGCACCTTCTTCTTTATCGCCGGTACCCTTGGCCTGCTGCGCCTGCCAGACATCTTTACCCGTCTGCACGCCTTGACCAAGGCCGACAACCTGGGGCTAGGCTTGATCCTATTGGCCTTACTACCGCATGCTCCAACTCTGCTCTATGGTGCAAAGCTGCTCTTGCTCTGGGTGCTGGTACTCATCGGTGGTGCCACGGGTGCCCATCTGATCGCCAAACGCGCCCTGCGTGGCGATGGCGAGGACATGCTCTGAGTAACGCTAAGCGCGAGGCCATCCATGAATTTGATACTGCTCATCTTTGATGCGGTGCTGCTGATTACGCTCCTAGCGCTAGCGGCAGCAGCGATCTTGAGCAGCGAGCCGCGCCGTGCGGTGATGCTGTTCATCGCCTTTGGGCTCTGGCTGTCACTGGTCTGGGCACGGCTGAGTGCCCCCGATGTCGCACTCGCTGAGGCCGCGATCGGCGCCGGGATCGGTGGCGCGCTGATGCTGGCTGCTGCGCGGCGTGCCGCCCGCCGGCAGGCGACTAGCAGCGAAGAGCCGTCATGAATCGTGATCTGTCGCTGTTGATTGGCATTCTGGTGGCACTACTCGCAGTGCTCTTGCTCGGGGTGTTTCACAGCACGCTGGCACTAGATCCTGGGCAGCGCCTGGCCTCGCTCGCGCTCGAGCGGCTGCCAGAAAGCGGTGTCAGCAATCCAGTCACCGCCGTGCTCTTGAATTACCGCGCCTATGACACCCTACTCGAGCTTGCCGTGCTGCTCGCAGCACTGCTCGGCATCTGGTCTTTGGGACCCGCAAGGCCCGGATTTCAACCTGCCGGTCCAGCGCTGGCGGCGATGGTCGACTGGGTGGTACCGCTTGCCATCCTCACTGGCGGCTATCTGCTCTGGGTCGGTGGCCACGCCCCCGGTGGCGCCTTTCAAGCAGGGGCACTGCTTGGTGCCGCTGGCGTCATCCTACGCCTGGCTGGCAATGCCGGCGCCGGTCTGCCAAGCGAGGCTTGGCAACGCTGGCTCATTGTGCTCGGGGCCGGGGTATTCAGTCTCATCGGGCTCCTGCTGGCACTGACTGGCTACGGTTTCCTCAGCTATCCGCCCGGCCAGGCCAAATGGCTGATCCTGCTGATTGAGACGGCCGCAACCATCGCTATTGGCGTCACCCTGGCAGCGGCCTATGTTGGCGGCCGACCGCAAATGGCTCAACCGCCCAGGTCGCCCCTAGCCCCCATGGCAGACCCGGAGGCCAAGCGATGACCGCGGCATTTCTCTATGGTGGCGCTGGCATCCTACTGTTCGCGCTGGGGCTCTGGTCGTTGCTCGTGCACGAGCCCCTGCTGCGTAAGCTAATCGCACTTAACATCATGGGTGCTGGGGTCTTTCATGTCTTCATCGCCGTCGCCCACCGTGGCGATGGCACACCACCCGACCCAGTCCCGCATGCCCTAGTGCTCACCGGCATCGTTGTCGCCGTCAGTGCAACCGCATTAGCGCTGGCACTGCACAATCGCCTCGAGCAAGATGCTTCCGATTCGGCCCAGTCAACCTCCACTTCGACGGCCGGTCTCCTGTCAGGTCTAAGCATCAGCCCTCAATCAGACATCATCCGCCACGAATGACGACCGACAGCCTCATCCTGCCGATCGCATTACCGCTGCTCGGTGCCCTGCTCACGACCGCGCTGCCCCGCATCGCGCCCCTGCTTGGCGTGATCGCGGCGACACTCACGGCACTCAGCGGCCTCTGGCTCACTGGACAGGTCTGGGGCGGCGATGCGCTCAATATCGTGCTCGGCGGCTGGGGACTGCCACTCGGTATCGGCGTCGCGGCCGATGGCCTCTCGGCATCGCTGCTCGCCATGAGCAGCCTAGTTGGCTTGGGCATCAGCGTCTATGCAGTCGGCTACTTCGCCGGCAGTGACCGAGGCCTGCACTTCTGGCCGCTCTGGCTACTGCTCTGGACCGCCTTGAATGGCGTCTTCTTGGCTGCTGATCTCTTTAATCTCTACGTCATGCTTGAGCTGCTCGGCCTCAGTGCCGCGGCCCTGGGTGCGCTGACCGGCAGCCGCGAAGCAGTCGCCGCCAACCTGCGCTACCTCCTCGTCGGTCTGCTCGGCTCGATGAGCTACCTGCTCGGTGTAGCACTAATCTATACCGCTTACGGCACGCTCGATATCAGCCTGCTCAGCGAGCGCATCGAGCCCTCCGCCCTGGCCGCAACCTCAGTGGTCCTGATGACCGCTGGATTGGCCTTGAAAGCGGCCCTATTCCCGCTCCATTTCTGGCTGCCGCCAGCCCATGCCAATGCCCCGGCACCGGTCAGTGCCGCACTCTCAGCCTTGGTGGTCAAGGCCGCCTTCTATCTGATCTTGCGGCTCTGGACCGATCTGTTCGCCAATATCACCACGACCGGTGCCGCCTTCATCCTCGGTGCGCTCGGCGCTGGCGCCATCCTCTGGGGCTCTTGGCGTGCACTGCGCGCCGAGCGTCTCAAGCTGCTAGCAGCCTACTCGACAGTCGCTCAAATCGGCTATCTATTCCTCTTCTTCCCGCTCCTGCAAGCAATGCCGCCCGGCCCAGCACGAGACGACCTGTTCGCGGCCTGCGTGCTGATGGCGGTGACCCATGGCTTCGCCAAGGCTGGCTTCTTTCTCGCCGCCGGGCTGGTCCAGAAGAATGCCGGACACGACCGCATCGACGAACTCGGTGGCGCGGCCCAGAGCATGCCGGCAACCACCTTTAGCATCGCCTTGGCTGGCTCGGCCTTGATCGGCCTGCCACCCAGCGGCAGCTTCATCGCCAAGTGGGTGATGATGCGTGGTGCTTTCGAGACCGGACAATGGTGGTGGCTGATCGTCATCGTCACTGGTACCTTGCTGGCCGCCGCCTATATCTTCCGCGTCCTCAGCCGCGCCTTCGGTCAGGAGCCGACCCCGCGGTGTTTCGTAACGGACGCCCGCGCCGAGATCCCAGCGCTGCTGCTAGCGCTGTCCTCGGTTGCCCTGCTTGGACTGGCAGCCGGTCCCATCTGGTCACTGCTCGGCTTCGAGGGAGTGCAGACATGAGTCAGTTGCTGACCTGGACCGCGCTGCTTCCGGGCGCCATCCTGCTCAGCTCGTTGGTCCCGGGCGCCTTGATCTTCCTGCTCAAGGAAGAAAGTCATCTGTTGCGCGGTGTGCTCAACATGGCTGGCGCGATCATCAAGCTGGTGCTGGTCGTCGTGCTGATCTGGGGTGTCTTTCTCGGTGGCGTCTTCGAGACCCGCATCACCATCGCCCCCGGGCTCGATCTGGTGCTGCATGCCGATGCCCTCTCGGTGCTCTTCGTCACCCTCTCTACAGTGCTCTGGCTGGTCACCACCATCTATGCCATCGGCTATCTGGAGCATTCGCCGAACCGCAGCCGATTCTTCGGCTTCTTTAGCCTCTGCGTCTCGGCCACGGTCGGTATCGCGCTCGCCGGCAACCTGCTGACCTTCGTCATCTTCTATGAGATCCTGACCCTCGCCACCTATCCCTTGGTCGCCCATCGCGGCACCCCGGATGCGACCCGCGGTGCGAAGATCTATCTCGCCTATACCATGGCCGGCGGGGTGGCACTGCTCATCGGCGCGGTCTGGCTGCGATCACTGACCGGCCCTGTCGACTTCGTCGAGGGCGGCGTGCTGGCGACGATGCCAGAGGCACTGCATCCGCAATTGATCGCGATCTTCCTATTCCTGCTGGTCGGTCTGGGCGTCAAGGCGGCGCTCTTCCCGTTGCACGGTTGGCTGCCGCAGTCGATGGTAGCGCCAGCTCCGGTAAGCTCCTTACTGCATGCCGTTGCTGTGGTCAAGGCCGGCGCCTTCGGTATCGTGCGCGTCGTCTATGACGTCTACGGGGTTGAATTTGCATCCCAGCTCGGGCTTCTGACCATCCTCGGCGTGATGGCCTCGATCACCATCGTCTACGGCTCGATCATGGCGCTCAGCCAAGATGGCCTGAAGAAGCGCCTCGCCTATTCAACCGTCAGCCAGGTCTCCTACATCGCCTTGGGGGCCTCCATCCTCGGCCCCATCGCCACCATCGGTGGCGTCGTCCATCTGGTGCATCAGGGCATCATGAAGATCACGCTGTTCTTCTGTGCCGGCAACTATGCCGAGACGCTGGGTGTGCACAAGGTCAGCGAGATGGATGGGGTCGGCCGGCGCATGCCCTGGACCACGCTCGCCTTCACCGTCGGCGCACTCGGCATGATCGGCATCCCACCGATCGCCGGCTTCGTTAGCAAATGGTATCTCGGCCTGGGTGCGGCGGAGGCTGGCGAGCACTGGGTGCTGCTGATCCTGGCCGCGAGCACGCTGCTCAATGCGGGCTATTTTCTGCCCATCCTCTACAAGGCTTGGTTCCGCGAGCCGCCTAAGTCATGGCCCCAAGAGCATGTCTTCGACAGCCGCTTCGAGACCATGGGCGCGCTGCTCTGGCCACCCCTGATCACGGCCGCGCTCTGCCTGATCGCCGGTCTGCTCGCTGCTGCTCCCTTCAGCCCGCTCGAATGGGCAACCCTGATTGCTCGGCGCGAGTATGCGCCCTGAGTCCAAGCGATGATGCACTGGCTACTGCTCGCCTGGATCTGGCCACTGTTGCTGGCGCTGAGCTATCTGCCGGCGCTGATCCGCCGGCGCGATCAGGGCTGGGTCTCAGGGTCTGTAACCGGCGACCAACGCGACCAAAGCCAAGCGGCTGTCGGCAAGGTCTTGCCAACCTGGCGCGCGAGCCTGGTAGTGATTGCGGCGCTACCCGCGCTGGCGGCGGCCTTGATGGTGCCGGTCGGCACTGAGCTGAGCTTGCCTTGGCTCTTTCTCGGCACCCAACTCGGTCTCGGCGGTACCAGCCGCATCTTTCTACTGTTCACCGCCATCCTCTGGCTCGCAGCGGGCATTGATGCTGCTCAGAGTGTTCGGGCAGCCGAGAGCGGGCGTCGCTTTCATGCCTTCTATCTGCTCGCGATGGCTGGCAATCTGTGGCTGATCCTGGGCCAGGATCTGTTCAGCTTCTATGCCGGCTTCGCGCTGATGGGACTCGCCTGCTATGGGCTGATCATCCACGACGCCCGCAGCGAGGCACTACAGGCCGGCCGCGTCTATCTAGTGATGACCCTGCTCGGCGAGGTCTGCCTGTTCGTCGCCATGGTGCTGATCGCCCAGCAGACCGGAACCTTCATCCCTTCCAGCGCAGAGCTTGCACGCCTTAATGGGGTAGCAGTGGCCTTCATCATCCTCGGTCTTGGCGTCAAGGCGGGCTTGGTACCGCTGCATCTCTGGCTGCCGACCACCTATGCCGCCGCGCCGACTCCGGCTAGCGCGGTGCTCGGCGGGGCGATGATCAAGGTCGCGCTGCTGGGCTGGCTGCGGTTTCTGCCGCTCGGCACAGCGGCACTGCCCGAGATCGGGATGCTGATCGCGGTGTTAGGGCTGATCTCGCTGTTCTACGCCCTGCCGATCGGCCTGCTGCAGGCCGATGCCAAGGCGCTGCTCGGCTACTCCAGCATCAGCAAGATGGGGCTGGCAATGCTGCTGCTGGGCTTGATGCTGATCGAGCCCGAGCTCGCGCCGGCAGGGATCATCGCCCTGACCCTGTTTGCCGCTCATCACGCCCTCGTCAAGGGCGGACTCTTCCTGGGTGTTGGTCTGCGGCAAGATGGTCAGCGCCAGACCTGGCACGCACTGGCTGTGCTGATCGGACTGACGCTGCTGGCACTGGCGCTGGCCAGCGCCCCATTCAGTAGCGGTGCGGTCACCAAATACCTGATGAAGCCAGTGCTCGCCACCGCGCCCTGGCCCTGGCTGCCAGCCGCGCTCGCCGTTGCAGCGGTAGCGACCACGCTGCTGATGGCACGCTTGCTATGGATCTTGATCTTGGCAGACCCCAAACGCCGAACCGCCGAGCCACGTGGTTGGGCGACGCTGGCCTGGAGTATGATCGTCCTGCTGGTGCTGATCTTTCCGTTTGCACTCGGTAAACCACTGAGCTGGACAACCAACAGCCTCCCGGTCCTGATTGGCCTGGTCCTAGCCGCCTTGGTCGCGCTCGCCGCCTGGGCCAATCCCGCTTGGCTGCGGCCGCTGATCGGCCTGGTTCCGGCCGGCGATCTGTTGGTCCTGGTACGACCAGCTCAAGCGCTGGCGTTACGTCTCGGCGCGGCCCTGAAAGGGCCTTGGCTACGCCTACAACAGCAGATTCAGCAACGCGCTCTCGTCCTGTTTGAGCGCCTCTTTGGCGCCCCCGCCCCTGATCCCGAGCGCAGGCTCAGGGCCTGGCCTGTCGCCGGCGCGCTCTGGATCGGCATCCTGGCGGTGCTGCTGCTCGCCATGCTGGCCGGATCAGCACTAGTTAGCGGCTCGGGCCCAGAATCAACCAGGGTCTCGGGTGAAATGGAATGACGCCCTGGCTGCTCCTCCTCGCTTGGGTCTGGCCGTTGCTGTTGGCATGGCCGGCGGCCTTCCAGGCCGGCCGTTGGCCATCCGCGCTGCGAGGTAATCGGGTACCAGGCGCAGGCTGGCGCTGGATACTACCGATGCTCGGCCCACTACCAGCCCTAGTCGCGGTCCTGACCTTGAGCCTCGGCACCCGGCTGGAGCTGCCCTGGCTGTTCCTTGGCACCAGCCTAGAACTCGACGCCACCGCCCAGGTCTATCTGCTGTTCACAGCGATCCTCTGGCTAGCCGCCGGGATCTATGCCGCCTTCACCTTTCGCGGTACCCCGAATGTCGGGCGTTTTCATGCCGTCTTTCTGCTCACCATGGCCGGTAACCTTTGGCTGATCGTCGGTCAGGATCTGTTCAGCTTCTATGCCGGCTTCGCCATCATGGGCCTGGCCGCCTATGGGCTGGTGGTCCACGACGGCAGTCCCTTGGCGCTGCGCGCTGGCAAGGTCTATCTGGTGATGGCGCTGCTGGGTGAGGTGAGCCTGTTTGCCGCGTTGGTGATGATCGCGCAGCAGACCGGTACCACCGAGCCCTCAGCTGAGGATCTGGCGCAACTCACTGGGCTCCCCATCGCGCTCGCGTTGGTCGGGCTGGGCGTCAAGGCCGGGCTGGTGCCGCTGCATCTCTGGCTGCCCCTGGCACACCCGGCTGCCCCAGTACCTGCGAGCGCGGTCCTCAGCGGCGCTATGATTAAGGTCGCCATCCTTGGCTGGCTGCGCTTCTTACCCGTTGGCGCCATCGCCCTGCCCGATTGGGGTGGGCTGCTGGCGGCTGGTGGTGTGCTGACCCTCTTCTATGCGCTACCGATTGGCCTGGTGCAATCAGATCCCAAGGTGATCCTGGCCTACTCCAGCGTTAGCAAGATGGGTCTCTTGATGCTTTGTCTAGGGCTGGTGCTGATGGAACCTGGCTTGGCGCCGGTGGGTATCGCCGCCATCAGCCTCTACGCTGCCCAGCATGGCCTCGCTAAAGGCGGGCTGTTCTTGGGCGTTGGGCTGCGCAAGCAGGCACCTGGGCAACCCGGCTTCATCCAACCGCTGGTGCTTGGCGGATTGATGATCCTCGCGCTAGCCTTGGCTGGTGCCCCCTTCACCAGTGGCGCAGTCGCAAAGTATCAGCTGAAGCCGGTGTTAGCAGGCGCCGAATGGCCCTGGGTAGCGGCCGCGGTCAGCGTTGCTACACTGGGCACGACATTGCTTATGGCGCGCTTCATCTGGGTGGTGAGCCTGCGCACCAAGCGTCACCCACAGCCTGGCCTGCTCTGGCCTGGCATCGCCTGGTCGCTGTTGCTCGCGCTGGTGATCCTGTTCCCATTCGCGCTCGGCAAACCTGCAAGCTGGCTCAGCGATTGGCTCAGCATCAGCCTGGGCATCGGTTTCGCCGGGCTGATCGCGATTGGCGCCTGGCGCAATCCGGCCTGGCTATCGCCGGTGGTCGGACTGATTCCAGCCGGTGACCTCCTGGTGCTGGCGCGGCCCATCGGCCGGCTTGCCATTGGCCTCTGGCAACGGCTCTGGCGACCGATCAATGCCTTACAGAATCGCATGAGCCAGTCTGCGAGCAGCCGATTTGAGCGCGTCTTCAAACAGTCTGACGCCGATCAAGAGGACGCACTGCGCCGCTGGCCGATCGCCGGCGGGCTCTGGATCGGCATCATCGCGATGCTGTTGCTTGCCCTCTTTGCGCAGAGCTCAGGGTCATCATTATCAGCCGCTAGCACCGAGTCCGACGATCAACCGTCGCGCCCTGGGCTCGAGTTTCAGTCCCCACCAGCGCCGAGCCTATGAAAATTTAGAACGCTAGCCGTTTTTGGGTTCATCTCGCCTGTCGATCTCGTTGCCGCAGCTGGGCTGTGTCCTATACTGGAGCTTAAGGACCGGGTTGAAAGCGAAGTGACAGCCCCCTGATCGCCGGACGACGACGCCACTGCCGGTTCCTCGGGAGGAAGACGAGATGAACACTGAGACCGCTGGCACACTGGCCGAGTTGTTCCGATGGCGTGTGGCGCAGACCCCTGCGGCCATCGCCTATCGACAGTACGAGCAAGGCGCTTGGCGTGACTACCGCTGGCAGGATGTAGCGAGACGGGTGTTGCGCTGGCAGCTGGGTCTTGCGCGCGAGGGCTTGCAGCCGGGCGAGCCTGTGGCGTTAAGCCTGCCGAATGGCCTCGACTGGGTTTGCTTCGATCAGGCCGCCCTCGGTCTCGGTCTGGTGATCGTACCGCTTTACACCACCGACAGCCCAGGTAATCTGGCCCATATCCTTGCCGACTCTAGTGCCCGCTTGCTGCTGTTAGACAGCGCTGCGCAATGGACAGCGCTGCGCTCACATGGCGCTGAGCTGCCTGCCTTGCGGCGAGTGCTCTGCCGGCAGATGTGCCTAAGCCCGGATCAGGGCACGAAGACAACCGGGCCTGCTGATCAAAGCCCGAGTCCCAGCTTCAGGACAAGACTCAACGCCAGCACCAGCCAGCACCAGCAAGGGCTTAGCAGCGAGATCAGTCAGATCGCTAACGACCCACGCCTGCGCAGCCTCGCCGATTGGCTGCCAGATAGCACCGAGGTCACTGAGCATCAATCGCTTGCCCAGACCGAGACCAGCCCGGATGCCCTCGCGACCCTGGTCTATACCTCCGGAACCACAGGCCCACCAAAGGGCGTGATGTTGACGCATCGCAACATCCTCTACAATGCCGAGGCGATCCAAGCCCGTGTCCCGGCCTGTCCGAGCGATTGCTTCCTTTCCTTTCTGCCGCTGGCCCATGCCTTCGAGCGCACCGTCGGCTATTACCTGCCGATGCTGGCCGGCGCAAGCGTCGCCTATGCCCGCTCCGTCGAACAGTTGCGCGAGGATCTGCTGCAGATTCGCCCGAGCGTGCTGTTGGCGGTGCCGCGGGTCTTCGACAAGGTCTATCTGGCCATCCAGGCCAAGCTCGGCGAGCGCGGTCTCAAGCGCCGGTTGTTCGAGCAGACGGTGGCGCTGGGCTGGCAACGGTTTGCGGCAGCGCAGGGACACTGCCCGCCACCAAGCCTCATCGATCGGCTCTTATGGCGGCTGTTGCGGCACCTCGTCGCGCGGCCGGTGCTGGAGCGATTCGGTGGACGCATACGGGTCGCGGTCAGTGGCGGAGCGCCCTTGTCACCGACCGTCGCGCGCCTGTTCGTCGGCCTCGATCTCCCCTTGACCGAGGGCTATGGGCTCACCGAGGCCGCGCCGGTGGTCTCCAATAGCACCCCTGAGGCGTTCATCCCAGGCTGGGTCGGCCAGCCGCTGCCGGGCGTGGAGCTGCGTCTGGGGCCCGAGGACGAGCTCTATGTCCGTGGGCCGAATGTCTGTCAGGGTTATTGGCAGCAGCCAGAGGCGACCGCTCAGGTCATCGACAGCGAGGGCTGGCTGCACACCGGTGATGTCGCTGAGCTACACGAGGGCGTTGTCGGCATCCGCGGTCGGCTCAAGGAGATCCTGGTCACCTCGACCGGCGAGAAGGTGCCGCCGACCGACATGGAGACCGCCCTGACCATGGACCCGCTCCTGGATCAGGCGATGGTGGTCGGTGAGGGGCGGCCCTATCTGGCTGCCGTGCTGGTGCTCGCGTCTGAGCCCTGGCAGCGTCTGGCCAGCGCGCTTGGCCTTGATGCCAACGACCCCGCAAGCCTGACAGATCCAAGCACCCTGGCCGCAGTGCAGGCCTGCACCGAGGCGCGATTGGCCGGATTTCCTGGCTATGCCCGAGTACGTGCGCTGCATCTGACGCTAAAGACCTGGACGATTGAGGATGGCTACCTGACGCCGACCATGAAGCTCAAGCGGCCGGCGCTGCAGCAGCGCTTCGCCACGGCCATCGAAGCCCTCTACCAACAGCCGCACTAGGTCAACCGATGTCCCGCCAAAGACAACCTGAGCACAACACCATGGGTTTGCTGTTCGAGCAGCGATCAGACCCAGGCGATCAAGATCATGCTGAAGGAACTAGCGCTGGCGATGGCGATGGCGATGGCGATGGCGAAGATCATCATGAAAGCGGCGGCAAGATCGATCGCCACGCCGACCTTGCTCCTCGTCTGCTTGAGATCCTGCGCGATTTCGCGCGGGATAGCGGCATCGACCAAGCCCAGGCCAGGATCGAGCTGCATAGCCGCCTCGAGGCCGATCTCGGGCTGGATAGCCTGGGCCGCTCGGAGCTGATCGCCCGGCTCGAACGTGGATTGGCATGCCGGCTCTCGGACGAGGCGTTGTTGGCAGCGACCGTCGCCGATCTCTTGACACTGGTGACCCTCGCCCGTGCTGGCGCGACTAGCCTGACGCCTGCCAACACCGAGTCCTCGGCAGCGCACGCGGAGACAGCCACCAAGACCAAAACCCAGGCAAAACCAGCCGCGGCAAAGCCAGTCGCGACCATACCCGCTGAAGCACCCATCATCCCAACGCCAGTGATCGACGAGACCGCCAGGCTGCCGACCGGCGTCAGCACCTTAGTCGAGATGCTCGACTGGCATCTCGAGCACCACCCGTCAAAGACGCACATCCTGCTCGACGAGACCGAGGATCAACCAGGCCCGATCAGCTACGCGGGCTTGGCTGAAGGCGCCGCCAAGGTCGCCACCGGGCTGCGCGAAGCCGGTCTCCAGCAGCAGCAGACCGTCGCGCTGATGCTGCCCACCGGCGCCGATTATTTTCAGGGCTTTTTCGGCGTCATCCAAGCCGGCGGCATCCCGGTCCCGATCTATCCACCGGCGCGTCCGGAGCAGATTGAGGAGCATCTGCGCCGTCATGCGAGGATACTCACCAATGCCGGCGCCCGCTTCTTGATCACGGTACCCGAGGCACTGAGGGTCGCGCGGTTGCTGCGGGCCTGGGTGCCGTCGCTGCAGGCGGTGCTGACGCCGCAGTCATTCGCCGACGCCACAGCGGCCACGCTGACCGCGCATCCCCCGCCCGACGCGATCGCCTTGCTGCAATACACCTCGGGCAGCACCGGTGCGCCCAAGGGTGTGGTACTGAGCCATGCCGACCTGCTGGCTAACATTCACGCCATGGGTACCGCGGTCGCGGTCCGCTCGGATGACTGTTTCGTCAGCTGGCTGCCGCTGTATCACGACATGGGTCTGATCGGCGCCTGGCTCGGCAGCCTCTGCTTCGGCATTCCGCTCGTCTCCATGTCGCCACTGTCCTTTCTGGCGCGGCCGCTGCGTTGGCTCAAGGCGATTGATACCCATCGCGGTACCCTCTCCGCCGCGCCCAACTTCGCCTATGAGCTGTGCCTGAAGCGTCTTCGAGACGAGGATCTGGATGAGCTGGATCTCAGCTGCTGGCGTCGCGCACTGAACGGCGCCGAGCCGGTCGGCGCCGAGACCTTGCTGCGCTTCACCGAGCGCTTTAGCCGCTGTGGTTTGCGTGCCGAGGCCCTAGCGCCGGTCTATGGACTGGCCGAGGCGGCAGTGGGGCTGACCTTCCCGCCATCAACGCGCGGGCCGGTGGTCGATTGCATCGATCGGGAGCGCTTCGCAGTCTCCGGCGAAGCGCTCATGCTGCCCTGCACCGACACCCAGGCGATGTCCATCGTGAGCTGTGGACGGCCGCTGCCAGGCTACCACCTCCGCATCTTGGATCGACAGGGACAGGTACTGCCCGAGAGGCGTGAGGGACGCCTGTACTTTCAAGGCCCATCGGCAACGCGCGGCTATTACCGGAATCCGCAAGCCACCGCGGCGCTGATTCAAGACGGCTGGCACGATACCGGCGACCGTGGCTATCTGGCCGGCGGCGAGCTCTATCTCACCGGCCGCATCAAGGATCTGATCATTCGCGGTGGCCGGAATCTGTACCCTTATGAGGTCGAGCAAGCGGTCGGCGAGGTCAGCGGTGTGCGCAAGGGCTGCGTGGTGGCCTTCGCCGCAACGGATCAGGCCCGCGGCAGCGAGCGGCTGGTGCTGGTCGCCGAGACCCGCGAGCGCGATTCGGCACGCCGCAGCACCCTTGCGCAGCGGGTGCGCGAGCGCGCGACTGAGGTGCTCGGCTCGCCGCCCGACGAGATCCTACTGGTGCCACCCCGCTCGGTGCTTAAAACCTCGAGCGGCAAGCTGCGCCGTGGAGCCACGCGCGAGCGCTGGGCCAGTGGGCGTCTGACCCAGACGCCCCCGGCCCCAGTCTGGCAACTCTTGCGGCTCTGGGCGGCAGGGCTTCGGGCCACCATAGCGCGCTCGGTACGACGTCTACCGGGACAGCTCTATGCCGGCTATGCCTGGCTGCTGTTTGTCATCATCGCCCCCGGGGTCTGGTTGGGTATCATGACGCTGCCAAGGCTGCGGTGGCGCTGGCGACTGGTGCGCGCCGGCGTCGGCCTCTTGCGGCGACTCGTCTTAGTTCCTTTAACAGTGCGGGGCGCTGAGTGGATACCGGCTCCGGAGCAACCGTTCGTCATCGCCAGCAATCATCAGAGCTACCTGGATGTGATGGTCCTGATTGATGCCATCGACCGCCCCATCGCCTTCATCGCCAAGCAAGGGCTAGCGACAAAGCCCTGGGTCCGCTGGCCCCTGCAACGTCTCGGCACCCTGTTCGTTGATCGCTTCGACCTGCTCCGCGGTCCCGAGGACGCGCGCCGGTTTGCCGAAGCGCTAACGCGCGGTCAAACCCTGGGATTCTTTCCGGAAGGAACCTTCCTCGAACGGCCGGGGCTACTGCCTTTTCGCATGGGCGCCTTTCTGGCTGCCACCGGCGCCGGCGTACCGCTGCTGCCAGTCGCCTTACGCGGCACCCGCGAGCTGATGCGCGGCACTCACTTCTATCCGCATCCAGGCCGCGCCCTCGTCGAGATCGGCGAGCCGATCTGGCCGGAAGACGAAAGCTGGCGCTCAGCGGCCAAGCTGCGCGATCAAGCCCGCGCGTTCATTGAGCCAAGGTGTGAACAGACTGCTGCTGATTCAGATTAACGCCGCTCTCAGCAAACCAGGCCCCTGAATCATTCGACGAAGAGGCTATGAGGTTGCTAGAAATGGCCTTATAAATGGCCTTTTTTTCGTGGAACTGCCTCAAGCGTCGCCCGTCGCCTGACAACCTCGTAGAGGCAGATACCGGCTGCGACCGAGACGTTGAGACTCTCGACCCGGCCACGCATGGGCAAGGAGGCCAGCAGATCGCAGCGCTCCTGGGTCAGTCGGCGCAAGCCGGTACCCTCGCTGCCAAGCACCAACGCAGTCGGACCGGAAAGATCGGTCTCGAAGAGGGTTTCCGGGGCCGCATCCGCCAGCCCAATCAGCCAGATGCCGCGTGCCTTGAGCATCTCGAGCGTGCGCGCCAGATTGGTGACCTGAACAAAGGGCACTGACTCGGCTGCACCGCTCGCGACCTTCACCGCCACCGGGGTCAGCCCGACCGCCTTGTCCTTGGGAGCGATCACGGCGGTTGCGCCAGCGCCATCGGCACTGCGCAGGCAGGCGCCAAGGTTATGTGGATCGGTCACTCCATCCAGCACCAACAGCAGCGGTGGCTGCGCGGCGGCATCGAGCAGTCGCTCCAGCTCATGCTCGGTACGCGCTGCCGGCATCCGAACCCAGGCGAGCGCGCCCTGGTGATTGCCGCCATCCGCGGCCTGGTCCAGCTCATCGCGCATGACCTGGCGAACAACGACACGGGCCTCGCGCGCCAGTGTGGCCAATTCAGCGAGGCGACGATCGCGCCGCGTTCGCTCCAGCCAAAGCTCGGCGACGCCGTCGGAGCCAAACTTGAGCGCGCTGCGAACGCTATTGATCCCCATGGTAGCAGCGGTATTCGAGGGGCTGCTCATCGCACACCCACTCTCACGGGCGACCTCCGACCGTCATTGCAGCTGACAAACGAAGCAAAGCGTGCATCCGGTGTCCATCCCTGGTTGAAAAGCATCTGGCTCAAGCCGCCGGCTTCTTACGCCGCCGCGAGCGCGAGCGCCGCTTTGGCTCCGCTTGGACAATCGGCTGCGCTAGCACGAAGTCGATCTTGCGGTCCTCGAGATTGACCGCGGCCACCTTGACCCGCAGCCGATCGCCAAGCCGATAGACCTGACCGGTGCGCTCGCCGGTCAGTCGATGCCCAACCGGATCGAAGTGATAGTAGTCGTTGTCGAGCGCGGTGATGTGCACCAGCCCATCGACATAGACTCCATCGAGCTCGACGAACAGCCCGAAGCCCTGCACGCTGGTGATGGTGCCATCGAACTCATCGCCCAGCTTGTCGCGCATGAACTCACACTTGAGCCAATGCTCGACGTCACGGGTGGCCTCATCGGCGCGTCGCTCGGTGCCTGAGCAATGCTCGCCAACCTGCTGCAGCTCCGGTTTCGAATAATCGAGATCGGCCGCCGTGCCGCCAGCGAGGATGTGCTTGATGATGCGGTGGACGATCAGGTCCGGATAGCGTCGGATCGGCGAGGTGAAATGGGTATAGGCATCGTAAGCCAGCCCAAAGTGGCCGACATTGTCCGAGCTATACATCGCCTGCTGCATCGAGCGCAGCAGCACCGTTTGGATCAGATGGAAGTCTGGCCGCTCCCGTACCGCATCGAACAGGGTACCGTAATCCTTGGCCGTCGGCTTGTTGCCACCCGGCAGGTTCAGACCCAGCTCAGCCAGGAAGTCGCGCAGATCAGAGAGCTTCTCTTCCTTGGGTGTTTCATGGATGCGATAGAGCGCCGGCATCTTCTTGCGCTGGAATAGCCGTGCCGCTGCCACATTCGCGGCCAGCATGCATTCCTCGATGATGCGATGCGCATCATTGCGCAGGGTCGGCTCAATGCTCGAGATCCGCCCGCCCTCGTCGATGATGAACTTGGTCTCGACGGTATCGAAGTCGATTGCACCGCGCGTGGCGCGGGCGTCGAGCAGCGCCTGATAGAGCGCATAGAGCTCATGCAGATGCGGCAGCAGCTCGGCGTACTGCTCGCTTAGCTCGACATCCTCTTCGACCAGCATGGCGGCGACCTGGTCGTAGGTCAGGCGCGCCTGCGAGCGCATCACCGCCTCGAAGAACCGCGTCCGCGTCACCTTGCCCTCAAGGCTCACGTACAGCTCGCAAGCCATACAGAGCCGGTCGACCTTGGGGTTCAGCGAGCAGAGCCCGTTCGAGAGTACCTCCGGCAGCATCGGAATCACCCGATCCGGGAAGTAGACCGAGTTGCCGCGCTCGAAGCCCTCCTTATCCAAAGCACTATCGGGCGTGACATAAGCCGAGACGTCAGCGATGCAGACCAGCAGCTTCCAGCCCTTGGGCTTGCGCTCACAGTAGACAGCATCATCGAAGTCGCGCGCATCGGCGCCATCGATGGTCACCAACGGCAGTGTGCGCAGATCGGTGCGATCCGCCTTTGCCTCTTCCGGCACCTGCTCTCCGAAGGCAGTGATCGCCTGCTCCACCTCGGGCGGCCAATGCACAGGCAGATCATGCGCCCGAATCGAGATATCGGTCTCCATGCCCGCGGCCATGTGCTCACCGAGCACCTCGGCAACACGACCAATCGGCTGCGTGCGCTTGGTGGGCTGATCGGTGATCTCGGCGACCACGATCTGACCCTGCTCAGCACCGCCGAGGCGATCGCTGGGGATGATGACATCGTGGGTCAGGCGCTTGTTGTCCGGCACCACAAAGCCGACACCGCTCTCTGAATTCAGCCGGCCGACCACGCTCTTGGTATTGCGCTCAAGGATCTCGACCACCGCCCCCTCGAGCCGCCCACGTCGATCCTTGCCGGTGACCCGTGCCACGATGCGGTCACCGTGAAAGACCGCGCGCATCTCCTTCGGGTAGAGATAGAGGTCATCACCGCCATCGTCCGGCTTGACGAAGCCGAAGCCGTCCTGATGGCCGATCACCCTGCCGGCGATCAGATCCCGCTTGTTGACCAGGCAGAAGGCCTCGCGGCGATTGCGCAGCAATTGGCCATCGCGCACCATCGCCCCGAGCCGCCGCCCGAGCGCAACCAAATCCTCCTCAGCCGTCAGCCCGAGCAGCGACGCTGCCTCTTCGAAGCCAATCGGCGCCCCGTGCTCGGTGAGCTTCTCGAGGATGAACTCCCGACTGGGGATCGGATTGTCGTACTTCTTCGCTTCTCGTTGCCGATGCGGATCGAGATCCCGAGCGGTTTGAGCCTTTTTTCGTCGTGTCACGCTGTACTCTTGCTGCGTCCAATAATTTCGCTAGTCTACCGTTGACAAGCCCTCGTTGTCTCACTAAGCTTGCGGGCTTGTCGTGGTTGCACCCATCGACATCCCACCTAGCCGAGGTGGCGGAATTGGTAGACGCGCATGGTTCAGGTCCATGTCTGGGAAACCAGGTGGAGGTTCAAGTCCTCTCCTCGGCACCATCTTCTCGACGCATGTCGCCAGCTGACACTCAGTCTACTGTCCTCAGTCTACTGTCCTCGCCCTATAAACCTGGCCGCTCTTTATGGATTCCAGGCAAGTTTACCTTCGTCAACCGGAAGTTTATGCAGGCTGCTGCATTATGCAGGCTGCTGCAGTTAGCAGTTAGAACGATAAATCATTATTTTTAATAGATTCCAGTATGGCTCGGCAGCGAGGTCGATGAGTTCGACGCATTGCTCGCAGACTTCGCCTTCGCTGATGTGCTGGCCTTGCTCGACAAGCTCCAGGCAGGTGTGCCCAATAAGCCCAGCGAAGACGTTTAGCGTCCTACAGTGGTCCTCGAACTGATGCGCTCAGCGATCACGCCGCTCGACGGTCTCGGGATCGACAGTGATTGGCCGGTAGATCTCGACCCGATCACCCTCGTTGACCTTGGCGTCAAGTTTACTGAGCTTGCCGAAGATGCCGACACGCTGGATGTCGAGGTCGATGTCCGGATATTGGCGCAGTAGGCCAGAGTGCTCAATTGCCTCGCGCAACGTGCTGCCATCCGGGACGTCGAGGCTCAACCAGGTTCGTTTGAACTTATCTGCGTATGCGACACCGATGTGCATGGATGGGGCCTCCTGTTGAGCTGAATTGATGGGACGGAAAAGCAGTCAACCTACCAGGATCTTGCCTGACCTGGCAGCGACACTTGGCCACAGGCATCAGCGGCGACCTCGGGCCTTAAGACGCAGACCATGAGCGTCAAGCCAAAGTAGCCAATCACCCTGGCGACGCAAGCGAGGCCGACTGTGAGCGACGCTTGAAGGTCGGCAACCGTTTTAGCAGTCGCTGACCAGCCAGCAAGAACCCTAAGGCGAGAAAGCCACCCGGCGGCAAGATCATCAACAGAAAGCCGCGATAGTCCGGAATCAGCGTCGTCTCCAAGAAGCCCATCGCCTCGCCGAGCAGCAAGGAGGCATTCGCGAACAGGGTGCCAGAGCCAATCAGCTCGCGCATCGCGCCGAGCGTGACTAGGACCAGAGTGAAGCCGACGCCCATCATCAGCCCGTCGAAGGCTGCCGGCGCAATGCGGTTGCGCGAGGCGAAAGACTCGGCGCGACCGAGGATAGCGCAGTTGGTAACGATCAACGGAATGAACAGCCCGAGCACCTTGTGCAGATCGTGCAGCCAGGCGTTCATCGCCAGATCGACCAAAGTCACCAGGGTGGCAATGATCAGCACGAACACCGGAATGCGCACCTGCGGCGTGATCAGCCCGCGCAGACTCGAGACCAGAAGCCCCGAGGCAACCATCACCACCAGCGACGCCAGTCCTAGACCGAGGCCATTGGTCGTGGTGCCGGTGACCGCAAGCAGCGGGCAGAGCGCCAGCATCTGCGCTAGCACCACATTGTTGCCCCAAAGCCCATCGCGAGCGATGCGGCCCCAAGGGGTGCGTTCACGGGCGGTCTTGTTAGGGTCTTTGGTCATCGCGAGCGCTTCCAACTGGATTTGAGGTCATGTATCAACCTAAAAAAGAGCATTTGAACCGCAGATTAACGCAGAGATTTCAATACCCTACTACTCATCACTGCTCCACCTGTTAGGTGGCCTTGCCAAACCAGCTAGGGCATTGTTTTTTAATTTTTAATCTGCGCGCATAGGCGCCATCTGCGGTTTATAGGATTATTGGCTGATCTCGGTCGTGATCACGGCTGAGGCGGTCAAGGCATCGCGCTGCGCGGCGAAGGTCTCGAGTCCGCCCTTGATCGCCGCGACCACCGCCCGTGGGGTAATGGTCGCGCCACTGAATTGATCGAAGACGCCGCCATCCTTCTTCACTGCCCACTGCTCGGGCGGCGGATCGCTGAGATCGCGGCCATTGAAATCGGTGATCCAATCGTCACGCGCAATCTCGATCTTGTCGCCAAGCCCTGGGGTCTCACTGTGCGCCAGCACCCGGGCGCCGAGGATGCGCCCATCGACACCGATCCCGAGCAGCACCCGGATCGGGCCGGCATAGCCTTGGCCAAGGGTCTCAAAGGCGACCGCCGTCACGTCTAACCCCTGGAGCGCGCGGTAGACGATGATCTCGCTCTCCCCATGACGGCCGCGGCTCGAACTCGAGCTCGAACTCGAGTTGGAGTTCAAGCTCGAGCGCGGAATCATCAGCGGGTTCGCGAGCAGGTCGTTGTCATGCAGCTCCGCGGGAATCACCTGCTCCAGCGACGCCAACAGATCCTCGGCCTTGCGCTCGGCGATCGGCCCCTTGGTGACCAGATTCCCGACCACCAGCAGCACCGAGGCGGCGAGCGCGAATCCAGCCAGCAGCAGTGCCTGATAACCGATGCCATCCCGATCGGTGAAGGTTTGTGGCAGAGATCGGCTCATCGCTGGCGCTCCTGGGCGGTATCCCCAGCCACCGGCAGCGGGCGCCCGCGCCGATCGCGGCCGAAGATACGCGGCTTGATGTAATGATCGATCATCGGCGTCGCCGCATTCATCAGCAGGATGGCGAAGGCGGCCCCCTCAGGATAGGCGCCGAAGGTCCGGATCAGATAGATCAGCAACCCGATCCCTGCCCCGAACACCGCCTGACCGAGCCGCGAGACCGGCGAGGTCACCGGATCAGTGGCGATGAAAAAGGCCGTCAGCAGGGTCGCACCGGCGAGCAGATGCAGCAGCGGGCCGGCAAAGCGCGCGGGATCGATCAGGTGCAGCAGGCTGGCCGGAACCGCAACACCGAGCAGGACCGCGACCGGGATGACCCAGTCGATCACGCCCTTACGGATCAGGAACAGCCCACCGAGCAACAGCAGCAACGCCGAGGTCTCGCCGAGGCTGCCAGGGATACCACCCAGCAAGGCGCGTAACGGCGCAAACAGCTCGGGGGTCGCCGCGGCCAGATCGCCACCCTGCTGCAGGATCAGATCGACCTGGCCCAGGATCGAGGCGCCGCTCATCGCATCCCAGGGCGCGGCTAGCCCGTCCAGACTAATCGCCAGTCCGGCGCTGAGCCCCGGCGTCTGCTCGAAGAACAGCGGTTGTGGACCCACCCACTGCGTCATCTCCAGCGGAAACGAGACCAGCAACACCACCCGCGCCACCATCGCGGGATTGAACAGGTTCTGGCCCAGTCCACCAAACACCTGCTTGCCGACGATGATGGCGATAAAGGCGCCCAGCACGCCGATCCACCAAGGCGCCCAGGGCGGCAGGGTCATCACCAGCAGCCAGCCGGTGAGCAGTGCCGAGCCATCCATCAGGGTCGGTCGCAGCGGCTTGCCACCGAGGATCAGCGCCAACGCCTCGAACAGGAGCGCGGCACTCAGCGTGGCGGCGAATAACAGGATCGCCGGCCAGCCAAATTGCCAGAGGCCGAGCAGCGTTGCCGGCAGCAGCGCCAGCAGGACCAGCCCCATGGTGCGGCTGATGCTGACCGGCGCATGCGCGTGCGGGCTGGCGAGGAGTGGACTGTCTAGCATGCTTGTGTCTCCGCAACCGCCTTGTCTTGATTCGACTCAGGCGCTTGCTCGAGCCCGTTCTGGGCCGACGGCTCGATCTTGGCCTCAGCTTGATTGGCTGCTATGACCTGCTGATGTGCTACGGCCTGCCTCTCCGCCCCGGCCTGCGCCTTCGCTTCAGCCTGTTTCTTCGCCTCAGCCTCGCGCTTGTGCCTGGCCATCGCCTCACGCTTGGCACGCTTCTGCGCCTCGAGCCGCTGCGCGCGATGCTCGGCGAGGCGTTTGGTCTCGGTCTGCTTCTGCTTGGCCCGACCACGCGCGGCCAGCTCGCCCTTGGCGTGATTAAAGAACTGCACCAGCGGGATGTGCGCGGGACAGACATAGGCGCAGGAGCCGCAGCCGATGCAGTCCATCAAACCATTCGAGACCGCGCCATCGAGATCGCCACTGCGCACATGGGCCGCCATGCCGAGCGGTACCAGTCCACAGGGACAGGCCTGCACACAGCTGCCACAGCGGATGCAGGGCTGCGGCTCACGCTTGCCGGTCTCGGCTGCGGTCAGCGCCAGGATGCCGTTGGTGCCCTTCATCACCGGTACCCGCAGCTCCGGAATCGGCTGCCCCATCATCGGCCCGCCGGCGATCAAACGCTCGGGTTCTTCGCGGAAACGCCCGCAATGCTCGACCAGGTCTTCGATCTTGGTGCCGATCAGCACCCGCAGGTTCTTCGGCGCGCTGATCGCCCCACCGGTGACGCTGATCACGCGCGAGACCAGCGGCTGCCCGAAGCGTAGCGCCTCATGCACGGCGAAGGCTGTCGCAGGGTTGTGGACCACGACACCAATGTCAGCGGTCAGGCCCCTCGCCGGCGTCTCCTGACCGGTCAGGGTTTGCACCAGATGCTTTTCCGAGCCCATCGGATAGCGCATCGGCAGCCGCACCACATCAGCCCCATCGAGTTCGGCCGTGGCACGCTGCATCGCCGCCAGCGCCTCGGGCTTGTTGCCCTCGATTCCGATGAGCAGGCGATCGACGCCGAGCGCCCGTGCCATGATGCGCGCACCATCCACGATCGCCTCAGCCTGCTCGCGCATCAGTTGATCGTCGCAGGTCAGATAGGGCTCGCACTCGGAGCCATTGATGACCAAGGTCGTCAGCTTGTAGCGCTTGCCGAGTCCAAGCTTGACCGCCGATGGAAAGGTCGCGCCCCCCATGCCGACGACGCCAGCATCCGCCACTCGCTGCGCGATCTCAGCCGGCTCCAACGCAAAGGGATCAGCGACACCTTCGATACGCTTGTGCCAGCGATCCTTGCCATCCGGCTGCAGGGTAATGGTGCGCACCGAGAGTCCGGAGGGGTGATTGGCGGGATACAGACCCAGCCCAACGATGCGACCCGAGGTCGGCGCATGGATCGGCGCCGAGACCGCGCCCTGAGCCTGGGCGATGCGCTCGCCCTTGGCGACATACTGACGTCGCTGCACCAGCGGATTGGCGATCGCGCCGATATGCTGCTGTAACGGGATATGCAGCAGCTTCGGCATCGGCAAAGGCTCGATCGGCCGACCAGCGGCGAGGGTCTTGCGGTCGTCGGGATGCACGCCGCCACGGATTCGGAACAGTTGCATCGAACAGGCCTCAGCGAGCGTGAATAGAATGGATCATGCGTCAACAGAGCGGATCAAGCTTCAATCGATGGGTCAGGCCGCCACCGGCTGCGGCCAGACCCAATTCGATGGGGTCTGAGTTGGGCTGCGCATCTCGATGCACTCGGTCGGGCAGTCCTCGGCGCAGTCGCCACAGCCGATGCAGGCGTCCTCGAACACGGCATGGATCTGATCCTTAGCGCCGACGATGGCATCGGTCGGGCAGCGCTTGAAGCACTTGGTGCAGCCGACACAGAGTCGCTCGTGGACAAAGGCCACCTTCGGCGCCTGCTCGGCAACCGCGCTCAGATCAACGCTCACCCCGAGGCGCTGTGCCAAGGCCTGCGCCAAGGCTCGACCACCGGGCGGACAGAGGGTCACTGGCGCCTTGCCCTCGGCAATCGCCGCTGCAGCAGGGGCACAGCCTGGAAAGCCACATTGGCCACATTGAGAGCCGGGCAACAGTGCCTCGATCTCGGCCACCAGCGGACTCTCCTCAACCTTCAAGAAACGCGCCGCAACGCCGAGCAGCGCGCCAAGCCCAAGGCCAAGGGTGGTCAAGCTCAGGATCGCAAAAACCATGATGTCGAAGGCTCCAAAATTAGCGCTGCGTTAGCGCTGCGAATAGCGCTGCGAATAGGCTCGCGTGCGGGGCTATAAGGGTTTCCGGCTGGCTCCGCCCGGCGATCGGTTGGAACGACCATCCTCACGCCAGCCCCGCGAACCCCATAAAGGCCAGCGACAGCAGCCCGGCAACGATGAAGGCAATCGGCGCCCCGGCGAAGGTCGCCGGCACCTGCGCCAGTGCCAGGCGCTCGCGCAGCCCGGCAAAGAGCACCATCACCAAGGTGAAACCGAGCGCTGAGCCAAACCCATAGAGCAGGCTCTCGACAAAGCGGTGCTGCTCCTGGACGTTGAGCAAGGCCACGCCCAAGACCGCGCAATTGGTCGTAATCAACGGCAGGAAGATGCCAAGCACCTGATACAGTGTCGGCGAGAGCTTGCGCACGACCATCTCGGTGAACTGGACGACGGCTGCAATCACCAAGATAAAGGTCAGGATGCGCAGAAAGCCGATATCGAGCGGCTCCAGCACCAGATGCTCCAGCACCCAACTGGCCGCCGCGGCCAAGGTCAGGACAAAGGTCGTTGCCAACCCCATGCCCAGCGCGGTATCAAGCTTCCCGGACACCCCCATGAACGGGCAGAGGCCAAGGAACTTGACCAAAACCACGTTGTTTACTAGCGCGGTGGCTAGGATCAGCATCAGAGACTCAGTCATGGGGCTTTAGCAACGTCCTCTCGGGGAAGCCATGCGAGCAGTCACAGCTACACGCACTCGGCCGCATTCGGCACTCGTAGCGATAAAGCAAATCGGATGCCAGTGCTGCGCGTCCATCGCGTTTAGCGCATGAGCTGATCCCAATAATCGAGCGGAAACCCTTTGAAACGAAGCACCTTCGTCACAGCTACCTTGCCTTGGATAGGCTGATGCGAATGAACCGGCCACTCGAAGCTTGTCGTGGACAGAACAGCCGCGATGCTGCAGCGCAGCACATTGTCAGAAACCCTACAAATCCAGATGTTGCGCTTGTCGATTGTGCATGTTTTTCAACCTCACTAACCTAGATAGTTCATGAATCTCACGCAAAGAAGCGAAGACGCGAAGACGCGAAGACGCCAAGGAAACCAAGCGCTTGGACAGGTTTTTGTGGCCTGATGGGTCGTTTGCAACAAACAGGCACTCGGGTCAACTATTGGCCACAAGATCCGTATTCTTCGCGTTCTTTGCGGCTTCGCGGCTTCGCGTGAAACATCCGGGCTAGAGTCAGAATCTTTTTCGGCAATCGCCAAAGTTCAACGCAAGACGCCGTCTCAACGCTGATCGCTGCTATTCGGCATGAATTCTGCATAAGATACGCGATGCCAACGACGGCCCCAGATGTCACCCCGCTGGCTCGAGCGCTCAGACAAAGGTAAGAGCCGGATCAGATAAGCGAGACGCATCGTCTCGCTGCAGCGGCCAACGTCCGCCTTGGCGGCACAACAACGATAAGTCACGAGAGAGGAGAGACACCCATGGCCCAATCATTGCCGGAGACTAGCGCGTCGCGCTCGCAACATCCGAGCCCTCCGAGCACGCACTCGCCCGGCCTGATGTCAGAGCCCAATGGGCAACCGCTGGTACGCAATGCCATCTCGGCGTTTCTTCGGCAGCCGCCTGCAGGCACTCCACCTGAGGTCATCACCGCCCTGCGACTGATGGCCGGTGATGCCTCCGATCCACTGCCGCCGCGGCTCTATTTCGAGACCGTCGAGCAATCTCCAGTCGCCATCTCGATCACCGACCCAGCGGCAAACGTCCTCTACGCAAACGCCGCCTTCGAGCACCTGACCGGCTATCTGCGCGACGAGGTGCTGGGTAAGAACCAGTCGATCCTCTCCAGCAATGCGACACCGGACAGCATCTACCGGCAGCTCTGGCGCACCATCCAGCGCAAAAAGACCTGGACAGGGACCCTGGTCAACCAGCGCAAGGGCGGCGACGAATACCTCGCCGAGCTGATCATCTCGCCGGTGCTCAACAGCAGCGGCGAGATCGCCTATTTCCTCGGCATGCACCGCGACGTCACGCGCGAGCACGAGCTGGCCTCCGCCCTCAGGCAGCAGAAGACGCGTATCGAGAACGTGCTCGACGCTGCCCCAACGGTGATGGTGCTGCTCGATGCCAAGGGCGAGATCATCCTCGACAACATGGAGTACAAGAAGCTCTTTGGCGACCTGCGCGGGCGCGAGCCCTTGCCGCTGATCCGCGCCGCGCTGCGTGAGCAGGCCGGCTTCGACCCCATCGAGCGCACCGTCCCAGCCACCGGCAAGGGTGAAGACTTCAAGAATGTCGAGATCAGCCTCGAGGCGCCCGGCCATCTCGGACCGCGTTGGTTCTCCTGCTCCGGCACTTGCATCAGCGAGCAGGACGGCAGCGCCCGCAGCTACTTTGGCCGCGGCAAACACGGCGATGCCCGCCTGTTGCTGCTCGCCACCGACGTCACCGCCCGCCACCGCGAGATCGAGCGCGCACATCTGGAGCATCTGCGCGCCCGCATTGCCGAGCAACGCCTGACCCAGGGCATGCGCGAGGCGCTGACCGCGGCTAGCTATCAGATTCAGACCCCCCTCAATCTGCTGCGCGCCGCCAGCGCCATGCTCAACAATGGTGCTGGTACCCTCGAGGGCTTTGCGCCGACCCTCGCGCAGATCACCGAGACTAGCGAGCAGGCGCTCAAGACCTTGCAAGCGGCACTCCCAGACGAGATCATCGAGGCCGGCGTCAGCGTCAATGTCAACGAGCTCGTGCGCCATGTGCTCGCGCTCGAGACCGATGCCCTGCTGGCCTCCGGTGTCACCGTCGACTGGCGCCCGGCGCATGTGCTACCCGAGATCACCGCCCGTCAGACCGAACTACGCTCGCTGTTCAAAAACCTGATCGATAACGCCTTACAAGCAACCCGGGAGGGCGCAAGCGGCCAACGTGAGCTGCACATCAGCACCCGCGCGCTCGATGACGCGATCGAGGTCTGCATCCAAGACAGCGGCCCCGGTTTCCCGAGTGGCGATCGCTACAAGGCCTTTGAGCCCTTCTATATCGGTTGGCGCAACCGCCGCGGCCGGGCTGGCATGGGATTGCCGCTAGCACAGGAGATCGCCAACCAGCATGGCGGCAGCATCGAGATCGATCCAGACTATAGCGATGGCTGCCGCCTGCTTGTTACTCTAACAAACGCCCTGCCCCGTGACTGACCGAGATCCAGTGACGATGTACGACAAGGAGCTCCCGGACGCGCCAGCTCGGGACATGCGCCCAAGTACGCGCCCAAGTACGCGCCCAGAAGCCGCCCCCAATACAACCGCAGTGACGCCCCCAGAAACAGGACCAGCTATGCACCGGGCCGATCTGCTCGAGGCGCAGCTCGCTGCGCTCTTTGATGTCAGCCGCATCCTCAGCCGCTCACTGCAGCTGCGCGAGACCTTGCGCGCAGTGCTGCAGACATTGCACGAGCGCGGTCGCCTCTGCTTGGGCATGGTCAGCCTGCTTGATGAGGAATCGGGGGATCTGCTCATCAGCGCCCTACACGACGACGACGCCGCTCCCTTTGAAAAGGTGCGTTATCGTCGCGGTGAAGGCGTCATCGGGCATATTCTCGAGACCAATCAAGAATGGCTGCTGGAACGGGTCAGCGACGAGCCCCGTTTCCTCGATAAGCTTGGCATGTTCAATCGCGAGCTGCCGTTCATCGGCGTGCCGATCCGCATCGGTGACGGCCCGGCTGCCGGGGTCTTCGCGCTGCAGCCGTCGGTGCAGGATGAGCACCTGCAGCAGCGGGCGCGTTTCGCCGAGATGGTCGCCAATCTCATTGGCCAGGCAGTGCTGCTGGCACGCTCGGTCGAGGCCGAGCGCCGTGCCCTGCGCGAAGAGCGCGATGCCCTACGCCGCCATGTCAAAGGCACCCACGGCTTCGACAGCATCATCGGCCACACCCAGCGCATGCGCATCGTCTTCGAGCAGGTGCGGCAGGTCGCGAAGTGGAACACCACGGTCTTGGTGCGTGGCGAATCCGGCACCGGTAAGGAGCTGATCGCCAACGCCATCCATTACAACTCGCCACGGGCACAGAGCACCTTCGTCAAGCTCAACTGCGCGGCACTGCCGGACAATCTGCTCGAATCCGAGCTCTTCGGCCACGAGAAGGGTGCTTTCACCGGAGCCGTCAGCCAGCGCAAAGGACGCTTCGAGCAGGCCGACGGCGGCACCCTGTTTCTCGATGAGATCGGCGAGATCAGCCCGGCCTTCCAGGCCAAGCTGCTGCGCGTGCTGCAAGAGGGTGAGTTCGAGCGCGTCGGCGGCAGCCGCACTATCAAGGTCGATGTGCGGGTGATCGCAGCCACCAACCGCAACCTGGAGCAAGAGGTCAAGGCCGGCGAGTTCCGCGAAGACCTCTATTACCGGCTCAACGTGATGCCGATCGTGATGCCGGCGCTGCGCGAGCGCATCGAAGACGTGCCCGAGCTAGCTCAGTTCCTCGTCGCCAAGGTCGCCAAGCAGCAGGGCCGCGAGCTCAGCATCACCGACAGCGCGCTGCGCGTGCTGATGCGCTACGACTGGCCCGGCAACGTGCGCGAGCTCGAGAACTGCATGGAACGCGCGGCCGTGATGAGCGAATGCGGCATCATCGACCGCGATGTGATCGACCTGACCGGACTCGATGTCGGCAACCTGCCGGAACCGCGCGCGGCGTTTTCCTCAGCGGCCGGTTTGGGCGCAAGCTCTGGCGCCAGTGCCACAGACGACGCGATCGACTTCGATGATCCGGACGTCGACGAGCGCGAGCGGGTGATCGCCGCGCTCGAGCAAGCCGGCTGGGTCCAGGCCAAGGCCGCGCGCCTACTCAACATGACCCCGCGCCAGATCGCCTATCGAATTCAGACGATGAATATCAAGGTGAAGCAGTTTTGACTGCAAGCTCTGAGCACTTGCGCTCAAGAGATCTCAACAAGGTACGGAACTCGGACCCCAGGCTCGGCCGCCGAGAAATCTTTGGTATTTCTGGTCACCAGCAGAGCGCCTTGATGGATGGCCGTAGCCCAGACAATCGCGTCAGGCAGTTTGATGCGCCGGCTTCTTCGCAGCACAACCGCGCGCTCCGCGACGGCGTCGTCAAGATCAATGCGAATGAATCGGCGCAGAAAGCGTTTCACCTCGTCATCTTCGTCCGGTTGCGCCCCAACCAGGACTTCCATCCAGGTTATCAGGCTGATCAACGGCCGCTCGTAGCGTGCGATCTCGTCTTTGGCTTCGGCAATCCCGTTCAAATAGTCGATCAGGATGTTGGTATCGAGCAAAGCCCTCATTGATCCCAGTCCGACCGCATGCGCTCCTGATACGCAAGACCATCTTCTCGACGCTCTCGCCACAGCCCGAACGCGGCATCTCCATCGACCGATTGGTACCTTCGGAGATAGTCTGAGACTGCATGCCGAATGAGCTCGGCGCGAGACAGCTGCATCTGCTCGGCAAGTGCCTCGAGTGGCTCGATCTGTTCGTCAGGTAACTCGACTAAGGTTCGCATCGCCTGCATCCAATTAAAGTCTGGCCAATATCGACAAGCAGCTACTAGCCCGCTAGCCTACCCAAACACGCGCATTCCGAAACAGCCGCATCCAGGGGCTATCTTCGCCCCAATCATCAGGATGCCAGGACTGCTGTACGGTCCGGAAGATGCGCTCCGGGTGCGGCATCATGATGGTGACACGCCCATCGCTGTTGCAGAGGCCCGTGATGCCCTCCGGCGAGCCATTCGGGTTAGCCGGATAGTGGATCGCCGCTGTGCCATCGGCCTCGATGTGGCGTAGCGCTGTCATCGGGCCGGCGGTCTGCTGCTGTGCCGTATCACGGAACTCAGCTCGACCCTCGCCGTGCGAGACGACGATCGGCAGCCTTGCACCTTGCATGCCCTGCAGCAGGATCGATGGCGAAGGCCTCACCTCGACCATCAGCAGCCGCGCCTCGAACTGCTCCGAGCGGTTGCGCACGAAATGCGGCCAGTGCTCGGTGCCGGGGATCAGCTCGCGCAGATTGGCGAGCATCTGGCAGCCGTTACAGACACCGAGCGCGAAGCTGTCAGCACGGGCAAAGAAGGCCTCGAACTGCTCGCGTGCGCGGGGGTTGAACAGGATGGTCTTGGCCCAGCCCTCACCCGCGCCGAGCACGTCGCCGTAGCTGAAGCCACCGCAAGCAGCCAGCCCCTGAAAGCCGTCGAGCCCGAGACGGCCCTCGAGCAGGTCGGACATGTGCACATCGATGCAGTCGAAACCGGCGCGGTCGAAGGCGGCGGCCATCTCGATCTGACCGTTGACGCCCTGCTCGCGCAGTACCGCGAGTCGGGGCCGGGCGCCGGTCGCGATCAGCGGCGCGGCAATATTCTCGGTGGGATCGAAGGGCAGCACAGCGCTCAGACCCGGCTCATCGGCACTGATCCGCGCAAACTCCTCATCGGCGCAGTCGGGGTTGTCGCGTAGCCGCTGCATCTGCCAGCTGGTCTCGGACCAGGCCTGCTGCAGCTCGGCGCGGGTTGCCTCGAACAACAGTCGTTCACGCTGGCGGATGCGGATCAGCCCATCGTTGCTGGGCTGGCCGAGCGGATGGCTGCAGGCGCCGAGCCCATGGCTGTGCAGTCGAGACAAGACCGCCGCCAGCTCGGCTGCAGGAACCTGCAGGACGGCACCGAGCTCTTCGGCGAACAAGGCCGCGATCGGATCAGGCCGCCCGCCTCGTGGCGCTTGCCGCAGGCTGCCATCAACCTCGTCCTCACCATCAACGGTGCCCCTTTGGCTGAACACCGGAAGCATCCCTAGATCGCAGTCGACCCCGCAGCGCCCGGCAAAGGCCATCTCGCAGAGGGTCGCGAGCAGGCCGCCATCGGAGCGATCATGATAGGCGAGCAGCAGCCCGTCGTCCTTCAGCGCCTGCATCGCCGAGAAGAAGGCCTTGAGCAGCGCCGGATCATCCAGATCGGGCGGCACCGCGCCGATGCGCCCGTAGACCTGCGCCAGCGCCGACCCGCCGAGACGATCCTGCCCACGCCCGAGATCGACCAGCACCAGCACCGTCTCACCGCGATCGAGTCGCAGCCAAGGCGTCGCACAGCGGCGCAGATCGCGCACCGGCGCCACCGCCGAGACGACGAGCGAGAGCGGCGCGGCCATCTCGACAGGCTCTGTGCAGCCATCGCTGCCAGCAATGCCAGCCGTCTCTTTCGAGCCATTCGCAGCCTTCGCAGCCTTCGCAGCCTTCGCACCCTTCGCAACAGTCTGATCTCCTTCACCGCTTGCGTTCGCAGCAACGACAGCACTTTCTGCGACAGACCGGTCGGCTGAAGCGACTGGAGATACCGGCCGCTCCCAGACCGTCTTCATGCTCATCGAGTCCTTGCCCACCGGAATCGCGATCCCCAGCGCTGGACACAGCTCAAGCCCAACCGCGCGCACGGTTTCATACAGACGCGCGTCCTCACCGGGATGCCCGGCTGCGGCCATCCAGTTCGCCGAGAGGCTCAGCTGTTCGACACCCTGAATGTTGGCCCCGGCGATGTTGGTGATCGCTTCGCCGACCGCCATCCGCCCGGACGCCGGGGCATCGAGCAGCGCGATTGGCGCGCGCTCCCCAACCGACATCGCCTCGCCGCGGTAGCCATCGAAATCGGTCAAGGTCACCGCACAATCGGCCACCGGCACCTGCCAGGGACCGACCATCTGATCTCGGTTGACCAGGCCGCCGACGCTGCGATCGCCGATGGTGATCAGGAAGCCCTTCGCGGCCACGGTCGGCAACCGCAGCACGCGGCCAACCGCGTCGGCCAGATCGATCGCCGCCAGATCAAGCGAATCGCCAACGGCCTCGACCGAGCGGACATCGCGCAGCATCTGCGGCGGCTTGCCGAGCAGCAACGACAGCGGCATCTCGATGGGGACCGTGCCAAACTGGCTGTCCTTCAGGATCAGCTGCTCGTCATCAGTCGCCTCGCCAACCAGCGCATAGGGGCAGCGCTCGCGCGCGCAGATCGCCTCGAACTCGGCCAGCCGCGCCGGATCGATCGCCAGCACATAGCGCTCCTGCGCCTCGTTGCACCAGATCTCCATCGGCGACATGCCGGGGTCGGCATTCGGCACCCGGCGCAGCTCGAAGCGCCCGCCACGTCCGCCGTCATGGACCAATTCTGGCAGCGCATTCGACAAGCCACCGGCGCCGACATCATGGATGAACAGGATCGGGCTCGCCTCGCCACGCGCATTACAGCGGTCGATCACCTCTTGACAGCGACGCTGCATCTCCGGGTTGGCACGCTGAACCGAGGCGAAGTCTAGATCCTCGGCACTGGCACCGCTGGTCATGCTCGAGGCCGCGCCGCCGCCGAGTCCGATCAGCATCGCCGGCCCGCCAAGCACCACCAGCGGCGCACCCGCCGGGAACCCAGCCTTCTCGACATGGGTCTCGCGCACGGCACCGACACCGCCGGCGAGCATGATCGGCTTGTGATAGCCGCGCAGCTCAAGACCGCCACCCGGCCGTGGCACCTGCTGCTCGAAGCTGCGGAAGTAGCCGGTCAGATTGGGGCGGCCGAACTCGTTGTTGAAGGCGGCAGCGCCGATCGGCCCGTCGCGCATGATCTCGAGCGCCGAGCAGATCCGCGCCGGCTTGCCCCAGTCCTGCTCCCAGGGCTGCTCGGCGCCGGGGATGCGCAGATTCGAGACCGAAAAGCCACAGAGGCCAGCCTTGGGTTTCGCGCCGCGGCCAGTCGCGCCTTCGTCGCGGATCTCGCCGCCGGAGCCAGTCGCCGCGCCGGGATCAGGGGCGATCGCGGTTGGATGATTATGGGTCTCGACCTTGAATAGGATGTGCAGCGGCTCATCGCTGCGTCGATAGCGATGGTCCTCAGCGGCAGCGGCGAAGCGCTTTCCGGTCCAGCCGGTGACCACGGCCGCATTGTCTTTGTAGGCCGAGCGCACACGATCGGGCGAGCAGGCGGTGGTGTTACGGATCATCGCGAACAGCGACTGCGGCTGCGGCTCGCCGTCGATGATCCAATCGGCATTGAAGATCTTGTGCCGGCAATGCTCGGAGTTGGCCTGCGCGAACATCATCAGCTCGACATCGGTGGGATCGCGGCCAAGCACGGTAAAGCGCTCGCCGAGATACTCGATCTCGTCGGCGGAGAGCGCGAGGCCAAGCTCACTATTGGCCTGCTCCAGTGCCGTTCGTCCGTTGGCCAGCAAGGCAACCCGCGTCAGCGCGCGCGGCTCGGCCCGCATGAACAGGCGCTCAGCCTCGGCCGGATCGCGCAGCACGATCTCGGTCATGCGGTCGTGGAGCAGCGCTGCAGCCGTCGCGAGCGCGGCCTCGTCCAGCGTATCGATCGCGACATCGACATTGGCGTCGAGACCGACATCGGCATCGGCATCGGCATCGACATCGACATCGAGATGGGTATCCATAGAGATCGGCCGAAGACGATAGGCCGTGCCGCGCTCAAGCCGGCGGACCGCGTTCAGCCCGCAATGCTGGGCGATATCGGTGGCCTTCGATGACCAGGGCGAGATCGTCCCGGGGCGCGGCACAACCAGCAGCAGGCTGCCTTCTGCGGGTGAGCCCTCACCACCGGATCGGGTTGCGTCCTCAGCCAACGGCTGTCCGCCGCCAGCCAAGTCGCCCTGAGCGATCGCGGCAGACGACTCGGCAGCAAGACCCAGCACAGCCTCAGCCGCCGGTCCGTAGCGAAGCAGCCGCATCAGCACCGCCTCCTCATCGGCTTCGAGCACCCGCGTCAGATCGACGAAGTGGACAAACTCAGCCGCCAAGCGGCACTCAGGTAGCCCAGCCGCGCGCAAACGCGCCTCGAGCTTGGACAGACGAAAATCGGACAAGGCGGGCGCGCCGCGCAGTATGCGCATCAGAACGAGCTCCAAAACAGGGATCGCGGGAATCAACGGCTAGATGATACGCGAGCCTAGAGCAATGAGTCTGGGCGAGGCGTTGAGAACCTGAGCCCAAGTCAGGATCTACAGATCCGTTTCCGATAGGCTAGCGCAGCTTCCATCGTCCTTTATGAGACAACGAAAATCATGCGTTTCGAGTTCGAGCCAATCGGCATCTGCCGCTCAGCCTACACCGATAAATTCGGCATCCCGCGGCAGCCGAGGCTGGTCACCGCTGCCGAGGCGCAGATTGAGCTGCTGCCGCCCTATGATCGCGAAGAGGCCTTTCAGGCGCTTGAGGGCTTTTCCCACGTCTGGCTGGTATTCATCTTCCACGCCGATTGCCTTGAGGCGAACTGGAGCCCAACGGTGCGTCCGCCACGGCTCGGCGCCCAGACCAAGGTCGGCGTCTTCGCCAGCCGCTCGCCCTATCGGCCGAACCCGATTGGAATCTCAGCCGTCGCCCAGCACGGGCTTGAGCGAAAAGGTAAACGGCTGACGCTCAAAGTCGCCGGTGCTGATCTGCTCGATGGCACCCCAATCCTCGACATCAAGCCTTATGTGCCCTATGCCGATGCCATCCCAGAGGCTCAAGGCGGCTTCGCCCAGGCGCGGCCCGAACCGCGCTTTGTCGTCCGCTTCAGCGCTCAAGCAGTCGTGGCCATCGCCGAGCAGGACCCCCAAGACCGGCTCCGCCTGCGTGAGCTGATCGAGCAAGTCATCGCACAAGACCCGCGCCCCGGCTACATGGATCGCTATCCCGATCGGCGTGAGTTCGTATTGCAGCTCTACGCGCTGGAGATCCAATGGCGACTCGAAGGCGACTGTGCGCGAGTGACTCGCATCACCCCGCTGACGAGCTCGGGTTGATGTCTGAGTCCGTGCAATCGCGCAGACGCCTTGTCAGCGAGGGCGCGAGACGTTCAATGTCCACTTTGCCAACACCATGATCGGCAAAAAAGCGCTGCCACTGGCGCACCGCGTCAACCACCTCGGCCTGGATGCGCCGAGACGCCGGCACAGAGAGGCCGAAGTCGCGCGCAAGGCTGGTCAGCACCGCCTGGTTTGGTCGATAGACACCCAGCCCGAAGTGCAACACATGCTCTCCACGCTGTGGCTCGTCCGGGGTTAGATCATAGGCGGGCGCCAAGCGCCAACCCTCGGCGCCATGCAGCATCGAAAAATTCTTTAGGTGATCATCGGTATTCCCGATCAGCGCATTGAAGAACGCTTGTCGATAGAGTGCGGGAAGATCCTGCTCTGGGCGACTCGAGACATGCCTGATCAGGTCAGCAAGATCAGAGTAGCCGAGCTGATACCAGTCATCGGCACCCAGCAGGGTCTGCATGCTGAGCCGGTGTCTACGTCCCCGGCCCTCAAGGCCGCAGACGTCGAAGCGATCAAGCAACAAGGCCACATGACGACCGAAGGTCTCGATCCGGAACGCGGGCACCATCAGCCCGGCCTGTCTTGCCAGTGCAAGACAGGCCGACTCGACGCGCACCATGTCAATCCGATCACGACAAGAGCGCAGCTTGGCGATGCAAAGCCTTCCAGCATCCTCAATGAGGAGCTTGGGACGCGCCCCACCGGGTGAGCTCGCTGCGCGAAACAGGGCACCAAGCTCTTCATCCTCGACCGAGTCTGGATCTTCTTCGTAACGCTCGGCCGCCTCGATCAATGCTTGCGAGCCCTTCACCGGCAGCGGCACCGGGCTCGGTGAGCATCCCTCCGTCGCGTAAGCCAGCGCGCCAAGGCCATGCTCGCCAAGACAGCCGAGCAGATCTGGCACCCGTTGCCTCGCCCGCGGCAATCGATGACGCCTGATCAGTAATCCACGGCCCCAATCATCCGGTAGTGAATCCTCGAACACACCGTGAACGCCTGCACGCGGACGCTCAGCCGAGAAGGTCTTTGACGCAAGCGGTAAGTGGATCGGATCGAGCGCGATGGCAGCAGGATCTTGCAGATAGTCAGCGCGATAGCGAAACTCTCCGCGCAGCGCCCCGCCACGGGCCGCATCGGGTGCTTCGACACGGATCTCGCCGCAGTGTCGCAGTTCACCAGTCTCTCTGCGCAACCAGACCGAAAGCCGATTCATCAGCGCTGACGAGGTGCTCGCTGGCGCTGCAGATCACGCTCGAACAGCGATTCGGGCAGCAACAGCCAAAGATCACTCAGGTTGCCGTAGAGCCGCAAGGCCCGCACCCAGGCACCGATCTGAGCGGTGGGATCACCCTGCTCAAGCTTACGATAGGTGGGCAAGGAGACACCGATCCGGGCAGCGGCCCGCAGCTGCGGCTCGCAGGCCGCCAGACGCCGACGGCGCAGGCGCTCACCGAGGGCATTGAGGGTCTGCTCCTCAGACTCGGTAAGAGAAAGCATGATTTGCTTAAAGGGCTCAAAAGGGCGTTAACGGCAACCAATGCTTTCATTAAGAGCCAAGATCACCCTGACGTCAACCCTGACCCGAGCCGACCGCCGCCTTGGCGAATCTGCTGCTGGCCAAGGCGATAGGCTGCGCGCGGAATCTCGCATTCAAGCGGTCAAGGGTCAGCGTTGATGCAGACGCTGGCTTGTTTGGGTCGATCTTGTTTGGATCGATCTTTGTCTCAGCTGCCTTCGTCTTAGCGATCTCAGCGATTCTTGTTCGAGTCGTCCTGATCGGTGCCGTCGTTGCCTGTGATGCGCTGCTCGCACTCAAAGCGGCGGAAGCGTGCGCTGCCGTCCGGATCGGTCTCGGTCAGGGTCATCATCAGGTTGGAAAGATTGATCTTGAAGCGCCCCTGCTGGGCCTCGATCTGCTTGCCGGTCATCCAGATCGCCTCCTCGTTCTGAAGATAGGCAGCGCTGCTCTCGATGACGGCAAAGTCATAGGTGAAATCTTCACCCGGCCTGCTCTTAGTGACCAGCACATCAACCGGGTCAGACTCCTTGGGTGCCTGCTCGCCGTAACTCAGCTCGCCTGGCGCACCAAAGCTCACCGCGCGCATCGGCTGCTCGACACAGATCAGATCCAGCCGCTCCGGCTCAAAGCCGTCAGCGGCCTGCAGTGCCGCAACCGGAGCCATCAGACCCAGCAAGCAAGCCGCGAATGTCTGCAACGGTGGACAAGCGGAGACCGCCAAGCGCAGGCCGAAAAGCCCGCGCAACGGCAGGTCATGATAGATGTCGTTCATCAAATCCTCCAACAAAGAGACCGCCTGTGACGACCGAGACCTTGAGCGGCTGATGGCCATTCACGCAGATCGCCGACGACGGAAGCGATAAAACCAAGCGACCCGGCGCTCTCAGCACCGAGCGTCAGAGCGAATAGAATAGCGATCGCGACGAGCAGCGACCGACACAGGCTGCGGTTTACAGGATCACTAAGCGATTGAGCGCGCCAACGGCCGATATTGCAAGCCGTAGAACATCTCCAGATAGCGTGCCGTCTCGGTGCGCTCCAGGTCGCTGACATATTTCCAAAACCCGTAGACGCGTGACAGCGTCATCATGCGCTCGGCGTAACGGCGCCAGGTATAGCGTTCTTCGACCCTGGCCAAGGCGCCTGCAGACAGCGCCAGCCACTGATCGCTGTCCTCGGCGCAGCGACGCAGAAAATCGGCGATCAGCGCGGTTGCAGCCGCACCATGATTGGGGTCGAGATGAAACCCTGAGACCCCATCCTCGATGATCTCGAGCGGACCGCCATAACGGGTCGCGAACACTGGCAGCCCACAGCTCATGGCCTCGATCACCGTCAGACCGAAGGCCTCGAACAGCGCCGGCTGCACAAAGAGACCGCGACGATCGGCGATGCTGCGATAGAGCTCGCCGGCGAGCGGCTTCTCGAGATGAATCCCAAGCCAGCGCACCTGCCCATCGAGCCCGTGATGATCGAACAGATGATGCATCGCCTCGATCTGTTCGCGCTCCTCGTCATCACCCGATCGGCCTGGATCGACATGACCGCCGACCACCACCAGGTTTGCCTGCTCGCGCAGCTCCGGGCTATTGCCAAACCAGTCGACCAGGCCGGTGATGTTCTTGATTCGGTCCAAGCGTGCCATGGTGAATAGCAGCGGCCGCTCGCGCTCGGTTAGCACACCACGTGATTCACCCTCACGCGGGCCACCATAGATGAGATCCGCGATCTCATCCTGCAGATGGATCAAGCGCCGCTCAGCATCGGTGTAGGGAAAGTAGATGTCTTCATCCGCGCCCGGTGAGACGATGTTGAACTTAGGATCATAGACATCAACGCCGGAAACCACCCGATACAGCCCCGGCATGGTGAAGCTGGTATAGCTCTCGTACTGGCCGACGCTGTCGTCGGTGCCGGCGATCTCCTGATAGGTGCTGGTAATGACGAAGTCGGCGCTGTTGATTGCGATGAGATCAGCGGTGAACTGGGCCGAAAAATGATACCGCTCCTCGTTGTCGCGCCAGTACAGGTCCGAGAGCAGGTATTTGGTCTTCTCCAATGCATGGGCAATATTGCACTGGCTGACGCCCAATCGCTGCGAGAGCAGCGAGGCGACTAGGTTGCCATCGGAATAGTTGCCGATGATCAGATCCGGCCGGCCGCCCAGCTCGGCCAAGAGCTCACGCTCGGCATCCAGTGCAAAGGCCTCCAGATAGGGCCAGATGCGGAAGCGCGAGACCCAGTGCGGCAGCACCTCGCCAGCGGCATTGCGAAACGGCACGCGCAGGATCACCGCATTACGGGTACCGGCAATCGGCTCGATGCGCTCATTGCACATGGTGCCCTCAGACTCCGGGATGAGTCGGGTCAGCACCACCACGCGCGGCTCGATATCGATCCCCTGCTCGGCCAGCCGCTGATGCATCTCGCGCTCGAGCGCGCGCACCTGATCCAGGATGTAGACGACCTGGCCACCGGTATCTGGCCGCCCGAGCACGTTCGATTGGCCAAACCAGCCATGGGGCGAGACGATCGCGATCGAAAAGATCATCGGCACCCGGCTCAGGAAGCTTTCTAGCGACTGCGGCGAGGGCGCCTCAAGGATATCGAGCAGCAGCCCCATGGTCTCGCGGATGCGCACCGCATCATGGCCCCATCCGGCCTCGAAGCCGAACCCGCGCAGCTCGGCTGAGAGCTCAGCATAGGGGGTATGACTCGGACGACGGCGCAATGGGATCATCGCCTGGCGCAAGGCGTTGCGCAGCTCGGCGACGCTACTGATGGCATCGTTCAGCATCAGCTGATGGCCGCGGTAGCTATGCATGCGCAGAAAGCCAAGCAAGCGCTGATCGCCCTTGCCTAGCTCATCGAACAGCCGGCTCGAGAGACGTCGGTTGAGAAACTCGACACCGCGGCCGATCGAGCCCTCTTCACTCAGCGTCTGCTGCTCGCGGTAGAACGGCCGCAGATCGATCTCCAGCCCGAATGGATCATCGTTGCCACCGGTGGCTAAATGCTCCTTGAAGCGCAGGAACTCAGAGACGGTGACCTCGTTGAGATCCATGGTCTCCAGATGGATGCGCAGGTAATCCCACTTCGCGACCCGGCGCCGCAGCGCTAGATAGACCCAGGAGGCGTTGATCGCCGCCTCCTGCGCCTGCAAGAGCGCGCGCGCGAGCGCCGAATCGGCGATCTGATCATCGTCGCGGCAGAGCTGCTCGAGCGCATCCTGCAGATCGCTCTGCAGCAGGAACGGGCGCTGCAGCCCGATCAGATGATGCATCACCCGATGCGCCTTGCTCCGATTCTCAGCAAGAAAAGCGGCAAGCGCCGGGATACGGGCATTGGGGACCTCGGCTTGCATGGGCATTGCTCCTTAGGCCTCGCCCAGGCCCCAATCGCTTAAGAAGGGCGTATAGAAGTCGCGCTCAGACACCGTGGCGCCGCGCTGACCAACGATGGCCGAGGCAAATGCCTGTGCGCGATCCAGGGTCTGCTGCAGTGACCAGCTGCGGATCAACCCGAGGATCAGCACCGAGGCAAAGCCATCGCCTGCCCCCACAGCATCGACGACCCGGATATCACCGGCCGGTGCCACGCGACTGACGACGCCATCAGCCGCCACCGCGAAGGCGCCATGGGCGCCTAGGGTGGCAAAGACGGCCTCAAGCTCGTAACGCTCGCGCAAACGCTGCGCCCGCGCCTCGACATCCTCGCCCTGAGGCGCCAGCAGCGCGAGCTCATCGGCATTGAGCTTGACCCAGGTCGCGCCTTCCAACAGATCGACCAGCATCTCCTTCTGCCACCAGGGATCGCGCAGATTGACGTCCAGGAACACCGCTGGGCTGATCCGCCCACGCAGGGTGCGCAGCGCATCCGCGGAGTCCCGATGCCGCAGCGCCAGGCTGCCGTGATAGAGCAGTGCCTGCTGCGGGAGCGGCGGCAGTGCGGCGGCATCGATATGGTCATAGGCACGGTCGGGCAGGATCTCGTAGCTCGGCTCACCAGCCGTGAGGGAGACCTGCACCTTGCCGGTGGCCTGCTCAGGGTCACGCTGTAGCCCGAGTCTGGTCATCCCCTGCTCGCGCATCGCCATCTCGATACGCTCGCCTAAGGCGTCTTCACCAATCCGACTCAAGAATACCGGCCCTAAACCAAAGGCGGCCAGATGCCAGGCGACATTGAACGGCGCTCCGCCTAATACCTCGGCGCCATCGGGAAAGCAATCGAACAGGGCCTCACCGAACACGAGTGGCGGCTGTTGATGATCGAAGGTCATGGATCTGGACTCCGTGGTGTGGCGAGATTCGAAAGACTAGGAGATTGCCAAGGTTTGCTAGCGCTGGTTTCGCGCAGCAAGCGCTCGGCCTCTTCGACCGGACAAGGACGTGAGATGAGATAACCCTGACCGAGATCACAGCCAAGCTCACGCAGCAGATCCAGCTGCTCTTGGGTTTCGATCCCCTCAGCCACCACCGTCACATCTAAGGCCCCGGCCATCGCGATCATCGCGGTCACCAAGGCTCGGTCCTCATGGCTCGAGCAGATATCCGAAACGAAGCTGCGGTCAATCTTGATGCAGTCGACCTCGAAACGCCGCAGATAGCTGATCGATGAATAGCCGGTTCCGAAGTCATCGATGTGCAGCGCGATCCCTAAGCGCGCTAGCCCCTTCAAACGCGCGCTATTGATCGGGCTTGAATCCATCAACACCGACTCCGTAATCTCGATGTGCAGATAGTCGGGAGGCAGATGGAACTGGTTTAGGCAGGCCTCGACCCGTTCGATGAGCGAGCCCCGTAACAACTGCACCGGCGAAATATTGATCGCGACCGGCACAACCGCGAGCCCAGCCGCATCCCAGCGTGCGATCTGCGCACAGACTTCCTGCAGCACCCAATCGCCGATCTCCTCGATCAGCCCTGTCTGCTCGGCAATCGGGATGAAGCGAGTCGGCGTAATCACCCCGAGCTCAGGGTCAGTCCAGCGCAGCAAGGCCTCAAACCCAGCCAGTTGCAGTCCGTCGATCCGGAACAAGGGCTGATACTGAATATGCAGTTGACGGTCGCCAACCGCTCGGCGCAGCCGATGCTCGAGCAGCAGACGTTCCGACGCCTTGATATGAAGCTCCGGGGAGAAATACCGATAGGTGTTGCGGCCAACCGCCTTGGCCCGATACATCGCCAGATCCGCACAGCGAATCAGCTCATCGGCAGTGGCCGCATCGCGTGGAAACAAGGCCACACCGATGCTCGCGGTCACCACATAATGGCCGTCATCGAGCACGAAGGGTTTCGTCGTTGCCTCCAGAATCTGTTCCGCCACAGCGTTCGGCTCAGTGTCATCAAGCAAACGGTCGACCAGAACCAGGAGTTCGTCGCCGCCAAACCGCGCCACTTGCGAGCGTCCCTGCTGCTCGTCTGCACTAAGCGTCTGGAAAACCCGCTTGGCTAAGGTCTTGAGCAGCTGATCACCAATCGCATGACCCAGGTTATCGTTGATCTGCTTGAAGTTGTCGATATCCAACAGCAACACGGCCAGCCGCTCATCGGCAAGCTGACACCCCTCGAGATGCGTCTTCAGCAGCTCGCGCATCAGGTGTCGGTTGGGCAAGCCGGTCAATTGATCATTGAATGCCAGGTCTTCGATCTGTTTGCGATAGGTGCTCAGGCGATGCCCCATCTCGCGCACATCATCGGCTAACAGCCCAATCTCATCGCCTGACTGCACGGCAATCGTCGGCGTTAGGCTGCCAGCACCGATGGCGCGGGCCGCGCCACGCAAGAGCTCAAGCGGCTGGAGCACCAAACGCCGGAGCGAGAGATAGAGCACCAGGGCCAACAACACCCCCGAGAGCAATGTCATGACCAGGATCTTGAGTGCTAGGTCGGTCAGCGGTCCCGACAAGGCGACAGCAGGCATGGCCGCGACGGCATACAGATCGGCATCGATAGGATGTACCTGCAGCAGCCAATCAAAGCCGCCCCAGCGCATCGTCATCGGCTGCACTGTTGTCTTTTGCATATCAGGCCTGTCTAACCGCCCCAGTTGCTCGAGCAGCACCACTGGCACCTTGGCATCAGCAGCCTCCTCTCCCGCAGCAAACAGCACTTGACCATCTGCTGAGACCAACAGCAGCCACCCCCCAAGCATCGGCCGTGTCTCGGCGATCTGCCTATAGATCCCAGCCAGCGAGACAGTCAGTGCAACATAGCCGCGCAAGCTGTAGCCCCCATCAGCCGACTCGCTAAACTGCTGCGGCAGCTCGATACGACGATAGAACAGGAGGCTCTCGTGCGCGGTATCCAGCCGAGGTACAACGGTCGTCGAATACTCCGGCAGCGGTTCTTCAAAAGGCACATCATCGCTCTGCTCATCAAACCCCAAGTCTGCTGCGCGCGCATCCTCCTGACCATCTGGCAGCAGAAACCGGATCATCAGATATTCAGGATAGGTACGACGGTAATCCTGGAAGAGCTTCAGCAGCGGGGCTTGAAAGAGGAAATAGCGATCTTGGACATTCGTTGCGCGAGCGTAGCGCTCGGTCTCAGGCGCGCGTGCTAGCAGTTCGAGGCTCGAGTAGGCGTTATCGACCAGATCACCGAGCGCACGCTCGACAAGATGGACAGCCGTATTCAAGCTCTGTCTCGCCTCACGCTCTAGATCGGCGCCCAGATAGCTCCAGCTCAGCCAGCCTGACGCCAGCAGGGGCAAGGCGATCAATGGCATCAGCGCGAAGGCCAGCTTGGCTTGCAAACGCACCTTTACTGGCCGTAGACGATCGCTGAGTAGGCCTCAACCCGGCGACGCAAAGCATCAGGGGAAAGCGGCTTGTAATGCTCGCAGCGCGCAAGCGTCGCGGTGGACGGATAGATGAGTGGATCATCGAGAAAGGCGGCTGGCAGCAGCTTTTCGGCGGCCAGATTCGGCGTCGCGTAAGACAGATAGCGGGCATTGCGCGCCGCGATCTCGGGGCGGTTGAGAAAATCGATGAAGCTCAAAGCCAGCGTCTTATCGCCCTGCGCCGCAACAGTCAGATAGTCGATCCAGATCGCCGATCCCTCTTCCGGCACCAGATAGCGGATCGCCTCATGCTGATCCATCAGCATCGCCGCGTCGCCACTATAGCTCATTGCCGCAATCACCTCGCCGCTGATCAGCTGTGAGTCTGGACCCAGATCAAGGGTGCCGTAATCCCGCAGCGCAGGCTTCTGCTCCAAGAGCAGACTCACGGCCTGATCGATCTCCTCAGGAACCTCAGTATTCATCGAGAAGCCAAGCGCCTTCAATGCCATGCCAATCAGATCATAGCGATCAGCGATCATCATCACCCGTCCGACCAAGGCTGCATCCGGGCGCATGAGATCCATCCAGCGTTGCGGCGGCTCGGGAATGAGGTCAGAGCGATAGGCGATACCCGTTGTGCCCCAGAAGTAAGGCACGGCGTAACCGCTGGTGCCAGGGTAGGCCTGATCGATGGCCTGATCGATATGCTGAATCTGAGGTGCCAAGGACGGATCGATCGGTGCGATCCAGCCAATTCGCCGATAGCTTGCAACGGCAGCGCTATCGAGGACGATGACATCAAAGCCCTTGCCATCAGTCTGCGCAACAAGCCGATCGCGAGCATCATCGCTGTCGAAAAAGTCGAACTTGATCTGGACGCCATGCTCCTGCTCGAAGATCTCAACCAAGCTTGGATCAAGATAGTCCGGCCAGGTCAACAGGCGTAGCGCGCGCGCGGTGGGCTCTGCCACTGCGCTCGATGCGAACGACGCTAACAAGACCAGAAGGATACCGAGACAAACTGACTGCAGACGCTGGCTGAGGCTGGTACTGGCGCTAAGACTCAGGCTCGCTCGCCTAGAGATGCTCATCTTAAAGCGCGGACGGGAGCGGGAGCGAGACCAAGGATCAGTAGCCGTAGCCACCTGTCGTGATGCGCTTGATGGCACCATCGCGAACCTCGATCCGGTTGATAAAACGCCGCGGACCAAAGTTATAGGTCCAGATCTCGTAAGGCTTAGCCACATAATCAGTGTAGTAATGCTGCCGCTGAGGATCGTATCGCTCCACCGCAATCCGATCCTCGCGCTGCTCGATCTGGGCCGGCTCGCCGCAGAGCTGTTTCAGTCGCAAGGTGCTGTCGCCTTCCGAGATCGCGCTGTTGCCACAGCGTAGTGCCTGAGCAGGTGCCGCGATCAGCAGCAAGCAGCTCAGCAAGGCCCATCTATGCATTGTGATACCTCCTCACCTAGATTCATGGCGCCGAACTCGTATGACTCGACGCGATCAGCAGTGATTAGGATTATAGGCCCATTCCTGGATCAGGCATCAGAGCACAGGCCCAATTACTCGTAACGCACCTCAAGGATCTCGAACTCACGCTGACCGCCAGGGGCCGCGACCAAGGCCGTATCGCCTTCCGCCTTGCCGATTAGACCACGGGCGATCGGTGAGCCAACCGAGATCTTGCCCTGCTTGATGTCGGCCTCATCATCGCCGACGATGACAAAGGTATGCTCCTCATCCTTATCGATCTCGAGCACATCGACTGTGGCGCCAAACACGACCCGACCACCGGGATTGAGCTTGGTCACATCGATGATCTCGGCGTTCGAGAGCTTGCTTTCGATCTCCTTGATACGGCCTTCGATGAAGCCCTGCTGCTCCCGCGCCGCGTGATACTCGGCATTCTCTTTCAGATCACCGTGCGCGCGCGCTTCGGCAATGGCTTCGATCACACGTGGGCGCTCAATACGCTTCAGTCGCTCGAGCTCCTCACGGAGCTGCTCGGCGCCTCTTGCCGTGAGAGGGATTCTATTCATCAGTTCCTCCTCGAGAAACCCGGCCTTCAGGGCGGGGTAGTTGACGCGGACATCCTCTTACTCTCGGGCGCGTCATTGCGCGCCCACTGAATAAGTCGTTCGACACATCTTGCCTACAATCCTGCCTACAATCTTGCCTGCACTAGGGCATAGATTGCGCCGGCTTGGAATGGTGTTTAGGTTGCAGGTCGGTTGCGGGGGGCAGTACCCTCAGTGAGGAACCGACCGCTCGGTCGACGCGCTGGGATCATCGTGAAGTGACCCCGGCGAGCGGGGCGATACAAGGGTGCAGAGACTAACCGCGCAGGGGCAGTCAGTAAAGTGTCTGTAACTGAGTAATCTCGAGCAGGTCACCCGCCTTGAGCGCGAGGCAGGTCGCCTCAGCCCCCGCAATCGTGGTGGTGTAGCTCACCTTGTGTTGCAAGGCCGCGCGTCGAATCGCTGCTGAATCGGCAATCGCCTCGGCACCCTCAGTGGTATTGACGATGAAACGCACCTCGCCGTTCTTGATCATATCGACGATGTGTGGCCGACCTTCCTTGACCTTGTTGACGCCGATGCAGTCCATACCAGCCTCTTGCACGGCGCGTGCGGTGCCATGGGTGCCATAGAGGCTGAAGCCAAGCTCGAGCAGCTGACGGGCGACCGCCAGCATCCGGGTCTTATCCGCATCCCGGATACTGAGCATGGCCTTGCCGGGCCGCGGCAGTGCCATGCCAGCGCCTTCGACCGCCTTGCCGAAGGCCTCGGCGAAGGTCCGACCGATCCCCATCACCTCGCCGGTCGACTTCATCTCCGGCCCTAGTAGGGTATCGACACCAGGGAACTTAACGAAGGGAAACACCGCTTCCTTGACGCAGTAGCGCGTCGGCGCGACCTCGAGCAGCATCCCTTGCTCGGCTAGCGAGCGCCCAGCCATGCAGCGCGCGCCGACCTTGGCGAGAGGGACACCAACCGCCTTCGACACGAAGGGCACGGTGCGCGAGGCCCGCGGGTTCACTTCCAGGATATAGATATCATCACCCTTGATCGCGAACTGGGCGTTCATCAGCCCACGAACGCCAAGTGCGAGCCCCATCGCCGCCATCTGCTCGCGCATCTGGTCTTGCAGCTCGGGGCTCAGGGTATAGGGTGGCAGCGAGCAGGCCGAATCACCAGAGTGCACCCCGGCCTGCTCGATATGCTCCATGATGCCGCCGATCAGCACCGACTCACCGTCACAGACGGCATCGACATCCACCTCGATCGCATCCTCAAGGAAGCGATCTAGCAGCACCGGCGCCGCATTCGAGACGCTCACTGCATTGCGAATGTAACGGCGCAGATCGGCCTCATCGTAGACCAGCTCCATCGCCCTGCCACCGAGCACATAGGATGGCCGCACCACCAGTGGGTAGCCGATCTCAGCCGCGCGTTCCACCGCCTCGCTCTCGCTGCGTGCGGTCGCATTTGGCGGTTGTCTCAGGCCGAGCTGGGTAATCAGCCGCTGGAAGCGCTCGCGATCCTCGGCATGGTCGATGCTGTCCGGCGAGGTCCCGATGATCGGCACCCCGGCCGCCTCGAGATCGCGCGCCAGCTTCAGTGGCGTCTGTCCGCCATACTGCACGATCACCCCATAAGGCCGCTCGGTCTCGACGATAGCGAGCACGTCCTCGACCGTCAGCGGCTCGAAGTAGAGCCGATCGGAGGTGTCATAGTCGGTGGAGACGGTCTCCGGATTACAGTTGACCATGATGGTCTCGAAGCCATCATCGCGCAGCGCGAAGGCCGCATGGACACAGCAATAATCGAATTCGATGCCCTGCCCGATTCGGTTTGGACCGCCACCGAGCACCATGATCTTCTTGGCATCGGTCGGCGCTGCCTCGCACTCTTCCTCATAGGTCGAGTACAGATAGGCCGTGCTGGTTGCAAACTCGGCAGCGCAGGTATCGACACGTTTGAACACCGGCCGAATCCCAAGCGCGCGGCGGCGCTCACGGATCACCTCCTCAGCCTGCTTGGTCAGCGCAGCCAGGCGCCGATCCGAGAACCCGCGCCGCTTCAATCCACGCAGACGCTCCGCATCCAGCGCCTCCAGCCCCTGCACTCGGACCTCGTGCTCGATCGCCACCAGCTCATCGATCTGGGCTAGGAACCAGGGATCGATCTTGGTCAGCGTCTGCACCTCGTCCAGGGTCATCCCGGCCCGCAGCGCATCGGCCAGATAGAAGATGCGCTCAGCGCCCGGTTGGCGCAGCTCGGTGCGCAATCGGCCGAGCGACTGCGGATCGGACAGATTCAGCATCTCATTGAGACCGTCCTTGTCGGTCTCGAGCCCGCGCAGTGCTTTCTGCAGTGATTCTTGGAAGGTGCGGCCAATCGCCATCACCTCCCCGACCGATTTCATCTGCGTGGTCAGATGGGCATCGGCGAGCGGAAACTTCTCGAACGCAAAGCGCGGGATCTTGGTGACCACATAATCGATCGCCGGCTCGAACGAGGCCGGGGTGGCACCACCGGTGATCTCGTTGCGCAGCTCATCGAGGGTGTAGCCGACCGCGAGCTTGGCGGCAACCTTGGCGATCGGGAAGCCGGTCGCCTTTGAGGCCAGTGCTGAAGAGCGCGAGACGCGTGGGTTCATCTCGATGATGATCATGCGGCCATCGTCGGGATGGATCGCGAACTGCACGTTCGAGCCGCCGGTATCGACACCGATCTCGCGCAGCACCGCGAGCGAGGCATCGCGCATGCGCTGGTATTCCTTATCGGTCAGCGTCTGCGCCGGGGCCACCGTAATCGAGTCGCCGGTGTGCACGCCCATGGGATCGAGGTTCTCGATCGAGCAGACGATGATGCAGTTGTCCTTGTGGTCGCGCACCACTTCCATCTCGTACTCTTTCCAGCCCAGCGCTGACTCCTCGATCAGCAGCTCATTGACCGGCGAGAGATCGAGACCGCGGGTGCAGATCTCCTCGAACTCTTCATGGTTGTAGGCGATGCCACCGCCGCTGCCGCCCATGGTGAACGAGGGCCGGATGATGGTCGGGAAGCCGATCTGCGCCTGCACCTGGATCGCCTCTTCCAGACTATGCGCAATCGCCGAGCGTGGCATATCCAGACCAATCCGGCGCATCGCCTGACGGAACAGATCACGATCCTCAGCCTTGTCGATCGCCTCGCGCGAGGCGCCGATCATCTCCACCCCGTAGCGCTCCAGCACGCCCTCGGTGACCAAATCCAACGCGCAATTGAGCGCCGTCTGTCCGCCCATGGTCGGTAGCAGCGCATCTGGGCGCTCGTGGGCGATGATGCGCTCGAGCACGCGCCAGTTGATCGGCTCGATGTAGGTGGCGTCGGCCATCTCCGGGTCGGTCATGATGGTCGCCGGATTCGAGTTCACCAGCACCACGCGGAAGCCCTCCTCGCGCAGCGCCTTGCAGGCTTGAGCACCGGAGTAATCGAACTCGCAGGCCTGCCCGATCACAATCGGCCCGGCGCCAATGATCAGGATGCTCTGGATGTCTGTGCGCTTGGGCATGGGCTGAGAGGTGTCCGAAGTCTGCTACTGGAATAAGGTCGTGATTATTTAACGTGAATCTCGCGCGATTCATCTTCCGGGGTGGCGGGCCGCTACCTACTCTCCACTCTCTAACTACCGCCCGAGCGCGCGTCCATCATGCTGACGAACTGGGCAAACAAGGGCTCGACATCATGCGGCCCTGGGCTTGCCTCTGGGTGGCCCTGGAAACTAAAGGCCGGATGCTCGCGGTGCCGCAGTCCCTGCAGTGAGCCATCGAACAGCGAGCGATGGGTCGCCTCGACCGCGGCTGACAGGCTTTGCTCATCGATCGCAAAGCCGTGGTTTTGACTACTGATCATGACCTGTCCGGTCGCCAGATCCTGTACCGGATGGTTGGCACCATGATGGCCAAACTTCATCTTGACGCTCTGCGCACCGCAAGCAAGACCCAGTAGCTGATGCCCGAGACAGATGCCGAACAAGGGAAGATCACGCGCCAGCAGCTCGCGGATGGCCTCGATCGCGTAGCCGCAAGGCTCGGGATCACCCGGGCCGTTGCTCAGGAAGACACCGGCAGGCGCCAGCTCCAGCACCTCAGCGACGGGGGTCTGCGGCGGCACCACCGTCACCCGGCAGCCATGGTCGACCAACAGCCGCAGGATATTGCGCTTGATGCCGAAATCGTAGGCCACAACATGGTGGCGGAAGTGTTCGTCGTCCCAGGCCAGCGGTTCGGGCAGCCCTTGCTCTAGGCTCCAGGTGCCCTGGGTCCAGCGATAAGCACTGCTAACGCCAGCCTCACGGGCTAGATCCATCCCTTTGAGACCGGGAAAGGCGGTGGCCGCGACCAAGGCGCCCTGCTCGTCGAGATCTTCACCAGCGATCAGGCAGCCATTTTGCGCCCCCTTTTCGCGCAGCAGTCGCGTCAGGCGACGGGTATCGATATCGGCGATGCCGACCACCCCGCTGCGCTCGAGATAGTCACTAAGGGTCTCGCGGCGACGGAAGTTGCTCGCTTGCACCGGCAGATCGCGAATGATCAGGCCAGCAGCCTGAACCGCAGGCGACTCTTCATCCTCGTCATTGGTGCCGGTGTTGCCGATATGTGGATAGGTGAGGGTGACCAACTGACGCCGATAAGAGGGGTCAGTCAGAATCTCCTGATAACCCGTCATCGCCGTGTTGAACACGACCTCGCCGACGCTTTGGCCGCGCGCGCCGATGGACGTCCCGCGAAAGACCGAGCCGTCTTGCAGGACCAATACCGCAGGAATAGTCAACGCAGTCTCCGAGGCAGTTACAGCCGCCAGGGTCGCAGCCGTGCAAAACGGATCGGATGTTAGCGAAACCCCGCGCCCCTGTCCATGGCCAGTGCTGCACTGCAACAACTAGGTCACAGAATACAGGCGCTCAGCACCGATCTGATGAGCAAGGCCGAACGCCCTGCTCGTTGGCGCTTTCAAAGATGGGACTCAACCCAGCGAACGATCCCATTGGTGTCCATGGCCCCCGCTTGCCGTGCGCGTTCTTGGCCACCAACGAAGATCGCCAAGGTCGGGATGCTGCGGATGCCAAAACGCATCGCCAGCCCCTGCTCCTCCTCGGTGTTAACCTTAGCCAGCCGGGTCCGTGGCTCGAGCCGCGAGGCTGCCGCCTCGAAGGCCGGTGCCATCATCTTGCAAGGACCACACCAAGAGGCCCAAAAGTCGACGACCAACGGGATGTCGCTACGCATCGCATGGCGCTCGAAGCTCGCCTGACTGAGTGCAAACGGATGGCCATCGAACAAGGCGCGATGGCACTGACCGCAGCGCCCGCCATCGGCCAAACGCTGCGGTGGAAGCCGGTTGATCGCATCGCAATGCGGACAGACGATGTGGATAGGCGTTGTCATCGATATGTCTCCAGTGATGATCTGAGCTGTTAGGTGATCATGATTAGGTAATCATGATTAGGTAATCATGATCCGCAGATGCGAGCCTGTTCGCGTAGACAACTGCTTGATTGCAACCCTGCCGACAATTATTTTCCACTGTAAGCCAAACTGCCACTGCGGCTTCATCTTGTGCCCCCATAGAGAAACATCATGACCGACTCTGCCCACATCGCCGCCGTCACTGCGGCCGACTTCGAGCGCATCGTCCTCCAGGGCTCCTTCGAACGACCGGTGCTGGTCGACTTCTGGGCCGATTGGTGCGCCCCCTGTCGGCAGCTGATGCCGATCTTGTCGCGCCTGGCTGAGGAATTCAAAGGTCAATTCTTCCTCGCCAAGGTCGACACCGAGGCCGAGCAGGCGCTCGCCGCGCAGTTTGGCATCCGCAGCCTGCCAACGGTGCAATTGTTCAAGAACGGCCAGGCGGTCGACCAGTTCATGGGGGCGCTGCCGGAGGGACAAATCCGCGAGTTCCTGTCTCGGCATATCAGCCGTGCCTCAGATCAGCTGCTCGATCAGGCGCGGCAGGCGATGGCCGCGGGTGACTTGAGTGCAGCAACAGGGTTGATCGAGCGCGCTGAGCGCGATGATCCGGACAACAGCCGCGTCTTCATCGCCAAGGTTCAATTCAAGGCGATCGAAGGCGACGCCAAGGGCGCCTTGGAGATGCTCGAGCACACCCCGCTCGATCTCGCGAACGATCCTGAGCTTGCCGCGTTGCGTGGCCGGCTGGCCTTCAGTGCCGCAGTGACTGATGCGCCGCCCGCTGAGGCGCTGGAGGCAACCCTAGAGGCCAACCCCAGCGACAGCGAGGCACGCTATCAATTGGCGGCCTATCAGGTACTGGCCGGCGATAATGAGGCTGCACTGGAGAACCTGCTGGGGTTGCTGAAACGCGACCGTCAGTATGGCGATGATGCGGCGCGTAAAGGCATGGTAGCGATCTTCGAGCTGCTTGGGAGTGGTGACGAGCTAGTGGCACGCTACCGGGCGAAGATGTTGAGTAGTCTGTACTGACCCATTCGCATCGGCTGACTCGTCAGGATCTAACGGGAAGGCGTGACAGGGGGAGGCGTCGGTTCAGGATTCGCCTCGCAGCTTGGCTAATTCGGCCAGCAGCACGACATTCTTGGCGCGCTCGCGTTCCTTCTCGCGACGTTCCTGTTTGACGAGCTGTTCGGCCTGCGCGCGCGCCTGCCGATCCCGCTGCCAGCTTGGCAATACAAAGGGCGCATAGACCGGGTCTTCGATCATCGTCTCTAGGCTCGGCTGGCAGTTGAGATCCTCCAGGCGAAAACGAAACCCCGGCACCACCGCCGAGCGGAGGATGCCATCCTCGCGCGGGATCGGTTCATAAAGCCCCGCGGCATTGCGCCGGTAGAACAACTGCCAGCGCGGGTCATGATGGATGATGTAGTACTCGGGCACGCCGGCGGCCTGGTATTCGTCGCGTTTTTGCTCGGTGTCGCGGCGGATCTCGGCTGGGGTGCTGTCGGAGAGGGCCTCAACGCATAGATCGAAGGTGCCGCGGTAGGAGCGGTCGAGATCCTGTAGCGGCTGGGCATTGCTGTCGAGCACCAGGCCGAGGTCCGGCTTGCGAATGGCGGTCTTGTTCGGCAGGCTGAGGCGAAAACCGAATTCCAGGCAGGTCAGGCGGGCGTTGTGATGGGTGTCGAGGTAGAACTCCAGCAACCTGAGCAGCCACCGATAGATCTGCAAGGTCAGAATATCAGACACGGGCTTGACCTCGAGAATGCCGTTATTCCATTCGTAGCCGTTGTCGTGCTCGTAGTAATGCGCCCAGTAGTCGGCTTCGCTGACCGCGGTGCCTGGCGGCGGGTCGATGGGCGGCTGAAGGTCGGGGTCGCCATTCCGGGGGGCGGCTGGCGGTGGGGGGTGGTGAAAGGCGAACGTGGGTGGCGACATGAGGGAACTCCTGATGAGAGGATTCCTAGAGATTCGAGCCTATCGGCAGTCTAGCCTAGCCCCATGGGGAGCGACAAGGCGCGCCGAGGTTGATGGCGCTGGGGTCGTGTTCCAGAGCTGGATGTCTTCCAAAATCATGGGGCTATGATCCCGTCACTGAGATAGCGTCATTGACTCGACAGCAACAGATCCGTGGCACGACCCGGGCGCGATAGTGGATTAAGCCCTGGCGCATCCGAATTGGCGCAGTTGCTCTTCAGAGGCCGTCGGCGCATTGGGGGAGGATGCGGCGCGCAAAGGCATGGTGGCGATCTTCGATCTACTTGGGAGTCGTGACGATCTGGTGGAACGCTATCAGGCGAAGATTGAGTAGTCTGTACTCACTGTCAGGCTGAGCAAGCTTCCGGTCTCACTCAGCCTGGTTGACCTCAGAGCATCGACCGCCATCCGTATCGGCTTGGCTCGGGTTGGGAACGTCCGGACAATTGTCGGTATTGTCGCCAACCCCATCCCCATCCGCTGACTCGTTAGGATCTAGCGGGAAGGCATCCTGACCATCGCGCACACCGTCGTTGTCATCATCGCGGTCGGCATTGTTGCCAATGCCATCACCGTCGGTGTCGATCCATTCGTTGGGGTCGAGTGGGAAGAGATCTTCCTCGTCCGACACACCATCGTTGTCGTCATCTGGGTCGATGAAGTCAGGAATTCCGTCGAAGTCAAAGTCAAAGTCAGGCAGACCGCCGTAGCGACCGATCTGACCGCCATCCGAGCCGGCTGTGAGCGATGGGCTGCCTGTCCTTAGCAGCCAGTTGCGGTTGTCTGGATCGACATAACGCGGATCGCTGGAGAGGTGGCTGTCGGGAATGGTGCCGGCACCGTAGTAGTCGGTGCCGTTGCCCCAGACGTTGTTGTACCCGCGCGTGACGGCGCCCCCGTAGATCCAGCCTCTGCCACCATTGCGCGTGATCAGGTTGTTCTCGATGAGGCTGTCGGCGTCGTTGTCCGAGCCGTTAAAATCAAGACCATTACCACCATTAAGGTCGATGGTGTTGTAGCGAATGCGCGGCGAGGCACCGCCGGACACCAGAATCCCGCGCCCGCCGTTCTCGACAATCAATTAGAGACGCGCGATAGTGTTAGTGATACATCCCGCCGAAGCAAGTTTAAAAGACCAATATCGCAATAGCATCAATTCAGCTGTCGCCAAACCAACCGCTCAAAGCCCAGCGCGACCACCGCAAAGGCATGCAGCTGTTGCAGGCCATAGCGCTCGCGCAAGGTGGCACCGTAGGCGTGTGCCTGCGCTTCGGCCTCATCGAGCTTGGCTGCCACCGCGGGCCGCTCGGCCAGCGCCTCGCGCGATTCAGTCCGCACCTGCTCGCCTGTCAGACCGAGGTCTTTCAAGCTCAGGTATTTGAATTCCAGCAGCAGATCTCCAAGGCCGCAAAGCGGCGCATATCCGGGCGGACGATCAACGCCAGATCAGCATAACCACGCTCGGTCTCCAGCTCGGAGACGACCATGTAGAGCCGATCCTCGAACAGCAGGGTCAGGAAGGCGAACTTGACCAGCAGTTCATTGCTCCAGCGGTAGTCGCGATTGGAGAGCACCGCGAAATACCGCTGCTCGATGAAGTCGCAGAGTGGTGCCAGATCGGCACCCTGTCCTAGCGCTCGCACCAGCGCGGGCAGCTCGGACCGTAGTTGCGGATCAGGCAGCCAGCGCTCGCGTAAGCGCTCGACGTAGAGCGCGCGCGCAACCAGATTGGGGATGCGCAGCTGGTGCTCGTTGAAGGCGGTCAGCCCGTCGAGCGTGAGGATGCCGAAGAAGTACAGCAGCGAGGCCATGAACGACTCATCCTTGACCGCGGCCAGCACATCGGCAATGCCAAAGCGCTGCGTCAGCTCGGGGATGACGATCTGATCGTCGCCGCTGAGCGCAGCGACCAACAGCGCTTCGCCACCAGGGAGCGCGGCGATATAGCTGAGCTTGTTGCGGTCCATCGCCAGGTTGTCATCGAGCAGCTGACGGGGCGGTTGTCGTCGACGCTGCAGGGCCTTGAGGAAGTAGAGGCTGAGGGTTGGGTTGTAGAGGCGCTCCTCGGCCTCTTCGCTGAAGCGGTAGCCGTTGTAGAAGGTGCGCATGGTGCTGAGTGCTTGCTGGGCTGACCAGTGTGCGCCCTCGCCTTCGGACGCGAGCTGCTCTAGCACGAGGCAGACCTCGGCCTCGGTAAAACCACAGAGGTCGTTGAAGTCGGCCTGAAGATCGATATGTTCAGCGACGTTGTAGCCGCTAGTCATGTCACCTAAGACGACCGGTGAGACACCGGTGATGAAGACTCGATCCAGCCCCATGCCACCAGCGGCGGCCTTGACGGCCTTGAAGACGGTCTTGAGCAGCCCTTCGCCATAGAGCAAGGCATCATAGCGCGATTGGCTGCCGTCGCGCCTGGCCATCAGCACCTCGTTGGCGAAGTTGTCGTATTCGTCGATCAGCAGATAGAGCCGGTGCGGGGTTTGCTGCACGGCGGCGAGTGCTGAGCGCCAGGAAGACAGGGCGTTGTCGGGATTGATCTCGACTGGATTTGGCAACTGCCCCTGGTAGTGCGCGATGAACGCCTTGACGCAGTCGTTGAGATGATCGTGCAGGCCTCGCTCGATGTCCTCAACCTCAGCATGCGCAGGCACCAGCGAGAAGTCCCACTTCATGATGTAGAACTGGTTGTGCAGCGGGGTCGGCGCCTGACCGATGGCGAGATCGCCAAACAGCGCCTCAAACTCATCCGCGCGCTTGAGATCGTAATAGTGCTCGAGCATCGACAGCAGCAGGCTCTTGCCGAAGCGCCGGGGGCGCAGGAAGATCAGTTGACGGCCCACCGTCTCGAGCTGCGCGATGCGGTAGCTGCGATCCTGGTACCAGTAGCCGTCCCGTCGCAGGGTGCCGAAATTGCTCAAGCCGTAGGGGAATTTCATAGGCTTGCTCTCCGCCCAATGGATGCGACCTCAGGCTAGCACAGCGGCCGGAGGGAAAGCGGTCGGACCCTGTCCTACACGAATCTTCTAGAGAATCAGCAGAGGCTCGGTAAACCAACCAAAATGCGCCCAGGGATGTCCCTCCCACCGCAGACACTGCTGCCGCTGACCGCGCCTGGAGTCATCCTCAACACTGCAGCCTGCGACACCGGCAACCGCGAGCAGATGGCCTTGGGGGTCGACCAGCAGCGGCACATAGGGTCGCAGCCAGGCGGGAACACCGCGCTGTTGGAACAGCTGCTTGAGCCTGCGACTTGGCCGATTCGGTTGCTTGCATTGCAAACCAGAGACGCCAAAGCGGAGGATCATGGGTCGCGCAGGGGGCAAAGCCTGGCCGGATGCCGAGTCCTCGTAAGAAGGAGGCGCCGAGAGGGGCATCGAGCCATCGGCCTCGAGGCTCAGCCTGCCTAAGCCCATTGGTAGCTGCAAGGGCTGCTGCCCATCCCAGCTTAGCTCGGCTTCGGGGCGCGGCGGCAAAGGCGCCAGCGCGAATAGATCATCGCGGTAGCGACGCAGCTCGCATCCCTCCCAGGCGACGAGGGGCTGGGCGTCGGCACGGGCGCCCAGGACTTCAGTCAGAATCCTGGCTAAGCGCCGCTGATTCGGCGCTCGAAAACCTTGCCGAGTCAGCCAGCGCCGTAGCACCGCACGGGCGCGCTCAGGCGCTAGTAGCAGTAGACGTTCAGCCGAGAGCGTCGCCGGCCGTGAGCCGGCAACCCTTGGCAGCAGTTCATCGGCTAGCGTATCGATCAATGCGGCAGCTTCAGCACAGTGGGCAGCGCTGCGGGCGATGGTGGTCGCCGCCGATGGCCAGCGTTGGCGCAAGACCGGCATGATTTGATGACGCAGCAGGTTGCGATCGAAATCGAGGTTCTGGTTGGAGGGATCTTCGATCCAGCGCAGCTGATGCGCATTGGCATAGGCACGCAAATCGGCTCCTGTGACATCGAGCAGTGGACGCACCAGGGTCCCTGCCCCCAGTGCTGCGCGCGCTGGCATGGCCGCCAGGCCATGGACACCACTACCCCGCAGCAACGCCAGCAGTAAGGTTTCAGCCTGATCGTCGCGATGCTGCGCAGTAGCGAGCCAATCACCGGGAGCTAGGCAGTTAGCAAAGAGGCGGTTGCGTGCCGATCGCGCCAGTGCCTCAAGGCTCTCGCCAGGACGACGCTCGATCTGAGCCTGCTGCAGATGGAGATCGACGCCGAGTGCATGGCAAACCGCACCGCAGTGGCCTGCCCAGGTGCTAGAGTCGGCATGCAAGCCATGATCGACATGGATGGCGCTCAGGATCAGCGCACATTCGGTACGCAGCTGCACGCATGCGTGCAGCAGCACATGAGAATCACAACCGCCGCTGTAGGCGATCCAGAGCCGCTGAGGCATTGCCTGGATGAGCAGGCGACGCAGCCGGTCGATTAATGCAGCAGCTGCCGATGAGGCAGACATAGGATGCTCGCGTACACTGGCTTCTTGGTACCCAAGCCCTCCGCGATCGGCAAGCGACAGCACACTGCAGACGCTTAGCTCTTGAACCGACCGTAGCTGCGCAGGCGCTGGTAGCGCGCCTCGATCATCTGCTCGACCGGCTGATTGGCGACCCGCGCCAGTTCATCGACCAAGACCATCTTCAATGACGCCGCGGTATCCTCGAGGTTGCGATGCGCACCACCACGCGGCTCCGGCACCACCGCATCGACCAGGCCCAGCTCATAGAGTCGATCAGAGGTGATGGCCATCGCCTCAGCGGCGAGTTGAGCCTTCTCAGCACTCTTCCAGAGGATCGATGCACAGCCCTCTGGCGAGATCACCGAATAGGTGCTGAACTGCAGCATGATCAGCCGATCACCAACACCAATCGCCAAGGCACCCCCAGAGCCGCCCTCACCGGTGACGGTAACGATGATCGGCACCCGCAGCCCAGCCATCACCTGCAGATTGCGCGCAATGGCCTCGCTTTGCCCGCGCTCTTCAGCGCCCACGCCGGGATAGGCACCAGGGGTATCGATGAAGGTCAGGATCGGCAGCCCGAAACGCTCGGCCATCTGCATCAATCGCAATGCCTTACGATAGCCCTCAGGTCTTGGCATGCCGAAGTTGCGCTGGATCTTCTCCTTGGTGTCGCGGCCCTTCTGATGGCCGATCACCATCACCGCTTGGCCGTCGAGCCGTGCGAGCCCGCCGACGATGGCGCGGTCATCGGCAAAGGTCCGATCGCCATGTAGCTCTTGGAAGCCATCAAAGATACGGGGCACGTAGTCGAGACAATAGGGCCGCAGCGGATGCCGCGACAGCTGCGAGATCTGCCAGGGCGTCAGCGATGAGAAGATCTGTTCGGTCAGCGCGCGACTCTTGGTCTCGAGATGCTCGATCTCGTCGGCAATATTGATGCCGTCTTCTTCATCGCCCGGGCCATGTCGGCCAAGATGACGCGCGCCCAAGGTCGCACCGAGATGCCGAAGCTCTTCGATCTTCGCCTCAAGCTCGGCGACCGGTTGTTCAAATTCGAGAAAGTTCAGGTCCATGGGGCAGAGATTCTACGTCAAAGCGCGCCGCTGTTAACAGTCAGTTTTTGCGTCTCACTGAGATCGCGGGACGCACGCCGGGCAGCGAGCGCAGGGATCAGCTATTCTCGGGCCTCAAACATCCTCATGTCGATCACAGCAGTCAGCCGTATGACACCACAACCAGACTCTCGCTACATCGTCCTGATCAGTGTCCACGGGCTCATCCGTGGCCAGGAGCTCGAGCTCGGTCGCGATGCCGATACCGGCGGACAAACGCTCTATGTCGTCGAGCTTGCCCGCGCCCTAGCCCAGCGTGATGACGTCGACCGGGTCGATCTCTTCACGCGCCTAGTCGTTGATTCGCACGTCAGCTCAGACTACCAGCAGCCGCTCGAGGATATTGGCCCCAATGCACGCATCGTCCGCGTTGAGGCGGGTCCGGCTGAGTATCTGCCAAAAGAGCAGCTTTGGGATTATCTCGACACCTTCGCCGACAATATGCTCGGATTCCTGCGCGATCAGGACATCGCGCCAACTCTGATCCATAGCCACTATGCCGATGCCGGCTATGTTGGCACCCGCGTCTCGAGCCAGCTCGGGGTGCCGCTGGTGCATACCGGGCATTCGCTCGGACGCGTCAAGCGCCGCCGCCTGCTCGCCTCCGGCGTTAAGCAGGAGATCATCGATCAGCGCTATCAGATGGATCGGCGCATCGATGCCGAGGAAGAGACCCTCGGCACCGCTAGCCTGGTGGTCACCAGCACCAGCCAGGAGATCCAGGAGCAGTACGGCCTCTACGATCACTATCAGCCCGAGCGTATGTCGGTGATCGCGCCTGGCACTGATCTGACGCGCTTCCATCCAGCAGACGGCAGCGAGCAAAAGGCACCGATCAAGAAGGAGCTGGCGCGCTTTCTGCGCGATCCGAAGAAGCCGATCATCCTGGCACTCTCGCGGCCCGACGAGCGCAAGAACATCGCCACACTGGTCGACGCCTTCGGCGAGTCCGAGGAGCTACAGCGCAACGCCAACCTGGTGATCGTCGCCGGCAACCGCGACGATATCCGCGATCTCGACAGCGGCGCCCAGCAGGTGCTGACCGATATCCTGATCCTGATCGACCTGCACGATCTCTATGGCAAGGTCGCCTACCCGAAACATCATCGGGCCGATGAGGTGCCGATTCTCTATCAGCTCGCCGCGGCCTCGCGTGGGGTCTTTATCAACCCGGCGCTCACCGAGCCCTTCGGACTCACGCTGATCGAGGCCGCGGCCAGCGGCTTGCCGATCGTCGCGACCGAAGATGGTGGCCCAATCGACATTATCGGCCACTGTAAGAACGGCATCCTCATCGATCCACTCGACAAACAAGACATCACCAAGGCGCTCTTAAAAGTCGTCAGCGATGCCTCGCGTTGGCGCAGCATGGCCAAGAATGGCCTCAACGGTGTCAAGGAGCACTATTCCTGGGAGGCCCACGCCGAGAGCTACATGGCCGCGATCAAGCCGCTGCTCGATCAAGTTGAACCGCCACCGATAGCGCCAGTCGCCCGGCGGCCGATGCTCTATCACGACCGTGCCATCTTCACCGATCTCGACCAAAACCTGCTCGGCGATCCGGATTCGCTGGCCGATTTCCTGCGCATCATGCGCGAGAATCATCGCTGCACCAGCTTCGGCATCGCCACTGGGCGGAGGCTAGACTCCGCGCTCGCGGTGATGCGTCGCTACGGCATCCCCCGCCCCGACGTGCTGATCACCGCCCTGGGCACCGAGATCTACTATGCCCCGCAGCTGACCGCCGACGATGCCTGGGCTCGGCACATCGACCACCTCTGGTACCCACGCCGGGTACGGGACGTGCTCATCGACCTGCCCGGCATCGAGCGCCAGCCCAAATCGGAGCAGAGCCGGTTCAAGGTCAGCTTCTACATCGACCCCGAGCATGCCCCCTGCCTTGACGAGATCGGCAGCATCCTGCATCAGGCCGACCTGAGCGTGCATCTCAATCTGTCGTTCGGCCAGTTCCTCGATGTGGTGCCAGCGCGTGCATCAAAAGGCTTGGCCCTGCGTTATGTCGCCGACCAGTTCGGCATCCCGATCGAGCACTGCCTGACCGCCGGCGGCTCGGGTGCCGATGAGGACATGATGCGCGGCAACACCCTCGCCGTGGTCGTCGCCAATCGGCATCACGAGGAGCTCTCGCAGCTCACTGATACGGAGAGCATCTACTTCGCCGAGCAGCCCTTCGCGGCCGGAATCCTTGAGGCGATTGAGCATTATCGATTCTTCGATGCCTGTCGGGTGCCGGTGCGGCCGGAAGATGACAAGTCGTTCGAGGAAGGCGCTCATTGAGCCTGCAGGGCAAGGGGCAGCCAGACGCTCAATACTGTCGCCACCCAGGTCTGCAACGCGCATGCTCTGCCCCCGAAGGTTAAACGCGCATGCTCTGCCCCCGAAGGTTAAAGGTGTCATTCAGGCTCTTCATCCTGCTCCTGCCAGCGCTCGTCGGCTGCAGCACCCTGATCCAGCGCAGCGAGCAGGGGCGCTGGGTCGAGATCGGCCCCGCTAGTACGCTGACGCTGCACCAACCTGTATCGATCCCGCAAGATCGAGCCAGGGCCTTCATCAGCAATGGCCGGATCAGCCGCAGCAGCGCCAACTATCGCACCAGCTGCGCGCTCGAGGTCCGGGAGCTCTCACGCCAAGGCCCACAGCAAGTCAGCGCTGGTCGGTTCCAGATCACCCGCGCTCAGCATTATTGGACCGAGGTCGCCGCCAACCTTCACGACTGGGGCGTCTTTATACAAGTGGCCGAGCTTAGCAATGGCGGTGGGCAGCCATTGATCCAAACCGGTTATCGGTTCTGGCTCGAGCGCACCGAAACAGCCGTCGACATCGCCACCAAGAACCCCCGTAAAGCGCCGAATGTCATGCATTTGACTTGCCTCGGCATCCTCGCTGAGCCGGCAGAGGCCTATCCGCCGACTATCAGTGAGCTTGAGCAGGCGCTCGGCAACCTAGCAACCCTGCGGCTCTGAAATCGTCAGCGCATGTTAGCCTCTCATTGCAAGCTAACACTGACGCGGCTGGACTGGCCCTGTCCATCGATCACAGCAATGGTGGCGAAGCCAGGCCCCTCGGGGCTCCATTGGACAGTGCGTGCATGGGGCGCGTGGGCGATTGGCCTGCCATTTGCGAGCCACTGAAACGGTGGCGAGCCATTGCGCACCTTCAGCGCCAGCTCCGCCCCGCCACTCAGTCCGAGCCCAAGCCCAAGATCGACCACCGCACCATCCGGCGGAAAGGCGATCTCGAGCTGATCATCAGGTGCACCTGAGGCATTGCCGCTAACACGACGCAGCGGCAAAGGCAGCTCGGTGCTCGAGGCCATCAGCACGGCGGATGGCGGCCCCGGCAGCGGCACCCGGTCATCGAGACGCGCGAAGGCATCGCGCAGGATCGGCACCGCTGCCTCAGTGCCGGTCAGCCCTGGCACCGCGGCGCCATCCGGTCGCCCAACCCAGACGCCGATCACCTGCTTGCCATCAAAGCCGAGCGCCCAAGCATCCCTGTAGCCATAGGAGGTGCCGGTCTTCAGCGCAATGGCTCCGCCGCCCTGATCAAGGCGCTCCGCCCCAGACAGGATCGAGGCGAGGTACCAGGCCGCGCGTGGCGGCAGTACCGGGTTGCGCCCAGCCGGGTTGTACCCAACCGCGGTGCGATCAGCGCCGATTGGCCGCCGCAGCCCATCCTGCAAAGTCACCGGCTCACCACCACGAGCAATCGCCGCATAGAGGCTCACCAGATCGGTCAGGCTGAGGCCCAACCCGCCCAGGCCAATCGCCAGCCCGGCGCCAGCTGCCGCCTCCGGTAGGCGCGGCTCGGCCCCCGCCCGCCGCAAGCGCGCCAGCAGCCGTGCCGGCCCGACCCGCTCCAACAGCGTCACCGCGGGGACATTCAGCGACTGTTGCAGCGCTGCACGAACGGTCACCGTGCCCTGAAAGCCGCGATCGAAATTCTCCGGTACATAGCCACCGAAGGCGCGCGGTCGGTCCTCGATCAAGCTCTCCGGATGCGCCAGCCCCAGCTCGAACGCCAGCCCATAGATCAGCGGCTTCAGCGTCGAGCCTGGCGAGCGCAGGGCAGCGGTCATATCGACAAAGCCATCACGCTCGCGCTCCAGCAGGCCGGCTGAGCCGACGCTGGCCAAGATCTCACCGCTGCCATGATCGGCAACCAAGATTGCCACCGAAACCGCATCCGGCAACCGCGCAGCCTGCTCAGCAGCCAAGGTTTGCAGACGCGCTTGGATGCGCGCATCCAGGGTCAGCCGATGCACGCCAGCCGCCGGCGACTGCCTCAGTGCACGACGCGCCAGATGCGGCGCCAGCATCGGAAACGCCCGCCGCTGAGTCGGGATCGGCTCGCGCCGCGCCGCGGCTGCGGTATCAGCATCAATAAGTCCCAGCGCTTCAGCCCGCGCCAGAACCCGATCGCGCCCGCGCCGCGCGGCCTCCGGATAGCGATCCGGCCGGCGCTGCTCCGGGGCTTGCGGCAAGGCCACGAGCAACGCCGCCTGTGCTGGTGTCAGTCGCCGCGGCTCGCGTCCAAACCAGGCCAGCGACGCCGCCCGCACACCCTCGAGGTTGCCGCCAAAAGGGGCCAGGCTCAGATAGGCCTCGAGCAGCTGCTCCTTGGTTGCAACCCGCTCGAGTGCCAGCGCCCCGCCGAGCTGCCGCCATTTATCTTGCCAGGAGCCAGTCGACAGCTCCCACCGCAGCCGCACCACCTGCATGCTCAGGGTCGAGCCGCCGGAGACAATCCGTCCATATCGCAGCGCCTGCCAGCCAGCCCTGAGCAAGGCGCGCGGGTCCACACCCGCATGCTGCCAGAAGCGCCGATCCTCGTAGCCGAGTAGCATCTGTCGATACAGCGGATCAACCTCGTCCAGACTCAGCGGCAGCCGCCAGCGGCCATCATCCACCGTAAACGCACGCAGGAGCTGGCCGTTGCGATCTAGCACCTGCACTGAGGTCGCAAGCGCGAGATCGGGCGGCTGTCCGCTGCGCAGCGCCTGCAGCCTCAGCGCCCCAGCGACCAACAGCAATACGGCGATGCCAATCAGCAGCACCCCCGCTAGTACAGCCCGCCGAATCAGGACAGAGTGCCTCCAGCCCATCGCTCAGCCGAAAAGATCGATCTGCGTTAGCAAACGAAGCAGAGGAGGCAAACAAAGCCCTTCATCCGCAGGCATTGCGCGCCGTCAAGCAACCTAGACGACCATCTCAGCGAACAGATCATGCTCGTCGCTGGCCGTGATCTCGACCTCGATGAAGTTGCCCGGCTCCAGCTCCCAGGCGCCGTCAATGATCACCCTGCCGTCGATCTCTGGTGCATCCGCATAGCTGCGTGCGATCACCTGCTCGTCTTCGACCTCATCGACGAGCACGATCTCGCGCTTGCCGATGCGTCGGGCTAGCTTCTCGCGACTGATCTCGGCTTGCAGGGTCATGAATCGCTGACGCCGCTCTTCCTTCAGCGCCTCTGGCACCGGATCAGGCAGCGCATTGGCTGCGGCGCCGGCCACCGCTGAATAGCTGAAGCAGCCAACCCGATCCAGCTGCGCCTCGCGCAAGAACGCAAGCAGCTGCTCGAAATCAGCCTCGGTTTCACCGGGGAAGCCGACGATGAAGGTGCTGCGCAGCACCAGTTCCGGGCAGATGCGACGCCAATCGGCGAGCCGATCGAGCACCTTCTCGGTCGCTGCTGGTCGTCGCATCGCTTTGAGCACAGACGGACTGCCATGCTGCAGCGGCATATCCAGATACGGCAGGATCAGCTCATCGGCCATCAACGGAATCAGCCGATCCACCTGCGGATAGGGATACACATAGTGCAATCTGATCCAGGCCTGTAGCTCACCCAGGGTGCGTGCCAGGGCCTCGATATCGGTCGGTAGCCGCGTGCCCTGCCAAAAATCGATCTGATGTTTCAGGTCATTGCCATAGGCGCTGGTGTCTTGCGAGATCACCAACAGCTCACGCACACCGGCGTCGACCAAACGCTGCGCCTCATCCAGCACGCTGCCGATCGGCCGGCTAACCAAGTGGCCGCGCAGACTAGGGATGATGCAGAAGCTGCAGCAATGATTGCAGCCCTCGCTGATCTTCAGATAGGCAAAATGATCGGGCGTCAGCTTGATACCTTGTGGCGGCACCAAGTCGATGAACGGGTTATGTTCAGGCGGTGGCAGATGAGCATGCACCGCTTCCAAGACCGCATCCTCCGCGTGCGGTCCGGTCACTGCCAAGACCTCCGGATGCAGCTCGCGAATCATCTCAGCGCGCGTGCCCAAACAACCCGTCACCACCACTCGTCCATGTTCGTCGAGGGCCTCGCCGATCGCCTCAAGCGACTCCTCGATAGCCGCATCGATAAAGCCACAGGTGTTGACCACCACCAGGTCAGCCCCGGCGTAATCCGCCGCAATCGCATAGCCATCGGCCTGCAAGCGCGTCAGGATGCGCTCAGAATCAACCGTCGCCTTAGGGCAGCCGAGGCTGATGAATCCGACCTTGGGGATGGTTTTGGTCGCCATGAGTACACCTAAGCCTGAAACGTCGTGTGTTGGGGGAAGCTGGATCAAGAGCCCCGATGGAACATTCGCAAGCCTCGCCGCAGAACGCCTGACGAACATCATCTTGACGAGCATCAAAAAGCAGCGCGACGGGGTTGACTAATTAGAGTTTGCTTATATACTGATGTTCAAGCTCATGTTGTATCACGAACCAGTAGGAGGTTCAGAATGTTAGCACCACTTGCAATCGTTGCGCTGTTGATCGGTGGCACTCAGGCTGCTCTGGTCGTCTCCGAAGGAGAGGTTGCCAAGTCTGACCAGGCTCAGGTCGTCGAGGTCCAGACGGTCGAGACCTTCAACACCGCCGCCGAATAAAGCCTCCGGCACATTGGCTCGGAGCCTTGGTGACCAACCGGGCCGGCCGCATCGCGCGGTCGGCCCGGTTGCATTTTCGGGCATTGCTACGGAACCCCCGCAGTGATAGCCTGTCTATCTTCGTAACTTGGGGGCGACCTGGCTTCGACGTGGGTCACAAAACCCGAGGTGCATGCCGAGGTGCGGGCTACCTCGTAAATCCAACCGCAAATCTATAGTTGCCAACGACGACAACTACGCTCTCGCTGCTTAAACCCAGTGGGCCTCACACCGTCATTTGCCTGTGGGCGGCGGATTCGTGGGGTAACATCACACAGGATCGCGATCACGGGAGCCTGGACCGGGATCGCTAAAACCTAATTCGGGATCGCTGACCAATCGCCCTGCCCTTCGGGCGGTGGAAGGCTAAAAACAATAGAACGGGCTAAGCATGTAGTACCAACGGCGGAGGGCTTGCGGACGCGGGTTCGATTCCCGCCGCCTCCACCATTTTAGAAAGTCAAGGCACTGAATCTAAACGGAGAAAGGGATGTCTCCTCTGTGCTGTACCCACAAAGCTACCCACAAACGAAATTGGATTGTAAGGGTTCTTTTGGCAAAGCTGCTCAGACCTGCAGCAACTCATCTCCCAACTTGGCAGCGCATAGTCTAGCGGTCTTTTCGGCATACAGCCTGTCTGCGCCAACCACCACACCACCTGGTCTGAGTCCGCACGCGTCAGCCAACCCTCGAACTCGGCCATCACTGCCCGCTCATTAAAACGTTCCAGATTGTGGTCCAGCTGCTGTACGACACATCGAGCCGCTCGGCATCGCTTGCGCAGTCGGCACAGAGGATGTTGTGCGAGGCACACAGCAAGATGATGCCGGTAAGATGCCGTCCCGGTGCACCGGTTCGCGGCGAAAGCTGTGTTGCCCAGCCGCCTTCACGCAGTCTTCCCGGACGACGAAGGAACAGGGGTCCTAAAAAGGTGGGCTTGGATCGCGCTGTGCTGTCCGGCGTGGATCGGTTGCGGCGCGGCGTGTGGTGATCTCGGTCTGCAGGGCTTGCCCAAAGCAGGCTTTGATCTCCAGCCAGTCGCACGGCTTGATCGTGATCGGCGCCGGCTCCGGGAAGTCCTTGAACCAGGGTCCATAGGAGGGTCCAAGCACCTGCTCTCGCTCGGCTGCCAGCACCGCCAGATCGGCCTGTTTGACGGCGGCTGGTTCGGGATAGAACAGACCGAAGACCTCAGCGACGACGGCACTGATGCGCGCCTCGACGGCCTTATACTCCGGCATCACTTGCTTGAGCGGACTGACCATGTCGCCGATGTAGGCCTCAGCGGCATCGTGCAGCAGGCCCTCGAGCCGCAGCTCGGCCGGCAGCAGTTCAGCGACGTGCAACGAATGCTGGGCAACGCTGTAGGGGAACAGGGCAGCACCGTTGAAGCGGTTCATCAGCGACAGTGAATGCACGATGTCGTCCAGGCGGACCATCGCCGGCTGCGGATCGCGCAGGTCGAAGGCGATGCCGGAGTAGGTGTGGATGTGAACAGGATGCATGCCGGTCATGGTTAGCTGTAATGGCAGTGGTTCAACCCAGGACCTGCAGCCGATCGATCAGCTGCAGCCGAGTTCCCCGATCCTGCACCAACGCCTCCCAGGTCGGATAGGGCTCTGGCGGCTGATAACTGCTCGCCCGCGCGTCATAAGTGCCTTCGATCCCAGTCATGGCGCGCATCAGATCGCTCGCGGCGGCCTTGACCCCATCATCGGTCATGCGTGCGCCGCCCCAGTAATCGTTACCCGGCCAAGAGACCTGATCCCAGGCGACGATGCTGTAGAGCCGACAGTCGCTGAGATCATCACCGGGCTCGGCATAGGCACTCGGTGCGCAGAGCTGCGGGCGCTCGGCATTGCCTTGCAACAGCGGGCGCACGCGCAGTGAGAGCGATCCAAACGCATGGTGCTCATTGCGGCATTCGCTGTAGGGATCGAAGTAGATCAGGCGGATGTGCGGCAGCTGCGCGGCATGGCGTTCGAGCAGCACGATCAGGGCCTGCTTGAGCTGCTCGCCGAGTCTCCCAGCGAAAGGACCGGCGAACTGGCCGCAGCCGAGTCCGGGAACGGTGATCAGGGCCGACTGCCCGCGCTCGGCGGCGTCGATGTCCGCGTAGCGCAGCAGCGGCAGCAGGCGGCGTTCGTAGAGGGCGCGGTAGCCGACCGGGTCGAGCTGTCCGTCTCGCGTCACCGCCGACCAATCTGCCGGCACACAGCCACGGCCATTGCGCAGCAGGGCTCCAGGAATGAACAGGAGCGTTCCCGACAGCGGCTCGGGATGCACGGCTGGGCGGTGATGTCGACCGTCGTCGAAGATGCGAACTGGCACGGCAACACCCAGCTCGCCAAGCAGCGACAGCTCCGTCGGCGACCAGTCGCGCCCATCGCCATAGATGGCCGACTCGGCGAAGATCAGCGGGCGTTTGGTCTGCGCCAGCCGCTCGAGGAAGGTGGCATCGCTCAAGGTTGCGGGGTCGTCGTCGCTCATGAGGTCGCGCAGATAGGCGCCGGCCTGGGCCAGGCCCTGCTCTGCTAGTTGCTGACGGTAAGCCGCTACCGCGCGGGCACTCTCGGGATGCAACAGCCACTGATAGGCGGGCTTGCGTTGGGTGTTGTCAGTCATGGTCTGCCGGATCGTTCAGGCAATGGCGATATGAGTCTGTTGTCTCAAAGCCGGCATGATGCCGCAGATGGCGCCGGTGATGATGAACAGGCCCCCTCAGAAGACATTCAGTCCCAGCAAACCTCAAGAACCCTGCTCTGGCGACCAATTCCCCGTGTCCAGAGTTGGTGGCGTTTGCCGGCAGTGAGCGCATGCATAGGTGCTCCGTGGATGAGGACTGCAGCTTGAAGTCGAAGCGCCGCAAGGCCGCTGCATCCAGTCCGCTCATCAGATTGGTCGCGGCGATGAAGATGCCCGGGTAACGTTCCATCTGCTGCAGCAGTTTGTTGACCTGGGTGCGCTCCCACTGGCGCTGCGCTTGGCGGCGATCAGCAAGGAAGCTATCGACCTCATCGAGCAGCAGCACCGAGCGCTCGGGATCGAGACTGGCAAACAGCTTGGCCAGATTTTGCTCGGTCTCCCCAACGTACGCCGAGATCAGATCTGAGGCTTGGCGTGCGACCAGTTCACGATCCAAGGCTTCGGCAATCACCTCGGCGAACTCGGTCTTGCCGGTCCCGGGCGGCCCATAGAAGCAGAGTCGGCCTTGGCCTTCGCGCTCCAGCGCCTGCACCAAGGCACTCGGATGAATGCTGCCGGCCAGATTCAGATAGGCGACATCAAACACCGTCGCGGACGCGCGCCGCCGCGGTGCCTGGCTGCCATGCAGCAGTTGCCGCAGTGAGGCAGCGAGGAGGCACCGACCAATCTGCTTGAGGATGAGTCACTGGATGCGTTGCTCAGTGATCTCGATGGCGATCTGGGCTCGGTGCTGCAGGAGCGCTTTGCCCTGTTGAACCAACGCCATAGCTTCAAGCCCGGGGATCTGGTGTGCTGGAAGCCGGGGTTGAAGAACCGACGGGTGCCAGCCTATGGGAACCCCGCCGTGGTGTTGGAGGTGCTGGAGGCGCCGATCACCGATGGCGAGACCGAGAGTGGCAGTACCTACTTCCGCGAACCCCTGAGTCTGGTGTTGGGGCTGTTTTGGGACCGCGAGCCAGGGCGCGGGGATTTCGTGGCGTTTCACTTCGATGGCCGCCGGTTTGAACCCTTTGAGCCTGAGCGGGCATGATCACTCTGCCCCTGATCCAACGTCATGGCCACCTGTTCATTGAGCTACAGGGTCATCTGTGGCTCTTTGACACAGGCGCACCGACAAGCTTTGGGGACGCCAGAAGTTTGCAGATCCTGGGTGAACGGTTTGACCTCAGCCCGAGTGATTTTGGGCTGTCTGCCTCGAGCCTGTCACAGGCTGTCGGCGTGACGTGCTCGGGTCTACTCGGCGCGGATCTTCTCAACGCTTTCGACTACCTGATCGACATCGCAGCCGGCAGACTCACGGTGTCCAAGAACGCGTTAACCCACGACGGGCAACCGCTTCCCCTCGATGACTTCATGGGCATTCCCTGGACTTTTCGTCATTGATACCCGGCCTAAGATCAGGCGTCAGCCTCAAGAGCGCCATACCAGCGATGCAATTTAAGCTCCATTTTCAAAACTGTTAAACACTGTAAAGATACCGTTCTGCACGCACATTTAGCGCTATCCCACTTGAAATCTGTTCATAACAAAGCGTACATTTACTACAGGCCGGATCAACGCGATCACGCGAATCGGCCCGAACAACAACAGCAACCGATTGAGGTCATCATTGATGGAAAACAGAAGCGCTGAAGAGATTCAAGCCCAGCTTGAGCAGCTCAGACAGAGTCAAGCAGCACTGGAGCGAGTGCTCGAGGAGCGCCAGCAAGAAGAGAAAAAAGACTTCATTGGGGAGATCAAGCAGTTGATCACGGACCGTGGCCACCATCCTGAGGACATCGCTGAACTGCTCAGTGGCGGCAAGCGTAAGCGCCGCTCAAGTCGCACCGGGAAATCCAACGCCGACTACACACCCTATGTCGATCCAGATAATCCGGAGAACGTCTATACCCGCGGTCGGATGCCGAATTGGCTGATCAAGAAGATGGCAGCCAACGGCTTTGATCCGACCAATGCCGAGCACCGCGCCCAATTCAAAGACCAGCATCTGGTTCAGCGTGCTGCCTGATCGGCGCGCCTATGGGCCTGCCAGCTCGCCACTCTGTTAGTGGTTGGGCTGGCACGATCTCTTGCGAGAGGGAATCCAGAACCGAGAGCCAACAGCATCATTCGGGCGTTCGATCATCAAGGAGTAGGATGCAGGCAGCAAACAGCAGACAGTAGCTCGCTACGAAGTTTAGGGTGATTCGAAGAATCGATGATCGTCATAGCGAACGATGGCACCATCAGCAAGCACCTGCTCGACAAAGAAGCCGTCGCGAGTTAGCTCGCCTTCCCGTACCTTCGAGCCGTTTAGATAGATGAAACGTCGTGCTGGGTCCTCGTCGAAGACATGAACCGTCATGAGAAATGGCGGTAGCTGACGCCGAATGTTTGAAGGCAGCGGCCCCGGCCGATTATTCGATGAGGCTTGCTGGCTGGTGGGTGCATTGTTGCTCGTACTCTGTTTGGCCAATGTAGACGTACTGGCAACGCTCTGCTGGGCGTCCGTCTTCTGCCCAACATCAGGCGCCGAGCTAGTACCTGTCTGATAGGTCCGTTTAAATTCCTCAATCTCAGCGATTAGCTCCGGCGGCACTGGCGTGAAGTGTCGTTCGGGTGGGGCTCTGTCCGGGTCTGGTGACGGCTGCCTGCGCTCGATTGAGGGCGAGGCATCCGGACCGAGGAGCGCGCGCCTCAGCTCATCAGCGCCTCGTGGAAGATGCTCCCCTGGCCTCGGCGCGGCAGGCACAACGAGTACCTGTGGCTCAACACTGAGGTCTTCTGGATCGGTTAGTCGAAGTGGCGGGGTTAATGCTGAGGCCGATGCAGGCTTAGCGGTCTCCATTTCAGCATCAGCGCCTTGCCCGGGGCCTTCAGCCAGAGCTGCTGGAGTAACTGTAGCTGCGCTAGGGACTTGCTCAAGCGCGGCGTCGGTCATCCTTGAGCTTGGGATTGCCGCGAGGGCTGTCGTCGATGCATCTGGAGCAACCGATGGACGCAGTACAGCATAGAGCGCAACCCCTACCGCAAGCATGGCGAGCCCAACCGCAACGAAGATCCAAGGCTGAATACGAACAGGCTCGCGTGGCTCATCAAAGGCCGTCGCCTGCAAACGCGGCACCTGACCCATCTCACGCTCCTGCTGTGATCTCTTCAGTGCTTCCAGGATGTACGACATAGGGCGTTAAGGCGATCAGGCGAAACGGCTATATTAGGGTCTCTGCGACTGGCTGAGACGCGGGATCTCAGTGTCCGCGAGTGCATTGTTCAACAGGATCAGGGTGCGCGGTCCAGCGATGCCGTCGACCGCAAGCCCGCGACCCGACTGGAACTCGCGTACCACCGCCCGCAGCGCGGCGTCGTAGCGGGTGCTGCTGGTATCAGTCAGTGTGGCATCGGGCAGCGCGGCTAACTGCTGCCTGAGCCAGAGTACGGCATCGCCGGCCGTGCCCGGGCCGATCATCCGTGCGCCGCCAGGCGGTAGACGCCAGAGCATCAGTACATCCCCAGACCAGCGCTCATCGAGGCTTGCGATGGGTACCCGGCGCTCTGTCTCACCGCGCTGGAGCACGGCAAATTCGTCATCGATGCCGGTGATCAGCGCATACCGCTCCTGGCCATCAACCATCAGCTGCAGCACGGCCGGCCGATCGAACAGCCGTAAGTCGCTCCAACGCTCGCGCGAGCGCTCACACTCCAGCCCTAGGGTAGAAACGCCGTAACAGTCATCGGCCGCTTCTGGCTCATGGCCCCAGCGCTGCAAGAGCGCCGACACCGACTCGTTCTCAGTGAGCAGGAGCGCTGGAAGCTCGCTCAGGCTGGCCTCTGGCACCTGCGGTGTGATCCGCGCCAGCGAGATGCGTGGAATGGCGACTCCCTTGCTATCAGAGGCTGAGCTTGACTGCTCCCCAGAGGCTAGGTCGTCGTCTGGACCAGAGGCTGCTGTGGCGACCTGCTCGCCGAGAGTCGGTTTGCCAGTGACCTCTCGGTCGGTGACTGTCTGCGCACCGATGTCTTCTGCATGCCCAGTGTCATTGCCAGCGGCCAGGACGCCGGCTGTGGCCGCATCGCTGCCAGCGCCTCCTGCATCCTCATTACCCTCATCACCCAGATCGCCGCGATCGCCGCGATCGCCGCGATCGCCAGTCTCGGCCGCATCCACATCCGCCAGCTGAGCCGCTGCGCCATCCTCGGCACTCAATGCGGCCCAGACTTGTGTTGCGCGATCGAGCTGCTGCTGTGCCTGCTCGATCAGGCCAGAGGCGCCCATCCAGCCACCAAGTCCCAGGGCGAGGACCAGCGCCGCGGCCATTGCCCAGCCTGGCTGCTGACGCCCTGTTTGCTGAGACTGCTCACCACCAAGCAGCTCATGCGCTGCCCGACGCACGATCGCAGGCGTAACCTGCAGACGCCGACTGACAGCGGCACCCAGCAGCGAGCGATCGCAGATCAGATTGATCAAGCGCGGCACACCACGCGAGCGCCGATACACCTCACGCAGCGCCGCCGCGGTAAACAGTGGTCGCTGGACACCGGCAATGGCAATGCGATGATCAATGTAGGCAGCCGTCTCGCGCGCTGAGAGTGGGCTGAGATGGAAACGGGCGGTGATGCGCTGGTTGAGCTGACGCAGCTCGCGCGAGGCCAACATCTCGCGCAGCTCTGGCTGGCCGATCAGGAAGATCTGTAGCAGTTTCTGCTTCGAGGTCTCGAGATTGGTCAGCAGCCGAACCTGCTCTAGCACCATGGGCCGCAGGTTCTGCGCCTCGTCGATCACCACCACCGGATGACGGCCTTGGGCGTGGGCATCGAGCAGGAAGCGATTCAGCCGGTCGACCAGCACCTTGACCGAGTCCTGGCGATCAGGCGTGGCGACGCCAAACTCTTGGCAGATCGCATGCATCAGCTCGATCGCCGTCATCGCCGGGTTCAACACCAGCGCGACCTCGACCTGCGCTGGCGTCTGCTCCAGGAAGGCACGGCAGATGGTGGTCTTGCCGGTGCCAACCTCGCCGGTCAGCAAGACGAAGCCACCGTTTTCGCCAGCGCCATAGAGCAGGTGTGCTAGGGCCTCCCGGTGCTGCTCGCTGAGGAACAGATACTGCGGGTCTGGGGTGATCGAGAAGCTGGTTTCGCTGAGACCAAAGTAATTGAGGTACACGGTTGGACCTGCGTCATTGCGCGGACTGAGAAGGATCTAGCGCCGATGCAAGATACGCTGCATCCCTATCTCGTAAAAAATAGCTGGCTCAAGGATAGCAAGCCGTCGTGGCAAGCACCCTGAACAAAGATCATTGGTGCGCACGATCATAAGATGCCCAGGATCTGTCTGCACCCTTTTCGGCCAATCGATCACAATCCTGCTAAACTCCTTCGCCAGTCTGCGTTTGGCGCTTGCTTGGCAGCGCTTGCTTGGCAGTACTTGCCTGACAGCACTTGCCTGACAGCGGGACAAGTGCTGCCATCAGCATCAATCTATGCGCTCGATTTGCTGGATTTTACAGCGTTACTTCGCACCAGAGCTCGTCCATCATCTATGGCCGCCTTGGCTTACGCCCTGCCCCTGCTGATGCTCGCCTCAGCGCTGGCCGTTCGGCTCAGTGCGCCGCGTCTCGGTCCATTCGTCGCGCGCATTAGCGTCGGCGCCAGCGCCCTGGTATTCGCGCTTGCCGTCATCCTGTTCAGCGTCCAGCTGAGCGCGGAGAGCGGTCGGCTGGTGGGTATCGGACTTGGGCTGTTTACCCTCTATGTCGACTGGCTGAGCACCCTGATGGCGCTCTTGGTCAGCGGTGTCAGTCTGGTCGTGCACGTCTTCTCGGTGCGCTACATGCAGGATGATCCGGCCTATACCCGGTACTTCATGCTGCTCGATGGCATCGTCGCGGTGATCCTGCTGATGGTGATGGCCGGCGACCTGCTCACGCTGCTACTGGCCTGGCATCTGGTTGGGGTCTTCCTCTATTTCCTGCTCAACCACGACAGGCGTCGCCCCGCTGCCACCCGCTACGCCTTCTGGACCCTGTTCATGCACCGCTTTGGTGACCTGCCGCTGCTGGCCGCCGTCGCGCTGATCTACCACGCCTTTGGCACCCTGACCCTGCCGGAGGTGTTCGCAGCGATGGCCGCGGCACCGAACACCACCACGCTGCTCGGACTGCCGCTCGCCGAGACCCTCGGCGTGCTGATCCTGCTCGCGGCCTTCGCCAAGTCGGCGCAATTCCCGCTGCATACCTGGCTGCCCTACACCATGGACGGGCCAACTCCGGTCTCGGCATTGATGCATGCGGGCATCGTCAACTCCGGCGGCTTCTTGATCAACCGCTTCGCACCGGTCTTCGTGCACACCGAGGGCGTGCTCCTGCTCGCCTTCGCGGTTGGTCTCATCACCACCATCATGGGCTCGCTGATGATGTTGATGCAGAGCGACATCAAGAAGGCGCTGGGCTACTCGACCATGGGCCAGATGGGCTACATGGTGATGGAGTGCGGACTGGGCGCTTTCTCGCTGGCGATCTACCATCTGATTGCGCATGGCGTGTTCAAGGCGACGCTGTTCCTGGGCTCTGGTGCCATCATCGGCAACGCGCGCAAGGACCCGAACATCCCCGAGGGCGAGATCTATCAGTTCATGGTCGAGCGCAAGGTGCCGCATCCACCGGTCTCTTGGGTGATCTTTGCCGGCATCACCATCACCGTGCCGCTGCTGATCGTCTTTGGCGCCCATCAGCTGGTTGACGAAGGCTTCCTGCATCACCAAGGCGCGCTCATTTTGCTGCTGTTCGGCTGGATCACCGGCGCTCAGACCCTGTTCTTCGTCTACAAGATCGGCGGCGAGCGGCCGTTTACCCTGCTGCTCTACGTTATCCTCTCCTTTGGGCTGGTCATCATGACCTACGTGCTGGTTGGTCACGCCTTCGACGCCCTGCTCTATCCCGATCCAGCGTTTCGAGAGGCGCTGTATGCGGCCGCTTCGGTCAACTTCACCTCGTTCCTGCTCGCGCTCTTGCTGCTGATCGCCTTGATTGCCGGCGGCTGGCTGATGGTGTTCCGCTCGACTGCCGAGCGCCAGCCGCTGAATCGGCGCTGGCGTGGGGTCTATCTGAACCTCTATGCGTTGATGTCACGCGAGTTCTACATTGCTGACCTCTACAGTCGGGCTGGTGAGACGATCCTAGCGGCCTCCAAGCGTCTCAATACGCTGCTGCACTGGGTCTGACGCATGCGAGCTGAGCCCTGATGAAACCGATACTGACGCGATGCTGAGCCGATGCTGACCCTGCTCTGTTTCCTACTTGCCGGCCTGCTGCTGCCGCTGTTTCCGCTGAGCATCGGGATCAACCTGCTGCTGCAGCATGCGGGCGATGGACCGCTGAGTAAGCCCTTGGCGCAAGCCGCGCTGATGCTACTGATGCCGCTGGTCGGTGTCGGTCTGATCGCCCTGGGCCTCGCGCTGGCCAAGACCAACGGCGGCGCCTCGGCCTTGATGACCCCGTTCGCGCTCTGGGGCGGCGCAACCTCGGTCTTCTATGCCTTCCGCATGCTGAGCGCGCGCGATGGGCGGATCTGGCTGGCGCAACTCTATACATCGGCGCTGGCTCTGATCTGGGTTGGCATCGCACACGAGGTGCCACCCTTGCTGCCGGCCTTAGGGCTGGCGCTACCGCTACTGCCCTTACTGTTCCTGTTCGACAGCCTGGCACGCCGGTTTGGCATCGCCCGTGTCGGTCTCTACCCAGGACTCGGCCTGCGCATGCCGCACTTCTCGACCCTATTCGTCATCGCCGTGCTGGTCGCCGTCGCGGTGCCCTTCTCGCCCGGCTTCTTCGCCATTGCCGACCTCGCCTTTGGCGGTGTCGGCAGAAATGAGCTGGTCACCCTGCTACCGCTTGGCATCTCCTGGCTGCTCTGGACCTGGGCCGGCATCAACCTGCTGACCGGCATCGTCTTCGGCATCCCGCGCGATGATCTGCGCTACCGCGATCTCAAGCCGGCCGCTGCGGTCGCGCAGAGCGTCGGCATGCTCGCGCTGGCGATCTTTGGAGTCTTTTTGGTAGAGCGTGCGCTGTCAACGACCCCGCCCTGAAGGGCTATTCCTCTCCCCGGTCTAAAGGCCGGGGTTTCTCGCGGAGACACTGATGACCATCGGCTCCAAATCTGCATCAGAGCAAGCGGCTAAGACTGAGTCAGCCCCGGAATCCGCACCTGCATCGGCCTCGCCAAGCCTCGGCCAACGCCTCAAGATCCGTTCGATGGTGACCATGGCCGGCGAGGTTCTGCCGTTCTTCTGGCCGATGCGCAACTTCATCCATCACAACCCGCTGCATGGCCTTGAGCATCTGCCGTTCGAGCAGGCCGTGGCCGAGGCCAGCCGCCTGTTCCACGCCCGCGGCTGGCTGCGCCGCACTGAGTACCAACGCCTGCTTGCCGAGGGCGATATCGACCTCGGCACCCTCGAAGCCTTGGTCAGCGACCAGGTCGATGCTTGGCTACGTGACAATGGTGCCGAGCCCGAACGGGAGCCCAAGCAGCAGCCAAAGCAAGACCGAAACCAAGATCCGGTGCGCAACCCCACCTCCGAATACAGCACCCTACTCAAGCGCCTACTGATAGCCATGCTGACCTCCCTCGACCAGCCAGCCCCCGGCGACCGCACACCCTGCGCCGAAGAAGTGTTGGCCTGCTTACGCAATCCGACGCCATGACCGCGGCCAGTGTTAGCGAGATGACAGCCGATGCCAAACCGTTCGCCGAGCAGCTAGGTTGCGAGCTGACGCTCTACGATGCCGTCGACCAGCTCTTCGGCACCCGCATCGGCGAGACCCTCAACGAGCTGCTGATCAAGGGCCTGATGGACTTCTTCGATGAAGGCCAATCGATCTGGCGCATGCCCGGTCGCCGCCAAGGCCTGTTTCGCGGTTGGAGCCGGATCGCGCAGCGCAATCGACGCCTGAAGCTGCGCGGCATGGATGTCGGTGCCATCCTTGCCGAGACCGACCAGCCCGAGGTGATGATCGACCAGGTCATGCGCCGCCTCGGCATCCCCGAATCCTTGTGGATGGACAGCTTCACCGTCGAGCTGAGCAAGCTCCACGGCTGGGCCGGCTTCGTGCGCTGGCGCGCCCAAGCCCGCCATTACTACTGGCAAGAGCGCAACCCTGCGGACCTGGTCGACTTCCTCGCTATCCGGCTGGTGCTCGCGCTGGCCTTGCTCGAAGACGCGGGTCGCCGCCTGAAGCGCGAGCTCACCTGGCCGGCCTTGAAGGCCTTTGCCGAAACGCATCCGCGTGAATGCCTGCTGCGCCGCGAGCTCAATGCCGGCACCGTGCTGCCCGATTTTGCGCACCGGGTCGAGGTCGCCATCGAGCGTGGCGACCCGGCTCGTATCAATCCGCTCTATCTCGACTACCAACGCGCCAAGCTCAAGCGCGAGGCCTGTACCCGCGCGCGTCGTATCCAGGCCATGGCCGAGCGTGCCGGCATCCCTCGCGAGCAATTACTCGCTTATCCGGACGATGCCCTGCTACAGCTGATCGACGGCATCTACGCCTTCAAGGCCGACGAGGGCATGACCTGGACGCGCGCACTCGAGCAGACCTATATCGATCGGCTGCTCGCCGCAATCGGCCCGCGGATTGGATCGAGCGCGCATCAAAACGCAAGCTCAAGCGCAGGCGATGGCGTCCAGGCACTGTTCTGCATCGACGTGCGCAGCGAGCGCCTGCGCCGCCAGCTCGAGGCGCTCGGTGACTACGAAACCTTTGGCATCGCCGGCTTTTTCGGCATCCCGCTCAGCTTCATCGAGTTCGGCAAAGGCCACGAGACCGCGCTCTGCCCCGCCGTGGTGCAGCCACACAATGTCGTCGTCGAGATGCCGCATACGCACGCTGAAGTCTCGCACTCGCTCTATGAGCTGGCACACGAGGTCGTGCATGACCTCAAAAATACAGTGCTCGCGCCCTATGTCACGGTCGAGGCGGTCGGACTCCTATTCGGCTTCGATATGGTCGGCAAGACCTTCGCTCCACGCGCTTACAACACCTGGCGTCAACGCCTGGAGAGCCAGAAACCGCCGCTGCGCCTGCTGATCGACAAGATCGGCGAAGACGAGGCGCATGAGCTGATCAGCCATCTGCAGGACGAGATGATCATCCGTGCTGCGGAGCGACACTTTGGCATCAAGCGCGAGGCACTCACGAGCCCCATGATCCGCGAGCTGCGCGAGGTCGCACTTGGGCAGCGCCAGGGCAGCACCGCATTTGCCGATCGGTTCGATGTCGAGCCAGCAAGCGAGGCCGTCTTCATCCGCTCGCTGCAGGCCGAGTATCGGGTCAATCCAGACCAAGCGCGTATCCAGCTCGAACATCTTGCCAAGATCGGCTTCCGACACCAGCGCCAGGCGCAGCTGGTCGGCACCGCCTTGCGCTCGATCGGCCTCACCGATGGCTTTGGCCGCAGCGTCCTGGTCGTGGGCCATGGCAGCACCTCGGAGAATAACCCTTACGAGTCGGCACTGGACTGCGGCGCCTGCGGCGGCGACCAAGGTTTGATCAACGCCCGCATCTTCGCCGCGATGGCCAATCGGCGCGAGGTGCGTGAGCTGCTTGCCAAAGACGGCATCCTGATCCCTGATGAGACCTGGTTTGTACCGCTGCTGCACGACACCACGACCGATGAGATCTTGCCTGCCGATCTGGATCAGCTGCCGCCTGCCGTTCTCACGCGCATGACGCGCATTCAAGAGGATCTCACCGCGGCCGGTCGGCTCTGTGCGCTTGAGCGTTGCCGGGAGCTGGATGAGCGCAACGTCGACACGCCAGAGACCGCGGCCCGGCGCGTTAAGCGCCATGCCCTAGACTGGACCCAGGTTCGCCCCGAATGGGGTCTGTCGAAGAATGCCAGCTTCATCATTGGTGGCCGCGCCCTGACGCGCGAGCTCGACCTAGACGGTCGCAGCTTCCTGCACTCGTATGATTACCGGCTCGATCCCAATGGTCACCTGCTCGAGAGCATCCTCTCTGGCCCGCTGATCGTCGCACAATGGATCAACTTAGAGCATTATTTCTCGGTCGTCGACAACGAAGGCTTTGGCAGCGGTAGCAAGGTGTTTCATAACATTACAGGCCGCTTCGGCGTGATGAGCGGTAACCTCAGCGATCTGCGTACCGGCCTGCCTGCCCAGACTGTGCTCAAGGGCGATCGGGCCTATCACAAGCCGATGCGCCTCATTACCCTCATCGAGGCCCCGCTGACGCTGGTGCAAAGCCTGCTGAATCGGCTCTACAAGCCACGTGAGCTGGTCCAGAACGGCTGGATTAGGCTCCTGGTGCTAGACCCTGAAAGCGGTCTCATGCATGGCTTCGCGGCGGGCGGCTGGTCGCAGATTGAGCCAGTTTCGAGCCTAACCGGCCAGGCGACGGCCTGCGCTCATCCATGATCAATGTCCAGAGGCAACAGGCCATGAAAGCGCTTAAACACAGCCAAATGAAAAAGCTGGAGATTATCGTCCAGGGAGAACACCAAGAGTTCGTGGTCGATCTGCTCGATCGTGCCGGCGTCAGCGGTTGGACCCTGGTGCATAACCTGTCGGGCAAAGGCTCGCATGGAAGTCATGAGGGCCACCTGATGTTCAATGCCGACGATGTGCTGGTGATGATCATCACCGCGGTTCCAGAGGATCTCGCGGGGCCGATCCTTGAAGGACTCACGCCCTTCTTCAACAAGCACATGGGGGTGGTCTTCACCAGTGACATCTCGGTGACCCGGCTGGGCAAGTTCCAGCAGCCGGCGCCTGGTCAGTAACTGGGCCCTGCCGATGTTCAGCCCCATGCCGCCCATTCATCTCGCCCAAGCAGTAGGCAGCGAGTCGACTCTTCTGCCGATCAGTGGGCTGGGGCTCGGTTCACAGCCGTGGTCCTCATCTGATGGCTGAATTGCTATTTTTCATTTCTCAGAAAATTAGCATTCACTAATGTAGCCCCATGACCAAGCAAGAACGCGCCGCACGGGCGACGTTCCGATCATGAGGCAAGCAACATGAGCGCAAGCAATCCCCGAGCGACGACGGCGGATCTTACCCCAAAGCAAACGAGCGACACTCAGCAGACCACCCCCCAACGGGCTCGCCGGCGACCTTGGGGCAAGCTGTTGCTCTCAGCACTGGCAGTCTACCTCGTTGTCCTGATTGCGCTGGTGATCTACTGGTGCCGACAGCCGGCCACCTTCAACGTTGAACAGCTCACGCAACAAGAAACCGTTGCCCTTGGCGGTCAGCCGGTGCCCGGCACTCACTTCGTTGCCGCCACCATTGGTGTCGCCGATACCCTGCTGACCAAGCCCGGTGGATTGACCCACAACGATCGATTCCCACCCGGCGTGCTGCTGGACAACTGCCCGAGTTGGGAATGTGGCGTCATCATGGCGCTGCGTGACGCCCTACGAGCGCTGCGAGATGATTTCAGCCGGACCAAATCGCAGTCGGCCGAGAATCTGGATCTCAAACGCGCTGACCTGCAGTTCTCGATGGACCCGAAATTTTGGATCATGCCGGCCGCTGAGGACGAATATCGCAAAGGCATCGACGCCCTAGAGCGCTATTTCCAAGCCTTGAGCACCGGCAATCTCACCTTCGGCCGCTTCTCAGTCCGTGCTGACAACCTCTCTGAATATCTGGCACTGGTGGAGAAACGGCTGGGTAATTTCGGGCTACGCCTGAGCTCGAGCAGCGCCGACCCGCGTCTGAGCGCCGCTTTCTACCCAGCGGACACAGCAGCCAAGATTGAGCAGTTGCCGATGATCGAGGGCGCAGACAGCCAACCTTCAGCACAACGCACGGCGCCGAATCGAGTGGATGACGTGTTCTATTGCGCTCGCGGCTATAGCTGGGCCCTGCTGCACTTCGTTGAGGCGCTACAGATCGACTTCGCACCGGTGATCGCAGACAAGCAGGCGCAGCCGGCATTGGAGCAGATCGAGCGCGATCTGCAGGGCGCGATTAAGGGTATGCGCAGCCCGATCGTGCTCAACGGCAACGGTTTTGGTCTACTCGCCAACCATTCGCTCGTGCTGGCCTCCTATATCGCCCGGATCAACGCCGCTGTGATCGATCTGCGTATCCTGCTGCAACAGGGCTAAAGGGTACGCATCGTCGGGCGAGCGGTTTCCGCTAGAATGGCGCGCGGCGTACGCCTTTCCAACCTGCAGCAGGATCCTTGTTCATGACCCTAACCATCTTGCCTCAACGCCTCGGTCGCTTTGGACTCGCTGGTGCGCTTTCCGCGCTGCTCCTGAGCAGCTGCGCCGAAGATCCAATGGGGCCCGAGAATCGGTTCGCGCTCATCGCCTTCGGCCAGTGCAGCTACGATCAGGCCCTGATGCTTGCCGATCAAGCGATCGCCAAGGGCAACGCCGACAATATCGAGCGGGGACTGATGCTCAAGGCAGCCATCCTGCGCGATCGTGGCGACCTTCAGGCTGCGGAGGCACTTTATCCCGAGATCGATGCGGCCTGGCAAGCGGCAAAAGAGAAACCACTGTCAGAGAGCCGGCGCCTGCGCGATATCCAGATGTTCATCGATATCGCCCACGCCGAGCGACACGCAAAAGGCCTTGATCCTTCTTGTCAGGGAAGGCCTAAACCAGAGTTTGGGGGCCAATGAGCAAACGGCTTCAGCCAATCGCTGAAATTGTCCCACGACAGAAGATTTTCCTTTCAACCGCCCAATGACCCGTGTATGCTGCCGCCATCGATCATCGCGTTGTGCAAGCCGATGGAGTCCGGGCTGCGCAACCCCGCCTCACGCTTACCTCGCTTTATCGACCCAACGGATGACCCGCTCATCCACCGCTACGGCCGCTTGATTTGCACACTGGTCTGCGGCGGTTCACTTTTCTACGGTGTGTATTTCCAGAGAGACGAGACTGATGAATATCTACGTTGGCAACTTGGCCTACAGCGTGACCCAGGATGAGCTCCGTGAAGCCTTTGGCGCTTACGGCGAAGTCGAAAGTGCAAACCTGATCATGGATAAGTTCACGGGCGAATCGAAGGGCTTCGGCTTCGTCGAGATGCCTAATAACAGCGAAGCAGACGCCGCCATCAAGGCACTCAATGAGCAGCCGATGAAGGGCCGTCCGATTCGCGTCAACCAGGCCAAGCCCCGCGCCGAGCGTGGTGGTCGTCCTGGCGGCGGCGGCGGTGGTGGTGCAGGCGGCGGTCGTCGCTGGTAAGCACTGATCCCAGGGCCTGTTACCTCACTTGAGGAGACAGGTTTCTGAAGCTATAGACGGCCGGAGCGAGATCATCTCGCTCCGGCCGTCTTGCGTGATAAGGTGAGACAGCGAATCGGCAACGCGAAATACCCATGGCTGATGTAGCATTCAGGTCTATCCAGCCACTCGCCTGCCCGAGAGAAGACAGAGAAGACCATGTTAGACAAGAAGCTCCTCGACATCCTCGTCTGCCCAGTCACCAAAGGTCCACTCATCTACGATAAGGACAACGCCGAATTGATCGCCGTCGCTGCACGGCTCGCTTACCCGATCCGCGATGGTATCCCGGTGATGCTCGAAGACGAGGCAAGAGCCCTGAGCGAGGATGAGGCCGAGGCTTGGCGCAAAAAGCAGGCCTAGGTCTGAGAGGCGACTCATCCTGCTGCTAGATCCTGCTGCTAGGGGAGCAAGCCGTAAGGCCCCGTCACGAGACCCTTTACAGGGCAGAGCCTCAGGGTCCAGCCGGTGGAAAACCGGCACCTTGTTCTGGTGGCTGCGAGGCCGTAGCCGTCATTTCTCCCCGGCCTGAAGACCGGGGTTTCTCGCGGAGGAACTGATGAAGGTACTGGTCACGGGGAGCGCCGGTTTCATCGGCTCGGCGCTCACGCTGCGGTTACTCGAGCGCGGCGATGAGGTCGTCGGGGTCGATAACCTGAACGATTACTATGATGTGGCGCTCAAGCAGGCGCGCCTCGCACGGACTCAAGGTCAACCCGGTTTTACCGATCTGCGCCTTGATCTCGAGGACCGCGAGGGCATCGCGCGAGCCTTCGCCGAGCACCGGCCTGAGCGGGTAGTGAACCTCGCCGCGCAGGCCGGCGTACGCTACTCGATCGAAAATCCACTCGCCTACGTCGACACCAACCTGGTTGGCTTCGCTCACATCCTCGAGGGCTGCCGGCACAATGGTGTCGAGCATCTGGTCTATGCCTCGAGCAGCTCGGTCTATGGCGCCAATACCAGTATGCCGTTCTCGGTACACGACAACGTCGATCACCCGCTGAGCCTCTACGCCGCCAGCAAGAAGGCCAATGAGCTGATGGCGCATACCTACAGCCATCTCTATCGGCTGCCAACCACCGGCCTGCGCTTCTTCACCGTCTATGGCCCTTGGGGCCGGCCGGATATGGCGTTATTCAAGTTCACCAGGGCGATCCTCGCCGGTGAGCCGATCGAGGTCTTCAACTACGGCAAGCACCGACGCGATTTCACCTATGTCGACGATATCGTCGAAGGTGTGATCCGTGTCCTTGATCGCGTACCGGAGCCGAATCCAAGCTGGAGCGGCGCTGAGCCCGATTCGGCCAGCAGCAGCGCACCCTACCGGCTCTACAACATCGGCAACAACAGCCCAGTGGAGCTGATGCACTACATTGAAACGCTCGAGCAGTGTCTTGGCAAAACCGCTGATAAGCAGCTGCTACCCCTGCAGCCGGGCGATGTGCCGGATACCTATGCCGAAGTCACTGACTTGGTCGAAGATCTCGGCTATCGACCCGCCACCAGCGTTGAAACCGGCGTTGCGCGCTTTGTCGACTGGTATCGGGCGTATTACCAGCTCTAACGTTTATGGCGCGTTGCGCCGCCTGACAATGACCTAATCGCCGCACCCCTAGGCCTCACAACGATCTCAGCTCGGACGCTGTGGTCAAAGCCTGTCGGGCTGGGTGCGGCCTCCGCATAATGTCAATCAGATGGTGCCATGTCGCGTAGATGACACAAGAAAAAGATATCTCGCGCAGAGACGCAAAGGCGCAGAGAAGAAGAGAAGAAGAGAAGAAGAGAAGAAGAGAAGAAGAGAAGAGAAGCGCACTGGGAACATCGAGCAGGTTCTTTCTTCCTTTGCGCCTCTGCGTCTCTGCGCGAGCCTCTTCTTGCCACGTCACAGCATCACGCGACATCATGTCGAGGCCGCACCCGTCGGGCTGGCCGTGACAACCCTCAATCCCAGGGTGGGCGATCTTCGGTCTCCGCAGCCCCTGAAGCCTGATCCGATACCGCAGCCTCTGCCGACCTCGAGCTAGGCTCAAGTTGAGACTCCGGCATCGGCTCGCTCGGCCTCTGGACATCGGCCCCGAGCATTCCCGCTGGAGCGGCAATGGGCCGCTCGGACAAGACATCGAACTCCTCGCAAAGCCGCGCCAGCACTGCGCGTAGCTCAAGCGAGAGTAGCGCCAGCTCGGCATCTAAGCGCGCGCCCTCATCATCGGCATCGCCGGTATCGAGCTCATTCGTCACCTCATCGGCAAAGCGCAGACGCTTAAGGCTCAGATCCTCGCCCAGCAGCAACGAAAGTCGCTCCTTCCAGTTGATACCAATGCTCACCGCGCGCTTGCCAGTGTCCAGATGATTGCGAATCTCCGGCGCGCTCAGATCCTGCCCCCGGCAACGCACCGTCGAGCGTGCATCCTCGGCATCCTGTAGCACACAAGAATCTTCCAACTCAATGCCCTCGGCGGCCTGGCCGGAGCGTATCCAGTTGCTCAGGCGCTCAGCGGCGATGACCTGTGGCTCCAGCGGTTTGACCGGGAAGCTGCCCAGGCTCTCGCGGAGCAACGCCAGCAGTTCTTCAGCGGCTTTGTCGCTACCAGCGTCGATCACCACCCAGCCTTCTGCGGCATCGATGTAGGCGCGCACCAGTCGCGAGCGGGTGAAGGCCTTCGGCAGCATCTCGGCCAGCAGCTCTTCGCGCAGCTGGGTGCGCTCGCGCCGGGCGACCTCGCGCATCTCGGCCTGCTCGATCTCGGCGACACGCTCCGCCACCGCCTCGGTCACCACTGAGCCCGGTAGCAGTCGCTCTTGCCGGCGCATCGCGACCAGATGCACCTTACCGACCGTATGCACCAGCATCTCGGCCTTGGGCCCAAGCGGTGCGGTCCAGCCCATGGTCGCCGTCTCGACCGGACCACAGGGGCGGAAGCGGCGCTCACCCAACTGCGCATGCAGGCCCATCTGATCCAGCTCAAACGGCACCTGAAGCCGATACACCTTGGCGTTCTTGAACACAGCCGAACCTCCGCAAAAAGCCCGGCATTATGAACCTCGCCGCGTTCCGCGCAAGTGATTTCGAGAAAGAACCCAACTGATGCGGTCCGCACCCGCCGATGGCTAGGCCCGCGGCAACTGCGATGGACGATGATTCAACTCAAGATGGCAGCTCGCTGGCCGGATCATCGCCCGCGGGATCGGCGGATGCCTGACTCAACGCAGCTCGGTACGCACGCATCGCCGCCGAGGTGGTGTCATCGCCGTCGAGAAAACGCTCGAGCAGCCTCAGATCGAGATCGGGCAGGATCTCACTGGTTGCGAGCGGTTGGTACTGCTCATCGCGCCAAACATAGGGCGTCAATCGCGCGCGCTGCCAGATCCAGACCTCCGCAACGCCGAGCCGGTGATACAGATCGAGCTTGTCGATCCCGCCCGAGGTCCAGATCACCTCGATGGCAAGATGGGGCCGCTCAAGTGAGTTGTCGGTGCCAAAGATGTAGCACTCGTCTGGCTCCAAGCCCGCCTCTTTGGCCGCTTCCTTGAGCGTCCAGCTGCCAAGGGTGGTGAAATCGATATCGCGCTCCTGGCAATAGACCTCGACGAGGCGACCGATGAGCGATTTGATCCGTTCATGATGCGAGGATGGGCTCATGATTTCGATGGTTCCGCAGTCATAGGCGATTCTCGGCGACGATTTTTCGCCACGCATGGCTAGAACGCGCTCGAAATCGTCCCAGCTGGCCTGCCGCAAGACAACGCGGTGGTCTTCGATCGCGGCATCAGCCAGCAGGTCGGCCGGAATCGCCAGATGAGCAACCCGAGTCTTGACCGGCGGCTGCGGAATCATTGGTCGGACATGCACTGACATGGCTGATCACCCTTGACGCTGTTGGCTACAACAAACACAGCTTAGCCGCTCGTCCGGCATCCATGCCACTCGCGCTTGCGCTTGCCCTTGCCCTCAGACCAAAGCCCTCGGACGCACCCTCACCCGACCTGCACCAAACGCCCCTGGCTCGGCCTCGAACACCCCGGCGCAGCGGGTACCGCAGCGCTCACAGGTCCCCTCGGCGGTTAAGCCCCAGCGCCCGAGCCGGTACCAATCGCGCTCGATCAGCAGATGACCACAGGCGTGGCACCAGGTACTGCCGCCATCACTGTCGTGCACGTTTCCGGTGTAGGCATGGCGCACCCCCTGCTCGCGCGCGATTCGCCGCGCGCGGGTCAGGGTTGCTGCTGGCGTCGGCGGGACATCGAGCATCTTGTAGGCCGGATGGAAGGCGCTGAAATGCATCGGCACATCCGGCCCCAGATGCTCGACCACCCAGGCCGCCATTTGCGCCAGCTCGGCATCGCTGTCGTTCTCACCAGGGATCAACAAGGTCGTCAACTCCAGCCAGACGTTGGTCTCCTGATGCAGGTACTCGAGGGTCTCCAACACGGGGCCGAGCCGGGCGCTGCAGAGGCGCTTGTAGAAGTCGTCGGTGAATCCCTTCAGGTCGACGTTCGCGGCGTCCATCTCGGCAAAGAAGGTCTCGCGTGCGCCGGGACTGATATAGCCGGCGGTGACGGCGACGTTGCGAAGGCCCCGCTCGTGGCAGGCGTGGGCCGTATCACAGGCGTACTCGAGGAAGATGACCGGATCATTGTAGGTGTAGGCGACGCTGCGGCAACCCTGCCTGAGCGCAGCATCGGCAATCTGCTGCGGCGACGCCTCCTCGGCAAGCAGATCCATCTCGCGGGATTTGCTCATATCCCAGTTCTGGCAGAAGCGGCAGGTCAGGTTACAACCGGCGGTACCGAACGAGAGCACCGAGGTGCCGGGCAGGAAGTGATTGAGCGGCTTCTTCTCGATCGGGTCGATGCAGAAACCGCTGGCGCGACCGTAGGCATAGAGCAGGATTTGGTCGCCCTCGCGACCGCGCACGAAACAGAGCCCGCGCTGCCCCTCAGGGAGTGCGCAGGCGCGCGGACAAAGATCGCATTGAATCCGTCCGTCATCCAGCTGATGATAGAACGCCGTGGGATGCCCGCGGACTTGACTGCGTTGTGAGCCCTGTGTGTCGACTGTCGATTTGAACATCATGCGCCTCCATCGTTTGCGCTGAAGCCTCGCGCTTTCTTGACTAAAATTGTAGTAGGAATGCTGGTCAAGGGTTACCGTGAAGCAAGGGGGGCGACCGGCCCCAGCATTGCTTGAGGTCCAATTGCGCGAGGTAAGATGACAATGATGCAAAGGGTACAAGCACCGGCCGTCGCCGGCCTCTTCTACACAGCCGATCCACAACAGCTGAACACCGAGGTACGGGGCTTCGTCGCCGAGGGCGTTGCCCGGGCCGGCGGCAAACCGCTGCCGCGCCCCAAGGCGCTCATCGTGCCGCATGCGGGCTATGTCTACTCAGGCTCCATCGCTGGCAGCGCTTACGCGGCCATTGCCGAGCAGGCCGCTCAAATCGAGCGGGTGCTGATCCTAGGGCCACCGCATCGGTTCCCGGTGCGAGGGCTGGCCACCAGCAGTGCCGATGCCTTCGAGACCCCGCTCGGCCGGGTGCCAGTCGATCAGGAGGCGATCGAGCGCCTGCTCGCCGATTACCCGCAGGTTCAGCGTCTCGATCTGGCCTTCGACGGCGAGCACTGCATCGAGGTGCAGCTGCCCTTCCTGCAGGTTCTGCTCGATCGCTTCAGCATCGTCCCACTGCTGGTCGGCAGCAGCCAGCCCCAGCAGGTCGCTGAGGTGCTGGAGCCCTTCTGGAGCCAGGACGATAGCCTGATCCTGATCAGCTCCGATCTCAGTCACTACCTGGATTATGCAGCGGGGCAGGCCCTCGATGCGCGCACCTCAGAGGCCATCTTGAGCCTAGAATCTGAACGGATCGGCCCAGAGCAGGCCTGCGGGCGCAATGCCATCGCCGGCCTGCTGCAGTTGGCTAAGGCGCAGCATGCTGAGGCACGGCTGCTCGACCTGCGCAGCTCGGGTGATACCGCAGGACCACGCGATCGCGTGGTAGGCTATGGCGCCTATGAACTCGCTTGATCCGCCACCCCCGTCCCCACCGCCACTCGAATCATCGCTTGATCCGAGCGCGCGGCAGCGCCTGCTCGAGATTGCTCGCCAATCGATTCGACAGGGCCTCGAGCTGGGGCATGCGCTGCAGCTGGTCGCCGAGCAGGAGGCGCCAGCCCTTCAGGCCAAGCGCGCAAGCTTCGTCACACTTGAGCGCCAGGGCCGGCTGCGCGGTTGTATTGGCCATCTAGAAGCGGTCACCGCCCTCGCCTGCGACGTCGCTGAGAACGCCTATGCCGCTGCCTTCCGCGACCCACGCTTCGCGCCACTCTCCGCCCAGGAGTTCGATGACCTTGAGGTCCACATCTCGGTGCTGACGCCGTCGCAGCCGATGGCGTTCAGCAGCGAGGCCGAGCTGCTCGCGGCGATCGAGCCTGGTATCGATGGGCTGATCCTCAGCGAGGGCAGTCGGCGTGGGACCTTCCTGCCATCGGTCTGGGAACAGCTGCCCAATCGCGAGGACTTCCTGCGCCACCTGAAGCAGAAGGCAGGGCTAGCCCCGGATCATTGGTCGCCGCAGATCCAGGTGGCCCGCTACCGCACCGAATCCTTTGGCGACTGATCGCACCCCGTCCAGCCACGCATCATCGTGAACGAGATCCCGCTGTCCGTCCTCTTCGCCTCGCTCGGCCTGCTCTTGCTGCTGTCCGGCTTCTTCTCCGGCTCCGAGACTGCCCTGATGACGCTGAACCGCTATCGGTTACGGCATCAGGCCGAGCAAGGCAAGCACGGCGCCATCCTTGCCCAACGTCTGCTCGACCGCCCCGATCGACTGATCGGCCTGATCCTGCTCGGCAACAACTTCGTCAACATCCTCGCCTCCTCGCTCGCCACGGTGATCGCACTGCGCCTCGGCGGCGAAGGCGCCATCGCTGCGGCTGCCGGCCTGCTGACGCTGATCATCCTGATCTTCTCCGAGGTCACCCCCAAGACCCTCGCCGCGTTGCATCCAGAGCGTATCGCCTATCCGGCCGCGTACATCTACGCGCCCTTGCTGAAGCTGCTCTATCCGATCGTCGCCGCCGTCAATCTGATCACCAATGGCCTACTGCGCCTGATGGGCGTGCGGCCACAGTCGGGTCAGGGCCAAGCCCTCAGCCGCGAGGAGTTGCGCACTGTGGTCACCGAGGCCGGCGCGATGATCCCGCAGCAGAGCCGCGACATGCTCATCGCCATCCTTGATCTCGAGAACGCCACGGTCGAGGAGATCATGATCCCGCGCAACGAGGTCGAAGGCATCGACCTGCAAGATCCACCTGACGAGATCATCGCCGCCATCCGCCGCGCCAATTACACTTTATTGCCGCTGTTTGACGGTAGCTTCGACAACCTGGTTGGCCTCATCCATTCACGCACCGCGATGCATGCGCTCCTTGAGCACGGCATCGGTCGTGGTCAGCTGGATAAAGATTATCTGCGCTCAATCGCACGCGAGCCCTACTTTGTCCCCGAGGGTACCCACCTCTATCAGCAGCTCGTGAATTTCCAACGCGCCCGCCAGCGGGTTGGGCTCGTCGTCGATGAGTACGGCGATTTCCAGGGTCTGATTACCCTCGCGGACCTGCTCGAAGAGATCGTCGGCGAGTTCACGACCGACCCCGCCGACGCCTATCCCGATATCCATCGCAGTGACGATGGCAGCCTGCTGATCGACTGCACCATCACCATTCGTGAGCTAAACCGGGCCATGCGCTGGTCGCTACCGACCCGTGGGCCTAAGACCCTCAATGGCCTGATCCTCGACTATCTCGAGACCATCCCCGAGCCCGGCACCAGTCTTAAACTACGCGGCTACCCACTCGAGATCATCCAAGCCGATGATACGGCGGTAAAGACAGTGCGCTATCGCAAGGCACCAAGCCGAGGCCCCAGCAAAACGGATACAAAAACCCCGACCTGAGTCCAACCCTCACACTCACCACTCACCACGCACAAGATGCGCTCAATGCAAGCGCATTGGCTCACCCCCCAGCTCATCGATAATCCGTGTGACAGCAGCAATCTGCTCGGCATCATCGGAGACTTCAACGAAGCGGCGTAGATCGCCAAGCGCCGCTGGTGCATAGTCGAGATCGCGATAGAGCAAGCCGCGCTCACGCAGCTCATCAGGCAGATTCGGTGCCAGCGTCAGTGAAGCCGTCAGTGCCGCAAGCCGATTGACGCGCTCACCACGATCGCGATAGATACCGGTCAGATTACGCAGCATGCGCACCAGGATCTCGCGCTTGGTTGCCGGGCGCAGCAGCGCTGGATGGCTGCGGATACTCAGGGTGCCTTGGCCATAGAGATCGGCCAAACGTTGATCCAGCTCGGACTCCGGCAGCGCGACCCCACCGGCATAGGCATCCAGCATCAAGGCCGTATCGCCACGGCCAATGCGAACCAGGAAATGGCCCGGAAATCCGACCCCATAGGCCGGCAGACCTAGGCGAGCGGCGATCTCGATATAGAGCACCGAGAGCGTGATCGGAATCCCAAGCCGGCGGCTCAGCACCTGATCGAGGAAGCTATTACGCGGGTCGTAGAAGTCCTCTTGGTTGCCGGCGAAGCCTAACTCCTCGAACAGGAACTGATTGAGTGCCCTCACCTGATCGAACAGATCGGTCTGCGGGAGCACCTGTGCGCTGGCCGCGCTCGCCAACTGCTTCAAAGCTGATAGGGTCTCGTCGACGGCCAAATCCTGTTGAAATAGGCCACTCACCGTCAGCGCCGCAGCGGCTAGATCGATCCCGTCATCGGGCTGTCGTGCGAGCTGTGCGAAGGCTTGCTGTGCATTGGTCATCAGGTTTGCTCCTGGCAAAAGGCATCATGCGGCATCGGCGCGCGACAGCGAAGCAAAGGCCCGGGCTCGACTCAGATTCAGAGGCCGCTGTCTCGCGAGACCGACGCGCGCCAAGCAAGTCTATAGAATGCGGTGTTTAACCGATTAACGAAACCCCGGCGAGGTCTTGATGTCTTCGAATCCGCTGCGCGGTGCCACCTACATGCTCGATGGGCTGCGCCTGATCACCCGCCCCGGCCTCAGACGTTTTGTCATCATCCCCCTGCTGGTCAACATCGGCGTCTTTGCCGGTGCCATCTGGTATGGGCTAAGCCGCTTCGAGTCGGCGCTCGGCTGGATGGAGCAGCAACTGCCAAGCTGGCTGCACTGGCTCGATTGGCTACTCTGGCCCATCTTTGTACTGGCCCTGCTGATCATCGTCTTCTACAGCTTCACGCTGGTCGCCAATCTCATCGCCTCACCGTTCAACGGGCTCCTCGCCGAAAAAGCGGAGGCCATCATCACCGGACGCTCTGTCGATGCGCCCATCGACTATCAGAAGCTGATCAAGGAACTGCCTGTCATCCTCTGGGATGAGGTCAAGAAGATCCTCTATGCGCTGATCTGGACCATCCCGTTCTTGATCCTGGCGCTGATGGTGCCAGTGATTGGCCCGCTGATCTGGTTCTTGTTCACAGCTTGGATGCTGGCAGTCCAATATAGCGATTTTCCGATGGGCAACCACGGCCTGCTGTTCCGCGACCAGCGCGCCCGCTTGCGCCAGCGCCGCTTGACCGCACTCAGCTTTGGCTCGGCCGCTGCTGCGCTGACCATGATCCCTGTGCTCAACTTCGTCGTCATGCCCGCCGCCGTTGCCGGCGCGACCCTCATGTGGGTCAAGGCCTTCAATACCAGCAGTCCAGACTGACGACTGCGGGATTGCATGCACCGGGTTTGAACAGCAAGCACCGACACGATTGAGCTGATGCATCACCACCAAGACCCTGCACGAGATCAGAGCCCAACGCGCTTTACCATTCTGCTGCTAAGCTTGCTTCTGCTCGCCACAGCGAGCAGCCTTGTACCGGTGGCAATCGGCGCGCTTGCCGGCAACCTGGCATCCTCGGCAGTGCTCTTAGCTGGCGTCTTCTCGCTCTACCACAACCGCACACTCTTAGTCGTCGGGGTGTTACTGTTGATACCGGCGATGGCGACGCGCTGGGTCTTCTTCTGGCTCGAAACACCCGCCATGGCGCCGATCTCGCTCAGCTTCTGGCTGCTGTTCAGCGCCTTCAACGTTGGCGCGCTCTTTGTCTATATCCAGCGCCGTGGTACGCCGACCAATGACACCATCTATGGCGGTATCTGCGTCTATGTACTGATGGGCTACTGCTTCGGTGCCGGCTTCGCGCTGATCGAAACGCTGAATCCCGGCTCCTTGCACTTTGAGCACGGGGCACCAGAAGGCCTTGTGGCGCTCGAGGTCCAGATGGCCTACTACAGCTTCGTGACATTGAGCACGCTTGGTTACGGCGATATCACGCCGCTGTCACCGGTCGCCCAATCACTGGCAATGCTTGAGGCGGTGGCCGGGCCAATGTTCGTCGCCGTATTCTTAGCGCGATTGGTTGGTGTGCGTACCGCGAAAGATTGACCTGAAGTGCGAGCTGATCTGGAAGATGAACTGCTTGTGATTGAGGGGCACTTGGACAGACGAGAAGAATGATGGATGCAAGTACCACGACGAGCGCACTCGAGATCCTTCGCCGTACCTTCGGCTACGCCAGCTTCCGCGGCGCGCAAGAGCAGATCATCAGCCATGTCGTCGGCGGTGGCGATGCACTGGTGCTGATGCCGACCGGCGGCGGCAAATCGCTCTGCTATCAGATCCCAGCGCTGTTACGTGCCGGCACCGGCATCGTCGTCTCGCCCTTGATCGCCTTAATGCAAGATCAGGTCGACGCCCTGCGACAGCTCGGCCTGCGCGCGGCCTTCCTGAACTCATCGCTGGACCTGGATCAGCAACGCCAAGTCGAACAGGCATTGCTCAGCAGCCAGCTCGATCTGCTCTATGTCGCCCCCGAGCGCCTGCTCACCGAGCGCTTTTTGGCGCTGCTCGAGCGCGCTCAGATCGCCCTGTTTGCGATCGATGAGGCGCACTGCGTCTCGCAATGGGGTCACGACTTCCGGCCCGAATACGTGCAGCTCAATCGTCTGCATGAGCGCTGGCCGCAGATCCCGCGCATCGCACTCACCGCCACCGCCGATGGCCCAACCCGCAACGAGATCATCAGCCGCCTTCAGCTCGAACAGGCCGGGCACTTCGTCTCCAGCTTCGATCGACCAAACATCCGCTACCGCATCGTCGAGAAGCAGAGCCCGCGCCAGCAGCTCCTGCGCTTCTTGCGCGAGGAGCACCCGCAAGATGCCGGCATCGTCTACTGCCTGTCGCGTCGGCGGGTTGAGGAGACCGCCGACTTTCTTGCCGCCCAAGGCTTCAAGGCCCTGCCCTATCACGCCGGGCTCGATGCCCGCATCCGCCAGGCCCATCAGGCCGAATTCCTGCGCGGCGAGGCGGTGATCATCTGCGCCACCATTGCATTTGGTATGGGCATCGACAAGCCCGATGTGCGCTTCGTCGCCCACCTGGATCTGCCCAAGAGCATCGAGGCCTACTATCAAGAGACCGGGCGCGCCGGCCGTGATGGGCTGCCGGCCGATGCCTGGCTGACCTACGGGCTCAGCGATGTCGTCAGCCTCAGACGCTTCATCGAAAATTCCGAGGCCGAGGAGCGTTTCAAGCTGGTCGACCTGCACAAGCTCAATGCCCTGCTCGGCCTCTGCGAGACGACCCGCTGCCGCCGTCAGGTGCTGCTCGATTATTTCGGCGAGACCGGCAGCCCGGCCTGCGGCAATTGCGACACCTGCCTGACCCCGGTCGCTTGCTACGATGACAGCACGGTCATTGCCCAAAAAGCACTGTCCTGCATCCATCGCACCGAGGAGCGTTTCGGCGCCGCCTATCTCACCAATGTACTGCTCGGCAAGGCCGACGAGCGCATGCGGCGCTTCGGGCATGATCGGGTCAGCACCTTTGGCATCGGCACTGAGCTGAGCGCCGACCAATGGAAGTCGGTCTATCGACAGTTGGTCGCGGCGGGGCTGGCCCAGGTCGATATCGAGGGCCATGGCGGGCTGCGGCTCAACCGTGAGGCCTGCCGGCCGCTCTTCCGCGGCGAGCAAACGGTCAAGCTGCGTCGCGATCCCGACCGCAAGCGCTCGAGCGCCGAGCGTCGCGCGCCAGCCGCAGCCCCGTCTGATCCCGAGGCCAATGCGCTCTGGGAGCGTCTGCGCAGCCGCCGTCGGGCGCTCGCCGATGACCAAGGCGTACCACCCTTCCATGTCTTCCCCGACAGCACCCTGCGCGAGCTGGTCGCTTACCGCCCCCGCAACCCCGATGAGCTGGCGCGGATCAGCGGCGTCGGCGTCGTCAAGCTCGAGCGCTATGGCGAGGCCTTCCTCGCCGAACTCTTGGCGCACGAGTCCGAGCACGGTCGTCCCGAACACCTGCCACCGCTGCCACCAGAGAAGCTGCGCCCTGAGCGCGGGCGTGATGTCCGAGGGGGCGCTGGACGAGGCAGTAGCGGCGCTGGAACCGGGTCCAGCAGCTGGGCCGGGACTGCGGCCGGGACTCGAGGTAGGGCCGAAGCTGGCGCGGGCGCGGGCACTGGCACCGCATACGGTACAACCTCCGGCGGCCGGATCTGGGAAAGCGGCCTCAGCGACACCGTTCGCGAGACCTTGGTACTCGTGCGCGCCGGAGCCGATATCGACGAGATTGCCCAACAGCGCGCGCTCAAGCCCACCACCGTCTACAGTCATCTCGCGCGCTGCATCGAGCTTGGCGAGCTGCCGTTACGCGAAGCCGTGTCGTTGTCCGAAGAGGAGTTGAAGACCATCCGCTACGCGCTCGAGCAGATCCCTCCTGATTCGGCAATGGCACTGAAACCGGCCTTCGATGCCCTGAACGGCGAGTACGACTACGGAGTGCTGCGCTGCGTGCGCGCGGGGATGGATCAGATCTAAACCGCAAGTAAACGGCGATCAAAGCGATCTGCCGCGCTCAGCTGATGAATCCTCCAGCACCTCCAAGCGCTCCAAAAAGACCCTAACCTGAACGCGCAGCTCGGCGAGCGCCTGCGGGAATCGGCGCGCGACCAGTCGCTCGCGCTCCCAATCGAGCTCAAAGCCGTAGTTGTTGCGAAACACATGCCGAAAGCCACGAAAATCGTTCAGCACCTGAAAGAGTGCCGCATCGATCACTGCCGGCCGATAGCCTTCAATCTCCAGCGTCATCCGGCGCAGCAGGTCCGCATGCCAGGAATCGGCGCCAAGATCGTTCTCGAAGAACCGGGCGATAGCGCGAAAGATGTTCTCGCAGCCGTTGTAGAAGCTATGCAGCAGATAGCCAATCGCGCCGCGATCGTAGTCCGGCACCTCATCCGGCGGGAGCGCCAGCTTGGTCTCGATCTGCTCGAAGCTCTGTTCCAAGCGCGCAAGCTTCTTCAGCTCATCCTCAATCAGCGCGCGCAGTAGTTGCGGATTCCGGGCCATAGATCGTCACCCCCTGGGTTAAGGCCTGTTGAGTCACCTGAGGATCATCGGCCTCTGTCAGGAGGTCAAGGGGGCATCCGCAGACCAACTCCAACTCCGCCCGCAAGGCCCAATAATCGGCAGCGGCGGTCCCGAAGACCAACAGATCAAGGTCAGAATCCTTGCGTGCCTGTCCTGTGGCAACGGAACCGAAGACCAGGGCACGCTCGGCGCCAAAGCGCTCCAGAATCGGGCGCGCACGGACTCGTACTTGCTCCATGAGGGTCGCTGAGCGGGCACGAGCCTCGCACTCTTGTTGCACCTGGCGATCTAGGAATCGATAAAAGTCAAAGCCACCGTTCATCCGGGTGTCCATGGCTACCGTCGTTTCTGTTGCTCATCATGCTTGCAGCGCCGACAGGTTGCTGACCAGAAACCTGATCTTCAACGAAACGCAGTCGTCAGTGAAGGTCACAGCATCCCGGCTTCGTTCTGCTGACAGCCTTGCTCGCTACCAGAGGGCTCAACAGCTGTAACATAGGGCAGATGGTACCGCTCATCGTCGGCACAAACCGCTCATGAACTGTAAGGCAAAGCCAAGACCGCCTATCGACGAAGACACAACGGAGGAAAAAGCGATGAGTAATCGATTTCCAAAAGGCTGGGATGAAGCGTACATTCCGCACCAGCTTGCGTAAGATTCTGAAATAATTAGCATTGTCTTTTTCTCGGAAAAACAAGATTGCCTTTATAATCAGTTGATTACGATTCGAGTGCGGAATGTGAGTTGAAAGATCTTCCAGAAGCTTGTTGACGCTGATGTGCTTGCGCTTAGCTAATGCCTTGAGGCGCATGTGCTTATCATTGGAAATTCGAACCGTTAGTGTTGCCATGTCGTCGGTCTCGAGCAGGCGCAGGAACAGGCTCATGACCCATCTCTCGCGTTCGGAGCGGGCGGCGAGCTTCAGCGCAGCATCGGTCAGTAAGTCGCTAGCAGGCACCCAGTAAGCGACCTCTGCGAAATAGGCATCCATGAACTCGATCTCATCGTCGCGGGCATAGAACGGACATTCCGCACCCCATCACCAGCAACATCGCGTATTTTTCAACGGCCGTCATGCGCTCGATCTGGGATAGAGAAATCGCTCTTCGGGTATCTGAAGTGCCCTCAGGAAGGCCTGCTGTGTAGCGGACAGGGGTTGGTGTAGCTGGCGAGTCTGCCCGATGCAAAGCACCATGACACCGCGAAACGTCCAAGTCAACATATAGGCGCTTGGACGTGCGGTGGGCTTGTTGTCCCAACCCGGCACGGTGGACTCAGTGGTTTTTAGGGTGGAGCGCATGACCTGCTCCATGAGGCGCCAGATAAGCAGCGCGATCAGCAGGATCAGACCGAGCGCTTCAATGCGCTCAGGGCGTTTCAGGAACAAGGCATTGACGATCTGGTCGTCCTTGAGGAAGCTGAAGTTGCGCTCGATGGCGTATTGCTCCTTATAGGTTCTGAGGATGAGTTCGGCGTCATACCCATCGTCACCTATGCTAGGGACATTGCTCAGCAGCACAAAGCAGCCGGCCATCTGGCGACGCCGAGCGATGGCCGGCTGATCCTCAAGGATCTCGGCGCTGAGTCCATACGCCATGGCGATGGGCGTGCGTACGCCATCGCGCTTGGGGCGCCCACGCCCATAGCGCGGACGCTCAACGACGCTGACCTGCAGACGATGATAAGCGCTGCGCTGCGCCATCGCCTCCTGAGCCGCCACCTCGGCATCCGCCCGGCAGCACAGGGTCTTGCTCTCGCAGGCCTTCGCCTGTGCGGTGATGGCCGTGAGCGAGGCGGCCAACTCGCGCTCAAGGCGTTTCTGGCGACGCTTGTCATGGGCGCTGGAGTGCACGACGATCGCTCGATAGGGACTCCCATAAAGTTCGACGGCTTGCTCAGAGACACGATAGATCGCCGCGGGGCGCGCCTTCGTTGGCGGCGTGGCAGCGATGGCGCCCACCTCCGTCCAGCGATCGGCATCGATGGCCGCTAGGATCGCGTGCTCGCAGGCGTTGTAGGTCGCCGGCAAGCGCGTGATGAACCTTGGTGCTCGAGCCAGGTTCTCCTCCGTCACCATCGCCGAGTCCGCCACATAGATGAACGCATCCTCAGCCACGCCATGCTCGCGCAGGTGGCGGACCACCTCACCGAGCACGGTATGATTGATGGCCTTATCCGAAGCATTGCCATCTTCGTGCTTGCCAACGATGGGAATGCCCCCCTCGACACACAGCAGCGAGAGCACGAACTGCTTGAGATCCGGACGTTTGTCTTTGCTGTAGCCATAGGTGATGTGAGCCGCGGCTGACTCCGCCTCGGCGTTGGGGTAGTCCCCATAAACATTCACCGAGGTGGTGTCGAAGTGGACATGCTTGGCCGACAACGCAAAGTGATCCATCGCCGCTACCGATAACGCCGAGAAGATCCCTTGCGTGCCGGCCTCAAACAGGTGATCGAGCACCCGTCCAGCGTTGTCATCGCTGAAGTAGCCTGCGGGAAGGGCCTCACCAAAGAGCAGTGTACGGTCTGCCTCGGAGAACGCCTGTTCCAAGTGATACAAGGGGGATCGTCCTGAGAGGGTATCGAGCACCATCCCCAAGACCAGGATCCCCGGCTGAACCTCCATCTGAACCGGCACGAGTCGATTGACGATCCCCACCACGTCCAAACGGCGCGCAAAATCAGCGACGATCGGCAAATGGTTGACCTGAGCGATGAGGAGCGGTTGCTGGTGCGATGCGAGCGTTGATGCGAATGGATGGGCCATCGGTTTTCTCCCCGTGACAAACATCAGGGAGCCTACTCGACCCGGCCCGTTCGTGCTCAGTAAGGCAGGTTTTGATGGCCGTGTTCCGTACTTTCTTGAAGCGCCCCCATGGTGGGCGTCTCAGCGGCGGACTCCATTTGACAACATGACGCTATCTGTGGCGAAAAAATTCCTATCTGTATCGATCGTGCCTGCGGAATGTGCGTCGAGACGCTGCATGTCGTCTTCATCGTTCGTCCTTTTCACCGCAACATCGCACGCGCCTTACTGAAAGAGCCGAAGGTCTATTTCTACGACACGGGGCTGGTCAAGGGGGATGACGGTATCCGTTTTGAGAATGCCTGCGCCACGATGTTGCAGGCCGAGGTGCAACGGCGGCGCGATGCCGAAGGCCTAGAGGCGACGCTCAGTTACATTCGTGACAAGGAAGGCCGGGAAATCGATTTTGTCGTCTGCGATGCCGATCAACCCACCCAGCTGGTCGAGTGCAAATGGTCGGACGCCGCCGTTCCGCGTTATCTGGCGGCCACCGCAGCGCGCTTTCCACAGGCCCGCGCAACCTTGCTGGTTCGCCATCTGCGCCATCGCGAGCAACGCGGAGCCGTCGCGGTCGAGCCCGCCGCACAGTGGCTGGCCGACCTTGGCGCCGACCTCTGAGCCTGGGGACTCGCGCAGTCAGCTCATCGCTGAGTCAAGTGCACTGGGGTAGCGCCAAACCGCTGCAATGACGGCGCGTAGACTCACTTGAATGCGTCCTAAGCTGTCCTGGACATGGGTTCCAGTGGGGTCCAGTCCAGTGGGGTCCAGGATACTTAATCGACCTTGTGCGTGAGCGCCAGTTGCGGCGTTTGCGGAGAACCTTGACCTTGCGACTCGGCCTCCAACGAGACCCCCTTGAGCGCATTCACCAAGATGCCGATGGTCGAGCCATTGTGCAGCAGCGCACTGACCACCGGCGACAGCCAGCCCATCACCACGCCGCCGAGCACCCCCGTGTTGATGCCCACCGCGGCGGTGAAGTTGTGCTGGATCAGGCGCATGGTCTTGACCGCGATCTCGCGCGCATCGGCCACCGCCTGCAGCCGATCGTCCATCAGCACCACATCCGCGGTGGCGCGGGCGATGTCGGCGCCACCCGATCCCCAATCAAACCCGATTCATCGTCCTCACCAGCGCGAGCAAGAGGTGCGCCTGTTGCGGCGAGAGCTGTTGATATTCGTCCAGCATCTGTTGCACGACCTCGCTGGACAATGACTCCTCGACCTGCTCAACGCCTCGTGCTTTAGACCTGTAAACCGGGTCTAGGTCCGCCGCCTCGCCGAGTATCGCGATGATCTCGCTATTCATGCTCCGCCGATTCTTGCGCGAGCGCTGCAGCAGCCGGTCGCGCAAGGCTTCCGGCAACCGCAGGGTCAATCGCACCCCTTCATCGGCAATCCCCATGACAGCACACCAGGCCATGACTTGACACCGGAATAGTGTCAGCACTAACCTGCAGCGGTCTGGTGTCAAGATGACATCATCACTGTCGGGTCTATGAGCGGGTCCTTCTCGGCCACCGAAGCTTGACTGTCCAACCAGTCGACGGGAAGGACGTATGAAGAGGATCTTGATCACCGGCGCGACCGGTTTTTTGGGCCGGCATTTCGTCACTGAGCTGTTGCGGGATGATCCGCAGAGCCGTGTCCATGCCCTTGTTCGACCCAAGGGCCAGACCAGCGCTCAGCAACGCCTCGCCGCGCTGGAGCTTGACCCAACCCGTTGCCATGCGCTCGCCGGCGACCTCAGCGACTCCGGGTCGTTCGCTGAGCAACTTCCCGTCATCGATGAATTCTGGCATCTCGCCGGATTGACCGAGTTCCATGAAGACAAGCGCGCTCAGCTTGAGCGCGTGAACATCGAGGGCACTCGTCAGGCGCTAAAGCTCGCCAAACAGCTTGATGTGCAGCGGTTCTTCCATATCAGCACCGCCTATGTCTGCGGCCTGACCTCGGCGCCCGTGCCCGAGGATGGCCTGCTACCGTCGCCCAGGTTTCGTAACCCCTACGAGGAGACCAAATATCTCGGCGAGCGCTTGGTGCGTGAATCCTCACTGCCCTGGGTGGTGCTGCGACCAAGCATCATCATGGGCCATTCGCGCACCGGCGCGGTCGAGAGCGACAAGATGGTCTATGGGGCGGTTAAGGCATGCCATCTGGTCATGCGTCTTCCCGGACGATTACAACCTGTAATACGTCTTCGTCGAAGGGCGCCCCGATACCCCGCTTGAAGTGATGGACGAAAAGCTGCGGGCCATCAGCCTCGACTTGCTTGAGGACGGCCCAGGCTACTCGAGTTCAATTGCTGCGTTTGCCGGTTTCATCGTCAACGAGGATTACGATGAAGAGTACGCGCGCAATTTCGGTACGCTGATGGTCTCCTTGCCCGAGAAGGATGAACGCGCGTTCAATGACCCGCTCGAACACCTCGAACAGGTGCACGCGAGACTGGTTGCCGCTCATGGGAGCAAAGACTTCGAGATCAGGGTGCGCGCCGAAAAAGAAGGTCCGCCCACGGGCAAGGACGTGAATATCCAGGTGGTCGGTCACAATGACCAGGATGTGGCCGGTTTAGCCGATACCCTCGCTGCGGAACTGACGAGCGAGCCTGAGCTCGCCCCTTATCTTACTCAACTCGATGCTGGTCGTGCCGCGCCTGCGCGGGTGATGCGCCTGAGTATCGACTCCGAGCGCGCCGGTGAGCTTGGGCTGATGCAGGGTCAGGCCATTGGTCTCGCAGCGGCAGTGATGGACGGTCGATATCTCGGCAAGTTCCGGCTTAATGATGAAGAGATCGACATCAAGGTCGGCCTCGACCCAACGCGTATCGTAAGCCCGGACGCTGCGTTGATGACGCCGGTGTTGGAAGACCTGGCTGGGGCAGTGCGCCTCGGCGATGTGTTGCAGTTGAGCTACCTTAGCGAGCCGAGCGAACTCCGTCGCTATCAACGGCTGCGCTCGCGTGTGATCACTGCCAATATCGAGACTGGTGCGCCCATTTCGGCGGCAAGCGTGGTGGCCTGGGCGCGCGAGCGCGACCGCGATTTGGGCGCACGTTTTCCCGGCGCGCATCTGATCTTTGGCGGTGAGTTTGAGGATACGCAGCGCTCGTTCGAGAGTCTTACTCGCGCCTTCTTCGTTGCGGTCCTGCTGATCTATCTGATCCTGGCCGTCCAGTTCAGATCTTACGCACAGCCGGCCCTTATCCTATCAACGGTCATGTTCGCGATCATCGGCGTGGTCTTCGGCAAGTTGCTGAGCCAGTCGTTGTTCACAGTGAACAGCTTTATCGCAGTCGTCGGCGTGACTGGTGTGGTGATCAATGATGCCCTCGTGCTGCTCTCGTTTATCAATCGACGCTATCGGGAGGGTTATGACCGCTTCAACGCCATCCGAGAAAGCGTCAACCTCCGTCTGCGCCCGATTCTGCTGACGACCCTGACCACCAGCCTAGGTCTACTGCCGATGGCGCTTGGCATCCCGAGCTACTCGGTGGTTTGGGGCAGCATGGCCTCCACCTTCGTGGCCGGGCTTGCAGCCGCGACCATCCTGACGATCTTTGTCGTGCCAGTGGGCTGGGATCTCTTGATGCAATGGCAGGAGAAACGGCGTCGCGCGACGGGACCGACCTCAACGGCCGAGCATGCGGGCTAAGCGGCTTAGAATCGTGTCGATCTCATCGCCACTGAGCTGCGCAATTCTGTCTGAGAGAATCCGTCGGCGGGAGATCGCACGGCAGTGCTCAATCAAGGCATAGCTCGCGCTCTGCAGCTGATCACGGACCGGTATGGCAAGGTGGATTGCAGAAAAGGCAGGGTCTGATCGACTGCTCAGTGGACAGATGAAGACGACTGGCGGATCGACATCGAGCAGATACTGCGCAGTCAAGAGGACGACCGGACGGCATTTGCCAACCTCAGCGCCCTTGACTGGATCGAGCCGAGCCAGGTGCACCGCGCCGCAGTTCAGTGGGAATGACCTTTCCACCAACCCTCCGGCTCATGAGCAAGGGTTTCCGCGAACTCTTGGTCCAGCGCATCCGCTTCTGCAAGGTAGTCTTGATCATCGCTCATCGCGCGCAAGCTAGACGCCATCGCCCGCTGCTCCTGTTCACGCTGGATGTCCAGCAGTTCGTGCTGAAGCGCCTGTTGTATCAGTTGCGCATGCGTGATCCCGAGACGCTTGGCAAATCGAGTACTTTTTTCGACCAGATCATCGGGCAACTTGAGCGATATCGCGACCATCTTCACTGTCCTCGCCACAGGGAAAATTGTTCAAGGATAGGCGTGAACAGGCGCAGATTGCCACCCCTCCGGGTCCATCCCAAGCCTAGCTCAAGATAGAAGACTATATCTTACAGCACAAAAAGACTGGTTCTGCGAGCCGTCATCCTTGCGACTCGGCCTCCAGCGAAACCCCTTTGAGCGCATTGACCAGGATGCCGATGGTCGAGCCGTTGTGCAGCAGCGCGCTAGCAACTGGCGACAGCCAGCCGAGCACGGCGCCGGTCAGCACACCGGTATTGATGCCCACCGCAGCGGTGAAGTTCTGCTGGATCAGATGCATGGTCTTGGCTGCGATCTCGCGGGCATCGGCCACCGCTTGCAGCCGATCGTCCATCAGCACCACATCGGCGGTGGCGCGAGCGATGTCGGCGCCGCGCGGCATCGCGATGCCGACATCGGCCACTGCCAGCGCCGGCCCGTCGTTGACGCCGTCGCCGACAAAGCCGACCTTGTGCCCGTCCTGCTGCAGGCCTTCGATCACGCTGGCCTTGTCCTCGGGCGCCATCTCGGCATACACGGCATCGAGCCCCAGCTCGGCGGCTAGCGCCTCGCCCTTTTCGCGCCGATCGCCGGTGATCATGATCAACTGCTTGATGCCCAGCGCACGCAGCCGCGCGAGCGCCGCCGGGGCCTCCTCGCGCAAGCTGTCGCGCAGCGCGATCAGCCCGACCGCACCCTCGGCGTTGCCGACGAACAGCAGCGTCTTGCCTTCGGCTTGCAACGCGTCGATCTGCGCCTGATGGACCTGGAAGTCGATCGCCCTATGCGCTTCCAGATAATGCCGGCTGCCGACCACGATGCGCCCGCCGTCAAGCTCGGCCTGCAGGCCATGGGCAACCAGATAGTCGACCTCGCCGTGGGAGATATGCGCCAGATCGCGCTCGCGGGCAGCCTCGACCACGGCCTGGGCAATCGGATGGCTGGCATGCTCCTCGACCGAGGCCACCATCGCCAGCAGCTCGGTCTCGGTGCAGGCACAGCTGCCGGGCAGCACGACGACATCGGTGACCAGCAGATCGCTGTGGGTCAGGGTGCCGGTCTTGTCGAACACCAGGGTATCGATCTCGGCCAGGGTCTCGATCGCCTCGCCGCCCTTCATCAGCACGCCATGCTCGGCGGCGCGCGACATCCCGGACTTGAACGCGACCGGGGTGCCGAGCTTCAGTGCGCAGGAATAATCGACCAGGAACACCGACTGCAGCCTCGCCAGATCGCGGGTCAGCGCATAGACGGCAGCACCGGTGCCGAGGGTGAGATAGACCCGTTTGTCGGCCAACTCATCGGCCAGGCGTTGCGTCGCCGCCTGCTCGGCCAAGGAGGTTTGGATGAAGCGCGAGACCCGTGCGGTGGTGGTATCCTCGCCCACGCGCGTGGCTTCGAGCCGCAGGCGCCCTTCCACCAGCACCGAGCCGGCGATGACCCGCGCCGGCGCCTCCTTGCGCACGGGCACATCCTCGCCGGTGACGCCGGCCTGATTGACCAGCGCCAAGCCATCGATGACATGGCTGTCGACCGGAACGGTCTCGCCGACACCGACGACCACCGTCTCGCCGGTGCGCACTTCATCACCGGAGACCTGTACCAGCTCGCCGTCACGCTCGACCCAGGCCATGGCCGGATCGGGTCGCAACAGGCGGCGCAGCAGCCGATCGGACTGGCGCTGGGTGCGGCGCTCCAGGAACGAGCCCAGATCGAGCAGCAGATCGGTCAGATTGGCGGTGAACAGCTTGCCGTTGGCGGCGGCGAGGCCGACCGCGAGTGCATCCAGTACCTCGACCTTAATGCCTTCATGGATCAGGGTGTCGGCGCCCTTGGCGAGGGTGGAGCCGACGTTGGCGAAGGTGAGCACGACCCGCATTCTGGGCGTCAAGAATGGCAGCGCCGCCAGCGTGAACAGGGTCGTGATCATCGGCGCGATCTCGGCGTCGCGCAGGCCATCCTCGCTGTAGCCGGGGATCAGCTCGCCGGAGAAGTGCTCGAGCCGACGCAAGAGCGAGCGCCGCGCCTCCGCACCGCCCTGGTAGTGGATGATCAGCGTACGCGCGGACCGATTGGCGCGCACCTCCAGGGTCGGCGCCGCGGCGTCGATCCAATCCTCGAGCGCCGAGGCCTCATAGCCGGGTTCGCCCAAGGCCGGGATGCGCAGGCGCAAGCGGCCTGGCACCTCATGGATGATTCGGTAGTTAGTGAGCGCCACGGACGCGATGAGAGCAGCTGCAGGGTTTCGGCGTTGAGCGCGGGCTCAGGCGTCCTTGTGTGACTCCGAGGCCTGGATCTCGGCCTCGGCATCGTGGAAGCGCTCCTTGATCTCCTCGACCCCGCCCTGTAGACCGCCCCAAAGCTTGACGACGCCCTTGATCGCGGTGCGCTGAACGCTCTCATTGGTGAGCAGATAGGCGGCCGCAGCGCCGATCAACAAGCCCTTGAGGAAGCGGTCGTTGCCAAGGTTCAAGAACGACGAGGAGGCGGCCTGTGCTGAATAACCGCTGCCTGGCATGGCTCCGGCACCCGGTGCTGCGGCCATCGGGGCACCGGGAGCAGCCATCGGCATCTGCTGCATCTGCTGATAGGCAGGATGATAGCCAGCGTAATAGCCGCCGGCCGGCATCATCCCTGGCTGCTGGGGCGCATAGCCCTGATGCATCGCCTGGCCTGAGCCCATCGCGGCACCTTGCATGGGCGCGCCTTGCACGGGTGCACCTGGCATCGAGGGCTGGGAGTTATAAGGGTGAGAGGATGCTTGCGCTGGCGGCTGACCGGGCGGAACAGGTCCTTGCGGATTGGCATAATTGCTCATGATCAGAGGCTCGTGTAGGAGGTTAAAAACAGCGTCTCGCGGATGACATTCGGCTCATCCGCGGACCCTAGATTCAGCCTGGAAAGTCTGCATTCAGCCGTTTAAGCAGGCTCGGCATCGGTCTCGGTGCTCGGCAAATCAGGAGCCTGGTCAGGCTTCGACGGCGCCGGGGCATTCAGCGCATACATCGCCGCCGTGCCAGTGACCAAGGTGGCGGCGATCGCCAAGGTCGGACTGCGAAACTGACTGGCCACCAAGGTTGCCGCAGCGGTCGCCAACCCGGAGGCAACGCCGGCACGCAGCGTGTTGAGCGCCGCCTCACTGGGCGCCAGCTCGCCCTGCTGGTAGCGATGCAGATTCATGGCCCCCGCGCCGGTGAGCCCAATCAGGGCGCCGAGCTTGGCCATCTGGAACGCTGCGCTCGGACTGTAAGGCGTTGAATTGCAAGACACAGGGTAGGCTGGCATCCCTTGGCTACTGGCCATAGGCGGATACCAGGATCGGTCATCGTACTGGCTCATAAGCGTCGCTCCCGGATGAGTGTGAGGCCTTGGTGTCGGTGGTTGCGGGCGCGGAGTGATCGGCGGACCCAGTCTCGACATCGGCATCGGCATCGGCATCGGTGTGATCTGTCGTCAAGGCGTCCTTGCGGCGACGCTTGAGCCATTGACTGGCCAGCACCACGAGCGCGGCGCCGACGATCAGGCCACCGATGCCTTCGGCGAGGTTCTTGGCCACCCCATGGCGCTGGCGCTGCATGCCCTGCTCCGCCCGACTCATGCGTCAGTACCTCGCTCAAGGTAGCGCTGAATGCCATACATCACCGCCGTGCCACTGGCAAAGAGCACGCCGAGCCGCAGCAGACCCTGCTGGCGGACAGCGCTGGCCGCAGCGCCAGCGACGGCGCTGGCTGCAGCGGTCGCCAAGGCGGCTCGGGCGGTATCGGCCAGGGCGTCTGCTGTATCGACCTCCTCGCGCTGCAGCCGACGGATATTGGCACCCGCCGCGGCCGAGCCGCCGATCACGGCACCGAGCAGGGCGAGTTGGGCGATCGCCGAGCAGCCATCCGCAGGAGCCGATCCAGGGACCAGAAAGCGGCCATCGGTGAGGGGGTAATGGTCGGTGAGCAAAGCCGGAGCATTGGCAGGCACCGCCGGATAGTAGGTCGGATAGTAGGTCGGATAGTATGTCGAAGAGAAGGGAGCCGAGGTTTGCATCAGCGCGAGATGATCATCGCTCATGAATCGGCCTCTTTAACAGACGATGCCGACACGCGCTCTTTCAGTTTGTCAGTGCCGCTCTTCACGGCGCTCTTGGCTTTGGCTCCCGACTTGAACAGGGCATCCTGGACCTGATCGTTGGTCAGCAGCAGCACTGCGGCAGCACCCACCAGCGCCCCCTTCCAGAACTCGGTGTCGTCAAGGCTGAACATCCGTGTCAGGGTGTTGAGTCCATTGCCGCCCTCGGCAAGCTCTTCGAACAGTTGCTGCATCCCCGCTTGTGGGCCGGGACCTAGCCCCTGCCCTGCGCCTGCCATTCCCGCTGAATGTGCGCCCATGGGTGCTCCCTGGTGGGGCATCGCACCCGCTGCATAGGCCTGATATCCCGGTGGCGGATACCCAGCAGCCTGATGGGGGGCATAAGCACCTGAATAAGCAGGAGCCCCCATGGCTGGCCCTGGATACGGATAGCCATAGCCGCCCTGTCCATGCGCGACCTGCTGGGGATGGTACTGCTGGGGATGGTCCTGAGGCTGATAGCCCGGTTGATGTCCGGGTGGATACTGAGGCTGGAACTGGGGCTGATAGTGAGGCTGAGGCTGAGGCTGAGGCTGAGGCTGAGGCTGAGGCTGAAATGGGTGCTGGTCATAGGCCTGGTGCTGGACCGCATAGCCAGGCGCCCCTTGAGTTGGGTAAGCCCCGAACTGGCCGCCGCTCGCATCAGCTCCCGCTGGGCCTGGCGTCTGCTGAGCAGGCCCCCTTGCCGCAGCCTGCGGTTGAGGTCCAGCGTTTACCTGTTGCGCAGACGAACTCCCAGTCTCTGCTCCACCGCCCGCATGCCGCGACCCACCCGCGCCTGCTGCCTCACGCTCCGCTTCGCTCATCATGTCGCTCCTGATCGGCACCCTGAATAATGAAGCTTTATGATAACCGATCGCATTACGTTATGACAATCCCTGACCGGCGTTCTGCTCAGCGCTCAGCCAGTGAGCCCAGATGGGCTGGCATCGTCAGCGACTGCAAGGTCGATCGAGCGCCGACCTCCTGTGAGGGTAAAGCCCAGAGCATCAGCCCAAGTGCCAGCCCGACGATCAGCACGGCTGGCATCAATCCGACTGCTCCAGGCTGGCCTGCGCTCATCGCGCGAGCCACCCGGCAAGCCTTTCTCCATCCATGCCGGACTGCTGTCAGAACGGATGTCCGAGCGGATGTCCGCACGGATGTCCGAACGGATGTCCGCACGGCAGTCAACGGGTCATTGCTTGGTGTCCGCATTGCAGCACCCCTCCCCTTATTGGGGTTTTTAAGCATCTTGAATCAACCAGTCTGAAGGAGAACAGCATCAAGCCGACCAGGCCGGGTCTCTCGGCTCAGGCTGCCTGACGCGCTCGTAGCATCCGTTCATTGTCCAGGCTGAACGGGCCCTGCGGCGCCTGCTGGTCGGGAGGATCGGCAAGCGCCGTCAGGGCCTGAGCAAAGGCACCCAGGCTTGAGCGCGGCACCAGCACACAGGGCTTGCCCATCCGATTACAGAAGCGCTTGGTTCGCGAGTAGGCGTTGTGGCTGACGGCGTCGGCCGGACAGATCACCGCATCGGCACTCGCCAGCACCGCTTCTAGGCGCTGTTGGCTGTCCTCGAGGCCGCCGTCGTGGCGGATCAGTTCGCCGTTGCAGCGCTGCACCAGATCGCGGTAGCGCGGCGCCAGATCGCTGCGTCCGCCGACGCAGAGAATGCGACGCCCCGCCAGATCTAGGTCAAACACGCCTCCCAGAGCCGGCTGCGTCCCCGAGTGCCGCCACGCGACTCGGTCGCCTGTTTGGACGCCTGTTCGGGAGCCTGTTCGGAGGCCTGTTCTGGTATCGCCTGTTCAAGCGCCTCGACCGGCCCGAGGTCGACGCTAGGCAGCGCTGATCCCGAGATCGCCTGGCGCAGCTTGGAACCAAATCGTTGACATTTTTGACACATGACGGAAGCACTCAACTGGTCAACGCGTTCATCAAGGTGGTCCAAAGCCGCGCCTCGTCTCGTCGGAATCGGCTGTAACCCTGAGACCGAAACGGGGGGCAAGTAGCCGACCGAGGTTCAACCGTGTCGGCCACCCCGGTGCTCCATTCGTCTGCGCAGCCGTCGCGGTCGGCAGCGGCAGCGGCAGCGGAGGCGGAGGCGGAGGCGATGATCGCCATAGCTCGACCCTCTTCGTCGTAGAGCCGAAGCGAGCGCCGATCGATCTCCCCGATGCGCTCGCCGACAACCCAAGCGCTGTCGATCGCACGCACATCAAGCTCGAGTCGCGCATCATCACCGCGCAGTGAGAGCTGCCCATCGATATAGGCGTGGCCATAGAACTGTTGGATCGAGCGGCTGACCCAACCCGTGCTTCCGCTACTCAGCGCCAGCGGATGCACCTGATCGACGAGCGTCTCGAGCGCACAGGGCACCAACGATGGATCGACCGCGATCGCATGCTCATCACCGCGCGCCGCAGCCCGCCACCAAGGCACGGGATTCAGACTCAGGCGCCCACTCAGCTCGGCCAAATCGCGGAAGCTCAGCCCAGAAAGCCCTGATCCTAGTCCTAGGACTAGCCCTGATCCTGGAACCTTTGACCCCGTCAACTCGGACCGAGCAAGCCCTGGTCCAAAAGACCCCGACTCGGGGCCTTTCATCTCCAGTTCCGACTCCGGCTCCAAGGCCTGACAATCGCGCTGCAAGCGGTGGATCGCATGCCGCTCGAGCGCAGCCATCTGCCGCTCATCCTGTTGCGGTGACGCTGGCACCACGCGGCGCCCATTGGCCCCAAGGCTGGATAAGAGCAGATGCAACGGCAGCGGATGCGTCCCAGCCTCCAATTGAACCCTTACCAACGGCTGCTGAGTCGCGTCTTCGATTACCAAGCCCTGCTGATCGTCTCGGGAGACCAGCGCATAGCACTGATCGAGCAGGACCCGCAGTTGATACTCAGGCCTGTCCAGATAACCCAGCATGCCCTGCACCCGCAGTCCACCGAGCCGCTGACGCTGGGCGATGCGAAAACCGGGCTGCCCGGTCTCGACCCAGACGCGCCCAAGGAGCGCCAGATCCGCCAAAAGCTCTGGCCAATGCCCGAGGTAGCGAACCTGCTCGGAAGGCTGCAGCGGCATGGGCATGGGCATGGGCATGGGCATGGGCACTGGCACCGACCCCGGACCATGAATCTGCTTCTGTTTGGACAGCGGCTTGTGCCCAACAACCTGCTGCTCGGCATTCAACTCGCCCAAAGGTCCAGACACAGGTCGTACTCCAGACAAGGACCGCGCGCTCGTCTCCGGCCCGGTCGCAGCCGAATGCGCATTGGCGAGCCCGGCGCTGAAGTCGGTCAGGTAAGGGCTTGCCATTAGAGGGCTCCTGCTGGAACGCGCCCAGTAAAGTGGCTCACAGGGCGCTCGCCGATTGCGGCCAGTCCACGCCAATGGTGTGCACCACGGCAATAGGCGGCGCGCTGATCCAGATCGGCCGCGAGCTGCGGGTGCAGGGACAGCGCCTGAAAATGGCGCACGACTGTCTCCGCCACAGCCGCTGCCCCCTGACTGACCGAGGCCCGGATCAGGTCCGCGAGACGCGCCTTGAGCTGCTCAGGCGGCAGATGCAGTGGGAGGGCATCAAGAGCGAGGATTAGATTAGCGGTGCCGTTTGAGTTGTGTTGCATGCCAGTGTCTCCGTCATCGGGCCTCGAGGCCCAAGTGGTCTTGAACAGATCCGGCTGGCCGTCGAACTCGACGTTGGGGCTGGCTGGAGGATCGCTATTTTGAGAACGATTCTCACTTAGGTTAGCAGCTCTTGCCTGTTCGTCAACCCCAATCCTGACGAAGAAACCATCACTTTTCTCAGTTTAATGCGAGTGATTTGTATTTGTTGTCCGCTATGGTACTGTCTGGTCATCGGGCAACACGAGAGAGTGAAGCGATGCCGAACAGTAACCCTCGCAACCCCAGCATGGCTAAAGGGATTGATGGACTCGCACCGCAGGCCGCGGATGCGACACCCTGGATTCGGGGACCGGAGCCTGCTCTGCGTTCAGCCCCCGGACAAACAAGACTGCGCGTCTGGCTGCGCGATACCTTTTTATCCTGGCCGATCTCCCGACGCTGCCGGCGCTGGAAGGTATTGCGGGCGCTGCGGCGAGAGCTGGAGGCGGGGGGCAGCTGATGGTTGCAGGCGCCAGCGAACCCGCTAAGAAGCGCCTTCGGAACTTGAAAATCCTCGATCACGAGGACGTGTCAGATTATCCGGATCGTCACAAGGCCGTCCAAGCCACGATGGATGTTTTACGGGAAAGTACAAGAAACAGCCCGTCAGATCAGCCGTCAGAGAGTAAGATGATCGCGGCATGACAGCAGTTGCAGCAACAACCTGATCCTCCAGTTTGGAATGTCAAACCAGCAACTCCGAATAACCAAACCCGATGATTGGCATCTCCATCTGCGCGATGGTGACATGCTGAAGACAGTGATTGCGGACACAGCTCGTTGCTTCGCGCGAGCCATCGTGATGCCCAACCTAAAGCCGCCGGTGACCACAGTGGCCGAGGCCGAGGCCTATCGCAGGCGCATTCTGGCGGCGGTTCCCGAGGGCATGACCTTCGATCCGCTGATGACACTGTACTTGACCAAAAACACCTCGCCAGACGAGATCCGTCGGGCCAAGGCCTCAGACGCGATCTATGCGGTCAAGGTTTATCCGGCCGGCGCAACGACCAATTCCGAGAACGGGGTTCGGGATCTGAACAAGGTTGATGCGGTGCTCGAGACCATGCAGGAGGTCGATCTTCCGCTGTTGCTGCACGGTGAAGTCACCGACCGGGAGATCGATGTCTTCGACCGAGAAGCGGTGTTTATCGAGCGGCATTTACAGCAGATCAATACGCGGTTTCCGGCCCTGCGCACCGTGCTCGAGCACGTCACGACCCAGGACGCGGTCGACTACGTGCTGGAAGCCTCCGAGCGGGTCGCGGCAACCATCACCGTTCATCATCTGTTACTGAATCGCAACGCGATCTTCGAGGGCGGTTTGCGACCGCACCATTACTGCCTGCCGTTGCTCAAGCGCGAAACCCATCGTCAGGCCTTGGTGAAAGCGGCCACCAGCGGTGATCCGAAGTTCTTTCTCGGTACGGATTCGGCACCGCATCCAAAAAACGCCAAGGAGTCGGGCTGCGGCTGTGCCGGCATCTACAGTGCGCCGGTGGCGATCGAGCTGTATGCCGAGGTCTTCGCCGACGCCGATGCCTTGGATCGACTCGAAGGCTTTGCGAGCTTCCATGGCCCGGATTTCTACGGCCTGCCCAGGAATGACGACAGGATCACCCTGGAAGCCCAGGCCTGGTCGGTGCCCGAGCTGATCCGCACAGGCTCGGACGAGATCCTGCCCTTGCGCGCCGGGACCGACGTCGCCTGGCGGCTGATTTGAATGGACAGTTTTTTCTTTACGCACTCTCAGAAGTCGCTGAAGCCGGGCCAGGCGATGGCGATATCGCCATCATTGATGAGGCCAATCAGGTGTCCGTGGCCGACGGCCTCGCGCAGCAGCCGGCCTTCTTCTCCCCCTCTCAGCGCCCCTGCCACCAGCAGCGCAACAAGAGGCGAGCCATCCAGCGCATGAATCGGCGATGCAGAGCACAGAGCCAGCAGCTCGGCCGCCGTGATGATCGCCGCGAGCGCACCGCCGATGGCGGCTTCTGCTGCAAGCGCGGCAGCCGATCGCGAGCCAAAGCGCCTTGGCGAATCGGCACATCGGCTAGGGCCCAAGTCAAGCTTGAACGACGGGATCTCGTTAAGCGACTTGCCTGGGCTGCGATCGGCTTCTGAACAGCCGCCTCGCGACGCTGATCCGCTTCCTCTGCAGCCGAAGCTGAGCCTAATGCCGAGGCTGAGCCCAATGCCAAATCTGGCTCGATCCTGCCGACAACGCCCTGCACTTCAGAGACATGCCAGGCCAGACTCAGGGGCTCAAGCCGCCTCATCAGCTGTACCATCAAGGCCGCATCCGAGCAGTGGTCCAGCGCATGATGAACGACCAGGCTGGCGCAGCGCGGATTCAGGCGAACCGAGCGGATCAATGGATCGATCTCGAGCGCAGCGCTGAGACGGTCGGCCAGCTCAGGCTCGCGCCGTAGCACTGGCAGCTGCAGTCGCGCCCGACCGGCGCTGCGGTGACGCAGACGCAGCTGCCAATCACGGCTGGTTAAAAGCGGCGTCAGCCCGAGAGCGCAGTGCCCAGGCTCGCTGGAGAGGCGTCGGCCCCCTGTCCGCATCTCAGAGCGCGGCTTGCTGGTGCGTATTGCGGCCCATCGTGACCGGTGCTTCCGATTGAACGTTGTCAAGCGACACCCCGTGTGGGCAGCGTCATGCAGGTTTGTTCCGACTGCATGTTCAAACTGGCTGTTTGGCGACATGTTCACGCCGGCGCTAACAGTCCCAAGTGACCCGGAGCGCATGGGAATGGATGGCCCGCGCGTCATGACCTGACCTGAGGTGCTAGTGCTCGGTCTGGGGTTCTCTCGCAGCAGGGTCACTAGCGATGCAGCGTTGATCACGACACTGTTGGACCTCAATGGTCAGGTGATCGAGGCCAGGAATTGCTCGCAGGCGTTCCTTGTAGGTCTCGACCGGCTGCGGAGCATGAGTGACCAGCGAAAGGATGCAGGCACGGCTGGCTGCGCCAATGCGCCAAAGATGCAGATCGGCGATCGCAAGATCTGGATCTGACTCGAGCGTGGTACGAATGCGGGCGGCGATCTCGCTATGGTCCTCGGCGTCGAGCAGGGACCGGGCGCTGTCGCGGGCCAGGCTCCAAGACCAACTGCCGATCAAGGCGGCGCCGACCATCCCCATGACCGGATCGAGGAAACCCCAGCCGAACAGCATACCGGCCCCGAGCGCAGTGATCGCCAGCAAGGAGGTCATGGCATCGGCGAGCACATGCAGGTAGGCAGCACGCAGGTTGTGGTCCTTGTGCTCGGCGCCGTGCGGATGAGGGGGCGCGTGATAATGGTCATTATCAGGACCATGGTCGTGGGCATGTCCATGGCTATGTCCGTGATAATGTCCGTGGCCATGATCGTGGCCACCACCCTGCGCCAAGATCCAAGCACTGGCCAGATTCACCAACAGCCCGAGACAGGCGACCAGCATCGCATCGGCATAGCGGATCTCGATCGGTTGGAACAGCCGACTGATGGATTCGACCAGCATCCAGAGGGCACCCAGCCCGAGCAGCAGGGCGCTGCTGTAGCCGGCGAGGGTCGGAATCTTGCCCGTGCCGAAGGTGAAGCTCGGATGCTTGGCCCAACGCCGCGCGAGACCATAGGCGAAGACACTCAAGCCAAGCGCCGCCGCATGGCTGCCCATGTGCCAGCCGTCGGCCAGCAGCGCCATCGAGCCGGTCAGCCAGCCAGCGGTGAGTTCCACTATCATGGTCACCAGCGTCAGATAGACCACCCAACGCGTTCTTCGCTCGGCCTTGAGCTCGGCGCTGGTGCTGAAATCGTGCTGGTGCTGCCAGGCGTCGACACTGTGGAATGGCATCATGGGGTCTCGTCAGCGTTCGATCGGTTCGTAGAGCTCCGGCGGGCTGAGGCCGCACTTGCTGCAGCCGCTGCTGCTGCAGAGCCCGCCAACGGGTAGCTTACGCACCCGGCCTTTGCGCTCCAAGACCTCGAGCATCGCCCGCAGCGCATCGGTATCGGCATCGAAGTGGTGCGCCATATCCTGCACAGAGACCCGCCGATGCTGGGCGATGTATTGACTGAGCTGGGAGAGGATCATCAGACTGCGTCGGTGGCCATCGCTCGGAACAGACGCCGCTTCTCGCGCATGCCCCACCAGCGCAGCGCCAAGATCACGCTGATGAACAACGCCAACATGGCGCCGATCCAGCTCGCTGAGAGCGCTGGGTTGCGGGCAAAGATCGCGGCTTGATAGAAGACCGTCGCCGCGATGTAGGCGATGCCCGTGGTCCAGCCGGCGACGAACAGGGTCCATCCCAGGTTGGTCTCGCGGTAGACCGCGGCCAGTGCGGCCGTGCAGGGGAAGTACAGCAGAATGAACAGCAGATAGGCGAAGGCCCCTGCGGCACCATCGAAGCGCGACTGCATGGCGCCGAAGATGCCTGTGGAGACGGCCTGCTCCTCCGCGGCCAGCGCCGGATCGCTCAGGTCGCCAACGGCGAGCCCAAGCGGATCACCCCAGCTGCCGAGTGCATCGCTCAGATTGGCGGGGATAGTCGCCAGCGACGCGCTGACACCGCTCCAGAGATCGAAGGGTTCGACCGGCGCCTCGGCCTCACCGGCGGCAGCGGCGTCAGCTTGCGCCATCGCGCTGTACATCGAGTCCAGGGTGCCAACCACCGCCTCCTTCGCCAGCACGCCGGTGAAGATGCCGACGGTTGCCGGCCAGTTCTCGGCGTCGAGACCCATGGGCGCGAAGGCCGGCGCAATACCACGCCCGACCTCGCTGAGCACCGATTGATCGCTGTCTTCGTTGCCGAAGCTGCCATCGGTGCCGAGCGCGTTAAGGAAGTTCAATACCAGAACCATCGGCACGATGATCTTGCCGGCACGGAAGACGAAGCTATTCGTGCGCTCCCAGGTGCGTAGGCTCACGCCCTTGATTGTCGGCAGGTGATAGGCCGGCAGCTCCATGACGAAGGGCGTGGTGGGGCCTTGCAACAGGGTGTTCTTCATGATCAGCCCGGTCAGCACGGCGATGGCGATGCCGATCAGATAGAGCCCGAAGACGACGTTTTGGCCGCCGATCGGGAAGAACGCGGCGGCAAACAAGGCGTAGACCGGCAGCCGGGCGCCGCAGGACATGAACGGCGCCATGACGATGGTCATGATGCGATCGCGCTGTTGCTCGAGGGTGCGGGTCGCCATGATCGCCGGCACATTGCAGCCGAAGCCGACGATCAGCGGCACGAAAGATTTGCCGGGCAACCCGACCGCGCGCATCGCGCGATCCATGACGAAGGCCGCGCGCGCCATGTAGCCGCTGTCCTCAAGCATCGACAGGAACAGATAGAGCGCCGCGATCACGGGGATGAAGGTGGCGACCACTTGGATACCGCCGCCGACGCCGTTGGCGAGGACCACGATCAGCCACTCCGGTGCGCCGATGGCTGCCAGCCCTTCGGCCACGCCATCGACGAAGAGGATGCCGGCAAAACCGTCAAAGAAATCGATGAAGGCACCACCGATGTTGATGGTGAACATGAACATCAGATACATCGCGGCGAGGAAGATCGGAATCCCCAGCGCACGATTGAGCATGACCTGATCGATGCGATCGGAGAGACTGCGCGAGACCTGGGCCTTGCGCTTCACCGCCGCGTTGCTGACGCGGTGGGCGAAGCCGTAGCGGCCGTCGGCGAGCAGGATGTCGACATCGTCTGGCAGCGCGTCGCGCAGGGCGTCCAGCTCCGCCGCGCTGACGCGATCGGCGCCGATCGCCAGCGCGAGGTCGTCGCCTTCGAGCAGTCGCGAGGCGAGCCACCGCGGATCGGCGCCAGCCGCCTGCGCGGCACGCTCGAGCTTGGGCCGCAGTGCCGTGATGGCTTGCTCGAGTGCACCGTCATAGCGCAGCTCGGCGCCAGACAGCGGCTTCTCCACCACGGCCTTGGCCAGTGCCTGCTTCAGGGCTTTGACGCCCTCGCGCTTGACCGCAACCACCGGCACCACCGGACAGCCAAGCTGCTCGGCAAGACGATCGATGTCGATCCGCAGGCCGGCCGCCTCAGCGGCATCCATCATGTTGAGCGCGACCAGCATCGGCCGGCGCATCTCCAACAGCTGCGAGGTCAGGTAGAGGTTGCGCTCCAGATTGGAGGCATCGACGATATTGAGGATCAGGTCGGCCTCGCCGCCGTGCACGTAATCGCGGGCGATCTTCTCGTCCAACGAGACGTCTTCGCTGGTCACATCCAGTGCATAGGTGCCCGGTAGGTCGACCAGCTCAAAGGTCGCATCCTCGAGCTGATAGCGGCCGATCTTGCGCTCGACCGTTACCCCGGGCCAGTTGCCGACCCGTTGCTTGGCGCCGGTGAGCGCATTGAACAGGGTGGTCTTGCCGCAGTTGGGGTTGCCAACCACGCCGATTCGATAGGGCTCGCTCATCATCGCAGCTCCACTTGGATGGTCTCTGCCTCACCGCGGCGCAAGCTGAGCTTGAAGCCACGCAGCTGGATCTCGACCGGATCACCCATGGGCGCGACCCGGCTGATACTGAATTCCGTGCCTGGGGTCAGGCCCATCGACAGGAGCTTCTTGCGGTAAGGGCGGCCGCCTTCGGCAAAGCCGGCAACGATGCCGGTCTCGCCCACGGCCATGTCTTTCAGATTCATTGTGTTGTGCTCCTAAGTGGTGCCCTTGGTGGCTGGCCATGACCATGACCGCTAACCTGAATCTCATGCGACTCATTTTCCTAGGTGCAGCGGGTTGGGAGCCGCTTCAGGCTGGGGCGACGATGATCTTAGTGGCCATGCCACCACCAAGTGCGATTCGCGCCTGATCGCGCAAGACCACCAGACCGCCGCCCTGGCGCTGCAGCACGCATAGCTCACTGCCGATGTTCAGCCCCAGGTCTGTCAGCCGACGATCGAGGCTGCGGCCGGCCCGCAGTCCGACCACCCGCACGCGCTGGCCCTCATCGGCCATAGCGAGGGCGAAGGCGGACGTTGGTTGGTCTTTCATCTCGGTAAGTCCAGTGAGGCGGTTTGGTCAGTGGCAACTCGATGCGCACTATATCGCAAACGCGAACGTATCGCAATACGATTAGCACCTGAAGCGGGACTCGATGGCTTGCAAGCTTTTCCGGGGTGGCGCCGCGCCATGATTGCTAGGTTCGGACCACGAGAGTGTGCGAGCCACGAGCGATGCCGAATGATCCGTTCGGGCTATCCGCTCGGGCTATCCGCTATGAGGCAGCAGAGACGACAGGCACCATCACCGGCTGCCCACCAACCTCACCTCGGATCACCTTGATCCCATAGGCCGCGCCGACAGCCTCGGATGCGAGCACATCCATGCGACCGGTGGTGACTGCTGCACGCGGTCCCAACAGCAGGAAGCGGTCGGCGAAGCGCAGGGCGAGATTCAGATCGTGCAGGACGACCAAGGTGATGAGCGCATGCGCGCGCGTCAGCGCCTGGATGCTCTGTAACACGGCGATCTGGTTGCGCAGATCGAGATGATTCACCGGCTCATCGAGCAGCAACAGCCGTGGCTCTTGAACCAGCGCGCGCGCGATCACCACCTTCTGCAGCTCGCCGCCACTGAGGCGACCGACGCGCCGGCCGCTCAGCGGCGCTAGCCCAAGATCACAGAGCATCGTATCGACCATCGCCAAATCGCGCTCGCTTGGCTGCAGCCCGAGATGCGGCAGACGACCGAGCAGCACCGCCTCGAACACTGTCACCGGCGCGATCTCGGTCATCTGCGGCAGATAGGCGATGCGCTGCGCCCGCTCGCGCCGGCTCAGCGCGCTCAAATCAGTGGTATCGATGCCAATCCGGCCTTGCTTGCACGGCAAGAGTCCCGCGATGAGCTTGAGCAGGGTTGATTTGCCGACGCCATTCGGACCCAGTACCGCAAGCAGCTCGCCAGAGGCGACCGACAGATTCAGCTGGTCCAGCAGCAGCGGACGGCGGTTGCCGACAGCACTGTCGGCAGAGACGTCACAGAAAGCACCACGAGCGCCATGTCGCCCCACCGCCTTGCTCGAAGTGCCCCGCGCATAGGAAAAAGAGAGTCGGTCGATCTCGAGCATCGCGGTCAGCGCCGTTGGCGCAGCAGGAGCACCAGCAACAGCGGTGCACCGAGCAGCGCGGTGACTGCCCCAACCGGCAGCATCACCGGCGCAATCAGCACCCGCGCCAAGGTATCGGCGCCGAGTAGGATCAGCGCCCCGGCGAGCGCCGAGAACGGCAGCAGAAAGCGCTGATCACCACCGATCAGCAGGCGGATCAGATGCGGCGCGATCAGCCCGATGAAGCCGATCACGCCGAGAAAAGCGGTGGTGATCGCGGCCAGCGCGGCGGCTGCGGCCGTACCGATCAACCGTTGTCGGGCAACCGAGACCCCGAGTCCGCGGGCAAGATCATCACCCCAGGCGAGCGCGTTGTAATGCCAAGCCGCACGCAGCGGCCAGACCCCAATCGCGACCAGCGCCGCCGCAAGCCAAGCCACCTCGGACCAGCCGGCGCGGCCAAGATCGCCGAAGGTCCAGAACAGGGTCGCCGCGGCCTGGGTGTCGGAGGCGAAGTATTGAACGATCATGGTCGCCGCGCTGGCAAAGGCGCCGAGGGCGATGCCGGCCAAGACCACCGCCTCAGGGGTCAGGCCGCGCAGCGTTCCGATCATTAGGATCAGCGCTGCAGCGCCGAGACCACCGGCTAGTGCCAAGCCAACCACACTCATCGGCGCCTGCAGGGTCATGGCTTCGGTACCCACCGCATGCAGCGCACCGGCATCGAAGAGCACGATGGCACAGGTCGCGCCAAGTGCGGCCCCTTGCGAGATGCCGAGGGTAAAGGGCGAGGCCAGCGGATTGCGCAGCAGCCCTTGCAGCACGGCCCCAGCCAGACCCAAGGAGGCGCCGGCCAGCAAGGCTGCACTCACTCGCGGCAGGCGCAAGCTCCAGATCACCTGCGCGGCGACCAGCTGCTCCTGATCCGCTGGCGATGGGCCGGCCAGCAATGCCGCTGCGACCGCGCTCGGGCCAAGCTGGTAGGAGCCGCTGCCGAGCGCAATGAGCAGCAGCAGCGCGAGCGCGGCGAGCATGGCCAGCCCGAGCAGCAGCCGCTGCTGGAGCAAACGCTGGTAGGCTCGACGCGGCGACGGAGCCGCATCATCCGCTTGAACAGCTGACGGTTTGGCAAGTGCCTGCACCAGAATGTTCAACCGAAAACCTGAGGTGGTTGCTCGGATAGGTCGATCGCGAGGGATGTCAGTCGCCAGGGTGCGGTAGCGGGTCAACCTCGCCGGTCAGCAGGTCAACCCGCGCGAATCCCGGCTGGCTCTCCTGCCCCTCTGCACGCAGACGCGCATAGAGTGGCTCGCCATAGAAGTCGCGGTAGATCGCATCCGCCTTGGCGACCGGATCAAACGCCGGGAACTGCTCCGGATAGAGCCGCGACGCCATGAACCAGGCGTTGATCAAGGCATGCTCAACGTTGGTGTTATAGGCATTGAATGGCAAGGTCGCGAAGACCTGACCGCGCTGCACCGCATCCAGCGCCGCGAACAGCCCCGGATTGATCGCAACCTCTTTCAGCACCGCCGGCAGGCCGCCGCCGTCGATGAAGAGGACGGGCGGGTTCCAGGCCAGCAACTGTTCGAGATCGATAAAGCGATGCCCAGATTCTGCGATTCGGTCAGCGAGGTTGTCGGCACCGGCCCAGCGCAGCGGCAGATGGCCCGCCTGGGTGCTGGCCAGCCCCTGCTGACCCTTGAGACTGATACCGCCGATGTAGGCCGGCACGGGCTCGACATCCGCCACCCGGGTCGCCAGCTCGGCGAGTGAGGCATCGATGGCGTCGAGCAGCGCCTCGGCACGCGCTTGGCGCCCGAGTGGCTCCGCCAATCGCCGCAGCGAGTCGGCAAAGACCGGCAGCTGCAGCTCGCCGATGTCGCCGTAGCTGAGCAGCAGCACCGGGATGCCTGCGCGCTGCTCCAGCATCCGCAGCTGCTGCTCGTCGAGCGTGACGGCCACCGCTAGGTCGGGTTTGACCATCAGCAGCCGCTCCAGATCCGGCAGACGCCCCACACCACCCGGGCCGATCACCGGCAGCGTTTCGCTCAGCTCACCCAGCATCAAGGTATAGGGCCGACCGCTCGGGCCGCGCTGCTCCATCGCCTCGATCGCGCAGAGCCCGTCGGTCGCGTTCAGATAAACCAGCAGTCGCAACGCACCCGGACCAAGCGCGACCACTTGCAAGGGCGACTGAGTCGATGGCGGTTGCGGCGCAGCAGCCGAACCAGGCGTGTCAGCCGCAATCACTTCCAGCGGCAGCAAGGCCGACACGCTCGACAAGGACAGCAGTGCAGCCCCTCTTAGAAACGCACGCCGACCCAGACCGCATCCAACCGCTCGATTTCTGGCTTGCCTCATGATGATCTCCGGTCCAGGGGCACGCAGCGAACAAGGAGCACAATATTACAAAATCCATAAGCGTATGACTACTCGCCCAGCTCACCGCGTCACCAATCAGCCGCAGCCAGCGCCCTTGCCCTAGCCAGCCCCGGCCTTAGCCTGCGCTCTAGCCAGCCCTGGCCAGCGCTCTTCTAGCTCTAGCCACAGCCGGCAATGCCACGAGCCAGGTACAACCCCGGACGATCGTTGATCTCGAGGCTCGACATCCCAGCTCGCGCAAACAGATCCTGCATCTCCGCCTCCGTAGGGAGTAGATCGCGCGCAACGGCATGGTGACGTCCGTGATGCTCCCGCAACTCATCGCGGCTCATTAGATGCGCGATCACGACCTGACCACCACGACGGGTCACCCGCGCCATCTCGGTTAGCGCCTGCGTTGAATCGGAAAAATGCGGAAAGGCTGCGAAGCAAAGGACCATGTCGAGACTGGCGTCGGCCAGCGGCAGCGCAAGCGCAGTGCCTTGGATGCGCAGATCGCCCGGTTGCCACGGCTTGTCCGCGCCTTGGCGGAGCATGGCGTGAGAGATATCGAGCGCGAGAATCCGTGTGCTCGGCCCAAGAGCCCGGCGCAGATCGGGATAAAGGACGCCGGTCCCTGCACCCAGATCGAGCAGGGTCGAGACCTCCGAGAACTCCAGCCCATCCACCAGGTCGGCCAGTCGCGCGCGGGTCTCGGCCGGGTAACAGCGCTGCTCCCAACCCTCGGCCCGTTCGTCAAAGAAGGCGCGTTGCGGATCACTCATCACTCACCCTTCACCGCAAAGCGAGATTCACGCCAAGCATCGCTGTGGTGCCGGGCATCGGATAGTCCGGACGATACGCGTAGTCTGTATCGGTCAGGTTCTCAAGCGCTAAGAAGACCTCGCTGCCGTCGGCGAGCATCGGTAGCGCGTAGCTCAACCGGCCATTGAGCAGGAAGAAGCCGTCAACTTCCTCGGTATTGACGGCCTCGAATCGCCGCGCTTGCGATAACACCTGCATCGACGACACATACTCAGCATCGAGATTGAGCTGTATCCGCGGCGTCGCCTGCCAGTTAGCACCCAGGCTGACGGAGGTATCCGGTGCATAGGGTAGATCCGCGGGGTCCGTATCGAGCAGGGTCAGGCCGGCGAAGAGCGCAAGATCGTCCCGCGGTGCGGCATTAAGGGTCAGCTCCGCGCCGCGGATGCGAAACGCGCCCAGATTGGCGTAACGAGGCGGCGGTGGTGGCGGCGGATCGATCACGTAACGGTTGTCGCCGTCGTCATAGAAGGCGGTGAGCTCGCCATGCAGGCGCGGCCCGAGCTGTTGTCGGACGCCAATCTCAAAGTGATCCAAAGTCTCTGCCTCGAGATCGCGCCATGACTCGCCCAGCGGCGGAATGATGCTCTGCGAAAAGACGACAACGTCGAGTCCTGGATAGTTGACCCCGCGTGCGTAGGTCGCATACAGCTCAGTACTGGCATTGCGGGCAATCAGACCCGCCTGTGGTGCCCACTCGTCTCCAAACGCATTGTGACTGTAGTAGCGCAACCCCGCCGATGGGATCAGCTCCCAGCCACCGCCAACCCCGAACCGATGATTCACCGCGATGTAGGGCGAATCCAAGCCAAAGGTCGGCCCGTTGAAGGTGCTGCTTGGTGCATTGGTTGGCTCGAAACGGGTCTTTCCGCTGACGCGATCGAGATCGAGCCCGAACAGCAGCTCTCCGCCAGACCAGGCGCGCCAGGTCTCGGTAAAGCGCAGACCGTACTGCTCCCAATCGGTCAGCGTGTTCCCTGACGGGGGCGCCTGATCGGTCCAATCACCCTCGCCCTCGTTCCAGTAGAGCTTCAATGATCCTGAAGCCTGCTCATGCTCGTGCGACAAGGTCAGGATGCCGAGACTGAGGCGCGTGGCGTAGTCGCCCTCACGGGTCTCTGGCCTGCCTTGCTCGCCTGGATCACTGGCGCGATTGTCGCTATGCAAGGCGGTCAAGGACAGGTCCCAATGGCTGTCGAGCGCATAGCCGAGCCGGCCGTAGACATCACTCAAACGGCCGTCGGCGCGATCCCGCGCGCCGTCGGAGCGCCGATAGCCCTGACTCATGTAGGCATCGAAGGGACCTTTGCGGTAACCGGCCTCCAAGGTCTGCACGTAGGTGCTATAGCTGCCTCCAGCGAGCTGCAGCTCGAGCCGCTCACCATCGCTGAGCATCCGTTTCGGAGACAGATTGATCGCGCTGAAGGTGTTGCCGAAGCGGTGCGGTTGCGCGCCCTTGATCACCTCGATATCGCGCGCGGCATCGATCGGTAAGATATCCATCAGCGGATGATTGAAGACACCCATCATCACTGGCACGCCGTCGATATAGGTCTTGACCTCACCGCCCGGCCGGCTCGAGCCGAGCCCCCGCACAAAGACCGCCCCGCCCTCGCCGCCGCCAAAAGAGCCGACCGGGTTGTAGCGCGAGATGCTGACTCCTGGCGTCCGCCGCAGTGCCGATTGCACATCCTGCGCATTGAGATCACGGATCTGCTGTTCGCCAACCACCGATGAGACGCCCGCGAAGTCGTCGACCTCGTTGCCAGCAATGATCGGTGTGGCAACGACCTCGATCGGTGGTAGCTCCAACGCGAGCGGCTGCTCGGCGCGTGAGAGCGAGGACTGAGCAGTGAGTGCGGCCAAAACCAACACCGCTCGGCCAGAAAGACTCGTTTGACGCATGATCGGTGCTCCTCAGCAAGGCCGCGTGGTCTCTCAAGATCGGCCTTCTCGAGGTCGAAATCAGGAATACGAGCAGCCCTGCATGGCAAGGGTGTCCGGAGCTTTCCCAGCCCGGCTGAGGCACAGAGCATACGAATTATTTTTATGTATGACAACAGCACCAGCAACAAAGGGCGCTAGAAGCGTCAATCTCAAGAGCGTATCCACAGCTGCTCAATCGGTCACCTGCTCAAGCAGTCGGTCGATCACTTCAGCCGGTGCTGGTTTCATCAGATGGAAGCCTTGCACCAGGTCACAATCAAACGCTGCGAGCTGCCGCAGTTGCGAGGAGGTCTCGACACCTTCAGCGATGGTCCTAAGGCCCAGCTCGTGGGCCAATGTCGTTACCACCGCAACGATCCGTTGATCACGCTTGCTCTGATGCATCGCCGCGATGAAGGCACGGTCGAGTTTTAGCAGATTGACAGGCAGATCGCGCAGATAGGCCAGTGACGAGTAGCCAGTCCCGAAGTCATCGATTGCCAACAGGACACCGAGCGCGCGCAGTCGATGTAAGGTTTGCCGAGCGCGCTCCACCTCGTTCATCACACTGCTCTCGGTCAGCTCGAGCCAGAGCACGCTCGGTGGAACCTGATGCCGTTCCAGCGCCTGCTTGATCATGGCCACAAGACCACTGCTGGCAAGCTGATGGGCGGAGATGTTTACGGCCATGCTGAAGTCTCGCGCCACTGGATAAGTCGACCGCCATTGGCGCAGCTGCGCCAGTGCGCTGTCGAGCACCCAGGCGCCCAGCTCAATGATATGCCCGGTTTCTTCAGCGATGGGGATGAAGGCCGCCGGCGACACCAGGCCACGTGTCGGATGCTGCCATCGCAGCAGGGCCTCGACCCCAACCGGACGTCGTTGCCGGGCGTCGAAAAAGGGCTGGAAGTAGAGCTGCAGCTCCCCGCGTCGCTCACTGTCACGAAGGTCCTGCGCAAGCTCGATGCGCTCGATCAGGCGCGCACGAAGCGGCGCGTCAAAGTGCTGCAGCCGCGCACCGCCCAGTGCCTTAGCCTGGTACATCGCGGCATCCGCATCGCGCAGAAGCTCGTGGCAATCGATCTGTCCGTCCTGGATCACCAATCCCGCACTGGCGCTGATTCGATAGGCACGGCCCGAGAGCTGGAAGGGCGGCTCAAACTGGCGCAGCAAGCGCTGGGCCTCGGCATCGATCATCTCGGCCGTGCGCTCCATGCCGTGAAAGACCACAACGAACTCATCGCCGCCAAAGCGTGCGACCAGATCGCCAGAAGCCGTGTTGGCCTCAAGCCGTTTGGCGACATCGATCAATAGCTGATCGCCGATATGATGACCAACGGCATCATTGACCAGCTTGAAATTGTCGAGGTCCATGAAGCAAATGGCCAGGAGTTCGCGCCGATCGCGGGCACGTAGCCGACAGTGCTCAAGACGCTCAAGCAGCAGCGCGCGATTTGCGAGCCCGGTCAACGGATCATGGAGAGCACGATGCTGCGATGCCGCCTGGCTCTCGCGCAGCGCATCCAAGGCCTCCCGCCGCAATAGGGCACCCAGCATCGCATCGGCGACCGCGCGTAGCAGGAACCTGGCTGGCCGACGCCAAACGCGGGTCTGGCGGACCGAGTCGAAGCCAATGAACCCATGCAAGCGCTCTGGGCCGAGCAAGGGCACGACAATCAGCGACTGAATCCCTTGCTGTCCCAGCTCGTCGCGCTCCAGGACGCGCTCATCGGGCAGCGCACTGATATCAGGGATATAGACGAACTCTCCCGCCTCAAGCAGCGGCATCCACCAGTGGATGCGATCCATCGGCACGCGCTGCAGATTGTCGATCTCCGCAGGAATGCCGGGCGCGCACCACTCATGGGTGTTATCGAAGAACGGCGGATCGATCAGAAACAGGTAGCTACGATCAACCTCAGCGAAGCGACCGATCGATTCCAACGCCGCCTGGATACCGGTATCAATATCGTCATCACCCAATCCGGCAAAACGACGCAACACCCCGCTCATCAGCTCCAGCAGGCCATTGAGCTCCTCTTGTTCATCGTAGCGTGCTGGCTGCGCATTCAGCATGATCAATCGCTCCCGTCTGAGGCGATGCGCGAAGACTCACCTGATGTCTCGGGGCATACCGGTCGCACGGTGCTGCAATGCTAATCGATCGATGAGGTTCCGGAATAGTCCGACGGGCGCTCGAGTCTCGCGCTCAAGGACAACAGCGAGACTCAGTCGTTGATGTGCCTCAGAGCGCTGCAAGGCGTTGAGCATCCGGAGTCACCCGGAGTGATCAGTATTCCTGGAGGTTAACTTCATCCTATCGAGCAACGACTCGTAAAATCCGTTCAGCATCATCACCCCCCAAACGGCACACTCAAGCTGAGCCGGATATCACGCCCCGGGCTCAGCGCATAGCCCTTATAGGTATCGAGAAAATCGCGGTACTCGGTATCGAACAGATTGCGCACCGTCAGATCGACCCGCGCCAAGCGGTTGCCGAAGGCACGGAAGGCAAAGCCCAGATCCAGATCCGCCAGCGTGTAGGCATCGGTCGAGGCGGTCCCAAAGGGCAGCAGATCAAACTGCGAGAAAGGCTCGCCAGGCGCCGCGTCTTTTGCTGCGGCATGGCGCATGCCTAGGGTCAGATAGGGCTCGCGAATCGGTCCGCGCTCAGCAAACCAGTAGGTCGCCTCGAGCCGCAACGAATCGGCCGGCAGCAAGGGCAGATCCTCGTCGGTGCGATCGTTGGTGCCCCGCACCAGATCCAGGGTGCCGCTGAGCTCAAGCTGATCGGTCAACTGCCAGTTAGCTTCCAGCTCGAGTCCGGTCAGTAGCGCGTCGTCCTGCTGGTAGGCGAAGATCGGCAGACCATTGCGCGACCGGCCGGTATCTTGGAGATAGATGTAGTCGCTGATGGCGTTGCGATAGACCGTCGCGCTGCCCTGCAGCCGGGGGGTGTTCCAGCGTAGGCCCAGATCGACGTTGATGGATTTCTCCGGCTCCAGGTTGGGATCACCCTCCTGAATCGCGGCCACGCCGCCGTGGACACCGTCTGCATAGAGTTCGAACAGGCTTGGTGCGCGGAAGCCGCGGCCGAGATTAGACGCAATCGCCACTTGATCGGTGAGGCGATAGACCGCACCGAGCGACCCGGTGAAGACCGAATAGTCATGTGAGTCGCGGCCCACGAAATTCACCGGCGCCCGAGTCTTGCCGGCATCCCCGGTCACGGAGTGCCAGTCGTGGCGCAGCCCCGCTTGCAGCGTCCAGTCGCCAATGTCTTTGCTCTCGAAGGCGAACAGCGCCAGGTTGCTGACCTCACCGCCCGGCGCTAGCACCGTGGTCCCGCGCGAGTATTGGATCTTGTTGCTGTACTCGACGCCCAAGGTGCCGCCATCGAAGGGTCCGAGCGGCCCATGAATGGCCTCAAGCCGGGCGACATAGCGATCGAATTCGAGATGGATGGTCCCATCATAGCCGGCGCTCAGTGGCTGTCCGGGGCTATTGGCGCGACGCAGGTTGTGCTGCCATGACAGGGTCGGCTTCAGCTCCCAGTCGGAGGCGAGCGGCATGGCGCCCGTCAGCTGGAGCTGGTCATTGTTCAGCCACAGACCGATGCCTTGGCCGGTCGGCAGCAGAAAGTTGTTCTCGTTGTTCCATTGGTTATAGCGGACGCCGAATTCGCCCACGTCGGTCAGCACGCCAGCGCCGAACTGGGCGTTGAGCTGATCGAAGTTGGTGAAGGGAAGCTCGCCGGTAAACTTGGGATCGCTCGGATTGCCGGACTCGGCGGCGGTCGCGGCATTGGGGGTCGTCAGGTTGCCTGCGGATCGGCTCATGATGCCGACATCCAGGCTGAACCGATCGTTGCTCGCACGCGCCTTGGCGCCGGTATCCCATTGTTCGTTGTTGCTGTGATAGACAAACAGCGTATCGGCAACGGCTTCACTCTCGCCCTCGGGCATGAACACGAAGGCCGGTGCCTGCACATCGATGGCGCCGCCGAGCGCACCCGAGCCGTAGAGCAGACTGGAGGCGCCACGCACCACCTCGATGCGCCCGGCAAGGAAGGGATCGATGTTGGGTGGATGACGCTCGCCGTACTGCTGGTAGTCGACACCGATGCCGTTCGACAAGACCTGGATCTGATTCCCGCTGAGGCCGCGAATCACCGGCTTGCCGACCATGTTTCCGGCGGTGATCGAGGCGACGCCAGGCAAGGTCTCCAGGGTCTCGCCGAGCGTGAACCGCTGGCGGCGACGCAGGTCTTCGCCGGAGAGCACCGCAATGTTCGCCGCCTGCAACAGCGGATCGCCCGGCACCGGCACACCGGCGGTGACCTCGATGGCATCGAGCTCAATCGAGAACTCCTGGTCGTCGTTCATCGGTTGCGCGAGCAGTGACGTGGCCGGACTGCCGATGAGCAGCCCCGCTAAGAATGTGCGATGGAGCTTGTGCATCAGGTTCGGCCTCATTGATCAGCAGGGGTTTAGGGCATGAACGTGATGGTATAACATAAAACACCAAGCAACCTCGATGCAACAGTCGTTGCTTTTCCGTCCTAGCGATCCTGGCTTTCCAACGAGTGGGACGCCACCCATCAAGGGATCGGCTTGAACGCCCAACAGGTGTCAGCCCGACCCGCCCGTCGCCATGCGAGGCTGTGAGAGCGCAGACCATGAATGATCAGCAGACTGAAACCTTATCCATTGCCAACGAGACGGCAATCGATGCTGCGATGCAAAACCTGCAGGACACCGAGCCCCTGTCTTCGGCTGCCGTGGTGCCAGACGCAGCAGCCGACATCACACCACTGCAAGAGACGCTCGCACCGCTGATCGATCTGGCGGGCCATGGAGGTCCGGTGCTGCTGGTGTTGGCGATCATGTCGGTCACCGCGCTGACCATCGTGCTGGCGAAGCTCTGGCAGTTCTCACGGCTGCGCTTGAATGCACGGCAGCCGGTCGAGACCGCCCTCGCCTGCTGGTCTCAAGGCGATGCGGATGCGGCACAGCAGGCGATCGGAGACAATCGGCAGCCGAGTGCCCGCCTTGTCGCTGAGGCGATTCGCGGGCTCCGGCAAGCATCGGCTCAGTCCGCCGCTGGCCTCGACCTGCTTCGTGAGGAGCTCACCCGCTCCGCAAGCGCTCAACTCGAGCAACTGCGCAGCTGGTTGCGTGCGCTCGAGGTGATCGCCACGCTGAGCCCTTTGTTGGGGCTGCTCGGCACCGTCCTCGGCATGATTGAGGCGTTTCGGCAGCTCGCCTCGTCGGGCAGTCAGGTCGACCCCTCAGTCTTGTCAGGCGGGATCTGGCAAGCCTTACTGACGACCGCCGCCGGTTTGAGTGTCGCCATCCCAGTGGTGCTGTTGCATAGCTGGCTGGAGCGTCGCGTCGAGCGTTGCGCGCATCGCATGGAGGATGCCGTGACGCGGATCTTCACGCGTTCGCTGAACGAGCCCATGCACGAGCCCTCGGCAGCCGCGCAGCAGCGGCCAACGATCAGCGCGGTTGGCGCGTCTGGCGAAGCGGGACGCCGCACTGCGTTCAATCAAGCCTGATGCGAGTCGGGGTATCAGGGTTGATCTGCCAAGACTGAATCCTGCCGCGATGGAATTGCAGATTCGCCATTGGCTCATCGCGCTCCTGCTCGCCGTTGTCCTGCACGCGGCGCTGGCACTCGCCTTGGTGCCGCGGTTGTCGTCCTCGCCCGCTCCTGAGCCGGTGGCGATTGTCTTGGAACTCGGAATGAGTGGTTATGGGCGGCCGGCCGGTGGCGATGGAGAGCCTGCAGGCGTGCTGGCCGCCGTCGGGCCTGCAGCTGCCGCGCCTGTGGTCGCAAGCGATGCCAGCATCCAAGCGGAAGCGACCATGGCCACTACTGTGGCCGTCACGGAATTGGTAGCTGCAACGGCCGAGGAAAAAGAGGCGACAACGCCGCCGGAGACGGCTCAACGGCCGATTCCGGCGCGTTGCGGATCACTTACCAGACACCACTTAGCGTAAGGCCAGATTCACGCCAAGCATCGCCGTCGTGCCCGGCATCGGATAGTCGGGACGGTATTCGTAGTCGGTATTGGTCAGGTTCTCGAGCGCCAAGAAGACCTCGCTGCCGTCGGCGAGCATCGGTAGCGCGTAGCTCAGCCGGCCATTGAGCAGGAAGTAGCCGTCGACCTCCTCGGTGTTGATGCCAAGTATCAATGATGTGGACGCGATTACTTACCATTAATAATAATGATTTGCATTTGCGTGTAAACGCATCGTTTTCTGGCACGCTTAGTAAGGAAGCCATTTGTCCAGCTGACTAGACAATGTTGGATTTGTCCATCAAAATGGACATATATTAATTACGGAACACCCGATGTTGGACAACACGACCCTACACAACATCCTGGCGGACTGGTCAGCCTGGTCTGCCCAGCCCTCGGGCACAGTGCCACGAGCCATCGCGGAGCACTGTGTTCTTGTGCCGGAAGTGGTCACGGTGATCCAGGGGGTGCGCCGCTGCGGCAAGTCGACACTGCTACGCCAGTTAATGGCGGCCAATCAGCTGGCCGAGGATCAGGCGGTTTTCATCAACTTTGAGGATCCACGTCTGCTGGATAACCTGGATGCAAGGATGCTGGATCAACTTTATGAGCTGTCAACCAAAGGCAGCCGACGGAAGCTGACCTTCTTTCTCGATGAAATCCAGAACGTAGCGGACTGGCAGAAGTGGCTGAACACGCGCCTGGAAACGAATAGCGGCCACTGTTTTGTGGTCACCGGTTCGAACAGCCAGTTGCTGGGGGGCGAGCTGGCCAGCTCGCTGACCGGGCGGCATTTGCGCCATGAGCTGTTTCCCTTTGATCTATCGGAATTCAGGCAGCGGGCAACACCGGGTGATCTGGAGCAGTTTATCCGCCGGGGCGGCTTTCCTGCCGCGCTGGAGTTTCCGCAGCCCGAGCGGCTGCTACAGCAGTATTTCCTGGATATCGTCGAGAAGGATATTCGTGAACGGGTATCGGCCAAATCGAGCCGGCCCTTGCAGGGGGTGGCGAAGATGGTCATGGATTCGGTGGGCTCGGAATTGAGCTTGCGCCGTATCGCCGGTGCGGTGCAATTGAGCCCAGAAACCGTCAGCCATTATCTGCAGGCCTGTGAGGATGCCTATTTGCTATTCAGTTGTCCCTATTTTGCCTATTCCGAAGCCAAACGGGCACGGCACAATCGTAAGTATTACGCCATTGATACTAGCCTGCGTCGGGCCGTCAGCAGCCGCGCCGGGCAGGACCTGGGCAAGGACTTTGAAAACCTGGTCTATCTGGTATTGCGCCGCAAGACCGCCGATATCAGCTATTGGAAAGGCAAGGGCGAAGTGGACTTTGTGGTCAACACGCCGCAGGGGGCGACGCCCATTCAGGTGACCTATGGCGAGCCGAAGCTTCGCCACGACGAGGCACTTGAAACGTTCTACCAGCAATTTCCTCACGCCAATGAGGCGATTTATGTCACGCCGGATACCTTTGAAGACTTCACGGAAATGACGCTGTAACCCTGCTGAAGACGGGATAGCTGCACGGTGGCCACCACCAGCAGGCCGTTATCTTAGGAAGAACTGCATCGGCACCACCAATTCCAGTGTGCTGTTGTCCATGGTGTCCGGCATGACCGGTAGCGGTTGTGCGCGTTCGTTCATCTTCTGCACTTCTGCATCCAGTGTCGCATGGCCGGAACTTTGCTGGACCCGGTAATCCAGCTCAAGGCGACGCTGAGCTACAACTTCTGACCCCGCGTTTCGTCAAACGACCTCGTTGATCACTACCGCTTGCCACACCGTTCGAGGTGCCGGTCAGCCGATCCGCCATGTGGCCGCGCTAGACAGCCAGCTCCGGGAGCTGCTCATACTGGGAGAGGGACGACTGCAGACTCCCGGTTAGCGCTGCCGGAGACCAAGGAGCTTAGCGATCGCCTCAGGCGTGGTCGGGCGCCCGAGATGGAATCCCTGAACCAGATCGCAGCGCATACCGCGCAGCATCTCCAGCTGCCTCTCGGTTTCGATGCCCTCGGCAATCGTCTCCATCCCTAGCTCATGGCCGAGCGAGCAGATCACCGCGACGACGCGACGATCGCGCTCGGAGTCGGTCATCGCCTCGATAAAGGAACGGTCGATTTTGAGCAGGTTGATCGGCAGCTGACGCAGATAAGCGAGCGAGGAGTAGCCGGTGCCAAAGTCATCGATAGCGAGCGCCACTCCGAGTTCGCGCAGCTGATGCAAGGTTCCGTTCGAGGACTCGGCGTCATTCATGATGGAAATATCGTGCGCATTGATGACGATGCCGCGGATGTTGGGATCGGCGCTGAGATCGGTTGCCGTTGCCTGACACCAGATATAGTTCTCGTCACCACAGCGTAGACGGTGGTCGGCAATGTCGACATGCTCTCCAGGCAGAACAACGGCACGTTTCAAGGCGTCATGCACCCGTTCGCGCTCGTCTGGATGCACGGCATCTAGATAGCGGGTCGCCGGTGCCAGCTGTTCATCCCAGCCCAGGATCTGGCAGGCCGAGGGGCCCAGATAGCGCAGGCAGCTATCGTCACCGAGGATCATGACCACGTCGGAGGCACGCCGAACCAGGGCACTGAACCGCTGCTCGCTCTGATGCAGGGCCTTCAGCGCATCACGCCTCAAAAGACTGCCGATGATTACATCTGCGATCGCCCGCAAGAGCAGTATGGCTTGCTCGGACCAAGTGCGGTGCTCCCGCACTGAATCGAAGCCGATGAAGCCCTATTGGTGTGTCGGACATGACCGACCATGTCATCGAGCATGTGTTCGACATGGGCATCGGCGACGGAGTAGTAGGCGTGGCGCCCTTCTCGCTCCACCTTGAGCAACGCGGCGGTGCGTAGCAGACGCAAGTGATGGCTGACCAGTGACATCGACAGGCTGCTGGCATCGGCGATCTCGGAGACCGAGCGGCGTTGATGGCGACAGCGCAGAACGATGCCGAGCCGTGTTGGATCACCCAACAGGGCGAACATTTCGGCCAGCGCCCGGCGTTGCTCAAGATTTAGCTCGGCTGACACAGGCGCAGACTCCTAAAACAGTTGAATAACTGTTCATCTATAGGCTAGAAGCCAACCAAGCCTCAGTCAAGCCAGTCAATCGAAAGCCGCTTGTCTTGTGTCAACGCGATGCGATCGGCCGCTCCGATCGTCACCAAGCCGTCCATCTCAACCGCTTATCTCAACCGCTTATCTAAGCCGGCCCCCCTGGGCCGGCCATCTGATGAGCCGATTACCAGGAAAGCGTCTTCACCGTCGGATCGAACAAGATCCCCAGCACCAGGTCCGGATTCCCCATCTGGACGCCGTCGATGAAGTCATCTTCGGTGAGGCCAGCCGCCTTGGAGCAGGCGGCGCAGGCGATGACCAGCCCACCATCCTTCGCAAACGCCTGCAGCATGTCTTGAATGGACCTGCCCTGCTCCTTCATCAGACCGTGGACGTGGGATGGCCGCTTCTTGTCGGCCAGGTAGATCCCGCGCACATTGAGCCAGATCGCCACCGGCTTGTAGCCGCGCTTCAAGACCTTCTCATGCGCAAACTGGATCGCTTTGGCCGCCGCCCAGGTGTCATCGGTGGTCAGGTTGACGAACAGCCCGCCTTTGGCCTCCTCGGCCTGGGCGGTCCAGGACAAGCCCGTCAACGACAGCAACAGGATACATGTCAGCAAGAACCGATTCTTCATCGCTCAATCTCCGATTGGTTAAGGTGGTCAGAAGCGGTAGCTTAACGCCGCGTACAGCGAGCGACCCGGGCCCGGCACAGCGGTGCCCCACTGCGGCTGATTCGGCGCTGGCGGAATGGTCATTGTCGTGCCCTGGCCAACGTAGGCGCCACCCAGGGGCAGATCGTAGAAGCGGTCGAACAGGTTCTCGACCCCCAGCTCCAGGGTCCAGCGCTGGGTCTGATAGCGGCTGCGGAGGTGCAGCAGCGCATAACCGGCCGTCTCGATCTCGTTGCGTACCTGCGAGACGTCGTCCTTGGCCGCGACAAACTCGCCTTCCAGGGCATTCTGCCACCGGCCCTTGGTCTGGGTCAGGATCAATGTCGCATTCAGCGGCATGATGTTGTAGAGATTGTCCCCGGTGTCCTCATTCTTGCCGCGCGTGTAGCTGGCCGCTAGTTGCGCGCTGAATGCACCATAGGGCGTACCGCTCGCCAGCAGGAGGTCCGCGGAGAGGTCGACGCCATAGAGCTGGGCCGATTGATTGGCGTATTTGAGCACCGTGAAATCGTCCACCACCGGCACCCTTCGCGGGGCATTGGTCGCTGAATCCCACTGCACAGCGTCGATGTAGTCCTGCACGTCGGTGAAGTAGGGGGTAATCCTGAGGCCCCAGCGTTGCTCGTCGGCATCATGCCAGTCGGCGGTGATGCTCAGCGTGCGCGCCACCTCCGGCTTCAGGTCGAGGTTGCCGATATAGCCATTGCCGTCGCCGACGAAGTTGTTCATCAGCGCGGCCATCTGCCAGGTCGACCAGGTATAGCGCTCGTAGAGGTTGGGCGAGCGGGTCTTCTGCCCCAGTCCAATCTCGTAGCGCTGCATGGCGTCCGGTGTGAAGCGCGCGAGCCAAGCGATGTCCCAGTTGTGATCGGTCTTGGAACGGGAGCGGCTGTTGAATAGCGCTGCATCGCGGGTTTGGTTGCCGGGGCCGCCGGTCCCGCTCGTCGGCGGCGCCGCCAGGTTGTAGCCGCTCACGGGGCCGGCGTCCATCTGGACTGCCTCGAAGCGAAGGCCAAGGAGGTGGGTCCAGCGTCCCTTCGTGAGCTCCCATTCGCCGAACGCCGCGTAACGATCGCGCTGACCATCATTGATGTTGTCGAAGTTATAGGGCCACATGCCCGCCCCGGACGGTGACCACCAATCATCGAGGCGATAACGCTGGTAGTCGGCGCCGACACGCAGCAGGTCGTCCTGGCCGACCGGGATCTCAGCGTCGACCCTGAAACCGAGGTTGTTGCTGTCGGTCTCCATCGGCATGCCCGCCGCACAGCCGACCATCATGCCGTTGACCATCCTGAGACCCGCTATCGGCGAGCAGGGCATGCCGTTCAGGGCGGTATTGCCGCCCGAGCCCAGCGGCGGCTGCCCGGGACCGTACCAGAAGCGCTTGTCGTCGCCGAAGTCCATCTCGTGCCGCGTCTGCTGGTAGTAGAGGCGTGTGTTGAGCCTTCCCCAGGCCAGCTCACTGGCATAACCCAGGTTGAACTGGTCGCTCTGATTGCTCGTCATCTCCATCCGTTGGTTCGGAAAGCCCTCATAGGGGATATCCTGGTGGTCGTAGCTCAGATCCAGCAGGGTAGCCCCATCCGTCCAGGCCAGGGTCAGCGACTGGTTGCTGGCCTCGTAGGCGCTGGAGCCGACCTCGTCGCGATCCAGGGTATGGCCCCCTCGACCGGTGAAGTCGTAGTCCTTGAAGTTGCCACCGGCCTGATAGTTGTTCGCTTTCGTGTAGGCGCCGCTGTAATTGATGCTGAACTGCTCGCTAGCGACCGTCGCGGACAGATTGCCACCCCAGTTATCGCCATTGCTGCGGTAGAAGGTACCTACCTCTCCTGCGACCAGTCGCTCCCCGGACTCGGCAAAGGCGGGCGGCGCAGATTCGACGACGATGGTGCCGCCAATGCTGTCGCCGCCGACGCTGACCGGGGTGACACCGGCAAAGACCTCGACGCTGGCCACCGCGGTCGGATCGATGTAGGACAGCGGCGAATTCATGTGGTTAGGACAGGAGGCAACCAAGTCCATTCCATCCACTGTGGTGCGCAGACGCTCATCCGCCAGACCGCGGATGACCGGCAGGCTGGAGACGCCGCCGGCGCCATAGGCACTGACACCCGGCAAGCCGGTCAGCAGCTTGGCGGTATCGCTGGTGCGTGCGCGCTGCGGCGCGATCGCGCTCGGGCCGAGACTGAACGAACGGCCGACGGGAGGCTCCTCAGGGGCGATCACCAGAATCGGCTCGAGAAGGACAGGCGCGTCCATCTCGGAAGCTGTTTGCGCCGACAGGATGGGGGTGGCGACAAGGGCAAGACCTGCGGCAACGAGCTGGAGAGGGTTATGCATTGTGATGTCATCGATCGAACAGGATTTTTTTGGACGCTTGTCTTTTCGCTCGCCTTCTGTGTCGCGTCGTCGATCACAGTGCTCGGCTATGGTCCCGACAAGGCTCCTTGAAGGCAAACGAACATCCTACTCAATCGGTACGAACTTTGCCGGCAATCGCCTTAGAAACTGTCCATCAACTTCTTACCGATTTGAGGGTCATGGTTGGGCGATTATCGGGAAGTAGAAAATGGACAGCCACTTAGTCCAGGCAAGGCGGCATGAGGAAGGCTTAAAACCGCAGTACCTGATTGTCATGGTTTAAGGTCGCTCCGCCCTGGCGATGATCCAACACAAACTGGACGTCAAGCCGCTCGGTGCCCGGAAACACCTCGAAAAACCGAACGTCTACCGATTCCAGTGCGGCAGGCTTGGCACATTGAAAGCGATAGCGGACGTCGATGTCGGCGTGAGAGACTGCTGGCGTACCAACAACTGCGGCCGAGTCTTCGTCGTGCCTGTGGCCGTGATGATCATGCGCCGCAACGGCTGAATGTTCATCCTGACCAGCACTCGGTTCGGCGCTCAGGCCATTCTCGAGCAGACCTGAGGCAATATCGGAATCTCGGAGCTCACAGCGGGCGGACGGACTCAATCGGAACAGGCGTGCCCCGTCTTCCAGCATGACCACCGTCTCGGCAAGCTTCGCCTGATCTGCTGCTGTGGTCGGCAGATGCTCGAAGCCAACCAGATTGGCCGCCGGACTGATGAGCTCCAGATACAGGTCACCAGCGTCGAGCGCTAGATTCAAACGGGCGATGCCATGCACATGGGCATCATGCTGGCGGTGGGTTTGGTCGTGCTGGCCATGGTTATGGTCATGGTCATGGTCATGGTCATGTGCGACAGCATGATCATGCTCCTCCTGATTCTCCGCGGCCAGGGGCGAGCCCATCATGAGCAGCGTCGCCAGCGCCAGCATCGAAAATGGGGTGAACAATCGGTTTCGGTCAAGATACATCGATCCGCCTCTCCTTGATTTGATGAATAAGTTATAACATTCGAGGTCGGTTTGTTTTCTTCTCTACAGGTGACCCCCTAGCGGCTGAGCTGCTGTGCTGCTCAACGAGCGTCGCCGTATCCTATCCACACTGGAGGTCAGCCAGTGCCAGGATAAGGATTGCGGCACCAGCAGCTTAGCCGCATGGGGGAGCATGCTATGCACAAAGGGGCAGATCGCTGAGGTCACCAGGCTGCATCGGCTAGAACTCGACCGCAAGCTGTGCAACAAAGGCATTGGCATGGTTGCCGGTGCCGCCGTTGGCCGGACTGTAATCGGTGTCATAGGCATATTCGAATGAGACTGCGGTGCCATCGAAGATCCCAATCGACCAGCCGATCAGCCAGCGCTCCTCTGGCAGCTCCAGATTCACTGCCTCGCTCGAGCCTTGATAGGCCACCGCCGCCACGCTCTCCTTGCCAAATACCTCAAAGCGATAGCCAAGCTCGATATTCCAGGCCGCGGGCTTCGCCCCCTTCGCCTTATAGCTCAGGCTGTCGGGATCAAAGTTGTCGGTGGCAGAGAGATACTCGCCAATGAGATTGAAGTCGCCGACCACTAGGCCGATGTTGGTGGTCCATCCACCCGTGCGGTCGATGGGATCAATGCTGAAGCTGCCTGCCTCCGCGTCCTCGCCTTCGACCAGCTCGACATAACGGCTGTTGCGGTTGTCGGAGACTCTATCCTGCAAGCTATCAGAGTCGCCGAGGTCATTGATGTAGCCGACACCGAGGGTCCAGGCCACCCGATCAAGCTCCTGCGCAAAGCCAAGATTAGCGCCCCAGCTGCCGATCTGGCGCTTGCCATCAACCTGATGGTCGCCGTTGAAACCGTAGACACTGCCGCCGAAGCCCTGATAGACAAAGCCGAGCTGTGCGGCGGTCTCACGCGTCTCGCCGATCTCGAGCGTGAGCGGATCGGAGACCAGATTGGTCTCATAGGCGCCGAAGGGCAGATAGAACTGACCAGCGCTGAAGAAGACCGGCGTCACATCGAGGTTGGCGATCCGGATCTGAGCGATATCGACCTCAAGATCGGTGTCATCCTCTTCATAGAGCAGCGAGGCATCAGCCGCGACCCAGTCGGCCACCTGAGCAGCGATGCCCAGCTCGAAGGTGGCTAGCACGATGTCGGATTCGATATCGCCCTCGAAAGGGTCGGCATAGACCGCCTCGACCTCGATCAGACCGGCGATCTCGATGTTCTCAAACCAATTGCCGCCAAGGCCCGCAGCGCCCTCGCGTTTGCGCTCAAGGGTCTCTTCCAGGCGCTTGATGCGAGTCGGCGTACCTTCTAATTGCTGCTGTTGCTGTTCAATGGTGCTGCTTTGGCGCTTGAGCGCCGCGGCTTGCTGGCGGTTTTCCGCTTCAAGGCGTAACACGCGCTGTTCGAGAGTGGCTTGGGCCTGGACCTGCCCGGTGATGGCCGTGCCAAGGGTCAGCGTCAGGGCGCTCATCAGTCGCCTCGTCTGCATGCTGTGGATGCTCCTATCGCTTGGGTTGTTGGATGGCGACCGAAACCAGCAGGCTTCGTTGGCGATCTATTCCCTGCAAATAGTAATACTTCTCACATCAAACAGCAAGACAAATGAGAACGGTTCTCGTAAGCTTTAGACTCAAGCCAGGGGGCATGGAGGGTCTAGCCCTTGAGCGAGGGACTCGAAGCGGGAGCAACAGCGTATCCCGTTGGCCGCGCTACGCTTGCAGCAGGGTGTTGCGATCTTCCTCAACGAGGCTGTCGTGGCATTGATCCAATGACTGACGCTAACCCGTTTTCTCGGCGACTCCCGCCTCGGCGAAGGTCGCCATCTGCGCATGTAGGCGACAAGCGAGACGCAATAGCGGCACGGCAACCGCAGCACCACTGCCCTCACCCAGACGCATCCCAAGATCGAGCAGCGGGCGCAGGCCAATTGCCTCAACCATCAGCCGGTGCCCCGGCTCGGCGGAGGCGTGCGCCAACAGCATCCAATCCACCGCACCTGGGCAGATCCGACTGGCCACTAGGGCCGCCGCTGAGCTGATGAAGCCATCGATCAGCATCGGCAGGCCTTGCTGAGCACAGGTCACATAGGCGCCTGTCATCGCGGCAATCTCGAACCCGCCCAGCCGAGCCAAGGCCATCAGAGGATCAGCAAGCTGCTGGCGATGCAGCGCTAGGGCCTGCTCGATCAGCACTTGCTTGCGCTCGATACCGCGGCGATCGAGACCTGTGCCAGGACCAACCAGGTCCGCCACCGAAACATCCAGCAGCGCACAGGCCAAGGCCGTGGCGGGGGTGGTATTGCCAATCCCCATCTCACCGGCGATGAACAACTCGGCCCCAGCTGCCCTAGCCCGCTGCGCCGCCGCGGCCCCCTCGGCGAGCGCGCGCGCTAGTTGTTCGGACGACATCGCCGGCCCCTCGGCGAGATTGGCGGTGCCGGCCGCGATCACCGCAGCGCGGATCTGCGCCTGTGCTGGCACCGGCACCACCGTACCCAGATTGATCAGCTCGATCTGAGCGCCGATCTGTCGCGCCAGCACGCTGATCGCCGCACCACCAGCGGCCATATTGGCGATCATCTGTGCCGTCACGCTCTGCGGAAAGGCCGAGACACCAGCAGCCGCAATACCATGATCAGCCGCAAAGACCGCGATCTGTACCCGTTCCAACGCCGGCTGCTCTCGCCCTTGCAAGGCGGCGAGCTGGATCGCGATATCTTCTAGCCGGCCCAATGAGCCGGGCGGCTTGGTCAGCTCAGCCTGGCGGCGAATGGCGGCCTCGCGTGCATTGAGATCAATCGCTGCGGCAGAAGCATGAAGCCAATCGAGATCAAGATTCAAAGATGATTCCTCAGGCCTTTCTAGGCGCTATCAGCGGCTAGTCACGGCACCAGTTCAGCCTGGTTAGCTGACAGCAAGACAGCTTCAGCCTATGACATTGGGCCACAAAAGCTCGTCATTATAGCGAGCGCGAGGAGCTGGCGACGCTGATCAACATCAGCACCTGTTTAGCCCTATGCTGGCTGGCCAGCAGGGGTTCAGATCCCCTATGCTGGCGAGGAATCAAGCTGGGCTGGCAGCCCTGCCCAGCCGCCTGGTCTGCCCTCGCCTTCCTTTAAATGCCGAGATCCTGCTAGCATCCAGCGCCATGACCATGCAGTCATGCCGCATACTGCCATCGCAGCCGTTAGAGAGGCTCAGAGAGGAAATCAAGCATTGGGGACGCGAGCTTGGCTTCCAGCAGATCGGCATCGCCGATTGTGACCTCGAGCAGGCCGAGACCCGGTTAGCGTACTGGCTTGCCGAGTCGATGCAGGGCGATATGGCATACATGGCGCGGCATGGCAGTAAGCGCAGCCGTCCTAGCGAGCTGGTGCCGGGCACCCTCTCGGTGATCTCAGCACGGATGGACTATCTGCCCGAGCACCAACAGAGGATCGATCAGGCCCTGAACGACCCGGCCCGCGCCTTCGTCTCGCGCTATGCACTCGGACGCGATTATCACAAGGTGCTGCGCGCACGCCTGAAGCGCCTAGCGCAACGGCTCGAGGCGCGCATTGGCGCCTATGGCTGGCGAGTCTTCGTCGACTCGGCACCCGTGATGGAAAAACCCCTCGCTGAAAAGGCCGGCCTCGGATGGATCGGCAAGCACACCAACCTGATCAATCAGCAGGCCGGCTCCTGGTTCTTTCTCGGCGAGATCTACTGCGACCTGCCGCTGCCCCCCGATCAGCCGGCAAGCGAGCATTGCGGCCGCTGCCAGGCCTGTCTCGACATCTGCCCTACCAAGGCCATCGTTGCGCCCTTTCAGCTCGATGCGCGGCGCTGCATCTCCTATCTCACCATCGAGCATTTCGGCTCGATCCCCGAGCCGCTGCGAGCAAAGATTGGCAACCACATCTATGGCTGCGACGACTGCCAGCTCTGCTGCCCCTGGAATCGGTTTGCGCGGCTGACGAATGAGGCGGATTTCTTCGCCCGCAATAAGCTCGACACCGCGACGCTCATCGAGCTGTTCAGCTGGGATGAGCTGGCGTTCCTGAAGCAGACCGAGGGCAGCGCGATGCGCCGTCTTGGCCATGAGCGCTGGCTGCGCAATCTCGCCGTCGCCCTCGGCAACGCGCCCATCTCCGGGGCGGTCCAGGCTGCCTTACTGCACCGCCTCGGACATCCGAGTGCGCTGGTTCGCGAGCACGTTGCCTGGGCACTGGCGCAGCACTGATTGGCAGACTGCCGCGTCGCTAAGTTTGCGAGTTCTGGCAAGAGGTATTACAGTGCAGCCAGGATCGTATGACGAGAACCCAATCGCCTATGAAAACGCTCTCGTTGAAGCTGCCAGAGGCCGTTGATAACCAAATCAGTGCCATCGCCAGACAGCAGCGCTCTAACAAATCAGAAGTGGTGCGCTCTGCGCTGGACGCCTACCTCGCCGACAGGTCGGTTTCCCAACAGGGTTCCGCGCTGGATCTCGCCGGTGACTTGGTCGGAACACTGGAAGGACCGGACGACCTCTCGTCTGAATCTAAGTATATGCAAGGCTACGGCCAATGAGATCGCGGGTCATCCTAGACGCTGGTCCATTGGTGGCCTTGCTCAATCGACGCGATCACCATCACCATTGGGCAAAAGAGTGCTTTGCCGAGGCGGCGCCGCCACTGCTGACTTGTGAAGCCGTCATCTCCGAAGCCTGCTTTCTGGTCCGAAGCCTCCCCCAAGGCCCAAAGACCGTCATTGAACTTCTCCAACGCGGCGTTCTTGCCATCCCCTTTCGCCTCGACGAGGAGGCTAACCGCCTCGCTGCCATGCTAGCGCGCTATGCCTCGGTGCCGATGTCGCTCGCCGACGCCTGCCTTGTCCGTATGTCCGAGCAACAGGGTGAGGGCATCGTGCTGACCTTGGACAGCGACTTTCTCATCTATCGCAAACATGGCCGGCAGGTGATCCCTGTCTTGATGCCCGAATCGACTGGCAGCCGGCCGTAGCAAATCCAGTCACTGAGATCGCGCAAGGAGTCTTGTAACGCAAGGCTGTTAGAAGTCACCATCGAGCACCCAGACTCAATTTTACATCATCAATCATAAATCATATCAATATCAATAGCATAGACCAAGACGACAAAGTAGCGCTAAGACCAATCATATTGCTATTACTACTACTATCAATATTGCTGTTGCTTCCGAGCGCCTTCGCGCAGGACTCAGAGCGAGCCCCGGAGCGGTGGTCGCTTGCCGCGGAATCAATCGACTCGGCCGCGCGCCCAGCGTCTGAGCAGCCCTTACCCTCGGTGATCAGCACCAATCTCTGCGCCGATCTGTTGCTGCTGCGACTCGCCGCGCCGGAGCAGATCCTCTCGGTCTCGCGCCAGGTGCAAGACCCAGCGCAATCACCGGTCGCCAAGCGCGCGTCCCTTTACCCGGCCAATCACGCGACCGTTGAAGAGCTGCTCTACCTCCAGCCCGAGATCGCACTCACCTATTTGGGCTGGTCGTCGCGCTTGCATGCTGAGCTGCTCGCTGAGCAGGGGATCAGCATCGTTGCCTTGCCCTATCCCGGTGGCATTGAGGATATCTTCGCCATGACCCGAGAGATCGCCCAAGCGATCGATCGCGAGGCGACCGGCGCGCGCCTGATTGCCAACGCGCGGGAGCGGATCAAGGCGTTATCGGAGCAACGGTCGGCTCAAGCTCCGGCGCTCAGGGTGCTCTACCTGCGGCCTAACGGGGGCACCGCCGGCAGTGAGACCTATGTCGATGCCCTGCTTGGATTGCTCGGTCTACGCAATCTCGCGGCCGAGCAAGGTATCCGCGGCTGGGGTACAGTGCCGCTCGAACAGTTGCTGCTTGATCCACCGGACCTCTTCCTGCTCGGCTACTTCGATCAGGCGCAACCGCAGTCGAGATCGCGCTACGGTCGCCATCCGCTGCTACGCGAGCTGCTAACTGAGATACCCAGCATTGGACTACCGAGCCACAGCGGCTGGGGCTGCGGTGGACTGGAGCTGATCGACGCCGCCGAGCTGATCGCCGAGCAGTTGCAGAAGATCAATGCGCGCTCCGGCCCACAACCCACAGGCTGAGCCGATCAACTGCAGATGGCCTGGATCAGCGCTTTCCCAACGATTGGTTGTTAGACGGATGAATGTTTCGGGCGCGCAGCCGCTCAACACGGCCTTGCTCCTCCTGCTGCTCGGCCTGAGCCTACTCTCATTGCGCTTTGGGGCCGCGCCACTATCGCTGAGCGAGGTCGTCGCTGGCCTACTCGGCAGCGGACCAGAGACACAGCAACTGATCGTGCAGCAGATCCGGCTGCCACGGGTACTACTGGCCTGGCTGGTGGGCATGGCGCTCGGGATGTCGGGCGCCGCACTGCAGGGCCTGCTGCGCAATCCGCTCGCCGAACCGGGTCTGCTGGGGATCTCATCAAGCGCGGGGCTGGGCGCCGTCTTGACCCTCTATTTCGGCCTCAGTGCCCTCAACGACTGGATCTTGCCCGCCATGGCGATGCTGTTCGCGTTGCTGGCGACCCTGTTTCTCTATGGGCTGGCGCGTGCCGGCTCCTCGAACCTGACCCTGATCCTGGCTGGCGTCGCAGTCTCCGCACTGGCCTCGGCGTTGACCTCTTTGGCCTTGAACCTGGCACCGAATCCTTATGATGTGCAGGATATCCTGCTCTGGCTGCTGGGCTCAATCAGCGACCGCAGTTTTGCCGACCTGCGCCTAGTGCTGCCCTTCGTACTGCTCGGCCTGCTGTTGCTACTCGCCGCCGCGCCGGCGCTGGAGGTGCTCGCCCTCGGCGAAGCGGAGGCGACCAGCCTAGGGGTGAATCTGCCACAGCTGAGGGTGCTGATCATTTTCGGTACCGCACTCAGCGTCGGTGCCTGCGTGGCGGTGACCGGGGCCATTGGCTTCGTCGGCCTAGTGGTACCGCACATGCTGCGCCGCTTCGTCCAGTATCGACCGGGCCAACTGCTGCTGCCAAGCGCCTTAGGTGGTGCCGCGCTGGTGCTAGCGGCCGATATCACGCTGCGACTGATCGGTACACCGAAGGAGCTGCAGCTTGGGGTGGTCACAGCCTTGGTCGGGGCGCCCTTCTTCCTGGCGCTGGTCCTGCGCTCACGGAGAGACATGTTGTGAGGCAGGCCAAGATATCTTTAATCAGAGCCAGGGATGGACATAAAGGAGGCGCGCGTTGTGAGCCGCTTGACGATCGAAGGCCTCAGCGTCGAGCTCGGGGGTAAGCCGCTCTTGGCGAGCCTCGACTTCGAGATCGCCGCCGGCGAGCTGTTCGGACTGATCGGTCCGAATGGGGCCGGCAAGAGCACCCTGATCAAGGCGATGCTGCAGCTACTGCCCTACCAAGGCCAGATTTACCTGGACGGGCAACCCCTGGCGCAACTGTCAGCGCGCGAGCGTGCGCGGCGGCTTGCCTATCTGAGCCAGGACGATCGTCTGCAGTGGCCGATCAGCGTGCGCGATCTGGTCGCACTAGGCCGCCATCCCTACCGCGGCAGCTGGTGGTATGACGGGCTCGGTGCTGCCATGCGCGGCAAGGCGCATCGGGATGACCCAGCCGGCGCTGCCGCCCGGGCTGATGAGCGCGCCATCGAGGCAGCCCTGCAAGCGACCGACCTCTGGTCGCTGCGCCAGCGCCGCACCGATGAGCTCTCCGGCGGCGAGCGCGCCCGCGCCCGACTCGCCCGCGCGCTCGTGGTCGAGGCCGAGGTCCTGCTTGCCGATGAGCCCGTCGCCGCGCTCGACCCCATGCATCAGCTCCGCGTCATGGAGCTGTTGCGCCAGCGCTGCCAGGCCGGACAGACCCTCGTCGTCGTCCTGCATGATCTGACCCTGGCCAGTCGCTTCTGCGATCGGCTGCTACTGCTCGACCAAGGCGTCGCGGTAGCCAGCGGCCGGGTCGAGACCGTATTGAGCACCGAGCATCTGGCTCGGGTCTATGGCGTGCAAGCGATCATCGGCGAGCATCAGGACGGCGATCAGCGACATCGCTACATCGTACCTTGGCGCTGCGTGCCTGGCGGCTGAGCATCGCGGTTGACGGTCGCCCACCGACCCCGCACCATCCTATGAGCCAAGGCAATCGTCATCCGTTCCAACCCATCGCATCCACGTGGCCAATCCCTCACCGCCGCTCTTCTCTGGTCTGGCCAAGGCCCTGATCGTCTTCGCCGCCTTTGTCATCGCCGTCGCCGGCATGCGGGCGGCGTCCGGGGTACTGGTGCCGCTGATGCTGGCGATGTTCGTTGCCAGCATCTGCGCGCCAGCCTTCTTCGCCATCCAGCGTCTGCGCATTCCACCCGTGCTGGCGATCATGGTCCTGCTCTTGGGCCTGGTGCTCGCAGCGTTGCTGATCGTCGTCATCATCGAGGTCTCAGTCGGCGGCCTCGAGGACAAGCTGCCCGCCTATCAGACCGTTGTCCAACGTCAGTTCGAGGATTTGGTGATCTGGCTGAAGGATGTCGGCACCGGGATCGACGAGGATGAGATTCGTGCCCTGCTCGATTGGCGCACCGGCTTTGCCTGGCTGCGCTTCTACCTCGCCAAGGCGCCCGCGTTCATTGGCCAAACGGTGTTCGTGCTGATCCTGACCGCCTTCGTGCTGCTCGAGGCTCAGTCGCTGCCGCGCAAGCTGCGCGGCATTCCGGAGTTCTCGCCAGCGTTTTGGCGGCAATTCGATCAAGTGGTGGCCGATGTGCGCCGCTACATGAGCATCAAGACCCTGACCAGCCTGCTCACCGCCGCACTGGTCTTTCTCTGGGTGATCTTGCTCGGCATCGACTTTGCGCCCTTGTTGGGCTTTCTCGCCTTCGTGCTGAACTTCATCCCAGTGTTGGGGTCAGTCTTTGCTGGCATCCCTGGAGTGGCGCTCGCGCTGGTCAAGCACGGCCCTGGCGCAGCCCTGCTATGTGGCCTCGGCTATGTGATCATCAATGTGGCGGTCAGCAATATTGTCGAGCCGCGACTGATGGGGCGTCGGCTGGGACTCTCACCTCTGGTCGTCATCTTCTCGCTGGTATTCTGGGGCTGGGTGTTTGGACCGGTCGGCATGCTGCTCTCGCTGCCGCTGACGATGATCGCCAAGATCGTGATGGAGGGCTTCCCAGAGTCCCGCTGGGTGGCCGCACTGCTCGGTGGGACCCAGGGCCACAACCTTGAATTGCCACTCGACCCTTCCCGGCACCAGGCGCTCAGCCAAGGCGCAAGCGCTGAATCGCCTGAGCGGGTCGGCAGCGACTCAAACAACACCCCAAGCGCTTGATGCAGGGCAACTGCGTTGCGGCACGACAACGCCAGCAAGTCCAAGTGCATGATAATCTGGGGGTGTCATGCTGGCACGACAGCCAAGACTGTCAGCCGAGCTAGCCACCAGGTGACATCCAGATAACCTAAGAGACGGGCTGACGCAGCCATTGCCTAGGCTGCGATTGACGCGGGCCCTAAGCCCCTTATCACCGCTGCTGGTCCGCGCGCGCGTGCGACGGCAAGATCCATCGGAGCTGACAATGCGAATCCTTTTTGTCCACCCAAACTATAGCGCTGGCGCTGCGGATATCGCCGGCAACTGGTCGCCGGCCTGGGTCGCCTATCTGGCCGGCTATCTCAAGAAGGGCGGCTACACTGATTACCAGTTCGTCGATGGATTGGTGGACAACCTCGACGAGGAGCAGCTGCGGGTCGCCATCCGCGACGCCAAGGCCGACATCGTCGCCACCACCGCGATGACGCCGATGATCTACACCGCGCAGCGGGTGTTGCAGATCGCCAAGGAGGAATGTCCCAACGCCATCACCCTGCTCGGCGGCATCCATCCGACCTTCATGTATCAGCAGGTGTTCGGCGAGGCGCCCTGGATCGATGTCATCGTGCGCGGCGAGGGTGAGGCGGTGACGCTGAACCTGGTGCGCGCGATCGACGAGGGGCGCTGGCCGAGCGAGCGCGAGCAGATCAAGGGCATCGCCTATCTGGACGAGGACAAGAAGGTGGTCGCCACCCCGGTCGAGCCCTCAATCAAGGACGTCGACTCGATCTGGCCGGACTGGGGCATCCTCGAGTGGAAGAAGTACATCTACATCCCGCTCGGTGTCCCCGTCGCGACGCCCAACATGGCACGCGGCTGCCCCTTCACCTGCAGCTTCTGCTCGCAGTGGAAGTTCTGGCGCGATTACCGCGTGCGCGACCCAAAAAAGATGGTCGACGAGATCGAGGAGCTGGTGAAGGTGCACGGCGTCGGCTTCTTCATCCTCGCCGACGAAGAACCGCAGATCAATAAGGCCAAGTTCGTCGAGTTCTGCCAAGAACTCATTGATCGCGATCTCGGCATCCATTGGGGCATCAACACCCGCGTGACCGATGTCATGCGCGACGAGGATCTGCTGCCCTTCTATCGCAAGGCCGGCCTGGTCCATGTCTCGCTCGGCACCGAGGCCGCCGCGCAGTTGAATCTGGATCGCTTCGTCAAAGAGACCACGATCGAGCAGAACAAGCGCGCGGTGCAGCTGCTACAGGAGAACGGCATCGTCACCGAAGCGCAGTTCATCGTCGGCCTCGAGAACGAGACCCGCGAGACCCTGGAAGAGACCTATCAGATGGTTATGGACTGGGGCGCAGACATGGCCAACTGGTCGATGTACACCCCCTGGCCGTTCGCCGACATGTTCGCTGAGATGGGCGACAAGGTGGAGGTCTTCGACTACTCGAAGTACAACTTCGTGCAGCCGATCATGAAGCCCGACAAGATCGACCGCGCCGAACTGCTCGATGGCGTCATGGCCAACTATCGGCGCTTCTACATGAAGCGGATGTTGTTCCAATACCCCTGGGTCAAGGACCCCTTCCGTCGCAAGTACCTGATCGGCTGCATCAAGGCCTTCTTCAAGAGTGCCTATGAGCGCAAGTTCTACCAGCTCGGCAAGCAGAACTACTGGGGGCCGATGTTCAAGAAGCTGATCAAGTTCGACTACGATAAGAGCAAGGAGAAGATCGTCGAGCCGGATCACAATGCCTGGAAGCAGGCCCCTGCCGCCAAGCGCCCAGCGCTCGGCACCAGCCAAGCCGTGCCCATGGCCTGCGGTGGTGGCAATCAGCAGATGGAAGACTTCGAGATCGGCGGCGAGGCGTCGCCGAAGTGTCAGCCGGGCGGTTGCGGCGGCGGCGTCAGGCCAGCGCCAACCACCGCCAAGGTGGCGATGCCCGAGTTGCAGACCAGCAAGCAGCGCGAGGCGGTGGCTGAGGAGGCTTGATCTGAAGCCTCGGCCAGCCTGCGAACAGAGCCCCGCGTTAGCGCGGGGCGGCAGGCTGGCCGAGAGGCAGCACCTCGAGCCCCGGGACTCGGGTAAAATCACCAGCGTCCGTGGTGAGCAAGGCATAGCCGCTTGCCAATGCGGTGGCAGCGATCAAGGCATCATTCGCGCCCATGGTTTGGCCTTGTTCAGCCAGTCGGGCGACTAACTCCCCATGAACGCGAGCCACCTCTAAGGTGAGGTCCAAGATCGGTATGGCAGCAAGCAAGCCTTCCACGAATGCCGACCTGCGAACACGCCGGCTCTTCGACGTCGCTCGGTGAACACCAACCAGCAGTTCGGAGGCGGTGACGACGCTGATTGCCGCATCGCCGTAGTGCGACCAGGGTGAAAAGTCCAACGCCGAATCGCCGCTGCGCTCGGCGCGGATCAATACCCCGGTATCGATGAGCAATCCCATCGGGTTCGTTCCTCTTGAGCCGCTCGCTTTGAGCCGCTCGCTTTGAGTCACTCGCTTTGAGTTGCTCGCTCAGTCCTGCCAAGGGTCGCGATCGAGAACAAGGGCCGATTGGGCATCAGCAATCTCCCGCTCAAAGGCCTCAGTCTCATCACCCAGCCGCGGGAGTCGAGCAAAGAGATCGTTCAACTCCGAGACCTTCAGGGCTTTCGGTGAGGGCGCGGGCACTAGTCGTGCGATGCGACGTCCACCACGAGTCAGCTCAAAGCTCACGCCTTGGGATGAGACCCGATTCAGCAGATCGGACAGTTGCCGAGCCGCCTGAGTAGCGTTGACTTGTTCCATGACGTTTGACCATCGCTCGTTTTATCAGATCAGTTTTTTCAGATCCATTGTATCGCGTATCACCCATGCCAGACACCGCACCGACGATCGACCTTCAGCTCCCCCCGCTGCTTGATCATGGCCCGCGCCGCGCGCGCACGCTGATGATCCAGGGCACCGCCTCCGACGTCGGCAAAAGCCTGCTGGTCGCCGGTCTCTGTCGCGCCTACAGCCGACGCGGGCTGGTCGTGCGCCCATTCAAGGCGCAGAACATGAGCAACAATGCGGCGGTGACCGCCGACTCCGATCTGCCGCCCGACGCCAATGGCGAGCAACCAGGCGGCGAGATCGGGCGGGCGCAAGCCCTGCAAGCGCGTGCTTGCAACGTCGCCCCCTCGATCCACATGAACCCGGTGCTGCTCAAGCCACAGACCAACGTCGGCTCGCAGGTCGTGCTGCGCGGGCGCGCGCTCGGCAACTGCCCGGCGCGGGTCTACCATCAGATGCGCCAGGGCATGATGCCGGCGATCCTCGACAGCTTCGAGCGCCTCTGCGCCGAGGCCGACCTGGTGCTGGTCGAGGGCGCCGGCAGCGGTGCCGAGATCTATCTGCGCGACTGCGACATCACCAACATGTACTTCGCCGAGCAAGCGCAGGTGCCGGTCATCGTGCTTGGGGATCTCGACAAGGGCGGCACCATGGCCTCGCTGGTCGGCACCTGGCTGTTGCTCGACGAGGCCGATCGTAAGCGCGTGGTCGGCTATCTGGTGAACAAGTTTCGCGGCGACTTCTCACTGTTCGAGCCGGCCTGCGACACCATCACCCAGATCACCGGCTGGCCCTTCCGTGGTGTGCTGCGTTGGTTCGAGGGCGCCGCGCGCCTGCCCGCTGAAGACTCACTCGCGCTCGAGCGCCCCGCCGAGGGCGACTGGGCCAACGGCAGCGGCAGCGGCAGCGGCAGCGGCAGCATCAACATCGCCGTGCCTCGCCTGTCGCGGGTCGCCAACTTCGACGATCTCGACCCACTTGCCGCCGAGCCGGCGGTCAACCTGCGCTGGATTCAGCCCGGCGAGCCGATCCCGGTCGAGACCGATGTCGTCATCCTGCCCGGCTCCAAGGCCACGCGTGTCGATCTGGAGACCTTGCGCCGCGAGGGCTGGGACATCGACATCCTCGCCCATGTCCGTCGCGGCGGCCGCCTGCTTGGCCTCTGCGCCGGCTTCCAGATGCTCGGCCAGGTGGTGCGCGATCCCGAGGGCATCGAAGGCGCGCCTGGCGAGACCCCGGGGCTTGGCCTGCTCGAGATCGAGACCAGCATCGGCGGTGACAAGCGGCTACTCGACCTGGATCTGACCGACCAGCGCAGCGGCTGCCGCGTCACCGGCTACGAGATGCACATGGGTCGAACCCGCGGTACCGGGCTCGAGCGCCCCTGGCTGCTGCTCGATGATGGCCAGGGCGGCGTCCGCGCGGAAGGCGCGATCTCGTCGGATGGCCGGGTGATGGGCGGCTATGTGCATGGCATCTTCGCCAGCGATGGCTTCCGCGCCCATTGGCTCGAGCAGGTCGGCGCGCGCGCCGCCGCGCTCGATTTCGAGCAACGCATCGAAGCCGCCCTCGACGCCCTGGCTGATCATTGCGAGGCCAATCTCGATCTCGACGCCCTCCTCACACTCGCGCGCTGACCTTAGAATGAGTGCACACTGAGGCTATGCTTGCCAGACCATCTCAGCTGGACTAAGCTCCACTAGGTGCCAAATACGATCTCTATCGATGTATCACTATCTGCTGATTCAGTAAAGGGCCACTTAACGCAATCAGCATAGGAAGCAATGGGCATTGTTTAGTGGGAATACTGCCGCCGGTTAACATTCGGCAGTCGCTGTTACAGCAGTTGCCAACTACAGCGCTTTTATGCTGGCTCTTGCCTGCTATTGCGGGTGGCCAGCCTATTCGCTTTGCTCCACTACCGCTCGAAGACACTAAAATCATCCACGAGCAGATTGGCGGCCTGATCGGCTTTCTTGCCGAGTATGCAAGGCTTCCGATGCAATGGATCAATTTCCGCGATTATGGCGATCTCATTACCGCCTTCCGCAATGGCGAGGTCGATCTGGCCTATCTTGGCCCCTTACCCTTGGCCATCTTGCAACGCGATTACAACGATGCGCTTCCGCTTGGCTGCTTCCGCGATGCCGATGGCGCCCCCCATTACAGCTGCTCATTAGTTGCCTTTGGTGATGACAACCTCTTTCCCAGTGAGATCCAAGGCAAGCACATTGGACTAACGCAGCCTTACTCCACCTGCGGCTGGCTAGCGGTCTCAGAGATGTTGCGTGCCGACTCACGTCGGCTAGACGGCGATGGTAACCGCTTCACCTATGCGGGCAGCCACTCCCAAGCCGCGCTCGGTGTGGTCCGCGGGCGTTTCGATGTCGCCGGTGTCAAGACCGCAATCGCGCAGCGCTATGCGCATCTGAATCTCGAGCAGATTGCAGAAAGTCAGCGCTGGCCTGGCTTCTCGTTGGTTGCCAATACCGGCACCCTGTCTGCGGAGCAGATCGCACAGCTACGCGAGGCACTGGCTGAATTGGAGGACTTAGAGCATAAACCTGCATTGCTGCAAGTCACAGCGACCTGGGGGAAACAGGTGCGCAACGGGATCGTGGCACCAGCGCTGTGCGATTACTCAGCGGTTGCGGAAGCCCTCGTCCAGTTACCCTGGCCAATCCCTGGTGCGTCAATTGCTCAGCAGCAACAGCTTGATCAACCAAGGCCGGCAACGCAGCCGTCGTTAGACGCCAGCCCCAGCGTGCCAGATCCCCTGCCTGAGTCTTCACTCGGTGGGCCGTCGCAATGAGACTACCGAGATTTGTCAGGCTCAATCGAGCCACCCTCATTGCGGTGCTGGTCTTCTTGGTCGCTGAATCCATCCTCGCCTGGGCGTTCTGGATGACATTCCACAACGAGACCAGCCATCTGCTCAAGCTCTATCGGAGCGAACTGGTACGCAGCTACCAAGATATCGTCGACAGCCATGCCCGGCTGGTGGCGGCGGTGAACCATCAGTCGGTTGACCTGCCGATGGTGCGTGAGCTGCTGGCAGAGGCCGCTGAGGCCCCTGAGACCGAGCGCAGTGCGGTGCGCGGGCGTCTTTACCGACAACTGGCTCCGGTCTATGACCTGCTCCGCACGCATGATGTGCGCGTCCTGCAATTGGTCGAGCCAGACGGTCGGTCGTTTCTGCGCCTCAACCGACCAGACCTCTACAGCGACCCCATTGCAGCCAAGCGCCCGGTGCTTGCTAAGGTCATCGAGAGCCAGCAAGAGGCGCAGGGATTCGAGAATGGTCGTGTCTACCCCGGCTATCGATACGCCTATCCGTTGTTCCACGAGGGCCGCTTCATCGGCGTTGCAGATTACAGCCTCTCGTTCGATGCCCTCCGCAGAACGGCACGACGGATCGGGGAAATCGCCAGCACCAGCACCGAAGCAGACCGACTTGCCGCCAATCGCCTTCTCCTGCGCCGCGATCTGATGCAGGACGTCGCTCACCCGAGCTCACTCAACCTCTTTCAGCCCGTCTCACTGCACCCGGATTTTGTGGTGGAAGACGAAGCCAGCCCACTGCGTGATTCCAGCTTTGTTGAGCCGCTAGCGCCTTGGATGCAAGCGCTAGACCTCAAGTTGGCAGCCGAGCAGGAGATTCAGCGTGCCATGGAGGAAGGGCAGCCAGTCGCACGTTATGCCTGCCTCAGTCTCACCCAGTGCTGGGCGGTACTCCTGCTACCGGTGCGAGATAACCAAGGCCATGTCGTGGCTTCATTCGTCTCCTATACCGAAATGCCTGAGTACGCCTTGCATCGTGAGCAACTGCTGGCAATCTTCGTTGGTATCAGCCTGATCTTCGGGCTCTTGGGGTGGACCTTACGCAGTTGGATTGCCTCACGTCAACGTCTACACACGATTGGCGATTATATGGCCGAAGGGCTCTATGTGATGGATCATCGTGGGCTGATCATCTATGCTAATCAGGCTGCATTGCAACTACTCGGGTATTCACACAAGCAGCTCATCCGCGAGAGCGCGCATGACCTGCTTCATTCCCATGAGGATGCGCCTGTCGTCTCTTCAACCAATTGCCCGCTGTATCAGTCACCCTTGCGCGGAGAGGTCTATCGCAGTGAGACAGAGGTCTTCCGCTGCCGCAATGGTGACCTCTTACCGGTCAGCGTGGTCGCTTCACCCTTACGCGTGGAAGGCGAGTTCAGTGGCTCCGTCGTATTATTTCGCGACCTCCGTGCCGAGATTGCGGCAAAGGAAAAGCTGCAGACCACAGACGTCGCCTTTCGTAATCTTGCCGAGGCGGTCTGCGTCACCGATCACCAGCCTCGTATCACGGCCGTTAACGCCGCATTTGTTCGGATTACAGGCTATCGTGAAGAAGAGGTTTTAGGCAAGAATCCGAACATCTTTGCCTCCGGTCGCCACGACCAGGCCTTTTATCAGGGACTATGGACTGATCTGCTCACAAAGGGCTACTGGGAAGGCGAGATCTGGGATCGACGCAAGAATGGTGACATTTATCCCGAGTGGATAAAGATTAATGCCGTACACGACCAGGCATCCAGGGTCGTCGGTTTTGTCAGCGTCTTTGATGATATCTCCGAAGCACGTGCCAAAGAGGAGCGCTTACACGAGCTCGCCTACTATGATCAGGTGACTGGGCTCTACAACCGCAATGCCTTTATGGAAACGCTGGAGGAAGCGCTAGCACAAAGCCAGGCCTCGGGTCGACAGTTCGCATTGCTGTTGTGCGACATCGACCGCTTCAAGCGCATTAATGACTCTCTCGGCCATTTGGCTGGCGATGAGGTATTGAAACGGCTTGCCGAGCGGATCTCTACCTTGCTAGGCATTGGTGATTACGCAGCCCGCTGCGGGGGTGATGAATTCGCGCTGATGATTCGGCCTGTCGAGCAGCGTACGGCGCTAACCCGCAGGGCCCACGCACTGCTCGCCCTGGTGCGCCAGCCAATAGACATCCAGGGCAAGCGCGTCGATCTCAGCGCGAGTATTGGGATTGCTATTTACCCCACCGATGGCCAGGATGTGGCTACCCTGCTCAAACATGCAAACGCAGCGGTGCAGCTCGCTAAGGTACAAGGCCGCAACGGTTATCGCTATTTCACGCCCGCCCTCGATGACGACGCCAACAGCTGCTTCGAGCTCGAGTCGGCATTGCGCAGGGCGCTCCGGGATGAGCAATTTCGGCTGCACTATCAGCCAAAGATCTCGCTTATCGATGGGCAGGTGGTGGGCCTCGAGGCATTGGTACGCTGGCAACATCCGACTCAAGGCCTACTGTCGCCGGGCGTCTTCTTGACCGTCGCGCGCGATGCCGGATTGATGCAACCGATCACGGAATGGGTACTGCAGGAGGCCTGTCGTCAGCGTAAGCAATGGCAAGCTGATGGTCTGAATGTAGGCCGGATCTCGATCAACCTCGACGTCGGTTTTTTCCAGCCGCTAGTGCTCGAGAATACACTAAGGCAAACGGTACGTGAGGCGGGCATCACGCCAAGCGATATTGAGTTCGAGATCCTCGAGACCGCGATGCGCGACGCCCCCGAGACCGCCGAGCTTTGGCAACGCCTAGTCGCGGCAGGATTCGAGCTTTCGATCGACGACTTTGGTACCGGCGAGTCATCGCTCTCAAGGCTCAAGCACTTGCCCTTCAGCGTCCTCAAGATCGACCGCAAGTTCGTGATCGACATCGAAGAACAGGAGAATGACCGAGCCTTGGTCCGCACCATCATCGGCATGGCCAAGAACCTAGGCAAGATCGCCTTGGCTGAAGGTGTCGAGACCGAACAGCAGCTGCGTTACCTGATGAGCTGCGGCTGCGAGCTGGTGCAAGGCTATTTCTTCTGTAAGCCTTGCGCCGCAAAGGAGGTCGAAGACTTTGTGAGCAGCGAAGCGAGTGTTGAGCTTATCAAACGCCTCCGTCATCGCGGCTCATTTGGCGATGGGGTTGTCACCTATTTCGACTCGGCACAACGCTGAACCTAACCTGGATATTGCAAGATCCTCACGCGAAGCCGCGAAACCGCGAAGACGCGGAGGAAACTAAGCGTATAGGCTCAAGGGCTTTGCGTTGTTTGGGAAGGCAGAGGGAGCAACAGGGCTGCGGCCCCAAGCAGCAGCGTGGTCCCAAGCAAGAACAGGTGCAGATTCACAGCCCCCGCGAAGGCCTCAGTAGGCGATACACCAAGCGGCACCATTGCCGCTACCGCCGCCAGCTCGAACGAGCCACTGCCAGCAATCCCATGAAACGGCAGCACCGTTGACAGCTCCGCCCCCATGACCCCCAGCACCAGCTGCCAGAGCGCGGCCGGCACGAAATGGCCAAGGATCAGCGCAAAGGCCACGAACTTAAGCGTCCATGAGATGGCCGTCCACAGATAGAGCCAGAGTACAAGCTGCTGATCTGTTGGCGCCGCCGCCGCAACCAGGCCGAGAACGTGCCGCAGGCGCCCCATGAGCCCCTCCGCCACCTGCAACTGGAGCCGCCCCACCCACCAAAACAATGGCAGCAGGCCGAGCCAGGCGATCGCCAACAGCAGCCATCCAAGACTCGGCGTCCGAATCCAGAAGGCCAGCAGCCCAATCAAGCCCAAAAAGTGCAGATCCAGCAATCGAATCCAGACTAGCGACGCCCCAGACACCCAGAGACCCTGCCCAAAATAGCGCCGCATCAGCCAGGGAAACAGCAGCTCTCCAGCACGCATCGGCAGCAGGTTATTCGCGGTGTTATGCAGCACCGACAGCCTCAGTACAGCGGAGAAGGGCCCCGTCAAGACCGCCCAGAAATAGACGCGCACCCGAACCGCCCGCGCCAGATAGCTCGCCGCGGTCAACAAAAAGGCCCCCAGCAGAACCCAGGGTGGCAGCGTCTTCCAAGGCGCCAACAACGCCGCCCAGCCGAGCGTTACTTCAACCGCGATCAACACCGCGACCAGCAGGAAGGCACCCAAGAGCCAATCCCGCGGCCGGCCAAATCGGGGCCGCTGAGCATTCGGGCCGCCATGACCAGACCATTTAGCCGCCATCAACGCCTCATCCCCTCAGGCTCATCAGCGTCTGCGCCTGCGCCGCCGTTGGTGATAGATCGACACCGCCCCCTCTGGCCGCGTCTTGAACCGACGATGCACCCAAAAATACTGCGCTGGCATACTGCGCAAGCGTGCCTCGATGACCTGATTCATGCGCGCCGTATCCTGCTCTAGATCGCCACTCGGAAACGCCTCGAGCGGCGGATCGAAACAGAGCTCCAACCCTTCACCATGCGGCAAGAAGCGTGCAAAGGTCGGGATGACCACCGCATCTGCCAGCCGTGCGATTCGCCCCAAGGTTGGCACCGTCGCCGCCGGCACGCCACAAAAGGGCACAAAGACCCCGCGTCGCCGCCCCGGGTCCTGATCCGGCAGATAAAAGAAGGGCACCCCTGACTTCAGCATCCGTATCAACCCACGTAGATCATCCTGACGCTCGACCGGAATCGCCCCAAACCGGGTCCGCGCATGCCGCACTTGGGCATCGATGACCGGATTACGAATCCGCTGATACATGTACATCCCAGAATGCACCAAGGCCGTGAATGCGGTCCCGCCCAGCTCCAGCCCGACGAAATGTGGCACCAGGACGATGATCGGTCGTCCCGCCTTGAGCAAGGCGTCGATCCGCTCGCGATGGCGCAACCGGACGATGCGCGACAGACGCTTGGGTGGTGCCGACCAGCTCAAGCCTTGACAAAGCGCGGCAACGCCCAGCCAGCCGAAATGCTCGCGAACCAGGCGTTCGCGCTGGCGCGCATCCAACTCCGGTAGACAGAGCGACAGGTTGGTGCGCGCGACTCGGCGCCGGCCCCAGGCCAGCTGATAACCAATCCAGCCAAGTCCAAACCCAAGCCGGGCTAGACCCTTGAACGGCAACAGCGCCAAGAGCTTGAACAGGGCAACCGCAGCCCAGCTAGGCCAGTGCCCTGGGCCCCAAAGCCGGCTCATAGCGCTGTGATTACCGGTGGAGTCAATTCTCAAACTTATAGAAGATATCAAATCCCTGCGCATCCCCGGTCTCGCTCTGTATCTGGACCCGCTTGCTGAGATCGTAGCGCATCTTGATGCTGTCTGATTGATCCCCCAGGCTGGTGTCATACTCCATGAAGAGCTTGGGGGCGATATAGGTGCCGACCGAGAGCGAGCGGTCATCTTGCCTGCCACCGCGCTTTGGTGGAATACCGGTGAGCAGATAGCTGGTGATCTCGGATTGCGAGAGGTTTGGATCAGACTCCGAGAAGAAGGCGAGCTTGGGGTTCCGCAGCGTGCCCAGCACACGCACACCGGCGGTGATATCGCCGCCTTCACGTTGGGCGTTGAGGATGATGCCGGGGTTATCGAGTGGCGTATTCGCAAACAGCACGATGCCCTTCTCGATCACTAGCGGCTTGCCGACTGAGGTCAGCAGACCGAGCCCCGGGAGCGAGACCCGATAGGTGCCGTCGACCACCTGCAGCTCACCGCTGCCGAGCAGTTGTTGGCCCGGCTGCTGGGTGATCCGCAACTGCCCCTGGAGCAAACCGCGCAGCCCAAAGGCCTCTAGCAGCACCTGATCGCCAAGCTTGGCGAGGACGTCGATGCTGATCGGCAAGCCCTTATCTTCAGAAGGCGCTTCCAGCACAACATCTGGCGAGGGCTGCACCGCGCCAGCAGGAATGCTGCGCGGCATGATGTTGGCTGTCGGCACGCTCAGCTCACCACGCACAGCGCCGCCCCCCAGCCCGAAGCCAGCCTCCAGGTCCAGCGAAACGATCGCCATATACTCCTTGGTATTGGCGACCTTGAGCGCTTCTCCGTTGATCTTGACGGCAACCGTTGGCTCTGCAGCACCGATGCCAGTGGCTTGGCCCTCCAGACTCAACTGACCGCCGCCAATCGAGCCACTGCCACTGAGCCGCATGGCGGTCGCGCTCTCACCCTCTAAGGCCAGATTCAGGTCGGTGACCTCGAGCCCGATCGCGGGCACCCTCAGCGCCAGCTCACGCACGGCAAGATTGCCCTGAATCACGGGCTGCATCAGGCGCCCACTCAGACGCAGATCGCCCTCGATTCGGCCCTGGGTATCGCTGACATCCGGAGCTAGCCGCGCAAAGCGGTCTAGCCGATCGAATCCAAGTTGAATACGGCCGTTCAGCGGCTGGCGGTCGAGGCTGCTGAGCCGGAAGCCTGGTAGGCCGACCTCAGCCTGAATCCGCCCTGCGTCTTTGACCGGCAGCTCGAAACTGGCATCCATGCCATTGGCTCCAGCGCGGACATCGAGCCGAGTGCCACTGAGTACCAATGTTTCGCTCGCCTTGGGCAAGACGATCTCGACGCCGCCTTCAGGCACGCGCAGCTCGGCACGGCCGGTGAGCAGATCGCCTTGCCCGGTAAAGGTTGCCTGCGCGGTCAGATAGCCGGTCAGCGAGGCCGTATCTGGCGTGATTGCATCGAGCAGATCGAAGCCGAGTCGCTGCAGATCGAGCGAGGCCGAGAAGCGACCCGCCTCGGGCTGCTGAAAGGCGACACAGCCCTGTGACGAGCCGCCATTACCGATACAGAGCGGCCCAGCTTCGACCCTACCCGCGGCCACAGCAAAGGGCGCGTTCTGCTGCAGCGCCCAGTCGTCGTAGTCCTCGGTCTGGAGCGCGAGCCGCGTCAGCTGTCCGCGATAAGCCATGTCCTCAGTCAGGCCGGCCGCGAGCGTCAGCCCCAGGCTGAGCGGATCGCTGTTGAGGTCGACACTGAGCTGATGCGACCTAGTGCTGCCTTGCCCTCGGGCCTGCAAGGTCTCGAAGCGCTGCGGTCCAAGGATCAGGTTGCTGCCATCGATGCTGAGCTGCAGCGGACTGTCTGGACTCAACCCAAGCTCAGCACTGGCATCGAGGCGCTCGATGCCCTGCCCGCTCATCTCGATATCACGGCTCGCGAGACTGAGTCGGACGCGGGGTGCATCGAGGGCGCCGGTCACTCTCCCCTCGGCCTTGAGGCTCCCCTGCAGATCCGGCAGCAGCGCCGCGAGACTGGGTGAATCGAAGGCATAGCGCAGATCGAGCTGTTCTGCGACCTGACCATCGAGATTGAGACGCGTCTCACCCGAGCGGGCCTCAAAGGTGCTTACCCTGAGGGCATTGTCCTGCATCCCAATCTCGGCGCGCAGGGCGACTGGATAACCGCGCAACTGGCCGCCGAAATCATTGATGCTGGCGCTCAGCTCCAACCCCGTCTCCTCCCTCTTACCCTGGCTCTGGATCTGACCACCCAAGCGTCCAGGCCAGTCCGCTAGCACCTGCCCAGGGTCGAGATCGGCCAAGATCAAGGCTGCATTCCAGCCCAGTGCCGGTGCCCAGGTCAGCTCACCACTGCCATCGATGCGCCCGCCGATGACCTCGAGCGCCAATGTCTCAAGCTTTGCCCCACTGTCGGTACCGCTGCCGGCGAGTGCGAGACGGGTTGGTGGATAGCCAGCCAGCGCGGCATCGCCCTTGAGCTGGAAGTCGAACCCTTGCTCCAGATCACCAGTGGTCTCGGCTGTCAGCCCAACGCGACCTGCAAGCCCCGGATACTGGGTACCGGGATCGATGTCGCGCGCCTCAAGTGCAAAACGCCAGCGGGCTGCAGGCGCCCAAGTCGCCTCACCGCTGCCCTCGATGACCCCACCTAGGGTCTCGATGCTGAGCTCACGGATCTCGGTGTCGCTCGCGGTGCCGATCCCGGTCAGGTTCAGCAGGGCATCGGGGTACTCATTCAAGGCCGCATCGAGGCTCAAGGTATAGTTAAAGCCTGTCTTGAGATCGCCGCGCGTATCCGCCTTCAGGCCGATACGACCAGCCAATCCTTGCCACTGTTGCCCGGGATTGATGCCCTGCGCGGTCAGCGCTAGATCCCAGGTTGGCGCTGGTGACCAGGCAACCTGCCCCTTGCCGCTGATCAGACCCTCCAGGGTCTTGATGGTCAACTCGATGAGATCGGTGCTGGTCTGATCGCCCGTGCCGACCAGCGACAGCTCGGTCTCCGGGATCTGGGTCCCGAACGCCTGCGCTTCGACGCGATAGTCATAGCTATCGAGCGCGCCTTGTACGCTGATCAAGCCCTGTGGCGACTGCGCTATCGGCTCGCCCGCCAACGGCCAGCGTAATCCTTCCCAGAGCGCATTAAGCTCGAGCAGCGGAACACTAGGATTGGTGTCGAGCCGACCACTGACATCGATTCGGGCACCAAGCGGCGCGTCCTCAGACGCCCGCTCTTGCACCCCAGCCGCGGCGCTACCGGTTGCACCGGTCTCAGTAGGAGCAGCCGACTCGGTTAACCGCAGCGCCTTGATGGTGAGCACCTGAGCTGCCCATTCGAGATCCAGATCGGCGGCGAGACGGCCCATCTCGAGCACCTCTGGGGCCGACCCCTGGAGGGTTCCAGTGACCGCAGCCTGCTCAAGATCACCGGCCGTCTTCAGCTGCGCCTGGAGATTGATCGGCGGGGCATCGACAACGAGCTGCGGCAGATCGATCCTCTTCAGGTCGATCTCGGCCTGCCAGCTCGGCGCCTTGAGCGCGTCTTTGACCTGCGCCTGTAAGACGGCCGTGATCGAGCCCTTGATCCGATGCGAGATCAGTAGCGCATCCAGGTCGCCACTGACCTGGCCTTCGCCACTGATGGAGAGCGCCGGCGCCTGCTGAAACTGCCAATCGAGGCTCAGCGCGATCGGATAGGCGCCGTCGAGCTGGACTTGGCCGGCGGCCCGGGCGCGCGCCTCAGGCTGTGATAGCTCGGCGGCCAGCCTGCGCAGATCAACGCGATCACCAGTCGCAGTGGCCGACAGCTCGGCACGGGTCAGTTTGATCTCGGACGCGGGTGGGGCGCCAGCCTGCCGATAGCTGAGGCGCTCGACCAACAGTTGATCGATCGCGATCGCAATCGGCAGCTTGATCGAGGGCAGCTCAAACGGCTCGCTCGCTGGCTTCTCCTTGGCCGGCTCGGTCACCACCTGGATGTCGCTGCCCCTGAGTTCCTGCACCTGCAGCCGCCCGATCAGCAGGTTGCCGGGACGCCAGTCTAGCAGCAGGCTGCCGACCGAAACCTCGAGCCCAGGCAGACTCAATGCAAAGCCATCGAGTTCCAGCCGGCCCAGCACCCGCCCCTCGACCTGATCGACCTGCAGCAATCCTGGCGCCAGATCATCGGCCACAGCGAAGAGTGTCCGCAGCCCGATTTGGGTGCCAAGCACGAAGACCAATAGCAGCAAAACGAGCGTCAGCGTGACTAGGATTAGGCTCGCAAGCCAGCGCAGCGGTCGAAAACGAACCCGGCGTCGAGCAGCAGGCTTGGTATCAGTTGCATCAGAGGTGCCCAGCGTACCGCTTCCAGAGACCTCCGAGTTCGGTTTGTCCTCAGTCATCGTCACAGATCAGGCCCTAGCGCAAAGTGCAGACGAAAACCGGCCGGGTCCTTGGTCAGCGCATAGGCTAAGTCCAGACGCACCGGGCCGATCGGTGTGCTGTAGCGGATACCCAGGCCAACACTCTGCTCCCATTTCTCCGGATAATCAGGGTCAAAGGCATTGCCAAAATCGGTAAACACGGCACCGCCCCAGTTACCGACGATCTGATGTTCCAGCTCCAAGCTGCCCACGGCCAGAAAACGCCCACCGACGGTCTCGTTGTTGAGCGGATCATCCGGCCCTAAGACATCGAAGGCCCAACCGCGAATGCTGTTATCACCACCCGCGAAGAAACGCTGACTGGCGGGAACATCATCGACATTCGCGGCCCAGATCGCCCCCAGATTGGTGCGGCCGATAAAGCGCATCTTCTCGCCGAGTGACTTGATCAGCTTGTAATTGAGCTGGGCGCTGAGCCAATTGTTGGTCGAGAGCAGATCTTCTGAGGTGCCTTGAAAATAGGCGTTGATCTTGTAGCCGTTGCGGGTATTGATCGGATCATCCGCGACCACCTTGGACCAAGAAATATTGGGTACCAAACCGTTGAAGTTGCCATCATCCTCGGTCGCAACCGAAAAATCCTCATAGCGATAATCGACGCCCAGGATGCGCCGCCAGCCATGCTTGGTCAGCACCGATTGCGCGACGCTGAGCTTAAAGAGATCCCCCTCGCGGCTGTCGGTGTCGAAGGCATAGTATTCAGGACGGATCAGCAGATAGTCTTGAACCGGATTGCGGATCGGGATGCGGTACTCGCCGACCAATGACTGCTCGATCTGCGAGACCTCGATCTCGGCCCTCAGGTTATGACCGCTACGCCCGATGTAGCGGCGCCGATAGTCGAGATTGAAGCGCGGGCCAACATCGGTGCCATAGCCAATACCCACACGATAGACGTTGGCCTTGTTGCGCGTGGCGATGACCTCGATCGGCACCTGGCGATCGGGCCCGATCTGATCTCGCAGCGGTTGGATCTCAACCTCGCTGAAGTATTCGGTACCGATCAAGCGCCCTTGCAGCCCGAGCAGCAGTTCGGGGTTGTAGATCACGCCGGGCTTGAAGTTGACAAACTTCTCGAGGAACGCATCCTTGAGTAGATCCTGTTTGAAGCGAACCCGACCGAGATAGAACTGCTCACCCGTCTCGAGATGAAACTCCACGATGGCCTCATAGGCCACCGGATCGATCAACACCAGATGTCGCACCAGATTGGCGTTGATATAGCCTTCCTCGGAAGCGATATTAAGAATACGACTCTTGGCCTTTTCGTAGTCGGAGTGGATCAGCGGATCACCGATCTTCATCGGAAACTGCTTAGGAAAGCGAGGATTATCCGCGCCTGCGCCAGTAACCCGATAATCGATCTGGCCGATCTTCACCGGGTCACCTGGATTGACCTTGAAGGCGGCAGTCCAGGTGCCGTCATCAGCGCTCGGCTCGGTCAGACTCGATTCGATCTCAACCCGATAGAGGCCAAAGGGTGCTAAGGCCTCGCGGATCTGCTCTGGTGCCTGCCGATAGAGCGCCCGCAGACGCGGCACCGACATCTCCTTGTCGCCGCGCTCTTGATAGATCGCGAGCAAGGCTTCGACATTGCTCAGATAGCGCCCTTCGAGTCCCGTCAGCTTGACCTCGAGGCTCAGGGCCTGGGCATTGGCCGGGAGCAGCATGAGCAGACAGGACAAGCTCAGCCAAATCCCGAGCAGCCTCTTTGGCTGATCCCGATGCGATGGAAACAAACGGCTTCGGTCTTGGCGTCTAAGTAAAGACATCCTGGTGCCATAGCCCCGCTGGTGCACAGATGCAACAGATTATGGCACAGAAGAAACACCTTAGGGACATCAGTGACGCAAAATTGGCTGACTTAAACGCCCACACCTCATCCAATCTCCGCTGCCATATACCGTGCCGCCCCATACAGGGGTGTATTTGGATCGAGAATCACCTGTACCGGAATCTGCTCCATCAGACCCCGCATCCGTCCCTTATCCCGAAAGCCCTCAGCGAAGCCAGCACCTTGCAAGAGCGCTAGATTTTGCGGTGCGATGCCGCCGCCAAGATAGACGCCGCCAAGCGCCATGTGCTTGAGCGCGGTATTACCGGCCTCACGTCCATAGAGCACCGCGAACAGCTCCATCGCTTCTTGGCTGATGGCGTGGCCATTGCTTGCCGCCTCAGCAACCGCAGCGGCAATATCGCCATCGCTGCGCAATGCCTCAGCCACCGCAGGCGGATGCACAGCCTTATGCCACTGGGCCAGGAATTCATAGATATTACCGATTCCCATCCCCGAGACGACACGCTCCCAGCTGACGCGCCCAACGCGCTTTTGCAGATGGTTCAAGAGTGCGAACTCACGATCATCGGTTGGGGCAAAATCGGTATGTCCCCCTTCGGTCGCGAAGGCGTGATGTTTGCTGCCATCCCAAAACATACCAGCTTCGCCCAAGCCAGTACCAGCCGCAACAACACAGGCATTGCCGACCGCTCCAACCGTACCTTGCTGCAGCACCGCAAGCTCGTTTGCGGTCAGCGCTGGCACCCCCCAAGCGACGGCCTCGAGGTCATTGAGCAGACCGACGCGCTCGAAGCCTAGGCTCTTCTGCATCGCCGCTGCATCGATCTGCCACGGCAGGTTAGTCGTCTTGCTGCGTCCATTAACAACTGGCCCGGCTACAGCAAAGGCGGCCATCTCACAGTGGCAACCGGTCTCATCAAAGAAGGTGGTGACGATCTCGCCGAGCGATACCGACTTTCGGCTCGGATAGCGACGATGCAGATCGAGCTTGACACGATTGCCTTGGACCTCGGCAATCCCGAGTCCTGTCTTTGTGCCGCCGATATCGCCGACCAAAACACGCATGATTCTCTCTCCAGACTTAGACGGACGCCCGCAAAGCAAAGCGGCAGGGCGACGTCCACTGATGATAGCAGTGCGAAGCGGACTTCGCGGCACCCAGTATCTGATGCTCAGTGCTCGCCCGGTCGCAGACTGACAAACCGGAATGGAGCGGCGAGCAAACGGTCAGGGTAATGCAGCAGCACCCGAGCCTCCCAGGTCATCCGATCCCGAACACAGACAGGCAACATGCCCTGCCCCTTCCAAGCGCCAGCATCTGCGTCCCAATCTAAGGCCGTCCGATTAAAGCCCATCGCCATCTCAACGCCGGCGAAGTCGATCTCGACACGCTGAGGAGGCAACGGCAAGCCATCCAGGCTGACTTGAAGTGAGAGCGGATGCACGGCGGGGATGCCGCGCGGCTGGATATCGAGCTCGACCTCAGCACCCGATGCGAGCCAAACCGAACAGCCCTGGCTCAGGAGGTCGCAATCCGGATTCAGCGGCGCCTGCTCGCTCACAGAGGGATGGAGCAATGGCCAAGCCTTGATCAGAACGACCAAAACAACAGCGATGCCGAGCGCCGCCGCAAGCCCCCAGAGCAAGGGCAATGTCCAAGCATCCGCTCGGGCTTGATTATGAGCGTTCACCTAGGTAGCCCTGAATGTTAGACATTAGGTAAACAGGGTCAGCACCCCCGTATAGCCATAGAGCCGATTCTGAGACAGCTCGCCGTTGGCAAAGAAGCCCACTAGTGGAAAATCCCCAAGCTCATCACGAATCTGCTTTAGCTCTTGCGAGTCGTCGCCGAAGAGATTTGCGCCACGCCCCAGACAGGAGACATAGACGCCGCCACGGGGTGGTCGACTCAAGCGTGCCTTGAGATGACTGAGCATGCGCGACAAATCTTCACGTGCAGTATTTGCATCTCGCCGACAGAACATCAGCGCCTGACCTTTTTCGACCAGATCCCCAATGCCTAGCAGCCGTTTCTCGAGATCGACACCAATCAGATTACGTACCAGGTAATCGCCGGTATCTGAGCCCCTGATCGGCAGTCCGACAAAGATGTAGCCACCCACGCGCGAGATGTCGCGTGCGAGAACCTCGCCAATATCCTCTTTGAATACGTCCAAGGCCGGCCGGCCATCGAGCTCGACAATCACGTTGCGCTGACATTCGGTGATCTGTCGATGCGGACCGATCGGTGAGCAGCCCTGCGAGAGCGCGGTTTGGATACCAACCGCCTCGGTGAACATCACCCCCGTCAGCCCACCTTCGGTCGGCTCGTCAGCGATCACGCGTGCATTGTGCTGGCTGCTAGCCAAGCCACCGACTAAGAACCCGCTCACGGTGCGCTCGGCAAGCTGGCGAATCAGGCTCTCCGTCAGCGGATTGGTCGGATCAGCATGCACCAGCCCCATAAACGGCTGGGCGCTGCCGAGCCAGGCGCGCTGCGCGGTATCGAAGCCATCGAGATCCTTGACGATCGACGGAAAGACCCGAAACGCCTCCTCCGGCAGATCAGCAACCATCGCCGCAATCGCTGGACGTTCATAGTATTCAGCGCCAGTCGCGCAGATGCCGATCCCAACCGCGCCGACCCAATGCTCGACATCGGTAGCATCACGCAGGGCGTCGAGGATCACCTCCAGATGGGCGTTGATCGCATCGGTCACATAGAGGAAACCGAGTCGACCCTGGACCGAGCCGAGGCCGGCGATGACGCGCTCGAGCGCCAGGCTCCAGTCGTCATCAGCGGCATGAGCGTATGGAAATGGATGCATAGTGGCGCTGTGCGTCTAGATCGTTTGGCGGTGCCTAGGTAGGCGGTGCATGGATTGGCTGTGGCGGCTAGGCTCAGACCTCGGCCAGATCGCCCTTCTCTTGTAGCCAGGCGCGCCTATCTGCAGCGCGCTTCTTGGCCAAGAGCATATCCATTAAAGTGGCGCTGTCATCGCCAGGCTCAACCGTCAGTTGCACCAGTCGACGCGTATCTGGATGGATCGTGGTCTCGCGTAACTGCGCTGGATTCATCTCGCCGAGACCCTTAAAGCGCTGCACACTGACCTTGCCCTTGAGCTTCTCGGCGGCAATGCGATCCAACACCCCGCGTCGCTCGGCATCGTCCAGTGCATAAAAAACCTGTTTACCGACATCGATCCGAAACAGCGGCGGCATTGCAACATAGACATGCCCGGCTGCAACCAGCCGCGGAAAATGCTTCAAGAACAGCGCGCAGAGCAGTGTCGCGATATGCGCGCCGTCAGAATCCGCATCGGCTAGGATACAGATCTTACCGAAGCGTAGGCGCGACAGATCCTCGCTGCCCGGATCAACGCCGATCGCCACCGCGATGTCGTGCACCTCTTGTGAGCCGAGCACCTCGGCTGGATCAACCTCCCAAGTGTTCAGGATCTTGCCACGCAGCGGCATGATCGCTTGGAACTCGCGGTCGCGCGCCTGTTTCGCTGAACCACCAGCGGAATCGCCCTCGACCAGAAACAGCTCGGTGTGCGCCGGATCGGTAGCCGTGCAGTCGGCCAGCTTCCCTGGCAACGCTGGCCCCTGGGTCACCCGTTTGCGGGTCACGGTGCGTCCAGCGCGCAAGCGTGCCTGCGCGGCGCCGATGGCAATCTCGGCGATGCGCTCACCATCGCCTACATGCTCGTTCAGCCACAGACTAAAGGCATCCTTGACCACGCCAGAGACGAAGGCTGCGCATTCACGCGACGAGAGTCGCTCCTTGGTCTGCCCCGAGAACTGCGGGTCGGCCAGCTTGACCGATAAAATCCAGCTCGCACCTGCCCAGACGTCCTCGGGTGCGAGCTTGACCCCACGCGGCAGCAGATTGCGGAACTCGCAGAACTCGCGCACCGCCTCGGTGAGACCGGTGCGGAAGCCATTCACATGGGTTCCACCCTGCACCGTCGGGATCAGATTCACATAACTCTCAGTTACCTGCTCGCCGGCCCCGGGCAGCCAGGTGATGGCCCAGCTTGCCGCCTCGGTCTGGCCCTCGAGGTTACCGACGAAGGGCTCATCCGGCACCCGCTCCGCCGCACCGAGCGCCTCGCTCAGATAGTCGCGCAGGCCATCGGCGTAGCACCAACGCTGCTCTTCGCCGGTGCCCTCATCGCGAAAGCGGACATCGAGCCCTGGACAGAGCACGGCCTTCGCGCGCAACAGATGGGTCAACTGCCGGACTGAGATCTTCGGCGAGTCAAAGTAGCGCTCGTCTGGCCAGAACCGCAGCCGGGTCCCCGTATTGGCGCGCCCAACCGTGCCGATCTCGGTCAGATCCTCGGCCTTGTCGCCACCAGCAAAGGCCATCCGGTATTCCTTGCCGTCGCGCTTGACCCAGACCTCGAGCCGCTTCGACAGCGCATTGACCACCGACACGCCGACGCCATGCAGGCCGCCAGAGAAACGATAGCTACCGGCCGAGAACTTGCCGCCGGCATGCAGCGTACCGAGGATCACCTCGACCCCAGGCAGACCTTGCCCTGGATGGATGTCGACCGGCATGCCGCGCCCGTCATCACTGACCTCAACCGAGCCGTCCTGGTACAGGATCACATCGATACGTGTGGCCTTGCCGACGAGCGCCTCGTCGACGCTATTGTCGATCACCTCCTGCGCAAGATGGTTCGGTCGGGTGGTATCGGTATACATACCCGGGCGCTTGCGCACCGGGTCTAGGCCGCTGAGAACCTCAATGGCCGAGGCGTCGTAGTTGCCGCTCATGGCGAGCAGAATACTCCTTAAAGGATCTGTGCAAAGAAGCCGAGCAAAGAATCTGAGCGACAGCCCAGTGCTGCGTTGACCGGTCAAAGCCTGCTACGGTACCGTAGTCGGAAACCTGAGTTCAAACGAACAATGAGCAAAGACAGGATTCAAGACCCCAAGCAGTTCGAGGCCTCGATGCAGGCGCTAGAGACGATTGTCGACCAGCTCGAGCGTGGCGACCTGACCTTAGAGGCATCACTTGCGGCATTCGAGCAGGGTATCCGCCTCAGCCGCAGCTGCCAACAGGCACTCGACCAAGCCGAGCAGCGCATTCGTATTCTCACCGAACCCTCAGAGGATGGCGAGCCCGAGCCGTTCAAGGATAAGACAGCCCAAGCTTCGCAGGCTGCAACCGATCAGGCTCGCTAAGCGGGACTGATTTACCGACCCGGCTCATCGCCCCCAAACAGCCAACCAAGCCACTAAGCTTTCATCCTTCATCCTTCATCCTTCATCCTTCATCCTTAACCCCCCACCTTCTCAAACCCCGAATCGGCTCATGCAAGACACGCACCGCCTGAATACCTTCTTCAACGACTGTCAAGCCCGTGTCGAGCGTACGCTTGAACGCGCCCTGCCCGCTGCCGAGCAGCCACCGACCCGGCTCCACCAGGCGATGCGCTACGCCGTGCTCGGCGGCGGCAAACGCGTGCGCCCAACCCTGGCTTACGCTGGCGCCAAGGCTCTGGATCTCGCACCCGAGCAGGTCGACGCCGGTGCCGCGGCGGTTGAGCTGATCCACGGCTACTCGCTGATCCACGATGATCTGCCGGCGATGGACGATGACGACCTCCGGCGCGGACGGCCAAGCTGCCACAAGGCCTTTGACGAGGCAACCGCCATCCTAGCCGGCGATGCACTGCAGACACTGGCCTTCAGTGTCTTAGCCCAGAACGGCATTCCCGGAGTCGATGATAGCGCCCGATTGCAGATGATCGCCGCGCTCGCGCGCGCCTCGGGATCGATCGGCATGGCCGGTGGCCAAGCCTTGGACTTGGAATCAGAAGGCAGCCAGCTCGACCTGGTGATGCTCGAGAACATCCATATCCACAAGACCGGAGCGTTGATCCGGGCCAGCGTGCAGATGGCCGTCCTCGCCTGCCCGGAGCTAGAGCCCGCAAAGGCGGATGCGCTCGACCACTACGCGAAATGCATCGGCCTGGCCTTCCAGATCCAAGACGATCTCCTGGACGTCGAGGGTGACACCGACGTCATCGGCAAGCAGAGCGGCGCTGACGCCGCGCATGAGAAGGCGACCTATCCATCACTGATGGGGATCGGACCCGCGCATGAGGCCGCCAATGACCTGGTTACGGATGCGCTCGATAGCCTGAGCAGTTTTGGCGAGGGCGCGGACCCCTTGCGCTGGATCGCAAGCTATATCGTCAGTCGCGATCGCTGAGTACGACCCTCAGCAGCGCTCAGCGCCGCGGATGCCCCTTCCGCCCGCTTTAATCCAGACGGCTTGAGCTTATTCCTAGTATCCGGATACCACCTGATGTCCACTAGACCATCTCCCGTGCCATCTCTACTGAGACGCAGCAGCCCGAGCCTGATCGAGCCAACGCTGGTAGGCGTACTGATGCGTCTCAATCCAAGCCTGAACCTGACCCTTGACAGCCTCTTCATCAGCCTCGCCATCGCGCATTTGCAGATTCTGTGCACTGATATCGTTGCTCGAGAGCTGCATGACCTCAAAGAGTCTGGCCGCGGCCGGGTTCGCTTGCGTCCATTCCTTGTTGGCGATGATGCGCTGGACATTGGCCGGAAAGCCATAGTTCGAGCCGTCAGCCAGGGCGGTATCGACAGCCTCGCGCTCGCCGGGAAGCGCGCTGAACGGCACCTGCAGCCAGGTCACATCCTGCCCGGGCACCAATGCGCCACTGACCCAATGGGGCGTCCAGCTGTAGTAGAGCACCGGCTCGCCTTGCTGATAGCGAGCGATGGTATCGACCATCAGCGCCGAGTAGCCGTCCTGATGATGCTCAACGGTATCCCGTAAGCCATAAGCATCCAGATGATATTCGATCACGTTCGCGCAGCCCCAGCCCGGGTCGCAGCCAACGAGATCCGCCTTACCATTACCGTCGGCATCGAACAGCTTGGCGACCTCTGGGTCCTTGAGCTGCCCGATGTTGGTGATTTCATGCGCCTTGGCTGTCTCCTTGTCGATCAAGTAGCCTTGCAACACAGCATTGATATAGACGCCTTCTCGAGAGAGCGTCTCATCACCGCCGGCCGCGTCGAAGAAATCGATGTGTAAAGGATCCCAATGCGCCGCCATGAAGGTCGCGTCACCCTTAGCCAAGGCGACAAGACCAGCGGCATAGTCCATCTCTTTGATCCCCTTAACTGTATAGCCAAGGTCTTCGAGAGCCTGCATGACCAGCAGCGTTTGGAAGTTTTCTTCCGCGATCGAACTCTTAAGCGGCTGAACCTCGACGCCTGTGCCAGGCCCATCGGCGGCGACCACGGCATCAACGGGAAGGGCCAGAGAACAGGCTAGAAAGGCAGGAATGGCGCCACAGCGCAGAGCAGGGAAAGACATCATTGGTCGGTTCCTAAACAGAGGCGATTGATGCCAAAATCTTAGCCGAAGTGGCTGCTGAAGACAGCCAACTTCGGCAGTCGTCGCCCAACGACGTCCTTGGCGCAGGGCGTTAGTTGGCGGCTGTCCGAGCCTGCTCTAGCCAGCTGTCGTAGGTCGCTTGATTCGCCTTGATCCAGGCTTGGACGTGACGCTCAATATCCTTCTCGCTATCTTCGCCATCGCGCATGCGCAGGTTTTGCGCGCTGATGTCGTTACTTGAGATCTCCATGATCTCAAACAGCTTGGCCGCGGTCGGATTCGCGTCGGTCCAGTCCTTATTGGCGATGATGCGCTGAACATTGGCCTGGAAGCCATAGTTCGAGCCGTCGGGCAGCGCGGTATCCACATCCTCACGCTCACCAGGCAGCGCACTGAATGGCACCTGCAGCCAGGTCACGTCTTCCCCAGGCACCAGCACGCCGCTGACCCAGTACGGGGTCCAGGTGTAATAGAGCACGGGATCACCCTGCTCAAAGCGGGTAATCGTATCGGCCATCACCGCCGAGTAGCTGCCCTGGTTGTGCTCAACGGTGTCGCGCAGGTCATAAGCGTCGAGATGATGCTCGATCACCTTCTCGCAGCCCCAGCCGGGATTACAGCCAGCCAGATCAGCCTTGCCATCACCGTCGGCATCGAACAGCTTCGCGATCTCTGGGTCTTTGAGCTGTCCGATGTTGGTGATCTCATAGGCCTCAGCGGTCTCCTTATCGATCAGGTAGCCCTGCAGCGCGCCGCTGGCATAAACGCCCTCGCGGAAGATCTTCTCGTCGCCACCAGCCTCGTTGAAGAAGTCGATGTGCAATGGGTCCCAATGCGCGGCCATGAAGGTAGCGTCGCCGTTGGCTAAGGCGACATGGCCGGCGGCGTATTCGATCTCCTTAATGTCCTCGACCTCATAGCCGAGGTCTTCGAGGGCCTGCATCACCAGCAGGGTTTGAAAGGTTTCCTCGGCAATCGAACTCTTGATCGGCTGCACTTCGATGCCCGCGCCAGGCGCATCGGCCTCGTCAGCAACCGCGGCGCCCACGGCTAGCGCGAGTACCGATGAGAGCAAGGTAGGCATCGCCTGGGAGCGAAGGATTGAGATAGGCGTCATAGGGACTCTCCGTTTAGGCTGAAATGATGGTGCGAAAAGATCGTTGATGGCGGAAAAGATCAAGACCCGTTGCCGACAGGCCCTGATGGCAAAGCCAGGTTAGACCATTAGAGTGGCACAGCCGATTCAGGCATCAGCCTGCTCCGGGCCGGCTTGGCGTTTGAAAAGCCGATAGACGAGACCGGCTGGCCCTGATTCGTACCAATGGCGCGTCGGCTTGTCGCGACTGGCTTGACCAAAGGCCTGGGTCATCCGATCGAGGATGATCGCGAGCAACACGATGCCGACGCCACCAATGGTCGCCAGCCCCATGTCGAGCCGACCGATCCCGCGCAGCACCATCTGCCCGAGTCCACCGACCGCGATCATCGAGGCGATGACGACCATCGATAGGGCCAGCATTAGGGTTTGATTGACCCCAGCCATGATGGTCGGCATCGCCAATGGCAGTTGCACCTTAAACAGCAACTGCTTCTTCGAGGCCCCGAACGAGCGCGCAGCCTCGACCAGGTCTGCTGGTACCTGGCGGATGCCAAGGTTGGTCAGCCGCACTAGCGGTGGCAGTGCGAAGATGATGGTCACCACTACGCCAGGCACGTTGCCGATACCGAACAACATCACCACCGGCACCAGATAAACGAAGGCAGGCGTGGTCTGCATCGCGTCTAGCACTGGACGGACGATGGCTGCGGCACGCTCACTGCGCGCCAGCCAGATCCCGGTCGGCAGACCTATGACGATGCAGAAGACGACCGAGGTCAGTACCAATGCCAGGGTCACCATGGCCTCCGCCCAGGCACCGATCAGCCCAACCAGCGTCAATGAGATGACGGCGCCGATCCCGAGCCGCTTACCACCGGCCTGCCAGGCAAGTAGCCCGAAGATAAGGATCATGATCACATCCGGCACTGCTAAGAGGGTCGACTCGATGCCCGAGAGGGTGCCATCGATCGGCCAGCGGATGGCCTGAAACACCGCGCGGAAATTGTCCACCAGCCAGTCGAGCCCTTGATCTACCCAGTCGCCGAGCGGGATCACCGCCCCTTCAAAGGGATGTATCCAGTCGATGCTGGTACTGGCATCGACTGTATCCGAGCTAGCCAGCCAGTCGCCTGAGGTTGCGATCGCCCCATCGTCACCCTGTCTACCCTCAATGCCACCACCCGCCCAGGGATCGGCAACTGGAGCTTGCTCGGCCGCGCTCTGTTGCGCCCAGGGGTTACTTTCTGTTGCCATTGGTCAGTCCTCCCGATCCAGGGTTTCAAGTAGGCTGGCCTTGGTGATCACGCCTTGGTAGCACTGGTCTCGATCGACCACTGGGACGCCACAGGGACTCTCGGCAACGGTACCTAATAGATCACTGACCGGTGTGTCGGTCGGCAGGGTTGGAACGCCATCTAAGAACGCCTGGCTCAAGTTGTGCGGCCCCTCGCGTTGCAACACATCCTGCAGCGAGGAGAGCGAGACGACGCCATGGAACTGCTGACGCTTGTCGACGACATAGCCATAGTCACGATCGTGCTCGCCCAAGCGTTGAATGGCCGCCCGAATGCCCTCTTCCAGACGCTCGATGACGGTGACTTGAGTCTTGCGCGCGATATCGCCCGCCTTCAGCACCGTGGTGACATCAACGCCACGGAAGAATGAGCGCACATAGTCGTCGGCAGGATTGCGTAGGATCTCGTCCGGCGTGCCGACCTGAACCACACGCCCGCCTTCCATGATCGCGATCCGATCGCCGATGCGCATGGCCTCGTCGAGGTCGTGCGAGATGAAGACCACGGTGCGGCTGCTATCGGCCTGCAGCTTCAATAGCTCATCCTGCATCTCGCTGCGGATCAGGGGGTCCAGTGCCGAGAAGGCCTCATCCATCAACATGACCGACGGATTATTCGCCAGCGCTCGCGCTAGCCCAACGCGCTGCTGCATGCCGCCGGAGAGTTCGTCCGGATAGCTCTCGGCCCAAGCCTTGAGGCCGACCTGATCCAGCGCAGCGAGGGCGCGCTCCTCACGCTCGGCCCGGCTGACGCCGGCCAGTTCGAGGCCGAAGGCTGCGTTGGCCCCAACCGTCAGATGCGGCATCAGCGCAAACGACTGGAAGACCATGCTCATGTCGCGGCGCCGCAGGTCGAGCAGTTCGGCGTCATTCATCGCCGCAATATCGCGACCATCGACGAGCACCTTACCAGCGCTTGGCTCGATCAGCCGATTCAGCAGCCGAACCATGGTCGACTTGCCCGAGCCAGAGAGGCCCATGACGACGAAGATCTCGCCCTCGTAGATTGAAAAACCGGCGTCACAAACGCCAACGGTCTGACCCGTCTGCTCGAAAATGGCGCCCTTATCGACACCCTCGTGCAACAGTCGCAGGGCCTCGTCTGGATGATCGCCAAACACCTTGTAGAGGTGCTCAACGACGACTTTCTCTTTCATGATGCTTGTCGCATAGGTCGGTTTAGGCCCCTGCGCTCCGCGTTGAGGAGAGACGGAGGCCGGCCGCAGCCAGTGGCGCTGGCGCGTCCGACCTCAGCTGGCTAGCAGGCTTGGCTAGCCGAGGCGGCTAGAAGTAGTAGCCGAAATTGATGTTGAAACGGTAGTTCCAGTAATCGTTACCGTTGGCCCCGAAATCACCCACGCCGCCGGTTGGCGAGAAGAGATTCGAGTAGCCTTCTACCGTTCCATCCTTGGTCTCGTTGCCAACGAAGTAGTTACCGTCGGAGAAGGCCAGGTCGGTGTAGATATACCAGCCACCGCGCGCCCATGCCGCACCCAGCGTCACAAGCTGGCTGTCGTTGAAGCGATTGTCTGCTTTAATGATATTGCTGTACTCGACGTAGGGGCGGACCGAGTCAAGCCAAGGGATGCGGTTGGTTTCGTAGAGGTAGCTCAGCGAGATCGCCGGCAGCCAGGCATCGGAAGCCACTGGCCAAGCAAAGTCGTAGGCACCCATCGGGAAAAGTTCGTCGGTACTGAGCGCATTATCGGCATCGATGTCGTACTTGTAGCGCGTCAGCTGCGTGGCCAGTAGCCAGTTGTTCCAGCTGTTGGTCATGTGGACCGAGGCCGCCCAATGATGGCCGTCATCGTTACGGCGACCCTTGAGCTGGCCGTATTGCAGCGAGATACCCAGGTCAGTATCGACCACAGTATCCTCGAAGCTATAGATGGCGCGCAGGTTGAACTGGTTGCGCTCTTCATAGCCGTTGGGGAGCACGCCATAGGTGACGTCGCCGTTCGGTGCAACAGCGGTATCCCAGACCACGGCATCATAGTCATAGCGGGTACTGTCCCGACTGTTGCCATTGCCGTTCCATTGGCTGCGCGCGTAGTACGCGAGGTCCAAACTCCAATTGCCGATATCGGTGATGTACTTGATACCCAGATCCATGTCGTCCACGAGTCCGACATAGAAGTGCTGATCGAAGAACCAGCTCTGCGAGACTCCATAGGGCCCAGGACCGAATGGAACCCGGTTCACACCGACCTGCACCTGACTGCCGTCCTCGAAGTCCCAGCCAAGCCAGCCCGTGTGCAGGAAGTTATAGCCGTCGTACCAGCGGTACTCGAATTTGCCGACCAGCTGCTCGTACTTCAGGTCCATGTTGATCCTGAAGGTCTCGAGCTCGAAGTTGCCACCGTTACCGCCGCGAGAGGGGCCATTCCCCCGATCCGGATAACTGCCCAGGATGTAGTTCGCTCGAATCGCCCCGCCAAAGGTCACAGGGCCGATCTTGATCTTGTCCGCCTCGGGGGGGCCTGCCTTAGCGAGCTCAGCTTCCGCGATCTCGGCCTTTTCGGTTGCAGCCAGGGTCTGTGCCTTGGCCTCGGCAAGCTCAGCTTGGGCCTGATCGAGCTGGCGTTGAAGCTCGAGAACCCGACGCTCGAGGGCAGCAGGGTCTGTTGCTGCGGCTGCGAGCTGCGGCGCCCAGACCATGGTCGCGAGACTGATGGCGAGCGCTGTACGGGCGCCGCGGTGCGCTGAGCGCTGCCGCTTGAGTGCGCGGGATCTGCGCAATCTGTCTTCGTTCATGATGTCCTACAGAATGAGTTAGCGAAAGAATAAGTGAGATGCCTAGCGCGACGTCATTGGCCTGCCGCCTACGGCTGGCCCCTCCAAGCGACATGTCGTGCATACGCAACAGAGCCTAGCAGTTTATATCGTGGACAACATATTTTCCAGCTCGAATCTCGAACAAGCTTCGTTACATCCAGTGCCTAGCAGCGACTAACAAGAATCAACAAACCCTTTATTTTAAAGACTTTTAATCTATAACAAGCTCTATCATGAGATGCTCTAGGGATACTGGAAGTCGCTTCGCCAACATCCGAGCTCGCCCGAAAAGATCGCTAATCAATCGCCTGCGAAGGTTTTTGCTCAGCCCCTTTTGCAGTAGTATTGGGCATTGTTTAGATGCTCACCGCGGTGCTAACCACGCAGTCTGAGCGCCTTCAGACGAACAAGAACACTCCCGCCTCTAAAGTTCGGCAGGCCGACGTATCGGCCAAATCAAGCTCAAGGGCAAGCCTATGCAAGACGCAAACGATCGCTCATCAGACCAGCCGGGCTGGCTTCGGCTCGACGTTCACCCTTGGGTGTTCTTCACCTCCGCCGGCATCATCCTGCTCTTCGTCGCGCTGACGATCTTCTTCGAGAATCGCGTCGATAACCTGTTCAACCTGGTTCAAGGCGCGGTCTCCAAGTACGCCGGCTGGTTCTTCGTCGGCACCATGAACATCATCCTGATCTACGTGATCGCGCTGCTGCTCGGGCGCTACGGCGATATCCGGCTCGGCGGCGAAGGTGCGAAGCCCGAGTTTTCGACACTGGGCTGGTTCTCGATGCTGTTCAGCGCGGGCATGGGCATCGGTCTGCTCTTCTACGGCGTCGCCGAGCCGATGTTCCACTATGTCGCCTCTCCACTCGCCGAGCCCGGCACCCCAGAGGCCGCGCGCGTGGCGATGGATTTCACCTTCCTGCATTGGGGACTGCATCCCTGGGCGATCTACGCGCTGGTGGGCCTGTCGCTGGGCTTCTTTGCCTTCAATAAGGGCCTGCCGCTGTCGATCCGCTCGGTCTTCTATCCACTCCTGGGCGAGCGCATCTACGGGCCAATTGGAAACGTCATCGACATCATGGCGACCGTTGCCACCATGTTTGGCGTCGCCACCTCGCTCGGACTCGGGGTGCAGCAGGTCAACGCCGGCCTCAGCCATCTGGTCGACTTCATCCCGCAGAACACGATGGTTCAGCTGCTGTTGATCACCGGTATCACGGCCATCGCAACCTGGTCGGTGGTGCGCGGCCTGGACTCCGGCATCAAGGTGCTGAGTCAGATCAACGTCGTCGTCGCCGCGGTGCTGATGTTCTTCGTCATCATCGTGGGTCCGACCCTGTTCATCCTGAATGCCTTCATCGAGAACATCGGCATCTACGTTCAGCACTTCCCGTCACTCAGCACCTGGAACGAGACCTACGACGATACCGACTGGCAGAACGGCTGGACTGTCTTCTACTGGGGCTGGTGGATCGCCTGGTCGCCCTTCGTCGGCATGTTCATCGCCCGCGTCTCATACGGCCGCACCATCCGTGAGTTCATCAAAGGGGTCTTGCTGATTCCAACCCTGGTGACCTTCCTCTGGGTGACGACCTTCGGTAACACCGCGTTGCACATCGAGATGTTCGGCGTCGGCGGGCTGGCCAAGGCGGTGCAGGAGAACATTCCCGTCTCGCTCTTCGTGATGCTCGAGAGCCTGCCGCTGAGCGCCATCGCCTCGGTGGTTGCGATCACCGTCATCATCACCTTCTTCGTCACCTCTTCAGACTCCGGCTCCTTGGTCATCGACATCATTACCGCCGGCGGCAACACCGAGCCCCCAGTGATCCAGCGCGTGTTCTGGGCAGTGATGGAAGGCGCAGTGGCCGCAGCCTTGCTCCTCGGCGGCGGGCTCGTGGCGCTGCAGACGGCGGCGATATCGACCGGCCTACCCTTCGCGATCATCCTGCTTGGCATGTGCTGGTCGTTGCACATGGGATTGGTGCACTACAAGACCGGACAGGGCTTTGAACTCAGCCTGAGCGATTACCAGGGCCCTGAATTCCGCACCCAGGCGACACGCAAGATGCCGACCTTTGGCCGCCGACAGTTTTGGGTACCAGCTCGCCTACAACGTAGCACCGGCGCTGCCGTGCGCCCGCGTCCCAGTGTTGGGCTGGGCGTCGAGCCAGGCGCTGGGGCTGCTGTTGCAGGCAGTGCGGCAATCCCGGGCGGCTCGTCGAGCTTCAAGGTCAGCCCGCAAGCCGCGTCCGCCGACGCCGCTGGCGACACGGCAGCCAGCAAGCAAAAGCCGACCGACGGAGAGGTCTGATGAGCAGCAAGCAGCAATACCGACTGGGGCTCCTAACCGCATTCTGCCTCCTACTCGCTACGGGCGCCGGAGTCAGCGCCAGCGAAAACACCAACAGCAGCAAACCGCTGCGCATCGCCTATGTCGATTGGTCCTCATCGGTCGCCAGCGCGAATGTCGTCTGCGCGGTCCTGACGGAGCATCTCGAGCAGCCTTGCGAGTTGATTGAGACCAGCGCCGACGAGATGTGGCGCATAGTAGCCGAGGGCGAGGCCGATGTGCTGCTCTCAGCCTGGCTGCCCGACACCCATGCCGACTATTTCGCCCAGTATCGCGACCAGCTCGAGGATCTTGGTCCCAACCTGGATGGAACCAAAACCGGCTTGGTGATCCCGGCCACCGGGGTTGGACGCCAGACCAACCAGCGCGGCGTCCAAACGCAGCCGAGCCTCGATATCCATAGCATCGCCCAGCTGGCCGAACACCGCCAAGCGCTCGGCGGTCGCATCATCGGTATCGATCCGGAAGCGGGCATCATGAGCGCGACCGAAACCGCGATCTCGACCTACAACCTGAGCGGATTTCGACTGGTCGCCGGCAGCGAATCACAGATGACAGACGCCCTCGCGAATGCGATCGCCCGTAACCAACCGGTGGTGGTGACCGGCTGGATTCCGCACTGGATGTTCGGACGTTGGTCGCTGCGCTTCCTCGATGACCCCGAAGGCGTCTATGGCGGCACCGGCAGCATCCATACCATGGTCCGAACCGGCCTGAGCGACGACCGCCCGCAAGCCGCCGCCGTGCTCGATCGCTTTGCCTGGGATGCGCAGGCGATGGAGCAATTGCTGGTCTGGATTCACCAGGACCAAGGCCGAGACCCCTATGCCCAAGCCCTGCGCTGGCTGCGCGCCAACCCGCAACGGGTGCAGGCGTGGCTGGGTGATGCACAACCATCGGAGAACCCCTGATGCTCCAAGGAATCAGCCAAAAATTTCGCGGCGGCTGCCTGATGCTGGCCAGAGACAACGCCGGCGCGCTCGATTTTCTCGGCACCGCGTTCGTCGTGCATCCCCAAGGCTATCTACTCACCGCCGCCCATCTCGTCGCCGAGACCGAAGGGTTGCGGGTGGTGCCGACCTCCAGCGGCGGCGAATTCCAGCCCATGAGCTTCGACCGCGTCGCGGCCATGGCCGTGTCGGTGGCGCGCCGCGATACCGCCCACGATGTCGCCTTGCTGAAGATCGACCAAGCGCTCGAGATCAGCGTTCCAGATGATTTCCTCGGCAGCGGCGAGAACGTCTTGCCCGGCGCCTCGCTGATGAGTCTCGGCTACGCCTTCGGCCACGAGCAGATCCACACCACGCTGACCGTCGGCGGCTTTGCGGCAGCCAAGATCCGCTCGGCCAATGACACCCAGCTGATCCTGTTCGACAGCATGGTCCACAACGGCGATATCGGTGGCCCCTTGATCCATGTCACGGATGGCCATGTGGTCGGTATCATCAGCGGGCGCTTCGAGCCGGCCGAGGTTGTGAGTGGAAGCTCGAATTGGGAGCGGCGCTCAACCCCCGGCACCAACATCTCATTTGCCGTCGATATCGACTATGGCATCGCATTGATGCGCTCCGAGGGGCTGTTCGAGCACGAATGACCTCGGCTCGACGCTTACCGCAGCGGCTCGACGCTTGCAGCGAAACGCGCTAGACCTCATCGTAAGTGGTATTTGGCGAGGTCTGAGTCGTTTGCACTGCCTCGCCCCCGTTTCACCCGAGGAGCAGTCTCTGTGGACTCCGCGCTGACCCCTAACCCATCCCTTGAAACCCTTGATCGACGTCAAGATCACCTCCCTGATCACCTCCCTGATCACCTCCCTGATCACCGCCAGGATCAACCAAGCTCAGTGCGCGCGACAGGCGTGATCGGGTCATCATCGGCGGAGATCGCCGACGTCCAGTCCAGTCCGGACAGTCGGCAGATCGCGATCAACAAGGTTGGCATCAAGGACATCCGCCATCCGGTGCGGATCAAAGACCGCAGCGGTGCCGAGCAGCACACCGTCGCGACCTTCAACATGTACGTGTTCTTGCCCCATCACTTCAAGGGCACGCACATGTCACGCTTCGTCGCCATCCTCAATGGCCACGAGCGCGAGATCGGGGTAGACACCTTCAAGGAGATGCTCACCGAGATGGCCGAGCGGCTCGAATCCGAGGCCGGTCATATCGAGATGCGCTTTCCCTTCTTCGTCAACAAGCGCGCACCGGTGACCGGAGTCGAGAGTCTGCTCGATTATGAGGTGACGTTGATCGGCGAGGTCCGTCACGGCAAGCCGGAGCTCTCGATCAAGGTCGTGGTGCCGGTCACCAGCCTCTGCCCCTGCTCGAAAGAGATCTCCCGCTACGGGGCGCACAACCAGCGCTCGCATGTCACCGTCGAGGCGAAGACGCGGGGTTTCCTGTGGATCGAGGAATTGATCGAACTCGTCGAGGCGGAGGCCAGCGCGCAGCTCTATGGCCTGCTCAAGCGGCCCGATGAGAAATACGTCACCGAGCATGCCTACGACAATCCCAAGTTCGTCGAGGATACCGTGCGTGATGTCGCGCGTCGGCTAAATGCCGAGGAGCGCATCGCGGCCTACGTGGTCGAGGCAGAGAACTTCGAGTCGATCCATAACCATTCGGCTTATGCGATGGTGGAGTGCGACAAGGAAGCTTAGGCCGCGGGCATGGCCGCGAACTCTTTTCATTGGTTACCGCGCACCGCCCTCAGAGTAGGCAGTTCAATTTGAGCCAAAATCTCCCTTATCTGTCCATGCAGAATCGCTGATCATCAGACAGGGCAAACGCCGGGCTTGAACAAGCGCGCATCACGTTTGACAATCCCCAGATCGACGCAGATGCCCCATGGCGGCTGCCTGGGGCGCGGATGTGAGGTTCAACGCCGATGGATGATCTGAAGACCCCCGTTGCGCGCCTCGCGCGCCTGTTTCGCGATGCCCGCGACAAGTGGAAAGCCAAAGCCCTGGAGCGGCAGCAGCGGCTACGCGCAGCGCAGGTGCGCATTCGCGACTTAGAGCACAGCCGTGCCTACTGGAAAGCACGGGCGTTAGCGGCCGAGGAGCAGGATCTAGCGCCCGCCCCCACGGCGCAGAAGCCGTTGGAAGACGAGGACGACAAACCGCCCCAGCGGATGACACCGATCGCCAACCATCATCATTCGCTCGAGGTCATGCAGCTCAGTTTACAGCTGTTTTTGCATGCCAGCCTCGGCTGTCGTGGAGTCAGTTGGGTTTTGCAGCAGTTCGCAGCGTTTCTGCCCCTGAGCGTTCCCGCCTACACGACCGTCTTGAACTGGAGCTACCGCCTCGGTCTAGCGGTCTTGAAACGTCCAGTACCGCATCGCGACGACTGGATCTTCATCCTCGATCAGACGATCGCCTTAGGCGAATACAAATGTCTCATCGTGTTAGGCATTCCTGTCAGTCGCTTGAGCGAAGTCGGCTATGCTCCCCGTCACGGCGACATGACCCTCCTCGCGGTTGAGATCACCGCTCACAGTACCGGCCTGTGGGTCGAGGCGGTGTTGCATCGGGTCGCCGCGCGCACGGGCAAACCGGTGCAGATCGTCTCCGATCACGGCAGCGACCTGCGCAAAGGGATTGCCCTCTATGGCCAGCAGACACCCGGCGTGGTGGCCACCTATGACATCTCCCACGCCACGGCCAACCAGCTGAAGGCCCACTGGCGTCATGATCCCGACTGGGCGGCGTTCTCCAAACAGGCGGGAAACACCTTGAGCACCTACCAGCAAACCGACCTGGCGTTTCTGCTGCCGCCTCGCCAGCGCACCAAGGCGCGCTATATGGCCGTTGACGCTCAGATCGACTGGGCGCATCGCCTACTCGCCTACCAGGATCGGGGGGATTTCAGCGCCATTGGTCGCCCCTGCGTGTTCAGCGCCGACGCTTGGGCGCACCTGCGCCGGACGTGGGGAGGTCGCGCTGTCGATCCCCTGCGCCCCCTGATCGGACAAGGCTACGACACCCGCCAAGCCTTGTCCGCGGCGCTGTGCGCGCAGGGGGCAACCGACGGCGATCACCTCGATGACGCCTTCTGGCGCCTGGCCGACCGCGGTTACGCCCGCTTTCTCGAGGCCTTCGAGTGGGTCTTCGCCTATCGCGAGGCCATCTCCCTGTGGGCGCAGACCATCAACGTCTCGAAAACCGTTCAGAAGACCCTGAAAACGGAAGGCCTCTCGTCGGCGACCGCGGCCAAACTCCAGGCTCAGCTCGCCGTTCAAGCACCCCTACCGCCCTCGGTCGCCGCGTTCCAGACCCAGCTACTCGCTCACGTGGAACAGGAAGCCGCCAAGCTGCCTACCGGGGCCACCTGGCTCGCTTCCTCCGATATCATCGAATCGGTCTTCGGCCACTATAAAACCTTCACCACCCGAGGGCCGCTCAAGGAAGTCGGCCGACTGGTCTTGATGATCCCGGCCTTTCTGACCGAGTTAACTGCCCCGGTCATTCGCGAGGCGATGGTATCGGTGCGCACCATCGATGTGGAAGAATGGGTTGAGTCGCACCTCGGCGAATCGATGCTCAAGCGCCGCAGGCAGGCCCTGAAGCCGACATAAAAACTGCATGAAAATATTGAGGCTGTTGGAGGGCAAATTGAACTACCTAGCAAGATACCCACCTTGATTTATTGCTGCATTATTTGCCTCTAACCAAGTAAAACTACCGTTGAAAAACTCATACCAATGGCTATTTCCTCCAGAACTGGCGACCCATTCCACAGGAGCAGCGGAGGAAAGACTAAGGCTCTCTGGTATTTTCGTAGGTGCTAATTTTTTTAAAATTCATGGTCTTAAGTGGCCAGGAGGTTCCCCATCGAATCACATAACGCCCTACTCAAGCAGGCTTTGCAATCTCTAATTGATTTGCCGAATATTCAGATACAAGAGGCATTTGAAGATCGTAATGGAAACTATATTTTAACCATTATAAGCACTGAAAAAGGCGCGCATTGCCATAAATGTAACAAACGCGTTGTGACACCAAACGGTTATAGCGAGTGGATTGTTGTTCGCCACCTCGATATTCTTGGGAAGCAAGTCTATTTACGATTTCGTCTTCCACGTTATCAATGCGAAGATTGTACTGGCCGTCCGACCACGACGCAACAACTGAGTTGGTTGACCCGCCGCAGTCGTTTCACAAAAGCCTTTGAGGCGCAACTCTTATTAGCCTGCGTCAATAGTACGGTGGCCGATGTTTCCATCAAACACGATGTTCCATACGAAGCGGTGAATGGGGTCATCGATCGCAACATCCAACGCTCGGTTGCCTGGGACAATTTTTTGCATTTAGATGGTATTGGAATCGACGAGATATCACTGAAGAAAGGACATCAAGATTATGTGGTGATTGTCACCGGTCGTTGCGATGAAAAAACGCACATCCTAGCCGTCTTGAAAGATCGCACAAAACAGACCGTCAAGCAATTTTTCTTGAGCATTCCCAAGCGGTTACGGAAAACGATCGGCTATGTTTGTTCGGATATGTACGACGGTTTTATCAATGCAGCGAAAGAAGTTTTTGGAAAACGCGTCCGCCTGGTTGCCGATCGTTTCCATGTCGCAAAGCTGTATCGCGATGGGGTTGAAACGCTCCGCAAAAAGGAATTAAAACGACTGAAAAAATCCTTATCAAAGACGGAATATGATAAATTAAAAGGTGCGATGTGGGCATTGCGCAAAAAAGAAGCTGATTTAACAGACGAGGATCGCGCCGTGCTCAATGCATTATTTTTATATTCCCCAAAACTAAAAGCAGCGTATCAATTTCGTGATCAGCTGACGGCGATATTTGATCAGAATATCTCCCGTACAAAAGCAAAACGTTTATTGAATGGCTGGATTGCGCGCGTCCAGCGGAGTGACGTTCGGTGTTTCGATGCATTTATCAAAACCCTCGAATCACGTCAAGAAGAGATTGCCAATTATTTTGTAGGGAGGCGCAACAGTGGTTTTGTCGAAGGACTCAACAACAAGATCAAAGTGATTAAACGGCGTTGCTACGGTATTCTCAATGCTGAACATCTCTTTCAGCGCATTCATTTAGATCTATTCGGTTACAAAATGTACGCTAAGAAAAACAGTGGCTTGTACGCGTGACTGCTATTTTGATGTGGGTATCGAAATTTTTGATTTGACGCCTAATTAACTGATAAAAAAGAGAAATTGTGCCACGGGAAATCCCAAAGAGCCAAGACTAATCGAACCAATGCTCAGCCAAATTGCTGAAAAGGCTGATAACAGAAGGTTTTTCATGAACATATTCCTTGGAAAATTATTTTTGCCTAACGCCATGCTCAGCCGAGCCGGTTGAGCGAGAGCGAAACCGGCTTCGGCTGGAGCAACTCGTTAGGCGATTTCATCAGTTAAATTCATTTCCTGAGAATTAAACCGACCCTTGCCCCATTAATTCCATTAATCATGCGTGATTGCAAGACCTGATCTTTCCTCGCTTTCCCTAGGAAACAAACGAAGAGACCGGCTCTAGTCTCAAAAGGGTTGAATATAAGCATGGAATTCCGTCCCCATTGCAACACTAAAACCTGTCTTCATTGTAATTGAACGGCTCGCTGTGCAGCTTACTGGTTGCTCAGCATTAAATATTCGATAATCCAAGACCTCATCCGTTCCGCCGCAAATCTCAATGGCAATAGGGCTATCAGTCCATTCGTCGGCACCAATATCGACTGCCGCGCCAATTATGCGGTCGTCACCGTCCATATCGGTCTCGGGAAGGGCGGGGGCAACGCTATCACCGGCATCGATCATAGGGGAGCCCGAGGCAAGGTGCATATCAGGATCGGCGAATTGAGGGTCGATTTTGTTCAGATTGCTGGGATCTAGAGTATAGGGATCTGTGGTTAAAAAACCAGCGGTGCTTTGATCGAGGTTATTGTTGTACAGATCGAGCCCGCTCCCGTCGTTATAGAGATAAAGATCGTTCCCCTCCATGGCCATGTTGGCCCAGAACAGGTTATTGTAACCGTGAGTAACAGAGCCGTAAAAGGCACCCCCCTTCTCACCCGCTTGGTTGTTGGCAAAGCTGTTATTGATCAGATCGTCGACATGCTCAACTGACAGGCCGCCACCATTACCATATCTCGATGTGTTATCGCTAAAGCGGTTGTTGGTTATGATCACCTCGTCCGGATGCTCTCCTCCAAGTACGCTAAATTTCATATTTAAGCCACCTCCCTCATAAGACGCCGTGTTTTGTAAGAACAGGTTGCTATCCAATAGTGCCTGCGTTCCGCCTTCAACACAGAGACCGCCGCCAGTTTCTCCTCCCTCGTTGGCAATAAACTCGTTGCTTGTAATCTCGAGTTTGGCAGTACTTGAAAGATACAAGCCTCCACACCAGTAGTCGGTACCATTGTTGGAAAAACTATTGTTGGTAAGATTCGCTCCGCTCATGGCACGGACATAGGCTCCACCCGCAACATCAGTAGCCCAATTGCCGTCGAAATGATTCTGCAACAGGTCCGCCCGGCCTAACACATCAACAAAAGCGCCACCACCTATGTCGCCACCAAAACTATCAGATGTATTAGACTCAAACCGATTATCTGCCAACACCAGGTCACCATTGCTAGCAGCCCACAGGCCGCCATCGTGCCCATTTCGTATCGTCACCCCTTCCAGTTCAAGATTCGTGTCCCAACCAGTCGCATCAAGTGTGAGGGATCGTCCCCGCGTGTTGGCGTCGAGTACCGTATTCAGGGGATCAAGCGAACGCGAGGAACAGCCTGCGTCATAGCCGCCACGGATGGCCAGTGCCCAATCCTCTTCGCTCTCAAAGCCAAAGGAGCCCAGGTAGGTGCCCTTAACGAGCCAAATCTCATCCGCCTCACTATTCGCTGCGGCCACAGCCAAGGCGTCTTGCAAGTAAGTCGCGTCACTCACGCAGAAGTTTGTAGCCCACAGTGTCCCCGAAAAAATTGTCACCGAGATGCCCAGGATCAGTGCTTTTCTCATATTTACTCTCCTACTTCTTTCTTCTTTCTTCTTTCTTCTTTCTTTCTAACGACCAAGCTCAGCCGACGACCGCTGAGCGATAGCGAAGCGGGCGGTCGGCTGAAGCGGCTTGTTATGCAAATCTGGAACCTATCATGGAAATCACTTTCTCTCGAAAGAACAAGCGTCAGCAGTGGCATATCTACTCGGCTGGCTACGGAAGCCCCGCTTGCTGCAACACGCCTTCCTTTGCACCGCGCGAGAACTGGATGCATGGACTCATCGAGGTTGACGAGAGCATTGAGGATAGCCGTCTTGTTGTTCTTGATATGCGTGGAGAACGTGTCTATGACCCTGATGACGTTTGCGGAACTTGCAAGAAGACACTGATTTCTTCTCTCAAGAGATTGCGCAGACTTGGCAAGATCTGATCTGCATAACGACAAGCTAAGGCGCGCCAAACCGCGCCACCACTGACCCTGAACTTTTAAACCAAGCTCAATGCGCGGTTTGGCGTCGCCTTGAGCTTATTGTTAGCTTTGGCTTGCCATGAAACGTATATTCAACCCTATTGATTTCTCTAGCTGGTCTTTACCGGAAAGCGAGAAACTTCTTAAAACAATTGATCTCGCTGTAAAAAAAGCAGCATCTGAAGCTGTTAAATATGCCTTCGAGAACGAAGAAGGGAGATTAAGTTTCCCGGTTATTTGGGCGCCTAATTCAGATGGGCGTAGACACCAGGCGGTAAAAGACCCTTTAGACGTGTACGTTGAAATACCGCTCGGCGAATTTGAAGACGAAGGCCCTGAATACATTTTCAATCTACGCGAAGCATTAAAAGATGACATTGATATCTGCGCCGAGGACGGCTCTTTTGCTCGAGGGCTAGAAATGTTACGCGACAGCTTAAGGGAGCTTGCTCGCGAGATTGATGATGCGCTTCCCAAAAGCTAACGCCAAGCTCAGCCGAGCCGGTTGAGCGAGAGCGAAACCGGCTTCGGCTGGAGCACCGTGTTAGCAATATAATTGACTAGATTCAGTTTCAAAGCTATCCGCCTGCTTGGTTTTTTTAGCAAATTTATTTAGTAATCCAGCCCTGGTTGGTACATATATACATACTGCCATAAATCTCGTCAATAACTATACGACCATTATGCGAAGCATTAGCACAATCTAATGCAGGCGGTGGGTTACCTGATGTGACGTCTAGTTTAATATAGCCGCCCTTAACTTCTATTTGCGGTTTAGATTGGGGGCTATCAACAATAAACTCAACTTGATCGATATGAATGCCGCGACTATCACTTGCGGTTTGATCTCCCGAAAAAAAGATTGTAATTATTTCGCCAGAAAAGACATCAAAAGAAACTTCGTTATTTATCCAACTATTCTGATTCGCTAAAATAGCCGTATTAGGTACGAGTTCTCCAGAAAGAGACCCCTCTACTTTATATGTTCCTGAACCAACATCTCTTAACCAGGCATCAAAACGAAATTTAGCTACAGTATTAATTAGATCTGGAACTGTGAAACTTTGACTTGCCGTTACTGTGCCGCCAAGCTGTAGAGAGTGAATTTCATAGTGTTGGCCTGTATTGATGCCATCTGATCCAGTTTCAGGTGATTGCAATTTACCTTGAGTCCAGATTTCAAAGGCTGTATCTGTAGTTTCCCAACCAGGAATTGCTTCAAGCTGAGAACTGTCAACTGTTGTGACTGGTAACTCAAACTCTCCATTTTCAACAAGATTTATCGAAGTTGCATATGAATTTTCAGCAAAGTGGAAAAATGCAAAAACGATAATAATAAATGATACTGGTTTTTTCATTGATGTACCCTTCAATACCGCTAACGTTGCAAATCAGCCGCCGACGCAGGAGGTCGGCTGGATTTGCCTTGTTAGGCAATACTTAATCAATTCCTCTTTAACTAAAATCTGTTTCATGACAGGTCTTGCATATGCCATTATGAAATTCTTCCGCGGCGCTTTGACAGTAATAACATATGCCAATTTTTTCCCCAATATTTTCCAATATTTCTCCTGGGTTACAGTCATATTGATACGACATTCTCAGAATATCGAAAATTAAGTTTTGAGTTTTTTCTTTACCTAAAAACTGGAATACTGACTCCTTTTCAAGGATTTTCAGTATATCATTCAGCATATAGCTACCACTATGATTAGACATACTCTACCCTCACGCTAATCGACACCTTGAAGGTGATAAAATTCAACTTCATACCTGCTCATTTTTCATTTATCGACGAATGCATAACAGTTAATTAGACAGAATGTGGGTCGGGCGTGCTAGGCAGATTCCGTGCTAACAGAGATAGGCAGAATCCGTCTACTCAGCTCAGCGCCTCGGCAAAACCACACGCGCACGCACAAGCACCCCGTTACAAACTGCAGATGCAGAACAAGTGCCGTTGTTGCTATACAGAAATCCGACCGGTCCCCACCGATCAGCGATGACGATACATCCACGGTTGTTGGCGCTCCCCTACCATTAATCAGATCCCCTGAACCTGAGCGCATGTAGCGCCTTCGCCGAGTCTAGCGGTTATGGCTGGCAGGAATAAACACCAACAGGTGTTTGATCCAGTCAGAATTACAGAGAGTTGATCTGGATCACCGTTCGTGTCAGCCGTGGTGATCCACTCGCCCAATGCTATTTGCTGCCAGGTCTCTGCGTCCGCGTCCTGATAAGACTGGGTCAGCGACGCCGCCATTCCTAATGGCCGTTGATGGTCGCCCGGCTTGCTCCAGATCCCCAGCCCGGCAACTTTGGCGCTGGCCTCGGCGCTGGTATAGCTGCGATCGGAACAATAGCGCCGATACACCGCTGCTTTCCCGGTCTCGACCATCGACCGGTTGATGAAGGTGCCACTGGTCGGATCGATGACCTCAGCAACCTTGGCCCTTGGTCATCATGTCGCACCAACTGTGGCTGACCCAGCCAGCGATCAGGGCGAGCGCGTAGCCACCCGGCAGCAGCCACCAGGCGAGCAGGCCGGCGATGCCCTGCAACAGCAATGAATGGGTGAAGGTGCGGTGGCCGACATAGCGCTCGGGCGTGCCCGAGTTCAGGCGCAGCACCCGGCCGATGTAACTGGCGCGCGTGTCGAGATCCGGGATCAAGCCGCCGAGCAGCGCAACGGAGGGGGCGGCGCGCTCAAGCGCATCCCGGAGCCGTTTTAAGCCCCGCTTCGGTCTGGAGAATAACGCTTAGGCCTGATCCTCCAAAGCGGTCTTAGACCAGATCGCCAAGCTCCAACTCCAAGCCATCCAGCATCGACGGCCTGATTCGGTACGGCGCTTCAAGCTGAACGCTTGTTTGGTAGGCACCGTTCTCGGGTTGCCGATACACCCAGATGGCCCGCGCGGGGATGTCGATCAGCCAGGCCTCGGGGATGCCAAATCGGGCATACAGCGGCAGCTTGCACTCCCGGTCATAACGAACGCTGCTGTCGGCGATCTCGATCACGAGTAAGACATCGTCGGCCTGCGGATGCACGGCGGTGTAGAAATCGTCCCGCGGCTTGAGCACGGCGATGTCGGGCTGGGGTGCGCTGAGATCACCGAGCAGGATCGGATCTTGGGTAGAGACGATGGCGCGCCTGCCGATGGCTTCGATGAGCAAACAGGTCAGCCTAGTGCGCTCCCTCAGTCTCGGCAAACAACCAATCGCCGTTCTCTGCGACAATGTGCGCTGTCACAGTCAACATAGGAAGAGTATGAGTACCTACGACGTCTACGCCCTCGGCAACGCACTGGTGGATATGGAGTACGAGATCAGCCCCGGCGATCTCCAACACCTGAATATCGATAAGGGCGTCATGACCCTCGTCGATGAGGCACATCAGCTGCGCATCATGGACCACCTCCGCGAACATCATCACCAACGCGGCTCGGGTGGCTCGGCGGCGAACTCGGTGATCGCGCTCAGCCAGCTCGGTGGCCGTGGCTACTACGCCTGTAAGGTCGCCGACGACGATCTCGGCCACTTCTACATGAAAGACCTGCGCGAGGGCGGCGTCGCCACCCTCGACGGCGGCTTTCTGGACAAGGGCGACACCGGCCGCTGTGTCGTCTTGGTCACGCCCGACTCGGACCGGACCATGTGCACCTATCTGGGCATCAGCGGTAATCTATCGGTGCATGAGGTCGAGGTGCGGTCCCTGCACGCGGCCAAATGGTTCTACACCGAGGGCTACCTGGTCACCTCCGACACCGCCCGAGTCGCGGCCATCGAGGCCCGCCGCGCAGCAGAGCATGGTGGCGTGCGCACCGCGCTCTCGCTCTCTGACCCAAACATGGTCAAGTTCTTCAAGGCTGGGCTGAAGGAGATGATCGGCGACGGCGTCGACCTGATCTTTGCCAATGAAGAAGAGGCCATGGGCATGGCCGAGACCAATGATCTCAACGAGGCGGTCGCGTATCTGAAGACGCTGAGCAAGGAGTTCGCGATCACCCGCGGCCCCAAGGGCGCGCTGGTCTTCGATGGCCAGGAGCTGATCGACATCGATCCAGTGCCGGTCAAGCCGGTGGATACGGTCGGTGCGGGCGATATGTTTGCCGGTGCCTTCCTCTACGGCTTGACCCAAGGTTGGAGCCACAAGCGCGCTGGCGACCTGGCCTCGGCGGCCTCGGCGAAACTGGTCACCAGTCTCGGACCGCGGCTGAGCAAGGAAGACACCCAAGCGATCCTCAAGTCATTCGTCTGATTCAACGCCCCACGACCGCGCCGAATTGTGCTCGCAATCGGCGCGGTCAATCGCCGGTTCGGCAGTGGTCGGTGTCATGGATGCAGGCTCACTAGCCAACGCCAGGTCGTGGCGCAGGCAGCATACCTCATTCTGCTCCCGACCTGGGTTCCGCCAGCGCCAGCGCAAAATCCACATCTTCGTACAAATCCGCCAAGCGAAAGCAAGCATCCAGGCTGCTCAAGCACAACTCGGCATCCTCACCGGCAAAACTGAACAGTTCCCAACGCTGTTGGGTGTTTTTGCGAAACAGATCGACATGGTATTCGGATTGGTCAATCAAGACATATTCCCGCAGGCTATCCATCTGGCGGTAATACTCAACCTTTTTACCACGATCATAGGCTTCCTTGCTGTTTGACAAGACTTCGATAATCAAGAGCAGATGGCGTTTGCTGTGATTCCGTTTTCGGTCTTCGTCATCACAGGTCACCATGACATCCGGGTAGAGGTATTTGGTGTCGTCGGCCTGAGCCTTCATTTCCCCCAGGTAGGTGCGACATCCTGAACCGCGAAGATGGGACTTGAGCAGGGCCGCGGCATTCAAACCAATGAATGCATGGGCATCACTACCACCCGCCATGGCATAGCGTTCGCCATCAATGTATTCATGGCGAATGTCGGCCAGTTTCTCGCCTGCCAGATACGCATCAGTCGTGATGGTCAGTCGTTCAGCGTCAGCGCTTGGCATGTGCAACGCGATGGCACATAAAACGCGAGGCTTAGCCCCGCGCCCCAGTTTCAGTTAGACCGCAAAGGCTTGCTGGCAAAGTGAGAACAGCGCAGCCGGATACATCCCGAGCAGCAGGATCGCGGCGCCATTGAAGGTAATAGCGACCCGCGCACTGGCACTGGTGACCACCGGAACCTCGGTGATCGGCTTATCGAAGTAGATCAGCTTGATCACGCGCAGATAGTAGAAGGCGCCGATGATCGAGAAGATCACCGCAACAATCGCCAGCCAGACCATCCCTTGCGCAATGATCGCCTCGAGCACCAGCAGCTTGGCGACAAAGCCAACCATCGGCGGCACACCGGCCATCGAGAACATGATCAGCGCCATCATCGCGCCGAGCCAGGGATCGCGGTCAGATAGGCCCTTGAGATCATCGAGTTCCTGCACGTCCTGCCCCTTATTAGAGATCAGCAGCAGCACGCCAAAGGCACCCGCCGACATCAGCGCATAGACCACTGAATAGAACATCGCCGAGGCATAGCCCTGCTCGCTACCGGCCAGCAGGCCAAGGAAGATGAAGCCGACATGGGAGATCGTCGAGTAGGCGAGCATGCGCTTGATGTTCTTCTGCGCGATCGCGACGACGTTGCCGAGCGCCAAGGAGAGCACCGAGAGGATCACTAGGATCTCGCCCCAGTCGGTCTGTAGGCCGCCCAGGGCCTCAATCAGGATGCGTGCGGCCATGGCGAAGGCAGCGATCTTGGGGGCGCTAGACAGGAACAGCACGATTGGAGTCGGCGCGCCCTGATAGACATCCGGCATCCACATGTGAAAGGGCACCGCGCCGAACTTGAAGGCGATACCGATAAGCGCAAACACCAGCCCAAAGACCAGAATCTGCTCATTGACCTCGTCGCTGGCCACGGCCGCGGCGACATCGGCAAAGGCGAAACCGCCTGAGGCGCCGTAGAGCATCGAGATACCATAGAGCAGCATTCCAGAGCCTAGGGCACCCAGGACAAAATACTTCATCGCCGCCTCAGCGCCTGCTTTAGAGTCACGGTCGAAGGCGACCAGCGCGTAGAGGCAGAGCGAGAGCAGTTCCAACCCAAGGTACAGCGTCAGGAAGCCGTTTGCCGAGACCATGATCAGCATCCCAAGCACCGCGAACAACAGCAGTACATGGTATTCGCCAACCCACATATCACGATCGCGCATGTAGTCCTTGGCATAGACGAAGGTCAGCAAGGACACGATCAGGATCGCACCCTTGAGCAGATCGCTCATCGGATCACGGACGAAGCTTTCGCTAAAGGCCGCTGTCGGCACTGAGCCACCGATGAAGCCGACCGCAAGCAGCGCTGCCACCAATCCGATGATGGTCAGGCTGTGGTTGCTCTCCTTTTGATCAGGACGGGTATAGAGATCGGCGATCAGCACGGTACAGGCGGTGATCAAGATCACCAGCTCGGGCAGGATCGCCAGAAGCGAAGCAGAAATCGAGGGCGTGAGCGTCGTCATGACTGGGGTCCGTTAAGGCTGAAGACGGGCGACCGGTGGGGCAATGAGCTCGGCGCCATCGGGCAACTTGCTGACCTGGATCTGTTGTACCAGGTTGTCGATGGTTGGCTCCATCACGTCGATCAACGGCTTAGGCCAGATGCCGATGGCGAGCGTGGCCGCGGCCAGTACGCTGAGATTCAAGGTCTCGCGCGGATTCAGATCCTTGAGCGCGGCGACATTGTCGTTGGCGGTATCGCCGAAGATCACTCGCTTGACCAGCCAGAGGGTGAAGGCGGCGGCGAGCACCAGCGTGGTCGCGGCGAGGAAGGCAAACCAGAAGTCGGCACGGAAGGCGGCAAGAATCACCATGAACTCACCGACGAACCCAGAAGTCCCGGGCAGACCCGCGTTGGCCATCGCGAAGAACACCACGAAGGCACCAAACCAGGGCATCCGATTGATGACGCCACCATAGGCCGAGATCTCGCGGGTATGCATGCGGTCATAGAGCACGCCGACACAGAGGAACAGCGCACCCGAGATGAACCCATGCGAGATCATCTGCACCATACCGCCTTCGATGCCCATCACCGCACCCGCCGTCTCGGCGCGCTGGAAGATGGCGAAGACGATGAAGAAGCCTAGGGTCACGAAGCCCATGTGTGCGATCGACGAATAGGCGATCAGCTTCTTCATATCTTGCTGCACCAGCGCCACCAGGCCGATGTAGATGACCGCGATCAGAGACAGGGTGATGATCAGCCAGTCGAGTTCTGCGCTCGCATCGGGCGCGATCGGCAGGCTGAAGCGCAGGAAGCCATAGCCGCCGATCTTCAGCATGATCGCCGCCAAGATCACCGAGCCACCAGTCGGCGCCTCGACGTGCGCATCCGGCAGCCAGGTATGTACCGGGAACATCGGCACCTTGACCGCAAAGGCGAGCAGGAAGGCGATGAAGATGAGGATCTGAGCAGTCAGTCCCAACGGCACCTCATGGAAGCCGAGGATATCGAAGCTACCGGTCTGGAAGTACAGATAGATCAGCGCGACCAGCATGAACACCGAGCCGAAGAAGGTGTACAGGAAGAATTTGATGGTCGCGTAGACGCGATTTGGCCCGCCCCAGACCCCGATGATGATGAACATCGGGATCAGCATCGCCTCCCAGAAGAAATAGAACAGGATCGCATCGAGGGCCGAGAAGACCCCAACCATGATCCCCTCCATGATCAGGAAGGCCGCCATGTACTGCGACGGCTTGTAGCTGATGACGTCCCAGCCGGCGATGATCACGAAGATGCTGATAAAGGTGGTGAGCAAGATCAGCGGCATCGAGATGCCATCGACACCCAGGTAGTAGTCGACGCCTAGCGCCGGCAGCCAAGGCGAGCGCTCGACGAACTGCATCGCCGCAGTCGAGGCATCAAAGCCAAACCACAAGGGCAAGCTCACCAAGAAGGTGAGCAGCGCAAAGGTCAGCGCAATCCGTTTGGTCAGCTCCGCGTTCTGCTCGCCACTTGCGATCACCGCAATGCCACCGACGATCGGCAGCCAGATCACCAGCGAGAGCCAGGGGAATTCGAATAACATCAGCCGCCTCTCCCGCGTCTTAGAAGGTCACGAACAGGGTCAATAGGACCACGAGCCCGAGGATCATGGCAAAGGCATAGTGGTAGAGCATGCCCGTCTGCAGGTGCCGAACCCGCCCGGCGAGCCAACCCACCGCCTTTGCCGAGCCATTGACGACGGCCCCATCGATGAGGCGTTGATCGCTGCTCTTCCAGAGGAAGCGCCCAAATAGCTGCCCACCGCCGGCAAAGACGCGCTGATTGAAGTCATCGAAGCCATACTTATCCTCGAGCACTCGTGTCAGCCAACCGCCTCGCTGTTGCAGCTCCGCGTCGATACCAGGATTGCGCTTGTGCAGGAACAGCCAGAAGTAGGCTGCCAGAGCCAAACCACCCATCGAGAGCCAGAACGGCAGCGTTTGCATCCCATGACGGATGAACTCGCGCTGTCCGTGCCAATGTGCGGCCAGATGATGCAGCGTATCCTGATCATGTAAGACAAAGACTGCATCACCGAGCCAGTTCTCGACGAGCAGCGGCTCGATTGCATACCAGCCGATGAAGACGGACGGGATCGCCAAGGCGATCAGGGGCCCGGTGACGACCCAAGGCGTTTCATGCAGATGCGAGCGAGTGTGATGGTCCATCCGTGGCTCGCCATGGAAGACCAAGAAGTAGAGTCGGAAAGAGTACAGCGCGGTGACGAAGGCGCCCAGGATCAGCAGCCAACTGGCAAGCCCAGCACCTGCGATCTGCGAATGCCCCACGGCCTCGATAATGGCGTCTTTCGAGAAGAAGCCGGAAAAGCCAGGAAAGGCGATCAGGGCGAGCGAGCCGGCCAGCGCCGTGATCCAGGTGATCGGCATCCATCGCTTAAGACCACCCATATTGCGAATGTCCTGATCATGGTGCATGGCGATGATCACCGAGCCGGCGGCGAGGAACAGCAACGCCTTGAAGAAGGCATGGGTCATCAGATGGAAGATGCCAGCCGCATAAGCAGAGGCACCGAGCGCCGCAACCATATAGCCGAGCTGTGACAGGGTCGAGTAGGCGATGATGCGCTTGATGTCGTTCTGCACCAGACCGATTAGCCCCATGAAGAAGGCGGTCAGGGCGCCGATCAGGAGCACAAAGGAGAGTGCCGTGGTCGATAGCTCGAACAGCGGCGACATGCGGGTGACCATGAAGACACCAGCGGTGACCATGGTCGCGGCATGGATCAGGGCCGAGATCGGCGTCGGGCCTTCCATGGAGTCTGGCAGCCAGACGTGCAGTGGCATCTGTGCCGACTTACCCATAGCACCGATAAACAGCAGGATGCAGATCAGGGTCATCAGCGAGACACCGCCGAAGACATCGACCTGGGTCTCGGCGTGCGCCGATGCCTGCGCAAAGACCTCAGCGTAATCTAACGAGTTGAAGTACATCACCACCGCGGCGATCCCCAGGATGAAGCCAAAATCTCCAACCCGGTTGACCAGGAACGCCTTTAGATTGGCGGAGATCGCTGACTCGCGGACGGTGTAGAAGCCGATCAGCAAGTAAGACACCAGTCCAACCGCCTCCCAGCCGAAGAACAGCTGCATAAAGTTGTTGGCCATCACCAACATCAGCATCGAGAAGGTGAACAACGAGATATAGCTGAAGAAACGCTGATAGCTGTTCTTGCCGACGAGCGAGTTTTCCGGCCAGTTGTGGGCATCGTCGGCCATGTAGCCAATGGTATAGATGTGCACCATCAGCGAGACGAAGGTCACCACGGCCATCATCAATGCCGTGAGGCGGTCGACCAAGAAGCCGATCTCGAAGCGGATGCCATCGGCAACCATCCAGGTATAGACGGTGCCATTGAATGCCGGCTCGTCGTGCCAGATGAATCGAGACAGTACCCAGAGCGACAGCAGGGTCGAGAGGCCAACGCCAGCAATCGCGACCGAGTGAGCGCCGGTACGACCGATCTTGCCGCCGAAGAAGCCAGCGACGATCGCGCCCAACAAAGGCGCCAGCACGATGATCAGATAGACGGTCTCCATTTAAGGATTCTCCGAGCGGTGTCCGGTAGGCTCAGCCTTTGAGCATGTCCAGATCGTCGACATTAATGGTGCGTCGGTTGCGGAACAGGACCACCAGGATGGCGAGTCCGATCGCTGCCTCGGCGGCCGCAACCGTCAAGATGAAGAAGACGAAGATCTGCCCATCAAGATTGCCGAGGAAATGCGAGAAGGCGACAAAGTTCATATTGACCGCCAGCAGCATCAGCTCGATGCACATGAGCAAGATGATCACGTTCTTCCGATTCAGAAAGACGCCCGCAACCGAGATCGAGAAGAGCAGCGCGCCAAGTAGTAGATAGTCGGATAGGGCAATCATTCGGACTCCTCCTTCAGCGCCGATGCGCGACTGCGCTGGCCTGGCCGTGCAACCGCCGGCATCGATACCAGCTGAATGCGATCTGGCCCTTTCTTGACCCGAACCTGAGAAGCGGCATCTTGATACTTGGTCTCAGGACGGCGGCGCAGCGTCAGGCGAATGGCCGCGACGATAGCCACTAGCAGGATCACCGCAGCGATCTCGAAGGGGTAGAGGTAGGTGGTGTAGAGATCGAGGCCTAGCTCGACCGTATTACTATAGTCGGCAGGCTGGCCCGCGGGCTTGGCAAACAGCTCCAAGCCAAAATTCGCGGGTCCGAGCACTAGGAATAGGTTCAGCACCATGACCGCGGCGATCATCAGGCCAACCGGCAGATAGCGAATGAACTGCCCCCTCAGCGCCGCGATGTCGATGTCCAACATCATGACAACGAACAGGAACAGCACCATCACCGCACCGACGTAAACCAGCACCAGCACGATGCCGAGGAACTCAGCCTCGAGCAGCAGCCAGAGCACCGCCGTCGAGACGAAGGCCAGCACCAGAAACAGCACCGCGTGCACGGGATTGCGGCGCGTGACCACCATCCCTGCAGCGACTACGGTTATGGCCGCGAACACATAGAAGAGAAATTTTTCGAAGCCCATGGGATTTCCAGCTGGCTTGGCTGTACGAGAGACCGGCTCTGTGCTGTACAGTCAGGCGTTGAGGTTCGACGTGTGACGGCCGAGGCACGCATCAGTGCGGTCGGTCTTCAGGGCGACATCGGTGCCCTATTCCGCCTTGTGATTGTTCTGTTCAGCGCTTAACGGTAACGCGCATCAAGGCTACGCGCCGCCGCGATCTGCGCCTCGTATTTATCGCCGATCGCGAGCAATTTATCTTTAGTCATGATGTTCTCGCCACGATTCTCGAAATGATACTCGTAGATATCGGTCTCGACGATGGAGTCGACCGGACAGGATTCTTCACAGAATCCGCAGTAGATGCACTTGAAGAGATCGATATCGTAACGCGTCGTCCGTCGCGACCCATCCGCGCGCGGCTCCGCCTCAATGGTGATCGCCAACGCCGGGCAGGTGGCCTCGCACAGCTTGCAGGCGATACAGCGCTCCTCGCCATTGGGATAACGGCGCAAAGCATGCAGTCCACGAAATCGCGGCGAGACCGGTGCCTTCTCCTCCGGATATTGCACGGTGAATTTGCGCTTGAACAGGTAGGCCCCCGTCAGGCTCATTCCGCGGAACAGCTCGAAGAGCATGAGGCTGCTGAGATAGGTACGAGCGGCTTGAAGCATGGTTCACTCTATCGGGTATCGACTGGAGACTTGGTCGCCATGGTTGCTGATGGCCCGCTCCGCGCTAAGCGGATGCAGCCGACCACCAGGGTGGCAGTTGAGCGAGCACAGCAACAGCGACCACGAGAATCCAGACGATTGTGATCGGAATGAACACCTTCCAGCCCAGCCGCATGATCTGATCATAGCGGTAGCGCGGAAAGGTCGCGCGCAGCCAGAGGAAGACGAACATGAAAAAGAAGGTCTTGAGCAGCAGCCAGATCATCCCTGGCACCCAGGCGGTGGCCTCATCCAGCACCGGGATGCCTTGGAAGGGCGACAACCAACCGCCAAAGAACAGCAGTGTCGCCAGCATGGCAATCAATACCATGTTGGCGTACTCGGCGAGGAAAAAGATCGCGAACGCCATGCCGGAATATTCGACGTGGAAGCCGGCGACGATCTCGGATTCGCCCTCGGCCACATCGAAAGGCGCACGATTGGTCTCAGCAACGCCGGAGATGAAGTAGACGCCGAACAGCGGCAACAGGGGCAGCCAGAACCAGCTGAGCAGACTGCCAGACTGGGCCTCAACGATGGCGCTCAGATTGAGGCTTCCAGCAGCGACCAGCACCCCGACCAGCGCGAAGCCCATGGCAATCTCGTAGGCGACGATCTGTGCCGCTGCGCGCATGGCGCCAAGCAGTGCATATTTCGAATTCGAGGCCCAGCCAGCGATGATGACGCCATAGACCCCCAACGAGGTGAGCGCCAGCACATAGAGCAGGCCAGCATTGATGTCGGCCAGCACCAGGCCGGCGTCAAACGGGATCACTGCCCAGGCCGCGAGCGCAGGGACGATAGCGATCAGCGGGGCGAGCAGGAACAGTCCCTTGCTGGCCTTGGTCGGGATGATGATCTCCTTGACCATGAGCTTGAGCGCATCGGCAATGGGCTGTAGCAGGCCACGCCAACCGACCCGATTCGGGCCAATTCGGACCTGCATATAGCCGATCACCTTGCGCTCTGCGTAGGTGTACCAAGCCACTACCGCCAGCAAAGGCATGATGATCGCAATGATCGCGATCAGACTTTGGAGGGGGAGCGGCAGCCACTGCCACAAATCCATCATCGATCTGCTCCTAATCGCCAGCCTTGCTGATTTGTACCGGCCCCATGATCGGACCCAGCCTACCACTGCCCTCAACCCCAGCTGGGATGCGAGCACACCCAAGCGCGATCCGATCGTCGAGCACGACCGCGGCCTCAACCTCGACAGGCTCGCCGTTGGTCGCCTCCTGCCTCAGCCGCACCTGCTGCCCGTCGGCAACGGCGAGCGCGCTGGCGGTCTGAGGATGCAGATGCACCGCCAGCCCCTCGGCGAGCGGGCTCTGTTGCAGCGCCGTTGCACGCCGAACGAGGGCATCGGTGGCATAGATCGGCACATTACCAAGACGAAACAGCAGCCTCGGGTCTTCTGATCTTGGCGCGGACGGCATGGGCTCAGGGAGCACTCCCTGCAGTTGGTTGTCCGCTGTCAGGGCGCGACATTGATCGGCGACCTCATCCTGGACCTCGCGCGCGCTATTTTGGGCAAATCCGGGTAGCTCCAGCATGGTGCCAAGCACCCGCAAGACCTTCCAACCGGGACGCGCATCACCCGCAGGTGGTACGGCGCCTTGGAATCGCTGCCAGCGAGCCTCGGTGTTGACAAAGGTGCCCGCGGTTTCGGCAAAGGCCGAGATCGGCAGCATCACCTCAGCGACGGCTTCGAGCGCTGGCGTCTTGAATGCGGTACAAGCGACGACCTGTTTTGCTGCGCGCAGAGCAGACATGGCCAGGGTCGGATCAGCGAGGTCAAGGTCTGGCTCAACTCCCCAAAGCAGATAGCCCTGACGCGGATCAGCAAGCATCGCCCGCGCATCCAACCCCGGACGGGCCGGCGCCGCACCACCAGGCAGACGGTGTGGAAGGCTACCAGCGCACCAGCTGCCGACAGTATTCGCCGCTGGCGCTAAGTAGCCAAGCCGGCAGCCGGCAGCGGCGGCGACCTCGGCCGCTAAGGCACGCACCAGCCCATAGGCAGGCGCGCTCTCGGCGAGGGCGCCGAGCAGTACCAGACCGGCACCTGCCTTACCAGCAGAGATCAGCGCATCGACAATCCGCTGATGGCGCTCATCGGGCTCCGCCGTCGGCCCCGTGACAGGCTTACCGAGCAGCTTCAGCAGGGCGCGCAGATCACTGCCTGGCGCCTCTGGTGTCGCCGTCAACTGAATACTCGGATGATTAAGCTCAATCGCATAGGGATTCAGCAGGGCAATGGTCGCACCGGATAAAGCCGCTTTACGCAGACGATGAGCCAGCAGTGGCTGCTCCTGCCGCAGATCACTGCCGATGACCAACACCCCTTGCTGCGCTTCTAGCTCGGCGATCGGCACCCCGAGCCAGGGCAGGCGTGGATCGGCGTCTGCGGCGCTGAAGTCCAGCTGTCGCAGCCGCGTATCGATATGGTCGCTGCCGAGCGCCCGCAGCAGCCGCTGCAGCAAGAATTGCTCTTCTAGGGTCGCAGTTGGTGACACCAGGCAGCCGAGCTGATCGGGACCTGGGGCCTGCAGCAGCTCAACCGCTCTATGCAGTGCCTGTTGCCAATCGACCTCTTGCCATTCGCCATCGCGCTTGAGCATCGGTGCGGTCAGTCGCTCAGGGCTGTTCAGGCCCTCATAGCTGAAGCGATCCCGATCCGAGATCCAGCATTCGTTGACCGCCTCGTTGTCACGCGGATGCACACGCATCAGCTTGCCACCACGGATGTGGAGCTGCAGATTGGAGCCGACGCCATCATGCGGCGCGATACCCTCATCGGAGGTCAGCTCCCAGGCGCGCGCAGTGAACCGATAGGGCTTCGATGTCAAGGCACCAACCGGACAGAGATCGATGACATTGCCGGAGAGCTCATGCGCCATTGTATGCTCGACAAAGGTGCCGATGCGCATCTCCTCACCACGGCCGGTCGCACCCAGCTCACGTAGACCTGCGACCTCAGCACCAAAGCGCACACAGCGGGTGCAATGGATGCACCGCGTCATCTCGGTGGCGATCAAGGGGCCGAGGTCTTCATCCTTGACCACGCGCTTGCGCTCACTGAAGCGCGAGACGTCTTCGCCATAGCCCATGGAGACGTCCTGCAGCTCACATTCACCACCCTGATCGCAGATCGGGCAATCGAGCGGATGGTTGATGAGTAGGAACTCCATGGTGCCACGCTGGGCATCGAGCGCCTTTTTCGAGCGCGTGAGCACCTTCATGCCGTCACCGACCGGGGTTGCACAGGCCGGCACCGGCTTCGGGAAGGGGCGTCCACCCTGCTCGGCCTCGACCAGGCACATCCGGCAGTTGGCGGCGATTGAAAGCTTCTCGTGATAACAGAAGCGGGGGATCGGAATACCCTCGCGATCGGCCACCGCGATGATCATCTCACCGGGCATTGCCGAGCAGACGCGACCGTCGATCTCCAGGGTAATCTTATCGTCCGACATCGATGTGGATCTACCTGCTGTCGTTATGCCGCAGCGTCATGAGGATTGAGCAAGAAGCGAAGCACATGAAGGCTTGTGATCCGCGATCAGGCCGCTTCGACCAAGGGCCGACCATGCTCGATGAGAAACTCGAACTCAGATCGATAATGCTTCAAGAAGCTCTGCACCGGCATAGCCGCGGCATCGCCGAGCGCGCAGATGGTCCGGCCGCCGATACGGGCTGCAACATTATCGAGCAGGTCTAGGTCTTGCGGCCGACCATTGCCGGCCAGGAGCCGGTCAAGCACACGCGCTAGCCAGCCGGTCCCCTCGCGACAGGGTGTGCATTGGCCGCAGGACTCATGCGCATAGAAGTGCGCGAGGTTGGCCAGCACCTTGACCATACAGGTTCCCTCGGCGATGACGATCACCGCACCTGAGCCGAGCATCGAGCCAGCCTTGGCGATCGAGTCATAGTCCATATCAGTCTTCATCATCAGCTCGCCGGGTACCACCGGCACCGAAGAGCCACCGGGGATCACCGCCTTCAGCGCGCGACCACCGCTAACGCCACCAGCCATCTCGAGCAGATCCTTGAATGGGGTTCCGAGCGGAATCTCGAAGTTGTCCGGGCGCGCGACATGGCCGGTGACTGAGAACAGCTTAGGGCCGCCATTATTCGGGCGCCCCTGCTCGAGGAACCACTTGCCACCCTTTTCGAGGATCACTGGCACCGAGGCTAATGACTCGGTGTTATTGATCGTGGTCGGCCGGCCATAGAGACCAGCTTGCGCCGGGAATGGCGGCTTATACCGAGGCTGGCCCTTCTTGCCCTCGATCGATTCTAGCAGCGCGGTCTCCTCGCCACAGATGTAGGCACCGGCACCGAGATGGGTATAGAGATCGAAATCGACCCCCGAGCCGAGCAGATTCTTGCCTAGCAGCCCGGCTGCATAGGCCTCTTCAAGGGCCGCGTCGAAGCGTGCGATCGGCTCGTAGAACTCGCCACGGATGTAGTTGTAGCCTTTGGTCGCACCGATACAATAGCCAGCGATCGCCATGCCCTCGATCAATTGATGAGGATTAAAGCGCATGATGTCGCGATCCTTGCAGGTGCCAGGCTCGCCCTCGTCCGAATTACAGACGATGTATTTTTGCCCAGGCTTAGTCCGCGGCATGAAGCTCCATTTCAAACCGGTCGGGAAGCCAGCGCCACCGCGCCCACGTAGGGCCGAGGTCTTGAGCTCGTCGATCAGTTGGTCAGGATTGGGCTTCTCGCGCAGGATGCGCTCCCATTGCACATAGCCGCCAAGGCTGCGATAGCTTTCCAGCCTGTGGCGCACCTGAGCGTCAAGATGCATGGTGCGGAAGCAAACGGTATTCTGGTTATTAGCCATGGGTCACGAGTGCTCAGTCGAGGTCGTCGATGATCTTGTCGATGTCGTCCGGGGTCACGCACTCATGGTAGGTCTTGTCGACCATCACCACCGGTGCGTGCCGACAGGCACCGAGACATTCGAACTCCTTGAACGTGAGCTTGCCATCGGCGGTAGTGCCGCCCGGCGCTACGTCATATTTTTTCTCGATATGATGCATCAGGGCTTCAGCGCCACCGAGCATGCAAGAGACGCTGTTACAGACGCAGACCTTGTGCCGGCCGACCGGCTCGAGATCATACATCGCGTAGAAGGTTGCCACCTCGTAGACGGCCGTCTCCGGCATGTCGAGATAGGCCGCAACCTGATCCATCAGCTCCCTGGTCAGCCAGCCGCCGTTATGGTCCTGCACCAGGGTCAGCGCCGGCATCACCGCCGACTGCTTCCATTCCGATGGATACTTGGCGATATGCTTATCGATCTTGGCGCGTAGCTCTGGCGTGAGCAGCGTCTCCTTATCAACATCATGAATCACCGCGAGCGGTGTGGTACGAAAGCTCATCAGCGGTCGATCTCCCCGAACACGATATCCATGGTACCGATGATCGCAACCACATCGGCAAGCATGTGGCCCCTGGCCATCTCATCCATGGCTGCAAGATGCGGGAAGCCAGGCGCCCTGACCTTGAGTCGATAGGGCTTATTGGCACCATCGGAGACGATGTAGCAGCCGAATTCACCCTTAGGTGCCTCGACCGCCGCATAAACCTGACCTGGCGGCGGGCAATAGCCCTCAGTGAAGAGCTTAAAGTGATGGATGAGGGCCTCCATGTCATCCTTCATACCGACCCGCGTTGGTGGTGCGACCTTATGGTCGTCGACCATCACCGGGCCTGGATTGGCTCGCAGCCAATCGATGCACTGGCGAATGATCCGATTCGATTGCCGCATCTCCTCAATGCGCACCAGATAACGGTCGTAGCAATCGCCATTTTGGCCCACGGGGATGTCGAAATCGACCTGATCGTAGGCAGCATAGGGCTGCATCTTGCGCAGATCCCAGGCTACTCCGGAGCCACGCAGCATCGGACCAGTAAAGCCGAGATTCTTCGCGCGATCGGCATCGACGACACCGATACCCACCGTGCGCTGCTTCCAGATGCGGTTATCGGTGAGCAGGGTCTCGTACTCGTCGACTAGCTTCGGGAAGCGCTCGCTGAAGTCCTCGATAAAATCGAGCAAGGAGCCGCTCCGCGGCCGGTTGAGCCTGCGCATGGTGCGCTTACCATGCCACTTGGAGCTTTCTTCGGCGAAGCGTGGCATCTGCTCAGGCAGATCACGGTAGACCCCGCCCGGCCGATAATAGGTAGCATGCAAGCGCGCACCCGAGACCGCCTCATAGCAGTCCATCAGGTCTTCCCGCTCACGGAAGCAATAGAGAAAGACACTCATCGCACCCACATCAAGGGCATGCGCCCCAAGCCACATCAGGTGGTTGAGGACGCGCGTGATCTCGTCGAATAGGGTACGGATGTATTGCGCACGAATCGGTGCCTCGATACCAAGCAGTTTCTCGATGGCGCGCACATAGCCATGCTCGTTGCACATCATCGAGACGTAGTCGAGACGGTCCATGTAGCCGATAGATTGGTTATAGGGCTTCGACTCGGCGAGCTTTTCAGTGGCTCGATGCAAGAGCCCGATGTGCGGATCAGCGCGGTCGATGACCTCGCCATCCATCTCGAGCACCAGGCGCAGCACGCCGTGCGCGGCGGGATGCTGCGGACCAAAATTCAGCGTGTAATTGCGAATCTCAGGCATTGGCCGCGTCCTTTGCACCGGTGACGGCAGGATGCTCATCACCCAGATAGCGACTATCGTCGCGGATCACCTTCGGCACCAGCACACGCGGCTCGATCTCGACCGGCTCATAGATAACGCGGGCTTGCTCTGGATCGTAGCGCATCGCGACCTGGCCACTGAGCGGAAAATCCTTACGGAAGGGGTGCCCGACGAAACCATAATCGGTCAGAATCCGGCGCAGATCTGGATGGCCATCGAATAGGATGCCAAACAGATCGAAGGCCTCGCGCTCAAACCAGTCAGCGGCCGACCAGACCGAGACCACCGAGGGCACCAGTGGCTGGTCGCCACCGGTCCGCACCAGGAGTCGCAAGCGCCAGTTATGGGCGACTGAGAGCAGATGATAGACGACAGCGAAACGATCTGGCTGATCAGTTTTCAGTTCCAGGTCACGATCAACCCCGCGCCCGAATCCAAAGTGCGAGGCATCGATCGTTGCCCACTCCGATAGGCCATAAGCAGCATAGTCGACACCACAGAGATCGATCAGCTGCTCAAAACCAAGCGCTTGATCATCCCGAAGACGGGTACAGGCGGCGACGAGCGCTGTTGCTGGCAGCCTGAGCGTGAGCTCACCGCGATCAGCGCTGAGCGCGCCGCCAACTGAGGCGAAGCGCTCGCTCAATCGCGCTGCAAGCAGGTCAAGCCCTGAGTCGCCGGTGGTGATAGTCGGATCAGACATGGATACCTTAGGAGGAGCTACGCTGAGCGTTGAAGATCAACGCGCGATCGTGTTGGTACGACGAATCTTGTTCTGCAGCTGTAGGATGCCATAGAGCAGCGCCTCCGCTGTGGGCGGACAGCCAGGCACATAGACATCGACCGGTACGATCCGATCACAGCCGCGCACGACAGAGTATGAGTAGTGATAGTAGCCGCCACCATTCGCGCAGGAGCCCATCGAGATCACCCAACGTGGCTCGGCCATCTGGTCGTAGACCTTGCGCAGCGCCGGGGCCATCTTATTGACCAGCGTGCCAGCAACGATCATCACATCCGATTGGCGCGGGCTCGGGCGAAAGATGATACCGAACCGATCGAGGTCGTAGCGTGCAGCCCCTGCATGCATCATCTCGACCGCACAACAAGCCAAGCCAAAGGTCATTGGCCATAGCGATCCGGTACGTGCCCAGTTGATGAGCTTGTCAGCCGTCGTTGTGACGACGCCTTCTTCGAGAATGCCTTCGATGCCCATGACAGCCCCCTAAGTCAACTGTTCCAATCTCGCGACAACAGGAAAGTGACCGCCGGTCATTCCCAGTCAAGCGCACCCTTGCGCCACTCATAGATGAAGCCGACGACGAGCACGGCCAGGAACACGAACATGGCTAGTAGCCCAGCGGTTCCTAGCTCTTCGAGCACGATCGCCCAAGGAAACAGGAACGCGATCTCGAGATCGAACAGGATAAAGAGAATGGCGACTAGGTAGTAGCGCACGTCAAACTTCATCCGCGCACTTTCGAATGCATCAAAACCGCATTCGTACGGAGCATCCTTATGCGGATCGGGCCGGCGCGGCCCGAGCAGCATCCCAAGCACCCGCGGCGCGAAGCCGATCAGCGTCGCCACGACCAGGAAGATCAAGATATGGAGATAGTCTTCTAGCATCCGGCGGCGACTCCAAGAAGCAGGCCATTTAGGGCGACGATTAACCGCTACATGCTAATTCAGACACCCCAGACTGTCAAGCCATCCACAGAATGCAACGTCTTGAGATTCAATGACTTAGAACAACTGACAGAATAAAAGGCGGCCCCAATAAAGGGTACCGCCTCTTCGAGTTGGTGCCGACGGCCGGACTCGAACCGGCACGGCTTGCGCCACTGCCCCCTCAAGACAGCGTGTCTACCAATTCCACCACGTCGGCAAGTTAAACAGTATTATTACAGGTTTTTCAGCCTCAGGGTGAGCGGATTATCGATACTAGCAGCAGCCAAGCCATTAAGCGGCGCTGCTAATCAACAGGCGGCAGATCACTGCCAGTGCCTGATGGAGCCGTTCCCGCTCCACCTTCCGACACCTCTTCCCTAACCGGTGGCAGATCAGAAGCCGCGTTTTGGGCTGCTGAGCCGGCCTTGGTCGATGCGGCATCATCAGGCATGGCATCCGGCACCACCGGCAGATCAGCATTGGCATCCGAGCCATCAGCGGAACGATCTTGAGCCTCTGGCCTTGGCGAGACAGGCACTGAGACATCAATCCCCTCCATCAAGCCATCTGGCTCGCTCACCCGGGCCGCAAAGTAGGCGAGCGCGATACTCGTCAGAAAGAACAGCGTCGCGATGATGGCGGTCGAGCGCGACAAAAACGAGCCTGAGCCCTGCGCACCAAACACCGTCGATGAGGCACCACTACCAAAGGCAGCGCCGGCATCAGCACCCTTGCCATGCTGCAGCAGTACCAGCGCAATCAGACCGATCGCGAGCACCAGATGGAGGACGGTAAGGATGAGCTGCATAGTTCTCTCAGTCTGCCAGTTGCCCTCAATGGGCAGCTCGGCGGTTAATTAGGCGTTTGCGTCGCCGGCCTTACAGATCGCCAGGAAGTCACTCGCCTTGAGCGCCGCACCACCGATGAGGCCACCATCGATATCAGTTTGCGCCATTAATTCATGAGCATTGCCAGGCTTCATGCTGCCACCGTAGAGAATCCGCACGCCAGCGGCAATCTCCGCATTCTTCTTAGCAATCCGTGCTCGCAGAAAGGCATGCACATCCTGCGCCTGCTCAGGAGTAGCAGTGACGCCTGTCCCGATCGCCCAGACTGGCTCGTAGGCAATGACTCCCTTGCCTAAGGCATCTGCACCCGCAGACTCTAGGATCGCGTCAAGATGTCGAGCCACAACCTCTTCGGTCTTGCCCTGCTCGCGCTCCTCAAGGGTCTCACCCACGCAGAGGATCGGCGTTAGCGCATGCGCCACCACGACAGCGTATTTACGCGCGATGATCGCGTCAGTCTCGGCGTTAAACAGGCGACGCTCAGAATGCCCGAGTATGGCATAGGTGCAGCCAAAATCCTGCAACATCGCAGCCGACACTTGGCCGGTGAAGGCGCCAGACTCCTCCCGCGAGCAGTCTTGCGAGCCGTAGCGGATGGCCGTGCCCTTGAGCATATCTTCGGCCAAGTACAGGTAAGGGAATGGCGGACAAACAGCGACTTCGGACGCTGAAATCTCACCCATACCGGCCTTGATGCCGTTCAGTAGCTCGACCGTCTCGGCCTTGCTACCGTTCATCTTCCAGTTTCCAGCGATCAGGGGCTGACGCATGACTGTCTCCCGAATAAAAGAGCCGATCATCATAGCGGCGAGTCTCCAGTCATGCAAGCCTGAGCTGCGAAAGAGACTTCCGTCTTGTCGACGGGTGGCTTAGACTGTGCCGATGGCAAAAGGAAAAAAGAAACCCGGCACTCCAAGCAGCACAATCGCGCTGAACAAGAAGGCGAAGCATGAGTATCAGATCGAGCAACGCATCGAGGCTGGACTTGCGCTTGAAGGCTGGGAGGTCAAGAGTATGCGCGCCGGCCGTGTGCAGCTCAAAGAGTCCTACGTGAAGATCCTTCACGGAGAGGGCTTCTTGATTGGCTGCCATCTTTCTCCGCTGCCGTCCGCCTCCACCCATGTCGACCCAGACCCAACGCGCACGCGTAAGCTGTTGCTTAAGCGCACCGAGCTTAGCCGTCTGATCGGCCAGACCGAGCGTGCCGGCTATACCCTGGTACCACTCGCCCTTTACTGGAAGCGCGGCCGCGCTAAGCTTGAGATCGGTCTCGCCAAGGGCAAGAAGCTTCACGACAAGCGCGCCGACGCCAAAGAGCGCGATTGGCAGCGCGAGAAGGAGCGCCTCTTCAAACAACATTAAGCCATTCCCCGGCACGACGCCGGACAGACACCTCAATACTTATCCAGGGCCTTCATGATCAACTTGTGGATGCTATGGTAGGACAGACCTGGCTTCAGGTACATCACCGCACAGGTGCCGGTACGCAGGTTGATACCCTTCTCGGCAGCAAGCGCTACCGCCTCCGGGGTCTCATGCGCCATGTGCACCCAGACATCGCTAATACCGGCCTCCGCTGCGCGCGCCACCCAGTCACGCGTCTCCGCCTTTGGCACCTCGATGATCACCGCCTGCGGCTGCTGTGGCAGCGCATCCAATGACGCATAGGTCTGATCACCATCGATACGCTCAGCGCTCTCGTCGACCGGATAGACGGTCTTCCCTAGACGCTTCAGTCCCTTATAGCTCAGTATCGGAAATGGCTTAGCCGCACTGTGGCCGATCACAGCAAAGCACTCGGCATCAAAAAAACGCTCGTAGTTTGACGGCATGGACGTGATCCTCGTTCAGCAGAAAGCCAGGGGCGCTTACAGAAAGCGCTTTGAGGCCGCCAACGATACCCAAGCCGCCAGCGGCCGGCTTGGGGATTCGTCAAGATGTCTCCTTGCAGGCAAACAAAATCCTAAGTAATGCGGCAGGAGCTTTTCCGGCAATCGCCTAAGCGCCTGCCTGCTGGATGCCAATGATGATCCAGTCACCTTCTGCGCTGGCCCAAGGGTGAGCCACATGCCAGATCTCATCTAAGGGGTTTGCCGCAGCGGAGGCGTCCTCACGGATCAGTCCGGTAAAGCGCACACTGGCGATCAGTCGATCGGCATCGCGTCGCAGCGGCTGGTCCCGCATGATCGATGTCGATCTACGGTTCCAGCGCAGCCGGCTGCTTGCGCACCGACGCCTTGCCAATACCACGCGGATCAGAGGCTGCTTGGACGATCCCAGAGGTACGGTCCCAGACGATCAGCTGCATATTACCGTAGCGCTGGTCCGCGGGCGCCAAGTGATGCCCACGCTCACTGAGCTGATGCTGCAGGGCGTCGTCGAAGGCAGCAGCCTCGAATCTGATCTGATCTGGCAGGTACTGGTGGTGAAATCTTGGTGCCGCAACCCAGTCCTGCGGATCACCACCTTGTATGGCAGCCAGGATGCCCTGCAGCACCATCGTGATGATGCGGCTGCCTCCTGGAGTGCCCAAGATCACCAGCTGATCCTCAGTGGCGGCAAAGGTTGGGCTCATGCTTGAGAGCATGCGCTTGCCAGGCGCGATTGCGTTCGCCTCTCCACCTACCAAGCCATAGACGTTAGGGACTCCCGGCTGGGTCGAGAAATCATCCATCTCGTCGTTCAGCAGCACCCCGGTCGTTGGCGGCACAAAGCCGGAGCCAAAGGGATAATTGATACTCAGCGTCGCGGCAACCCGATTGCCGTCCGCATCCAGCACCGAAAAGTGGGTCGTATCCCTGCCTTCGGGCGCCATCGCTCGCGCTATGCTTGGGGTCGCGCGCGCAGGGTCGATATCACGCGCAAGACCAGCAGCATAGTCAGGGTTGGTCAGGCGCTCGACCGGTATCTCGACCTGGTCTGGATCACCTAAATAGCGGGCGCGATCGCGGTAGGCGCGTCGCATCACCTCAACGAGCCGATGGACTCGATCAGCCTCTCCCGATGCGGGTCCAAGTCGGGCATCGAGCGCCTCCAGCATCCCGAGCATCTGCACCAAGGCGACACCGCCAGATGAGGGCGGTGCAGCACTCAGGATCTCCCAGCCCTGGTAGCGCCCGACAATCGGATCACGCTCGACCACCTGATAGCTGGACAGATCCTCCAAGGTCCAGATGCCACCAGCAGCACGGGTACCAGTGACCAATGCCCGCGCAACCGCGCCCTCGTAGAAGCCGGCACGCCCCTTGGCTGCTAGCGCCTCGAGCACCGCCGCAAGGTCAGGCTGACGAATGAGCGCGCCGAGAGCGGGCACCTCGCCGTCGACTAGAAACTGGCTCGCCGCGGCCGGCGAGGCACGCAGCACCTCGAGCCGCCAAGCCGCCATTCGCCGATAGATCTCATCGACCGCAAAGCCCTCACGCGCGAGCCGAATGGCCGGGGCCAGCGTCGTCGCCAAAGGCAGCCTGCCGTAGTGCTCGGCGAGATGCACCAACGCCGCCGGCTCGCCCGGAATACCAGCGGCCAGGGGGCCGTTGAGCGAGGCACCAGCGATCAGCTCACCGTCTTCATCAAGGTAAAGATCGGGCTGTGCCGCCAGCGGCGCACGCTCGCGACCGTCGACCATGACGTTCTTTCCCGTAGCCGCCTGATGCAAGAGCCAGAAGCCACCACCGCCAATGCCAGAGCTGTAGGGCTCCACGACAGCGAGCACAGCACTAATCGTGACTGCAGCATCAAAGGCATTGCCGCCAGCTGCCATGATCGCAAGCCCGGCATCGGTGGCATCCGCATGGGCTGTCGCCACGGCCATCGCAAGCGGGCGCGACCATTGCTGCCCCTTGCCGAAGGCAACAGCCGGAGACTCCGCCTCGGCCATCCCTAAGCCGGGGATCAATAACAAGACGGCCAGCCCCAGCCGCAGGTAGCGGCCGGCCAGCATCAAAAAAAGGCCCCCAGCGGGGGCCTTGAGCTGCCGAATCATCAGCTTTGGCTCAGCCGGAGTCGCCAGTGATACGCTCGTACTTGGCGCGCAGCTCTTCTTCGGTCTCTTTGTGATCTGGGTCGACGATGATGCAGTCGACCGGGCACACCTCGACACATTGCGAGGTCTCATAATGACCCACGCACTCGGTGCAAAGATCAGGCTCGATCACATAAATCTCGTCGCCTTGCGAGATAGCGCCGTTTGGGCACTCGGGCTCGCAGACATCACAGTTGATGCATTCGTCGGTAATGATAAGCGCCATAGTTCTACTCCTGCGCGTGTCGATATTCTGAGCGGAAGGTGAAAAATCCGGGGGCAACCCCCGTTGTGGATGGCGAGCGTGATGATCGCCCTACTTTAGGTCAACAGCCTGAACATTGGCGAGACTACCAGCGTCCGTTCGCCGGGGACATTGGGATGGCGCAAAGTTTATCCAAACCGCTCTCGCAATGCAGCATGTACGCTGGGGTCAACGAACGCCGAGACGTCACCGCCAAGCCGAGCGATCTGTTTGACCAGCGACGAAGAGATATAGGCATACTGCTCCGCCGGCGTTAGAAAGAGGGTCTCGATATCTGGCGCCATGCGCCGATTCATCCCCGCGAGCTGAAACTCGTACTCGAAGTCCGAGACCGCGCGCAGCCCGCGCATGATGACATGAACCTGCGCCGAGCGGGCAAAATCGACCAGCAGGCCCGAGAAGGACAGGACCTCGACATTGGTCATCCGCGCACAGACCGAGCGCGCTAAGGCGACTCGCTCATCCGCCGTAAAGGTTGGGTCTTTCGCGCTATCTCGCGCTACCGCAACCAGGACGCGATCACAGAGCCGAGAGGCTCGAGCGATCAAGTCGCTATGGCCATTGGTGATGGGGTCGAACGATCCCGGATAGACGACACTCTGCAAGCTGCCCGCCCCTGCGCGAGGATACCAGTGGCGGGGAGAATAGCAGAGTCGACGCTCGCCAGTATGCGCGGATCATCAAGATCAAGAATCCAACAATGAAGTGAGGAGAGAGGAGTGAGCTACTCGGCGATTGCACTCGCCTGCGCAAGCGCATAGCGCACCTGTCCGGCGCGTTTGTCGCGCAGCCAAGACCAGTCCGCAGGCAGGTCCGGCAGCGGCGTTGCTTGATCCGTCTCGACATAGACCAGGGCGCCGGCGGCCAGCCATCCGTGCTGAATCAGCTGACTCAGGGTTGGCTGCAGAAGGCTCGCACCAAAGGGGGGGTCTAGAAAGCAGATATCGACGGTCGTCATCGGCGACTGGGCTAACCAGTCCAGGGCGTCGGCGCAATGGACGCTTAGCTGCCGTGCGCCGAGCTCGGCAGCATTCGCCTTTAGCCTTCGCGCAACCGCCGGATGGCGCTCGAGCTGGATGACCTTTGCCGCGCCACGCGATGCAGCCTCCAGACCAAGTGCACCGCTACCCGCGAAGCAATCCAAACACCGACTGCCTTCGATCACCGGTGCCAGCCAGTTGAACAGGGTCTCGCGCACCCGATCCGGTGTTGGACGCAGCCCCGGCTGCAGGGCGACTGGCAGCCGGCGCCCGCGCCAGCAGCCGCCAATGATCCGCAGCCAACCGCGTCCAGGCTCAGCCCTGGCCACCCGCAGCACCAGCCCCCTCTGGCTCAGCGACCGAGCCATCCCCCTCTGGCTCAATGAGAGCATCAGCCTTCATTGGCTCGGTGAGAGACGCATTCGACTCGGTCACGCCGCCCACAGCAACCTGCGCCAGCCGCGATGGATCAACGCGGCGCTTAAAGGCATCGCGAATCTCCTCGGCGGTTAGGGCGCGGATGCGGTCCGGGAAGACCTCAAGGTAGTCGAGCGGCAGGTCATAGAAGCCAATCACCGCCAGATAGCTGACGATCTTGCTGTTACCAGCGATGCGCAGCGGGAATCCGCCAGTGATGTTCTTGACCGCAGCCTCGAGTTGCTCCGCCGTCGGCCCCTCCTCAATAAAGCGAGTCAAGGTCTCGAGCAGCACCCGCTGCGCCGCCTCGGCTTGCGCATTCTGTGTCTGCAGCCCCATCAATAAGGGCCCCGGTTGCGCGAGCGGCAAGAAGTAGCTGTAGACGCTGTAGGAGAGTCCTCGCTTCTCACGCACCTCCTCCATCAGCAACGACACCAGACCACTGCCGCCAAGGATGTGGTTACCGAGATAGAGCGCGAAATAGTCTGGATCACCGCGCCGCATTCCCGGCTGACCGAGATAGAGATGCGTCTGGCTGGATGGAAACGCGATCTGCTGGACCTGGGCCTGTGCGAGCGCCGGCACCGGCGGTAATGGCGGTGGTGGGCCTGCACTCGGCAGCTCAGCGGAGAGGCGAGTGGCCAGGGCCTCGGCTTGGGCCCGGTCTAGCGCCCCGACAATGGCAATGGTGGCGTTGCCGGCCCCATAGTAGCGGCGATGGAAGGCGCGCAGGTCCCCAGCACGGAGGGCCGCGATACTCTCAGCGGTGCCACTTGGATCTGAGGCATAGGGATGGTCAGCGAAGATGGCCTGATAGAGGGCCTTCTGCCCGACATCCCCCGGGTCTTGCTCGGCCAGGCGCAGCGCCGTGAGCCGATTTTGCCGCACCCGCTCCAGCTCAGCCGGATCAAAGGTCGGCTCACTCAGGATCTTGGTCAGCGTGTCCAGTGCGGTCTCGAATGCCTCAGGCTCGGTCAATGAGCGCATGCGCGCGAAGCTGGTATCACGATCGGTCCCCGTCCCGAGCTCGGCACCAACCGCCTCGACGCGCTCCGCGATGGCATCGGCATCAAGACCAGCAGCGCCTTCGGTCAACATCGCCGAGGTCAGCGAGGCGAGCCCGGACTGGGTGCCGTCGCGTGCGCTTCCGGCATCAAAGACAACCCGCACATCGACCATCGGCAGCTCTTCGGCGGCGACGAACAGCACCTTAGCGCCAGCAGCTGTTTGCCAAGTCTGGATCTTGGGGGCCGCCAAGGCAGCCTGACACCAGAGCATCCCAAGCCCGATCAGCAGCAGCAGACCGCGCTCGAGCCCCGGTCGAGTCGGTTTAGCGAACATCGTCATTGCTCCCAATCATGGCCGTAGCCGCGGACCCATCTGATGCCTCTAAGGGCTGCGGCACTAACAGCGCGACGGTTTGGCGCTCGGTGGTCAAGTACCGCTGCGCTACAGTCTGAATCTGCTCCGGGGTCACCGCCGAAAGCCGCTCGACGAGGGCATCGACTAGCTCCCAGCCAAGCCCGACAGTTTCCAGCTGCCCCAACAGCAGCGCCTGGTAGAAGACGCTGTCGCGCTCGTAGACCTTATTGGCGATCAGCTGGGTCCGAATGCGCGTTAATTCCTGCTCAGAGACAAGCTCAGACTTGAGCCGTTCCAGTTGAGCGAGGATGGCCTCTTCAAGGGCCTCGACCGAGACGCCCTTGGCTGGCGTTGCATCGATCAACAGCATCCCGGAAAGCCGATTAAAGGCGTTGTAGCTCGCGCTCACCGAGGCAGCCAAGCGATCGCCACGGATCAGCTCGCGACTGAAGCGCGAGCTTGAGCCCGCATCCAGTACCGAGACCAACATCTCCAGCGCATAGGGCTCCCAGGTCTGCTCGGCATCGATCAGGGCTGGTGTCTTCCAGCCCATGAGCAGATAGGGCTCCTTCGCCGGTGCCGCGACCAGGAGGCGTTTTTCGCCGCGCTGCTCGGGCTCTGCTCGCGGCCGCGGCTGCAGAGCTGGCCCCGCATCCAACGGACCAAAATGCGTCTCGGCCAGTGCAAATACCTCAGTCGGCTCGACATCACCAACCACGACCAGCGTGGCATTGTTTGGCGCGTACCACATGCGATACCAGTCACGCAGCGTCTCGACGTCCATCACATCGAGATCGCTCTGCCAGCCGATGATCGGATGACGATAGGGCGAGGCAGCATAGGCCGTGGCATTAAACTGCTCGAAGACCAGCGCCTCGGGATCATCATCGGTGCGCAGCCGGCGCTCCTCCTTGACCACCTCGATCTCCTTCGCAAACTCATCGGCGGGTAGGGCCAGGTTACGCATCCGATCGGCTTCGAGCTCAAAGGCGACTTCGAGCCGGTCCGCGGCCAGGGTTTGGAAGTAGGCGGTATAGTCACGGCCCGTGAAGGCATTCTCATCGCCCCCATTCTCGGCGATGATGCGCGAGAATTGACCAGGCTCAAGTCGCTCGGTGCCTTTAAACATCATGTGCTCGAGCGCATGCGAGACACCGGTGATGCCGCCATGCTCGTAGCTCGAACCAACCTTATACCAGACCTGCGAGGTCACGATCGGCGCGCGATCATCGCGTTTCACGAGGATCTTGAGGCCGTTATCGAGCCGATGCTCGCGCACCTTGACAGCTGAGCTAGGTAAGCCAGCAACCTCGACCTGAGAGTCGGCATCGCCCTCAGCGGCGGTCAGCGGCTGCGCGGCGAACAGTCCAACGACTGAGGCCAAGGCAGCCGCGAAAAGCGGTTTCATCATTAGATTAGTCCGTGCAATCAGCGTAGCCTGTGCGGATATTTGGCGACGACCGCAGGTTGTTACAATACACCAGTATCACAAGGGAACCTGCGTATCGCCCGCTAGTCCCATTCGCGCCAGCCATCCCCGCGCCAACCAAGAAATTGTTATTGAGCCCATGTTCGGATTCGGAAAGAAAAAACAGCGTCAAGACGAGGCCAAGGAGGCCGCCAAGCGCATCAGCGAGCAGCTGAGCACTCAGGAAGCAGTCGTCGAGGCCCCTGCACCGAGCAAACCTCCAGCAGTACAGGAGCAGGTGCGAAGCCCAGCCCCTGCGTCAGCACCCAAGCACCCGGACGATAGCTTCGACGGTGAGCCCGGGCAGGGCCGTCTCGGCGATGCCATCGCCCGCGCCGCGGCTAAGCCTGATCAGGACTCGGCTCAGCAACGCCGCCTGTTTGCTGGTCTCAAGGCTGGGCTCGCGCGCACCCGAGCGGTATTGAGCGCCGACATCGGCGATCTAGTCTCGGGCCGCACCGAGATCGACGAAGATCTGCTTGAAGAGCTCGAGATGCTGCTGGTCGCCGCCGATGTCGGCGTACCGGCGACGCGCCGTATCATCGACGACCTAGCCTATAAGGTGAAGCGTCGGGAGGCGCTGGAGCCCGATGCCTTTCTCAGCGCGCTGCGCCGTGAGCTGGCTAGTATCCTGGTCACCAGTCAGGCACCGGTGCGACAGCCGGCGCGCGGCCGGCCGCAGGTGATCCTGATGGTTGGCGTCAATGGCGCCGGCAAGACCACCACCATCGGCAAGCTCGCGCGTCAGCTCAAAGACGAAGGCAATAGTGTCATGCTCGCCGCGGGCGATACCTTCCGCGCCGCCGCGGTCGAGCAGTTGCAGAGCTGGGGCGAACGTAACCAGGTGCCGGTCGTCGCCCAGCACACCGGTGCCGACCCGGCATCGGTGATCTACGATGCCCTGCAGGCAGCGACATCACGCGGCATCGATGTACTCATCGCCGACACCGCCGGGCGCCTGCACACCAAGTCAAACCTCATGGAGGAGCTGAAAAAGATCGCGCGCGTGCTGAAGAAGATCGACCCCGACGCACCACACGAGGTGATGTTGGTGGTCGACGCCACCGCTGGACAGAACGCACTGCAACAGGCGTTGCAGTTCAACGAGACCCTCCCACTCACCGGCATCACCCTGACCAAGCTCGACGGTACCGCCAAGGGCGGGATCATCTTCGCTATCGCCGACCGGCTCAAGGTGCCCTTCCGATTCATCGGCGTCGGCGAAAAGGTTGAGGATCTGCGCCATTTCGACGCCGACAGCTTCCTCGACGCACTCTTGAGTCCGTGATCCGTTTCGAGCATGTCAACAAACGCTATCCGGCACGCGGCGAGGCGCTAAAGGACCTCAGCTTTGAGCTTGCCGCCGGTGAGATGGCGTTCCTGACCGGTCACTCGGGCGCCGGCAAGAGCACCCTACTCAAGCTGATCGGCTTGCTTGAGCGCCCCAGCCGCGGCCAAATCATCGTCGACGGTCGCTCGCTCGCCGATCTGCCGCGTCGGCGCATTCCCTATCACCGCCGACGCATCGGCATGATCTTTCAGGATCACCAGCTGTTGCGCGACCGCAGCGTCTACGACAACGTCGCACTGCCGCTGGCGGTCACCGGCATGCCAAGCCGCGAGATCGGTCGTCGCGTGCGGGCCGCACTCGATCAGGTCGGGCTCCTCGCCTTCGAGCGTGCGCAGCCGGTATCGCTCTCCGGCGGCGAGCAGCAACGGGTCGGCATTGCGCGCGCCATCGTCGGTCGGCCGCCGATCATCCTGGCCGACGAGCCCACCGGCAACCTAGACCCCGAGCTCGCGAGCGAGATCTATGACCTCTTCGAGCGCTTCCATGAGGTCGGGGTCACCCTCATGATCGCCACCCATGACCAGGAGCGGATCAGCCGCATGGCCTACCGCATCCTGCGCCTGCACCAGGGCCGGCTGATCGCCGATTCGAGGAATTGGTAGATGGGCACTCGCCAAGCCGGCAGCAGTGGTCGACATCCTCGTCGACTTGCAACCTGGGCCGAGCAGCATCGCGAGATCGCCGTCGATAGCCTGCGCCAGATGCTGCAACAGCCGCTCGGCGCATTGATGACTGTCGCGGCCGTCGCAATTGCCCTGGCCTTGCCGACCGCGCTTGTCGTCGCCCTCGACAATGTTAAACGACTGGGCGGCGACTGGCAGCGCAGCGCTGCGATCTCGGTATTCCTAGAGGCCGATCTCGATGAGACGGAAGGAGCGCAGCTGAGCCAACGCCTGCGGCAGCTCCCCGAGGTTGAGCGGATCGAACTCATCTCGCGCACCGCTGGACTGGCTGAATTTCGTCAATACAGCGGCCTTGGCGCCGCCTTGGATCAACTCAGTCAGAACCCCTTGCCGGTCGTGCTCGAACTGCACCTCAAGCCGGCAATCCTCGAGCCAGTCCGGTTGACGCCGTTCATCGACCAACTTGAGACCATGCCCGAGGTTGACTTCCTGCGAGAAGATGCGCAATGGGCACAACGCTTTCAGGCCATGCTGGCCCTGCTGCATACTGGGGTCGCCCTGCTTGGATTGCTGCTTGGGCTCGGTGCGCTGCTGGTGATTGGCAACAGCATCCGGCTCGAGATCGAGAATCGCCGTGACGAGATCCGCATTATGGGCTTAGTCGGCGCCACCGCTCGCTTTGCCCGCCGCCGGTTCCTCTATACTGGTGCCTGGTATGGCCTATTCGGCGGTATGGTCGCAGGGCTGATCGTGACACTGATGGTTTGGCTGCTCTCGGCCCAGGTCAGTGCGGTTGCCATACTCTATGACCATGACTTCCATATCCAAGGACTAGACTTCGCAGCAACGAGCCTCTTGCTCATCGGCAGCACACTGCTCGGTATCATCGGCAGCAGGATCGCAGTCGGCCGCCATCTCGATCTCTGTGATGAGCGCTGAACAACTGCGAACCCCGCCAAGGTCTTAAGCAGCTCCGCAACACTAAGCGAACGCTGACTGCTTTCCAGGCTTTTCTTTCCTCAAGCACCGATGCCGCCTAATACCCCTAGATCCGAGAGGGTATCTCCGGTATTGTCTAACCTTTGCCACAGGAACTTTCCGTTCAAAGCCTGCTCGAAAACCCTGTCACGACTATTGTCAAACGTCGGCAAGACTGCTAGCATCATTCCCGAGCAAAACACTAGGGTATTCCATCATGAGCAACGACATCGCGGCCATTGGAACGTTATCGACTGGTAACATCGATAGTTACATCTCGAGCGCCTACCAGATTCCAGTCCTGACCGCCGAAGAGGAGCGTTCCCTCGCCCTCAGACTGCGAGACAACGGCGACATGATGGCAGCACGGCGACTCGTGCTGTCCCACTTGCGGTTCGTGATCCGGATCGCACGCGGTTATCTAGGCTACGGTCTGCCTCTGCCGGACCTCATCCAAGAAGGGACGGTCGGCCTGATGAAGGCCGTGCGCCGTTTCGACGCGGATGTGGGTGTTCGGCTCGTCTCGTTCGCCGTGCACTGGATTCGCGCCGAGATCCACGAATACATCCTGCGCAACTGGCGCATCGTCAAGGTGGCAACGACCAAGGCCCAGCGTAAGCTGTTCTTTAACCTGCGCAGCTCGAAGAAGCGCCTAGGCTGGTTCACCAAGCAAGAGGTCGACGAGGTCGCCGCTGATCTCGGTGTCAAGCCTGAAACTGTGCTGGAGATGGAGTCCCGACTCTCGAGCCATGACATGTCTTTCGACGGTCACGACGACGATGATGACGAAGCACCCTCGGCACCATCGACCTACCTTCCGGACATGCGCATGGAGCCTGGAGCCGCCCTCGAGCGTGAGGACAATGATGGCTGGCAGCGTGAGCGCCTATTCGCGGCGCTCGAGCAGCTTGATGAGCGCAGCAAGACCATCTTGCGCGAGCGCTGGCTGAACGAGCGGAAGCAAACGCTACACGAGCTAGCTCAACAGTTTAATGTCTCTGCCGAGCGCATCCGCCAGATCGAGAAGAATGCGATGAACAAGCTTCGCGTCCAGCTTGAGCTCTAACCGCCCATCGCTGTCAATCTGGACAGCACTGCATGCCAACCGCGAGATCCTAGCCATCAGGTTGGGATCTCGCGTTGTATTTGAGAAGAGCCACAGATAGATACAGATCAGGGGCGGAACAACATCGGCATCTATGGCACCATTTCCACCTCTGTCGCACACGCCACCTCAAAGATGCCGATGATTACAACCTTCGCACACTCAGGCGTCCGTACCGGTCTGTCCGGGCTTGTCGCCATCGTTCTCCTAAGCTTGCCGATGTTAGCCAGTGCAGCCGTACCGGCGACACCGGTGATGACCCTCTACAAGTTCAATGGACCCTTGGAGGTCCCGTACTACAACATCGGCGCCAATGGCCCAGGCGGTCGCGCCGGCAGCTTGCCGCAGGGCACCTCGGTGATCCCCTGCCTGGTGGTCCGCAATGGACGCGCCCTCACCGATGCCAAGGGCACCCCCTATGTCGGCTTCGAGGTGGTCGTGAATCCGTCCAAGGATAAAGGCCAGGCCGCCACGCGCAAGTTCGAGCGGACTTTCGCCGAGCGCGAGGCGCTGAAGGTCAAGAACCATCATTGCGACAGCAGCGTCCGTCATGTACTCAACGTGCGCGATCTCTATGTGCTTAAGAAACCGCCTTTCTTCGACCCGCCCGGCAAGGGTGACCCTGCAGCCGCCGAGCGTGAAGGTCAGACCGAGCTAGACAAGATCGTCCGCGTCTTCCATAACTCCCCGGAATGCGCCGCAGTCGACCAAGACGCCATCGGCCGCCGTGCTCGGCTTGCACGCGCCTGGGACCGCTTCATCGCCAAGCATGACGGGCGCTGGGATGCCACCACCCTCGCCCGCGCCAAGCACCTCGACTATGCCATGCGCACCGCTATCTTCGAGGGACATCTTGACCGTGGCTGCACCGCCTATGGTGCCTGCGAGCGCAACGTCGTCGTGCTCTCGATCCGTAATCGCGGGGTCGGGCAGTGCCTGAAGCGACAGGGCTGCCAGTTCCCTGGCGACTTCCAGGGCATCGCATCCGATGTCGGCCAATACAACATCTGGGATGCCTATCTGACCCAGATCTCGGGGCTCACCTCTTGCTACCTGCGCACCGATCTGGCAAAGCAGGGTGACTATCCCCTCTACCAGGGCATCTACAGCCAGAGCGTCGGCGACGCCGAGACCATCCTCTACGGTGGCACGCCCGCATTGGCCAAGGTCTTTCCCGGAAACAGTCTCAACGAGCTCACCGAGCTACGCCACTACTACCATCCGCCAGCCATGGGCAAATGCTTTCCGCAACATGATCGCGTCGAATATATGTCGGGTGCAGTGGCCGAAAATGGACCCGATCATGTATTGATTGCAAATACAAGGATCAAGGTCGGCGACCGAGTCGGCAGCGGCTATCGCTTCAAAGAATTCCGCTTTGACCAGGTCGGGCGAGACGACGCGATACGCACCGAGGACAACTACCCAGGCTTCATCGTCGATGGCCGCAAGGTTAGCCTCGGTGGAGGTGGAGGCTGCACGCCCTATGGCGTCTCCAGTGGCTGCCGCTTCTCAACTGTCGGTCGCTACCGCCGCACACCAAGCTGGCTCAGCGCCGGCAAGCCGCTTGCGCTGAATTGCCGCATCAGCGACCGCGGCGCATCCTGCAGGGGCAGCGGCCGTGAACAGTCGGTCACCGTCGGGGGCGCTTGTGACATCGAGATGATGCCGGTCTCGCGTGTACACTGATGCGCACCCCACTCTGTCTCGACCGAGGTCCAAGCAGACGATGATCGGACTCAAGCGTTTCAACTGCCCGCACTGTGGCTATCGATTCTCTTGGCGAGAGCGCAGTCGCTTCAGCGATGTGCTCGGCCTCAAGCGCCGCGCCGCTGCCTGCCCTGGCTGTGGCACCGAGCTGACCTGGGACAAGTGGCCCTGGCGTCTGCTCTATCTAGGCACCTTCGGGCTGATGCTGGCGGTCATCCTGATCCGCTTCCTGCTGCCTGAGACCGAGCTAAGCGATATCCTCTTATTGATCCTTGAGCTACCGCTGATCACAGTGATGCTGGTCTCCGCGTATCGACTCAAGCTGATTCCGGCTACTCTGGACTCTCACCCAGGGTCTGATAGTACTGCTTGATGTCTTCACCGATGGTGGCAGTGATCTGATAGAAGACCTCGTGCGAGATGCACACCGGCTCATCATCGACCTGATCGGCCTGAGCGCAGGTCTCGGCGATGAGCCGATAGAGGTAGTTGAGCACGAAGCGCGGTTGGCGAAGCTTATCGAGGGCGCTGAGGATCTCACGCTGCGGGATCACCGAGGCGAACAGCTTATTGAGCGGATAGGGGTCGCTGGGATCAGCCCGACAGATGCGCAGCCGCGCTGACATCATATCGAACAGCTGCTTATCGCCCCAGCGGAAGGGATAGATGATCTTTTGCTTATCGAAGCGCGCCTCGTTGGCCTTCTCGGAGCCGGCCTTGCGCACCGCCTCATAGAGCTGGCGCGGTAGCAACATCTTGAAGCTCAGGTTCGGATGCAGTTGCAGGATGCGATTGTTCCAGAGCGGCCAGACGAAGGCCTCCATGCGCTCGCGGTCACCATTGATCAACGAGGGCTCGTCGACCTTATCCATCACCACCACGATCTGCTGGTAGCCAAGGTTGAGCGCGACATCAATAAACTTGGTCACGAACAGCCGGCGCACATCATCGTCATCGCGCCAACCGGTGCGCTTGACATCCTGGTCCTTGAGATAACCCTGGGGGATCGAGCGCAGCGCACGCTCAACATCCCGGGCATTGCGGTCCCGGACCAAGATCTCACGCTCGGCCGCGCGCGCAACACCGCGATAGAAGGCGCTCCGGACCAGCGGCAAAATCCCGAACGATAGCAGCGCCGCACTGGATTCCTTGAGGCTGCTGAAGAAGCCCCCGATCAGCCCACGTGGCAACAGACGCTTAGACAGCGACGCCATGATGCGGTTGTAGCGATCCGGGGGCCCGCTGACATAGAAGGCCATCAACATCATCAGATCGTGACGCTGATACTGCTCCAGCCGCTCCAACGGCAAGTCAGCGTCCTTGATCTCCTGGAGCAAGGATTCCATGCCACAGACCAAGATCGCATCCAGATGCTGGGCGAGGCCGAAATCCTGCAGCGTCACCGCCACCTCACGCCGGCGATCCTGATCGCTCTTGCGCTTAAAGGCCTCGAGGAAGCCGTTGAAGTCATCATAGTGCAGCATCAGGATGCGGTTCTGATGCTGGCTGTTGAAGTGCTCGATGTTCTTTTCCAACGCTAGGCGAAGCGCTGATTTGCCGCTGCCTTTGACGCCGAAGATCATCGAGGTGCCGCGACCAGGCGGATCACCAAAAAATTTGTCCCAAGCCTGATGATTGAAGGTGTAGCCCGCTTCGTTGACGAGATCCTCGAAGACCTTGTCGTTCTGCGCTTCTTCCTCGATGAACGGGTTACGAGCCAGTCCATGAGACTTGAGAAACTGAGCCATCGCAATGGACATGCAGAAATACCTTTTTCGAAGGAAAGCAGCCGCGCCTGTCGTTCTAGCCCAGTCGTCTCAGAGACGAGGCATCAGGCGCAGGCAGGCCCTCGGGGGATCAGGAATAGACGCAACCGATACTCGGGTTGGCGGCTAATCGGGTTGGCCGCAAGTCGGGTTAGCGGCCAGTGCCGATCACAGCTTTGGCGAGTGCTCGATCACGATGAACACCAGTACGCCAAACGAAATGACCAGCATCACCACACGTGGCACCAGCGACTGCCCGGCGTAGCCGCTGAGCTTACGCTTGAGCTCGCAGATAAAACCGCCTTCAGGTGCCTTGCGCAGTTGGCAAACACGCAGCGCAAAACGCGCAAGCAAACGACGCGCAATATCGAAGATGTAGTAGAGGAAGACGACAAGCGCGACAAAGGTCCCGATGCCAATCAGCCAGTTTTCAAGATAGCCCATGATGATATTCCAAGGTATTGGTCTTGGACAGAGGTCGAACTGTATAACCTCTCCCAGTTAGGGTCTATCCTGCCACAGCATCCCGGCGCTGTCTTTGCGATCTACGCTACACTTGAGCAGCGCTCGATCCAGGCTGAAGCCAGTCAGAGCGTGAGCTAGTCCATTAAGGGGCATCAAGCCTTGGTTGGCATCTGGCATCTGGCATCTGGCATCTGGCATCTGGCATCAGACTTCGATCCGCAGACAACGCGCGCTCTGCGTCTTGCTGAGCTGAACCGGTTGCGGGTAGGCCAGTGCGCAGTCGGCAATCGCCTGCGGGCAGCGCGGATGAAAATGGCAGCCCGTCGGCGGCGCGGCTGGTGAGGGCATATCCCCCTCGAGCCGGATGATCTGGCGGCGCTCAGCCTTATCCATCATCGGCACTGCTGACAGCAAGGCCTGGGTATAGGGGTGACGCGGCGCATCGAGCACCTCGGCAGCGGTTCCCTGCTCGACGATGCGGCCCAGATACATCACGGCAACCTCATGCGCAAGATAAGCGACGACCGAGATATCATGAGTGATGAAGAGATAGCTGAGCCCTAGCTCATCCTGCAGCCGCTTGAGGAGATTCAGGATCTGCGCCTGCACCGAGACGTCCAGCGCACTAGTCGGCTCATCGCAGACGATCAGCTTGGGATCAACCGCCAGCGCCCGCGCAATGCAGATGCGCTGGCGCTGGCCGCCGGAGAACTCGTGCGGATAGCGCTCCATCGCCTGCTCGCCAATGCCGACCTGCTCCAGCAGCATCGCGACCCGCCGCCGGCGCGCCGCACGGCCCTTCTCGAGCCCGAGCGATTGCAGCCCCTCGCCGACGATGTCACCGACCAGCATGCGCGGATTCATCGAGGCAAAGGGATCTTGGAAGATGATCTGCAGATCCTTGCGATAACGGCGCATCTGCCCGGCGCGGATCGCAGCAAGATCAACGCCGTTATAGCGCACAGTCCCACCAGTAGGCGGCTCGAGCCGCAGGATCGCCTTGCCAACGGTGGTCTTACCACAGCCCGACTCGCCGACCAGCGCGAGCGTCTGCCCAGCCTGCAGACGCAGATCGACACCGTCGACCGCCTTCAGATGGCCGACCGTACTGCGAAACAGGCCGCGCTGGATCGGAAAGTGCACCTCTAGGCCATCGGTGGCAAGCAATGCGTGCCCCTCAGGCGCAGCCGCCGAGCGGGATAAGGCTGACGCGGCATCCAGCCTGGCGGCATCTAGTGCTTCCGCTTCTGATTCGAGGCCAGTGGCTGATCGCGGCGCGGTTGCTGTTTCTAGACGCAGAGAGCTAGCGCTTGACTCGACAACGCCAACAGCCGCACTCGCCCGCTGCAAGCGGGCAGGCCCCTCGGCCCACAGCAAGCAGCGCACAGACTGCTCGAGGTTAGGTTGAAACCAAGCGATCGGCGCTTCGCGACAGGCCGGCATCACCTGGCTGCAGCGATCGGCAAAGCGGCAGCCGGTGAAGGGCTGATCGAGCGGTGGCACCCGGCCGGGGATCACCGCTAGCTCGCCACGGCGCTTGCTCGCGCTGGGCACGCTCTCCATCAACTTGCGACTATAGGGATGCGCCGGAGCGGCGAAGAAGGCATCAACGCTCGCCTGCTCGACGATCTGACCGGCATACATCACCGCAAGGCGATCAGCGGTCTCGGCGACCACACCAAGGTCATGGGTGATCAGCAGCACCGCCATCCCGGTCTGCGCTTGCAGCCCCTTGAGCAGCTGCAGCACCTGCGCTTGGATGGTCACATCGAGCGCGGTCGTCGGCTCATCGGCGATCAGTAGCTCGGGATCGCCGGCCAGCGCCATCGCAATCATCACGCGCTGCTTCATCCCCCCCGAGAGCTGATGCGGAAACTCACCGGCACGCCGCGCAGGGTCCGGGATACCGACCGCACGGAGCAGCTCGACGACCCGTTCGGCGACCTCGGCTTCACCGCTAAACAAGCGCCTCTTCAGCAGCGGAGGCGACGCGCCCTGAGCGTTAGATGCGGGTTTATGGAGACGCACCGCCTCGGCGATCTGATCGCCAACCTTCAGCACCGGATTGAGTGAGGTTTGTGGCTCTTGAAAGATCATCGCCATGCGCCCGCCACGGACGCCCCGCATCTCGCGCTCGGGGAGGCTCAACAGCTCGCTGTCATCGAGCTGAACCGAGCCGCCAACAATACGCCCGGACAACGGCAGCAGCCGCATCAGCGTGAGGGCGGTCATCGATTTACCGCAGCCTGATTCACCGAGCAGCGCCAGGGTCTCACCGCGGCGGATCGAGAAGTCGATGCCATCGCAGACCCGCAGCGGCCGCTCGCCGTTACCCAGCTCAGCGGTCAGATTCGAGACATGAAGCAAGACGTCGCTCATCGAGGCAGGCCCAGGCAGCGGATCATCATCAAGCAGGTCACAGGCGAGGTCGTCCCGCGGGCACAGAAAAGCAGATCAGGCAGGCTCAAGATGCACCCCGCAGCCGAGGATCGAAGGCGTCTCTGACCACGTCTGCAAGCAGATTGGCGGCGAGTACGAGGGTGAACATGAAGACGAAAGCAGCCGCCAGCGACCACCAGACCATTGGGTCGCGCGCCAGCTCGAGCCGAGCGCTATTGATCATATTGCCCCAGCTGTTCATGGTCGGATCAACGCCAATATTGACGTAAGAGAGCACTGCTTCGGCGAGCACCAGGCCGCTGAAATCCAGAACCACTGTGATCATCACGATATGCAGCACATTGGGCAGGATGTGACGTGCGATCGCCGTCGAGTGCCGCACGCCCAATGAGCGCGCCGCCTGCACGTAATCCGCCTCGCGCAGCTTCAGCGACTCCCCCCGCAGCAGCCGACAGAGCCCCGTCCAGCTCGTCACGCCGAGGATGATGCAGAGGAACAGCAGGCGCAGATCGGCACGCTCGACCAGGCTCTGGAATTGATCGGCATGGTTGGTCATATAGACCTGCAGCATGAGGATCGCGGCGGCGATCAAGAGCACGCCTGGGATCGAGCTCAGGGTGGTGTAAAGATACTGGATGACATCATCAGTACGACCACCAAAATAGCCGGCCATGATGCCTAAGATCACCGCCGCCGGCAGCATCACCAGGGTGGTCAGGGTGCCGATGACCAGTCCGGTACGGATACTCTTCAGGCTTTGGTAGAACACATCCTCGCCGACCTTGTCGGTACCGAGGATATGGTATTTGGCTGCCAGCTCCGCGGCGACGAAGCTCAGCACCAGCATCAGCGCCAGGGTGATCAGGACAGTCCGCCAGGGGGTCTTGGTCTCGCCACGCCAGATCCTGCTCGCGCTGTCATTGAACGACTGCTGCCGGTGCCAGGCGCGCAGCGCAATCAGGATCGTCATCACGGCGGTCCAGGCGATCAGACCCTTGACCATGCCAAACAGCCCGCGCAGCAGGATATCGAGATCGCGCTGCGCAGGATCAGCCAGATGCGCGCCACCATACTCGAGGCGCGGATAACCGCGGATCAGGCTGCCATCCGGCTGCTCGATCGCCTCCTTGACGAACAATTGGATCGCGAAGGGCGCTGAGAAGGTCTTCTCCTGGCGCTCGCGCAGACCGCTGAGCCAGCGATCCAACACCGAGATGACCTGGGTCGAATAGGTTGGCGCCTGCTGATCAGTCCGCTGATCCGTCCGCTGATCCGTCAGATCCGCCGGAGCCATCGGCTCGATGAGCGGATGAAAATGCAGCGAATCCAGTAGCCCAATACCAACGTAGAAGACGATCACCACCAGTGCGGCAACGCCCACCGGCGATCGCCCGACCTGGCGCCAAGGACCGCGCAGATGCTCATGGCGCGCGGCATAGAGGCCAAAAGCGATGGCAACCGCGATCAGCAGAAAGATGAGGGCATCGGTGATCAGGATAACGGGCACGCGATGACCCTCAAGACAGCCGCACCCTGGGGTCGACCAGGGTATAGGAGATGTCGGTCATGATGAGACCGATGATGTAGAGCACCGAGCCGAGGAAGACCATCGCACGCACGATCGAGAAGTCCTGGCGATTGATCGCGTCGATGGTGTAGCTGCCAAGGCCCGGCACGCCAAAGAAGGACTCGATGATCAGCGCCCCCATGAACAACAACGGCAGCACCGCGACCACCCCGGTCAGGATCGGAATCAGCGCGTTGCGCAGTACATGCCGGAACAGCACCGCACGCTCGCGCAGCCCCTTGGCGCGCGCGGTCCGTACATAATCGCGGTTGATCTCCTCGAGGAAAAAGGTGCGATAGAGCCGAGTGCTGCTGCCGATGCCAGCAACGACACCGACCACCACCGGCAAGATCAGGAACTTCAGCGCCTCAAGACCGCGGTCATAACCGGAGATCGGCACCAGATGAAACAGCTTACCGATCAAGAATTGCCCACCGATGATATAGAACAGCCCCGAGATCGACATCATCGCCACCAAGAGCACCACACTGCCAAAGTCGATATAGGTGGCGCGAAAGAACAGGATCATCAACGCGTAGCTGATCGCGATCGCCAGCCCCACCAGCAACGTCGGCAGCGCGATCGCCAGACTCGGCCACATGCGCTGGCGGATGTCGTAGCCGATATTGCGGCCGCTGTCGGACTGGCCAAAGTCGAAGGCAAACAGCTTCAGCGACTTCTCAAAGAAGATGGTCTCGGTCAGCGCGCCGAGTCCACCGGCCTCCGCGTTATAGAGCAGCGGCTTGTCATAGCCATGCTCGGCCTTCCAGGTATCGATCGCCTCCTGCGTCACCCGCTTGTCGCCAAGCTGCATCCGTGCCATGTCATCGGGTGAGTTGACGACGAAGAAGAGCACAAAGGTGATCAGATTGACACCGATCAGGATCGGCAACGCATAGAGCAGTCGGCGCAGGATATAGGCACTCATCGCGCAGCACTCCGCTCGCGCCGGCGCGCCAGGATCAGGGCCGGGATGGCACCGAGGATCAGGATCAGGACCAGCGCCCCGATCGGCCAGAGCACCGGCGGATTCCAGCGCTCTCGCAGCTGCTCACGGATGCCCGGCTCGAGCCGACGGTACTTGAGGGTGTTATTCGCCATCAGGTTCGGCTTGACGTTCTGCAGCCATTGATGATGCAGGCTGAAGGACTTCGGATAGAAGCCAAACGACCAAGGCGCATCATGGCGCAGGATCTCGGTCATCTGATCGATCACCGCTTGTCGCTCGGGGCCATCATCCATGTTCTTCATCTGCTCGAACAGCTGATCAAACGCTGGATTCTGATAGTTGGCCGCATTCTCCCCACCCTCGACCTTTCGGTTTGGGCCATAGAGCAGGAAGAAGAAATTCTCCGGGTCCGGATAGTCCGCATTCCAGCCCCACATGAAGATCTGCCCGGTGCCCTCTCGCATCTTCTCCTGGAAGCGGTTGTAGTCAGTCGCACGCACCACCAGCTCGATGCCCAGCTTGGCGAACTGCTTGCGCATCCAGTTCAGGCGCGCCTTGCCGTCCGGGCCTGCGTCCATGGCCTCATAGTAGAGGGTCAAGGGGCGACCGGTCTCGGGATCACGCCCGTTTGGATAACCCGCCTCAGCCAGCAGCGCCTTCGCCGCTTCGAGCGGTTTCCGCACCGCCCGCCCATCGCGCCAGTCGAAGACATAAGGATTGATCCCCGCCGCGCCCTCGCGATGGCCAAAGATGCCAGGCGGCAGCGGCCCTTGCCCCTCAACACCGCGGCCATTGGCAAAGATCGAGATGTACTCGCCAAAGTCGACCACTATGCTGATCGCCTGACGCAACAGCCGGGCGCGCTCGGAGTCGCCACCGAGCAGCGGGTCGAGCATATTGAAGCCCAGGTACCAGACCGAGGTATCGACCGCGGTGACCAGCGCAATACCCTGCTCGCGCATGCCATCGGTGAGCCCGGCCTCGCCCGCGGCATCGAACTGGATGGCCTGATCGAAGGCATCGGAGCTGATCCCAGAGCTGTCGTAGAAGCCCTGCAGGAACTTATTCCAGTATGGGATACTTTCCTTCTCCAGGCTGTAGATGGCCTCATCGATGAAGGGCAGCGGCTTGCCGGCATCGGCGAGCAGCCCAGCGGCCTGATCCTCTGGCATGCCCTGGGCCGGATAAGACTCAGCATGGAAGTTTGGATTCCGGGTCAGCACCATACGCAGGTTCGGGTTATTCTCGCTGAGCATGAAGGGGCCGGTACCGATCGGGTACCAGTCCAACGTCAGGTTGTTCTGCTTCATACCGGGCTGCCCATAGAGGGCCTCCGCCTCCCAGGGCATGGGCGCAAAGAACGGCATCGCCAGCCAGTAGACGAACTGCGGATAGCGGCCCTCGAGCCGAATCCGATAGCGATAGCGATCGACCACCTCGGCGCCCTCGAACGGCACCTGGCGCAGATCGAAGAACAACCGCTCGCTGTTCACCGGATCAGGGGCGGCGGCCTCGATCCGCTCGCTCAGCGCATCGAACCCCAGGAGATGCTCGCCCATCAGGCCCGCGATCGGCGAATGCAGCCAAGGCGTGGCCAGCCGCTTGATCTGGTAGACGTAGTCCTCGGCGATCAGCTCGCGGGTACCGGTCTCCGGCAGCTCATCTAGGGCATTGATGCCGGCGGCCGCCTGTGGATCGAGCTGGTGATAGCGGTAGGCGCCGTGCTCATCCTTGGCGAAGGCCGGATGGGGCTGATAACGAATGCCTGGGGTGATTTCGATCAGGTACTCACTGATCGCGATCTGACTCGGATCGGCATCTGATGGCAACGGCGACCCATCGGCGTCCAGATAGCGCACCTCGGGGAGCGCAACGGCGGTGAGCGGGACCAGCTCATAAGGCCGCTTCAGAAAATGATACTGCAGCGGCGGCTCATAGATCTGGGCGATGAAGGCATACTCATTCGAGCTGTACGAACGCACCGGGTCCAGATGCTTAGGCCGCTCGGTGAAGGCGCCGTAGAGGATCGTTTGACCCGCTTGCGAGGCTGGATAAGGGTTGTTCCAGGGTGGCTCACCACAGCCACTCAGCAGCAGCATGGCGGCGACCAGCAGTGGCAAGGAGCAGGACGCTCGCGACATCGATGCTTTCCGCGCAGGCTGAGTTTCTGTAACGTTAGGGGCTGCTTTGAGACACATTCTCTAACATGGAGAGACGCTATGGGCTTTTTGTCCGACAAACGTATCCTGATTACCGGCGTAGCGAGTAATCGCTCGATCGCCTGGGGCGTCGCCCAGGCCATGCATCGCGAGGGCGCAACCCTAGCGTTCACCTACCAAGGCGAAAAGCTCAAAGGTCGGGTCGAGGACTTGGCATCACAATGCGATGCCGAGTTCGTCCTGCCGCTCGATGTCTCGAGTGATGAGCAGATCCATAGCTGCTTCGCCGCGCTCGGCGAGCATTGGGACGGACTCGAGGGGATCGTGCACTCGATCGCCTTCGCCCCCAAGGATCAGCTCGAAGGTGATTATGTCGCCAGCGTCACCCGCGAGGGGTTCGCCGCCGCGCAGGATATCAGCTCCTACAGCCTAGCGGCCCTCGCCAAGGCCGGGCGACCGCTGATGCAAGGACGCAACGGCGCCATCCTGACCATGAGCTATCTCGGCGCTGTGCGCGCCGTGCCCAACTACAATGTGATGGGCATCGCCAAGGCCAGCCTAGAGGCCAACGTCCGCTATCTGGCGGCCTCGCTTGGTCCAGAGGGCACAAGGGTCAATGCCGTCTCAGCCGGCCCGATTCGCACCTTAGCCGCGGCTGGCATCGCCGATTTCCGCTCGATGCTGAAACAGGTCGAGGAGCGCACCCCGCTGCGGCGTAATGTCACCATCGACGAGGTCGGTAATGCCGGCGCCTTCCTCTGCTCCGATCTCGCATCCGGGATCACCGGCGACATCCTCTACGTCGATACCGGCTATCACATCCTCGGCCTCGGCTGAGCGACCAAGCCGCTCCGTAGCGCCGAGCATGCTGAGCGGGCAAGGATGGATTTGCTCGCTCAGTCGATACCCCCAAAGAGCATCTTTAGGCAGAGGGTATAAGGTTGACCAGAAATCGCCTTAATCTGTATGCCTCTGCCGGATCTGCGGTGTTTAGGATGCTAAACGACCTAGAAGGCCTCTTCGGCGACCACAGGCTTGCGCTCGATCTTTGCCTGCGACTCCATGTCAGCCAAGACTGCGTCGGCATCGGCGGCCGCTAGTGCTCGCGTGAGTATCCGTGCTTCGGCTGTTAGCTCGTCCTCACCAAGCTGAGCCGGATCACCCTCAAGCACCGCTGTGACAATGACGACATAGGCATCACCAGAATCGCTCGCAGTGGTACTGCCGACCCCTATCGCCCCTTCGGTTGCGGGCCGCGGTAATGAGAAGGCGAGCTGAGCAACCACTGGAGGCAGCGCTGTTGCGGTGCGATCGACCTGCCCTGCGTCGACCACCTCAAAGCCCTCAGCAACTGTGGTCAGATCCTCTCCGTCCTGCAGGCGTGCGACCATGGCCTCAGCCGCGGCCTTGGCCGCGTCCTCGAGCTGCTGCGTCTCAAGCAGGCTGAGGATCTCATCGCGCACCTCCACGAGCGGCCGCACTGAGGGCTCACGATGCTCGGCGACCCGAAGCACCAGCGCCTGCAGGGCCTCGGGACTGGGCTCGAGCAGCTCGCTGTTGTTGCCGAGCCTCAGCACCTCCTCAGAGAAGGCCGCAGCAATCACCGCTGGGTTGGCAAACAGGCCTTCACCCCCATTGCGATCGATCCAATCACTGAGCTGGACCTCGAGTCCCAAGGTCTCTGCCGCCGGGATCAAACTATCGGGGGATTCATAGGTCAGTGTCGCGAGCTGCTCGGCCTGCTCAAAGAAGATGCCCTCGGCACTGCCACTGCTTAGATCAGCAATCAGTGTTTCTTTGACCGCCTCAAATGGCCGCGGCTCGCCGCCGCGCACAGCTAAGACCTCAACCAAGTGGTAGCCAAAGCGGCTGCGGACTGGATCACTCAGGGTCTCAGGCTCAAGGGCAAAGACCGCTTGCTCAAAGGCAGGATCGAGTGATCCACGGCCGACCCAGCCAAGCTCACCACCCTGTCCAGCGCTACCGGGGTCTTCAGAGACCTCTGCAGCGACCTCAGCGAAGGGCTCGCCGGCCGCCAGGCGCTGTTGGATTGCCTGCAACCGTTCACGCGTCTCCTCCAAGCGCTGCTGATCCGCATCCACTGGCACGCTTAACAGGATATGGCGAGCCTGTCGCTCCTCCGGCGCAGTAAATTCATCGAGCCGAAGCTGATACTGCTCACGTAAGCTGACCTCATCGATCGATTCATCAGGCGCCGCCAGCTCCGCCGCGTCCAGCAACAGATAACTGATCTTGACCTGCTCCGGCGTCGCGAACTGATCGGGATGCTCGTCGTAGTAGGCGTCGATGGCCGCTTCAGTTGGCGGCTCCACCGAGGTCTCGAAGGCCGCGCTTGGCACCACGGCATACGAGAGCTCGCGTTGCTGATGCAGCAGACTGGCACTGCGCGCCGCCAAGGCATCGGTGACAAATGCGGTCTCGCGGATCGCTCGCGGTAGTTGACTAACCAACAGCTCAGCGCGCAGCGAATCCTCATAGCTAGCCGGCATCAGCCCCTGCAGCCTTAATACCCGCTCGTACTGCGCATTCGAGAAGGCACCATTTTGCTGAAATGCGGGCTCACTGAGGATGGCTGCACGAATGGCTTGATCAGAGGTTCGCAGCCCCATCGCCTCAGCGCTCTCCAACAGCAAGGTCTCGCGGATCATGCGCTCGAGCACCTGCTCGCGGATGCGCTGATCGTCAAACAGCGCCGGATCATAGGCACGACCGAGCTGATCCCGCAATTGGATGCGGGTGCGATTGACGTTCTGATTGAAGGCGCGCTCAGTAATCTCGGTGCCGTTGACGCTGGCGACGACCGGCTCAGCGCCACCCCCAAAGTAGGAGTCGATTCCCCAAAAGGCGAACGGGATCGTAATCAGAATAATGATGGCCCAGGCGACCCAACCCTGTGCGCGTTCTCGAATCTCCTGCAACATAGCTCGTAGAACTCAGCGTGCGAGGGAATGACAGGACAAATGAAAACGGGGTACCCAGAGTGGATACCCCGTGTCGAAGAGATGGCGGAGTGGACGGGACTCGAACCCGCGACCCCCGGCGTGACAGGCCGGTATTCTAACCAACTGAACTACCACTCCGCGAAACTGTGGCAACAATGCGATCAAGGCTGCCAAGGTTGGTGGGTGCTGCAGGGATCGAACCTGCGACCCTCGCCTTGTAAGGGCGATGCTCTCCCAGCTGAGCTAAGCACCCCCGATCTTATTTCTTTTGTCCGGGGGCTTGCTTGACGGCAGTCAAGGCATTGTCGGGCAACCAATACACCCGAATCAAGCGATCATTGTATCGCGTCTTTGAGCGCTTTACCAGCCTTGAAAGACGGATTTTTTGATGCAGCGATCTGAATGGCCGCGCCAGTCTGTGGATTGCGGCCAGTCCTTGCGGCACGCTCCTTCACTGTAAAGGTGCCAAAGCCGATGATCGAGACAGATTCACCATTCTTGAGCGTCGCTGCGACGGAGTCCGTCAACGCATCCAGCGCACGCGCAGCCGCTGACTTCGAGATATCAGCCGCCTCTGCCATCGCGTCAACAAGTTCGGATTTATTCATGAGTCCCCCTGATTGGCCCCGCGCCTTGGAGCCAACTATGTGTTGTACGAAAGTGCCGCAGCCTAGGGCCTTAGCGCCCTAAACCGCAACTGTTGAGAGAATATCGAGGTCGCCCCAGTCCGCAACGGATTGTTAAGGACGACCTAGAAGGTGTCAACCCGAAAACCCGCAGCCATGGATGCTGGTGTTCAGGCCAACCGGTCTAATGATGGGTGCGAGCCCCGGTTTCGGGCTTCTTGCTGTCCTCAACTGGAGGTGCAGCTTCTTGCGTGGCATCCTCTTCTTCCGGACGCGGCGCAGGCCTCGCTGCCAGGGCAAGCTCAAGCACTTGGTCAATCCACTGCACCGGCCGGATATCAAGATTTTGCTTGATGTTCTTGGGGATATCGACCAGATCACGCTCATTCTCATGCGGGATCAACACCTGTAGGATACCGCCCCGATGTGCTGCCAGCAGCTTTTCTTTGAGGCCGCCGATCGGCAGCACCTCACCGCGCAGGGTGATCTCACCGGTCATCGCCACCGTTGAGCGAACCGGCACCTGGGTCAGCGCTGAGACCAAGGCAGTACACATGGCCACACCAGCGCTAGGACCATCCTTGGGTGTCGCCCCCTCGGGCACATGGATGTGGATGTCGTATTTCTGATGGAAGTCGAGGTCGATCCCAAGCGACTCGGCACGCGAGCGCACCACCGTCATCGCCGCCTGAATCGACTCCTGCATCACATCGCCAAGCTGCCCGGTAAAGGTGAACTTGCCCTTGCCAGGCACTAATGCCGCCTCGATGCGCAGCAGCTCGCCGCCGACCTCGGTCCAGGCAAGGCCGGTAACCTGGCCAATCTGATCATGCTCATCAGCCAAGCCAAAGCGGAAACGGCGAACGCCTAGGTATTTGTCCAAGGACTCTGAGCTGACGCTAATGGTCTTCTCACGATTGGTGATCAGGATCTCCTTCACCACCTTGCGGCAGATCTTCGAGATCTCGCGCTCGAGATTGCGCACACCAGCCTCGCGCGTGTAGTAGCGCACCAGATCGCGCAAAGCCGCCTCTTGGATCAGCAGCTCGCCGCGCTTGAGCCCGTTGTTCTTCATCTGCTTCGGGATCAGATAACGCTCGGCGATGTTGATCTTCTCGTCTTCGGTATAACCCGAGAGTCGGATCACCTCCATACGGTCGAGCAGCGCCGGCGGGATGTTCAGCGTGTTGGCGGTAGCGACGAACATCACCTCAGAGAGGTCAAAGTCGACCTCGAGATAATGATCGTTGAAGGTATGGTTCTGCTCGGGGTCAAGCACCTCGAGCAGGGCCGAGGCCGGATCACCCCGGAAATCCATGGCCATCTTGTCGATCTCGTCGAGCAAGAAGAAGGCATTGCGCGAGCCGGCCTTGGACAGATTCTGGATGATCTTTCCCGGCAGCGCGCCGATATAGGTGCGCCGGTGACCACGGATCTCGGCCTCATCACGCACGCCGCCTAAGGACATGCGCACGAACTTGCGATTGGTCGCGCGCGCAATGGACTGACCGAGCGAGGTCTTGCCAACCCCAGGCGGACCAACGAGACAGAGGATTGGCCCCTTGAGCTTACGCACGCGCTGCTGCACGGCCAGATACTCGGTGATGCGCTCCTTGACCTTCTCGAGTCCGTAGTGATCCGTATCCAGCACCTTCTCAGCAACGCTGACGTCGTTGCGAATCCGTGTGCGCTTCTTCCAGGGCACCGAGACCAGGGTATCGATGTAGTTGCGCACGACGGTCGCCTCGGCCGACATCGGTGACATCAGCTTCAGCTTGTTCAGCTCGGTGGTCGCCTTCTCCTTCACATCCTTTGGCATCCCGGCCGCCTCGATGCGCTTGCCAAGATCTTCGAGCTCGTTCGGCGCATCCTCGAGCTCACCGAGCTCCTTTTGGATCGCCTTCATCTGTTCGTTCAGATAGTACTCGCGCTGATTCTTCTCCATCTGCCGCTTAACCCGACCGCGGATGCGCTTCTCCATCTGCAGGATGTCGTTCTCTGACTCCATCAGGCCCATCAGATGCTCGAGGCGCTGCTGCACATCGACCATCTCCAGCACACGCTGCTTCTCATCGAGCTTCAGCGACATGTGCGCGGCCATGGTATCGGCTAAGCGACTGGCATCATCGATGCTCGCCAGCGAGGTCAGCACCTCCGGCGGCACCTTCTTGTTGAGCTTGACGTATTGATCGAACAAGGCGACGGCCGAGCGCATCAAGACCTCTTGCTCGCGCTCGTCGGCCTCGAGGGTTTCACCGAGCGGCGCAACGGTCGCGCTAAAGGCGTCGTGCGTGAACAGATACCGGCTCGCCTTAGCGCGCTGATGCCCCTCAACCAAAACCTTGACAGTACCGTCCGGCAGCTTCAGCAACTGCAGCACATTGGCCAGGGTACCGATCTCATGCAGATCCTTCACCGAAGGATCATCGACATCAGCATTTTTTTGTGCGACCAGCAAGATCTGCTTGTCAGTCGTCATGGCCGCATCTAGCGCCTTAATCGATTTATCCCGACCAACAAAGAGCGGGATCACCATGTGCGGATATACGACGACATCGCGTAGTGGTAGCACCGGGATCACCTGGCCCGATGTCAACGCATCGAGAACCTGAGAGTCCGAATCAGTCTTGCCCATAAAGCTGTGCTCGTTATCTGACGCCCTTTGAGACCGGTGGCACCCTCGAAGATGATGTGGTCTCAAGCGGCGGGTTTGGCATAAACGCCCTACTAAGAAGGAGGTTAGGGCAGCCTTTAGGCGGTTCAATCACCGCGGCTGAGGCATTGATGCAAGGCGCGCGCCTAACCGGGTATCACACCAGGGCAAACAGGGAATGGTGCGGAAGGCTTTGTGATAAGCACTGCCACCGAACAGCGCTTATATTGACCTGCAGGATGCACTGGAAAGCCCCCGAAGCACAGCCGCCTGAGCTCCACTTCGTGCTAGCGTCCGTGCTAGCGACATTAGCCAAGCTCAATCCGACGAGGCGACGCGCGGCTGCTCACCGCCCTCGTAGATCATGAATGGCGGACTCTCACCATTGACCACCGAGGAATCAACGACCACCTTGCTGACATCGTCGATCGACGGCAGATCGTACATGGTATCAAGCAAGACCTGCTCCATGATGGTGCGCAGCCCGCGCGCACCGGTCTTGCGCTCCATCGCCTTGCTTGCGATCGAGCGCAGCGCATCATCGCGCAGCTCAAGCTCACAGCCCTCCATTTCAAACAGGCGCGCATACTGCTTGGTTAGCGCATGCTTAGGCTCGGTCAAGATGCGGATCAGCGCCTCTTGATCAAGCTCCTCAAGCGTCGCCATCACTGGCAATCGGCCAACGAACTCCGGGATCAAGCCGTAGCGAATTAGGTCTTCAGGCTCAACGTGGCTCAGCAGCTCACCGATCGCGCGATCATCGTTCTTGCTGTGGACCTCGGCCGAGAAGCCGATCCCGGTCTTCTTGGAACGCTCACGGATCACCTTGTCGAGACCCGCAAAGGCCCCACCGACGATGAACAGGATATTGCTGGTATCAACCTGCAAGAACTCCTGCTGCGGATGCTTGCGACCACCCTGCGGTGGCACCGAAGCGATGGTGCCTTCGATCAGCTTCAGCAATGCCTGCTGCACGCCTTCGCCGGAGACATCACGGGTGATCGAGGGATTATCAGATTTGCGTGAGATCTTATCGATCTCATCGATATAGACGATGCCGCTCTGCGCCTTCTCGACATCATAGTCGCACTTCTGCAGCAGCTTCTGGATGATGTTCTCAACATCTTCACCGACGTAGCCAGCCTCCGTGAGGGTGGTCGCATCAGCGATGGTAAAGGGAACATTGAGCAGTCGCGCCAAGGTCTCGGCCAGCAGCGTCTTACCGGAGCCGGTTGGCCCAATCAGCAGGATATTGCTCTTGGAGATCTCAATATCTTCCTTGGCATCGGCGACCTCGAGGCGCTTGTAATGATTGTAGACCGCCACCGAGAGGACCTTCTTCGCCTTCTCTTGGCCGATGACGAACTCGTCGAGCGACGCGTTGATCTCACGCGGCTTCGGTAGGCGGCTGGTCGCCTCGCCGAGGCCTTCTTGCATCTCTTCCCGGATGATGTCGTTACAGAGCTCGACACACTCGTCGCAGATAAAGACTGACGGACCCGCGATCAGCTTGCGCACCTCGTGCTGACTCTTACCGCAGAACGAGCAATACAGAAGCTTTCCTTCGTCGCTCTTTCCATGGGTGTTTCCGCTCATAGATCATCTCTCCGGGATAGGCGCTGCGGGGCCGGAAGGGAATAGGGATTAGGTCAGGCTGAAGCGATCGGCCACCGGGCTGCTCTCGATCATAACCTGTCAAGCCCAGATGGCAACTGCGGTTCTAGACCTACATCAGGATATAGGTCATTGCAAGCAAGTTACCAACTCCTGATTGAGCAAGAGCAGGGCAGCAGGCTGACGCTAAGACAAGGTAGCGTGCGCCGGCTGCCTGTCACCTTAGGTGGCCGGCTTGGCACGCGTATCGAGCACCTGATCGATCAGACCATAGGCAACGGCATCCTCACCACCCATGAATCGGTCGCGCTCGGTATCGTCGGCGATGCGCTCGATCGGCTGTCCTGTATGCCGCGATAAGATCTGGTTAAGCTGCTCGCGTGCGTGCAGGATCTCCCGCGCGTGGATGTCGATATCGCTCGCCTGCCCCTGGAAGCCACCCAAGGGCTGATGAATCATGATCCGTGAATGCGGCAGGCAAAAGCGTTTTCCAGCAGCACCACCGGCAAGCAAGAGTGCCCCCATGCTCGCCGCCTGGCCCACGCACATGGTACTGACCTCGGGTCGAACGAATTGCATGGTGTCATAGATGGCCAAGCCAGCGGTCACCGAGCCGCCCGGCGAGTTGATGTAGAAATGGATGTCCTTATCCGGATTCTCGGACTCTAAGAACAAGAGCTGCGCAACCACGAGATTGGCAACGTGGTCATCAACTGGGCCGACCAAGAAAACCACACGCTCCTTGAGGAGCCGCGAGAAGATATCAAACGAGCGCTCGCCACGCGCGGTCTGCTCAACCACCATGGGAATCAGCCCGAGCGCATGTGGCTCGGTGCGCTGACTGGCATTGTCGATATTCATTATCATCTGAAGCTCAGCTTGGTTATCAGCTTGGTTATCAGCTTTGGTTAAGAGGGATCAGCGGACATCTCGGTCACTGAGACGTCAGCTCAGTAAAGCTGATCGGCTCATCGGTCACCTCGAGCTGACCGAGCAGGCAGTCAACGACCAGATCCTCGAGCACCATCGACTCGACTGCCACTAAACGCTGGCGATCGGCATAGTAATGCTCGATCACGGCCTGTGGCTCATCGTAGGCAGCGGCCATCGCTTCGACCGCGGCACGCACCTGCTCGGCATCAGGCGCTAGCTCATTTTGTTTCACGACCTCACCGATCAACAGGCCGAGCGCAACTCGACGACGGGCATTGTCCGCGAACAGCTCGTCCGGTAGCTTTACCGTAGAGTTCCCACCTAGCTGCTCGAGCATCTGCTTGCGCAATGATTCGATTTCGTTAGCCACCAGCGCCTTCGGCAGGCTGATAGGGTTCGCCTCGAGCAGTAGCTCCATGACCTGATTCTTGACACGGGCCTTGACCCGCTCCGCGCAATCACGCTCAAGATTCGAGCGCACATCGGCATGAAAACGCTCGAGATCGCCATCCTCGACGCCGAACTTTGCGACAAACTCAGCGTCCACCTCAGGCAGCTCCGGCGCCTCAACAGCCTTTACTCTGACCTGAAACTGGGCCTGCTTACCAGCGAGATCCTGCTTCTGATAATCGTCCGGGAAGCTCAGATCGATTGAGCCCTCTTCGCCGGCCGACATCCCTAAGAGTCCATCCTCAAAGCCGGGGATAAAGCGTTTAGCGCCAAGCTCAATCTGAATATCTTCTGCCTGACCACCCTCGAAGGGCTCACCATCGACCTGCCCCTCGAAGTCGACCCTGATACGATCCCCTATCTCCGCAGCGCGCTCAACCGCTCCCCAGCCCTTATGCTGCTGACGCAGACGCTCGATCATGTTGTCGATGTCTGCCGCGGTGACTTCGGCCTGCGGACGAGCCAAGGACTGTCCTTCGAGCGAGGCCAGGCTCAGCTCAGGCAACACCTCGAACTCAGCGACATAGGCATAGCGCCCGGTTGACTGATCGAGGTCAGGCTCAATCTCGGGACGCCCAATGGGCTGCAGATCAACCTCGGCAAGCGCCTCTGGGAAGCTTGCTTTAATACGGTCACTAAACACTTCCAGTCGCACCGAGTCGCCATAACGCTGACGCAGCACACGCTGTGGCACCTTACCCGGCCGAAAACCGGGCATGCGAGCGGAGCGACTCAGATTTTGCAACCGTTTCTCGATCTCCTGCTCGATGTCCTCCGCAGGGAGTTCGACGATTAACCGTCGCGAGAGACCGTCCCCAGTCTCGACCGATACTTGCATTATTGACCTCCGGCCATGGTGCCGGTGGCACCGGAAAACGCGCGAAAATAGCATTAATGGCGCCAAGAGACCAAGCCCAAGCGCCACCGCCATCTGCCCTGACCCGCTAGATCAAGGGCAGTGTTGTCTGCAGGTCCGCTGCCTTGCTCGGCGCCGAGCGCGGCTCGCGACCCTGATTAAAATCGTTTGGAGAGCCCGCGCCCTAGATTCGGACCCGGCTTAGCTGGGATCGACCAACTGCAGCGACGGCTTCATCCGCAAGCGTTTAGCCGCCTCATACTCCTCGTCGCTCATCTGACTACCGACGATGTTACGCAACAGATCGGCATCCCGATCGCCTTTATCAACGGCAAGCGACAACCAATAGTGCGCCTGTGCCAAGTCGATCTGGACCCCGCGCCCCTCCGCGTAGATCAGGCCAAGCGCATAGAAAGCATCAACCTCGCCACGCGCCGCCGCTTCACGCACCCGTTGCACGACGGCAGGATCATTGCGCAGCAGAATCAGGTCTTTGAGGTAGCTATTATCCGACATTGCAGCCTGGCCCTAGCATAGACGAGCATCTAGCCTCAACACCTTAAGGCGAGGAAGCCCTATCTCACAAGGCTATATAGTAAGACCTTGCCTCCGCCAGACGCAGAACGAGCCGGCTGGCGCCAGCTAAGGCTGGCAGCCACCGACAGCTCAGCCTATCAGCCTTTGCTTAGGCTTTGGCCCACTTGGAGAAGTTATCAGTGTTCTTCTCCTCACCGTCGCCATAACCAGCCTCATAGGCCTCGGTCAAGCGCTGCTCTTCGCGCTTCGGATTCTGCAGAAAGCCGCATTGCCAGCCCTGGATGTACTCGTCGTCGACGCCGAGCTGCTCCATCTTGGTGACAGCGTCGTAGTAAAACTGGTTCATCGTCCACTCTCCGGTCAGCTGTTGAGATTCGGTTGCAAATCTTATGGTTGCGGCTGCTATTAAAGACTAGGCAGCCGCCTGATCCAAGCCCTTGACGGGAGCGCTTCGGACCGGTTGCCGAACCGCCTCGCGCGCAGGGGATCTCCACAACGCGCACTCGCCCGAATCTGGCTTAACGGATAAGAATACCGCTTCTTTCTAATGTATACCAGCGTTAGGGCATTCGTTGTGCTGTGGCAAGCGCTCATCAGGCGATCTCGCTTGCGATTGGTCGCAGGACAACCCAACCTCTGGTGAGGGTAGCGCTGCTCGCAGCCATGCAATTGTCTCTACCTGCGCTTCAAAGCCTGCTTGCCGATAGGAGAATCCCTAATTATGCGTCCCGCTCAGCTGTTATCCGTCCTCGAGCGCGAGCTCACAAGCGCCGCGGAGGGGCATCATACGCCGGTCATGCTGTGGGGGCCGCCCGGGGTTGGCAAATCACAGATGATCGCACTGGTCGCTGAACGCCACCAGGTCTCGGTGATCGATATCCGGCTCTCACAGATGGAGCCCAGTGATCTCCGCGGCATCCCATTCCGGGTCGACCGACATGTCGAATGGGCCGTTCCCGCACTGCTGCCCGATGCAGAGCGTCACGGCGAGACCGGCATCCTGTTCTTAGACGAGATCACCTCGGCGCCTCCAGCAGTCTCCGCCGCGGCCTACCAGTTGATCCTTGATCGCCGGCTCGGCGAGTATCAGGTCCCTGCACACTGGGCGATCTTCGCCGCCGGCAATCGCCAGGGCGACCGCGGTGTTACCTATAGCATGCCGGCCCCGCTGGCGAACCGTTTCTCGCACTTCGAGGTCGACACACACCTAGACGACTGGGTCGCTTGGGCCTATGCCAAGGGCATCGATGAGCGCGTGATCGCCTTCCTGCGCTTTCGCCCTGAACTCTTGTTCGACTTCGATCCCGCGCACAATCCAGTCGCCTTCCCATCCCCGCGCTCCTGGGAATTTGCCCATCGCGCGCTACAGAAATTTCAACATGATCCGCAACTGCTGCAAGGCACCTTGCAGGCCTGTGTTGGCCCAGCCGCCGGGATCGAACTCTCCGCCTTCGTCGCCAGTGTCGATCAGATGCCGGATCTTGATGCCATCTGTCAGGGCGAAACGGTCCCGGTACCAAGCGAGATCGATCTCCAATATGCCGTTGCGGCAGCCTTGGTTGGTAAGGCCATCCGTGCCCGCGGCAGCGCCGAACAGCAGACCGTAATTGGCAACATCCTGACCTATGCCGGACGCTTCCCGCAACGCGAGATGGGCGTCATGCTGGTCTCCGACCTGCATCGCGCCATCGGTAGCGACCTGTTTGAGGTTCCGGCCTTCGCCGACTGGGCAAATGCCATTGCTGACGTCATGCTCTATCACTGAAACAATATCAGTAATAACAGATTCACGACCGCCCAGACTTTATCTCAACGGCTCGGATTAGAACCTCCATGGCTGCAGATTTCATTGGCGATATCCAGCGTCACCCCCAGGGTGAATGCCCCAGCGAGGTTGCGCCGAGCCTCGATGCCCAAGACCTGCGCGCAATCGAGACCAAGCTCTCATCCGCCCGCACCCGGCTGATCCTGGACAAGCCCTTTCTCGGCGCACTCGTGCTCCGCTTGCCCATGCAGCCGGCCAGCCATGACTGGTGCCCAACCACGGCGACCGACGCCCGCGCCTTCTACTACAACCCTGAATACATCGACGCGCTCACACTCGATGAGACCCAATTCATGCTCGCGCATGAGGCGCTGCATTGCGCACTCTCTCATTTCGCGCGGCGCCAGCATCGCATCAAGCACCGTTGGGATCTGGCCTGTGACTATGCCATCAACCCTTTACTGGTCGACGATGGCCTAAAGCCACCACCGAACGCACTGCTGATGCCGATGTACAAAGGCATGACAGCCGAGGAGATCTATCCACTGATCGACGACAACGATCAGTCCGAAACCCTCGACACCCACGCCTATGATCGCGACGCGGACGGCCAAGGTCAGCACTCGGGGATGGATGAGCAGGACCTCCAAGATCAGCAGCGCCAGACCCAGGCCGATACGGGGAGCAAGGGCCAAGGCACCCCGCAGCAAGGACAACAACCCGATCAGAATCCAGGCCGCGGCCAGCAAGCGCCAGAGACCGCGCCGAGCGCAAGCACTGCGCCGCCACCGCTCACCCCAGACGAGCAAGAAACCCTGCAGGTACAATGGCAACAGCGCATGGCAGGCGCCGCGCAACAGGCGTTACAGGCCGGCCGACTGGGCGGCGAACTGAAGCGCATGATCGACCATCTGCTGCAGCCTCAGCTGCCTTGGCGCATGCTCTTGGCAAGGTACATGAACGCCCTCTCACGCCACGATTACAGCTGGTCGCGACCGTCCCGCCGCGAAGGTGATCACATCCTGCCCAGCCTACGCAGCCAGCGCATCGATCTGGTCGTCGCCGTGGATACCTCGGGCTCGATCAAGGACGCCGAGGTGCAGGAATTCATCGACGAGATCGACGCGCTCAAGGCCCAGGTACAGGCACAGGTCACCCTGCTACCCTGTGATAGCGCGCTCGCTCCGGGCGCCCCCTTTCGCTTCGAGCCATGGGAACGTTTCCAACGCCCGCGTGATCTGATCGGAGGTGGCGGCACCAACTTCAGACCCGTATTCCAATGGGTCGACCAGCAGGGGCTCAGCCCAGACCTGCTGGTCTACTTCACCGACGCCCAAGGCGCCTTCCCAGAACAGGAGCCAGCCTACCCGGTGATCTGGCTAGTCAAGGGTCGCGGCGAAGTGCCCTGGGGGCAGCGTGTGCAGCTGAATTGAAAGCTGAAGGCTGAAGGCTGAAGGCTGAAGGCTGAAGGCTGAAGGCTGAAGGCTGAAGGCTGCTAATTATGACTGAATTGATGATGGGAGACTCTATCGCTCTCGCTGTTGGCGCTGAAGCGTTGCTGAAATGACGTCTTTTTCTAATATGGGCCGACCTCAGTTTGAAAGGCCCCGACTTCAACGTCGGTGCTCTCCGCATTGGCTTGCCCGACGGCCTGTCTTGTCCCTGGCCATGGCCTTCTTGCTTGTTATCTTGCCTAGCAGTGGGCCGGCAGACCCCTTTGCGCTACCGGATTTCGGTAGCTCAGCGGACACCCTGATGTCGCGTGCCGAGGAGCGCGATCTCGGCCAGGAATTCATGAAGTGGGTGCGCAAGGCGCTGCCGATCTCAGCCGATCCCGTTCTCACCGACTATGTCCAGACCCTAGGCCAGCAGTTGGTTGCCTCGAGCGGAAACCCTGGTCGTTACGAGTTTTTCCTGATCGAAGAGCCCAGTGTGAATGCCTTCGCTGGCCCTGATGGCCATATCGGGGTCTTTGCCGGGCTTATCTTGGCCTCGCAAACCGAGGGCGAGCTAGCAGCCGTGCTCGCGCATGAGCTCGCGCACGTCAGTCAAGATCACCTAATGCGCAGCTTCGAGTCGCAGCGGCAGATGGCCCTGCCGGCCACGGCACTGCTGCTAGCCGCCGCCGTGCTCGGGGCTACCGTAGATGCCAATATCGGCGCTGCCGGGCTCATGGGCATTCAAGGGGCTGCGGCGCAGAAGCAGATCAACTTTACCCGGGCGAATGAAGAAGAGGCTGACCGCATCGGCATCGACACCCTCGCGCGCGCCGGCCATAACCCCTACGCAATGCCAGGCTTCTTTCAACGCCTCGCCAAGACCACCCGCGTATCGGACAGCGAGGCGCCCGAGTTCCTCCGCACCCATCCGGTAACCACCAGCCGCATCGCGGATGCCATGAATCGCGCCCGCCAATACGGTGTCCGCCAGCGCCCCGATAGCCTTCGCTTCCACTTAGCGCGCGCCAACCTCCGCCAGCGCAGCGAATCCAATCCAGCACGCGCGGTTGAGCACTTCGCCAAGACACTCGAGCAAGGCCGTTATCGTGATGAGACCGCACAGCGCTATGGCTATGCATTAGCCTTGGCGCGTGCCGGCCGCCTCAAGGCCGCCCGCAGCCAGCTCGAGCCACTGCTCGAGCAGCATCCATCGCAAACCGAATTCCTCGTGCTAGGCGCCGAACTTGATCGCCGCAGCGGCAACCCACAGCAAGCCGTGCGTGACCTCAAAGGGCCAGTTGGCCTATCACCCGGAAATTGGCCACTGAATCAAGCCTATGCAGAGTCGCTAATGGCCGCTTCGCAGCCAGCGCAAGCGCTTGCCGCACTGCAGCGTTTTGTCGCGGTGCGGCCGGATATCGCACCGATCTATGAGCTGATGGCGGATGCAGCCGGAAAGTCGGGGCAGCGCGCACAGAGCTACCGCTACCGTGCCGAATACTTCTATTCTAGCGATGACCTCGAACCGGCAATCCGGCAGCTTGAGCTGGCACTACGCCTCGACGACCTCGACTTCCACCTTGCTTCGAGATTGCAAGTACGCCTAAACGAGCTGCAGGCCCTAGAGCGGGCACGCAAAGAGAGGGACTGAGCCATTGACGAAGGCCCAACAACAGATCAACCCTGAATAGTCTTCAGGTTTTCCGCAGTCTATCAAACCATAAATGCGGTTTTCAGTGTCCGACGGATACGCTAAGCTTAGTCGATCGGCGAACCGGAAGATTCAAAGGTCGTTTTCCGTCTCGTCTGGCCACCCTGACTTAGCGCCAAGGCAAGCGCTCGGGGTGAGACGTTTGATTGGGCGCCGCAACTGGTCATCGACCAGGACCCACTCCGAGGCGCGTGCCCACCGACCCAAAACAACGATCGACCTCCAGCCCCAAAGGCTCCAACCCGTGTTCGATAGAGGAGATGTTCCATGATCGACGCAAAACGTAGAACCCTACTCAAGGGCTCCCTTGGTGTCAGCGCAATCGGCGTCGCCGTCGCTGCTGGCCTGCTCACCCCTGGCACTGTGCTCGCGAACTGGCCAAAGGCAGCCTTCGCGGCGACCGACACTGATGCTGCCCTCAAGGACCTGCTCGGCAGCGCATCCACCGAGAACAGCGACCAAGTCAAGATCAAGGCCCCCGACATCGCTGAGAACGGCGCCGTGGTCCCGGTCACGGTCGAAAGTGACGTCGAAGGTGCCAAGTCGATCGCCATCATTGCATCTGGCAACGGTACCCCGCTGATTGCCTCGTTCGATCTGGGTGCCGATGCAGTGCCATTCGTATCCACGCGCATCAAGATGGCCAAGACCGCCGACGTCGTCGCGGTGGTGCAGACCGAGAGCGGCCTGCTCAGCGCTGCTAAGCCCGTCAAGGTCACTATCGGCGGCTGCGGCGGCTAACGCCAACGCCCCCTGGCTGTAACCACCGGATAACGAACTGAGGTAAGACAATGGCAGGCAACATTAAAATCCGCGCCAAGACCAGTAACGGTGTGACCACCGTGAAATCCCTGATGAGCCACGAGATGGAAACCGGGCTGCGCAAGGACAAGACCACCGGCGAGCCGATCCCAGCACACTTCATCCAAGAAGTCACCGCAAAATGGAAGGATCAAGTCGTGATGACCGCCTTCTGGAGTGGTGGTGTCTCTAAGAACCCCTATCTGTCGTTCAAATTCAACGGCGGTGAGAAGGGTGAAGCGATCGAGATCACCTGGGTCGACAATCAGGGTCAGAGCGAGACCGGCACAGCCGAGATCAGCTAATCGCTGCCGTGAGGCAGGAGCCGGTTGCACAGATTCGCGATGAGCGCGAGCCGGCTCCGTCACTAGGCCCGTTACCGGGCAGCGCCTCAGAGTCCAGCCGGCGGGATGCCGGCGACCGGCTTCGGTGTCGGCCTGCTTGGAAGGCATCAGCAGGGTCAGAAACGGCAGTGCCCACATCCGCTGACTCCAGGGCACAGGCACCAACAGCGCCATCACCAGCCATTCCCCGCCCAGACAGCTCACCACCTTGCCCCGGCTCGAGCGCACCGCATCCCGATACACCCCCTTTGGCGCGGATGCGCGGCCCCTGCGCGAGTAGGGTGCCGATCACCAGCACCTGCGCATGCGCCCAGGTCGGACGGGTAAACAGGACAGCTCAGGGTTCTAAAACCGCTACAATGATCAACGGCAGGCTGGGCATGGGCGGCACAGTGTTCCACGTCAGGCGCAAAGGGGATCATCAATCCGCGGCAAGGGTTTCTCTGTCTCCCTGTTGATAAAAAACCACCCGCCGAAACCGACGATCCAACATCTTTCGAATGACCGATCTCAAGCCATCCTATGAAGCGCTGACCGACGACGAGCGCCGTATCCTGCAAGTCCTCTCCGTCGTCTACGAGCCCATCAACCAGACGATCCTACAGCAGATTGTCAGAACCCTTGGCTGGAAGGACGCGCGGGGTAAGTCACTCGCGGCCCTGGTGGCGGCCCCCCTGCGCCAGCGTTTGCTCAAGTCAGGTTGTCTCCTGGCAACCGAGAGCGGTTTGGTCTGCGCGCGCGAACTCGCTGAGCCGCTGACACGAGAGACGGTGCGCGCGGGGTTATTCAAGGAGATTCTGCGCGCCGGTGAGAAGGTCGTGAGCAGTAAGTCGGCATACCATGAGCAAAGCACTCATCCCGATCGGCAGGCGCGGCGCCTCCGGAATGCCCTGTACGCAGGGCGCGAGGACGAGGTGCTGAGCCAGCTCGGCCTGCAGAACCACAAGCCCGGCGAGCGCATCCCTGACCGCTCCGGAGTACTGCTGAACCAGATCTGCACCAGGTCGCTCGATCGCGCCTGGCTTGAGGGCCTCTCGCCCCGGCTGCGTGTGCTGGGCCTCGCCCCGACGCTGGTCGAGGCCGGCTACTGGCTGACAGTTCAGCCGGACTTGGAGTCGATCGTTCAGGAGATCCTGACCCCCTTGATTCCGGACTTTCCCGAGGTGTCCCTGGCGCTCGCCGAGCGTTACCTGCTCGATGGTCGCGCGGCAAAGGCGGCACCCATCCTGGCCGATCAGGCCGGTCAACACACGCTGTCACTGATCGGCTGGCTACACTTCATCCAGGGCCGCTACGGGGAGGCGCTCGCCGTCTTCGATCTGCTCCTGACCACGGAGCGGAGTCAGACCCGTCGCCGCAACCTCTATGTTCCCGGTCTGCCAGGGCTGCTGCACATCCTCACCCTGCTCCAGCGCGGCGACGCCGAGGATCTGAAGACCGCCAAGCGTCAGATCAACATCGCCTTGCGCGCTCCGGTAACCGACCGCTTCGCCGCCGCGTTCGCGGTGCTTGAAGGCTTCGTCGGCGTATTGAGCGGAGAGCAGCGCTTCAACGAGGTCACTTGGCTATCAAGTGCGCAGTGCGATGCGTTTCCCTATCCCTGTCTGCTCCAGGGGCTGATGCTGCATTGGCTCGGTGAGCGGCCCGGCGACGCGATCCTGGCCAGTCTCGTGCAGCACGCTCAGAACGCCAAGGAGGCGGGCATCCTCTGGTATGCCTGGCAGGGCGCCGATCTGCTGAGCGCGCTCGACGGGCCCATCGACGCGCATGAGCTACCCGAGCGACCCACGGACATACCGACCCTGACCCCTCTGCTCGCGCCCAAGTCGGCTTGGGAGATCACCCTGGAGGCCCTGATCGGACTGGCCGCGAGCGAGGAGAGCCAAGGCTCGACCGAGACCGCCTCGGATCGGCGTATGGCCTGGGTGATCAGCCTCTACGGCGGCACGGCCCAGCTCGAGCCGCGCGAGCAGAAGCAGTCCAAGCGCGGCGGTTGGACGCAGGGGCGGCCCGTGGCCCTGTCGCGCTTGGCCGAATCGCCCGAGGAGTTCGACTATCTGAGCGACCAGGACCAGCGCATCGTCGCCGCCATCACCCAGGACTACGAGCCGGGCTGGTACGGTCGCTATGGCCGCACCTACTACAGTCTCGACTCCGATCGCGCCCTGCGTGCCGCTGAGGGACATCCCAGGATCTTTCGTCCAGGCGCCATGGACACCCCGATCGAGCTCGTGTCCGCCGGCCCCGTCCTTGAGGTGCTCAAGCGCAAGGGCGACATCTTGATACGCATCACACCCTTTCCGCCCGAGGGCTCGGACCTCCTGGTCCAGGAGGACGGCCCGCAGCGCGTGCGGCTGATCCATTTCGACGCATCGCACCGGCGGATCAGCAAGCTCCTCGGCGAGCAGGGCCTGAAAGTCCCGCCAAGCGGCAAGGACAAGGTCCTCGATGGCATCGCGGCGGTCGCGCCGATGCTCAGCGTGCACTCAGCCATCGGTGGAACCGAGCGCATCGCCGAGACACTGGAGGCGGACCAGCGCCCCTATGTCCATCTCAATCCGCTTGATGAGGGCCTGACCATCGAACTCTTCATGCAGCCCCTGGGCGAGCAGGGTCCGCGGCTGCATCCGGGCAAGGGGATGGCGACGCTCTTCGCTGATCTGGAGGGACGCGCCGTGCAGACCACGCGCGACCTCTCCGGGGAGCGGCGAGCGGCGCAATCGGTGCTCGACGCCTGCCCGGCACTGCCCGGGAACGACGGCTGGACCTGGACGCTGGAGACCACCGAGGAGGCGCTGACCGCGCTGGAGCAGCTGCACGGACTCGGCGACGACTTGGTGCTGCAATGGCCCGAGGGCAAGCGCATCGGCCTGACGCCCGAGGTCGACGCCAAGCGCATGCGCGTGAGCGTGGCCTCGCAGCGCGACTGGCTCGGACTCAAGGGCGAGTTGGGTCTGGAGGACGGGCGCGTGCTCGAGATGCAGCAGCTGCTGGATCTGGTCCAGGCCTCGCCGGGACGCTTCATCCGCCTGGGCGAGCGCGAGTACCTCTCGCTGAGCGACGCCCTGCGCAGGCGTCTGGAGAGCCTCGCGCGTCTGACCGACCGAGGCCGTTTCCATCCCCTGGCCGCCCCAGCGATCGACGAAAGTCTGGAGGGCATGAAGGTCAAGGGCCATGCCCAATGGCGCGCCGCCCTGGACCGTCTAGCCGAGGCCCGTCATCTGGAGCCCGAGCTGCCCTCGACCCTGCAAGCGGAGTTACGCGACTATCAGGTGGAAGGCTTCCGCTGGCTGGCGCGGCTCGCCCACTGGGGCGCCGGCGCCTGTCTGGCCGACGACATGGGGCTTGGCAAGACGCTGCAGTCGCTCGCGCTCATCCTCGCGCGCGCGACCGAGGGGCCGACCCTGGTGCTAGCGCCCATGTCGGTCTGCGCCAACTGGATGGCGGAGGCGATTCGTTTCGCGCCCACGCTTCAGCCCAAGCGCTTCGGCGACGGCGACCGCGAGCGGATGCTGAGCGAGGCCGGCCCCTTCGATCTCATCGTCTGTAGCTACGGCCTGCTGCAGACCGAGGGCGAGCGGCTCGCGGGCCTGAAGTGGACAACCGTCGTTGCGGACGAGGCGCAGGCCTTCAAGAACGCCATGACCAAGCGCTCGCAGGCGATCATGAAGCTCGACGCCGGCTTCCGCATGATCACCACCGGCACCCCGATCGAGAACCATCTCGGCGAGCTGTGGAACCTCTTCCGTTTCATCAACCCAGGACTGCTCGGGTCGTTGGAGAGCTTCAACCGGCGCTTCGCCACGCCGATCGAACAGCAGCGCGACGCCGATGCACGCCAGCGTCTGCGTCAGCTGCTGCGGCCCTTCATCCTGCGCCGGCTGAAGAGCGAAGTCCTCAGCGAACTGCCGCCGCGCACCGAGATCACGCTCGAACTGGAGCTGGGTCAGGCCGAGGCCGCGCTCTACGAGGCGCTACGCCGCCAGGCCATGGAGCGGCTCGAGTCCGAGGAGACCACGCAGGGCCAGAAGCGCATGCAGCTCCTCGCCGAGATCATGCGGCTGCGCCGCGCCTGCTGTCATCCCAAGCTAGCGCTGCCCGACAGCGAGCTGGCAAGCACCAAGCTCGACGCCTTCGGCGAGGTCCTCGACGATCTGCTCGACAACCATCATAAGGCGCTGGTCTTCAGCCAGTTCGTCGATCATCTGAGCATTATCCGCGCGTATCTCGACGGACGCGGCGTCCGCTATCAGTATCTCGACGGCTCCACCTCGGAGGCCAAGCGCAAGGCCGCGGTCGCCGCCTTCCAGGCGGGCGAGGGTGACCTTTTCCTGATCAGCCTGCGCGCCGGCGGGGCCGGTCTGAATCTGACCGCCGCCGACTATGTCATCCACATGGACCCCTGGTGGAATCCGGCGGTCGAGGACCAGGCCAGCGACCGCGCGCACCGCATCGGCCAGGAGCGTCCCGTCACCATCTACCGACTGGTCACCAAAGGCACCATCGAGGAAAAGATCCTGGCGCTGCATGCAAGCAAGCGCGACCTGGCTAATGATCTGTTGGAAGGCACGGGCGAGGGCGGTCGCCTCGATTACGAGGAGATGTTGGCCCTGATCCGCGAGCCCGTGGTCTAGAACGACAGTTTCTAAGTCTCCGTATGCATCAGCCCAATCTTCGGTTCAACCACTGCCGCCGAGTAGAGCCTCGCCGCTCGCTTCGCGCGCGTCATCCCGACATATAAGAGTTTGCGCAGCTCGTCATCGAGCGCGCGATTGACGACGATGGCAACGGCGTCGAACTCCAGGCCCTTGGCCCGATGCAGGGTCATCGCGAAGATCTGGGCGTCCTTGCGGCTCAGGCGCTCGCGGTGATTGACGGTGGCGACCTTGTAGCCAGCGTCGCGGATCTGCTTCGCGAGTTGGTCGCGCAGTTTGCCGGTCGGCGCCATCACACCGATCTTGGCGTCGACATTGTCTTCGAGACAGCCGGCGATGAATTCGATGATGCCTTCAGGCACCCGCTCCATCGAGGCACTGCGGATGTGCTCCGGCGCCGGGCCGTGCAGGAGCGATTTGTAGCGCGCGATCTCGTCACTGCCGCCGTCTAGGTCGTCGATCTCCAGTTTCTCTAGCAACGACACCGCCTCGCGGCGAATCTCCTCGGTGGTGCGGTAGTTAAGGTACAGCTTCTTGGCGCGCCCACGGATGTCGATGCCGCAACGGCTCATCGCCGCCTTGTTCTTGGCGTAGATGCGTTGGTGACCGTCGCCGACGAACATCAGATCATTGGGGCCAGGCGGCACCAATGCGCGAATCAGCTTCAACGCTTGTGGGCCGAAGTCTTGTGTCTCGTCGACCACCGCATGGGCATAGGGTGGCCGACCTTCGGCCTCGAGCAAGGTGCAGGCGTCGCGGTAGGCGTCGTCCGGCTCCTTCAGGCCCTTGGCGCTCAGTTGCAACCGATAGTTCTCGAAAATCTCCCAGAGCGCGTCGCGCTTCTTGCGCGAGAGCATGAGGCCGCGACCGCGCCGGGGCGCCTCACGATAGTCATCGCGCGTCGCCAGCCCCTGCGCCAGCACCACCTGCTCGAACTCCTCGCGCACGAATGCGCGCGACACACCCAGCGACGGATCGAAGTCGACCATCGCCGCGTCCCAGGCCGGCGCGCACTTGGCCTCGAAATCGAAGGCGATCTCATGCTCGTAGCGGCGCGCCTTGAGCAGCCGGAACACCAGGGCATCCAGGTTGATGATGTCGATCTGTTTCAGCTGCTCCGGCGCGCAGATCGCTTTGAGTCCGTCCTCGATGTCCAGCGCAAGGTTGGTGGTGAAGGTGGTGAACAGCAGCCGCTGATCGCTGCCGACGAGTTGGCTGGACAGGTGCTTAGCCCGGTGCATCGCCAGCACCGTCTTGCCGGTGCCCGCACCGCCCAGGATGCGGCTGGGACCGTTCAGGTTCCGGGTCGCCAAACGGCGCTGCGTCGGATGCAGAAACACCCGCCACTGCTCCAGCGGCGCGGATAGGATCGCCTGCAGATCCTGCTCGCCCTCGACCACATAGAAGCGCGAGCGGCTCTCGTCGCGATCGGCGGCGCTGGCGAAATCCTCAGTATCGATCTCGCGATCGACCCGCGTCTCGCGCGCACTCAGGATGCTGCTGACCGAATCGCCAGCGAGCACCAGAAACAGCCCCTCATAGGCCTCGACCGGCAGCTCTTCGCGCATCGCATCCAGATCACCCTCGGAGCGGATGGTGCGCACGGCGGGGAGCATCTCCTCGGGCACCCCGATCGCCATCAGGTCGCGGTTCGACAACTCGGCGAAAACGGGCTCAGGCTCCAAGGGCGCGGGGACCGCCCTCCGCTGCACCGTCTCCTCGACAAAATTCAGGTTGGTCAAGGTCAGCGCGCCGTTGACCGGATTCACACTCATCTTGCGCCTGCTCGCCCACTGGTAGGCGTCATCGTGCTTATCGACATGCAGCCAGACGAAGACGTTATCCTTCGGCGCCCGAAAGATGATGCCGCGATAGGCCTGGTCGATCCGCACCGAGCGCAGGTTCTTGTCCTTGGCGCTGTGGATGGTCTCGTAATTGATGCCCGGACTGCGCGGATCGGTCTGGAACTTGAGCATGAACTCCAAGCCCTTGCTCTGCACCGCCGCCGGCAGCGCCGTCATGCGCTTGATCACCTCGTTACTGACGATGATCTTGATGTCTTGGTTCATCGGCTTGGTCCGTTCATGCTCGCATGCTCGACACTGATTGCGTCCGGCGCCGCCACACCGCTTCCTGTATGGCTTGCTGACTCATCACCAAACAACCCGAACAAATCCGGATGCTGAAATGATTGGATCATTGGTGACTAACATTGCATCCAGGCAGACGGCCGTGGCCGCGATGATCCGATCGTGAAGCTCAGAGATATTGGTGATGAGAAAGGTTTGGTGAACGATCTCAGCCGTCATTGGCGCAATCGCGACCAGTGGATATCTGCTGGTATACTCATCAAGTGCCGCAAGGTTTGTTTCAATTCGCTTTTTTTCAGCTAGATAGCCTAATTCCGCAAGCGCCATCGCAGGAATGGCAAGTCGCTGATTGCCAGCCTCTACATCCTTGAAAATCTCCTTAATGCGCGATGGCAATTTGCGATTCTCAAGCCGCAAGACAATGGCCATGGTGTCGGCGACATAGTCAATTTTCACGGGGATATTGGTCTTGATAGGCGGTGAATTCCTGCTCCAGGTGCCGGGCCTCCGCGCTGTCGAGCTGGCGTAATTCGTGGTCAATCTCCGAAGTATCAGCGATGAGCGTCGCGCCTTCGCGCAGATGCAGAAAATCAATAAAGAGCTTGACCTCCCTTAAAGCTTGTAGAGGAAGGTCTTTAATGCCCCGCTCGATGTCGCATTGGAGTTGTTGGTTGATAGTGGCCATCGCTTTCCTCCTGTGGAACAGGGCGTGTCCGACTGTTGGGGTACGCTAGGACAGACACCCTCTGTCATGCATCAATATCAGTACAAATTCAAGGCTGACTCAATCGCCAGCCACCAGTCGCCGGCCTCTTCGATGATGGCAAACCCGGCCTGTTGCCAACTCGCGGCGCATTCCATCTGCGCGGGGGTGAGGAAGACGAGCCTCGCGGCATCCCAGAGGGCCTCGGCCACCCGATAGTCGTCGCCATCCTCGATCTCGACACCGATCGCGTCCGGCGCTGCCGCACCGCGCTCGCTCAGCCGCTCGAAGCCCGGCCTGAGACGTCCCAAGAACTCCGCCTCGTCCAACAGCTTACCCCAACCGCCTGGGGCGGTAGTCGGCTCGGCCGTCTTTAGCTGTGTCACCGCCAGGATCTGGCCCGCGTTGATCATCGATTCGGTCAGCAAGGCGACGCCGGGCACAGCTTGCAGCAGGTTGCTGATCCGTAGCCATTGCCGCCAATGTGCGTGGCTGTCCTTCGACGCCTTGCCGGCCGGTGCCGCGCTTGGCGGATCTCCGATTTGATCGTTCGTCAGATCGTTGGGCGGATCATTCGCCAGGTTGTTCGCCAAGTCGTTCAGCGGATCTTCAGGCCGATCGCGCAACGCATCGCTCGGCCCATCGCGCAATGTATCGCCCGGCAAATCGCCGAGCAAATCGTTCAGGATCAAGGCACCGGCCAGCGGCCAATCCGAGGTCGCCTTACCCGTCAGAAACTTGGGCTCCGCCTTGCCGACCCAGTTCAGATGCCCGTTCGCAGGCCCCTGCAGATGCACCTGATGGGTCTCCATCGCGAGCCACTCTGGCAAGGCCTTCGCCACCGTTTCGGCGCGCTCACGCACCACCGCCGTCAGCTCATCCGAGCGCAATACGCTCCGCGCCAGCAGGTGCTGCCCAGTCGCGCCCAAGGCCGCCAACGGGTCCTGACAGGATGGATCAGACCCGCCCAGCAGCATCAGCAACAGCGCCATCGCGTTGCCGCTGAGCTGCGAGGGGCTGATCGGCGCCAGCTGTTCGGACAGGATCGCGGCGCCGGACTTGGTCATCAGCACCGCGAGCGGACTCGGCAGGTCGGTTCCCGCCTTCTGCTTCTGCGCCGACTCGATATCCTCGAAGGTCAGCGACCAGACCCGGTAGTCGCCGCGCAACATCAGCGTCGCGCGCTTGCGCGCATCGGCGGCCATCGACTGTTGGTGAAACGCCCAGCCATCGACGAAGACGGCGATCGGCCGCATCGGGCTGGCGGCCTTGGTCGCTGAGATCACGAAATCCGGCAGGCAGAGGGTCTGGCCGGTGGCCTGATCCTCGATCGGCACCTGGGTATCGACCCAGTATTTGTGCGCGCCCACCGACAGCAGATAGGCCGTCTTGCCCGCCTTGACGTCCTGGGTCACCTGGACCAGAGGCAAGCGCTCACCGTTGGCATCGAACTGCCCGCCGAGTGCCTTCAACGCCGGCAAGAACCGGCGCTCCAGCTCCGAGCCGAAGGCCGGATTGATCTCGATCTCAGACAGGCACTTGACCTGCTTGCGCTCAAAGCGGCCCTCGACCAGCTCGTCGAGGATCTCCAGCGCCGTGCGGCGGGAGATGTGCTGACGGTTGCGCCCCTGTCGGTAATGGAAGACGCACTGATAACAGCCGTCGTCCAGCTCGGGCCGGGTCTGACAGGCGCAGTCGCGAATCACCGCATGCGCGGCAGCCAGCACCGCGACCAGGGTATCGGCCTCCCCCGAAAGCAGTTGCTGCAAATAACCGGTGCCGCCCGGTACCGAGTCGTAGATCAGGATGAAGGTCTTGCCCGAGCCGCTATCAGCGCCGGCTTCGGACATGGTCTCGAAACGCAGATGATCGACCTTGCCGCCGAAACGCTTGCGCAAACCGAGCTGCAGTGCCGACATGAAGGAATAGGTGGTCTGCTCGCCGGAGCCGAAGCCCTTCGGCACCATGATACGCAGGCATTCCGACTCGAATTCACGATACAGAAACAGCCGGTCCAACAAATGCGCGTCGCCCTCGGCGTGTCGATCCCGGCAATCCGGCGTATGCAGTTGCTCGCGTTCCCGTTCATGCGCCTGATGACTGCCGCCCGGCTGCACCATGCCGCAGCTCTTGCAGAGCGAGAACCCGCTCTTGGCGCTATCGTCACCGGCGATCAGCGTCAGCTGCTCCGCGCCAGCCGTCGGCGTTGGCTGGCCCAGATTGAGATCATGGAACTGCGCCTTGGCGATGAATTCGAAGCCGTACACCGCCTGACTGGACTCCAGGGTCCAGGCCGAACGTACATCAGCGGTTTCGAAGTTCATCAACAGCCGGCGCGCGTAGAAGCGCGGATTGCGCGCCTCATCGGTCTCGGTGATGCGCGTCTTTTTGGTCTGTCTGACGTTGGCCACCGTGCGCCGCAGGCGCAGCAACGGTCGCACCTGGCTGCCATCCGCCCAACTGCTGTCGCCACAGCGCGGGCAGCTGGAAGCCCTCGCCTCTGCCGCCGTCAGCGGCGCCAGATAATGGCACTTGGCACAGAAGCGATACTCAGCCGGCGCCTCGCCCTCAAGATCGATCTGGTCGATCTGCACCTTGCTCTTGTGCGCGTAAAAGGTATTGCGCGGCGCGAACTCGGCCAGCGCCGCATGCGCGGGCCGGCTGTAGCGGTGCACCGGCACCGAGTACTCTTCTCCGCTGCGCCGCTTGCCGTGGATGATGGTCGTTAGCGAGACGCCCTCTTCCGGGAAGGCGTAGTTGGGCAGCAGCCCCGCATTGGTCATCGCCTCCAGCAGCTGCTCGTTGTTCAGTTGTTGGATGCGTTGGCCAAGGCCGGCGCGCTCCTTCTCCAGCAGGTCGATCTCGGCCAGGGTCTGCTCATCCTCGGGCCGTTTCTTCAGCCGCTTGAGCTCCGCGCCGATCGCCGTGCGCCGCTTCTTCCAGGACCCGCGCTCAGCGTTGGTCTCCTCGAAGAAGGCCAGGAACCGCGCGCGCAGAGGCTTCTGCTGATCGCTGCCGCTGATGAACAGCTCGAGCCGCTCCCGGGTCGCCGGCTGCAGCGCATCGGCCAGCATCGCGCAGAAGGCCGCGAACAAGACCGGCTCGTGGCGATTGACGAAGTCGAGGTAGTTGTAGGGAAACTGACTCAGGTCGGCCTCGCCCTTGGCTACCTGATCCAGCGCATCGCGCAACCGATCTGGCAGCGTCGGTTGCTCCTCCGCGACCCAGTGATCGAAGCAGAAGGCATAGAGCTGACGGCGCAAGACCTCGGCGGCGTTCAGGTAGATCGCCGGCGGCTCGACCTCGCCATGCAGCATCTCCAGCGGGTTGGCGAAGTGATACTGATCATGCCCGTCTGGCGAGGCATCGGCGATGGCGAGCACCGCCGCGTTGCCGTCCCGGCGCCCGGCGCGACCGACGCGCTGGATGTAGTTGGCCTGATTCGGCGGCACCCCGCCCAGCATCACGCTGGACAGGCTGCCGATATTGATACCCATCTCCAGCGTCGGCGTGGCCGAGAGCAGGTTCTCGAACCAGGGCTCAGCGGCCCCTTCGGGCGCCATGAAGCGCTGCTGCAGCTCGAGCCGCTCATCGCGCTCCAACAGGCCGGTATGCTCATGCGCGATCACCCGCGTCACATCGCCGCGCTGCAGGCGCCTGTGCCACCAGTTGCGGGTCGGCGCGGGCGCCGGCCGCAGTGTCTCGCGCGGGCTGTTCCAGGCCGGCAAGCCGCTCAGCGCCTCGGCCTCCGTCGCCGGCACCCAGAGCGACTGGGCCGCGCTCGGCGTGGTCAGCAGCCGCAGCTCGCGGTGCAGCAAGAGCCGCTCCGGGCGCAGCCCAAACACCCGCGCCTTGAGCCCCTGCTGCTCCAGCAGCAGAAACCGACCGAGCCCGGCCTGCTCCAGCGCCTTCAGCAGTTCTTCGTAGGCGAGCGTGATGATCCCGGGTGAGGTGAGCGTGAGCCCGAGCGCCAAGCGCGCCCAGCTCAGCAAGGGATTGGTCGTGCGCTCCTCCAGGTTCAGAAAGCCATGCCGCCCCGCCTCCCGGGTCAAGAAGCGCGGCTGATCGCTGCGGCGATGCGGTATCCAGGGCTCGCGCTGTCGCGCGAACTCAAATTTCTTGAAGTCGCCCATTTCGGCGAACGATTCCAGGCCCATGTGCAGGATCGCCCCGGCGCGAATCAGCGCCAACAGGGTGCCCATCACCCAGTGCAGCACCTGCGCCTCGTCCAGCGTCTCGAGCCCGCCGCCCGCCTGTCGCAGCTCCGCGCACAACGCCGGCGTCAGCGCCCGCAACGCCTCTAGGTCCGGGAACAACACCGCGATCCCGACCTTCGTCAGCGTCCGGCCACGCTCTGAACGATGCGCCAGCTCCTCGATCGCGCGCCATTGCATACGCTGGCAGAGCATCGCCGGCAGCGGCGACCCCGCAGGCAGATTGCCGCTGATCAGCAGCTGCCGCCAGTCGCGCAGGTGCTCCATGCTGGGTGGGATGAAGCGCGCGACGAAGTCACGGGGGGAAAAATTTACACGCCAATGGCGTCCAATGCGCTCCAGCGCCTCGTCCCAAGCGAGCGCAGGCGGTAGGCTGGCGATGGCTTGGGCGATGGCGGCACGCATCAGGTGGCCTTCGGTCTTCGACTCGATGTAGCCGGCGCGGTGGGCCGCGTCCTGCACCGCATCCGAGAACAGGATCAGCTTTTTGTGATCGTTGAGTGGTGCCAACCAGAGACGCTCGACCGCATGGGCGGCCAGGCTGGTGGTCTGGGCGCCGATGATGAGCTGACCGCCGCGCACGCCGCAGACCGGGCAGGTATCGTCGTGCACGGTGACCTCGCGCTCGCTGCGGCCGCTCGCCTTGTCTGCCCGCAGTTGGCGAGCGCGGGTGCCGCAGGCGACCCTCACCGGCAGCAGATCCTCGCTTTGGCAGTGTGGACACTCGCTGACGGCGCGGTTGCCCAAGTGCCCACACTGTCCGCAGAGCATCTGCTCGAGCACTGGCGTCATTGATGGCACCTTCGCGCCGACAACGCTCGCGCCAACACCAAGAGCGCCACTCCCCATCGCACTGTCATCGGGATAAAGACGGGCCAAGAAGGTGTCTTGATGGCGCGCAAAATAGCTGGCGTAGATCTTGTCCGCGTTCTGCTCGACGCGGCTATCCTGCGGCCGCTTGATGGTCAACCAGCCGGTGGCGTGGCAATCGCGGCACTGCACCACCGGCAGCCGCAGACGCTCACGCTGGCTCAGCACCGCCGACTCCGACTGCAGCACCACTTCCAGCGGATCGCGGCTCACCGTCGCGACCACCCGGCGCAGCTCCTGCAGCCAGAGCTGGATGCGCAGACTGACCAGAAAGTTCAGCCGACTCACCGGCGTCTCCGCCTCCACCCGCTGCCCGGCATGCGGTGCGCGTGCCCAAGCCACCAGCGTCAGCAGCGCGATCACCAGCGCCGGCGCCTCTGCCGCCAGGCGGCGACTCAGCGTGCGCTGGAGCTTGTCGGCGATCTCGCCGACGGTCACCGGGCCATGACTGGCGACCCGCAGCAGCGACTGGAACAGCAGGTGCTTCTTCAGCTCCTGCCCCAGACGCAGCCGCCCGAGCGCCGTCTCGACGCCGGCATCCAGCTCGGCGAACACGGCCGGATCGGCAAAGAACGCCGGCAGGAACCGCCGCACCGCCGCCTCGGGGCGGTCGAAATCGGTCTCGCGGATCGCCGCGAACGCGGTCTCGTCATCGGACACTAGATGCTCGACCACCTCATCGCCGATGAAGGCATCGAAGCCCTGGCGGCACTCGGTGATCACCGCATCGGCATCGAAGCCGGTCGCGAAGATCTGTGCCGCGTACTCACGCAACGGGCAGGTGTTGCTGGCGTCGCCCAGGGTGGCGGAGGTGCCAACGCAGATCAGCCGCCCCGCCTCGTCTTGAGCATCGATTCGAGCATCGGTTCGGCCATCGCACCCCAGCCGATGGCGCAGACGGCGGATCAGCATCGCCAGATCAGTGCCCTGTGCGCCGTCGAAGGTGTGCAGCTCGTCCACCACTAGAAAGCGCAGGGTATCTGGGCCGTTGAACCGCCACAGCGCCTGATCGCGCGGGCGGATCAGCAGGAAATCCAGCATCTTGTAGTTGGTCAGCAGGATGTCCGGTGGGTCTTGGCGCAACACCTCCTTGTCGCTGATGATCTCGTTTGGACCCATCGCGATGCTGTCCAGCACCGGCACCTTACCGGCCTGCTTGGGGCGATACTTGGCCTTGCCGGAGCCGACGAAGAGCCCGGCGCGGATGCCGTGGAAGGCCGGCGTCTTGTGCACCAGCTCGGCGATGCGTCCGGCCTGGTCGTCGGCGAGCGCGTTCATCGGATAGATGATGATCGCCTTGATGCCGGGGCTGTCCCGATGCGCGGCGACATGCTCCAGCACCGGGTAGAGGAAGCACTCGGTCTTGCCCGAGCCGGTGCCGGTCGCGATCAGCGTCGAACGCCCCTCGCGCGCGCACCGCTGCCAGGCATGCTCCTGATGCAAGAAGGCCGGATGTTCGGTCTGGAAAGCGCTGAAGAAGTCGCGGCCGGAATCGCCGGCAACGAACGGCATCCCGAGCTGCACATAGGGCCCCTTGATCCAGCCCGGCGCCTCGATCAGACGGCGCACCGCCTGCTTGAAGTGCCCGGTGGAGGGCTCGAACTGCGTACGCAGCGTCTCGGCGACGCCGCGGCGGACCTCATCGACGACCAGTGACGGCAGCATAGTCCTGTGACTCCCTTATCGCGACGGGGCCGGGCTCTTCGTCCGTGAACACATCGGCGAGCTGCCGCGCATCGAAAATCCGCTCCGCCCAGTGCTCGATCTCGGCGCTGCTCGCTGAGCGCAGCCGCGCCTCGGTGTCCGCATCGAGCGGCCCGAAGCGCTTGCGAAATTGACGCTCCAGCAAAGCCGCCTTGCCCTGATCAAAGCCTTGTTGCTGCCAGGTTCGACGATGGGGTCAGTCAACATGCTGAGCTTACCCCGAATGCTTCTGGTCGACAGGTAACGCTTGGCTGATTCGATGACCGAACCGAATGCGCTGGTACCGAGAACGCACCTGGAGCGGTGTCGTGGGCGGATCGATAAAACGCACTCCTTGTGCCTGGCGCTCCATCTCGCGACGCTTGATGTCGGCGTAGATCGCGTCGAGATCGAAATGGAAAGCGGCGGCGTGCGCTTCGCGAATCGCGCGAACTTCGTCGAGAATATCGTCATTCATCGTTGGCTCCGAGTAGTTCATCGGGCGTACAGATAAAGGGTAAAAACAGCCCCATTTCCTCAAGGTAAAGCGCGATCTGCCTTTGAATTTCAGGGTTTGCGATATGTTTGCAATTCCATGTCAGGAGAAAATCCACGGCATGGACGGTTGCAATCGCGATATGGAGGGCATCCTCGGCGGCTTTTTGGGGAATGATTTCGCGTAATACCAGTGCCTTGGCGATCGCGACCGCATCCGTGGTCACGCGTAATAGCGGCATATTTTCGATGGCGGCCATCCGTCTTGCCGCTGCATCGGGGTCTCCAGAGGCGCATTCGCGAGAGACCACTTCGGACACACAGAGATCGTGATTCGAGCGGATTTCCCACCAGGCTTGGGTAACCTGCTGACGCGCCATGGCAATCAGATTCCGACTTGGACGCGCGGTCAGATAGCTGATCACCGATGTTTCGATGTAGACACTGGATTTCATGCCGGGCTGTCCTTGGTGTGATCCTGCTGGAAGAACGCCCAGGCCGTCCGATCGTCCTGTTCGCGGTTGGGGCGGACGAAGGGGGCTTGGTAGCGGATCGTTCGCTCGACCGGGCCGACGGGCAAGGTGTCGACCGGGAATGTATCAGCCATCGCGCTCGTCGGTCTCTTCCGCGAAGACATCAGCGAGCTGCCGCGCATCGAAAATCCGCTCCGCCCAGTGCTCGATCTCGGTGCCGCTCGCCGCGCGTAGCCGCACCTCAGTCTCCGCATCAAGCGGCCCGAAGCGCTTGCGTAATTGACGCTCCAGCAAAGCCGCCTCGCCTTTGTAAAAGCCACTTTGCTCCCAGGTTTTGGTCCACTCGACAACAGGTTCCGCAAGCATGGTTTCGATCTCCAGGAGGTCAGCAATCTCGGGTAAGGGTACGCCCGGCAGGCGGGCGGGCAAGAGCACGCACCACCGGCAGCACCGGCGGCAGTTGGCCCTGGGGGATCATTGAGCATTGTCCGGATGGGACCTTGCGCGTTTGACTTCGGCCTCGATCGTTGCGACGAAGGTTCTCGCTGCTTCGAGCGCCTGCTCGGCCTTTTCCCGCGGTGTCGGCTCCAGCGTGTAATCCGCGTAGGAGCGCAGGCTTTCGAGCTTTCCAAGAGTCGCGCCAAATGTCCGATCGACAGGGCCATCTTTGACGAACTGCCTGCTGAACTCGGCGATCAGGCCGCTATGGGTCTTGGGTTTCTCGAGACCGCGCGAGGCAAACATGGCCCAAGCGGCATAGTAAACGGCGTAATAGCAGCGGTTGGCTGCGGCATCCATGTCGCCATGACCGAAGTCGCGGGCTGCGGTGCCCAGCGCTTGCCTGGATTTGCATAGGAGCCGCGCAATCACAGTCGCACACCCTCCTGTCGAATCGTTTTGACAAGATGTGCTGCTGGGTAATGCTTCGGATCTGCCAGGCTCGCCTCATTAAAGACCCAGGGCTGGATGTTCACGCCGGTGTCGAGCAAGATGTCATAGCCTGCGTCGATGAGGTCGAACTGCTCGCCGATGGGATCGGTCACCTGATCAAGGAACACGGCCACATCCGCATCGCTATCTGGGCGTTGCTCCCCGCGAGCCCGAGAACCGAATAGATAAAGCGATTTCAGGTGCTCGCCATACCGGGTTGCCAGTAACCTTTTAAAGGACACCAATGCAAACCGGGTGACCGGATCAAGGTCGGCAGGGCGGCGTGGTCCTGGGTTGACGATGACTCCAGGCCGTTCCTGCTCGACCCTTCTCAAGTCTGCGACGATCGCCCGAAGATCGTTGCCGAAACGCGCGGCATGCGCTTCGCGAATCGCGCGGACTTCGTCGAGAATCTCGTCATTCATCATTGGCTCCGAGGCTCCGAGTAGACAGGGGATTTCATGCCGGGTTGCCCTTGGTCTGATCCTGCTCGAAGAACGCCCAGGCCGTCCGATAGTCCTGTTCGCGGTCGGGGCGGACGAAGGGGGCTTGATAGCGGATCGTTCGCTCGACCGGGCCGCCGGGCAAGGTGTCGTCCATGAAGGTCTTGGTGACGGTGGCGCCGGCGGGCAGGTCGCGGATGTCTTCCCAGCCGAGGGCGATGGCCTGCGGGTTGGGCGGCGACCGGCGCTGATCCGAGGACTCGACTGGGCGCTGCTCGGGCTGTTGGACCGCGTAGCGGATGCCGGCGTTCAGATCGGCCTTGCGGGCGGTGCGCGGCAGGCCGACACCGACAAGGCCCTTGCTCGGGGTGAAGACGATGCGCCCGCTCTGGTCGTACCAGGTGTCGGCCTCGTACTGGCGCATCACCGGGAATTGGACGCGGTAGATGGTCAGCAGCTCGTCGAGGCTGAGGCCGAGGGCTTGGGCGACCAGGACATCGATCTCGAGCAGGGCTTGGCGGCGGGCGTAGTCGGTGCGCAGGGCGCAGTGGCGTTGCCAGTTTGGGCTGAGCTGGGTGAAGAAGTTGGTTTCACCACGGAGGCACGGAGGACAGGGAGGGCTGTTGCTCTCGGCCGCTGTGGAAGACTCAGCCGCTGTGGCCGATCTGATCGGCTGCGCCTCGATTGCCGTTGCGGGCGCTCGTCCTGGCTCGTCTTGGGCTGGTGCCCGTGTCGCATCTGCGGTCTGGTCTCCGAGTGCGGCACTGGCGAGCAGTGGTGAGTCGCTGGACCAGCGTTGCTCGCGGAATTCGGGTTGGAAGCAGGATTGCCAGAGGTCGGCGTAGTGGGTAGTGAGGCAGTTGAGCGAAAGGGTTCTGACTCTTAACGCCCCAAGTAAGTCCGCTGCGAAATCAATAAACGCGAAGTCATCGAGCATCTGGTGAAGGTTTGCCTTGCCAGTTGACTTGCACATAAAGTCAAAGCACATCGACGAAGTCATCGCGGCATGATCAACCAGCCTCTGATTAGATTTGTAGCAGTATGAACGTACACCATTCATGTGCCCTACCAGAGTAGGAATGATTGCAGTGGTTAGCGTTCTCTCGCCAGATTGAGAGAGCATTGCGCGAATACCCAGACGATAATTACCGGTCACTCTTCGGGTTTCAGTCGCAGCGGTTTCGAACCAAGGCACCCTCGGCGTCCGCTCGGCATACTCCGCCGGCGAGCAATCCGGCACGTAGTTGGTGCGCGGCAGGTAGTCGTCGGGCAAAGTAGCGAGATCTAAGGTCGTGTAGTGGTGATGAATTCTGCAGACCCTGTTTGGTGTCTTATAGAAAGGGTTGCTGACAAAGAAGTGCGGACCAGAGAGCACCCATTGGCTGGCATCGTCTGGGAAGCGGGTCTCGCGACGGATGGTGCCATCTTTCTGCTGGTTGGTTTCGTGCCACATTTCCAGCGAGAGGTACTCGCCCTTGAGATCCCCCAAGCGACGCGGCTGGGCAGCGAATTTCTCTAGGACCGAGATTAGATGCTGGGCCTGCAGCGCAGGCAGCCGAGCTTGCAAGGCCGGAGTACCGGCGTCGTCGTAGAGCTGCGCAAAAAGCGAGAGCTTATTTGCATCGACTCGGATCAGTCTACTCTTATGCGGAGAAACATCCCATTTATCATTGATATCCTTTAATCCAGGAACAGGCCCATTTCCATCATGCTCGAAACAGCCATCTATGGTTCTTGGCAGATAAAGGTTCGATATCGAAAAAAAATCTGGGGTTTTCGATACTGGACCATAGACGTTTACGGAATAGGTTACCCAGTGAAGAATCTCAGCGAATAGTTTCTTTACGTTTACGAACTGATAATGCCCCCGTAATCGCGGATAGACGGCCTCCCGAAACACCCCACCCTTGGGATCATCATAGATCCCCTCAGGATGCAAGAAAGCAGCGACACCCTGCGCATGATTCAGCATCCAAGCCTGCGGCAAAAAACACTTATACAGATTGGTCTGCACACCCTTCAGCAACGGATAATTCTGCGTAGCATTCAAAAACGCCTGCATCCCCGCCTGCTCGCAAAACTCATCCAGCCAAGCCGCCTGCATCGCCGGCCAGTCCTCGAACAGCTCGGCGCGCCGACGGGCCAGCTCGGAGGCACTCATCTTGCGGATCGCAATCCGCGGATCGGCCTCACCCAGGATGCCCTTCTCTTCCCATTCAACCTTGATCCAAGGCGAGTTCCCAATAATCAGATCAAAACCACTCACTCCTCTCTCCTCTCCACTCACTCCTTCTTCCCCGCCACTCACTCCTTCTTCCCCAAGCTGCCAACCAAAGAGATCGGCAAAGCTCAGCTCCCAATGAAAAAACCGATAACGCCTAGCCAACGCCTCGACCTGCACAACGCGCGGAACCTGCTCGCGCAGGCGCTGGATGCGCAGCTCGCCGTAGCGGTCGTGCAGGCTCTTGGCCTCGGCCGGCACGCTCAGCGACAGCTGCCCAGGTTGGTCGTCGAACAGACTCGGCTGCGGCTCGGGCGCCAGTGCTGAGGTCGGCGGCTGGGTCGCGACCGGCGCCGGCTCGGGTGAGAGGTCCAGCTCGGGCTGCTCGTCGATCTCCATCAGGTTGCCGTCGAGGATGGCGCCGACCTCGGTGATCCATTGGGTGCGGCTGGGCAAGCTGGCGACCTTGTCCAATGGCCAGAACCAGAGCGCACACCAGTAGTCCATCACCAGCTTGAGCCGCCGATAGGGGGTGGCGAGCGCGCCATCCTCGTTGAGCATGCCGGCCTTGCGGGTGGCCTCCTTGCTGGCGCGGCTGGTAACGCGGGCCGGGTTGGGATTAGAACCTGCATCGGGGCCGGCATTGGGATCGGGATCGAGGTCGGCATCGGCGCCGGTCTCGGGCCAGACCGGCAGCAGATCCTCGGTGCGGGCGCGGTCGGCGGCGAGCTGACGCGCGTGCTCCTGCCAGAGGGCGTCGATCTTGGCGCTGAGCTGCTTGAGGCGACGGATCTCCAGCTCGGAGAAGCGCCCGAGCAGGCCCTTCTGCCAGGCCTTGACCTGTTTCAGCTCGGCCTCGTAGTAGGTCTTGACCGCCTTGTTGGCGTAGTCGCAGAAGCCGGCGTCGGGGAGCAGGAAGTGGTAGATCTCATCGGCGCGGCGCGGGGCGCTGGGGGTGACGCGGCGCGGGCTGGTGTTGAGGTAGCAGTCGGGATTGGGCACCGATTTGCCGTCGCCGGCGCGGCGCTTGAGCGGGGCTTGCAGCTGGCTGACGCTGAACACCTGGGCTCGGGCACCGACCAGGCTGTTGCCGGTGAAGAGTTGGTAGCCGAACCAGGGCACGCGCGCTGGCAGCGGGCGGCCTTGGGCGTCGGTCTCGCCGTAGATGGCGTTGAGCCAGAGGCTGACCTCGGCCAGTTCGGTGGCGATGGGGTTGAGGTCGACGCCGAAGACGTTGGCGTCGGCCAGGCGCATGCGCACCTTTTGCAGCTCCTGGGCGTATTGGTCGTGCGGGATGCGGCGCTTGAGTTCGATCTGCTTGCGTTCCAGATATTCCTGGGCAAGCTGGTTGACGGTCTCGTTGAGCAAGGCGGCGCTGCCCATCGCCATCTCGAGCACGCGCAGGCTGAGGATGTCGTCGGCGCTTTTGTCCGCAAGCAGCTCCTTGAGGGCGTACTTGACCAGGCACTGGGCGAGTGATTGCGGGGTGTAGAAGCTGGCGCTCTTCTGTCGGTCGCGTCCGGCGAGGCGGTAGATGAAACTGCCCTTGGGGTAGAGGCGCAGCTCGCGGCGGCCCTCGGCGTTGCGAAAGGTGACCTTCTCGCTGTTGTGGTAGTCGCCGATGCGCGCCTGGCCGACGAACCAGCCGTTGGCCAGCGGGTCGGTGCTGCCGCCGTAGGGGTCGCTGCTGGCACTGCCGGCGGACTCGCTGCTCGCGCCCGCGGTGTTTTCGCTGTCGGCATCGGCATCATCGCCGATATCAAGGCTGTCTGCGGCGATGCCATCGGCTGCGCGGGCGGCTGCACTGGCAGCTGCGCCACAGGGAGCGCTATCGGATGCGGTATTGGCCGCCGGCATCACCTCATAGAGGTCTTCGCTGGCGAAGAAGCCGCGATAGGAGAGCAGCGATTCGTAGACGGCGCCGAGCTGGTTGATGGACAGCGCCTGGTAGCTGACGCGGCGGGTGCGCTTGGTGCGCGGGTCTTTCGCAAAGGACAGCCCGCGCAGCACCGCCTGCCAGAGATGATTGGGAAAGCGGACCTTGTTCAGCAGCGGGGTGCTGGCGGGGTCGAACAGCTTGCTGTCGAGCGGCGCCAGCTCGAAGGCGTTGAGGGTGGCGGAGCCGACCAGGGCCTGTTGCCGTTGCTCGGTGCCATTGGCGACCAGCGCGAAGAGCTTGCGCAGGGTCTGGTCGAAGTAGGTGCCGTTCTGCGCGGCGGTGCTGTGCAGGTCGGTCAGGGTCAGGTCGCGCAGGTGCTCCAGGCTGTAGCCGCGGGCGTAGACATCGCTGCTGTTGATCGGCACATAGCCCAGCTCCGGGCGCGCCTCGATGTAGAACAGGAAGATCAGCCGGTAGACCAGGCGCAGGCATTCGGTGCTGAGCTGGCCTTCATCGAGACGCTTGAGCGTACCGCTGTAGCTGTAGCCATGCGCCTGGATGAGCTGGCGGGCGGCCTCGTTGCCGAGCAGCTCGATGGCCTCGCGCAGGGCGTACTTGAGGTCGGTGCTGACGCCGGCGTCGTGCTTGTGGGATTCGGCGTCGAGGCTGTCGAGCAAGCAGCTGAGATCGGCGGCGGTGTTGGCAGCGTTATCGGCACTGGCGCCAGCGCTGGTGTTGGCCCAGGGGCAGAGGGCATCGCGATGCAGCAGCGCGACGCAGGCGTTCAGGGTCGCGGGCTGGCGGGCGCCGAGGATCTCGCTCAGATCGAAACGCAGGATGCGGTTGCTGGGCCATTTGAAGCGGTCGATCAGCACCCACTCCAGCTCGCCGATCAGCAGCACGAAGCGCGGCGGATGATCAGCGGCGAACAGGGCATCGGAGAGGATCTCGGCGAGCGGGCGCGGGGTCTTCTTCTGCTTGCCGAGGTAGGGCGCCGGAAGCTCCTGAATGCGGAAGTGTTGCGCGCTGAGGATGGCGTCGAGCGGGTCGGTCGGCGGGTCTTCCGGGCGGCGCTTCTGCTCGGGGTTGAAGGCCGGGATGATGACCAGCTCGGGCAGGACGGCAGCGCCCTGCCCTGGCGCTGAGCCTGCGCCCAGGCTTGTGCCAAGACCGGCGCCTGAGCCAGCACCTGCTCCCAGGCTTGCGCTCGAGCTTGTGCCCAAGCTCAGGCCGCGGCCAATGGCGGCCCAGAGCGGCAGCGGCTGTCCGGGGCTCCATTCCTGCTCCTGCGGGTCGAGACGATAGCCCAGTGCTTCAAGCAGACCTTGGTGCAGCTCGCGGTGCCATTGCAAACGCTCGTCGAAGTCCGCGTCGGCGGGCTCTGCGGCATGCTGCCGGAAGAACGCCTTGGCCAGGCTGGCCAAGCGCTTCGCGGGCGGGTCCGGCGGCTGATCGCCGGCGGCATCAAGGCCGGCCTCAAGGGCGACCTCAGCAGCGGCCGCTTCCCGCTGCTGCAGCCAGTCCTTGATCCGCGGCTGGAAGCCGTGGGCGAAGAAATGATGGCTGTAGAACTCGTTCTGGTTGACGAGGCCGGGGAAGAGATCGAGCCTATCCGCGGTTTGCATGGCGATGATCCGTAAAACGTCTTTTAACCGCGGCGGGTCCTGTTTCCAGTGACTCCGAAGCAAGGCTTCTTGAGGCAGCCTCTCTAATGGGAAGATTCAAATCAGGTTCGCGACCTTCAGCAACACGCCGACGATGACGGTGGTTTGGAGCAGACCCGCACCGATCACCCAGCGCGTTAGCTCGGCCTTGGCTTCAGCGATGTCGCGCTTCAATTCCAGCCGCAGCAATTCGATGTCATGCTTTAGTGCGTCATTGTGTGCGTCCACTTCGGTCTTGGTCGCCATTTGACGATCGAGAATTTCAGCCAGCGCACGGGCTTGGGTGGCCGCCTGCTGTTCGGTAAAACCGCCAGCCTTGAGCGTCTCGCTGTAGGCCAGGGTATCGAGAATGAAGCTCGTCATCGAAAAAACCTCCGCTCAAAGTGCTTCTAACCCAAGTTTAATCTCGTTTCGACAGTGCGGGATGAGGCTGTCAGATGAGGCTGTCATATTAGGCTGTCACGGCAGCGAGCACCTGCACGAAGGGTACCGGCTCGACCTCGAGGCTGTCCTTGACCCATTGGCCGTACTCAGCAAAGACGTTCTCGATGTCCTGCTGACGGCGTGCCCGACGGCCAGCGCGCACGCTCTCGATGACATTGGCGAGGCGCTGCTCAAGCTGTTGCTCCTGGGCGTTGCGCAGCTCGCGCAGCTCGGCCAGTTTGCGCTCGACCTCGGCCGCGCGCTCGGCGCTGAATGCCTTGACCTGCCCCTCGACGAACAGTTGCATGGTCGCCACCGCGTCGCCGAGAGCCTGCTGCAGCGCGGCAAGGTCCAGCTCTGGCTTGGCGTTCGGCAACTGGCGCTCGGCGATGCCGGCGCGCTGACAGAAGAGATCAAAGTCCTCGATGGCGTGATCCGCGTTGCCACGGCGGACGATGGCCTTCCATTCGGCGATCAACGGTTGGCCCTTGCGGTTGGGGATGAGGCCGAGCATCAGGAACGCGCATTCGTCAGCGGCCAACTGCGGGGTGACGATGACCGGCGCGCGGCGGCGGCCGACCCCGCCGATGACGCGGTCGATCAGCCATTGGCAGATCGGATGCTGCGGCCAGAGGTATTGAATATCGGGCCAGGCGGCGCCTTGGCGATCTTCCTCGCGGGCGCGCTGGATGGCTTCTTCGACGATGCCAGGTTGCGCGGAGAGGACGTACTCCTGGGTCTCGCGCAGCACCTCGGCGGGGAGCTGGCGGCGCAAACGGCGACGTAGATCGGCCGGCGGTGTCAGGCGCAGCATGCGGGCTTGGTCGTCGATGCGATAGCCGGCCGCCTCCGGCACGCGCGCGATGGCCTGCTTGGCAAAGGCGTAGAGGTCGCCGAAGAAGCGGTGCGGCTCGACGTGGAGCCTGGTCTCCGCGGTGCCGCCAGCGCCGATGCCGCCAGCGCCAAGGCCGCCAGCACCGATGACGTCAACGCCAGAGCCGTCAGCAGCGGCGCCACCAGTCCCGAACAGGGCGGCTTCCCAGTCGTCGTCATCCTCCGGCTCGGCCTGCTCGATGCACTGCTGCTCGAATTGCTCGGCGCTGAGTCCGCTGGCGAGGGCCTCGGTGACGACCTGTTCCTCTCCCTCGACGCTGTGTTTGCGCAGGATCGAGGCCGGATCGCCGATGTTGCGGCTGATCTGCTCGTCTTTCCGCACCAGCACCTCGATGACGCGCAGATCGCCCTTGACCGTCTCGATCTCGGACGCGGTGAGCAGGTAGTCGATGCGCGGTGTGCGCTGCTGGCCGAAGCGGTCGACGCGGCCATTGCGCTGCTGGAACAGCATCGGCGACCAGGGCAGGTCGAAGTGAACCAGCCGGTGGCAGCGATAGTGCAGATTCAAGCCTTCGGAGGCGACATCGGAGCAGAGCAGCAGGCGCAGCGGGTCGTGCTCTTGGCCGAAGCGCTCGACGATCTCCTGTTGCTCGATGTCCGAGAGGCCGCCGTCGAGGATGACACAGGCGTCAGCCTTGAGGCCGAGGTCGCCGGGGAGCCTCGCCAGCAGCCATTTGAGGGTCTCGAGGCGCTCGGAGAAGATGACCAGGCGGTCGTTGCTGTCGCGGCCGCTCCACAGCGCCTCGGGATCGCGCAGCGCGTTGAGCAGGCGTTGGTACTTGCTGAAGTGCTGCGGGGTGATCGCCTGCAGAAGACGCTCGAAGTCCTCAAAGGCGGCGATCTCCTGCTGTTCGGCTGCGCTCGGCACGGGGCTGCTGCGGCTGAGCTTGGCGATACGATTGCGGGCGTAGCTGGCGGCGGCGGCCGGACTCGAGAAGAGGGCCTTTTGCAGCCCGACGCGCTGCAGCTCGGCCTGCTTGCCTTGGACCCGCTTGCCCTGGGCGCGTTCGGCCTGCCCACCCTGGTCGCGCTCGGCTTGTTTGCCTTGGGCGCGCTCACCCTTGAGCGTGAAGGGGATCTCGAGCGCGGCCTCGAACGCGGCCTCCTCTTCAGGGCTGGCCTGAGCACTGAGACGGCGGGTGATCGGCTCCAGGAATTGGCCTTCGGCCTGCCCCTTAATGTCCTTCTTGAAGCGGCGCACGAACAGGTCCTTGCGGTCCAGATCGGCGCGGCTGTAGTCGTCGGGGTCGGAGATCGCCGTCGGGTCGAGCAGCCAGATCAGCGAGGCGAAGCTGTTGGCAGAGCCATCGTGCGGGGTGGCCGAGAGCAGGATCAGGCTGTCGGACTTGGTGGCCAGCTGCTTGGCCAGCCGGGCGCGCTGCGAGGAGCTGGCGTCACCCTTGCGCACGGCGACGTTGTGGCACTCGTCGATGACGATGATGTCCCAGCGCGACTTGTCCAGATAGTTGCGGTACTCGTTATTCCCCTTCAGGGTGTCCATCGAGATAATGGTCTTATCGTAATAGTTGAAGGGGTTGTGGCCGGACGGGATCTGATTGCGAATGCGTTGGATGCCGGCGGAGTCGAGCCGCACCAGCGGGATGCTGAAGCGCGACCACCATTCCTTTTGGAACTGGGTCAGCATGCTCTTCTGAGTGACCACCAAAACGCGCCGGCCGCGACCGCGGATCTCGAGCTCGGTGGCGAGCATGGCGGCTTCTAGGGTCTTGCCCAGCCCGACCCCATCGGCAATCAGGATGCGGGTGCGGACCTGCTTCAGCCCCTGCTCGGCCGGGACGCGCTGATAGTCGGCGCGCTGCATCACCGCTTGCTGGGCGCGGTGGATCTGCGCATCGTTGGCGACAGTGCGCAGGCGCTGGCTTTCCAAATAGAGCAGCGTATCGGTGAAGTAATCGCTTTCGTCCTGGAACAGCTCGGTCGCGGCCGGGTCGTGGACCTGAATCGCGTCCTCGAGCTGTTGGAGGAAGATCGCCGAGGTACCGCGCACCAGCTCGGAGAGGCCGTCGCAGGTCAAGGCATGGCCGCCATCATCGCTGAGGTCGATGCGGCGAATGACCCAGTCTTCATCGCGCACGGTGATGCGGGCGCCAGGGGCGAGTTGTCGATGCATCTTCAACCCCTAGTTAAGGATGCGGCTGCTTGACGCCGCCGGCGTGCGATCTCAATCGCGCTCGCATCACGCAGCGAGCCGGTATAGATCTTTCGCCCACCGCTCGGACGTCGACGAAAGCGCCGATAGCTCCACAGATACTGCTCCGGGCAGAGGGCGATGCACTGCTCGATGCCGCGGTTGAGCGCCGCTGCTGCGGTTACATCATCCTCACTGTCGATGCCCTCCGGAGCCTGCAAGCAGTGGATGCGAAACCCCGCCGCGCGCGGCAGCCGCTCGGCAATCATGAAGATCACCGGTGCCCCGCTGCGGCGTGCGAGCCGATTCACCAGCAGCATCGTGTAGGCCGGTATCCCAAAGAGCGGGGCGAACACAGCGCCTTTCTCTTCCCGCGGCTCCTGATCGGGCAAGATGCCGGCGTTGTCACCGCGTTCGAGGGCGCCGAGCAAGACCCGAATGCCGCGTGCTGTGATCGGCGCCAGGGTTGCACCAGCACGCCTGCGGGACGCAACAATCAGGTCATCGAGCAGCCGCTGTGGCTTGTAGAAGATCGCGGTCGGCCCGCGCGTCGAGAGGTAGAGTCCGGCCAGCTCCCAGGCGCCGATGTGCGGCGACAGCACGATCAGCCCCTGCCCCGGCTCGCGCTCCAGCAGCTCAATACCGCGTACCTCGCGAACCAGCGATAGCGCCTCTGCCGGTGGCCGCAGCCAAAGCAGCGCCGTCTCGAACAGGGTCTTACCCAGCTCGCGCAGACTGCGATTACGCATTCGCACCAGCTCCGCGGCTGGCCGCTCCGGGGCATAAAGACCGATGTTGATCAATGCATTGCGCCGCTGGCGGTTTGGGATCACCGCCATGCCCCAGCCGACCAAGGCCCCCATTCGGTGCAGCAGGGGCAACGGCAGTCTAGCCAGGGATCGCACCAAGGCCCTTGCTGCGCGCTCGCGCCAGCCTCCATGGCCGCTCGGTGGCGTCTTAGCCGAGGCAGGGTTTGCTGACTGAGGGGATTTCACAAGGCTTTCCAATACAAGACAGGGCGCAAGTCGTTTATCGTAACCTGACCAAGCGCCGGACAGCGCATTGAGATCAACAACCACCAACCGAAGGAGCCCCTCATCATGGGCGAACGCTTACCCACCCCACTCTCTCCTGAGCAGGCACATCGGCTGCTCCAAGATGATCCTCAGGCCTTGCTGGTCGATATCCGCTCGACCATGGAATTTCTGTTTGTCGGCCATCCCACCGGGGCCGTGCATGTGCCTTGGATCGACGAGCCGGATTGGACGGTCAATCCCCAGTTCCTCACCGAGATCCGCAAACGCTTGCTCGGTGGCGCCGTCTGCACCCCTGAAGAGACCTGCGCATCGGTGGTACTGATTTGCCGCAGCGGCAAACGCTCTCTCGAGGCCGGCAAGACCTTGCTCGAGGCCGGGCTGCCGAACGTATTCCATGTGGATGAAGGCTTTGAGGGTGAACTCGACGACCAGCATCACCGCTCCACCATCGGTGGCTGGCGGTTTCGCGGCTTACCTTGGGAGCAATGTTAAGCGCAGAGCGCGGCAGCCGCGCCGACGCCGATACCCATGCCCATGCCCATGCCCATGCCCATGCCCATGCCCATGCCCATGCCCCTGAAAATCAGACGTTGGCCTGGTCCACCAAGTGCAGCGCATCGAGCTGGACCTGAGTGCCCTTAGCATCGGCACCCTTAGCCCCGGCGCCCTTGCCAGCTGCCTTGCTCATCGCTCGTTTCGAGCGCCGAGCGGCCTCTGCCTCAGCACCACGCTCGACCAGATCATGCAGACTGATGTCATTGAGGTAGCTGTAGATCCGATCGCTGAGATCCATCCACAGATCATGGGTCAGACAGGGACCGTCGCCCTTGCAATTGTGTGCGCCACCACAGCGGGTGGTGTCGACATTTTCATCGACTGCGGTGATTACCTCAGCGATATAAATCGAGCTTGCCTCGCGCGCTAGGTTATAGCCGCCGCCAGGTCCGCGCACACTGTGCACAAGCCCGCGCTTGCGCAGCTTAGCGAACAACTGCTCCAGGTAAGACAGGGAGATCCCCTGACGCTGAGCGATGTCCGCAAGCGCAATCGGTCCTTTACCCTGATGGATGGCCAGATCTAAGACGGCGGTCACCGCATAGCGCCCTTTTGTCGTCAATCTCACGTCGATCTCTCCCCGCTGATACCCTTAAGTCAGGGGTTATCCTATGATAACCGACGAATACCATCAATTTTTCTCCGGTTCTGAGCTGAGCTCCGCTGGATCGAGCACGCAATCATCGAGATCATGCAGATGCTCGAAGTGCCGAGTAATCCCCTGCTCTTCGAGCGCCCGTGACATCGCTTCCATGCGGCGGTCCATGATGTGGATGTGATCGAGCATTCGATTCACCGCATTCGCGACCGGGTCTGGCGCATCGCGAGTGGCGCCATAGGCATCGAAGCCCATGCGCTTAGCGGTGTCTGCGCGCCGACGCGTTGCTGCATCCGCCGCGTGCTCGATCACGCGCCCTGGCACACCAACCACGGTCCCACCAGCAGGCACCGGCTTCAGCACCACCGCGTTGGAGCCGATGCGTGCGCCATTACCGACCTCAATTGGGCCGAGCACCTTGGCGCCCGCACCAACCACCACATCGCGGCCGAGCGTGGGATGGCGCTTGCCCTTTTGCCAACTGGTGCCGCCCAGGGTAACGCCGTGATAGAGGGTGCAGTCATCGCCCACCACCGCGGTCTCGCCGATCACCACCCCCATGCCGTGATCGATGAAGAAGCGTCGACCAAGCGTGGCGCCGGGATGGATCTCGATACCGGTCAGCAGCCGCGCTAGATTCGACAGCACCCGCGCCAGCCATTTGAAGCCTCGCTGCCAAAGCACATGGGAGACGCGATGCATCATCACCGCGTGCAGACCTGGATAGGTCGTCAGCACCTCGAACGCATTCCGCGCGGCAGGATCACGCTCGAACACGCAATCAATGTCTTCTCGCAGCCGCATCAACATCAGGCCATCTCCCTTAAAGATTCAGTGCCGAGGTGCCGATCAGCGACGAAACCGATCAGGCCGTTTGCGCCCCTCGACGGCAGATAGAATGCCGCGCAGGATATTCAGCTCGGTCCGATCCGGACGGGCGCGATTGAACAGCCGCCGTAGGCGCCGACGCAGGGTGCTGGACTGCGCCGGATCAGCGAATCCAATCTGCTCCAATGTCTGCTCCAAGTGACTGTAGAAGCTCGCCATCTCATCAGCTGTTGCCAGATCGCCTCGCCCGTCCTGCTCTGCAGCCGATGCCGCAGCAAAAACCTGCGCCTGCTCTGGCCCCCGCCCCGTCGCTGGAACCGCTGCAGACGCCTGCCTGCGCCCATCGGCCTGCGGGGCAGCAGTCGCCTGCCAGTGCAGCGCTGTGCGCCGCAGCTCATAGGCAAAGACCTGGGCTGCAGCAGCAATATTCAGCGAACTGTAATCCGGATTGGTCGCAATGCGCGTTAGGAAATGGCAATGCGACAGCTCATCGTTGGTCAGACCCGAGCGCTCGCGCCCGAGCAATAGCGCCACCTCGCCCTGCGCCGCCTCGAGCAAGAGCTGCTCAGCACAACCGGCCGGGTCCACCTCAGGCCAGGCCAGAGAGCGGCCACGGGCGCTGGAGCCGATCACTAGGCGACAGCCCGCTAGCGCCTCGGCCAGAGAGTCACAGAGGCGCGCGCGCGCCAGCAGGTCATCAGCCCCTGCCGCACGCGCCAGCGCTTCCGCATCAAGCGCCTGCTGCGGTCGCACCAGCACCAGCTCAGTCAGCCCCATGGTCTTCATCGCCCGCGCGACCGCACCGATGTTCGCGCTCAGGCTGGTCTCGACCAACACGAAGCGAACCCGGCTCAGCCGCAGCGCGTCGCTCAACGCAGTGGTCTCTGGCCCAGCAGGAGTCTCGGGCCCGGCAGTTCGTTGTTGCAGCCGATCATCTCGCTGGTCTTTATCTAAGTTGCCCATCTAAGTTGCCCATTTCTGCAAAACGTACCCCATGGCCGTCGTCACATCAGTTCTTCAGAGTTTTCTTAACCTGTCAATCTACTATCCCAGACCTGAATGCATTATCGTATGCGCCATGGACGCCATGCTAAACATTGCTGTACGCGCCGCCCGCCAAGCCGGGCGCATCGCCGTTCGCTCGTATGAGCGCGGCGTCGACCTGCGGGTCAATGAGAAGGGCCGCAACGACTTCGTCAGCGAGGTCGACCGCGCCTGCGAGGCCGCCATCATCGATGAGCTGCGCGGCAAGTTTCCCGATCACGCCATCCTCGCTGAGGAGAGCGGCAGCAGCAAGGGCCGCGCCGGCGGTGACGACTTCCAGTGGATCATCGATCCACTCGACGGCACCACCAATTACCTGCACGGCTTTCCGCAATGGTCGATCTCGATTGGCCTGCGCTACCGCGGCATGATGGAGCAGGCGGTGGTCTACGACCCGCTGCGCGAGGAGCTGTTTACCGCCAGCCGTGGCAGCGGCGCCATGCTCAATGATCGGCGCATCCGTGTCAGCGAACGGCGTGGCCTCAGCGGCGCCTTGATCGGCACCGGCATCCCATTTCGCGATCAGTCACAACTGACCACCTATCTCAGCATGATGGCGGCGATGATCCGTGATACCGCCGGCATCCGTCGCCCAGGCTCGGCAGCGCTCGACCTCGCCTATGTCGCCGCTGGGCGGCTCGATGGCTTCTGGGAGCTGGGACTCTCGCCCTGGGACTTCGCCGCTGGTGCACTGCTGATCGCTGAGGCCGGCGGCACGGTGACCGACCTGGCCGGCGGCGATGGTTTCTTCGAGACCTGCAACCTAGTCGCCGGCGGGCTCAAGGTGCACCGCGCCATGATCGAACGTCTTAAACCCTTCCGCAGTGCTCAGCTCCCCGCCTAAGAGGCAGCTTCGCCTCCGGCGCAGCTTCTTGCTCGAAACCTGACCTAATCCCAGCACCCGCAGCCGTATCCGCTATCCTTGGAGCAAGGGTCGATCAACGCGGCCCTGCTCGGCCAGTTGTGCTGGCCGAGTCGGCATCCCGGCGGAGACTTGCATGGTTTGGCTTAGTGGTGATCAACAGTCCATAACGGTCGCGATCAGTGGCTCCGGCGGCAGCGGTGCGCTAACGGCCGGGTTCATCTTGCTCGCCGCGGCGCAGCGCTGCGGCCTCTATGGGCTAATGATGCGCTCGGCCGGGCCCCAGGTGCGCGGCGGCGAGTCGGTCTCGATCCTCCGCCTAGGGCCAAGCCCGGTGACCAACATCGGCGACCGCGTCGACCTCTTGGCCGCCCTCGATTGGCGCAACATCGAGCGGTTTCATGATGAGCTCGCGCTCGACAACAGCAGCCTGGTCCTCCACGACAGCAGCGCCGGCGCGGTTCCAGACAGTATCCTGGCCAGCGCCGCCGAACAGCGCCAGATCGATTTCAGCCGCCATGCCGCCGAGCACAGCGACGGACGTGCCAACATGATTGCGGTTGGCGTCCTCGGCGGCGAGATCGGTCTGCCGCTACCGGCCCTAGCCGACGCCGCCGAGACCCTGCTCGGCAAAAAGGCAGCGGCTACGGTTGAGGCTGCAAAGGCATGCATTGCAACCGGCTACCGGGGCACAGTGGCTCAGCGCGAGACAAGGGCAGACGGCGAGACCTTGGCTCAGCGCGAGACGGCGGCGCCAGCCTTCTCCGACAGCCCCCGACGTTGGCGCATCAGCGGCAACGCGGCGGCGGGCCTAGGTGCCCTGCGCGCTGAAGTCGGCTTCGTCGCCGCCTATCCGATCACACCGGCCAGCGAGATGCTGGAATGGCTAGCGCCTCGGATCGAGCGTGCCGGCGGCACCCTGTTGCAAGCCGAGGACGAGCTAGCGGCCGTCAATATGCTGGTCGGCGCCAGCTTCGGCGGGGTTCCGGCGCTCACCGCCACCTCCGGACCGGGCCTGAGCCTGATGACCGAAGGCATTGGACTGGCCATCGCCAGCGAGACCCCAATCCTCGTCGTCGATGTCGCCCGCGGTGGACCCAGTACCGGCCTACCGACGAAATCCGAGCAAGCGGATCTGAATCAGGCCCTCTACGGGCTGCACGGCGACGCACCGCATCTGGTACTGGCGCCCCTCGACGTTGGCGACTGCGCCTATAGCGTCGAATGGGCCAGTCGACTCGCCGAGCGCCTGCAGACGGCGGCGATTCTGCTCTCCGACCAAGCGCTCGGGCAGACCCATGCGGTCATCGATCCGCCACCGCGCTGTCCTCCCGTGCTCGGGCGCAAGCGCATCTATGCGGCCTCAGCACAAGATTCAGCACAAGATTCAGCGCAACATGCAGAACAACCCTCAGCGCCTGACAGCCCAGCACGAACTTCAACGCAGACCCCCGCGGATAGCATTGCGCGTTATGCGCCGAGTCCTGATGGCATCTCCCCGATGCCATCCCCCGGCGAGCCTGGCTATGCGTACACCGCTGAGGGTCTCGCGCATAACGCGAAAGGCACACCTTCGAGCAGCGCCGCCGATCACCGTGATCAGCTCAGTAAGCTCGCCCATAAACTGAAGGCGCATGACTACGGCGATGGCTGGGCACGGATCGATCGCGGCCGCGCGACCAAGCACGCGACCGTTTCAGCAGACAAACCCATAGCCGCTGATCAACCCGCGCCAGCGACGATCAGCTTGCTGACCTGGGGCTCAAGCTGGGGCGCGGTGCAAGAAGCCGCAAACCGGTTGCGTGAGCAAGGCCTGCAGGTACAAACCATTGGCCTGCGCCTGCTTGCCCCGCTCCAGCAGGAGGCACTCCGAGCCGCCATCGAGGGCACGCGGGTGCTAGTCATCGAGGTCAACGCGGGCGCCCAGCTGTTCCGCTATCTCAACGCCGAACGGGTGCTACCGCTCAGTGCCCGCTCGTTCGCACGACCGGGTCCGCTGCCGCTGCGGCCATTCGAGGTCATCGCGCAGTTGCAAGACCAACTCAACCTTAGCCCGCAGGCTCAGGACAGCGGCAGCAAGCACAGCCACAAGGACAGCCACAAGGACAGCCGCGAGTCGGTCGCCACCGCCAGCCAGAAAGGAGCACGCCGATGACCCCCGCCATGATCCCGAGCCTACGCGCGCGCGACTACCTCTCCGAGGTCAAACCGATCTGGTGTCCAGGATGCGGCCATTTCGGCGTGCTATCCGCCTTGACCAAGGCACTCGCCTATCTCGAGCGCCCCAAGCATGAGATCGCTGTGGTCTCAGGGATCGGCTGCTCATCGCGCCTGCCCGCCTATCTCGACTGCTATGGCTTCCACGGTCTGCATGGACGCGCCCTGCCCTTGGCGACTGGGCTCAAGGCCGCTCGGCCCGACCTAACCGTGATTGCTGCTGGTGGCGATGGCGATGGCTTTTCGATCGGCGGCAATCATTTCCTGCACGCCTGCCGCCGCGATATCGACCTCTGCTACATCGTCATGGACAACGCCGTCTACGGTATGACCAAAGGGCAGGCCTCGCCAACCACCCCTCCGGATTGGACCCAGAGCGCACTGACCCCGCACGGCACTGGCATCCCAGCCTTTCGCCCGGCAGCCATCGCGCTCGCCTCCGGGGCCAGCTTCATTGCCCGCGGCTTCAGTGGTGATCCGCATGGGCTGAGCGAGCTGATCGCGCGTGCGATTCTGCATCCGGGCTTCGCCTTTGTGCATGTGCTGAGCCCCTGTCGCACCTACCGGCCCGATGACCAGTCGAGCTGGAAGCAAGCGGTCCATCCCTTTGGCGAGCATCTCCTGTCCGCGACAGAGACCCCGATCAACGCCGCGCAGGGCTCAACGCCGGCGCTGCAGATTCAGGATGATGGGCTCGGGCTGGGCATCCTCTATGACGTGCCACGCGGCCCGGTCTCGAACAACGCGACCCTGGGCACAAGCCCAGATCGCGCGGCCGCCCTTGATGCGATCGAAGCGGAGTTGGAGGCTTAATCGCGATGAATGACCCCTCGAACGCCCCCATTGATATCGGAGCCATCAGTGCCCCTGAGGCGCTCGCGCATGCGTTAGAGCTGACCCACGATTCAGCCGCCCGCTATGCGCAGCTCCAAGCCTGCTTAGAGGCCCACCATAATCAGATCGCCGCAGAGGTCTTAGCTCGAGTCGTCGAGCTGACACTGGCCACCGCCAGCTCAATGCCTGGCCTCAAGCCCCCCGAGCAACTGCCGCGGATCGCGCCCTGGGAACTGCTCTGGCGCTGCCCGGATCTGCTCGCGATGCGCCTTGGCGACAGCGCGCCGACCGCCTGCAATCATCAGATCGGCGCGGCCGAGCTGCTACGCCTGGTGCTCAAGCGCGAGCGCTGTGCACAGGACTGCTATACGCATGCCCGCGCGCAGGTCATGGCGCCAGCGACACAGCAGATGCTGACCAGTATCGCAATGCGACAGCAGGAGCAGATCGCCCGTCTCGAGGCATTGCTCGCCAGCGCTGAAGCGGACGCGAGCGAACAGTCGCCAACGCTGAGCGACCTCGATCCGCCCAATCGGCCCGAGTAAGCGGTTGTTAAAAAAGTCGCGATGGAAAGGCTAAATTCGGATAAACCCTAACTGGGGTCTTCCCTAATTCGGGAAAACCCGTATACTACCGTCATCGATCGGCAACAAGCGTTGCGAAGTCTCCTGTCTTCGCCACGTCAGAGCCACCCCGCTAAACCATCAGGGTTCAAACGATGACGAACAAACTTAGCCTTCTCTTGGTTAGCCTTGTGCTGCTCACCGCAATCTCCAGCCCACTAATGGCGGCCCAGCCAGGCCAGGTCATGACCGGCGTCGCCTCCTACTACCATGACAGCCTGCACGGCAATAAGACCGCCAGCGGCAAGGTCTACAACAAGAACAAGCTCAGTGCCGCGCACAAGACGCTGCCGCTTGGCACCAAGGTACGGGTGACCGAGCCTAAGACAGGCCGTAGTGTGGTGCTCGAGGTCAACGACCGGGGTCCATTCATCAAGGGTCGCATCATCGACCTCTCCCGCCGCGCTGCGACTGAACTCGGCATGATCAAGAAAGGACTCGCCAAGGTGAAGGTCGAGATCCTCAGCGTCCCCGGCCGCCGCAGTGGCGCCTAAGGCATCGCGAGCAGCTGAGCAGCTGTCCATCTTCTGCTTCCCAGCAGTTGATGGACAGCTTTTGAGCATCGAGTTGCGCTTTTCCATCGCATCGAACCTTCTCTCTAAGACATAGTCTGCTTGACGAGGCGGTTGGATAACGGCCATGCCGGCCGAGCTTCCCGACCCTCCCGACTCTGAGCAACCCAATCTTGTCTTTGGAGACGTTCTCGATGCATAAACTTCCACTAATCGCCGCCGCCGCCATCATCGGCGCCGCACCGACCCTGTCGATGGCCGAGACCACGGCCGGCGCCAACGACGAAGCACGCGCGCTGATCCAGCAGTTTGCTTCCAGCCTTCAAGCAGAGCTGGTCAGTGCGATGAAAGCGGGCGGCCCAACCAACGCCATCGCCGTCTGCCAAGAGAAGGCGCCCGCCATCGCCAACAGCCTCTCTGACAGCTCCCCCTGGGAGATTGGCCGCACCAGCTTGAAGACAAGGAACGCCGCCAATGCTCCAGATGCCTGGGAAACGCGCACCCTTGAGCAATTCGAGGCCCGTAAGGCCGCCGGCAACCCGGTTCAAGGCATGAGCTACGCCGAGGTGGTCAAGACCGACGGCCGCAAGGCGTATCGCTATATGATGGCGATCCCAACACAGGAGGTCTGCCTGGCCTGTCATGGCAGCAATATCGACCCCGGACTCGCCACCACCATCGATGCCGCCTATCCTGAAGATCAGGCACGCGGCTACTCGTCCGGCGACATCCGCGGCGCCTTCACCCTGACCAAACCGCTCTAGGCGCTGCGCGGCCAAGCCCTTGCTCGACGACGCGAGGGCGCCAGTCCTGAACCATTCAACCTGAGCATCCTCGAGCGGTTAACCTGAGCGTCAATCACAGCAACAGACCTCATGGCTCAGCCAATGACCGAGACGCGCTACCAGCTCATCTTCTCCGGACGCCTGCAGCCCGGCACCTCAGTGGAACAGGTGCGGCAAGCGGTCAAGGAACGCTTCCGACTCAATGACGCACAGCTCCAGTGGATATTCAGCGGCGATGCAGTCACCGTCAAACGCGATCTTGACCAGGCCAGCGCCGAACGCTATCAGCGCGCTTTCGTTGCCGCTGGGGCGCTGGTCGAGCTAGCACCAGCGGTTGCTCCTAGCCCGGCTCCCTCCCCTGTCGATGCTGATGCTGAAGCCATCGAGTCCATGCAGGTTCTCCCTGCTGGAACGCCCATTGACGAGCAAATGCCGACGCCAGAGGCGCTGCCGGATACTAGCCATCTACAGCTTGCGCCCCCCGAGGCCACCAGCCTAGAGGATTGCGCGCCACCGCCACCGGCACCGCCCCAGCTCGACCTGAGCCGCTTAGCGCTCGCGCCCGTCGAGGAAACACCAACAGAACAAGCGTCGGCCGAGCAAGCGCCCACCGACCCGACCCAACAACCCCTGTGACTCGCGTAAGATACCCGGCTCACTTGCACCGCTTCTAGAGAGACCCCTCATACATGGCCGACCACGCGCATATCGTCATCGGCGGCGGCATCAGTGGACTCACTGCCGCACATTATTCGCTGCAGGCTGGCGTCGATACCCTCCTGCTCGAGGCCAGCGACCGCCCCGGCGGCTGCATCCATAGCAGCCGCTTCGAGGCCCTCAATGGCTTCTGGGTCGAGGCCGGCGGACACAGCTGCTTCAACAGCTACGGCCATCTGCTCGCCATCATGGAGCAGCTCGACCTGCTTGAGCTGACCACGGCCAAGGCGAAAAAGAGCTACAAGCTCTGGTCTAAAGGCAAGCGCAGCAGCATCCTCTCCGCGCTCCACGTCTTTGAGCTGATCCGCTCGCTCCCTGGTCTGTTCCGGGTCCAGAAGGCAGGCAAGACCGTCGCCGAGTACTACGGCAAGGTTCTGGGCCACAAGAACTATCAGGATCTCTTCAGCCCTGCCTTCCGCTCCGTGGTCTGCCAGGATGCCGATGACTTTCCCGCTGCGGCCCTGTTCCGCAAAAAGCCTCGACGCAAGGATGTACTGCGCGCCTTCACCATGCCCAGCGGCCTCGCCGACATCCCGCAAGCCATTGCCAGCCAGCCTGGTTTCAACGTCCGCTATGGCGCCAAGGCGGATCGCATCAGCGCCGTCAACGCGGGTCAGGACATTCGCATTGATCTCCAGGATGGGACCAGTCTGAACTGCGAACGGCTCACGCTCGCGGTGCCGCCCGATGTGACTCAGACGCTGCTCAGCGAGGTCGCCCCAGACGCCGCCAAGGCCATCACCGGCGTCGGCGTCGCCGAGATCGACAGCCTCGTGCTGGCGTTTGAGCGCTCAGCGCTCAAGGTCGAGGAGATCGCTGGACTCATCAGCGTCGATGGCGCCTTCCTCTCCGCGGTCTCCCGCGACTTCCTGCCCGACGATCGCTACCGCGGCTTCGCCTTTCATTTCCCCGGCAATCAGCTCAGCGCAACCGAGCGCGAGCAAGCCGCCTGCCGGGCCATCGACGCCCGTGTCGACGACATCGTCGCCAAGGCCGAGGTCCGCAACCGCCTGCCATCCCTCCGCCGCGACCATGGAGACCGGATTCAGGCACTGGATGCGGCGCTCGCCGGCGGACAGATCGCCGTTACCGGCAACTGGTTCCTCGGCGTCTCGATCGAGGACTGTGTTACCCGCACCCGCAGCGAGCACGAACGGCTATTCGGCGCCTTAGCAGCGACGTCCGCCGCGCCATAGCGGCGCACGAGGTCGCAGCAACATCGCTCATCGCTACCCACGAGATATGCACGCCAGGAGCCTCATCATCGCCTGCGAGTATCCTCAGGCCGAAGCGCTCAACGGTCCGCTCGAGCGCGCCTTCACCGAACTGCACGACAGCGACTTTGAGCGTCGCTCGCATTTTATCGATGGCCGTTTCGAGAACCTTTACCTCAAGGCCGAGCGCCTACCCGGTCTACAGGATCTGCTCAGCTTTGGGCTCGAGCAAGCAGGTGCCTTCCTGAGCAGCGGCCAGGCCGATTGGCTCGATGAGCCGATCGTAGCCAGTGCCCCACTCCGCCTTGGCTTCTGGATCAATGCAATGCAGCCGGGTCAGCGCACCAGCCGCCACAGTCACGAAGAGCATGATGAGCTGCTATCAGGCGTCTATTACGTCAGCGCCCCCGCTGACTCGGGTGACATCCTCTTCCATGAGCCACCTTTCGAGACCCGAGTACGGCCACAGCCCGGCCTCCTGCTGCTGTTCTCACCAGCGCTTGAGCATTCAGTCGAGATCAACCGCAGCACGACTCAGCGGCTCTCGATCGCCTTTAATATTGGCCCAACGCCCTAGTGCAGAAGGACCGGCGTCATCGTCTGCGTGGGCGGCCCTCGACTCAGGGCTCGGCGCACCGCAAGAAGGCCACAGTGATCGATTTTTTGGTTCTCACTGACGCTCGATCTGGATCAGGCGCTCCATCTCGGCGATCTGTATCCGTCGCCCGTCGAGGGTGACAAAGCTGCGCTGCGAGATCTCGCTGCGTTGCGCTTCATAGCGCTCAACCTGGCCGCTGTAGACATTCACCACCTGCAGCTGAACGATCTCGCGCGCATGCTGCCAATCCTGAAACAGATAGAGTGCCGTGCCAACCAACATCAGAACCACGACCCCGTAGGCGGCGAGCTTGACCGCGCCCCGCGGCATCAGCGGCCCCAAGGCTGCTGAGCGTTGGTTAGACAGGGCACCTGGCTCAGCGCCGGACTCGGCACCGGGGCCTGGGCGCTCATCGTCGTCAGCCCGCCAGCGGTTGCGGACGACCAGCCAGGCCACCAGAATGACGGTGGCGGTAAATAGGAGCTTGGTAAACATGACCCGATTACGCTATCACGAGCACCAGCGAGGGGCCATGGTAAAGATGCGTCAGCAAACAGTAACGCCTTGTCCGATCTCGGGCTCGCGGCTTAACATTCGCCGTTCGGTCGTTCCAGCTGAGTCCGCCATCCATCATCCTATGTCGTTGCCTTGGTCGTTGCCTTGGTCGTTGCTTCGCGCCTTGGTCATCGCGCTTGCCCTCATCAGTCTGTTGATGGGTTGCGATGACCCACCGCAGCCGTCGGTCAATCTGTACCGAGCAGTGCATTCCGGTGACCTGGATCAGATCAAGCGACATCTGTTCTGGAAGACAGACATCAATCAGCCCGGTCCAGATGGTGATTATCCCCTGCATGTCGCCGTCAGTCAGGGCCGCGTCGTCATCGCGCGTGAATTGCTCAAGCAGGGGGCGCGGCTTGATGTCCGCGATCGGCTCGGCCGCACACCGCTGCATGTTGCGCTGGCCAACGGCAAGATCCAGGCAGCCCAGCTGCTGTTGGAGCAGGGTGCTGAGGATGACCTGCAAACCTTGCTGCTGGATCTTGCCAACGAGCAGGCCCTCGACCGCGATAGCATCGAGCTGCTGTCGGCCCGTGGCGTCGATCTCAATGCCGCCAACCCCAAGGGCCAGACACCGCTGCATCTGGCCGTCGCTGCTGCTAATCTGAAGCTCGCCAAGCAGCTGATCAGCGCAGGTGCCAAGGTCAATCTGACCGACGGCAGCGGCAAGACCGCCCTCGAAATCGCCGCGGAGCAAGACGAGCCAACCCTGGTCACCCTGCTGGAACAGTATGGGGCTGAGCGTTGATGCTGAGACGCCAACCTGTCGTTCAGCGCAGACTGGGGCAGATGCTGCAGCGCAGCCTAGCGCCAAGCCAAGCGCATCCGCCATCGGCACGATGATCGGCCTGATGATCTGATCGGCATGATGATCAAGGATCAGGCAGGGCCCTGTTGCGATGCCCCGCGAACTGACCAAAGCACACTCGACAACCAGAGAACTAACAACAAGGAGCCCAGCATGACCGAAAAGGTGGAAGATCTGACCGTGACCTACACCGAGGGAGACCTCGAGACCGTCAAGGAGCTTGACAAGGTGATCCTGTCCAAAGGGAGTTGGGCCACTGTGCTCTTTCGCTACCAGGACTGGGATCGGGCCAAGGAGGTCTATGGACCCGAGCGTTACACCATCCGGCGCTACCAGAAGCGCGGTGGCGAGTACCGGCAGCAGTCAAAGTTCAATATCTCGAGCCGTGCCCAGGCGCAAGCACTGGTCGAGGCACTGCAGGGCTGGCTGGCCGACGAGCCTAGCTGAGTCTGATGGCGAACCCTACTGAAACACGGCTGCCCCACCCTGTTTAAACTGAAAAGGCCTTTGAATGATCGATCTCGCCAACAAGGTCGCCCTGATCACCGGCGCCAGCCGCGGCCTCGGCGCTGGCCTCGCCAAACGCTTCCTCGAGCAAGGTCTGCGGGTCGCGGTCTGCGCCCGCACCCAGCCCAAGCTCGAGGGTGACACCGCCAAGCTCTTCAGCGTCGCCGCCGATGTCACTGACGCCGAGGCCATGCAGCAGCTCTCTGATGCGGTCGTCGAGCGCTTTGGCCGCATTGACCTCTGGATCAACAATGCCGGGCTGCTAGCGCCCATCGGCCCACTGCGTGATAACGACCCCGCCGAATTCGCCCGCCACATCCAGGTCAATGTCGTCGGGGTGTTCAATGGCAGCCGCGCCTTCATCCGCCATCTGCGCCAACGCGGCGGCGATGGGGTGCTGCTGAACATCAGCTCAGGCGCCGCGCGCAACGCCTATGCTGGCTGGTCCGCCTACTGCGCCGGCAAGGCGGCCGTGGATCGGATGAGCGAGTCGATCGCGCTCGAAGAGGCCGACAGCGGACTGCGCGTGCACGCGGTCGCGCCTGGTATTATCGACACCGACATGCAGGCGATGATCCGCGACTGCTCGCCAGAGCAGTTCCCCCGCGTGCAAAAATTCCTCGACCTCAAGGCCAATGAAGGCTTCAGCTCACCCGCCTTTATCGCCGATCGGCTGCTTGAGCTAGCCTTTGATCCCGACGCGGTCGAAGCGGCCGTCGCCATCAGCTTGCCGCTTGAGAAGGCCTGAGCCAGAGCTCCGCCCCAGATGTGCAGCGATCCAAATGGCAATGCGGGGAAGGCCCGTTGCGAGGTTGGCCACTTCAAGCAAGCTCAGGCTTTGCTCGCAGCGCTTGGTCTACTCGCGCCATTGCCCTAAACTGGACCATCATCGCCAGGATAGTCTTTACCTTGGCAAGCAGATTGATCAGCAACCCCCATCGCCGATGATCGCGTCCGATGGCAATCCGCAAGCAATAGGCAACAGCGCGTGAACCCAGAGATGGCAGAGACGGCATCTTCCCCCAGACTCAAAGTGCTGGTCGTGGATGATGCGCTCGACATGCGCGTCTACCTCCGTGCCCTCCTGAAGAAATGGGGCTATGAGCCGGTCTTGGCCTCGAACGGCGCCGATGGTCTGCGGATTATTGCCGAAGATGAGATTCGCCTCGTCCTGCTCGACTGGATGATGGAAGGGATGTCCGGCCCGGAGGTCTGCGGCAAGCTGAGGGCGAGCGATGTTGGTCACTATGTCTACACGATCATGCTCACCGGTCGCAGTGATAACACCGACCTGGTGTATGGACTCGACGCCGGTGCTGATGACTTTGTGCGCAAACCCTTCGACGCCCAGGTGCTGCGCGCGCGTCTCCAGGTGGGTATCCGCATCCTCGGCCTGGAAGACCGCCTGAGCGAACAGAACCAGCGCCTAAAGCAACAGCGTGATGCCCTCAACCAAGCCTACGAGCAGATCCAAAACGACCTTGCCGCTGCTGCACGCATCCAGCGTGATCTGCTGCCCACCTCAAGCGCGCCCATGGCACCGCTGGTTGGGGCCTGGGTCTTCCTGCCAGCAGCGCACGTGTCTGGCGACAGCTTCAACTTCGTCTCACTCTCAGATCGGTTGATCGGATTCTATCTGCTCGATGTCTCCGGGCATGGTATCCCGGCAGCGCTGATGTCGACTGGGGTCAGTCACTCTCTCGTGCCGTTAAGCGGTACCGTTGGTCTCCCCGAGGACTATCTCGACCCTGGACATCTGCTCGCCAAGCTCAACCGAGAGCTCTGTCGCCCGGACGGCGAAATGACCAATTACGCAACCATGATCTACGGCGTTATCGACCGCTTCAGTGGCGAGGGTCAGCTGGCCATCGCCGGTCATCCGCCACCGATGATCCTGCGGCAGGATGGGCAGATCGACCAGCTCGCGACAGGAGGGCTGCCGATCGGCATGTTCGATCACGCAAGCTACGATGCCCAACCCTTTGTGCTCGGCAGCGGCGACCGTATCGTCCTCTTCTCGGATGGCATCACCGAATGCTTTGATGCAGCAGGTCAGGCCTTCGAAATCGATCGATTCCAAGCAGCCTTGTTAGCGCAAACGGAGGCGCCAGCAGCCGTTGCCCTCGAACGGCTGGAGGCGCAGGTCAGGGCCTGGCGTGGCGACGCCCCATTCGATGACGACATCTCGGTCTTTCTGATCGAGCGCCCGGCCGCTGAGAAGCACTCAGTAAACGCCCCGGAAACCTCCCCTCAAGCCTCTGTTTAACAGCCTGAGCCCTCGCAGTGGAGCAATGCCTCATGCCCATGATCAGGATCGAGCTTGAAAGCAACCACCGAGACATGGCGTGGCACGATCAAATACAACGCACCTTTGAAGCGCTGGCGATCGAGACAGGTATCGACGGCATGGAGCGTATCCTCTTACCGATGGCCGTCGTCGAGGCCATCAACAATATCATCAAGCATGCCTATCAACTTGCGAATGGGCAGCCGATCCTGCTAGAAGCCCAGCACAGTCACCAAACGCTTTGCATTGAGCTTCGTGATCAGGGTCTGCCAATGCCCTTGCCATTACCCGACGGCAAGATGACGGATGCGGCTGCAGAAAGCGGCCGCGGTTGGAAGATCATTCGTGCCGTCTTCCCCGATGTAGACTATGAACGCATCAACAACGAAAATTTGCTCAGGCTAAAACGGCCACTCGGAGAAAAGATTAAGCACAGCAATCCCGATCAAGCAGCAACGACACAACCCTAACCACTGACCGATAAGCGCGGAGTCTTGAGTATGACCTTGACCCATCAGCAACAGAGTGGCATCGACCTAGTCGAGCTACCGCAACGCCTCATCATGGCCAATGCAAGCGATGCTCGCAGCGACTTGAAGAACATCATTGAGCAAGGCGATGGGCGCTTGGTGATCGATCTCTCAGCAACCGAGTACATGGACTCAAGCGGACTCGCAGCCATCGTCTCAGCGCTGCAGGCAGCGCGCACCAAGAATGGTGATGTCTATCTCGCCGGCATGAACGATACCCTGCGGGCGCTGTTTGAGCTCACGCAACTGCACAAGATCTGCCAGATCTTTGACGACACAGAGACCGCCGTTGCGGCTTTTAGCTAGCCGTTTGCTAGATGGCCAATCGCCAGACTGAACGCGATGACTGCTAGCGACACGCCAGGCGTCACCGCTATGAAAGCCGTCGCAGCCGTCGATTCCGAGATCCATCTCGACGGCTCCAATCCTGATGCATTTGGACCTATGCTGCGTGGGCACGTTGACGGCATCATCGATGGCTGGGTCTGCGGCTGGCTCTATACCCCCGCCGCCCCCAATCAGCGACTGCGTGTCGAAATGCTCCTTGGTGATCAGGTGCTCGCAACCGGCATCGCTGACCGCCCCCGCGCTGACCTCACCGATGCCGGCATGGGGGACGGCGCGCACGCCTTCGCGCTGAAGCTCGATGCAAACCTCTTTGACGGCCAACAGCATGCGCTCATCCTCCGTGAAGCCAACTCCCGCGAGCCGTTGCGTGGCAGCCCGATCCTCTTTTGCGACCAGCCCCAGAGCCAGGCTAAGCCGCGCATCAACGGCCAGTTCGATCGAGTAGACGAGGGTCTTGCCTGCGGCTGGGCATGCGATCCTGAGCACCCTGAACAGCGTCTACAGATCGCCATCCACTTCAAGGATCAGATCATTGCCCAGGGCACTGCCGATCGCTTCCGGCAGGATCTGCTCGATGCCGAGATCGGCGATGGTGCGCACGCCTTTGAGCTACAGATTGATCCTGAGCGGCTTCGCCATGTCCAGGGCAGGCTCAGCGCACGCGTCCTAGAGCACGACAGCTGGCTTCCCGGCAGCCCATCGGTGTCGGCTATCAAGCCCAAGCCTGAGCCTGAGCCGGGACAAATATCCGATCAAGGATCAGTGATGCCCCCTGAGCTGGAGTGGCAGGCGCTCGCGCCGAAATCGACCCTAATCGCTTTTTCCAAGCCCAGTGGAGATCTGGCCGCACAGGAGCCGGCTGAGCCAGCGCTGATTCGCGCCGACAATCCCCCGCAGCCAGCCTTTGAGAACACCCGCGATACGCGCTTCTTCTTCCCATCTTCTGGCCATGCCGAGGCCTTGTCGCGACTCTTCCTGCTTGCCCATGACCGCAACATGGGCATTGGGGTGCTTACCGGCGAGATCGGCGCCGGCAAGACCCTATTGCGCACCCTGCTCTACTCCCGACTCAGCGATCGCGAGCACCTGCGCGTCAGCCTCGAGAATAGTCTCCTCGACTTCGACGGTCTGCTGCTTGAGATCTTAAGCCAGATGCAGGGTGAAAGACTCGCCGCTAACGACTTTCCTGACCGCTACACCCGGCTTGCTGCATTCAAGCGACTCCTCTCAGAGCAGGTAGCCGCCAGCAATCGCCATCTGGTCATCCTCATCGATGAGGCCCAGCAGCTCTCACTCGAGAACCTCGAAGCCCTCAAGGCCCTCACCAATATCTCTGCAGAGCGGCAGAACTTCCTCAGCCTGATCCTGATCGGTCAGCCAGAACTGCGCGCTAAGCTCAAACAACTGCCACAGGTTGATCAACGCGTCAGCCTGCGTTTTCATCTTGAGGGCCTCGATCGCGCCGAGACAGGCTACTATATCCGCCATCGACTGCGCGTTGCCGGCTTCCATGGCGAGCCGCCGATCAACGAAGAGGCCTTGGATCTGATTCATCAAGTCACGCGCGGTATCCCGCGCGAGATCAATCGCCTCTGCAAGCTTGCCCTAGAGCATCTGTTGACCCACAACGGCGGCAAGCTTGATCAACACCGGATCACAATCCTGATCGATGACCTCCGCCGACATGGCGCGCTGGAAGAGATTCGCAATGAGCTATGAGCAACTATCAATAATAGGCCCTCTAATAGAAGCCATCAAATAAGCCCCGCTATCAGCGTCACCCAGGACCATCAAGATGTCGATGTCATCGCGCCTATCCGATTTTTATCGCTCGCTGGCTCTGATCGTACTGCTCTTTGCCGCACTGTTCTTTATCTATTTTGCGCTATCCCCAGCGGTCGATCTGCTGCCCGGCGGCCTTGACCTGATCGTTGGCATCCTGCTGGGCTTGTTCATGCTGATCCTAATCCTCAGCCTGCGGGGTAAGCATCGACGTTCTTGAAGGACGACTCCAAGCATGGCGACTGAAGAGCGTCCGCAGCGCATCGGCATAGAGGCGAGCCTCCCTCCACCAATCGCCCTGGCCGACATAAAAGGCATCGCTCATCAGGCGCTCATCGAGCGGCGCATCCTCTGCAAGCAGCAGCTGGGTTGGGCCAATCAGGCCAACAGGCGCCTGATCACGCACCCGTTGCCAGTCTTCGCTACGCGAGCGACTCTCTTCCGGGCTCAGCGGAGAGACCCCGGTAAGGCGCAGATCCCCTCGAATCACGGCCAGCAATCGCGGCAATAACGAGAGCACCGGGATGCGAGTATTAAACCGCCAGCTGAGGAAGGCACCATCAACGCCACCCGCAGCAACGGCCGTCGATCGATTGCCGATCAGCAGTTTGTAGGTCACCAGCCGAGGCAGACGCCGCGACGGCGTTACCGAGGCCGCAGCGGCCGCTGTTGCGCCTGCGCCCGCCGCCGCTCCAGAGCCCGATTGCAGCGCCGCTGCCACCAGGGCAATCGGCCAGAGCGGGAGCGATAGCAGAAACAGCAAGAGGCCGCCTAGCCGATCGATCAGCCCTGATCCAGATGACTGCGCGGAGGCAGAGGCACGCGAGCCCAGGCGTCCAAGCAGGAAGGCATCAGAGATGGTCAGCACCACCCCAGTATCGACGCGCATCAGCGTGTCACCAGCGACGATGGCATTGTTGACCTCAAGCATCTCGCCAACATAGCTATGCGGCAAGATAACGGAATCGCAGAGCATGGCAGCTCGATCAATCACCACATCGCGCCCAATCATGACATCGCCGAGCAGCTCCGCCTCAGGATGAACGCGGCTATGGTTACCCACATAGGCGCGCCCCTGCTTTAGGCTGCGTGGCGTCACCCGCGCGTGCAAGCCAACCGAGAGCCCAAGCGCCAGCTCACGACCGTCTGGCCCAAGCCCGTTGATGCGGCCAGACACCAGATCCAGGCAGGCCTGATGGTAGCCCTGCAAGGTCTCCAGCAAACGCACCTCGACATCAGGGAGCGGTAGACAGCCCTCTGCCGGGGGCGACGCTGGCTCCTGCAGATAGAGCATATCGAGCAAGGCGCGCGGATCAGCATGCCCTGGCCGCAGCAAGATGAGGCCTCCCCGTGGGTCACTGCCAAGCCCACAGAGCGCGGTTCCGCCAGTCCCTTGAGCTGCCAGCATGAACTCAGCGACTGCCGGACTACGCAGGAGATCACCGCGCAGCACCAACAGCGGCTGGTCATCCGCGATGCGCAGTCGCGACCACATCAGACTCGGGCGCTCACCGCCGCGCCCCAGCACGAAGCGAAAGCTTGCGCCCCAGCGACGACCATCACCCAAGAGCCGTTCGATACGACCGGCGTGGTCAGCAACCACAAACAGGATCTCGGTCACGCGCGAGCGGACAAGATCCTCGAGGGTATAGAGAATCAGCTCCTTACCAGCGAGCGGCAAGGTAGCCAAGGCATAATCACGATCAAGCGGAGCCAAGCCATGGCTATCGCGGTCAGCAAAGATCAGGGCGCGCATCGTCAACTCACCACTCAATAGGCGCCGGAGCCGAGCATCAGCGCCGGCACCGTCTTTAACAGGATCTTAAAATCAGTCCACAGCGACTGCGACTGGATGTATTCCACATCCAGCTCAACCTGCTGCTCAAAGGGGATCTCAGAGCGACCTGAAACCTGCCAGATACAGGTGATACCAGGAATCACCTCGAGTCGTCGCCGATCCGAGAGCGAGTATTGATCGACCTCGGAAGGGACTGGCGGCCGCGGGCCCACCAAGGACATATCGCCCATCAGCACGTTCCAAAGCTGTGGTAGCTCGTCGATCGAGGTCTTGCGGATGAAACGACCAACCTTGGTCACCCGGGGGTCATCCTTCATCTTGAAGAGGACACCACCTTGCATCTCGTTCTGCGCCATCAGCTCGGCCTTGCGCGCCTCAGCGTCGGCATACATCGAGCGAAACTTCCAGATCGTAAACAACTGCCCCCAGCGCCCGACCCGTTTCTGCTTGAAGAAGACCGCGCCTGGTGACTCGAGCCGAATCGCGATCGCGGTCACCAAGAACAGGGGCGACAGCAACAGCATAGCGACCGTGGCCACCGAGATATCGAGCACACGTTTGATTAGATAGGAGCCATTGACCACCAACACCCAGCTCAGGCGTTTGGCATGAAACCGCCCACATTGCAGCCAGCTGCGCCGGTCAAGATTGGCATAGCGCTCGATCACCGCCTCACGAAACCGAGCGTCATGGGTTTGCGGCCTCGTCGTCGACAAGGCGTTGGCGTTTGTGGCAGTCACATCGGTCGTCATCGTTACCTCTTTGCTATATCGCCAGGCTTGGGCTCAGCGGTAGCGCGCAACCATTCGGCAAGACGACTGCGGACCGCTAAGGCTTCTGTTTCCAGACTCGATACAGAAACACCGGGTTGCCAATGATATAGCGACGCCACATCCGGCCCGGCTCCTGCAACAGCCGATAGACCCATTCCAGGCCAATCTCGCGCATCCAGGGCGGTGCACGGCGAATCCGCCCAGAGTAAAAATCGAACAGGCCACCGACCCCCATGGCGACCGGCGGCGCGAGCTGTGCGCGATGGCGTGCGATCCATTGCTCCTGCCGCGGTGCGCCGAGGGCCACCAAGAGGATAGCCGCGCCACTGCGATTGATCGCATCGATAACCGCGTCTTCTTCGTTGGCATTGAAATAGCCATCGCGCGCGCCAGCGATCATCAACCCTGGAAAGCGCCTGCGCATGGCCTCAGCGGCCGCGGCGGCAATCCCCGGCCGGGCGCCGAGCAGATAGAGGGAGCGGCCAGATCCGGCTGCGGCCTCGCACAGCAAGGGAAACATGTCGGTACCGTTGACGTTGTCACGCAGTGCAAACCCCAACATCCGCCCAGCGATCCGCAGGCCAATGCCATCAGGAAAGACCCGATCAGCAGCGCGAAGGGTAGCGCTATAGGCAGGATCACGCCATGCGATGTTCAGGCAATCGGCGTTGATGAAGGCGATCTGCTTGGGCGCCTGGCCCGGGGCGCTGGCAGCCATGACCCAGTCTAGCGCTTCTGGCATGGTCATATTGTCCAGTCGTATGCCAAAGATCGCCACCGAATCCGGCTGCGCCAGCGGTTTCGCGTTGCCATGCAGCAGCCGCCCGAGTAGCCACCGAGCAATCAGGCCGAGATCCAAAACGAGCGAGGTCTGAGCAACATAGTCGAGGTCTTGCGAAGACTCATCGACGAAGGCAATACCGACTTGGCGGCGTACCGCATAAGCAGAGATCAGCCCCGGCGGCACCTGAAACCGCGCCATGGCCGCGGCCGGCAGGCGCTCAGCCTCAGTGGGCGACAGCGCACGCGGCCCAACCAGGGCCATCTCACCTCTGAGCAGATGCCACCAGACGGCAAGGCCCGCCAGCGGCAGGTCTCCGGCAAATCGCAAGCGTCGGAACTGGGCAAGGCCGAGGCCGACGCAGATCTCGCCATCGAACAGTCGTCGTTCTTTGACTAGCCCCAGTACCGCACGCCCAAGCCAGAGTGGCGACAGGACGACCAGTACCATCGCAGCGACCCCGATATCGAGCAGGCGTTGGGCGCCACGCGCTCTGAGTGGCTGACTGAATGGAGCGTCGGAACGAGGCATAGGGATGCGGAATCAGCAATTCCAGAAATCGGCTAAGCATATCGGATTCTGCTTTAGTCAGCGCTGGATTTTGCAAGCGCAGCGCTGCCATCCCGATCAAAGGCGAGCTGTCGTGCCCCAAAAAAATTGAGCCACATCGCCGTGAATGATCCTGCCGCCATCGCCACAAGCGGTACTAGAGCCATAGGCGGCAGGATGCTGAGGACCAGAGAATAGATCCCAAGGTTGATCGCCCCACCAACCGCCTGCACCATCAGATACCTTAGATATTCCCGTCGACGATTCACACCGGCGCGCCGGAAGAAGGTGAAGAGTCGATTCAACAGCCAGGTGATGACAGTGCCACACAAGAAGGACAGCAGCCGGGCCAGATAAGGATTCCAGTCAAGGCCCCCGACCAACAGCATGAGCAGGGTCGCGTCGGTCATGAAGCCAGCACTGCCGACGACGCCAAAGCGTAAGACCTCACCCGTCAGTCCGGATAAGGGGCCTGATTCGAGCAGGCGATGAGCGCGCTCTAGCCATCGCGGATGTGGCTGCATGACTGCCGTCTCGCCGCCTCAGCGATCCGCACCGGCACAGGGCATGGGGCCGGTAGCAGCCTTGCTGAAAAAGGCGGCACGGAGCAGATAGACCAGGCTACGCCAACCATCGCGCCAGGTCTTCAGATGCGGGGGATGCAGCCGCACCGAACGGCTCAGCGTCGTCGGCACCTCGGCGATCGGCAGACCAGCACGGCCAACCTTCACGACCATCTCGAGCGCAAACACCATCCCCATGCTGCTCGGGCCGATCGCCAACATCCGCTCACGGTCGAACCCGCGTAGTCCGCAATAGAGATCGCGCACCCTAACCGGATGTAGCCGCCGGCCGATCCAACTGATGACCGGGTTGCCAAGATAGCGGTGCAGTAGCGGCATGGCCCCTGGGGCAATACCGCCTGAGAAACGATTGCCCATCACCAGAGGATAGCCCTCGCGAAGCTTCTCGAGAAAGGCATCCAAGCGATAGAAGTCGTAGGTGTCGTCGCTATCCGCCATGACCACATAGCGACCGCGGGCCGCACAGATGCCACCGATTAATGCCGCGCCATAGCCCAGCGTTGGCACCTTGACGAGGCGCGCGCCCTGCGCGAGCGCAATCTGCTGTGAGCCGTCGGTACTGCCGTTGTCGGCGACGATCACTTCTCCGGCTAACTGTTGCTCCTTGAGGAAGCGTTGTGCCTTCTCCAAGCACGCCGGCAAGGTTGCCGCCTCATCCAGGCAGGGCATCACAATCGATAGCTCAAGCTCACTCATGACATATCTCTCTCAGTCATTTGTCAGCGGTCGGACAGGGATCAGAGGCATTGACCGGCTGCCTAGACAGCGTCACCTTCCAATAGGAGCCAGGCTCAACATAGACCTCAGCTCGACAGAGGCGCTGGTAGTAATTTGCGCCGGCTCCACGCCGGGACTCAGGATCGACGAAACGATAAAAGAAGGTCCGCCACCAATCGGTCGCATTGCGAAGCTCGTAATCATGACGAATCGGGGCTGGCATCTCTTCTGCTAGCCATGCAGCCGTGTCCTCCTCTAACACCGTTTCGTAGATCTCAAGCAATGGCCTTGCGTAAGCAGGAACGGGCTCGAGTGGTGGCACCAATCTGACCCCGGTTTCCGCTGCTAAGGCGCGCTCAGGCCAACTTGCCAGACGGCTTGACAGCCGCTTGGCATCCGCTTCGGACAAGGATTCGCCGACAAGCGCCGCGGCACTCATCAGCAATGCCGGGCTGATGATCTCGGCATAAGGCTTGGTCACTGCCCGCTCGACGAAGAGAATCTCGCCCGGCCAGCCATCTAAAAAGGTCTTGCGAATGGGCGCGATACTCTGAAAGGGTCGATTCGAATAATAGCTCAGCGGCAGTTGATCATTTGGTGGTGCATAGTAGCGCGCAGAAGCGGACAGACCCAATGCCGCGAGTTGATTCACCGGCGCATAGGTATCGGCGTTATCGATGTAGACGGGCGTAGGCCAGCGCACACGATCCACGGAAACCAAAAAAACCAGGCACAGGACGGGCGCAACGACCAGGGCATAACGCCCGAGGAGACGCTGTGCCGGATAGGCGAAGACGGCCGCGGCCAGCACCGTACCTGGAGCCAAGAGCACCAAGGAGACCCGATCGAAGAAGAAGCTCGGCGCCGGCATCAGGAACAGATAGGCAAAATAGGCGACGAGGCACCAGGTCACCAACAGATAGACCGGCAAGATCCAGTCGAGTTGATCCTGCCGATGTCGCCTATGGCCGAGCCACCAGCCCCCGGCCAGGATCAACATACCGACAGCATAGAGGGCCATGAGATCGGCCTTCAATGCGGGATAGACGAACAGGTCTTCAGGCAGTTTCAACAGCGACCAGGCACGCGGGATCTCACCCAGGTAGGCAAGATAATCGGTATGCAGCAGCCAGGGCACCGTCAGCATCAGGCCCAGGATCACAAAGCCGATGAGATGCAAGAGCCAAAAACGATGCCGCATCAGCCAAGGCAAGAGTGCAGCAAAGCAGAGCACGGCGACAAAGAAGCTCAGCAGATGCGTATAGAACAGCATCAGGTAGATTGGCAAGGCCAAGAGATAGTCGCGCGTTCGTCCCTGCCGCGCCAGGCGCATCAGCAAGAACAGCAGCGTTGCGATCAGCAGCAGCGTCAGCGAGTAGTAGCGCGCTTGATGACCAAGCCAGACCAGCGAGTGCGAGAAG
>POWB01000001.1:347758-479522 GCA_010912705.1 Halochromatium sp.
GTCGCGCGTTCGTCCCTGCCGCGCCAGGCGCATCAGCAAGAACAGCAGCGTTGCGATCAGCAGCAGCGTCAGCGAGTAGTAGCGCGCTTGATGACCAAGCCAGACCAGCGAGTGCGAGAAGGCTGCAGCAACCAGCGTGGTCCAGGCCGCTGGCTCGCCGAACGCGGTCCGTGCGAGCAGGAAGATCATCCATAGAAAGAGCGCCGAGAAGAGCACCGCCGGCAACCGGGCGGCAGCCGTTCGCCAACGCATCTCGGCCAGGCTGCGCGGCGTTTGCAGCGGCGCTTGACCGGGCTCGATCCCAAATAGCCACTGCGAGGCGGCAATCGCATACAGGGGCAGCCAGCCATGATAGATGGCTAGCCCATCGCGGTTGTAGCTGACGTCGTCAAAGGCGTACTCGGGGTCGCTGTCATTGACCCGAATGAGGGTATTCTCAAAGACTGGAATGCCCAGATACTCACCGACAGGGACGCCCCGCCCATGAATCGAGAGACCATTGATGGCCGATTCCGCCTCGTCGACCCAAAGCGCTGGGGAGACCAGATAAAGGGCACGGAACAGGGTCCCAAGCAGGATGAGACCAAGGAGCCAAATGAGACTACGCCTCAGTATCATCGCGCTAGCCGCCCTGATTGATGGTGGAGCGATCGACGCTTGATTGACCGGCCGCGACGCGGAGACCAGCTCCGCTGAGCCCCGCGCCCGACCGGTCTGCTCTAATTTAAGCGTCTATGCTTATTGCGGCCGATGCTTCAGCGCTGCTTGAGCAGCCGCCAGTCTGGCCACCGGCACCCTGGGACCGGAGCAGCTGACATAGTCTAACCCGGCCTGATCGCAGAAGGCGATCGAGGCCGGATGGCCGCCATGCTCACCGCAGATGCCGACGTGCAGATCCTTGCGCGCGGCTCGGCCCCAATCGACCGCGAGCTGCATCAGCTTACCGATGCCACGCTCATCGAGCACCTCGAACGGGTTGTCTTGCAAGACGCTGGACTGGTTGTAGAGCGGTAGGAACTTGTTCTCGGCATCCTCGCGGGAGAATGAGAACACGGCCTGGGTCAGGTCATTGGTGCCGAAGGAGAAGAACTCGGCCTCGGCGGCCAAGGACTCGGCACGCATGCAGGCGCGCACCACCTCGATCATGGTGCCAAACTTGAACTTGACCGGCTGACCATGCTTAGCCTGCACCTCAGCGTGGGCCTCATCGACATAGGCTTTGACCCGCTTGAGCTCTTGCACGGTGCAGACCTGCGGCACCTTGATCTGCGGCTGGATCTCGATACCGGCCTGGGCACATTCGGCCGCGGCCTCAAGGATCGCGCGCACCTGCATCTTGTAGATCTCCGGGAAGGAGATCCCTAAGCGCACACCACGATGGCCAAGCATCGGGTTGGTCTCGTGCAACGCACGCACCTTCTTCAGCATCGCCTCCTTCTTCGCGATCGCCTCCTCGACCATCATCGGGTCCATCACCCGACGCACCGCATCGAACTCATCGCGCGCCTTATCGGGCGTATGCAGCAGGCCCATCGAGCCGGCCAGCGCGGTCATGCCACGGGTCGCGCCCGCGAGTGCCCGCAGATCGGACAGGTCTTGCTCGAGCTGATGCTCATCAGGCAGGAACTCGTGGATCGGCGGATCGAGCAGACGAATGGTCACCGGATTCGGCGCCATCACCTCGAACAGCTCGCGGAAGTCCTGTCGCTGCAGCGGTAGCAAGGCCTCGAGCGCCTCATCGCGCTTTTCTGGGGTCTCGGCGACGATCATCTCGATCACCAACGGCAGACGATCGGTGGCGTTGAACATGCGCTCGGTGCGCGCTAAGCCAATGCCGACCGCGCCATACTTGCGCGCGTTGCGAGCATCCTCTGGCGTATCGGCGTTGGCCATCACCTTGAGTCGGGCGACCTCATCGGCCCACTGCAGTAGGGTCGAAAGCTCTGGCGTGAAGTCAGGCTCGACGGTCGCGATCTCACCCAGATAGACGCGGCCTGAGGAGCCATCGATGGTGATGGTGTCGCCTTCTTTGAAGCTGGTCGCACCAACGATCGCCTCGCGCCGCGAGACATCGACACTGATGCCCTCAGCACCAGCGACACAGGGCTTGCCCATGCCGCGCGCCACGACGGCCGCATGCGAGGTCTTACCGCCGCGTGCGGTCAGGATGCCCTCGGAGGCGAAGAAGCCATGGATATCCTCGGGCTTAGTCTCCTCACGCACCAGGATCACCTTTTGGCCTAGATCATGACCAAGCTGATGGGCGCGATCGGCATCGAACACCGCGATACCAGCCGCGGCGCCCGGTGAGGCTGGCAGGCCTTGGGCGACCGGCTCCACCTTCGAGCTCGGGTCCAGGCGCGGGAACAGCATCTGCTCGAGGCTGATCGGATCGATACGCTGCAGCGCCTGCTCCTTGCTGATCAGACCCTCTTGCTCCATCTCCACCGAGGTGCGCACCATGCCCTGTGCGTTCATCTTGCCGTTGCGCGTCTGCAGGCAGTAGAGCACGCCGCGCTCGATGGTGAACTCGAAGTCTTGCACCTCGTGGTAGTGGGTCTCGAGCTTAGCGCGCAGCTCGGCCAGCTCTTCGGCCATCTGCGGCATCTCAACCGTCAGCCGATCGAGCGGTTTCGGGGTGCGGATACCGGCGACCACGTCCTCACCCTGGGCATTGATCAGGTACTCGCCGTAGAGCTTGTTCTCGCCAGTGCCGGGGTTACGGGTGAAGCCGACACCGGTTGCCGAGTCGTTACCGCGGTTGCCGAACACCATGGTGCAGATGTTCACCGCGGTGCCATTGGCCATCTCCGGCGTGATATGGAACTGGTTGCGATAGTCAACCGCACGGCGCCCCATCCAGCTGTTGAAGACCGCCTTGACCGCGATCTCGAGCTGAACCATGGGGTCAGATGGAAACGGCTTGCCGGTGTGCTCCTCGACCACCTTTAAGAAGCGCTCGCTCATCTCCTTGAGATCGGCCGCCGAGAGGTCAACATCTTGCTTGGCGTGCGCGGCCTCCTTGACGATGTTGAACTCATGGTCGAAGGCCTCGTCAGAGACGCCGAGCGCCACCTTGCCAAACAGCTGGATGAAACGCCGATAAGAGTCGTAGCCAAAGCGCTCGTCGCCAGTAGCCTTGATCTCGCCTTGCAGCGTTTCCGCGTTCAGGCCCAGGTTGAGGATGGTGTCCATCATGCCCGGCATCGACATCGCCGAGCCCGAGCGCACCGAGACCAGCAGCGGGTTATCGGGGTTGCCGAAACCCTTGCCGGTCTTACGCTCCAGCGCCGCCATCTGCGCCTGCACCTCATCCATCACACCAGCCGGCAGTTGCCGATCAGGCGTATCCAGATACGCCAGGCAGGCCTCGGTGGTGATAACGAAGCCGGGCGGGACATTGAGGCCAATCTGCGTCATCTCGCAGAGATTGGCGCCCTTGCCGCCGAGCAGTTTCTTGTTCTTGCCATCGCCCTCGTCGAAGGCGAATACCCACTTAGTCGTCTCAGTCATGCTCTCAGTCCTCGGGTTAGAGTTAGTTAGGATCATCAATACTATCTATTTCAACGAGCCCTGCGGCTGTTGGGAAGTGTCCGAAATCAACTGGTCACAGAGTAACAGACCAAATGCTGATATTGGCTGATCTTAGAGGGGGCCTGACCCTTTTGTAACAACTTTTGTAACAACTATTGTAACTAATTGATAATAAGCAATAAAAAGACCAGGACACCTGTATGAACAGAAGACTCGGATTGCGTACTGCAATCATCACCATCCTCCTGCTCACCCCAGTCAAGGCGGCTACGCCAGCGCCCTGCAACTTCGAGGGCCACCCTCAAACACCGGCCCAACTCTTGGCATGCGCCCTACGCTTTGAGCGAGCTGTGACCGGCACCCAGCAGTTCCGCTACTCACGCGCCCGCGATCTGCGGCCGGGGCAACTGATCGCTGAGCTCGAAGAACTGACCCTGGTCGGCCCCGATCAGCTACAGATTGCTGTCAACAACGGTTGGGGAGACTACCGCTATCAGTTCTCGGCGCTGAGACGCCAGCCAAACGCTCGCTCGGCACAAGCGCTCCCAGCGTCAGGGCGGGTCAAGCTTGCGGAACTGCGCTGGGCGGACCTGGCTCGTTTGACCCCAGCACATCGCCCACAGCTTCGCGGCCAAATCGATCAGGTCGAAGAGCAAGGTCGAGTGCTCATCGGCCGTTTTGCCTTTGCTAGTGAAGACATTGACGCACGCCTGGTGCTGACGGATGAAGCAGATGGCGGTCCACAGCCCGCCGCAGGCTGGCGCAATATCCCCTACGGAGCCCACTGGCAGCAGACCATCGACTTCTACCCGGCGCAGACGATGGCCCCTGGCTCAGCTGCGACAGCAACCGAGGCCAGACCGCGTCCGCTGGTCATCGCTATCCACGGTGGCGGCTGGGGCGCACTCGACAAGGACAACACCTTTGGTTTGCAGGCCATTTTGCCGCAACAGGGCATCCATGTCGCCTCGATCAATTACCGCTTCATTCATACCGCCCCCGCGCAGGGCATCAGACCACCGGTGCGGATGCCCCTGGAAGATGCCGCTCGCGCCCTGCAGACGCTGCGTTGGCTCGCCGATGAGCTGAAGATCGACCCCGAGCGCGTCGGGGCCCTGGGCGGCTCGGCCGGCGGCTTCACCGCCCTCTGGCTGGCGCTGCACCAAGACATGGCGGACCCGGATAGCACTGATCCGATTGCGCGCGAATCAACACGCCTGCAGGCCGCGGCCGGCATCGACGCCCAGACCTCGCTTGACCCCGCCCAGATGCGCGCCTGGATACCAACGATCAACTATGGCGCCCATGCCTTTGGGATCTACGACCCCGCCGGCCGGGCAGCAGCCTTTGCAACCTGGCTTGGACGTCGGGACCAGTTACTGGATCAGATCGAGCGCTATTCACCCTATGCACTGGCCGCGGCTGATGCGCCACCGATTCACCTCAGCTACCCCGAGCGCGGACTGACAGCGGCTCCCGGGGAAAGCGGCTGGGCCGCCCACGCACCACAGTTCGGTGTCCAGCTGTATCAGCGTTTGCAGGGGCTCGGGGTCGAGAGCTATCTGCATCACCAAGCGTATACCGATCCACACTTTGGCGCCGACTATGCGGCCTTCCTGATCGAGATTCTGAATCGAGATTCTGAATCTGAATCCTGAAGCACCAGGCTCAGCCACGCTCAGAAATCAGCCAGCTCAGAATCCTTAGCTTCGTCGCCCTCAGGCGCGGCTAGTGACCGCGTCGATGGGTGATCAGCGTTGTCAACGCTTGCCTCGTTGTTGCTCGCTCTCCTCTTCAGAACCTCGATCGCATAGCGCCAGGATGAGGGCGCCTGCAGCACATCCAGATTCACTGGCCCGCGCTGATAGGCCTTGAGGGCATCGTACTTGGGTGAGCCATACTCATGGACTTGCTCCAAGGCCCCCCAGCTCCCATAGCGGCCAGGGGTAGCGATATCACTGAAATGCATCAGCAGGGTGCCACCGCCTGTTTGCCAATCTTCCAGATAGCGGCGGTAGAGCTGTCCCATCCGGGGGTCGCGGTTAGCGCTCACGAACAGCTGGGTAATTGCCTCATTGTTGACCACCAGACCAACGCCGACCAGATGCTGACCGCCCTCATAGCCTAGCACCGGGAGTCCAAAATCCTCGGCCACAGCGATGTTCCGCTCAAGCCAGTCAGCGGCCTGCACCAACGCCCCCTGTGCCGGCGCATCGGGTAATTGCCCGCCTTCCGCAAGCTCAGTGAAAAGCAAGTCGAGCCCCTCAGCCCCTCGCTCGGCCCAGTCTTGCAGGATCTGCTCGTAGCTTGAACTGCCCAGGTAACCGCCGAAATAATTGGCAATCGTGATGGCGTCGATCCCATGCGCCACACAGGGAGCCCCCTCGCTCCAGAGTGGACACTCCAGGGCCTGTTGCACGACCCAAGGATTGGCCGCCTGCCCGGCCATGACGCAGATGACGCGGTCAGCGGCATCGCCAAATACCAACTTCCAGCGTTCGCAGACCTCAGCGGTGCGCTTTCCATACCAGTTCATGGTCTTGGTGAAGAGGGACTCCCTCCCCCCTGGCCAGAGTACCTCGGCCTGCTCCGCCACCCAGGCCTTTTGGGAAAAGGTCGAGTTCCAGACCTCGTTTGAATACTCGAGATAGATCGGCTGATCCACAGCCAAGGTATCCCGTGTGAGCTGGGCCAACTCCTCGACATACTGATCATCAGCCAGATGTGGCAGGGTCAGCCAGACCCCAGCGCCAAGCCGGTTGGCCAACGCCAGCATCAGCTCGGGTGGAACGCCAGCGGCCCCGGTGTAGGCCGCGTCCTCGGGTCGGGCACGCTGCTCCCAATGCTCGATCGGGCTGCCGTTGGTGCGCATCCATTCCATGAACCGCAACACCTGATAGGGTCTCGTGCGGGCAAGAAAGTCAGGATTAAACCACTCACCAGCCGCCAGCAGGGCCTCGCGATCCTCGCGCACCAAACGAAAGTTGCGTAGATAATCTCCGTTACCTTGCGGATCGGTCGAATAGATCTGGATATGGACGACGCCTCGGGCAGGATCGATCTCGAGCAGATCACGTCCCGGCCTAGACTCGGCCTCGAGCAAGCGGGCCCCAAGCCGATAGCGCAGCTCGCCCTCCCCTTCATAAAGCATCAGATAGCGACCCGCTGGAAGCCTATTTGGTAAGGCCAACACTGTCGCCACGATCGAGAAGCCAGGCTCATCGGGAGCCGGCAGCGAGCGCACCCAGTCTTGGGCATCTAGATCGAGTTCGGCGGCCTCACCGGTATCCCAGGCTCCGTTGCAGTCCGCGTCTCGTACCGGATCACATTGGGTAAACCAGGGCCGGGCCTGCTTGAAGAGGTTTAGGAACGGCAGCTGCGTTGACCAATCCTCGAGGGCACGCAGATTCGTCCCGAGCCGTGGATGGGGCTCGACAACGGCTGTGGCCGCGGCGACGCTCATGGGAGGTGCAGATTGTGCCAACTGGCCGTTTGGCAACGGCATGAGCAAGAAGCCGATCGAGGCCGTCACCACGATGACGAAGATGCTGACAGCCCACAGCTCTTTTTCTCGCTTCAGAGCAGTGCTAGAACCCTGCGCCCTCACTAAAATCGCCCTAAGCATCCCGCTGACCCCGTCTACACATCTACAATGCCCTCAGGTGTTGAGCAGGGTTCTCGATACGGCCTCCTCAGCTGGAGAGCACTCAATCAAGACCCTACCTTGCTCGAACCTACTTTACACTTAGCATGTCTCATCGTCTAAATGACATGCTGACCAGACCCCCTAGCGCAAGTGCGCCGGAATCGATGTCACCTGCCCAACTTGCACAACGCTTACTGAAACCAGGCTCTTCACCACAGCGGATGCGAAGGCTGATCGTTATCATTTTTGCTATGACAGCTCCCGCCTGTAGCTTTATGACGGCTACGCCACCGCTGCCCAAGGACCGCCCCAACGAAACCTTCGTCGTCAACGAGAAAAACGATGCCTACAGTACGGCAACCGCCTTAGCGGCCTTTAACAATCCCCCGCCTCCCACCTACGAGCTTGGCCCTGGAGATAAGCTCAGCATCACCTTCTGGCGCCGCCCTGAGCTATCAGGTGAGCATGTTGTAGGTCCGGATGGTTACATTAGTCTGCCAGTCGCAGGCCCAATCAAACTGGGTAGTCTTGGCCGCGAGGAAGCCCATCAAGCTGTTACCCAGGCCTTCGCTCGTTTTTACGAAACGCCGCTGATCTCAATTGAAGTCACCGATTATGTCTCCAACCGAATTCTGATACTAGGGCGAGTCACTAACCCTGGTGCATTGCAGTTCACTAATCCTCCAACCTTGCTTGAGGCCATTACCCTTGCCGGTGGCCTTCCGGTCGGCGGAACCGGGGCGGAAAAGGCAACCCTGACCCGTTGCGCCGTGTTTCGTGGTCGCGATCGCGTTGTCTGGGTGAGTCTCAAGGACCTGCTGGCAGGGCGAAATCTGGCCTTGAACCTGCAACTCCGCGCCGGTGATCTCGTCTATATCCCAGACGCCGATGACCAGCTAGTCTATGCCCTTGGACAGGTCAACGGTCCAGGTGCTTATAATCTCAGTCCCGAAATGACTCTCCTTGATATCATTGCGCGCGCTGGCGGCTTGACTGAGGATGGTGACCCCAGACAGATAACCTTGGTGCGTCCCTCAGAAAATGCGAGCATGACCGTCGATCTACGCGATCTACTTCGGCCTGAGCCACAACTGAATGTCTCTCTATCTCAAGGGGATGTACTCTATGTTCCAAGCAGCGGCCTTGGGCGAGTCGGATATCTGATGCGTCAAATCAACCCGGTCACATCCTTCTTGATCTTCACTCAGACCTTCACCGGCATCAACAGCGACTAGGTAGCGATACTCATGCCAACCTCTCATGGCACCACTGACAACAACACCACTACCGACTCGCCGAATCATGCAGCAGAAACCAAAGACGCCTTATCGCGCAATGTTAGTGTGCAGATGGTGGCGAAGGTTGGCTATTTAGTCACCCGCTTTCTCATCCCTCCATTTGTATTAGCGCATATTGGCCTCGAAGCCTATGGCATCTGGGCCACAGCCTTTGTGCTGGTGAGCTACCTAGGTATTTCGACCTTTGGTATCTCTAATGTCTACATCAAATATGTCGCCGAATATTCCGCCAAGCGCGAATATCACCGCGCCAACGGCATCTTAGCGACAGGCGTCTTGATTACGACCAGCCTTAGCCTCCTACTGTTTATGCTGGTCTATCTTCTCCTGCCGCAATTGCTCATTTGGCTGAAGGTAACACCTGAAATTCAAGCGCAGGCTGGCGAAGTCGTGCTGATCGTCGTCGCGGTCTTCCTCTCGTCGATTGCATTTTCTGTATTTAAGGATACTTTAATCGGTCGCCAGCGAATTACCGCACAACAGACGATCTGGGTCATTGGCTACCTCATCGAGACGATACTGATCTTTACCTTAGTCGGCCTAGGGCGCGGTTTGCAAGGACTCGCTGAGGCCTATCTCATTCGCATGCTCATTGAAACGGTCCTTGCGTTAATCACAGTTGTCAGAACCGAGCGCTGGTTTAGCCTGTCACCAAAGCATATCACTAGAGAGTCGCTGCGTGTCATCCTGCAGTTTGGTGGCACCGTGCAGCTACTCGGCTTTATGGCCATCCTCTTGCATTCTATCGAGCGCCTCCTTGCTGCAACCTTAATTGGCGTCAAGGCAGCCGGACTAGTTGATATTGCCAAGAAGCTCCCAGGTATGGCGGGAACCATCCCGAGTGTCTTTGCCACGGCCTTCATCCCCGCAGCTTCTTATATGCACAGCGGGCTTGAGAATGACCCCAACGGCCGCGCGAGCCTGTCCAAGTTATACCTTAAAGGTGGCAGATACATGAATCTGACTGCCGCCTTCGTCTGCGCTTTTCTCGTCGTCTTACCTCAACCCATTCTCGATGTTTGGCTAGGTCAGCAATACCCAGGGGCGGCAGTGATGATGCTTCTGTTTGCTATCTCAGTTCAGGTCAATCAGCTGACTGGTCCAGGCACATCTATCCTCAATGGCATCGGACGCCCGCATGAAGGGTTCTACTACACCATTCCGAATATTCTCCTTTTGCTTTTACTGGTACCAGCATCTTGGCTGATCACCGGTAGTTGGCAGCTACTTCCCATTGTCGTGGCAATCATCTTGTCAACGCTGCTATCAGCATTTGTATTCATCGTCCGCGCCAATCGCTTACTCAGGATCAGCTCCAGAGACTACTTGCAACGCGTCTTTATACCAGGCTTACTGCCTTATCTCGTTGGGGCTCTCGTCGCCGCGCCATTTAACCTCTTACCGGATGGACTCGAGCGACTCGAGCTAGCCGCCATCGTACTTGGCGCTGGGCTTATTTATAGCTGCATCACCTTAGCATCTATCTTTTTCTTGGTGTTTGATCCTGGAGAGCGGGCATGGTTTCAGTCTATTGCCGCTCGTTATCTTAACCGTATAGCAAGCAAGAAAATTTCGACGTGAGCCCGGCGCAGACCGATACCACAGGCGCACCAGAGCAGCGCATACCGGGCAAGGTCATCATGCCGCTGTTATCGTTACAGCGGCATTGGCTGAAGTCGATTATTGTCTTTTCTTTGATCGCTGGTATTGGCTTGCCCGTGGCATGGAAAAAAGGGACGGCGAGTTATTATTCTGAGGCGGTGATTCAGATCAACTATCGCTACGCACCCAATCTGCGCACCATCCAAGAGATCGAAACCCGATCCGTCAGTGAGTATAATCGCCTTGCTCAGCAGCAGATGCGAACCATGACCCGCTTCGATGTGCTCAAGCGCGCTCTTGACAGTTTAGGAGATAAACGATGGTACTGGCAAAAGCCGGATGAGTCAGAGCAAAGAGCCATACAACGGCTCTCTTGGTCCCTACAAATCAAGGCCGTCCACGACACCTATCTGATAACAATCGGACTCTGGGATGAAGACCCTAAAGTCATTCCCGTTATTGTCAATGCGGTCGTAGAAAGTTACCTCAAGGCCGCTCGCGAGGAGATCTTTTTTGGGGAGAGCCTAAGGCTCGAGAACCTCGACAATCGACGTCAAGAGCATGATGTCAGGATTGCTCAGCTTTCTAAAGAACTCGAGAGCACGGCCAAGAAACTAGGACTCATGACCTTTGAAGAAGGCATGCAGAATCCCTATGACCGTATTTTAGTCGATATGACCAGCGCGCTTTCGCAGGCCACTGAACGGCGAGTCACGGCTGAGGCTGAACTCGAGGCGTTGACAGGAAAACATGAACGACTCCTCAAGCTCTCTGTGGATGCGGAAGCACAAAAGCTCACAGCCAGTGATCGTCCTCTCGGTGACCTTCGAGCCTATCTCTACCAGCGCCGCGCTCAGCTTATTCAAACCATGTCTGGACTGAAACCGACGCATCCTGGTCGGCAGGCCGATGAGCTCGAGATCGAGCAAATCAATCAAGAGATCGAGATGGCAACTAAGGATAAATTTGCTGAGATCAAGTCCATTCTTGATGAGCGACGACGCGCCGACATGCGCGCTGAGATGGCTGCATTTGAGGCCAAGGCTGAAGAGGCTCAGCAAATTGAGCAGGCGCTCCAAGCACGCGTCGATGAGCGGACACGAGAAGTCGAAAACTTTATGCAAGTCTACAATCAAGGATTGCGGATCAAGGAGGAGCTCGAGCGTCAGCGGCGTCAGCTCACACTCATCCTTGACCGCATTGATGAGATCAAGATCGAGGAGAATGCTCCCGGTTATGTCAGACTGATCTCTCTAGCTGAGGTACCACTGCGACCTGCATCCGGTGGGCGCAAGAAGATCTTCATCCTTTTTCTTATTGTCGCTGGCGGTGCGGCTCTAGTCCTTCCGCTTGCACTTGACTTTCTTGATAGCCGTATTCGCACACCGATCGACCTGCATCGTATTCTTGGCTTTGCGCCGAACTCTTGGCTGCCTGTAATTCAAGATGAAGATGCGCGGATCTTATTCGATCAACAGATGGAGCGTCTTGCTATCTCCATCTTCCGTGACATCAATCAGAGCGATGCCGCCTCGAGCTTCTTCGTCACCGCTATCCTTCCGGGCGTTGGCAAGACATTTGTCATCTATCAGCTTGCGGATCATTTGCAGCGACTGGGCATCAACACCCTCGTTTTATCTTGCGACCCTTCAAATCGCAGTGCTGCGCTGGAAGCGGCAGCGCGTGAGATCGATTACAACAATCTCACTAAGCGAAAACAGGCTGACAAGACAGACCAGAATCAAAAGCTTGAACCACAGTTAAGCTCAGCACCCGCATCGCCTGGACTCATGGAACTGATGCGTGATACCGCCGAGCTCGATCAAGTGATCATTCGCAGAGGATCTGAGGATGCAGATTGGATTGGTTTCGGTCGCTATGCCGACGCTGAAGAACTCGCGAATATTGTACGCTTTAGGCAGGTTCTTGACGACATCCAGAAGCAGTACCGGCTCGTCTTGATCGATGGCCCCGCAATCCTCTTATCGGCGAGCGCTGAGGCCATTGCCGGCATTTGCTATGGGACACTAATCATCGTTGATTCAATCGATACCCCCGTCAGGCAGCTCAAGCGCGCACTTCGCATCATTGAGCGCGCCTCACCCGAGGTGGTCGGCGCTGTGCTCAATCATGCGCCTTTGTTCAAGCGCAGCGGCTATTTTAGTCAGCTAGCAAAATCTCTGGCACGCTACCGCTCAGAGCAAACCGACGCTGCGAGCAACAGGAGCTAAGCGCCATGATGGAAATTCCACCGTCAAAACCATCCGGCTCGCCGATTCCGCTGCTATATGTCCTTCACAGCGGCAATCTCTACGGCACCGAGCGGATGGCGATTGCCACCGCCATTCGTCTCCGACATGATTTCCAGACCACCCTCGTTGCACCTCCTGGACCCGCATTGGATACGGCAGCAGCCCAGGGGCTTCAGGTACAGCCGTTCGCCGGGGCCAAGTCACTCGCCCCGATCATCCGTCGTTTCCTTGATCAGGATAACCAACAGATCCCAAGTCGCGACCCGCGCCGGGTCTTCGTGGCCACCGGTGTCAGCCACTCGCTGTTGTTTTGGGCGCTCAGTCGATTCTCTCGGCGGCGCTGTGCGCATCTGCATCTGGTCCACGGCGGCACCGATGAGCGCCTGAGCTATGGGCGCAAACGCCTGCTCAATCGCCTCGGGGTCCGGTTCGTCGCCGTCTCCGAGTTCGTGCGCGAACGGCTGCTCGCACACCAGGTCCGTGATGATCGAATCAGTGTCATCGAGAACTTCCTCGATGACGACTATGCCGCAGCCCTGCCACGTCGGCGCGCAGATCGGCCTTGGGCGCTTGAGCAGATTCGCATCATCTCCCGCATCGATCCAATCAAGCGCATCGACCTGCTGTTCGCAGCCGTTGATCTCGAGCCAGCGCTGAAGCGCTTCCAGTTTAAGATCTACGGCGAGGGCTGGGATTACCAGGCTTTGCGTGATCGCGCGCGGGCCGGTTATCCCATGATCGAGCTAGCCGGTTTTAATCCGCAGGCTGTGGACTGCCTGCGCGAGGCCGATCTGCTCTTGCACCTTTGCCCAGTCGAGCCCTTCGGGCTAGCAATCTTAGAAGCGATGACGGCCGGTGTGCCGGTCCTGGTACCAGACAGCGGTGGTGCCGGCAGCCTGGTCACTGACGGCGTCTCCGGCTTCCGATTCGCCGCTGATGATCCCAAGGCGCTAGCCGCGCACTTGCTCGCCATCGGCGCACTTGAGGCATCCAGACTCGAACAGGTGGTGCAGGGTGCGAGGCAGCTCCTCGCCACTCGCTTTGATCCCGCGGCCCGTGCCCAAGATTACCGTGACCTTATCCTAAAGGAGCTGCAATGAGCACTGACCAGCAAGCCCCTGAGCACCAGCAGGCCCCTGCATCGCTTGCGGTGGTCGTGATCGGCCGCAATGAGGGCCGCCGGCTAACCGCCTGCCTGGAATCGGTGCAGGCGATGGCACCAATCGGCGGCGAGGTCGAGATCCTCTACGTCGACTCAGCCTCGACCGACGACAGCATCGAGCGCGCCGAGTCCCTCGGTGTGCGCATAATTCGCGTCCAGCCGCAGCGTCCAACGGCCGCTATCGGCCGCAATGCCGGCTGGCGCGCGGCCCGAGCACCGCTGATCCTATTCCTCGACGGCGACACGCAGCTTGATCCAGAGTTTGTTAAGCGGGCTTTGCCTGTCTTCGATGACCCTGCTGTTGCTGGCGTCAGCGGCAACCGCTGGGAGAGCCGTCCGCAGGACTCTTATTACAACCGGGTGCTGGATCTTGACTGGCAAGGCGCGGCAGGCGAGGTCGACTATTGCGGCGGCGATGCGCTGATCCGGCGCGATGTCTTGGAATCTGTCGATGGCTTCGACGAGACCCTGATAGCCGGCGAAGAGCCAGATCTGTGGCGGCGCATCCGCGCCCTAGGTCTCAAAGCTTGGCGGCTTGACATCCCAATGACCAGCCATGACCTGGCAATGACGCGCTGGTCCCAATACTGGCGGCGCACTACCCGCACCGGTCATGCCTATGCCGAGGTCTCGGCACGATACCGTGACACTGAGCTGCCGCTGTGGGCGGATACGACGCGGCGCAATCAGATCCATGCCAGTCTCCTGATTGGCAGCCTCGCGGGGGCTGCACTCTTCGCCTTACTGCTCGCGAGCCCCTGGCCCATCCTCGGCTGGCTGCTATTCCTGCTGATCCTGATCGTCCGCACAGCCTGGCGTCAGCGTTGGCGCGGCGCTGACGCCTGGACGCTGTTCCTCTACGGCATCCACTCGCACCTACAACAGATCCCGATCTTCATCGGTCAGCTCGGCTACCTGCGCGACAAGCGTTTTGGCGCACACCGCGGCCTCATCGAGTACAAGCAATGACAGCCTCCAATAACCCCAGGGCTCAGACGCCGCGCCTGCTGATGTCGGCCTACCAGTGCGGTCCCGGCATGGGCTCGGTGTCGCAGATCGGCTGGGAATGGTATTCACGCATGGCGCAACGACTGCCAGTCACCCTACTGACCCATGTGCGCAACCGCGCTGCTCTCGAGGCACAAGGCGCGCCATTGCCCGGCTCCGAGATCCTCTATATCGATACCGAATGGTTTGCCGGCCCGCTTTATCGGCTCGCCTCGCGGCTATTCCCAAACAGCCAGCACGCGGTGTTCCTACTCTCGTCGTTGGACTTCTACGTCTACGACCGCGCAGCCCTCAAGCAGATCAGGCGTCGCCGAGGCGCCACCTCGGGCTGGCCCTGGGATCTGATCCACTGCCCAACCCCGGTCTCGCCCTCGGCGACCTCGATCCTGTATCGGACCGGCTTACCCCTGGTGCTCGGCCCGCTCAACGGGGGTCTGCAATCTCCGACTAGCTTTCCCGAGTTCATGAAACAGGACGCAGCCTGGCTCTATCCAATCCGCAACCTCGGGCGGGTTCTCGACGGAATCATGGGAACCACCCGCCACGCCAGCAGAATCCTGGTCGCGACAGCCGCGACCCAAGCTTGGTACCCGCGTCGCTACCACAACAAATCGGTCTCGATGCTCGAGAACGCCGTTGATCTCGAGCGCTTTCCAGTCCAGCCCTGGCCGGGAGCACCCAGCAACCAGCACCCGCTCCAGATCCTCTTCGTCGGCCGCTTGGTGCCGTTTAAGGCCATCCCCTTGCTCCTACGCGCCATGCATCGGCTGCACGACCGATGGCCCGTACAGCTGACCATTGTTGGTGACGGCCCAATGCGGACACCCTGGGAAGCAGAGGCCCGCGCCCTGGGGCTTAACGATGTCGTCGACTTCGCCGGACAACAGCCACTCGCCGAGATCCACCGATTCATGGCAAGCGCGCATTGCTTCTGCCTACCCTCGATACGCGAATCCGGCGGCGCGGTGCTGCTCGAAGCAATGGCCTCAGCACGGCCGGTGATCGCGATCGATTATGGCGGCCCTGCCGAGCTTGTCGACGAGCAGGTGGGGCGCAAGGTTTCGGCCGGGGGTAATGCCGAGGCGATCACTGGCATCGAAGCAGCGCTCGTCGATCTCGCCGAGCATCCCGAGGACTGGCGCCGACGCGGTGAGGCCGGCAGAGCAAGGGTGGAAGCGCGTTACAGTTGGGAGGCCAAGATCGAAGCGGCGGTCACCCTCTACCAGGACGTCATCTCGAGCGCGAGATAATCAATCCCAAAATACCATCGAAAAGCAGCATGCTGATCGGAAGCCGCCCCTGCGGTTAGCGTCACACAATGCATATCATCGCGGCTTTTCCCGGACTCATCGCACTGATCGTTGTCCTGCAGCGTGGCTCAGCGTTCGCTTTCTTGAATGTCTACTTTCCAGTGGTCATCCTGCTGCCGAGCCATTACCGCTGGTATGCCCCAGGCTTGCCTGATCTCAGCTTTCAACATGCGGCCATCATGCCGATCGCCCTGATCTGGCTACTCCGCGACTCCAGAACCTATCAGTTCTCGCTGATGGATATCGTGGTGGTGATGTTTGCGTCTTTAATCGGGCTATCAGAATTTACTGCATCCGGCTACAAGGACGCACAAAACCTCATCATCGACGTGATCGCATCGATGGTGCTGCCCTACTTTCTGGCCAAGACCCTCATCGTCCCCAATGGACTGAGCATTGAGGCCGGAAAGCGAATGGTCATCCTGCTCTTTGCTGTCGCCGTCATCTCATTGTGGGAATTCAAGATGGCCTACACGCCATGGGATCGCATCCTGAATCCCTTTTTTCCGGGACAAGATGTCTGGATCACGACCTTCCGCTGGGGCTTTACGCGAGTCGCAGGTCCCTATGGCCATGCCATCCTAGCCGGAATTATCATGGTCGTCGGCTTTCGCCTACAGCGTTGGCTGCACTGGCGCGGTCACTGGGACGATTTACGCATCTTCGGCAAAAATCAATTCATGGGCTTCAGCTTCGCCTTCATCATCACCTGGGGCATGGTCGCGGGCGTGATCATGACGATGTGCAAAGGCCCCTGGATTGGGGCCATTGGCGGCGCAGCTGTCATGGCTGTCGGTCGCTCACGACGGCCTGGACCGACGCTGCTGGTCATCGCGGTACTCGCAATCACCATCAGCATTCCAGGGTTCTTATGGTTAAAATCCTGGGCCGGAGTCGGTCGAGAGAATGCTAAATCCGTGACCCAGGAGACAGCCGCCTACCGCTGGGAATTGATCGAGACTTATTGGGATGTTGCGCTTGAGCACGCTTGGCTTGGCTGGGGCAGACACCACTGGCCGAAGGACCCCCGACAGCCTTCCATCGACAACTATTACCTGCTCCTTGCTCTCATGCATGGAATCCTTGCCCTCTATCTGCTCTGGTTCACCTTTGTCTGGATGTCAGTGCGACTCATGATACGCGGCGTGCGCGCCCCACCCAATTCCGAGATTCGAATCCTGACGTTCACACTCGCCTCCGTCTATGCGGTCTACTTCATCTCCTTAGCAACGGTCTACCTAGGGTCGCAAACTGTCCATCTCTTGTTTATCCTTACCGGATGGGCAGAAGGCGTACTGGTCTACAATATGCGTGAGCCTACAACTGAGGATGCGCCCCTAGTCGTTGAGGATCAGCGGCCTTTCAAATTCAAACGGACTTTGACCTGAATCGTACGCTGGTAATACAAAACCAACCTTCTGATATAAGAGGAAAAGAATGATGTTCAAATGGGTTAAGAAGGCGTTGAGATGGCTTGCCTTCGAGCATGGTATCGCAAAACGACTCTATCGACGTGTATGCCAGCCAACGAGCGAGGAACTCGGCGCTTTCCTAAAACGCCATGGCCGTTTTCATCAGGTTGGAGAGCACTTTAGTCTACTCCCCGGAACAAATATCCCTGATCCTCAGTACGTCAGCATTGGCAACAACGTTCAATTCTCACAGTGCTCTGTCTTTGCACACGATGGCTCTATCGCTATGCTCAACCGTGCTTACGGAGTCAAACTAGATCGCGTTGAAAAGGTCGTCTTCAAAGACAATGTCTATGTCGGACACCAGGCAATCATCCTCCCGGGAGTCACTATTGGACCTAACGCTGTAGTCGCGGCTGGCGCAGTCGTAAGCAAAGACGTTGCACCAGGTGACATCGTTGCAGGTGTGCCAGCGCGCGTTGTGGGTCGAGTAGATCAGTTGGTTGATAAACTCACAGAGCAAACCAAGCAACTACCCTGGGCAGACCTCATCGAACAGCGTGAGGGTGGATTCGATCCAAACATGGAGCCAGAGCTTGAACGCCGTCGTATCGCCCATTTTTTTGGCTCCTAAGTTATCCCCTACAGGCTCTATGATTGCCTACCTTTCTCAACCCTAAATAACTAGGCTGAATGCGAGCCAATACGCCCACGCAAACGCAATAAAGGCTTCTCCATAAACCTAAAGCTTGCTTCCGCGACCAGCCAACTCAAGATGATGACCGTCACTAGTAACAAAGCTTGAGAGAGCGGAGCGTCCGGGCTGATAAGACGGAGTGAAAAATCAAGAACCAGTAAGTGGTAGAGATAGACGCCATAACTCACACGCCCAAGTCGACGTAAAGGCGCTAGCTGAAGAAAACCTGCGAAGCCATTATCTTCACGGACAACGGCGGCACTCACCAATAGCGTGAGCAGCATTTGTATAACCAGCCGATGCATGCCACTGATATCATCATTAGGCATCATCAAGAAGACAAGCAGAGCAATCGCAATAATGATAACCGACCAACGATAGCCAAGAATTGATCTAATAAGGGAATATCCCTGAGGTTTGTTCATCAGAAATGCCAAAAAAACACCAAGCACAATAGGGGTGAAGGTCGCTTGCAAAACCTCTAGATGCTCAGCATTGGGTATCACTGCCGCAAGCAACCCATCAAGCACCCCAAAATTCACTAATTGATTTAGCACTAAGAAGAAAAGACCAAATACCGCTAGCCACCTTCCTGACAGCAAAATCATTAAGGGTGGCAGCAAGAGATAAAACTGTTCCTCACATGCCAATGACCAAGCAATACCAAAGACATCTGCATCGATCCAATTTGAAGTGTAGGTGAGGTAGAATGGTAACTCTTGCCAGTAGGTCGCCGCCCGCCCTGATTGAGCAAGCACCAGAAAAATAGCCGCATAGATACCTAGAACCAAGTAGTAGGGAGGAAATATCCGTAAAAATCGACGCCAATAGAATCCAGCAAGTGATATTTCGCCCCAACGCTCCCGCTCACGCAATAATAGCGTAGGAATCAAGAAGCCACTAATGACAAAAAATAGATCGACGCCGAGAAACCCACGCTGGCCAATTGGGACAGCATCCTGAAGAGGAATCGTGTGATGCCAAAGCACGGCCAAAATACTCAATGCCCTCAAGCCATCAAGACTGCCAAAGAATCGCACCGATTGAAAAGTATGATAGGCCGCTGTTGTGTTTTGTGATATTTTCATATTGCTCTGTCGTGCAATGAGCCAACCCGAAATCTAGATATGCTCGCCGCGGATGCAAAATCAGACTATCATAACCCTATTGACTTGCGCCACTCTCAATAAATCTCGGCCTACCTAAGGCTCCAAACGACTATCATCGCACCTTGCTAGACTAGCCCAAGATATGGCCACACAAAAGAGAAGACTAACTGCGATTGACAAAACGCGTGCTTTCGCAATTTTGTGCATGATCACCATTCATTTCGGACCGGGGGTTTTTGACAGACTCCCAAGTCTCGATTTTCTAATGGAGCCAGTATTATTTCTGGGAAGGTTTGCAACCACTGCCTTTATTATTGTATTTGGCATCACGATTGGATATATCTATATTGATAAATATATCGCAGCACCAGGCCCCGTTAGCAAGAAGATCTACGCTCGGGCCCGACTCCTCTTTATTTACGCAATTATCATTTGCATTCCTAACTATATCAACTTAGTTATCCAAGGCGACACCAATCCTTCACATTGGCTTTACGGAACCTACAGCATCTTAAACTACTATGCAATCGCTCTGTTCACGCTACCTCTATGGCTAAGGTTTTTAACCAAAAGTCTTGTGCGCAACAGCCTTATTCTCGGTGCTTCGTTTTGGATACTGGGCTATCTACTACTTCAACTCTGACATTTTGACGACGCTTTAGTGTTTCGCCGTTATGAAGAATTAGATCTCTACCTACCAGAAAATTCCGACCATCTTGGCATTCTCGAGTACCTACGACTGACTTTCATTTCCGGCCCCTATGCTTATTTGCAGCTATCAGGGTCAGCAATCCTGGCTATTCTTGCCGGTTACTTCTTGAGGAAGCTCAATAATGCCGGCCGCATCACGGAGATTTCTTATTATCTGATACCAATATCGTTGATACTTACCATATCCGGAGTCGTTTTAGGAATCTATTTCCAAGAGTTCTCTATACATAATGTTGTTGTTGGCGATATCAAAGCCCCACCAAGACTTTGGTATTGGCTGTTTTTTGCCGGACCGACGCTGCTTGTTCTACTACTCTTCGTCATCATCGATCTGCGCCCGGAGTCACTGGCTGAACGCGTAACCTATCCGCTTGCCGTATTCGGCCAAGGCTCGTTGATTATCTATACCGGACACTCTTTCGTATTGCCGATGATTAATTGGCTTGATGTTATCTATCCAACCGAGGGCTTATTACGTATCCTGATCCCTTTCCTCCTGTTTTTCACTTTCTGCGGCCTGGTTATGATGTATTATCATCGACAAAACAAAGCGTTATTGACCACAAGGGCATAAAAGGTTTTGCCAAAACGCTATCTGGGCGGTTGCTATAGACAGCCGTAACACTGATAAATCACCAATTCAGCAGAGTGCATCGTGAAAACGAAAACAAAGCCCTTAATTGTAGTCGCCGGACTCTTGCTAATCATAGGTCTGGCTGCAGTTGCAACTATCGGTTATTCGAAGCTCCATCCTGATCCAAAGCGATGGGAGTCAGATATTATTGCGATCGAACAGAGAACCAGCCCAGATGCAGACTACCAGGCAAGCGCCCTTTTCGTAGGCAGTTCGAGCATTAGATTCTGGGACAGCCTACAAGAAGACATGCAGCCAATACCGACAGTAAATCATGGTTTCGGTGGTGCACAAACATCTGACATTCTATTTTATGCTGATCGCCTGATTACTCGATTCGATCCCAAAGTGATTGTTCTTTATACTGGTGAAAACGATCTTGGCTCACGATGGTCTTGGTCTGGTCTAGCAGTTGGGCGTGTTACAAACTTGATTCAATACATCCATAAAAGTCTGCCTGATACTGAGATCATTCTGCTTTCAATCAAACCTTCACCCTACTTTAACCATCGCAGACAGATCCAAGAACAAGCTAATCTGGGATTAAGGTCGTACGCAGAAGAAACAGAAAAGGTAACCTTCTTAGATGTTACCGCTCCGCTCCTCGATAGTGACGACAAACTACGCCCTGAGCTCTACAGCGATGGACTGCATCTAAATTCAGACGGATATGCGGTATGGAAGAGCATTATTCGGCCGAAATTACTAGAATATTTCCAAAACAATTCATGACCTGCGAAGGCAATAAGATCTCGCAATGAAGAAGCACATCATATTCACAATGGGTAGAAGTGGCAGCAACTACCTATCTAATCTTCTGAATGCACATCCCGAAGCAACAAACTATGGCGAGGTGCTAGGGGAGTGGACGCTACCCTTTAAGATCTTTTCACGCATTAAAACCAGAAAGAGATCTACAGAACGTTATCTCGATTTTATTTTCACGAGCGCATCTTTCTTTTATCTTAGCCAGATCTACTCTGCCTACTCACATCTGCGCAAAGGCAAGCCAATCAACCTAAAAAGGCGGGGGGCACTGAAAACGATTGGGGTTAAAGAATTCTCTGTTAATTTCCGTCGTCGCAATATCTGCAATTATCTTTCGTCACGAGACGACATCCTTATCATCAACCTCTATCGAGAAAACGTTCTGAAACGACTTATTTCTCTTGAAAAGATGCAGGAATCTGGAGTTGCAGTTTTCTCTTCGACTCTTGAAAGCGCTAACCCACACAACAAGGATAAGATCGTTCTCGAGATACCTCAACTCCTAGAGGGCTTAGACCTTTTTCAGAAAGAACTCGAGACACATCAGCAGATGATCCAAGACTTATCCCAGGATCGAGTGTTGAATATTCGTTACGAGGATCTCTTTGCTGATACAGCGCGTCGCTCCCATTATGATAAAGAGATATTTAGGTTTCTCGGCCTCAAGCCTATTGCTATCACCAGTGATCATCGCAAACTCTTATCGGACGACCTGCGACAGCTGATAGCCAATTATCAGGAGGTAGAGCAAGCTCTGCGCAATACCGAATACGAACGCTATCTCGAGCGCTAGCGCTATCTCCCTTCATTCATTGTTTTTGCACCAGCGCACCAACATGTAGGTAAGGTATGTCACGGCCAAGTAGAATTGGCAGCAAGTAGTAGATGACGCGCTTGATCTTTGGCCCCGGCTTAAATGTATTAAGGTGTGTAATCATCTTTATATCGTAGTTGGCCGCTTCTAGCGAGCGCCGGAGACTTTTCAGAGTAAAAAACCTGAGATGCGTTCGATCTAGCACGCCGGCATCACAATATTGCCAATCTTTTTCTACCAATAACTCCCAAAGGTTCCAGATAAATCTAACATTCGGAACCGAGATCACGATATGGCCCTTAGGTGCCATCTTTAACTGAATATCCCTCAGAAAGGCGTCGTGATCAGGCATGTGCTCAATCACATCGTTGCAGACGACAAGATCAAAATAGCCATCGGGGAGTTCATCACTAACCTCCTCATAACGACCGACCAGGACCTTATCAAGCACATGTTGAGCCTCTGCCGCTACTGATGGATCGAGTTCTACCCCCCAATACTCATTTTTTGCTTTTAGATTTGCTCGAAATTTTCCTGAGGCGCAGCCTATCTCGAGGACTCTTGAGTAAGTCTCAGGAATAAACTGTAAGATGTCTTGTCGGTAGAATTGATAGTAGCTCGATGGTACTGTCATTGTTATCTCCCCCAGTATGAATTTGTTCAATTGATTCAATCACGCCGCGCATGGGTTCCAGATTCGCGATCGGTGCGAACCCAGCTTGCATTCTGGCGAGCGGAGCGCCCGATAAGCCGCAACAGGGTCAGCTTCCAGAGGATATAGAATGGCGCAATGGCTAAGGTTCTGAGATCACGCAGGTTACCGCCACCAACTCGAATTGCGATCAGGGTGTGAAGCAAGACCAGCGCTAACGCAATGAGCCCATAGACGCGGGCGAAGCCAACTGGAATGGCGATGGTGAATAAGAGCAGTAAGACGTGATAGCTCAGGGGCAACAAGAGCAGATCGAGCATGGGCTCGACCAGCAGCCGTTCGCCTGAGAGCACGCGCTTCAGCAACAGGGGCACATGGGTGCCGATCATCCGAAAGCGCCCACCCTCCCAGCGAGCACGCTGGGTCTGGGTACCCTGGCCGCCGGTGGGCATATCAGCCTTAACCCAAGTACGATCCGTAAAGCGCACGCGGCGTCCGGCCCTTGTGAGCAGGATGTGGTATTCCAGATCCTCAACCACCGAGGCCGCGGTGTAGGGCACGGCGTTTAGGGTCTCCGCTGACAGCCCAAAGCCGTTACCGAGAATGCCGGCAGAGAGACCGAGCGCACTGCGCCCGCGCGGGCGCAGTGCGTTAAAGGCCATCAGTGAGACGTTCATCAGCCGGGTGCGCAGACTTGCTTCGACATTCAGAGGTGTGTAGCGGCACTGTACCGCGTCGGCACCCTGGGCGAACAGGCTTGCCATGACCGGCAGGAAATCTTCTTGGACCAAACTGTCGGCATCGACGATGAGAAAGGCATCAAAGCCCTCGGGCAGCAAGGTTTGAAATGCGAAATCCAGCGCATAGCCTTTTCCGCGCTGTTCTTCATGCTGGCGCTCTAATACCCTAGCGCCCGCCTTGCCGGCGAGCCTAGCGGTATCATCGTCACAATTGTCGGCAATGACGACAATCTCGGCGTCCATACCCTGGCGTGATGCAGCAATGCTCTCGACGCAACGGGCAATCGTTAGCTGCTCATTATGGGCCGGGATGATCACCGCGATCCGTAACTGCTCGGCCGCCGCTTTATCGAGCGGAGCATTGCGATGAAACAGGCTCGCTAGGGTCAGGGCCAAGAGTTCGATCGTACCTGGCAGCGTGATCGCAATCAGCGCGATAGCAAGGATGGTCATGAGCATCAGTGGCTCCGCTCTAGGCTAGGGCGCTCGCCAAGACGGCGGCGGAAGGTCGTCGCCAGACGCTGGGTATTGCGCCCAAGATCGTACTTGTCGAGCACGCGCGCACGGCCCGCCTGCCCGAGTTGGCGCCGCAGTCCGGCATCCTGGGCCAGGCGGGCGATCGCGTCGGCCAGCTCGTCATCATCGGAGGGGGCAACCAGGATGCCGTCGATGCCGTCGCGGATCAGCTCGGGGATGCCGGTGATGCAGGTTGTAACGCAGGGGATCTCCATCGCCATCGCCTCCATGAGCACGATCGGGATACCCTCAGCAAAGCTTGCGAGGGCAAAGATGTCAGCGCCCCGATAGAGGGCCTGAACACGGTCGAGGTTGACCGCGCCTTCGAAGATGACCCGATCACCGAGATCGAGCTCGGCAACCTGGCGCTCAAGCGAGGGCCGATCAGGGCCATCGCCCACCAGCCGCAGCCGGACCTTGGTCCCCAGATCGCGCAGCTTAGCCAAGGCCTGAATCAACACATGCTGCCCCTTTGCAGGCACCAGGCGGCCGACACAGATGACCTCCGGTGGGTCCGCCTGCTCGCGAACCTCGACCGCTTGGAAGCGCTGCGGATCAACCCCGAGGGGGCAAACATCGAACTTGTGCCAACAGTTCGGCGGCGAGAGCTTCATCAGCTGACTGCGAGCATAGGCCCCAATCGCGAGCACAAAATCGGCGCCTTCGATCTTTTCGGTTAATCGATAACCGGGCGCATCGTAAAACTCATCCGGGCCATGCACCATAAACGAGAAGCCGATCGGAAAGATCTGCTTGGCGATCAGTCCGACGGTTGAGGCCGGAGTCGCGAAATGCACATGCAGGTGCGTGAGACGCTCGCGCCGCATCCAACGACCGATCATGAGCGCCTCGATGAAGTAGAACAGGCCAAAGCCGATCTTGCCGAGATCAGCTCCGCCCAGCCTTAACGCGAAGAGCAGCCCCCTCAGGGTAGGAACTGGTCGGCGCACAAGGGCCGAGCCAAGCGCGACTAGGGCACCCCTGAGACCGCTTGCTTTTACATAGTAGGTGAGCTTCGCCTCCTCGGCTTCATCAGCGGTAAAGGCATCCGGCAGGCGATCAGGATCGTTGATCGATGCTACGCGGATAGAGAAACCAAGCGCCTTAAGCCGCAAGACCTCGTTTAGGATAAAGGTATGCGAGAAGGCCGGATAGCGAGAGACGAGATAGGCTAGCCGATAGGGAGTTGAGTCGGATTGCAGAACAGTTGATGCGACGTCGGCCATAGTACCGGTGCTCATAAAATGCAGGTCCGCAGGTTGGATCACTTCTCGAAGATCGCAACGGATGCATAAAGACCGAGCCTGTCCGCGCAGGCAACCGGTCAGTCGCACCGTTGATTGTCATATCATCCCAACGGCGGCAGATCCTTACGCGGCCGGATCTGAGCCGGGACGCCAACGGCAATGTGCCGCGCTGGCACATCCTTGGTGACGACCGCGTTGGCACCGATCTTCACATCATCGCCAATACTGATGTGGCCCAGGATCTTGGCGCCAGTGCCAATATCGACCCGATTGCCGATCACCGGCGAGCCCCGCTCATTACTTCGCAGCAAACCGACAGTGACGCCATTGCGCACAATGCAATCATCGCCAAAGACCGCATCGCCACTGATGATGATGTCGCTGAAGTGCTCGATCAGAAAGCGCCGCCCGACGGTCGCCTCACAGGGTAGATCGATGCCGGTCATGATCTGCGAGAGTAGCTTGAAGAGCTTATAGAGGATCGAGAACGGCAGCCGCAACCAGCGCGATCTGATCCGATAGCGCCAACGTCCAAACCGATACACCAGCATGACCCAGAGGCCCTGTCGTTTCAGATCGCCTTCGTAGGTGCGCCAGTCTTCTTTGATCAGCTCGAACATCGTCTATGGCCTACATCAGCTACCAGGGTTGCGGCGGCGAGACGCGGCCGCGCTCGGTCTCGCGCCAGGCCTGCCGCCAGAGCTTGACGATCACCGCGGACTCCTCTGCCTTCGCGCGACGCTCGCCGGAGTCGGAAATGCGATTGCGCCAGCGCCGCAGACGATGCCAGAGCGACTCAAGCTGCATCGATAACCAGGCACCGAGCAGGCCCTGATGCTTTCGGTGGTAGAGGGCCTGGCTGCGCATGCGCCACAGCGTGAGCTGGCTGCCAAATCCGGAAAAGGTCAGGCGCTTAATGGTACGCGAAGATTCGCCGCCAATGTGCACCACTTGAATCTCGGGCCAGTAGGCAATCCGGTAGCCAGCGGCCTTGATGCGCCGGCAGAGATCAACTTCCTCGAAATAGAGGAAGAAGCGCTCGTCGAAATGGCCGATCTGCTCCAGCACCGAGGCGCGGATGATCGAGTAAGCACCAGGCACCCAGTCGACATCGGCCGGCGCGAGCGGATCGGCCCAGGTGCGATCGACCCGGCCGAAGAAACGCGATTTAGGCCAGCGCGCCGAGAGCCCACTTAAGGTCAGGAACTCGTTGAGCAGCGAGGGGAACATCCGCGCCGAGGGCTGCCATTCCCCCTCACGGCCGACGAGCCGCCCGCTGGCGAGACCGACATCGGGCTCGGCGTCCATGCGCGCGACCGAATGTTGAAGCGTGTCCTCATCGATGAAGGCATCGGAGTTGAGCAGGACAACATAACGCCCTCTCGCCTGCTCGAAGCCGCGATTGTTCGCCCGGCCGAAGCCAAGATTCACCGGACTGCGGATCAGCAGAACCTCAGGAAACTCTGCAGCCACCATCTCTGCCGAGCCATCCTCGGAGGCGTTATCAACGACAATCGTCTGCAGCCTTAGGCCGCCCTGATGCCGCAATAGGGTCTGCAGGCAGTCGCGCAGCAGGTCTCGGGTGTTGAACGAGACGATGATGACGCTGATATCAGTCTGGGTCGGCTCAATCATAACGGGGATGGCTCCAGATAGCTCCAGCAAAGCCCAGTTTAGCCTTAGCGCGAGCCCAGATCCTACCTTTAGGTTGACAGCAATTAGGTTGATAGCAATGGTTTTAGCAATGCGCTGCTTCGCGCAAGCTCCTCTCGGCTGCGCTGATCGAGCACTCGATCAATGGCCTGATTAAGGCGCCGATTATCGAACGAAATCCCAATTCCGACAGCACCGAAGGCCAATCCTACAACAGGTTCTGAGCCTGCATTGACGCGCGTCACTCAATCGTATCAACAGCACAGCCTGGCGACCACGAGAATCCCGCTGTCTGAGCCGGGAGGCTCGGAGCCTGCCGCTAAGCCCAGAAGCGACAGGATACTCCGCTGGATTAACGTTAAACTAAGTGGCATTTCTCGTGCTCAGAGCCAAGTGCTTGCCGGGTCAAGCGCTGGCCGGGCCAGGAGCCTGATCAGGGCTAGCCCTTCCGCAGTTCGGCCTTGGCCCGCTGCGAGCAGCCTGCGCGGCCCCCTCTATGTTGGAACCGGATCAATGCTGGACAAAACCTACGAACCTCATAAGATCGAAAACGCTTGGTATACACGCTGGGAGCAGGCCGGTTGGTTTGCGCCGCACTTGAGCGCAGATGCAACGGCTGCTGTAAGTGGCAGCCAAGGCCAGGGTGACGCCGCGCAGCCCTTCTGCATCATGATCCCACCGCCGAACGTCACCGGCAGCCTGCACATGGGGCACGGCTTCAATAACGCGATCATGGACGCCTTGGTGCGCTACCATCGCATGCGCGGCGAGCCGACCCTCTGGCAACCGGGCACCGACCATGCCGGTATCGCCACCCAGATGGTAGTCGAGCGTCAGCTCGAGGCCAAAGGCCAGACCCGCCACGACCTGGGTCGTGAGGCCTTTGTCGAGCGTGTCTGGCAATGGAAGGCCGAATCCGGCGGCACCATCACCCAGCAGCTGCGCCGGCTCGGCTCCTCGCTGGACTGGCAGCATGAGCGCTTCACCATGGACGAAGGCCTCTCCAACGCCGTGCGCGAGGTCTTCGTGCGCCTGTTCGAGGAGGGGCTGATCTACCGCGGCAAGCGCTTGGTGAACTGGGACCCGGTCCTGCACACCGCGATCTCGGATCTGGAGGTGATCGCCGAGGAAGAGGCCGGGCACATGTGGGATCTCAAGTACCCACTGAGCAACGGCACCGGCGCGATGATCGTCTCCACCACCCGCCCCGAGACCATGCTCGGCGACTGCGCGGTGGCCGTTAACCCAGAGGATGAGCGCTACAAGCACCTGATCGGCGAGACCGTCGAGCTGCCACTGACCGGCCGCCGCATCCCGATCATCGCCGACGAGCACGCCGACCCCGAGCTTGGCACCGGCTGCGTCAAGATCACCCCGGCGCACGACTTCAACGACCACGCGGTCTGGCTGCGCCATCGCGACGAGACACCGATCGCCGATCAGCCCCACGGCGGACTGATCAACATCTTCACCGCCGACGCCGCGATCCGCACCAACACCCCAGAAGAAGGCGAGCTGATCCCCAGTGCCTATACTGGTCTCGACCGCTTCGAGGCGCGCAAGCAGATCCTCGCCGATCTCGAGGCCCAGGGACTCCTGGTCCAGGTCCGCGATCACCGCCTGCCGGTACCGCGTGGCGACCGCTCCGGCGCCGTCGTCGAGCCCTACCTCACTGATCAGTGGTACCTGCATATCGAGCCGCTGGCCAAGCCCGCCATCGAAGCCGTTGAAAATGGTCAGATCCGCTTCGTTCCGGACAACTGGAAGAACACCTATTACGAATGGATGCGCAACATCCAAGACTGGTGTATCAGCCGCCAGCTCTGGTGGGGCCATCGCATCCCGGCCTGGTACGACGACCAAGGCAACATCTACGTCGGCCGCTCCGAGGACGAGGTGCGCGCCAAGCACGGTCTGAGTGCTGACTACCCATTGCGCCAGGACGAAGATGTGCTCGACACCTGGTTCAGCTCCGCACTCTGGCCCTTTAGTACACTCGGCTGGCCGCCCGAGCACAACGCCGAGCTGGCGCGGAGCAACCAGCAGACGCAGGACAGCCAGCAGGAACAGAACAATCAGCAGGGACAGGACAGCGAGCACCAACACGCCGAACAGCTCGACCGCCTTGCCACCTTCTACCCGACCTCGGTGCTGATCACCGGCTTCGACATCATCTTCTTCTGGGTCGCCCGGATGATCATGATGGGGCTCAAGTTCATGGACGATGTGCCCTTCCGCGACGTCTACATCCACGGCCTGGTGCGTGATGCCCAAGGCAACAAGATGTCCAAGTCCAAGGGCAACGTGCTTGACCCCATTGATCTCATCGATGGCATCGAACTCGAGCCCCTGGTCGCCAAGCGCACCAAAGGCATGATGCAGCCGCAACTGGCCGAGAAGATCGCCAAGCAGACGCGCAAGGAGTTCCCGAATGGCATCCCGGCCTTCGGAACGGACGCATTAAGATTCACCTTCGCCGCGCTCGCCACCACCGGGCGTGACATTAAGCTGGATCTTGGCCGCGTCGAGGGCTATCGCAACTTCTGCAACAAGCTCTGGAACGCCTCGCGTTATGTGTTGATGAACACCGAGGGGGAGGATTGTGGGGCTGGCCCAGAGATCCCGTCGCTCGGCCAAGCCAATCCGGCTCAGCGCGAAGGGTCCGATACAGGCATCGATGATAGCTATGGCCCGGGTGCTGACACGGCAGGCGCTCATACTGCAGCGAATCAGGCACTCGGCCGAGATGGCCAACGACAGCCGTTGGAGCTGAGCGCCGCCGACCGATGGATTCGGAGTCGATTGAACCAGACCATCGGCAGCGTCCGTGAATCCCTTGACGCCTACCGCTTCGACCTCGCCGCACAGGCCATCTACGAGTTCACCTGGAGCGAGTTCTGCGACTGGTATCTGGAGCTGTGCAAGCCAGTCCTGACCAGCGAGACCGCGAGCGACGCCGCCAAGCGCGGCACCCGCTGGACCCTGGTGCACACGCTTGAGACCTTGCTGCGCCTCACCCATCCCTTCATGCCCTTCATCACCGAGGAGATCTGGCAGAAGGTGCGGCCGCTAGCCGGCGCAGTCGGTGTGATGACCGATGCGAATCCTGGAACTGGAACTGGGAATGGAACTGGAACTGGGAATGGAACCGTGGCGGCTGCTGCAACAGCTGCCGACACAGAAACCGCGGCAACGATTATGCTCGCGCCCTATCCGACTCCGGATACTGCCCTCGAGGATGCCGAGGCCGAGGCCGAGATTCGCTGGGTGCAGCAGTTCATCCTCGGCGTGCGCCGCATCAAGGGCGAGATGAACATCGCGCCGGCGAAGCAACTCCCGGTGCTGATCGCCAACGCCCATGAGCGTGATCTGCAGTGGCTTGAACAGGCGCGCCCCTATCTCGACTTCCTCGCCCGTACTGAGTCAGTCCGCCTGCTCGATGACGAATCAGAAGCCCCCGAATCAGCCATCGCCCTCATCGGCACCATGAAGATCCTGATCCCGATGGCTGGTCTGATCGACAAAGACGCCGAGCTCAAACGCCTCGACAAAGAGATCGCCAAGCTGAATGCTGACATCGAGCGCATCGAGAAGAAGCTCGCCAACCCAAGCTTCGTCGACAAGGCCCCCACAGCGGTGGTGCAAAAGGAGCGCGACCGCGTTGCCGATCAGCGATCTGCGCTAACCAACCTCAGCAAGCAGCGCGACCGGATCGCGGCACTCTGAGAGCACCCCAACAGAATTGGCCGCCTAGTTGACAGAACAGCAGGTTGCGCTCAATGCATCAGCGCGAACATTCCACCCGGCATCCGCACCCGCGAGGCATCAGATCATGACAATCTCCGTCCATGCCAGATTCGGGCTTCAGCCGTCCACTTTACCCCGACATCAGGTTGTTATCTGCATGATTTCTCAAGCTATTAACATCTCATTGCAAAGTGTTAATTTGACTTGTGCGACAGCATCGGAAACACTTCAGGGTATAAGAAATTGATACCAATGGAAGACAAAATGCAATCTCTAGTTAGCGCTATCTCAAATTTACTTTTCGGAATGTACAGCAAGCGCCGAGATAGAGCCCTAAGCATATATGTGCCTGGGATGCTCGCGCTATGTTTTTTAGTTTTCCCAGTAAACAGCCTCGCGAATTGTTTTGCAATAACAGGGAATCCGAGCAACGGCTTTGGTGGCTGCGACCTTATCGATCCACATGAACTCGAATGGACCCCGCTAAAGGGTCCTTATGTTATCAACTCAACGGTTTACGTAAAAGGCCCGTTGGAAATTCGATCAGGCACCGAGGTTATAATTGAAAACGACGCCGCAATCGTTATTACTGATGAACAAGACGATCAGGGACAGCCTATTGCAAGTCTCACATTAGTAGACAGCTCGCCTGATGAACCTGTTACTTTCACTTGGGAGCCTGGCGTCGCCCCTGGTGTGATGACTAGAGATGGTCATTACATTGGCATCGAATTTGAAGGCGATTCAGGCGGTAGCCGAATAGAGCATGCAATCATCAACGGTGCTGATCGATGTATTACAGTACGACAAGGCCAGATCAGCCCCAAAATCATTAATAACACCATTACCAATTGCGCAAGTTTTGGTATTTACGTCGAAGGCAGCACCCCTGAAATCATCAATAACTTGATTGTCGAAAATCGCGGCATGGGGGTTGCAATTGATAATACTGTCGGCAACGTCAAAGTCGAATACAATACGATTGACCTCAATGCTGGCGGAGGAATCCTCTTTGTTGGATCAAACAATCCTACCACAAATGTTTCCAGCAACCTCATTACTAGGAATACTGGTGTTGGCTGGAGTGGCGGCACTAATGTAACGCATACCGATAATTATGTTTGGGGGAATCAGTATCATGCTAGAAACGAGCCGCATGACAGCTCAAACCCTCCTCGGTCTGAGATCACTCCAGGAGGCTATTCCGTTTGCGCTGACCCCAGATATAGAGATCCTTATTTTGGCGACCGCAATTTAAAAGACGATTCTCCAGTTTATAATAGATACGGCGCTTATGCTAACCCTAGGATAGGGCAACCACCAGAATTCTTTCTTCCCGTAGTAGAAACAGCAACTCTTAGTGGAAACCTATCACGCAACGAACGCTGGTCCGGAATTATCACGTTAACTGGCAATGTCACAGTTGATTGGCCTTGGCGCTTAGAAATCGCACCCGGAACAGTTGTTCGAGTCCCAGCCAATCGAGAGCTCCGCATTAACAGCATTGCCGACATTGCTGGCGCAAGGGACGAACCTATCGTTTTCGAAGGCTCAGGTAGCACAACAGGAACCTGGGGAGGACTATATCTGTCTGGCTCGAGTCGTGTGAAACACACCAATATTGGCGGCGCCGACCGATGCGCTGAAATCCGTGGTGGCCTATCCGTTATTGCCGACAATGTTTTTAATGGTTGCACAGAAGCAGCAATCGACATCTACGATGGCGCCCCAACCATTAGAAATAATCTAATTGTAGATAACCAAGGGGTGGGCATTCGCGTCGATGGTCCAACCACAACCACAATGAGACCGACTGCTACACCTCAAATTCATTTTAACACTATAGATATCAATGCAGGTGGAGGAATCGATTTCATCCACGATGCCGCCCCTAATGACTACCCAAAAGAAATCACCACGGTTTACGATAACATTATCACACGCAATAGCGTTGCCGGATGGTCAAGCTGTAACAATATCATAAACGATGATAATAATTTTTGGGGAAACACAGAAAACTACTTAAACTGCTCATTAACTAATTATTCAACCAACAACCCTAACTATCTCACTCCGTTTAGTAGTCGCAAGCTAGACTCCTCTTCATCGCCATTACTGACTAGTTCCCGTTGCGGCGGCGAACTAGGTGCCTATGGAGGCGCATGCGAATGTCAACTCACTGATAATGGCTCTCCCCCTGAATACACCCCTCTGATTACCAATGATGTGACCCTAGCAGGAATACTACGACGAAGTGAACGCTGGTCAGGTGAAATTACACTGGAAGACAGCGTCACAGTAGATTGGCCTTGGCGCCTTGAAATTGCCCCTGGAACAATCGTGCGTGTTCCAGAAGAAAAAGAGCTTATCATCAACAGCTTAGCAGAAATTGCTGGCACTGCCGATAACCCTATTGTCTTTGAAGGCACTGAAGGGTCTACCATGAGTTGGGGCGGCTTGTCTTTATCTGGGATAAGTCTTGTACGCCATGCTTGGATTAGCGGGGCTGATCGCTGTATCAAGATACGCCAACAAGGAATCGCCTATATCACAGACAGCGTCATCTCCGGTTGTACTGAAGCAGGCATTTATATCTCCCAGGGCGCGCCAATCATTAGTAATAATTTGATTGTCGAGAACGGCGGCGTTGGCATTGGTGTTTACAGCGCAACAGCAAGCCCTAGCATCGAATACAACACGATTGACCTTAATGCCGGCATCGGCCTCGACTTCGCTAACGCCCACGATGACAATACAACGGTAAGGTATAACATTATCACACGGAACGGATTGGCAGGTTGGTCTGGGGGTGCCGGCATTACGTCTACTGAATTAAACAATGTTTGGGGAAATCGGCGTGATTTCCAGAGCGCAGGGGATATCCAGACTACTAATTCAGTTCAATTCTCAAATGAAAGCTTTCCAGATTATCCGAATGACCCAAACTATTATGACCCACTACTGTCCGGTCGCGCGTTTCCAGAGCGCGATCGCCAAGTGCAAGCAGGCACACCGCTCAGGCTTATTAACAGCGGAAAAGGGATCGGCGCCTTTGGTAATAATGGCAGCCCTCCCATGTATGAGCCAATCATGTCAAATACAGCAACGACAAGTGGCACGCTAACAAGGAACGAGCGGTGGTCTGGAACAGTCACATTAGATGGAGCAGTTACTGTCAACAGTCCTTGGCGACTAGAAATTACCCCAGGAACAACAGTGAACGTTGAGCCAGGCGCAGAATTACGGGTCAACAGTAACGCCAAGATAATAGGCACTAGTGAAAATCCCATCACCTTTGCCCCAAGTCAAGGTGGACAACAGGATGGGCAATCAGAGGTTTGGGCAGGTATCAGGTTTAGTCAAGGCTCAGGTGGTAGCGTGATCCACAATGCATCTATTTCAGGCGCGCAAGCCTGCATTGGAGTAGAAGGCGGCATGCAATTGATTGCAGAAAACTTTATTAAAGATTGCGCGGGAAATGGCATTCGTGTCGATCGGGGTGCACCGCATATTGATCATAATCTCATCGTTAGGAGTGGTGAGGCCGGGATCGCAGTCACGAGCGACGGAGAGACCGCAAACCCTCGATTGACCTATAACACGCTTTACTTGAATACTGCTGGCGGATTGGATTTTAGTGGCGCTAATAACGATGACCGTACGATCGTTGCCTATAACATTATTTCTCACAATGGGGGTGAGGGCTGGTTTGGAGGAAGAAATGTTCTCCGCGGTATCCACTATGGGGATGGTATGCTAGACCCAGCAACCAACTTAGTTGCGCTTAACCAGCTTGACTTCCAAAGCGCTGGGATTCGTTGCATTAATGGCGCTGCGAATGTTCCAAATATCATTTGCACCGACCCACTCTATGTTGACGAAAACAACGAAAACTGGCAGCTGTCACCTAGCAGTCCAGCAAAAACTGCGGGGCCGAATGGTTTCGAGATCGGGCGCTATGGCGGAGCAGTCTATGACACGGATGGCGACGGCATCCCGGACTCCATAGAAGCAGATTCAGATAACGATGGCGTGGCTGATCACTTGGACAACTGTCCTACGGTGGCCAACGCTAATCAAAATGATAATGACTCAGATGGCCAAGGTGACCAGTGCGACAGTGATGATGATAATGACGGGCTACCTGATCTCTATGAAGTCAAGTACGGCCTAGATCCATTCGATGCAGCCGATGCAGCGCTCGACCAAGATGGCGATGGCCTGACTGCACGTGAAGAGTATGCATTAGGCACTGATCCAACGCTTGCGGATACTGATGGCGACGGCATCAATGACGGCGCCGATCCTCAGCCACTCGGCGATTGCTCACCCACTGCCACGACGATTAATCAGCTGCCCCAAAATAGCTCTGGGATTCATTTTATCCGCTCCCAAAACAGCATTACCGTTGCTGGTACTGCCACCGTTGGCTCGACGGCATCACTCACCCTGCAGGCTCCTCGCATTCGTTTCCAGCCTGGCTTCCAGGTAGCCGCGGGCGGGGTTTTGCGCGCAACCGCTGCTTCAGTGACCTGCGCCTCCCCGGCATCCTCTTCGACAACGGCCACCGCTGCAGGATCGGTTCGCAGGGCGAACGATCAGGACGATCAGCAAGCTGATCCCCTTTCCCCTGTTTTACAGACCAAAGGCTTATCAACTGGTCTGCAAGATAAGCTTGGGAGCCTAGGCATCGATCCAAAGGCGACAACGGATGCGATCATGGATGCGAGCGAGCGTTGGCTGGTCATCGAGACCCCACAGGCCCTTGACAGCCGTGATGATAATTCCGAGCCTGATATCTATCACATTGATTTGCTCAAGGATGCGGTGACGCTCGTGAGCGTCTCCTTAGAGGGAGGCGCAGGCAATGCAGCAAGCCGTTATCCAGTAGCAGATGCAAGTGGTGAACTCATCCTGTTCCAAAGTCTGGCCGATGATTTGGTGCACGGCGATGCGAATAGCGCTGAAGACATCTTTCTGCACGATCTAGCGCTCGGCCAAACCTCGCGGATCACAGTCGGAACGCTAGCCTCGGCTCATCCAGCGCTCGATGCGGCGGGGGGTACAGTGCTCTATGACCAGCTCGATGACACCGGAGCTCGACGGATTCTGGGCCAGCCGCTCTATCACACCCAGGCAACTGAGCAGCTCAGTCTGAGCCGGAGTCCGTCTGGCCGGCGACTCGATAGCCACCACCCGGCGATCAGTGCGAATGGTCGCTACCTAGTCTATTTGGAGCAGCTGACTGACGCAGAGACAGCAAGCCCGTCAGAAACCACCTGTTGGGTGCATGTCTACGACCGCAATACCAAGGTCTATCACCGACAAGCCTGCCCGCCCGCCTTGTCCGACGCCGCAGAGCAGGCACGCCCTACCTTCAGCGCGGAGGACAAAGCCTTGCTTTGGCAGGTCCCAAACCGGTCTGAGCCGATTGTGCTCGATAACCCGCTCTATGCACCGCAGGAGTGATTAACCTAAAAAAGAGCGGTTTTGATTGGGCCTGCTAAGGCGCTCTATGGCGCCCTGGACACACAGTAGGATAGCGACAAGGATGTCCGTTACCGGCCGATAGCAAGTATCTCGGCAGCACGGCTGCTTGATCAAAGCGGGTTCTACTGAGGGTGTTTACAAAACCGTCATAGTCGGGGCTTAACATTCAGGTCTCCAGTCATCATCACTATGAGCCTCGAGACCCTATGAGAACCGCGAAAGCCCCGACCGACTGGCTGAGCCGGCGCCTGATATCGCTGAGCTTGGTCGCCTTGCCGCTAGTCCTTCCGCCAACACAGGCACTCGCTCAGAGCGATGGCCTATCAAGCGCGTTTGAGCGCATCGCCACCTTCCCGATCTATCGGAACCTGGCACCTGGCGAGGACCCCAGCAGCGAAACAGCCGCCGAGATCATCGCCTCCGCCCAGGGTGGGACGCTGCTGGTTTACAGCGACAGCCCCATGGAGCGCATTGGCTTCATCGATATCCAGAACCCATCCATGCCCCAGCCCGCGGGCTTTTTCCCCCTCGACGGCGAGCCGACCTCGGTCGCCGTGCTGGGTGACTACGCCTTGGTCGGCGTCAATACCTCGGCAAGCTACACCGAGCCCTCCGGCTATCTGGCGGTGATCGATATTGCCGACACCTCAGCAGCGCGCGAGGTCGCCCGGATCGATCTCGGTGGCCAACCTGACTCAGTCGCCATCAGCCCCGATGGCCGCTACGCCGCCATTGCCATCGAAAATGAGCGCGATGAAGACGCCTGCGCGCGTGGCGATGGCACCCTGATCAACGAAGCGCACGGCGACGAGGATCGTTGTGACGACGAGGGTGGTGAGTTCGGTGGCCTGCCGCAGCTTCCCGCTGGCTACCTAAGCCTGGTTGACCTGGCCGGCGATCCGACGAGCTGGCAGGCCGACCGTATTGATCTAACCGGGCTCGCCGCCGTGGCACCGATCGATCCCGAGCCGGAGTATGTGGCGATCAACAGCCAGAACCAGGCTGCGGTGAGCCTGCAGGAAAACAACCATCTGGTCGTGGTGGACCTGCTCAGTGCCACCGTCGCTAGCCATTTCTCCGCCGGGACGGTCAATCTGACCAACGTCGATACCGTCGAGAACGACCTGATTGATCCGATCTACTCGCTCAACAGTATTCCACGTGAGCCGGACGCCGTTGCTTGGGTCGCTGATACCTATATCGCCACCGCGAACGAGGGCGACTGGAATGGTGGCAGCCGTGGCTACAGCCTGTTCACGGCAGATGGTACCTTGGTGATGGACGCTGGCGAGCGCGTCGAGTACGCCACGACCCGTGTCGGCCAGTACCCCGAATTCCGTGCCGAGAACAAAGGCGCGGAGCCTGAGGGCGTCGCCGCAGCGAGCTATGGCAACGACGAGTATCTCTTCGTCGGCGCCGAGCGCGCCAACCTAGTGCTGGTGGAAAAGGTCATCGAAGAAGGCCGAAATACCGAGACCAGTCAGCTGTTGCCAACCGGTGTCGCCCCAGAGGGACTGTTGCCGATTCCTTCCCGCAACCTGTTTGTCATTGCTGCTGAAGCAGATGCCGCGGATGACAACATCCGCTCACTGATCAGCCTCTATCAGCTCAGCGCTGAGGCGCCCGAGTATCCACAGTTGGCATCCACCGGCGAGCCGCCGATCGGCTGGGGCGCGCTCTCGGCGCTCGCTGCGGACCGCAACGATGCAAGCCGTCTCTACAGCGTGCATGACAATTTCTATGCCCCCTCGCACCTCTACAGCATCGACCTCAGCGAGACACCGGCCCAGATCACTCAAATCCAAGAGCTGCGGCTTGGCGACGAGACCCGTGACTATGATCTCGAAGGCCTGGCAACACGCGCCGAGGGTGGCTTCTGGGCAGTCTCCGAAGGCAATGCCAACACGACCGGCAACTTGCTGATCCCAATCGCTGCCGATGGCACCATACTCGATGAGATCTCCTTGCCGACCGAGATCGCTGATGAAGCCGTGCGCTTTGGCTTCGAAGGAGTCGCGGTGATCGGCGCCGGCGCCACCGAGCAGGTGTTTGTCGCCTTCCAGCGCGAGTGGGCCGATGACCCTGAAGGCTATGTGAAGATCGGGCGCTATCTCCCCTCCTCGCAAACCTGGGACTTCTACTATTATCCACTCGACCCCGCCCCGGAAGGCGCCTGGGTCGGTCTCTCCGAGATCGTCACCCTCGATGAACTGGGCGTCTTCGCGGTCGTCGAGCGTGATAACCAGCTGGGGCCTGATGCAAGCGTGAAGCGCATCTACCAAATCGCGCTGGATACCCTGCAGGATCAAGGCTTGGCCTATCCCGTGTTCAGGAAAACCCTGATGCGGGATCTACTTCCGGATCTGCAGGCAAGCAATGGCTGGGTACCAGATAAGGTCGAAGGCATGGCGGTCACCATCGATGGTCAGGTCTACCTGGTCACCGATAACGACGGCATCGATGATGCCCTAGGCGAGACCTACTTCCTGCGACTTGGTTTACCCGATGCCAGTGGCTGCAACGACGCCGAGACCAGGCTGACCTGGCCAGTCGCCAGTGGCACCCAGACCAACCGCTCCGAGGTGGGTATTAGCGTGGCTGGCACCGTGTCGGTCGCGAGCGCCGCGGCCTTAGAGCTGTTTGCCCCTCGCATCCACTTCTTGCCTGGCTTTAGCGTTGCTGATGGTGGCCAGCTTCTGGCAACAGCCAGCACGGTCAACTGTACTGCCGACCTTTAATCAAATGATCTAAGGCACCAAGCGCCAAACTTGACGCCTTAGCTAAGCCCTCACCTTCGGCATGGATGCATCGGGGGTGGAGGGCCAACGCACCCCTCTCACAACCTGTGGCGTGCGCGATCTGCATGACTATCGCATCCACATCTGGCAGCGGTCATCGGCTTGGCTGGCGGTCTCCTCCAGATAGGCGATGTAGCGTCCATTGGCGCTGATCGCAGCAAGACAACGGGCACCGCTGATGCTTTAATGATCCCGGCGCTGCTTCGCCAACCAGGCTTCAATGGTGGCTTGATCAAGCCCCTTGAGGCGTTCCTCGGGATCAAGGCCCTTGAGCCGCTCTTCCGGATCAAGCCCCTTGATCCGTTCTTCGGGATCAAGGCCCTTGAGCCGTTCTTCGGGATCAAGCCCCTTGATCCGTTCTTCGGGATCAAGGCCCTTGAGCCGCTCCTCGGGGGCGTAGTGCTTGAAAATCTCCTCGGGATCAAGCCCCTTGAGCCGCTCCTCAGGGGTCATGTTCGCGAGTACCAGCTCATGGGTCTCGCGCAGAAAGTCTTCCATCGTGTAGGCCATGGTCGGGTTCTCCCGTCGATATATCAGATAGAGGCGTTCAAACAGTTCCCCGTGTCCGCCGCGGCGCGGGTTTGGGTAGCGGGCGCGATAGTGGATCAAGCCCTGGCGCAGCCGATCTTGCTCGCTGGCGAAGAGTTCCCAGGGGGCGTTGCGTGGGTGTTTGGCAATGCCATTGAGGACGATCAGGCGGACCTGATGGGCGCCCCAGGGTAGTTCATAGACGCCCTCCCAAGCGGTGGCTTGTAACCGATACCGGCGCGCCAGTTTGCGCGGAAAGCGGGTGGCGACGGCATAGAGGCCGAAGGCCGCGCGCCGATGGCGTTTGCCGTTTGGCTGGCGCCTGAGCTTGCGGTAGTTGACGTAGTGGCCGATCAACTCATCCAGGGTCCAGGCGTTCAGCGGTTCATGCTGCGATTTGTAGGTGAGTAGGTTGTGCGGGCGCAGATTCTCGAGCCCATCAGGAAGCTCATGGTGTGGCTGGCAGTGGCCCTTCAGCGCCGAGTGAGACGCGGTGCCTTTCTCGGTGGCCTCGATGATGGCCACATCGAGCAATTGGCTGCTCAGCGCCATCTCTTGTTCGAGTTCGACCCGCCAAGGCGCGCCCTCGAACACCTCCATCAGCGCGACGCCAAACAGCCGATGCCATTGGCGCAGCCGCTCTTCAGAGGCCGTTGGGGCATTGGGTTGGATGGGGGAATCCTCGGACATGACAGGAGTATAGCGTTAACTTCAGCCTTCAGCCTTCAGCCCTCAGCCCTCAGCCCTCAGCCCTCAGCCCTCAGCCCTCAGCCTTCACCCTGTGCCGGCACCAGCAAGACGTGCTCTTTCATGATGTCAGTGCGATCTTGGTGCCAGTCGCCGTCCCGTCGCAGGGTGCTGAAGTCACTCAGGCCGTAGGGGAATTGCATCGGGTTAGCTCCGGGTTCCGGGACTTATCTGATTGAATTCCCCGAGGCCTTGCCCTAGGGCTCCACAAGCGACATCGCGGGCGTAGGCAAAGCCAGTGTCCCAAGTGTACGTCCGATCCTTATCCCGCAAGCCGCCATCGTCGGTCTTCACTTCCCAGATCAGGCCGGTGACATTGTCACGCACGCAAGCCCAGTCGGTCGCCGTGGCCGGCAGGGCCAGCCCGTTGGCATCGAGCTTGGTGTAGCTAAACCCGGCATGACCGTCGCTGGAATCATTGTCGGTGACATCGCGCCCGTACTCGCCATCCTGGCTGGGAAAGCCGCTGACCGGGCAGGCGAGGTTGTTGCGGCTGCCGTCGGCGCGGCATCCGCCCTTGTAAACCCCATACTCTCTGTGTAGCCGTTGTCAACGCAGGCGACCCGTTGCCGAACCGGAACCGCGCCACGGACAGACCCTCACCGTCCTCACTCCCGCGTCCAACCCTCCACCGTTGCCAGCGGCACCCCGGTGAGTTGGGCAATGGCGTCCGGCGCTAGGCCATGCGCCAGCATTTGGCGCGCGATTGCGGTTTGTGCTTTGGCCTCGCCTTTCGCCTCGCCCTCGACCACGCCCTTCTCAAACTGATCGCGACCAATGGCCTCATAGCCATACTCGTCCTTCATCCGCGCGCGATCCTGGGGCGTCAGGCCATCGCGCGCGATGAGGCCGAAAATCTTGTGGATCAGCGGATTCTGATAGGCGCTCTCATCCACTTCCTCATCGAGACTGTCGGCAATCGCCTGCAGCCATTCCCGGTACGGCTCGGGCGTGGCGTCGCTGACGTATTTCGGGCACAGATAAATCACTCTGTGGGCTATTTCTCCAAGCGGCTGGCCTTGTAAGTCTTTCGGATCGAAGTCAATGCTGGCGTACTCGACCTGATGGCGGTCGCCCGAGGTCAGCACGACCAGGGTCAGCACCTGTAAGGGCGGGCGATAATCCTTGGCGGCGGCCACCTGTTCCAGGATCGCCGCGCAGTGGTAATGGAGAAAGCGATGATAGTGATCCGGTAGCTTGACATGCTGAATGTCGATCACAATCCGATTGACGTGATCCTCAGCATAGAGATCAAAGCGCGAATCGACCAGGCCAATCGGCGGGTCGAAGCGCTTTTCGGTGTCGACATGATCAATGTTCACGGTCACGCCGGTCATCGCTTCGACGAAGCCGGCGAAGATATCCGGCTCGCTGAAGGCTTTTTTGAAGATGACGTCATAGCGCAGCGGGGCGACCTGTTTCATCGGATAGGCTCCAAAGGTGATGCGATCAACCACGCGCCTCGGGAATGGGCCTAGGTTCCTGGGTGGATGGGTCGTTGGCGGTGTTCATCGCTATTCAAATCAGCTCGCCGCGGGCATCGGCGGCTGGATTGCGGCTGGGGCCGTTGCCCGCACTGCCCTAATCCCTGGAAGCGGCCTTGACTTGGCGCCGTGGTGCAGCGGTGGTTGGTGCGTCGATCGTCTCGCGTGCTGTTGGCGAACAGGTCACCGCCGCAGCTGTGGCGTGCAGCCGCCCACCACGAGCCACATGAAAGGCATCTGGCGAAAACAGGATGCGTGGCGCGCGCAACGTCAGCGCAGCCCCGCTAGATAGCATGCCCGTGTCGATGATGCGAATCCCGACCTCGGAGCTGAAGGCCTGGTGGACACTGCCAATAATGGTAACGGCCAGAAAGGTCTCATTAGTGCTGCATTCGCCGATGTCACGATTGCTGGCATCCGTGAGCGAAAGGGCTTGGACGTTGGCCGGTGTTGGATTGCGCATACCAGCCCGGTGGTACTGAAGCGCTGCGGTGATGGCCTGCGGGCCGCTCGCCGTGATTGGGACCTGCACCTGGTAGCTGAAGCGCAGCGGCAGGCTCAGCTCATTGGCGCTGAAGAGGATCGCGTCGCCTTCGGGGCTGAGCTCGGGAGCGCCCTCACCGCTGACCTCAGTGATGGCCCAGCCGCTTGGCAAGGTCGGTGTCCAGATGAGCGAGAGTATGGGGGCATCGCCCGTCTGCCCAACGGCGTTGGTGATGGTCAGCGGGCGACCGGCCGTATAGGCGTCGGGGCTTGCGCCTTGGCTGGTCTGCAGGCTGGGCTCGGTCCCATCGGGGGTACGGGTACGCGCCTGTCCGGTCGTCCATTGACGCTCGCCGGGGGCGTAGCCATCGAGGCCGGCCGGGTTGCTGTGATAGGCCTGTGCACGCCAATAGGCGAGCACACGATTGGCTTCATCGAGGTCGATCTGCCAGCCGGGGTCGCCATAATCGGCACTGTGGCGATCGATGGGATGTTGGTCGAGCACTAACGGATCAGGCGCGGCCGTCAGGGTGATCGGGTTGATCATCGCGTCGGACTGATAGCGCACCTGAGCACGAAGTGACGCTGCCCCGCTAGCGGTGATCGGTACACTGATGTGATAGCGGAAATCGATCGGCAGTTGCAGGTTGCCGGTGAAAAGGATGCTGTTGTTGTTGACCTGGGGCTGGCCATCGCCGACGGCGCTGACCACCTCCCAGCCGGAGGGAAGTTCGGGCACCCAACCGAGCGACTGGGCGACAGCGCCTGAGCGATCATTGAATTGCCCGGTGACGGTTAGCAACATGCCAGGCACGTAGCGCTCTGCGCTCTGGGTGGCGGTCAGATCCTGAGTGGCAAAGTGCGCGGTGATAGCCTTGGCGCTGGTGATGTTGCTCAAGGTACATGTGATGGCGGTACCGCTGCAGTCGCCGCTCCAGTGGGTTAAGGTGTAGCCGCTGGTAGGGGTCGCAGTGCAGGTGCCGCTCGCACCATGCTCGACAGGGTTGGGCAGGCATTGAATGCGGCCGCCTTGCGTTGGGATGACTGTCGTTTGAATCGAATACTGTACAGACGAGTTGAAACGATTCTCGTACCAAGCGATTTTATCATCGAATAGTGAAGCTGAGATCACATCAGCATCGCCATCGCCGTCAAGATCGGCGGCATAGACAGAACTGGCGCCATTGGCGCTGATGGTAATCAACTGCTGCGGTCCAAAGTGCCCTCTGCCTAGATTTTCGTACCATACAATCTTGTCATCATTACTCAAAGCCGAGAGCACATCCGCATCGCCATCGCCATCAAGATCGGTGGCATACACTGATGAGGCTCCACTCATTGCTTCCATGCCGATGACCTGCTGCGGCCCGAATGTAGCGCCTAGGTTTTCGTACCAGGCGATTTTGCCGTCCTCCCCGGAAGCCGAGAGCACATCAGCATCGCCGTCCTCATCAAGGTCGATCGCGTAAACAGAATTAGTAGGACCATCAACCGCCGTGGTGATGATCTCTTGCGGCTCAAAATAACCGCCACCGAGGTTCTCATACCAAGCGATCTGGTCATCCAGATAAGATGCCGAGAGCACATCGGCATCGCCATCGCCGTCAAGGTCGATGGCATAGATTGATGGAGAGCCTCGGACAGCCGTCGTGACGATCTCTTGCGGACCAAAGCGACCGTCACCAAGGTTTTCGTACCAAGTAATACTGCCCGTCCAGGCATTCTCGTAGACAATCTCAGCGGCTGCGAGCACGTCGGCATCGCCGTCGCCATCCAAGTCCGTGGCGAAGACCGATGGCGATGTGCCCCCGCCGACATCGGTGGTTATCGCCCGCTGCGCCCCGAAAGTCCCACCGAGGTTCTCGTACCAGGAGATCTGGCCGTATTCAGCCGAGAGCACATCGGCATCGCCGTCGCCATCAAGGTCAATTGCATAAACGGACTTCACATAAACAGCTTGATCTGTAATGACTTGCTGCGGCCCAAAGACGTCACCTCCGAGATTTTCGTACCAAGCAACCTTGTCGTCTCGGGACGAAGCCGAGAGCACATCGGCGTCAGCATCCCCGTCAAGGTCAATCGCATAAACGGAAATAGGCTCATTCACGGAAGGCCCTGTCAGCACTTGTTGTTCGCCAAATTTACCCGATCCGTCATTTTCGTACCAAGCAATTTTTTGATCGAAAACTGAGACTGAAAGTACATCGGTATCACCATCAGCATCAAAATCGGCCGTATAGAGTGATACAGCACCTTTAATAGTGGCAGTGATGATGCTTTGCGAACCAAAAGTGCCTGCGCCCAAATTTTCGTACCAAACGACTTGTTCGCTCCCGTGCAAACCAGAGACTAAGATCACGTCCGCATCACCATCGCCGTCAAGGTCAGCGGCAGAAAGGGTGCGCAGATTCGTTGTTGCAGTCGTAACGACTTGCTCTAGCGCAAAAGAGCCATCGCCGAGATTTTCGTGCCAAACGATTTTGTTATCGGAAGGGTAAGCTGAAATGATATCGAAATCACCGTCGCCTTCAATGTCAGTGATATGAGCGAATACAGGCGGATAGGCAGCAGTAGTTGCAATCACTTGCTGCGGCCCAAAAGAACCGTCGCCAAGGTTTCTATACCAGAACATCCTATTATCGTTTCCTGAAGCAGATAGCACATCAGCATAACCATCGCCGTCTAGATCGCGAGCATAAGCAAACCGAGGGCAGCTTAAAAGAGCAATTAACCTTTGCGACCCAAAAGACCCATGGCCTGAATTGCTGTACCAAGCAATCTTTCCATCATTACACGAAGAAGAAAGAATATCGATATCGCCATCGCCATCGAGATCAGCGGCATCGATCGCTTGAAAGTAGTCTGTCGCCGCAGCGCTTGAGATGATCTGCTGCGATCCAAATGAGCCATTCCCTAGGTTCTCGTACCACGCGAACTTGTTGCCCGAACTTGAGGCCGAAAGCACATCAACATCGCGATCAGCGTCAAGGTCGATCGCATAAACAACCGTTGCGCCAATAGCCTCGGTGGTAATTACCTGCTGCGGCCCGAAAGCGCCTCCACCAAGGTTTTCATACCAAGCGATCTTACCGTCATCCGATGAGGCGGAAAGGACGTCTAAATCACCATCACCGTCGAGATCGGAGCCATAAACGGAGCGAGCACCATTGACTTCTGAGGCAACAATGATCTGTTGCGGACCAAATAGATCCGTTACCAGCGGCATCTCCTCGGCATTGATCGACTTAGAGCCTAACAAAGCGATCATCAGAAAACACAGCCGGGCAAGACTGCGACGGATAGACCATCCCAACGGGCGATGCGCATTAGAGCCAATGACCATCGAATGCTCCTCAAGCGATACTGAAACCCTGTTGCCAAAGTGTCCCCTACTTCGGCAACGAATCCTCAAGTTCAATCCCTTGTCTTTAAAGGCCCCATACGACAGTGCGCCACCACACTTGCGCGCCGGTCAGACCAAGCGCCGGCAGGCTTAGGGCGCACCGGGGTGGAGCGGATTGCTCAGGGTCAAGGCGTGTGTCTGTCCCGGCAGCAGCCACTGGAGCTGATCACCTGCGAGACTGAAGACCGGGCGTGCCTGCTCGGGCGCGGCAGCTAAGGCGTCGGGACAGGGCTGGCGCTGATAGACCGCGGTCTGCCGGTCATAGAGGTGGACCTGACAACGCTGATCCTCTTGCTCACCCTGCCCCTGCTCCTGCACTTCCAGATAGACGACGAAGCGTCCATTAGCGCTGATCGCCGGATGATGGGCGTCGACTGGTCTTCCGTCTGGAGCCGTGGCAAGGCTGAGGCTGGTCGCGGCCTCACCGCTGCCGGTCGCGGTGATCAGCACGGCGCGGCGTTCAGCGTCGCTGTGCTGGTCGTAGACGATCTCGCGCCCTTGAGCATCGATACCGGGATGCGCGGAGGCACCGAGCGCATTGGTCAGGCGTAACGTCTGACCCAGGGCCAGGTCGTGCAGATAGATGTCGCTGACGCCGTTGGTGTCGTGCGGCACTAGGTCATCGGCCTCGCTCTCAAAGAGGATCAGCTCGCCGCTGGCATCGGCGGCCGGATAGCGGCTGGAGCCGTTGCCTGCCTTGCCCTGCTCGGTGACGCTGATCAGCGCGAGCTGGTCGCTGAGCAGGTCGAGCCGGTAGAGGTCGCTGGCGCCCTGGTTGCCGTCATGGGCGAGCAGGGGCTGGGTGGTCTCAAGGATCATCCAGTGCTCATCGGCGTCGAGCAGGGTGCTGATCAGCGTGCTGGGGTCGGTGTCGATGCCGAGCTGGCTGAGCCGGTCTTTGAGCCATAGCGGCAGCAAGTGCGGCGGGGTGATCAGCGGCGGCGCACTGAGTTGATCCTCGATCAACTCACCGCTGGCGCTAACCGCTGTGGGTAAAACGGCGGCTCTCGCTCTGGCTACGGCGCTCGACACCGAGCAGGTCACCGCCGAGGCGGTGGCACCAAGCCGGCCGCCGGTCTCGACCCGGAAGCCGGGGGCGAAGTGTATGCGTGGTGCACGTAGTTGCAGCTCGGCGCCAGGGCTCACCTGAACGCTGTCGGCAACCTCGAGGCTGACCTCGGAGCTGTAAACCTGCTGGCCCGTGGTGACGGGTGCGGTGATGCGGAAGGCGCTGCCGTGGCAATCGCCAATGGGGATGCCGTCGCTATTCAGCGAGAGCGCAGCGGGGGCGACCTGGGCCGGGTTGCTCATGCCGAGGCGCTGGTAAGATAGCGTAGCCGCGATGGTCTGCGCGCCGCTGGCGGTGGCGGGGATCTGCACCTGATAGCTGAAGCTCAGCGGCTGCGGCAGCGTGCTGGCGAGAAACAGGATCTCTTCACTGCTAGCGCTCAGCTCGGGGGCGCCCTGGCCACTGACCGAGTCGGGCAGGATCGTCCAACCGGCCGGCAGGCGGGGCGCCCAGAGCAGGGCTACCGGTGGGCTGTCGCCGCTTTGGCCGATGGTATGGGTCAGGGTTAGAGTACCGCCGGGGCTGTAGATGCTGGCGCTGGCCTGTTGGGTGACCTGGGGCACCTCAGCGTTGGCAGGGGCCATGCGGCCAGTGGGCCGCACGGCGATAGCCTGGGCCGCCAGTGTCTGAGCATCGGCAGCCTGGGCATCCAGCGCCTGAGCGTCGGTAGCCTGGGCCTGCAATGTCTTAGCATCAAACGCCTCAACCATCAACGCATTGACGGTCTGCTGCGCACCAGGGGCGTAGCCGTCGTCGCTGTCGGGATTGACATGATAGGCCTGGGCGCGCCAGTAGCCGATGACGCGATTGGCCTCGAAGGAGTCGATGCGCCAGGCGGGGTCTTGGTAGTCGGCGCTGTGGCGGTCGCCGTTGGTGTCTCCAGGGCCAGCGTCGTAGCCGTCGGGGCGGGTGCTGTCGACGTGGTAGGCCTGCTCGCGCCAGTAGAGCAGCAGGTCGCTGAGCTCGGTGGTATCGATGCGCCAGCTGGGCTCCTCATGGTCGGCGCTGTGGGGCTCAACAGGCTGCTGTTCGAGATTGAGGATGGCGGGGGCGACGTTAAGGCTGGCAAAGTCGCCCATGCTAGCGTCGCGATAGCGCGCCAGGGCGGTGATGGTCTTGGGGTAGCGGGCATCGCTGGGGACGCTGACCTGGTAGCTGAAGTCGAGATCAAGAGGGCGCTGCAGGCGACCGAGGAAGCTGATCTCGCCGGTGCTGACATCAAGCTCCGGGCTGCCGTCGCCGTCGACCGCGACCACCGACCAGCCGGTCGGCAGTTGTGGGTTCCAGATCAGACTGAGCGCGCCCACGCCATCCGGGAAGCTGGCATGATTACTAACGCTGAGTAAACCGCCCGGCACGTAGCGCTCAGGCGCGGCATGGGTGGCAACGGGCTGGCCAGCAAAGCCGAAGTGTGCGGTAACGCGCTGGGCACTGGTGACATTGCTGATACTGCAGCTAGAGCTTGTGCCACTGCAGTCGCCGCTCCAATTAACAAAGGTATAGCCGCTATTCGGGGTAGCGGTGCAGGTGCTGGTGCCACCAGGGCTAACCGGGTTTGGGGTGCAGCTAAGACTGCCGCTGGCGCTAGGGGAGACGCTCGTCTGAATTGGATAGGTGATAATGGGCTCAGACTCGAAGGTGACGCTAAGCGTTTGGGCGCTATTCAGCCTCAGAGTACAGGTATTAGCTGCACCGCAGTTGGTCTGGCTCCAACCCGTTAAGTGCGAGCCAGCGGCAGGTATGGCGGTTAGTGTGACTTCAGTACCAGGTGCATAGGAGGCGAAGCAGTCATTACCGCAGTTGATTCCAGGCGGGTCGCTGGTCAAGGTTCCGCTCCCAGTTCCGCTGAGCGAGACTCGTAGGTCAACCCACTGCCCACTGCGCACTAAACGCACAAAATATGTATCGTCCTTAGCGTTTTGATCAAAATCACCAAGGTCGAAGGAAACAGACCATGCATACCAAGGGTAGTCCGGGTGGCTAGCGGTTGGCGATGACGACCAATACCGAGAAGCTCGGGTTGCAGGAAATGCCTCGCCATCAATCGACGGACGATGACTACCTGTATCAATAAGCGAGTTCAGCTCTTTAAGATTTGGCAGTCGCCAATCGCTATAGCCTGCAAGGGTCGTATATTCAGCATAAGCGAGCGCCGCCTCCCATGTCATACTAACAACAGTACCGCTACAACTGGCTCCGCTCTGACCAGCACTGCATTGACCCCACATCAACCCCGTCTTCATATCGGTAACGGTCCCATTGCCATGATTAACGAATGGCGAAGAGGCTTGTTCTCCACGAACTAACCGCACACGATTGGCGCTAGCTTTTTCCGGATAGCCGTTATCTCCGGCATCAAATTTCAGAGCCCAGGCACGCTCCAAATTATCGGCGTAGGATGATGAAGACCAATACCAGGACGGCTTGGTATTCGGAAAATAGTGACTATCGATGCTAGGCTCCGCATCAAGCCCATAATCGATGACCCCAGCGAGTTCATTGAGCGTTGGCATGCGCCAATCGCTGTAACCGCAAAGGCGTTGGGCGTTGACGTCCTCGACGTATTTTTCGGTATCACAGCGACCGTTGGTTAAGCAATTGCCACCATCTTCGGTCCCAGGCAAATCATCGGCTGAGCCGCTGTCGTACCAACTGTACTGCCAATCTCGGTCACGTAGATCTTGAGCGTCATCAGCTTTAACCTCCCAGATCAGCCCCGTGACGTTGTCACGCACGCAGTTCCATGCAGTGGCACTTGCCGTTAAATCCTGGCCATCGGCATCGAGTTTGGTAAAACTAAAACCCGCATGGCCATCACGATCGTCGTCGTGGGTCGAATCGCGCCCATAATCACCATCCTGCCCAATGTAACCCATCACTGGACAGTCAAGAAAATTCGTGTAGTAATGACTACACCAATCGAGACCGGTGTCGTTAAGAGGAATAGGCGGTGGGATGGTATCATCAACGACAAAGTTAGCAACTACCTCAGCAGAAGCAATCAAACCCGGGAATGTACAGGTTGCCGTTTCGGTACTGCCGCAATCGCCACCCCAAGAGTCCAAGACGTAGCCGCTAGCAGGAGTAGCAGTGCAGGTGGCGTTGCCTCCATACTCGACGGGATTCGGGCTGCAACCGACGGTACCACCATAACTTGGTGAGGCAACGATCTGAATCGGGTAGGTCCTGCGCTCGAAAATGACTGTAATCGCCTTAGCCTGATCAATAGTCACTGTACAGGTTGAGGCCGTGCCACAGCTCGATTCGCTCCAGGCTGTTAATTCCGAGCCGAGTGCCGGTGCTGCAGTGAGGATAACCTCAGCGCCCGGGGCATAACCCATCTCATAGCAATCTTGACCACAGTTGATCCCGGATGGAACGCTGGTCACGGTGCCGTCGCCTTCAACCGAGATTAATAGATCATAACGACCAAGCCACTGTGCATCACGTACCAACCGGACTTCTGCAGCTTGGGTTTTACTATCGTAGCCATCGAAAACATATTGACCATCCTCTCTATCGTAATTGCAACCAAAAAACCATGCCATATTTGAATCACCCGCATATGGCGAGGACGACCAATAACCACACCTCTCTGCATAAGAGTAGAATGAACGCAGCTCCTTTCGGTTTGGAAGACGCCAGTCGCTATAACCGGCAAGGGTCGCATGTTCAGCATGGTCGAATGCTCCATGCCAAGTCATTCTGTAAGCACGACCAGAGCAGTTCGCACCACTCTGACCGGCGCTACATTTAGCCCACATCAATCCCGTTGCGGCGTCAATGACCGTCCCGTCGCCATTATCAATACTGGCTCTTGATATCCGCGTACCGCGCACTAAACGGATACGATAACGATAGCTCTTAGAAAAGAATGCATCGTTACCATCTTGAAAGTTTAGGGACCAAGCATAGTCTCCCTCATCATCATCCCGATGTTGGTAGGTTGACCAATAGAAAGATGAGGTCGTATTGGGGAAAAAATTGGTATCGATGGCAGGATCAGTACGGCCGAGATGAGCAATCCCGATCAATTCCTCAATCGCTGGAGTACGCCAGTCGCTAAAGCCACAAAGACCATCGGCATTCACCGCTAAGCTGTAAATATCCTTATCAAGCCAGCTGTAGGTTTGATCCTTGTCACGCAGACCACCGTCGTCAGTTTTGACCTCCCAGACCAGCCCCGTGATATTGTCACGCACGCAACTCCAAGCAGTTGCAGTTACAGGTAGATCCTGACCATTTGCATCGAGTTTGGTGAAACTGAAGCCGGCATGACCGTCGCTGTCGTCGTTGTGAATTACATCACGCCCGTAGTCACCGTCTTGGGTTGGGTAGCTGACGACTGGGCAGCTGAGGTTGTTGCTGTCGCCATCGGCGCACCAGTCGATACCGGTGTCGTTGAGCGGGTGCGGTGGTTGAGACTGGGTGCTGACCGCACCTGATAGCGTCCCGTTGGCCAGGATCAGCGGCACGAGGAGAACAAGCCACAACGACATCGATCGCAAGGCAGCGGGCAGGCGCATCAGCAGACTCCTTGAGGCGTTCCATGGGGCTCTGCAGGGTTCCGCATGATCTGGAGTAACCAACTCCATGGCTTGACGGCGCGAGACCTTGCAAGGGCTTAGATGAGTCTATACCAACCGCTCGCTCGCTGCCCAATTCTGTCCATGGCGAGATGCCGGCGACGCCTGCCAGCAGTCTATACTGCAGCCAAGCCTTGACAGTGATGACGACGCAACCCATAGCCACAACCTATAGCGAGATTCTTAACCTGCTCGGTGAATTGATCATTTCGCAGAAGGAAACCGACCGCAAGTTTCAGGAGACCGATCACAGATTGCAAGAGACGTGTATGCCGACTGGCAGGTACATGGTGCGGTGGCGGGGATTCGCATCGAGGATGGCGCCGATCGCTATGCCTAGCTTGCTCCCGTTGGTTTTTCCTTGATTGACGGATAAAGAAGTTATTCAACTATCGCTTAGGCGATCGAGCGGCGCCTGATAAAGGATCACCTTTAGTGCATCGTCGCTCAGCTCAAAGGCTGGCTCGCTGCCATTGTGGGCGCGCATGGCGGGGATCACCTTGGTGCGCACACCCATACCGCGCGCTTCAACATAGCCATAGTCGCGCAGGATGTCCATCAGGATCGGATTTCGCGGTGAGCGTTGTCCGGCGATCATCTTGGCGATGGTCATCGCATTCTGCAGCCGCCCCGGGCTGATCACCTCGAGCCGATCTGAGTAACAGCTGATCTCGATATCGACCGAGCGGGTCCAGTCGCGATGGGCAAGGGCGTTGATCACCAGCTCGCGCACCGCTTCCCAGGGATAATCCCAGAGGGTCTGCCGGCGCATGCCCTCGTCGATCTCAGCCGCGTCGCGGCTGATGAAGGGGCGCAAGCTGGAGGCGAGCTTCTCGATCAGGCCGTCGTCCAGATGCTGAATCGCACCATTGCTAGCCCGTTTTCGCCGAGCGACCAGGGGCCCGTCGATCAGCGTATCAAGCCTTGCGGAATAGGACTTTTCGCGCCCATCAAAGACCATGACGCGCAGGCCCGCTTGGCGCAAGGCGCGTCTTGGCTGCACGCCAAAAGCGAGGATGCCGGCGATGGACGCGGTCTGATGCCCAAGCCCGTCCTCGGCCATCAGGCCCAGCCCGAGCAGCCGTTGCTGCCAGGCGTCGGTCCCACTGGGCAGGTCAGGGTCCTGGATGATGTGGCGCAGGTAGAAATCGAGCCGATCCAGATCCAGACTGTCGATGCTCGTCCCAGCCACCGGCAGGGTTTCGGCGTGCAGGAGACCGCCTGATTCAAACAGGCGCAACTGCTGCTCGCGAGAGGCGATCTCTGAGCGGTTGCCCATGCGGATGTAGGTATCTTCGCGGCCATGGTGGCGCACCACATAGGGCTTGGAGATGCCAGCGGCCAACGAGATCACACCGACGCGAAGCCCAGCGTCGAGTCGGACCTCTTCGTAGAATGGGATGATCTGCGGATGCACCTTATCCCGAAAGACATTCAACACCCAGTCTTGCGGATCGGTGCGTTGCAGCCCGGTGATTCGTCCATCGTCCTCGACCCCGAGCAGGATGCGACCACCTTGCACATTGGCCAGGGCGACGATCTCCTTGGCGAGCTGCTCGGGGCGCACATCGTCTCGCTTGAACTCAACACCAGAGCTTTCGCCATTGGCGATCAGTTCTTCCAGTTCTTGCCTGAGCATACCGAGGGCTTGAGGGTCTGGGGTACAGTTGGAGGAGGATTGATGACGTGACCTAGTCGTACAGACAGCCGCCATTGGAGCCGGCAACGCCGGAGCCATTCGCCTAAGGGGATATTTTGCCGGGAATTGCTGACATTTTCGCCTCACAAGCTTGAAGCTGTGGCGGTTAGATGATCAGTCGCAGCGGGCAGGCCAAAGCGATCAGGATAATCGACCCCTGTCAGGTACAGCCCATGCGCCGGCGCGGTGACCCCGCCGCGTGCCCGATCGCGCAGCGCCAGCAGCTCGGCGGCCCAGCCGACCGGCCGCTCACCGCGCCCGATCGCCAGCAACACGCCGACCAGATTCCGAACCATGTGATGCAGGAAGCCATCGGCGCCAACGCTGAGCTCGAGCAAGGCACCCCGCTCGACCAGGGTCAGGTAATGCAAGGTGCGTACCGGACTCTTAGCCTGACAGGCCAGCGCGCGAAAGCTGGTGAAGTCATGGCGACCGACCAGCGTCGCCGCCGCCTCGCGCATCGGCGCGACCGACAGTGACCGATGGGTCCAGAGTGCACACTGATGCCAGAGCGCCGAGCGCACCGGTCGGCGCAAGATCAGATAGCGATAATGCCGTGCGACAGCAGAAAAGCGGGCATGAAAGCTGACATCGACTGGCTGCGCCCAGCACACCGCGACATCGTCTGGCAGGTTCGCATTCACGCCCAGGGTCCAGGCGCGCTGCGGCCGCTTGACCGGGGTCTCGAAATGCACGACTTGCCCTGTAGCGTGAACGCCTGCATCGGTGCGGCCGGCACAGTGGACTCGAATCGGCGCGGCAGCCACCTGCGCGAGCGCCTGTTCTAAGACCTGCTGCACACTGATGGCGTGGCGCTGAAACTGCCAACCAGCATACTGACTGCCGATGTACTCGACCCCGAGCGCGATCCGATGCCCATCCACAGCCTCAGGGGGATCGGCCATGCTCATTGCAACCGCTTGCCTACCAGGGTCTACCACGGCCAATCGCACCGCTGCATCGCTCAACCCAGACCGGCCAACAGAGACTCCGCCTCACGGCGTTGCTCGTCACGGCCTTCAGCAACCACCTCCTTCAGGATAGCGCTCGCGGCCTCGGCATCGTCCATATCCAGATAGGCGCGCGCTAGATCGAGCTTGAGGCCAACCTCATCCCAGCCCTCGCCACCCTCGAGCGGCCAACGCTCGTCAGCCGCCGCTGTTGTTGGGGAGGCTTCCGCAGTCTGCCCCTCATCGCCCTGATCGGAGACCGGTACCGGGATATCAAAGGCCGGAATTCCAAGGTCGGCTTGGGCCCTGTCTTGAGCCTGAAGTTGATCCTCTTGCCCTTGCCCTTGCCCTTGCCCTTGCCCTTGCCCTTGCCCTTGATCTTGATCTTGATCTTGATCTTGATCTTGATCTTGCAACTGGGCTTGATGTTGGAGTCCAGCCTGATCTAGCCATTGAGTGTCAGCCTCGGCTAGTGCGGGTGCCTGCCCCTCTGCCTGTGCCTGCTCCTCTTTCTGGCTCCCCCCCTTGGCCTCCTCGTCAGGCAAGCCGGAAAGGGTCGGCAACTCCAGATCCTCTAAGCCATCCAGTGCCGCAAATGCCTCTGGAACTGAGACTTGCGGCTCAAGCTCAGGCGACCAAGCCTGAAGCTGCTCATCCTCTGTCATCGCGCCCAGGGCGGCAAGGTCAAGCTCAAGTCGCACCTGCTCGTCACCGGCCGGCTCAGGCTCAGGCTCAAGCCCTGGCTCTGGCTCTGGCTCTGGCTCTGGCTCTGGCTCTGGCTCTGGCTCTGGCTCTGGCTCTGGCTCTGGCTCTGGCTCTGGCTCTGGCTCTGGCTCTACGACAGCTTGATCGATCTGGGGCGCTAGCTGGCTTGGTGCGGTTGCTGTTGCCTCGGTGAGCTGATCAAGGTCATCCAGGCCATCAAGGTCAAGGAAAAGATCCTCCTCCGCCGGGACGTCGTCGGGCCCTGGCCCAGAATCCCTCAGCTCGCGGCCGAGGGCCGTCTCAATCCGACTCCAACGCTCAGCATCGAACTCGGGATCAGCCGCAGTGCGCATCTGCTCAGCGAGCGGCGCCAGGGCCGCGAGGTTACCCGCAGCCACATAGGTCTCAGCTAGCTTATAGCGTAGCTGCGGGCGATCTCCTACAGCCGCAAGCGTCTCCCGCAACACCCGCTCGGCATCGAGATAGCGGCCATAGGTCAGATAGACATCCGCCTCAGCCAGACCATCCTGCTCGATGGTAGCAGTTGGATCGCCATCAGGCCCTGATCCAAGGTCAGCCGTCACTCCAGATGTCGCGATTGAAGACTCGATCGGCTGGTCTTGCTCACTTGAGGCATCTCTAGCTTGAGCGAGCGCCTCCGTCAAGGCCACTTGATCACCCCCTTCGGCTTGTGCCACCGACTCTTGCTCCGCAGCCCTTGCTCGAGCCTGATCAAGCTCCACAGCCTGGGTGGTGGCAGAGCCTGCCACAGCGGCAATAGGCCAATCGGCATCCAATCGCAGATCATCTCGCTGCTCATCAGCAAGCGCGCTAAGTCTCTCATCCTGCGCCGAGGGGATCTGCTCCAAATCAACAGCAGCAGTCATGGCGGCCCGCTGCCTGCGTCGACGCAACATCAGCCCAAGCAAGGCCATTAGTAAGGCCACCGCCACCAATGGCAGCTCCCAGCTAGGTAGTGCTTGGCGCCAGCGATTGATGACACCGATAGGATCAAGCCCCGAGCCTTGTTCCGCTGTATCTGCGCCTGCATCCTCGACAGCGTTCACAACAGCAGAGGCTGTTGCAGACCCAGATGAGACGGGGGCGGAGCCAGGCTCCTCATCGGCCTGCCCAACAGTCTCCTCTTCGATCCCAGCCGCATCCGCAGCTCCCCTGTCAGGCGTCGCATCAGCGGTTTGGCCTTGGATCTCGGCCTCAGCGAGCAGCGCGGTCTCCTCAACCTGCAAGGCCTCACTCAGGGCCGAGTCCGGGCTGAAGCCACTTTGAGTGGAACCGTCCGAGACCAAGCTCGCCAACTGCGCATTGCGTAGATCGAGTAGACGGCGGATGTCACTTAGCTGAGCCTCCAGCTCCTGCACCCGGTTACGAAGCTCGCTGGCCTCCTGCCGATTGGCCTCGCTGACCTCGCGCATCAGCAGCAGCTCTGCCTCAAGCGCAGCTTCCGTTGCTACAGGTAGTGGCGCTGTTGCAGTCCCTGTCGCATCCAGAGTCTCTGCAACATCCACAGTCTCTGCAGCATCTAGAGTCTCTGCAGCATCTACAATACCTCCAGCATCCGCAGCACTAGTCTCCCCAGTCGCAGGCATCGAAGCCGAATCTGGCTCCTCGAGCACGACAAGCGCTGGGTCCTCTAGCTCGATCCCTGTCTCGTCCTCAGCCTCGATCAGGAGTGAGACGCGCTCGGCTGTCTCTGGGGTCACAATCGTCAGTCGGGCATCGACGTCGGTCAGCGGCGCCTTGACCACCGAGCGACCCGCCAGGGCCGCGCGGTACTGGTTACGGGCGGCCTGCGGCCCCAACACAAAAAGCTCGGCGGCGGTTGGAATCACCAGTTCAGCACCGACCTGCAAACGGTTGATATCACCGCTGAAAAAGGCGTCCTGACTATTACGGAAGAACGCCATTGCGGTCTGCTCGAGCGTCGCACCTGGCGGCGCTAGACGACGGGCGATTGACGCGAGGCCGCTTCCGGAGGGAACTGGGCCATAGCGCAGTGGAAAATCAATCTCGGCTGCCGCGGCCGGGATCTCAACATCAACCATTCCTGTCTCAACGCCGACCTCGAGTGCCACTTCAGCCGGTGCCGGCGCGGGAGACTGATCTGAGAGGACCGCGGTGGCAGGATCAGGTTGCCCGGCAGCGGATGCTGCGGCAGCAGCGACCAATGGGGACTGAACAGTCCGCTGCTCAGGCGGCTGGCGCGGTGGCGCTGCGCGCACCCTGCGCTGGCCACCGACAGCAGGCGGATCGAGCAGCACCGTATAGTCCTTGACCAGCCGCCCATCCGGCCAAATCACCTCGACTAGCAGCCCCAAGTAGGGCTCACGAATCGGCTCGCGAGTAATGACCTGAATCATCGGCTGACCGCGAGGATCAACCATCGGGGTGAACTGGAATCGCGTTAGAAAGTACGGCCGCTCAAGCCCAGCCTGCTCGAATGCTGACCGGCTCGCAAGACTGACCTTGACCGAATCGAGTGCCTTGCCATCGATGTCAAAGAGCGCGATCTCGCCATAGAAGGGCTGGTTGAGCGCGGACTGCGTACTCAGCTCACCAAGCCCAAGGGCGGCAACCTGCAGCCCATAGAGCAGCATGGCGATAGCGAGCAACGCCCTCAGTGCCAGGGAGCGAACAGACTTTTTAGCCGTCAGTGCTAGCGTCAATCGGCCTAGCTGGCGCTTATTGATCAACAGCCCCACGCGCCTGTCATCAAGGCTCAAGCAGCAAGCGGAGCATCCGCCGCAGCGGCTCGGCCGCACCCCAGAGCAGCTGATCACCAACGGTAAAGGCGTTCAGAAATTCTGGACCTTGCGCCATCGGTCGCAGACGTCCGACCGGAATGCTCAAGGTCCCCGTGACCGCTGCCGGTGAGAGCTCGGCGATGGTCTGCTCGCGCTCGTTTGGGATCACCCGCACCCATGCATTCGCTGCGGCGAGCATTGCGGTGATCTCGTCGATGGGCATCGCCCGCTTGAGCTTGATCGTCAGTCCCTGGCTATGACAGCGCATCGAGCCAATGCGCACGCAGGTACCGTCGATGGGGATCGCGTTCTCTGCACGGCCCAGGATCTTATTGGTCTCGACTCCGCCCTTCCATTCCTCTTTCGACTGGCCGGTTTCCATCGGCTTGTCGATCCAGGGGATCAGGCTGCCGGCAAGTGGCGCGCCGAATTGCTCGGTGGGGAAGATCTCAGCGCGCATCGCCGCGGTCACCACGCGATCGATATCGAGGATCGAGCTGCGCGGATCGGCCAGCAGCTCGTTGACACTGGCCTGCAAGGCACCCATCTGCGCGAGCAGCTCACGCATATTGCGCGCGCCAGCGCCGGAGGCGGCCTGATAGGTCATCGCACTGACCCAGTCGACGAGATCGCGTCGCAACAGCTCACCGACCGCCATCAGCATCAGGCTCACCGTGCAGTTACCGCCAATAAAGTCGCGCTTGCCCGCTGCCAGCGCCTGCTGGATCACATCCAGGTTCACCGGATCGAGGACGATGGTGCTGTCCTCGCGCAACCGTAGCGTCGAAGCAGCATCGATCCAATAGCCCTGCCACCCCCGCGCACGCAACGGCTCGAACAGCTGCCCGGTGTAATCCCCGCCTTGGCAGGTGACGATGACATCCATCCCAGCCAAGGCATCCAGATCATAGGCGTCGAGCAACGCCTGAGCACCCTGCCCCACATCTGGCCCCGGCTCGCCCTGTTGCGAAGTCGAGAAGAATCGTGCCTCGGGGATCAATGCGAAGTCGTTCTCCTCGCGCATTCGATCCATCAGGACCGAGCCCACCATGCCACGCCAGCCAACGAAACCGACTCGATTCATCGAGACTTCACCTTAATTTAGTTAGAGGCAGCTCAAAGAGAATAAGCACAGAGCCATAGACAAGACTAGTCAGCAGCCGCACGCATCGCTTTGAGCACTGCATCACCCATCTCAACCGTGCCAACGGTCTTGGTGCCTGGTGCGGCAATATCACCGGTGCGCAGCCCGCGATCGAGCACCTCGGCGACGGCCTGCTCGATCCGATCTGCCTGCTCTGGTGCTGCCAGCGAGTAACGCAGCATCATCGCCACCGAGAGGATGGTTGCGAGCGGATTGGCAACGCCCTGACCGGCAATATCCGGCGCTGAGCCGTGGATCGGCTCATACATACCCTGTCCATCGGCGTTCAGCGAGGCCGATGGCAGCATGCCGATCGAGCCAGTCAGCATCGCCGCCGCATCCGAGAGGATGTCACCAAACATATTGGTGGTCACCATGACGTCGAACTGCTTGGGCGCGCGCACCAACTGCATCGCCGCATTGTCGACATACATGTGGCTAAGCTCAACTTGCGGATAATCATGGCCGACGCGGATCGCAACCTCGCGCCAAAGCTCGGTGCATTCGAGCACATTGGCCTTATCGACCGAGCAGAGGCGCTTGCCGCGTTGCATCGCGGCGTCGAAGGCGACGCGGCAGATGCGCTCGATCTCGGACTCAGTGTAGACCAGCGTATTGATGCCGCGCCGCTCGCCGCTCGCCAAGGTGTCGACACCGCGCGGCTGGCCAAAATAGATGCCACCGGTCAGCTCGCGCACGATCAGGATATCGAGCCCTGAGACCACCTCCGGCTTTAGGGTCGAGGCCGCGGCGAGCTGCGGATAGAGGATCGCCGGGCGCAGGTTGGCGAATAGGCCAAGCCCTGAGCGGAGACCAAGCAGCCCCTTCTCCGGGCGCAGCGCAATCTCGAGCGGCTCCCATTTAGGGCCACCGACCGCACCTAGCAGCACGGCATCCGCGGCCTTCGCCAGGTTGAGGGTTGACTCAGGCAATGGCGAGCCAGAGTCGTCATAGGCGGCGCCACCTACCAAAGCAGTCTCGGTCTCGATGTCGAGCGCGTAGTCGCTGCGCAGGGCATCAAGCAGCTTGACGGCTTCGGCAACGATCTCAGGGCCAATGCCATCGCCAGGCAGAATCAGAATCTTCTTGGTCAATCGTATCTCCGTGAGGGCAAAGGGCGTCTCACTGGTACCGCCTCATTAACCTGTACGCGTGAATGTTGAGCCACCGATGGACACCGATGCAATAGGACGTCGCCGCTAGACCGATGCTACCGACGCAAATAGCCAAGGCGCCTGCTGTTGCCGACGCTGCTCATAGGTGCTGATCTCGTCGGCGTGCTCCAGCGTCAGGCCGATGTCATCGAGCCCATTGAGTAGGCAATGCCGATGAAAGGCATCGATCGCAAAGGCAATCGGCTCGCCGCTGCTCGGCTGCAGACGTTGTGCTTCCAGATCAACCTCGATCTCAAGCGGCACCTCAGCGCCGGCGAGCGCGAACAGCCCATCGATGATCTTCTCATCAAGCAAGATCGGCAGCAGGCCGTTCTTGATCGAATTCTGACGGAAGATATCAGCAAAGCTCGGCGCAATCAGTACCCGAAAACCCTGATCAACGAGCGCCCAAGGTGCATGCTCGCGCGAGGAGCCGCAGCCGAAGTTGTGCCTTGTGAGCAGGATCTCAGCCTTGGCATAGCGCGGATCATTGAGGACGAAGTCCGGGTTCAGCGGCCGGCCCGAGCAGTCTTGCCCCGGCTCACCATGATCCAGATAGCGCCACTCGTCGAACAGGTTGGGGCCAAAGCCGGTGCGCTGGATCGACTTCAGGAACTGCTTAGGAATAATCGCATCGGTATCCACATTAGCGCGATCAAGCGGCATCACGACGCCGCGAAAGGTCTCGAAGGCTTTCATCATCAAAACTCCCGCACGTCGACAAAGCGCCCGGCAACCGCCGCTGCGGCAGCCATTGCTGGGCTGACCAGATGGGTGCGTCCGCCCTGCCCTTGACGCCCTTCGAAATTCCGATTGCTAGTCGAGGCGCAGCGCTCACCTGGCTCGAGCCGATCGGCGTTCATCGCCAGACACATCGAACAGCCCGGATCGCGCCACTCGAAACCGGCGTCGACAAAGATCTTATCCAGCCCCTCGGCCTCGGCCTGCTGCTTCACTAGACCAGAGCCAGGGACCACCATCGCCAGCTTCACCGAGTCAGCCAGATGACGGCCCTTGGCGACCTCGGCCGCCGCACGCAGGTCTTCGATGCGACCGTTGGTGCAGGAGCCAATAAACACCTTATCGATGCCAATCTGCGCGATGGGCGTCAGCGGCTCCAGGCCCATGTAGGTCAGCGCATGGCGATAACTGCCAGCCTTGACTGGATCGGTCACCGCATCTGGGTCCGGCACCTCGCTGTCCACCGGCACCACCATCTCGGGCGAGGTGCCCCAGGTGACCTGTGGGCGAATGCTGGCCGCATCGATGCGTACCACGCGATCGTACTCGGCGCCGGCATCGCTGTTGAGCGAGCGCCAATAGGTTGCCGCCTGCTCAAAGGCCTCGCCCTTCGGCGATTGCGGGCGATCACGCAGATAGTCGATGGTCTTCTCATCGATGCCGATCAGCCCCGCGCGCGCACCGGCCTCGATACTCATGTTACAGACCGTCATCCGGCCTTCCATACTCAGCGCCGAGATCGCCTCGCCGGCGTACTCGATCACATGCCCAGTACCGCCGGCGGTGCCGATCTCGCCGATGATGGCGAGCACGATGTCTTTTGCCGTAATCCCGCGACCAAGCGCACCCTCAACGCTCACCAGCATGCTCTTCGGCTTGCGCTGCAGCAGACACTGGGTGGCCAGCACGTGCTCCACCTCGGAGGTACCAACGCCAAAGGCAAGCGCACCGAAGGCGCCGTGGGTCGAGGTGTGGCTATCGCCGCAGACCACCATCATCCCTGGCTGGGTAAAGCCTTGCTCGGGGCCGATCACATGCACGATGCCCTGGCGCGGATCACCCATGGCGAAGAGCTGAATACCAAACTCGCGGCAGTTGGCCTCTAGCGTCTCGACCTGCAGGCGCGAGATCGGATCGATAATGCCAAGATGCCGATCGCTCGTTGGCACATTGTGATCGGGCACTGCCAGATTGGCCTCGGGGCGACGCGGCTTACGGCCAGCGAGCCTAAGCCCCTCGAAGGCTTGCGGCGAGGTCACCTCGTGCACCAGCTGCCGGTCGATATACAGCAAGGCCGTGCCGTGCTCGTCAGTGCGGACGATATGGTCATCCCAAAGCTTATCGAAGATTGTTCTTGGTTGGTCGTTTCGTGGTTGGTCGTTTCGAGCCGCCATTGGGCGTTGCTCCGATCAGAAAACAAGCCGTGCAGGATAAACGGCTGGCGCCAAAGGCTCAATGCTCAGCAATCGCTGCAAGGCGGGTAGCCGGACATCCCCAGGTCACCCCGAGCCATCCCCGTGCCTCAGCCGAGATGATTTTACCGACCGCTCATGCCCCTAGCAGGAGCACAAAGACGCCTGCCAACATCAGAACCCCAGCTGGCATCCGGCTCGCTAAATTTAGCTCGCGAAACAATAGCGCCCCATAGAGGATGCCAAACAGCAAGCTGCTGCGCTTTAACGCGATCATATAGGCCACCTCAGTCAAGCGCAGGGCCATGAAATGGGTGACCACCATAACAGCATTGAGCGCTGCAACCACTAGCACGGCACCGGGCCGACTGATCAAACGCCGCAACGCCGGACGTAGCGACAACCGCGGTCCGCCGATCGGCACCAGCACCAACAATGGAATCGCCAACAGGCCGACGAGCGCGAAATAGAAGGCGCCAAACGCGGCCGATGGCAGATAGAGCAGGGCCACCTTGCCAAGGGTCGAGGTCAGCCCATAGAGGAGTGCCACGCCGAGCATCATCCGCGAGCCCGCCTCCCGGCGAATCGAACTGAGCGGACGCAGCCAGGTCCGCCAGTCATCAGGCCGCGCCTGCTCGACATTGAGCAGCCAGGCCCCGGCGACGATCAGCAGCACACCGAGCAGCCCGACCAAACTCAACCGCTCGCCTAACAGCAGCGCCGCGATCGCCATCGAGAACACCGGCGTAAAGGCCAGATACGGCAGGGTGAGTGAGAGCGGGTGATCCCGAATCGCGGCCATGTAGAGCAGCATCGCGCCAATCTCGAGCGGCACCAGAACGCTGAGCCAGCCCCAGAACGGCACTGGCAAGACGCCAAGATCCGGCAGCCAGAACAACAGCGGTGAGAGGAGCAGGCCGGTTAGCGTGAAGCGAATCAAGGTCAGCTCGCGCGCCGAGAACCCCTGCAGCCAGGCTTTGGTGGCCGCATCGGCCGAGGCAACGCTGAAGGCACAGATGAGCGTGAGCAGCAGCCAGCTCATCGGCTAGGAGCCAAAACGGCCAGGCAGCCGCGCTGAGACAACCCACGCCAGCCAAGCTGTACCCGACACTTGGGCCGACAAGCTTGGCTGCGCTGGCGCCAGTGCTCAGGACAACGGATGATCACGAAACAATCTGGGATGCTCGGTAAGCAACCTGATCCACTCGGCAAAGGCTCATGCACGCGGCCGAACCCATACGGCGGCCGCGTCCAGCACCTCGATCCCAGCACCGGGGCGATGCGCCTGCTCGCTTAGCGTGCGCCGCCAGGCCTTGGCACCTGGGCAGGCATGGAAGAGACCGAGCAGATGCCGAGTCATCGACGCCAGCGGCACGCCATCGGCGAGTTGACACTCAGCGTACGGCATGAAGGCATCCAGCGCCTGCTGCGGCGTCGTGACGGGATTCTCAGCACCGAAGAGACGCCGATCAACATCGGCCAGCAGCCAGGGATTCTGATAGGCCTCGCGGCCAATCATCACGCCATCGACTTGCCGGTCGCTGAGCAGTTCCTCGACCTGATCTAGACGCGTCACGCCACCGTTAAGCACCATCGGCAGCGCCGGAAAGTCTCGCTTGAGCCTGAACACCCAATCCCAACGCAAGGGTGGCACCTCCCGGTTCTCGCGCGGACTCAGACCCTGCAGCCAGGCCTTGCGCGCATGCAGAATTAGTGCATCACAACCAGCAGCGGCCAACGCTTGCGTAAAGGCGACCAGCTCCTCATAGCTATCGCGGTCGTCGATGCCGATGCGGCTCTTGACCGTGACCGGGACGGCGACCACCGCCTTCATCGCCGCGACACAATCGGCCACCAACGCCGGCTCGGCCATCAGACAGGCGCCGAAACGCCCATTCTGGACGCGATCCGATGGGCAACCGACATTCAGATTGATCTCGTCGTAGCCCCAGTCAGCACCCATCCGCGCGCAACGCGCCAGCTCGGCCGGGTCCGAGCCGCCAAGCTGAAGCGCCAGCGGATGCTCGGCCGGGTCATAGCGCAAGAAGCGCGCGCGATCGCCATGGATCAAGGCGCCTGTCGTGACCATCTCAGTGTAGAGCAACGTGTGCCGCGACAGCAGTCGCGCAAAGTAGCGAAAATGCCGATCCGTCCAGTCTAGCATCGGCGCCACTGCTAGCTCCCGACCCACTGAAGTCAGTGGCTGAGCTGATCGTTTCTGGTTTTCTATCGCTTTCCGGTACAGCATCGTCCACCAATCATCCCAGATAATCCATCCCTAATCACGCCCTTCCGCACCAAGGGTTTAGAGATCAAATTTTTTTATCTGTTCACGATGCACCAGCTCCCAACCGCTATAAAGCAGCACCAATGGGTGCAGTTCGGCCTCACCCAGCGGCTCGCGTACACGAGCATCCCTCAAGTAACGACGTAACTGGGCGCGTGCCTCTTCCAGTAGCTGTTCGCGTTGTTTGGGGGTGTCTTGCGCCCGACTGAGGTATTTCAGCTCGATCAGATAGGCATGGCGCATGTCGGGGTATTTCAGATAAAACGGCGCCAGGTAGAGATCGACAAAGCCGCCACCCTGTTCGGCCTCGCTGAAGACCCGGAAATAGGGCGAGAGATTGAGCCAGGCGAGCAGAAAGCCCTGGATCATTTTCTCGCCCTGCAAAAAGTCGCGCACGCTGGCCTGCTCAGCGATTTGCTCGGCCAGATAATCGAAGAAGCCTTCCCACTCGCCGCGATAGGCCATGTGGCGCAGCTTTTCGGCCACGAGGTAGGTGCTGGGACGAAACACGCCAACCTCGTCATAGGCAGCGCGCAGATAGCCATACATCAACTGGCGCACGGTGCGATTTGGGATCTTCAATAAGGGCGAGCCCTCGCGCTCACCCGCAAAGCTCAGCAGCCCGAGGTAGTAGACCAGGGAGACGAAGTTCTCCTGTTGCAACAGTCCTTCGGCGGGAAAGCTCGGCTGAATCGTCGCGACCTCTTCGCCGGTCTCGATGATGGCGCGCAGGCGGGAGAAGTTGCCGTTCAAACGTGCGCCGGCGCCAAGGGCCTCACGATCGGCGAGTTGGCGATCGATCTGCACCAGATGGCGCAGTTTGCCGTAGTCGATGCGCACGTTGTAGTCGATCAGGTCATCGGGTGGTGTGCCCAGATCGACCAGGGATTGCAGGTAGTAGAGCGCCATGTCGCTGTTGACGATGGCCTCGCGGCGCGACCCGTGAAAATGATAGTGGTTGTACCAGTCATCGATCACCGCGCGATGGGCGCTGAAGTCCTGCCCGAAAGCGGCGAACAAGCGCTCGAGTTCGGTGTGGGTGAAACCGACCAGGGCATTGAAGCGCGGATCCAGGCTGATGTTGCGCCCGATGTTGAAGCCGCTAGTGACATCGTCGAGGGTGATCGGCGAGACGCCGACGATAAACAACCGCGCCAGTCCGCTACCGGTGCGCCCGACGGCCTCTTTTAGGAGGGCGAAGAAATCCCGGAAGAAGCCGCTGCCATGCGTCAGCTCGCGATAGGCCGCTGGTCCGGCCTGCACCAGGAGTTTGTTGGCGAAGTTGTCGTATTCGTCGATGAATAGATACAGCGCCAGCCCAAGCTCGCGCAACTCGCCGACCAGGCGCTCAATGCGGCGCGCGCTACTGGGTTCGTTCAACACCGCCGTCGCGATCTCCATTGGGAGACGTTCCTTGTGGCGTTTGAAAAAATCGATGAGCAAGATGCGGAGATGATCCTCGAAAGACTCGCGCACCTCCGCCGGGGTGGAACTGACCGCCGAGAAGTCGAAGCGCAGGCACAGATACTGGCCGCGCTCGGCGGTGGGATGGGCGTGAATCCAGGTGTCGGCGAACAACTCGTCGAAGCGCTCGGCCCAGTAGGCGTCGTAGTAGCACTCCATCACCGATTGCAGCAGGCTCTTGCCGAAGCGGCGGGGGCGGATCAGGAACAGATACTCCCCCGCCTGCTCTAGAATGGGCAGGTAAGGGGTCTTGTCGAGATAGTAGTGGCCCCGTGTGCGAACCTTGATGAAATCCGCCACGCCATAGGGAATGCGCCAGGGTCGTCCGCTCGTGCTCGCTGTCGTGTTCATATCCCCGCGCCTTCGTTGAGTTCGATCGTTGACCCGAGCTGTTCCCGATGCACCAACTCCCAGCCGCTGTAGAGCAACACCAGCGGGTGCAGTCTCGCCTCGCCGAGCGGCTCGCGCACGCGCGGGTCGCTGAGGTACCGGCGCAGTTGCGCACGTCCATCTGCTATGAGCTACTCAGGGTGCTAGGGCGTATCTTGCGCGCGGCTGAGGTATTTCAGCTCGATCAGATAGGCATCTAGGCGTTGGCATTTACCCCCGCCCAGCCCGCTTGCGCTCATGCTCCTTCAGAAAACGCTTGCGGATACGGATCGCGGTCGGGGTAATCTCGACCAGCTCGTCGTCCTCGATGAACTCCAGAGCCTGTTCCAAGCTGAAGCGCACTGGCGGGGTCAGCAGGATATTCTCATCCGAACCAGCGGCGCGGATGTTGGTCAGCTGCTTGGCCTTGAGCGGATTGACGACCAGGTCGTTATCGCGCGAATGGATACCGACGATCTGCCCCTCGTAAACCTCATCGCCTGGCGACGCCAGCATCCGCCCGCGCTCCTGCAGATTGAAGAGCGCATAACCAAGCACCTTGCCCTGGGCATTCGAGATCATCGCGCCATTGCGCCGCTTGGCGATGCCGCCCGAGTGCGCTGGACCATAATGATCGAAGACGTGATATTTGAGCCCGGTGCCCGAGGTCAGCGACATAAACTCAGTCTGGAAGCCGATCAGCCCGCGCGAGGGCACCTCGTAGTCGAGACGCACCCGGCCCTTGCCGTCCGGCACCATGTCCTTGAGCTCAGCACGACGCTCGCCGAGCGCCTGCATGATCGCGCCCTGGCTAGCCTCATCCAGATCGACCGTCAGCTGCTCATAGGGCTCGCAGATCTGGCCATCGATCTCGCGGAAGATGACCTCCGGGCGCGAGACCGCGAGTTCATAGCCCTCGCGGCGCATGTTCTCGAGCAGAATCGACAGATGCAGCTCGCCGCGACCGGAGACGCGGAACTTCTCCGGATCATTGCCCTCCTCCACCCGCAGCGCGACGTTATGGATCAGCTCGCGCTCGAGCCGGTCCTTGAGCTGACGCGAGGTCAGGTACTTGCCTTCCTTGCCGGCAAACGGCGAGGTGTTGACCTGGAAGGTCATCGATACAGTCGGCTCATCCACGGTCAGCGACGGCAGCGCCTCGACCGCGTTCGGGTCACAGAAGGTATCCGAGACGTTAGGCGCATCGATACCCGTCAGCGCGACGATATCGCCAGCATGGGCGCTCGGCACATCAAAACGATCCAGCCCCAGATAGCCATAGACCAGCCCCACCTTGGCCTTGTGGGTGCGACCATCGCGCTTGATCACCATGATCTGCTGATTCGGCTTCACAACACCGCGGCGGATGCGGCCCACCGCGATGGCGCCGACGAAGCTCGAATAGTCCAGCGTCGAGACCTGCATCTGAAAGGGCGCGTCAGGAATCACCTCGGGCGGCGGGCAATGCTCGACAATAGCCTCGAACAGCGGCGTCATGTCACCCTCATGCACGGTTTCATCAAGGCCAGCGTAGCCATTGATCCCCGAGGCATAGATGATCGGGAAATCCAGCTGCTCGTCGGTGGCACCAAGCCGATCGAAGAGATCGAACACCTGATCGACCACCCAGCTCGGCCGCGCGCCGGGCCGATCCACCTTATTGACCACCAGGATCGGCCGCAGCCCATGCTGGAACGCTTTGCTGGTGACAAAGCGGGTCTGCGGCATCGGCCCTTCTTGGGCATCGACCAGCAGCAGCACCGAGTCGACCATCGACAGCACGCGCTCGACCTCGCCACCAAAGTCGGCATGGCCGGGGGTATCGACGATGTTGATACGGTAATCGTTCCAGTCGATCGCGGTGTTCTTCGACAGAATAGTGATGCCGCGCTCGCGCTCGAGATCGTTGGAGTCCATGACCCGCTCAACCGGGCCGAAGCGATCGCCGAGCGTGCCCGATTGGGACAGCAGCTCATCGACGAGGGTGGTTTTGCCATGATCGACGTGGGCGATGATGGCGATATTGCGCAATTGCTCGGTCACGGGACAGATAGCTCCAAGGCCAACGGCAACAGGGTGCCAATGACCAGACGTCAAGAATCAATGAGAGAGGGGAACGGTGCTCGGAGGACGCCGCGAGAGGGAGGGCACACCGCCGCCGTAAGAACCCATTATGCACCCAAACGGCATCAGACGGGCCTGATACCTAGGTGTTTGCGCATCCCCGCAGGCGGCCGCCGCGACCACCAAGCCGCCAGCAATGAGCCGGAGAGGTTGTGCCAGACCGAGAACAGCGCACCCGGCAGGGCCGCTGCTGCGGAAAAATACTTCACCGCCAAGGCCACCGCCAGCCCCGAATTCTGCATGCCGACCTCAATCGCCAGGGTACGCGCGGTTCGCTCGTCGCGCGTCGCTAGCCAACCAAAGCCATAGCCCGCCGCGAGCCCGATGCCGTTGTGCAGCACGACCGCCAGCGCCACCAGCCAACCCATGGTGGCGAGATTGGCGTGATTCAGCCCGACGACGATGGCAATGATGGCGACGATCGCCACCACTGACAGCAGCGGGAATAGCTGCTGCAAGCGCGCTAAATGCGACCAGCGCCGCCCAAACAGGCTGTTGATCAGCACCCCGAGCCCCACCGGCAAGAGCAGGATCTTAACGATCGAGAACAACATAGCGGCCACGGGCACCGGCACCCGCTCGCCCACGTAGAGCCAGGTCAGCAAGGGCGTCGCCATGATCGCCAGCAGCGTCGAGACCGTGGTCAGCGTGATCGACAGGGCCAGATCACCCCGCGCCAAGTAGCAGACCAGGTTCGACGCGGTACCACCCGGGCTCGCACCGACCAGCACCAGCCCGGCGAGCAGCGCAGGCGGCAGACCGAGCGCGAGGGCCACTGCCCAAGCCACAAACGGCATCACCAGATATTGCAATACAAGTCCTAACCCGACACGCCCAGGGCGGCGCAGCACCGCGCCAAAGCTCTGCCAGGTCAGCGTCATGCCCATGCCGAACATCACGATGCCGAGCAGCGGCACGATCAGCGGTTTGCCCGTGGCAAAGAACTCCGGCTGCCAAAACGCGAGCAGCGAGAAGAGCAGCGCCCAGAGCGGAAAAAGGGTCGTGATACCTGTCACGGGATACCTGTTATTGAGTCGATTACCTGCGTGGCTGTCCCCCCGCCTTATCCTCGTCCTATCCGGAAATCACCGCGGTTGGCCACTATCCGTTGCCCTTCGGCCTCGGCCTCGGCCTCAGACTAACCTCACCGGCAGCAAAGGTGCGACGACCAGCATCGGTCTCGAGCAGCAGGTTGCCCTGCGCATCAATCCCGTCATATCGACCCTGAATCCGTTGCTGACCGTTCAGCAGGCTGACAGGCTCGCCCTGATAGGCATCGAGCCGACGCCACTCATCCAGAAAGGGCGTTAGGCCAGCGTCAGTATAGCGACTGAGTGTCGCGGTCAGACGCTCGATCAGCGCTGCGGCTAGCGCGTTGCGCCCAAGCGCCCGCTCGCCACAGACCTCGCAAAGATCGACCCAAGGCTGATCGATCGCTGCCGCTTCCTCTGCACGCAATCGCAGATTCAGGCCAACCCCGACCACGACCAGGCTTGGACCCTGCGCCTCGCCAGCCACCTCCAGCAGCAGACCAGCAAGCTTACGCCGCTGCCAGTGGACATCGTTCGGCCACTTGAGCCCAACGCCCTCAACACCGAGCTGATCAAGAGCCTGGGCAACGGCGACCCCGCAGGCCAGGCTCAAGCCACCGAGCTGTGCCGGCGCGAGCGGATAACGCCAGAGGATCGAGAGATAGATGTTACGCCCGAACGGCGAGACCCAGCGCCGCCCGAGTCGACCGCGTCCAGCGCTCTGGCGCTCGGCCAGGCAGATCTCGCCAGCATCCGCACAGATCTCGCCAGCATTTGCAGCCAGACCAGTGCCGAAGTCGCGGGCGGAGGACTTGGCGACCAGCGCCGTTCGCCGACTGGGCTCCAGCAGATAGGCATTGGTCGAGTCGACCTGATCGAGGATCTCGAGCACACTGATGCGTTGCCGCGACTCCGCATCGAGCTGGGTCTGGATGGCATCCGACGACAGCAATTCGATCGGCTCCGGCAGCCGATAGCCCTGCCCGCGCACTGATTCGATGCCAAGGCCAAGCTCGGCATCAAGCTGATGCAGGATCTTCCACACCGCCGCGCGGCTAATCCCCACTGCTGCCGCGATGGTCTCGCCCGAGCAAGGCTTGCCATCCGCCAGCAAGCGAATGATCTCACGTGCTCGTGGACTCATTGGCTAGTGCCCATGATTCGTCACCTATTGAGGTCGCCTGAGGTTGTGACCTGGCAAGAAGAGGCTCGCGCAGAGACGCAGAGGCGCAAAGGAAGAAAGAGCTTGCTCGACGTTCCCAGTGCACTTCTCTTGTCCTCCTGTTCTTCTCTTCATCTTCTTCTTCTCTTCTTCTCTTCTTCTCTTCTTCTCCTCCTTACTCTTCTTCTCTGCGCCTCCGCGCCTCCGCGCGAGATCTCTTTTCCTTGTGTCGTCTACGCAACACGGCTCCATCTGATCGACATTCTGTAGGGCCGCACCCGGTCAAAGGCGGTCCAGGCCTAAGCCTGATTGACCGACTTGAGCGACGACCCCAGCCAGGTCTCGCGCCGGGCGCGGGCAGCATCAGCGGCCTCTTCGTCCAGCCGCAGCTCACAGGTATCGGCCGGTGCTGGCTCCGGCAACACATCGGTCTCGAACAGCTCATCACGACGGAAAGCATGCATCCGAATTGGCCCGACTCCGGCCGCTCGCGCGATCAAGGCATCGAGATTAGCGGCGTTCGTCCGCAGTCCATCGACCGCGATAATCAGATCGCCGGCCGAGAGCCCAGCGCGTTGTGCCGGCCGCCCATCCAGCACGACCCCAAGCCGCGCCTCCGCACTGTCGGGCTGCAGTCGAACACCGATATCAGGCCGCGACGACCTCGGCTCGAAGCGTTCGACGCAACCGCCATTGTCCTTGGCGCTGGTCGAGGGCCGCAGCCGCATCCCGATCGCAACCGTCCTCAGCAAGGGCGCCAGATCCAGATCATCGGTCGAATCCAGCGCATGATCGAAAAACCCGGTGAGATCGAGGCCGCTGACCTCGGCCGCCACCTGCTCGACCTCACGCTCGCCGATGCCAACGCCGGTGCGTCCATAGCCCTGCCAGAGGGCGCGCATCACATCATCCAGGCTCTTGCGATGCTCGGTGCCGTTGCGGATGGTCAGATCCAGAGCCAGCGCGGTCAGGGCACCCTTGGCATAGTAGCTGACGATGGCATTGGGCGCGTTCTCGTCCTGCTTGTAGAAGCGCGTCCAGGCGTCGAAGCTCGACTCAGCGACGCTCTGCCGCAGCCGCCCAGGATTGCGCTGTACGCGGGTGATGAGCTCGGCGAGCAGGGTTAGATAGGCCTTGGCATCAATCACCCCGCTGCGCACCAGCGCCAGATCGTCATAGTACGAGGTGATGCCCTCAAAGGCCCAGAGCAGCCGCGTGTGCACCTCGCGCTCCAAGCCCTGCTCGGCAAAGGCACGCGGCCGAATCCGCTTCACGTTCCAGAGATGGAAATACTCGTGGCTGCAGAGCCCGAGGAAGCGTCGGTAGCCCTCCGAAGGCTGGGAGGGCGCCTGCATCGGCGTCGCCTCCCTCTCCATCGCCGTCGCCTCCCTGTCGGTCTTCGCCTCCATGTTCATGTCCGCCTCCATCGCCATCGGCCAAGCCGGTGCTGGCAGATCATCGCGATTGGCCAACAGGCTGGTCGAGAACCGATGCTCAAGGCCACCATAGCCATCGCCCACCAGCTGCGTCAGGAACAGGTAGCGGTCGATCGGCAGCTCGCCGAACAGGGCGGCATGCTCCGCACAGATGCGCGGCAGATCCAGCGTTAGCCGCCTGAGATCAGCACGATGCCGACCGCTGATCGTCATCCAATGCGGCACACCCTCAACCTTGAAGGCGATTCGATCGAAGACGCCCATCTCGACCGGGTGATCGATCAGGTCGGCATAGTCATCGGCCCGATAGCGACCAAAGCCCCAGGCCGGGGCGCCATCAGGGGCGAGACTGGTCGCCACCTGCCACTGCGCCCCCATCGCACCCGGCGGCGGCAGGATCTCGACCTGACAAGGCCGCCCCTCGGCACCCGCCACGCAGAGGAAGAGACTGGTGCCATTGTAATAGCCGTGGCTGCGGTCAAGATGCGCCGAGCGGACGGTCAGCTCCCAGGCATAGACCTCATAGCTCAGCTGCACCGGGCCGGCCTGCGGCGAGAGCCCAGAGAGCCGCCAGGTCTGTTTGTCCAGCTTCTCCAGCGCCACCGGGCGCCCGGCTTGCCGCGCCACAAGGCTGAGCAGATTGCGCGCAAAGTCCCGAATCATATAGCTGCCCGGTATCCAGGCCGGCAGCGAGACCTGCAGCGTTTCGGTCTCAGGTGCCGGGATCTCGAGCGTCACCTCGAAGCAGTGGGCATCAGGGCGTGCCGGGACCACACGGTATCGCAGCAGATTCGATTCAGACATCGTAAAGGGCGCCTTCAAAAATGGGACTGAGATCCGACCTGAGCGCTCGAAGCCTTGGCATGCGGATCGCGGAGATCAACCTCAGCAAGATCGTATCCGAGCCAAGCAGCTCACAGGCAGGGCGTACCCGACTAGATCGGTATCGCGAGGCGCATAGCCAACCGCATGCTGCGCCGACGCTGGACTCGTGTCGGGTATAGAATCCTCGGCAAGGTCCAATCATCCCACCAGACAGCGCTCATCTCAGACTAAAATCTAGCCTGAATGTCTCACGCGAAGCCGCGAAGCCGCGAAGAATATGGATCTTACGGCCAACAGTTGACCTGAGTGCCTGTTTGTCGCAAACGACGCATCAGGCCACAAACAATTGTCAAAGTGCTTATTTTCCTTAGCGTCTTCGCGACTTCGCGTGAGACTCATGAAATATCCAGGCTAAGCAAACAATGGATCAGATTCCCGTCGAGCTCAGTCTAAACGGCGTCTACTACCCGCCTTGGCTCCTCGCCGCTGGGTTCGGCCTGGTGCTGGCGATAACGCTGACCAGCCTGGCCAACCTGACAGGCCTGAGTCGCTGGGTCTGGCATCCGCCGCTCTTCTTCACCGCGTTAGTCGTCGCCTGCACGCTGTTGATCGGCTCGACGCTCGTGCCTTCCTTCTTTGCTTAAGCTCGCAGGCCACGCATGAACCTCTCTGAAACCCGGCGCCAGATGCTCTTTGACTTAGTACGGGTGCTGATCACATTGCTGATGGTGGCGCTGGCCGCCGGCGGTGTCTTCTGGGTCACCCAGAAACAGCAGGCGCATCCCTGGACACGCGATGGACAGGTGCTCGCGAATGTGGTCCATGTCGCGCCCCAGGTCAGCGGCCCGGTGGTGGCTGTCCATGTCGCTGATAACCAGCGCGTCGCCCAGGGTGATCCTCTGTTCGAGATCGACCCGACGCTCTTTCAGCAGGCGGTGCAGCAAGCAGAAGCCGATCTGGCACAAGCCAGCGCCGAGGCGACGGACGCCGCGGCTGATGCTAGGCGCGCTCAAGCCCTGCATGCGCGCGGTGACCTCTCGCAGCAAGACTTCGATTTGAAGACCGCGCAAGCAGAGGCCAAAGCTGCAACGGTCGATGCCGCCAAGGTCGCGCTGGAGACCGCTCGGCTCAAGCTCGGCTACACCAAGGTCAGCGCCACCTCAACCGGCTATGTGACCAATCTCGACCTTGACGCTGGCACCTATGCCACCGCAGGCGAATCGGTGCTAGCCTTGATCGACGCCAATTCATTCTGGGTCGCCGGCTATTTCAAAGAAACCGACCTGCCCTACATTGCGATTGGCGACCCGGCCGCGGTCACCCTGATGGGCCATCCTGATCGGCCGCTCGCCGGTCACGTCGAGAGCATCGCCTTTGGTATCGCGCGGCGCAACACCGGCACCAACCTCGGCGATCTCGCCAAGGTCGCACCCACCTTCGAGTGGATTCGCCTGGCCCAGCGCATCCCGGTGCGCATTGCGCTCGCGTCGCCGCCGGCCGATCTGCCGCTGCGGGTCGGCTATACAGCCAGTGTCGCGATCAACCCATCGCGCACCGCCGAGCGCCGCTGAGGCCAGGGATTAAGGTGGCTGCAGCTGGTCATGCCCGCCTAGGATTGATAGCGCGTCGTCATCCTCGGGAATATATGAAGCCATCGCTCGAGCCGCAGATGTCGTTACAATGCCTGATCGACCAGATCAAAGAGTGCGGGACAACCGCAACAGGAGCCCCGATGTATCCATCCCAGCGCCAGCGCTTCCATCTCAGCGATACCCTCAGAGCGCGCGACCTGCATCCAGCCCGGTTGTCGCGCAATGCCCTGCCCCTGCTCGCGGCTGCAGTGCTTATCGTGCTCAACGGCTGTGCCACTGATGGCCGGATCACCGACCCCTCGGTCTATCTGGGCAATCCTTTCCAACGTCCGAGCGAAACCGGCTTCCGGGCACTGGTACAGGCCGACTGCGGCCAAATGAGCATCGGCGACACGACAGTCAATGCGCTGCTCGGCAAGAATACCGCCTTCGATAGCTGGATCACGGCGCTCTACGACGGCGATATCTCCAACGATGAATTCATGAATCAGGTGCTGCTGCAGTACCCTGCACCGGATGCCAACGTCCCCGCAACCGGTTGCATCATGGACCAGCTCGCACAGTGCTTCGCCGAGACTTGCAAGGTCCAAACTGCCGCTGAGCGCGAGAAGATGGCTCAGGCGGAGACACAAGCGGTCGAAGAGATCGAATCAGCGGTGACCCTCGACCCCGCCGAGCTGCCGGCACAAGACGCACCTGAGGTCGAGCGCATGATTGAGACATCGAAGGAGGATGGCCCCAAGCCTCTACCCTGAGCAGATGACTGCGATCGACTCCGGGGATGCCTGAGCACTGGCCGCGATCAGACGCTGAGCAGCCGCCAACCGAGCATGAGCACACCACCGCAGCGGCGGTCAGGCTGAGGTTGTGGCGTAAACGCCTCGGCCGCGGTCTGTCCATCCTGCTGTTCGGTCTGGCTAGCCTGGTGACGATGCTGCTGCTGATCGACCTCGGGATCTCGCTCTCCACCCGCGGTTCGATCACCGACCAGCTGGACCAGGTGCAGCCCACCGAAGTCGCGCTCATCCTGGGCACCTCGCGCGGTATCAGAGGTCGCCTCAACCCCTTTTACCAGGCGCGCATCGAGGCTGCCGCCGAGCTGTATCACAGCTGCAAGGTGCGCGGTATCCTGGTCAGCGGCGACAATGCCACCCGCTACTACAATGAGCCGGTGTCGATGCAGAAGGACCTGATCGCGCTCGGTGTGCCAGCCGACTACATCAGCCTCGATTACGCCGGCTTCCGAACCCTCGACTCGATGGTGCGGGCGAAAGAGGTCTTCGGGCTCGAGGAAGTGCTGGTGGTCAGCCAGCGTTTCCAGGCGGCACGCGCAATCTTCCTCGGTCGGCAATTCGGTATCGATGCACAGGGCTATGCCGCAGCTGACCCCGAGCACAGCGGCTACATCAAGGTCCGCATCCGCGAGATCTTGGCCCGCGCTGCGGCCGTGCTCGATGTCCTCACGGGCCAAGGACCAAGGTTCCTCGGCGACCCTGAGATGATTCGTCTGCGCGACGAGCTAGAACCCGCGTTAGACTTGGTTCCCGAGCAACCCAAGGTCTTGAAAGCCGCCCGATCGCACGACCCTTAAGGCGATTTCTGTCAAAGCTCAACCTTTGCCCCCACACAGAGGCATCCACTATGCCGTGCTTCGACTCACTTCAGCCACTGATCAGCATTCAGCCAAGGCACCTTCTACGCGGTACCGGTCGCCTCGCCTTAATCTGTGCGCTCTGCCTCCCATTCATCATTGGCTTGAGTGGATGTCGGGAGAAAAAACAGTTCTTGATTTTTTCTTCATTTTTTATCAAAATTTTCTATCGTAGATAGGTTATCTACAAGCGCGAAGGTTTCGCGTTCCATGGTCAGAGTCGAAGTCGAATCGCAAGGTTGTTCTCTGTTCAGGATGAACGTCGAGGCAATTTTTATGGCGCAAGCTGGGTTTCGACGGCTGAAACTGCCCATGTTGCCGGTGTTGACCGGCCATTCGGTTGAGACTGCTCAACCAGGACTCCAGTTGCTCACCCGCAAGGGTGTTATCAACGGAGAGCGAAATGCCTAAAAGCTGCATAAGCAATTTTGTTTAGGTTTTTAGGAACAGGTGAAAGGCTTTCCCTCAGGCGCGATCACGATCAGGGTGAAGCCAGGCGACACCGGCAACTGTGCCATCTCGCCCTGCCGAGTGCTGTTCGAGATGCCGGCCGGCACCGCGGATTATCAGGTGCTCGGCAACCAGGTTAATTTCGGACGCTACCCTGCTGGCAAGACGGTTAACCTTGGCAACTTCTACGAGCCGATCGCTATCGAAGTCGTCGGCGCCAAGGTGCCCAAGACCTATGTCTATATCCCAGTAGATTGGTAAGGAGAGACTGCCAGCAGGAGCTCCACGCAAGGCGGCAGACCCGGGGCACCGCGACCGCTCCGTCTCAGCTTGGCCCAAACAGCAGCCAGATGATCAAGCCAAACAGGGGCAACAGCAAGATCAAGACGACCCAAAGCACCTTACCCAAGGTGCCCGCATTGCTCTGTACGATCTTGATGAAGGCGTACACAACGACGATCAGATGTAACAGGCCGAGTAGGCCTCCAACTTCGATTCCCACCACCGATCTCTCTCCGAGTCGCTAAAGAGCTGACACCATGTCTCAGACTCTGATCGTCGTCAACCATCGCGCAGGCACCGGCGTCAGTTAGTAGTCCCAGCACCTATGCTAACCTGAGTGTTTTCGGCAGCGCGCCACCGCAGAGCACCGAGGTAGAGGCAGTATGGCAGTGCGTACCTTCGACAGCATCGTGATCGGCACCGGCCCCGCCGGCGAGGGCACGGCGATGAAGCTGGCCAAGGCCAACCAGCGCGTCGCGGTGATCGAGGCTTATGACAAGGTCGGTGGCGGCTGCACGCATTGGGGCACCATCCCCAGCAAGGCCCTGCGGCACTCGATCCAGATGCTCGCTGACTATCGCCGCAACCCGCTGTTTCAGCACACCCGGGATCAGGTCGAGATCGAATTCCCAGACCTGTTGCGCGCCGCCGACTCGGTGATCGACCATCAGGTGCGCACCCGCTATCGCTACTATCAACGCAATCGCGTCGAGCTATTGTTTGGCCACGCTCGCTTCGTCGATCCGCATCGGGTACAGGTCCAGCGCCCAGATGGGGTTGCCGAGCTGATCGAGGCCGAGCATCTCGTCATCGCCACCGGCTCCCGCCCCTATCATCCGCCGGATGTCGATTTCAGCCATCCACGCATCCACGACAGCGACTCGATCCTCAAGCTGGCGCATACCCCGCGCAGCCTCACCATCTACGGCGCCGGCGTCATCGGCTGCGAATATGCCTCGATCATGGCCTGTCTCGACGTCAAGGTGAACCTGGTCGACACCCGCGACCGCCTGCTCTCGTTCCTCGACAACGAGATCACCGACGCGTTGAGCTACCATCTGCGCGAGCAAGGCGTGGTGATCCGCCACAATGAGAGCTACGAGCGCGTCGAGCCGAGCGATGACGGCGTGGTGCTGCACTGCAACTCAGGCAAGAAGCTCAAGACCGACGCCCTGCTCTGGGCAAACGGCCGCAGCGGCAACACCGAGGATCTGGGCCTGGAAGCGATCGGCCTGGAGCCGAATAAGCGCGGCCAGATCGAGGTCGACAAGTCCTACCGGACCGAGCTTGAGCACATCTTCGCGGTCGGCGATGTCGCCGGCCCACCGGCGCTGGCCAGCGCCAGCTACGACCAGGGCCGCTTCGTCGGCGCCCTGATCGCCGACGGCAACTGCGATTGGTCGCTGATCGATGAGTTCCCAACCGGCATCTATACGGTGCCTGAGATCAGCTCAATCGGGCGTACCGAACATGAGCTGACCGCAGAAAAGATCCCTTACGAGGTCGCCCAGGCCCACTTCAAGAGCATCGCCCGCGCCCAGATCACCGGCCACACCGTCGGCATGCTGAAGCTGCTGTTCCACAGCGAGACCAAGGCCATCCTCGGCATCCACTGCTTTGGCGAGCAGGCCTCAGAGATCGTCCACATCGGCCAGGCGATCATGTCGCAGCCGGGCAGCGCCAATAGCATCGAATACTTCGCCGAGACCACCTTCAACTATCCGACCATGGCGGAGGCCTATCGAGTCGCCGCCTTGAACGGGCTCAATCGGTTGTTCTGACGATGACGCAGCTCCTGAGTCTATCGCGCGCGGCGCGACTCGCCGGGGTGACCCGCGCCGAGATCCAGAAGCGCATCCGCCAAGGCGAGATGCAGACATTCGAGGGCCAGGTCGCAATCAACGATCTGCTGCACGTCTACCCCAGCGTCAGCCTGGAGAAGACCGGCGATCTCGAGCGGGTCGAGCAGATCAAGGCCGATGCCCTGCCGCGCAGCCATGACGAGGATACCCGACTACCGAGCCAAGAGGTCTTGGTCAGCCGCATCCGCTCGCTGGCAAAGGCGTTGGTGCAGCGCATCGCCCGCGTCGATGCGCTCGAGACCCTGCTCGATGAGCTGCAACAGCAGCTCGACGCGCTTGCCACCTCAGATCCACAAGCGGCGCCGGCGCTCTCAGGCTGGCTGCGCGAGCGCCGCGCCGCCCTCGGCACGGAGCCCGTCGAGCCGGCCCATACTCAACTCCTGGCCAAAGATACCTTCCTGCGCATCATGTCAGCCAGCGTCAAGATGATCCCATCCGGGCATGAGTTCTTTGTCGACGGCAACGAGTCGATCCTTGAGGCGGCGGTCCGCTCTGGCCTGCGGCTGAGCTACGGCTGCGCCAATGGCAACTGCGGCGAATGCAAGGCGCGGCTGATCAGCGGTGAGGTGTATCGAATTCGTGAGCACGACTATGTGCTCAGCGAGCGTGAGAAGCAGATGGGCTACCTACTCAGCTGCTCACACACGGCAGTGACCGACATCCAGCTCGAAGCCGCCGAGGCACAGTCGCCGGCTGATTTGCCAGAACAGGAGATCCAGGCGCAGATCCGCAAGCTGGAGCCACAGGGCGAAGGCCTCCTATTAGTGCATGTACAGACCCCACGCACCAATACGCTGCGCTTCATGGCCGGTCAGCGTGCCCGGCTGCAGCTGGGCGATGGCCTGGAGCGGGAGCTACCTATTGCCAGTTGCCCCTGTAACGGACGCAATCTGCTGTTCTCGGTTCGACGCCGCAATGATGCCTTCAGCCAGGCCGTCTTTGAGACCCTTAGGCCGCGACAACCGATCACCCTTAGTGGTCCCTATGGCAACTTCGTGCTCGCCGAAGACGCCACCGAGCCGGCAGTGTTTATTGCGCTCGACGACGGCATCGCACCGGTGAAGAGTCTGATCGAGCACGCAGTCTCGATCGACAGCATCGAGGCCTTTCATCTGTACTGGTCGGTGCCCGCAACGCAGATGCACTATCATCAGCCCTGGTGTCGCGCACTCCGTGAAACCCTCGACAATTTCGCCTACACGCCGCTGGTCGAGGCGGCCTGTGCCGATCTGCTAGCGTTGCTAGAATCGGATCTCGAGGATTTCAAGGCAGCCCGCTACTACATCGCCGGTCCAAGCAGTGCCATGTTGGCGGTCGCCTCAACACTCCTTGAGTCAGGCATACCAGAGGAGCGCCTGGCAACCGAAGCTGTGGACTGACCTGCAGGGGTTAACGAGCGCCCATCAAGAGACGCGGGGAAGAGAGTCAGGCAGCCACCTTTTCAGCGACCCGGTTTTGGCGCGGCGGCAAGAAAACGGTACCCTTGCCGAAGCGATTGACGGCCTCGTTCCGAACCCAACTTGGCGCATCGGTATAGAAGCGCACGTAGGTAAAGCCACAATCACCACGCTCAATGCTAGCGACCCACTCGCTAAAGCTGTTGTTCTCGTTCATCGGCACTCCATTCTGGCCACTTGGAAGTTTGATCGTCCCTGAGCCATAACATCCGTGGCCTGTTTTTGTTGCATCAGGACCCGTCAGGATCGCCCCAGTTTGGCTGCCGTTGGTTCCACAACGACAGGCTGCGATAAGTCTGCCATGCGTATTGTCATGGACAGGAGGCATTGAGACTCAACGCCCTATCACTCTACCGCCAATCCCAAACAGGAAGCAACTTCTGTTCCGGCACCGACGACTCGGGATCAACCCAGCCCTCGTTGCCTCAGCACAGGGACAAGACACCTCAGAACCTAAAAGCGCTGGCGCCAGTTGCGACCTGTGCAGCTCTTGGTGCATCATCTCAACGCTGACCTAGCACCTCATGACAACTCAAGCTTCAACAAGCGACGAACAGCAAGCCTCGCAGACGTCAACCTCTGCCCCCGGTAAGCCGCGATGGTATCTGGTGCAAGCGCGCCCGAATCAGGCCGGGCGCGCCGAGGAGAATCTGATGCGACAGGGCTACACGACCTTTCTGCCGCGGTATTCCACGCATCGTATCCGGTGTGGCCGCCGGGTTAAGGTTGAGGCCGAGCTCTTTCCCAACTATCTCTTCATTCGCCTCAGCCGTTGGTCGGATAATTGGTATCCGTTGCGCTCAACCCGGGGCGTTTCCCGGCTCGTGACCTTTGGCGCCGATCCGCTTCCAGTACCGGATCGCCTTATTGAAGCCATCCAGGCGCGGGTCGCAGAGCAGCCCATAGAACCGGCATTCAAGCCCGGCGAGCGCGTGGAGCTCGTAGACGGACCCTTTGCCGGGCTAAACGCCATCTTTGCCGCTCAACGCGACGAAGAACGTGTCGTGTTGCTGATCGAACTGCTCCATCGTCAGCATCGTGTCACCACGCCTGTCGCCAGCATCCGCAAAAGCCTATAAGGGTGCCGCTGCTCGATTCTCAGCAAGCTTAGATGACAAATGGCGAACCACCCACGGCGCAAACTCAACACGGACGTCATCGCCGCATCGGCAGCCGAGTACAGCAGGCGGTTTGACTGGAAGCGCGCCGACCGGAGTGCCTACCTGGCTGCGGCGAAGCGCGGGCTCATCAGATAACACCTGCGCGCAAAGCCCAGTCTTTCTGACCTCAGTATCTACAGCGATAACGCCCCCGCTCACTTACCGATTTCCGCCGCTTAGCTGACTCGGAGCAACGCAGTTTTCTGCGTTTATAACCATCCAGCTCGATGGCGTTGTACTCTTGAGACTCGAGTACAAGCCGGCAGCTCACGCACGATAAGGCTCCCCCCGCCTCTCCTCAATGGCAACCGGATGCATCGCCAAGTTCCCACAGGATGTGCTGATCATGAACACCTACACCGCGGACCAACCCAAGTCAATCGACGGACGCGCCCGCACCGTTCGCGAACTCCTCGACAAGGCCAAGTATGCGATCGACTTCTACCAGCGTGAGTTCGCCTGGCAGGAACGCCAAGTCCGCGAACTGATCGACGACCTCACCGGCAAGTTCCTCAATGACTACGACGATGGCCACGCTCGCCATGAGGTCGAACGCTATGGACACTACTTCCTAGGATCGGTTGTCCTGAGCCACAAGCGCGGTGCGCTCTATGTCGTCGACGGCCAGCAACGCCTCACCACCCTGACCCTGCTGCTGATCTATCTGCACAACCTTCAGCAAGATCGCGACGAGCGCGTCGATGTCCGCAACCTGATCTACTCCGAGAAGTACGGACGCAAGAGCTTCAATCTCAACGTCCCCGATCGCGAAGAGGTCATGCAGACCCTCCTCAACGGAAGGAAACCAGAGGTCGATGATGCCAGCGAATCGGTCCGCAACATCGCTGCTCGCTACGCGAATATTGTCGATCACTTCCCCGAGGAGATTGCCGCCGACTGCCTCCCCTTCTTCATCGACTGGCTGACCGAGAACGTCCACCTGGTCGCCATCGAAGCCTATTCCGATGAAGACGCCTACACCATCTTCGAGACGATGAACGACCGCGGGCTCTCGCTCAGCCTGCCGGAGATGCTCAAGGGCTATGTGCTGGCCAACATCAGCCATGAACAGGATCAACGCATAGTCAACGCTGCGTGGAAAGCCCAGATGCAGGTGCTGCGTGAGATCGGCGAAGAGGAAGACGTCGACTTCTTCAAAGACTGGTTGCGAGCGCAGCACGCGCAAACCATCCGCCCTGGCAAGAAGGGCGCAGAGAACAAGGATTTCGAGCGCATCGGCTCGGAGTTTCACCGCTGGGTGCGTGATCAGAAAGACGCCCTTGGGCTGGTCGATGCCGACAGCTTCAAGCGCTTCGTCAATCGCGACCTCGACTTCTACGCACGGGAATACCTGAAGATCCGCCGTGCATCTGAGACGCTGGTACCTGGCTGGGCATCGATCCGCTACAACGCCGATCGCGGATTCACGCTGCAGACGCAGGCCATGCTTGCGGCGCTCACCCCCGACGACTCCAGCGACGACGTGCGTCGCAAGATCACCCTGGTTGCCGATTTTCTCGATATCTGGCTTGCTCGCCGCGTCTGGTGCTTCCGCACCATCGCCTATTCATCCGTCCGCTACACGCTATTCCAGCTCACGAAGGATTTTCGCAACCGAGACCTTGCCTCGCTCGCGAACTACCTGCGCGAGCAGCTCGATGACCAACCAGAGCGCTTTGCCCGCGAGCCTCGGTTCCGGCTGCACATGCAGAACTACCGGCAGGTGCGCCATATCCTGGCGCGGGTCACGCATTGGCTTGACCAGCAGTGCGGCATCGCCTCACATTTCGAGGACCTCATTTCCCAAGGACAGGCGCGGCCGTTTGAGATCGAACATATCTGGGCCGACAAGTACGAACGCTTCACCAAGTGGTTTCAGCATCCAGCCGACTTCGAGACCGAACGCAATCGGATCGGCGGACTCGTCTTGCTTCAGCGAGGCATCAACCAGAGCCTCGGCGATGCCAGCTATGAGGCCAAGCGCGACGCCTATGCCGCCCACGGTGCGAACCTCCTCGCCCGCAGCCTCCACCCGCTCGCCTATCAGAATAATCCGGTGTTTGCTGCCCTGATCGAAAGGACCGGGCTCGCGTTTGAGCCGTTTGAGACCTTCGGACCCGAAGAACAACTGGCACGACAGGAACTCTACATTCGCCTCGCCGAGTGGGTCTGGAACCCCTCGCGACTTGATCTGGATGGCGAGAAGCCAGCCGTGCACGAACCGCTCGGGGAACGCCCAGACGGCAGTCATCAATCGGAGCAGGCGCTCAAGCATCGCCACGTCATGCGCCTAGCGTTCTGGAAGCGTTTGCTCGAGCAGGCAAATCGGCATTCGGACCTACACGCGCGGATCTCGCCGAGCAAGAACAACTGGATCTGCGCGAAACGCCACGGGATCTCCTGGTGCTACGCGGTCCAGGAGGACAGTGCCGCTGCCGCACTTTATCTTGAGCACCAAGACGCCGCCGTTAACAAAGCGCTCTTCGATGCACTTCTCGCCGAGCGGGAAACGATTGAAGCAACCCTCGGCGAACCGCTCAACTGGCATCGACTGAATAACAGGAAGAGCTGTTGGATTGGCGTCAACTACCCCGGCGGCTGGCGCGACGAGTCGACCTGGCCAGCGGCCATCGACCACAGTGTCGATGCCATGCAGCGGCTCTATCGCGAATTCACACCGCGCATTCGGGAACTTCTCTAGACTTTTCCGGTACGACAACGGCAAGATGCACTAGCCTGAATCGTCGCCGACTAGCCTGCTTAGACCAAGACTGATTGATTGCACAGAGGACGCTGATGATCACAGGAGAACTCAAGTCGAGGATCGACCGCACCAAGACGAACTCGGGCGGCACCGACCAAGTCTGGTTCTACGACATGCGCGCCGACGGCTTTTCGCTGGATGACAAGCGCACCCCGCAGCCGGATAAGAGCGACTTGCCGGATATTCTTGCCCGCTGGCAAAACCAGGAGGCTGAGACCGAGCGCAAACGCACCGAGCAGAGTTTCCTGGTGCCCAAGGCCGAGATCCCCGGCAACGATTATGACCTGTCGATTAACCGCTACAAGGAGGTTGAGTACGAGGCGGTTGACTATGATCCGCCGGCGGTCATTCTGGAGAGGTTGGCGAAGTTAGAGGAGGAGATTGTTACCGGGCGGAAGGAGTTGGCGGGGATGCTGGAGTGAGTTGGGCAATCGCCAAAATCGGTGATGTGTGTGAGGTCGTTTCGGGAGCAACACCGAAAACGACCAACCCCAGCTACTGGGAGGGTGACGTGCCATGGGTCACTCCGAAGGACCTAAGCGAGCTTGCCTCCAAGGTTCTCCTGGATACTCCTCGCAAGATTACGGGGGCTGATTTGAACAGTTGTTCGGCAAGGATGTTACCTGCTGATTCGGTACTGTTCAGCTCGCGGGTACCTATCGGTCTCGTTGCTATCAACGCAATCCCTGTTTGCACCAATCAGGGTTTCAAGAGCATGGTGCCAAGGGAAGGCCACATATTTTCCGGCTATCTATTCTGGTGGTTAACGATTCATCGAGATCAACTGCAAAACCTTGGGCGTGGTGCAAATTTCAAAGAAGTTTCCAAGCAGATCGTAGAAGATATACAAATCCCCCTCTCGCCGAACAGAAGCGGATTGCGGCGATTCTGGATGCGGCGGACACCTTGCGAGCCAAGCGCCGCGAGTCCCTGGCCCAGCTCGACAGGCTCCTGCAATCGACCTTTCTTGAGCTGTTTGGTAATCCTGTTACCAATCCGAAGGGATGGTCCCTACGGAACGGGGCCGATGTTCATTCACTCATGCGCCCATCTGAAGCCCTGAAGCTACATCGAGACCACATCCGCGAGATCGCCCTCAGCCATCGCGTCACCAACGTGCGCGTGTTCGGTTCGGTGATCACCCATGAAGATAGCGAGGAAAGCGACCTCGATCTGCTGGTGCAGCCAACGAGCGAGACAACCTACTTCGACCTTGGCGCGATCCAGTACGAACTGTCGGATCTACTCGACTTAAACGTCGAAGTGCTGACACCCGACTCCCTGCCTGCACGCTTTTGCGAGCAGGTGCTGCACGAGGCGCAACCACTATGACCATGCAGACCGTCAGTCGTGAACATTTGAAGGCCGAGATCGATCAGCTCGACAGCGAGTATTTGGGGCTCGCCTATCAGATCATTCGTCAGTTTCCCCATCGAATGGATCGGCAACGCCCCGAGAGGTCAACATTCTCAACACGCTGGCGCGGCAGGCTTGGGAGGGCATCCTTCAGTGACCAATCGTTGCAGGATGACCCCAAATTGGCCTATCTCGCAAAGCGGTATGGCCTATGAGGGTCTTCGTGGACTGTGATGTTCTTCTGGACGTCGCGCTGGATCGAAAACCCTTCGTGGCTGCTTCGGGCAAGCTGCTCGACCACCTGGAAACGGGGCAAGACAGCGCTGCAATGGCGTGGCACTCATCGAGCGCCACCTGGAGCTGTAAGAACATGACCAACTTCGCGTTTGAGTCACGATCCAGTCACGCTGAAGCGTACCCTCTTCAAGAGGCTGCCCAGCAACTTGGTAACCTATTGATTTAAAATGGTGCGCGAGGGGGGGCTCGAACCCCCACGGGATTACCCACTGGAACCTAAATCCAGCGCGTCTACCAATTCCGCCACCCGCGCATGAGGCAATGCCTTGAGCCAATCTGGCATCAGGCAGGGATAGTTTAGCGGCTTTCAGGGTCTCCGGTCACGCGCTGAGATTCCATTCGAGTATGATTTTGATGAGACTCAGGAATATGAGCAGTTCGATGCCAAGGCACCCAAGGATGTTACGGCAATCGCTTGGGGATCTGCACTCAACCCTGATCAAGTGGCGTAGAGATAACCTCAAGCGCTGTATCCGCCGGTAGCTCGCGAATCCATAGATCAAGCGCACCTAGCTCCTCAGGTAGGTCTGCACTCGCTTGCTGGGCAGCGGCTCGATCTTGGTAAAGACTGTGGATCAGCACGAACCAGGGTCGCCCGCGAAAGGTCTCCTCACGGAGATAGACCTGATCAGGCAAGGGGTTTCGAGCAATGAAGTCATCGAGCAGCTCACGGCTGTAAAAGCCAATCAGCTGCAATGCAAAGGGACGATCGTCGACAAGGACCCGCCCAGAGGTCGAGGCTGGCATCCTCTGCGCAGCTGACGCAGGATTGCCAGCGCCCTCGCCGACCTGCTGCGCTTCGTTGGCTAGCTCAGTGTTTGGCTCAGCCTCCATTGTCTGACGCGGGCGGAGCGCAGGGGCTGAAAATTCGCGCGCGAGACGTTGATAGTGGCGATCGATTTCGTCTAGACGGCGATCGTTCAAGCGGCGATCAATGAGCGCATTCACCAATGCCTCGACGGACTGGCTATCCTGGGTCTCATCGGCTTGGGGCTCATCAGTTTGGGTCTCATCGGCCAGGGTCGTCTCTAGCTTGTCTGCCGGTACAGGTCCGGCAGTCTTCACCAGTGCTGGCTCTGTCGGAGGAGTCGGCGCCTGCGGCGCTTCAGGGGCAGACTCAGGCTCCAGCTCAGGCAGCCCTTCAGCAAGTCCCCCCCTAACACCTTGATCCTGGGTGCCGGTACCATCTCCCTGCTTAGTCACCGCTGTCACCGAAGCCTCAGACATCGGTACCTCGGACATCTTGGCCGCTGACACATCCGTTTGCGGCACACTCGGCTCTAGTGCCTCGATCTCAGGGACTGGGTTTGCTGGTGCACTCGAAGCAGGTGCAGCCGGAACTTGATCGACCGTTGCCGAACGCCCGGCCAGGGCATCTAGTCGCGGAATTACTGGCTCTTTTGATCGCTCAATTGGGACCTCTCCGCTGGTCTGTCCCTTGAGCGGCTGATCCGTTACGACAGTAGCAGACGCCGCCATCGGTCGCGTCAGGGGTGCGGCAGCGGTCGTGCTGTTCGTCTTCATGGCCGCCACAGCACTGCCCTTCGCCTTGATCTCGTTGACATCGACGATCAAGCTTGCGAGATGCTTGCGCAATACAGCAAGTTGTCCCTCCATCGCCTCTTGCTCTAACGCGCTCGGCGGCACCGTTTCAACCCCCTCGACGGTGGGAGAAGCAGGCATCGAATCTTGAATCTGAGCGACTCGCTGCTGCAACTGCTCAATCCTAGTATTCAAGTCATGATGCGTATTTCTAAGCTGAAACTGCTGAATGCCAACCGAGAGGGTCGTCAGGAGTATCATCAACACCGCCACCAAGGCGATTCCCATGCGATGGCGCTTGACCAAGACGGCGAGCTCACTGCGCTGGGTCTCGAGCGCCCGATGCAACTGTGTCGCCGAGCGCCGCCGCTCGTCATCAACACCCGCAATGCGCTCAACGAGCGAGCTTTGCAGGGTTTCCATGCGTGCATCCGGTCGCTGACGAGCGGTATTCACATCTGGATCAGGCAGCAGAGGATTATCGCCCGAGGCCTCATGGTGAAGAAAGCCAGCAACGTCCGGCGGACGTTCCGAATTAGGATCAGATGGATGAGCCATCGGCTCAGGCTCCTCATAAAGTCTGCTGTAAGCCCCCCATCATCGGTCAGGATGGCGCCGCTGCCAAGACCAGCGGAGGCTGTTCAGCTCGGTTAGCGACCCTTGGACCTGACTCAGCTCAAGATTGACCAGGATCAATTCCGGAAAGATACGTCCTGATCAGCATCATACAATGATCGGTTTTCATCGCTTCCGACCCAACCAATACCAATTCTGATGCGCAGCAGCATTGACCCAAGCTCGGCGGCAGCGCTTCCAACAGTCGATCGGGACCTGACACCGATTGATCGACATCACGAGGATCTTCGATGGATTTAGCAACAAAAACGGCGCTGGTCACCGGCGCTAACTCTGGGCTCGGCAAGGCGGTCTCGCGGGCGCTGGCCGCTCGCGGCGCACGCGTGCTGATGGTGGCGCGGAATCAGCAGCGAGGCGAGACCGCCCTCGCAGAGCTCAAGGCTGCAACCGGTAACGACCGGCTCGAGCTCTTGATCGCGGACCTGAAGTCGCAAGCCCAGGTCCGCCGTCTGGCCAACGAGGTCAGCGAGAAGGCGCCGCTGCTCGACTTCTTGGTCAACAATGCCGCAACCGCCTACCCCAAGCGCTGCCTAAGCGAGGATGGCATCGAATGCACGCTAGCGGTCAATCATCTCGCACCCTTCCTGCTCACCAACCTGCTGCTCGATCCGCTCAAGGCTGCAGCACCATCGCGGGTCATCAACGTAGGAACTCGCATCAACTATGCGATGGAGCTCGGCGATCTGAACTGGGAAGGTCGCTCGTTCCGAATGATGCGCGCCTATATCGAGTCAAAACTCGGCATGCTGCACTTCACACGTCAGCTCGCAAAGCAGCTCAAGGGCACGGGCGTCACCGTCAACTGCGTCTTTCCTGGGGTGTTCAAGTCAAACCTAGGCGGCACCGACGATGCTCAGGGCCTGTTCTGGAAATCCGTTAGCTTTCTGCTCGGTTGGAGCCTAGCACAGCCTGAGCAAGCCGCAGAGCGCGTCCTCTATCTGCTCGAATCACCCGAGGTTGCCGATGTGAGTGGCGAATACTTCGGTGATTGCCGCATCATCTCGATGCCGGCTCAAGCGCGCGATCCCGCGGCCAATGCCCGCGTCTGGGAGATCAGCGAGCGCCTTGCCAATCTTGACGAGAGCTAGGAGGCAGGCATGGCTAAAGTACCAGCCCCAGTGAACAACCTGGAAAAATTCTCGGTGGTCAGCTCGGCGATCTCTGCGACCGACAGACCGCGCAATGCCGCAAGCTGTTCGGCAACATGGGCAACAAAACGTGGCTCGTTCTTTTTCCCCCGGTGCGGCACCGGCGCAAGATAGGGTGAGTCGGTCTCAATCAGCAAACGCTCTAAGGGGACCGAGCGTGCGACCTGGCGCAGGGGCTCGGCGTTCTTAAAGGTCAGGATGCCTGAAAATGAGATATAAAACCCGAGATCAAGCGCTTGCTTGGCCATCTCCCAAGTCTCTGTGAAGCAATGCATGACGCCGCCAGCAGTATCGGCGCCAGCGTCACGCATGATCCTGATGGTATCGTCGCGGGCATCCCTGGTATGGATGATCAAGGGCTTTCCAACCCTCCTTGCGGCCTCGATGTGAGCCCTAAAGCGCTGTCGCTGCCAATCCAGATCACCCACGTTGTAATGATAGTCGAGTCCGGTCTCACCAATCGCAACCACCGCTGGATCAGCCCCCAGTCGAGCCAAATCCTCAACCGAAGGCTCGTCGTCGCAGCGCTCGCTTGGATGTACGCCGACTGAAACCGAGATATTTGGATAGGCGCTGACCAAACGACGCATCGCCTCGTAATGCGCAAGGTCGATGCAGACGCAAAGCATGTGCTGAACACCGGCCTCAGTCGCTCGTGCCAGCATTTGGCGGAAATCGCCCGCGTAGGGGGTCAGGTCAACGCGATCGAGGTGGCAGTGAGAGTCAACGAACATAAACCATCAACATCTAGTCGGTGAGATCAGCGACAAGTCTGCCCTCAGCGGGCAGTCGCGCAGATCAAAAGGGCCTCTGATCAACAGCGGCTCACATCGTATGAGTTGGACGCTGAGCGTCAGCACCCGTTGGCAAGTATTGCTCGAACTTGTGCCGGATATCATTCTTTTCCTGCTCCTTGAACTGGATGCCAACACCGGCCGCGCGGTTGCCTTCGGCACCGATGGGAGTGACCCAAACCACCTGGCCAGCAACCGGGATGCGATCAGGCTCATCCAACAACTGCACCAGCAGAAACAGCTCATCGCCGAGCTGGTAAGGCTGATTAGTCGGTACGAAGAGGCCTCCATTCTTGACGAACGGCATGTAGGCCGCATGCAACGCCCGGCGATCCTTAATGACCAGACTGAGGATACGACGGCGTCCCTCAGGCTGCTGACCGGTTCGCTCTGATTGCGCGATGGAAACCACCTCCTGAAGAATCTTATCTGGGGTCTTCGCCAGACCACTCGACGCAGACTGAAGATGCATCTAAGTCGCAGACCTAGCCAGACAGGCCCAACGGACCAGCAGGGCCTCAAACAGGATCTGTCTATTCAGGGGCGCATCGATTGACGCCCGTGCTTGCAGCAAGATCTGCAAGAGCCGATGGGCCGCGACCAGCTCGGTCTGCGCGACTAGCGCTGCAAGGGCATCACGCGCACCGAGATTGATGATGCGGGCGCCAGTTGGGTCAACTGCTAAACGTAACACATCCATCAGACCATCAATCATCGCGCCAAGTGCCAGCGATGGCTCATGCCGCTGCCAATCATTGGCGACTGCGAGTGGATCACGCTCGCCACGCGCAACATTGATCAAGTCATCCAGCAGCCTTTGACGCTGCTCCAATGCACCGGTCTCCGCCAACGCCAATGCACGCAACGGAGCACCCTGCGCCAACGCCAAACAGCGTGCCGCAGGCTCTGCAGGCCCCTCTGAGCCGGCATGCGCCGCAGGGAACACTGTCGATGCGCCTTGCGACAGCAGCCGCGACTCAAGCCAGGGCAGTGCCTGTGTCGCCGGCGGCGAGGTCAAGTTGATCTGCTGGCAACGACTACGAATGGTCTGGCTCAGGCGTTGTGGCTGTTCGGTGATCAGCATCCATACCGTCGACTCGACGGGCTCTTCCAGGGTCTTCAAGAGGCTATTGGCAGCAAACAGATTCATCGCATCCGCGGGCACAACCATCAAGACTTTTGTCGCGCCTCGCATTGGGGTCAAGGTCTCGCGGGCACAGAGCTGTCGAACCTGCTCAGCCCGAATCTCACCGCTGGCCCCATCTGCATCCGGCTCGAGCAACAGCCGGTCTGGGTGATGCCCTGTCGCTAACAGATGACAGTCAGCACAGGTCCCGCAGGGATTTCCATCCGCATCAGGCGCAGTGCAGAACAGCAGCCGTGCAAAATGGTCAGCGAGGAGCCGCTTGCCAACCCCTAAGGGTCCACTGATGAGCAAGGCCTGACCGAGACGGGCATGACGATGGGCCTCGCGCAACCGCAGCCAGGTCGCATCAAGCCATGGCGGCATCGGCTCCAGCAGCGGCGTTGAGGCGGCCATCTGTGCCACGGACTCAGGCGCCCCCGAGTAAGCGTTGAGTCACAGAGGCCTTGACCGCAGCGGCGACAGCGGCCTCGGTTTGATCGGCATGGATCAGACAGACGCGTTCAGATGAGCGCTCGGCGATTTCTTGATAGGCCGCTCGCACACGCTCGAAAAAGGCCAGATCCTCGGCCTCGAAACGATCCGGCGCCGAGCGCTGTCTGGCGCGCGCCAAGCCGCTGGCAACCGACAGATCGAACAAGAGGGTCAGATCGGGCTGGAGACCACGCTGGACGAAGCGCTCCAACGCCTCGATCCGCGACCGATCCAACCCGCGCCCACCACCTTGATAGGCATAGGTGGCATCGGTAAAGCGGTCGCAGACTACCCAGCGACCAGCGGCCAATGCAGGCTCGATGCACAGCGTCAGATGATCGGCACGCGCGGCAAAGACGAGCAACAGCTCTGCGTCTGCGGACAGCTCAGCATTCGCCGAATCCAGCAACAGCGCACGAATCCGCTCCGCAGCCGCCGTCCCCCCCGGCTCGCGCGTCACCAACGGATCAATCCCCTGCCCCTGCAGCCAGTCGACTAAGCGCTTGAGCTGCGTCGTCTTGCCCGCGCCTTCACCGCCTTCTAGGGTGATAAAACGGCCGCGACCCGCACCCTGCCTAGACGACCTAGCCTCAGTCGCAGAGATCGAGGCAGTCGTCATCATGGCTGCTCCTCCGAATGCGCTTCGATCATCTCGCAACGCCCACCGAGCTGGTACTTGCGCACGGCACAGTTATGCTCGCTCAGCGTCGCCGAGAAGTGATGGCTGCCATCGCCGCGGGCAACGAAGTACAAGGCATCGCCCGGCGCTGGATGCAAGGCCGCATGGATCGCCTCGCGACCCGGTAGCGCGATCGGGGTTGGTGGCAGCCCGTCGATCACATAGGTGTTGTAGGACGTCTTTCGGCGCAGATCCTCACGTCGGATATTGCCGTCGTAGGCATCGCCCATGCCGTAGATCACGGTCGGGTCGGTCTGCAGACGCATGCCCTGCTGCAGCCGCCGAATAAACACCCCGGCAATATCCGGACGCTCCTCGGCAAGGCCGGTCTCCTTTTCGATGATCGAGGCAAGGATCAGCGCCTCGTAGGGCGTTTCGATCGGCAAGCCCTCAGCACGCTGTTCCCACTCTTCGCTCAGTACCTGTTTCATCCGCGCATGGGCGCGTTTCAGCAGTTCGACATCGGTGCTCTTGCGCGCGACCAGATAGGTATCTGGAAACAGCCAGCCCTCAGGATGCTCATCCTCGATACCCAGCTGCCGCATCAGCTCAGCATCTGACAATCCGCTCAGCTCATGCGTGAGCACCTCATTGTCTGCGAGGCTATCGACCGCATCGCGAAAGGTTCGACCTTCGATCAGGGTCACCGGAAATTGCACTGAGCGACCAGTTGCGAACAACTCCAACAGGTCCAGCGGACGCATGCCATCAACAAGCGCATATTCGCCAGCCTTGATCTGATCTTGCAAACGCTGCTGGTACGCGAGGGCGATGAAGAAGTAAGGATCACTGATCAGGCCCTCATCCGTCAGCCGGGTCGCCAGTGCACGCAGTCGTGTGCCGGGGCGGATCGGGAACAGTATCTGCTTGGGCTGAGGCGCCCCCTCAGCGACAGGCGCATCAGGATTGATCAGCACGATGGGGGTTGCTAAGAAACGCTGGTACTCGAGCAAGAGTACAGCGGCAACCACGACGCCGGCGAAGATCAGCGACAAGAGACCAGAAAAGAAGGCTCTCACCAAAGGGACTCCGGTTGCAGCAGCCGCGTGCGAGCCCGCTCGATCAACGGCCAAGGCAGTAAGGACAGCTCAAAATCGCGGCCTGCAAAGGAGCGAATTGGCCAAACGCCAATCAGCGCATTGGTCAAGAAGGCGCCTTGCGCCTTGACCAAATCATCTAGGGTCAGCCGCCGTTCTTGAACCCTGAGACCAGCCTCACGCGCCAAACGGAGCGTCATTGAGCGAGCTGTGCCAGCGACGCCACAGCGATCAATCATTGGCGTCTGAAGCCCTTCTGCAGTGATCAAGAACAGATTGCTCATGGTACCGCAAACTAGCGTGCCTTCGGCATCAAGCATCAACCCCTCAGCAATGGCCGGCTCGCTCCATTCAGACCGAGCAAGCACCTGCTCAAGCCGATTCAGATGTTTGAGACCCGCGAGTTGGGGATTGATTCCGAGCCGGGTGTCACAGAGTCGAACGCAGACGCCCTGCTCCGCTCGGCGATCAGCAGCGATGTCAGCCCAGTCTCTACCCCTGCCCTGATCTTCTGGCGGCCCATCAACGAGCAGGATACGCGTCGGTTGTGGCTGTGGCGGCGGTCGATAGCCCCGCGCAGAAGGACCGCGCGTTAGCATGATCTTTAGGCTGCCAACCTCAATGCCCTCAAGGAGCTGCCTAGCCTCCGCCTGCAACCGCGCCGGTGAGGGTAATGGCAACCTGAGCCGGGCAGCGCCAAGCGCGAGACGGTCGAGGTGATCGAGCCAGCAGCAGGGGCGCCCGCAGCGAACAGCGATGGTCTCGAATAGGCCATCACCATAGGCGAGGCCGCGATCCAGGATATCGATATCGGAGCGCAGCTCGCCATTGACGAGACAGCGTAACCGGCACTGCCGCGACGCTGGGGCCTTAGGCAAGGCACCTAGCGTCGATTGTGCAGCGCGGTTAGAGTCGCTTGAAGACGAGAGTACCGTTGGTGCCCCCAAAGCCAAACGAGTTGCTCAAGGCCACGTCGATCTTCATCTCGCGCGCGGTATTCGGCACATAGTCCAGATCGCAGTCTGGGTCCGGCGTCTCGTAGTTGATGGTCGGCGGCGCAACCTGATCACGCATCGCAAGCAGGGTAAAGATCGCCTCGGCACCACCAGCTGCTCCGAGCATGTGCCCGGTCATCGACTTCGTGGAGCTGACGGCCAATTCATAAGCCCGATCGCCAAAGGCTCGCTTGATCCCCTTGGTCTCGGCGATGTCACCCGCCGGCGTCGAGGTGCCATGTGCATTGATATAGTCGACTTCGGACGTATCGAGACCAGCATCAGCGAGCGCCATCAGCATGCAGTCGCTGGCACCCTCACCGGTCAAGGAGGGTGCGGTCATGTGATAGGCATCGGAGTTCATGCCAATGCCAACGACCTCGGCATAGATGCGCGCTCCACGCGCCTTCGCATGCTCATACTCTTCTAGCAGCATCACACCAGCGCCGTCACTCAGCACGAAGCCATCCCGATTCTTGTCAAACGGGCGACTAGCCCCTTGGGGATCATCGTTACGCGTTGAGAGCGCACGCGCCGCAGCGAAACCGCCAAGTCCAACAGGCGAGGTTGCCATCTCGGCCCCCCCAGCAAGCATCGCGTCGACCACACCATGGCGAATCATGAATGCGGCATCGCCGATGTTGTGTGTCGCCGTACTACAGGCGGAGACGATCGAGTAGTTCGGCCCCTTGAGCCCATATTTAATCGAAAGATCACCGGCAACCATATTGACGATATTCGCCGGGACAAAGAAGGGTGAGATCTTCCGCGGGCCGCCCTCTAGGTAGGCCCCATAGTTATTCTCGATGCCGGTAATACCGCCAATGCCCGAGCCGATCACCACACCGATGCGGCGGCAATTCTCTTCAGTAATCTCGAGGCCCGAATCTTCGATCGCTTGCGTGCCGGCGGCAATGCCATAATGGATGAAGGCATCCATCTTGCGCGACTCTTTCTTGGTCACATACTGGGTGACGTCGAACCCATAGATTGGACCGCCGAAGCGACTGCTAAAGGGACTCACGTCGAAGTGGGTGATTGGTTGAATCCCACTCCGCCCCGCCAGGATGCTCTCCCAAGCGGACGGAATGTCGAGGCCCACCGGCGCCACGATACCAAGGCCGGTGACGACTACCCTTCTGCCAGACATGAATTACCCCTCAAATCTAGATGGCGACGCCAAGCCGCCGAACACTGCAGGCTCAACGCCGGGTCATTGCGAGCTGCGCTCTTCAACCCGGCACGAGAGCCTGGAAGATTACGGCTGACGTGCCCCGGTAGACACCGGACAATCACGGGTTCAGGATCAACCAAGATGCGCGTTGACGTAATCGACAGCCTCTTTGACCTTGGTGATCTTCTCAGCGTCCTCGTCTGGGATCTCGGTCTCAAACTCTTCTTCAAGCGCCATAACAAGCTCAACCGTATCCAGCGAGTCGGCGCCCAAGTCATCGACGAAGGACGCATCCATGGTCACTTCCTCTTCCTTGACGCCGAGCTGCTCGACGACGATCTTGCGCACCCGCTCTTCAACGCTACTCATGATTGATTTACCCTCAGGATGTGGAGACACGTCACCTTCTCTTAGAGAGGCCGCGCCATTTTAGAGACAAACACCAGCGGACGAAAGCTGAATCGACATCCAGCAACATCCACCCAACAGCCGCGATTCGAGGTTTCAAATCAGCGGTCTAATTCAGACCATGAGCATCCCGCCATTGACATGAAGGGTTTGGCCCGTGATGTACGCGGCCGTCGGCAAGGCCAAGAAGGCGACCGCGGCAGCGATCTCGTCCGCAGACCCAAGCCGGCCAAGCGGGATGCTCGAGAGCAGTGCTTCGCGCTGGGCCTCGGGGAGCTCGCGGGTCATATCGGTATCAATGAAGCCAGGCGCGACGACATTGACCGTGATGCCGCGCGGGCCAAGCTCGCGGGCGAGCGACTTGCTAAAGCCAATCAGGCCCGCCTTGGAGGCCGCGTAGTTGCATTGTCCAGCGTTACCACTAACGCCCACCACCGAGCTGACATTGATGATCCGGCCATGGCGTGCCTTGGTCATCGGTCGTGAGCAGGCTTTACAGAGGCGGAAGGCAGAGGTCAGGTTAGTGTCCAGGATCGCATCCCATTCCTCTTCTTTCATGCGCATCAGCAGATTGTCGCGCGTGATCCCGGCGTTATTGACCAGGATCGACGGCTTTGACCCAAACTGCTCCTCGACCGCCGCTAGTGCCGCATCAACGGATGCCTGCTGGGTCACGTCCAGGCATAAGCCAATACCACCGCTCGAGCCAGCCAGACGCTCAGTAATTCGCGCCGCGCCGGCTTCGGTGGTTGCCGTCCCAGCCACCTTAGCGCCCAGGCGCGCCAACTCGTCGGCAATCGCGGCACCAATACCGCGGCTGGCACCGGTCACCAGTGCAATCTCAGCATCAAGCATGGAATCAGCCATGAGTACTCGCCTCAAGTGCGCTCGACAACCCTTCCGGGTCGAATACCGGCAGGATTGTCAGCCGTTTATCAATTCGTTTTCCGAGCCCAGTGAGGACCTTACCAGGTCCTGCTTCGATGCCGAGCCGAGCACCAGGATCTGCGATGGCGCGAATGGTCTCTACCCAGCGCACCGGGCTAAACAACTGCTCTGCCAAGCGCTGACGAATCAGCGCTGGCGACTCGGCCATCTCGATACTCACGTTGTGGATCACCGGGATCGATGGCAGATGAAATTCAGTCTGCTCTAGTTGCACGGCTAGCTCAGTCGCCGCCTCGCGCATCAGCGCACAGTGCGAGGGCACGCTCACTGGCAAGAGCACCGCCCGCTTGGCACCAGCAGCCTTAGAGGCATCGATCGCTCGCTGCACCGCGGCGCGCTCTCCTGCAATCACCACCTGTCCAGGCGCGTTAAAGTTGACCGGCTCGAGGATCTGACCTGCCGCCTGCGACCGACAGAGCTCAGCAACCGCGTCATCATCCAATCCAAGCAGCGCCGCCATAGCACCCGCCTCGCCAGGCACTGCTGACTGCATCAAGCGCGCTCGCTCGGCCACCAAACGAACCGCATCTTCAAAGGTCAAGGCCCCCGCACAAGACAGCGCACTGTACTCGCCGAGACTATGCCCCGCCATGACCGAGGGCATTGCACCGCCTTGCTCACGCCAGACGCGCCAGACAGCAACACCGGCGGCAAGCATCGCCGGCTGGGTATTCAGCGTTTGATCGAGCGCCTCTTTCGGCCCTTCCTGCGAGAGCCGCCAGAGATCTCGGCCGAGCACTTGCGAGGCCTCATCGAAAGTCGCTTGAACCTGCGGAAATGCGGCCGCTAGCTCAGCGAGCATGCCGATGGCCTGCGAGCCTTGCCCAGGAAAGAGGAAAGCGGGATGCGTCGTCATCAAAAGCCCCAACGATCAGTAGCGCAGTAGCGCCGAACCCCAAGTAAAGCCGCCACCGAAGGCCTCCATCAGCACGATCTGACCACGCTGGATGCGACCATCGCGAACCGCCTGATCGAAGGCCAGAGGGATCGACGCGGCTGAAGTGTTGCCATGCTCACCGACCGTAACCACCACCTGCTCCATCGCCAGATCCAGCTTCCGTGCCGTTGCTTTGATGATGCGCAGGTTGGCCTGATGTGGAACCAGCCAGTCGATATCGGCGCGGGTCATATGATTGGCCGCCAGGGTGTCATCGACGATCGCGCCCAGCGTCGTCACGGCAACCCGAAACACCTCGTTGCCCTTCATCTGCATGTAGGGTGAGCCATTGCCACCGTTGCCGATACCTGCCGGCACCTGCAGCAGCTCGCGATAGGCGCCATCGGCATGCAAGTGGGTCGAGATGATGCCTGGCTCATCGGCGGCACCAATCACCACCGCCCCGGCACCATCGCCAAATAGGACGCAGGTACCGCGGTCGGTCCAATCAAGGATGCGTGAGAGGGTCTCAGCTCCCACCACTAGGGCGCGCTCGGCACTGCCGGTGCGAATGAACTTTTCGGCAACCGCGAGGGCATAAATGAAGCCAGTGCAGACCGCCTGGACATCGAAGGCAGGACAGCCGTGACTATCCAGGCGCTCTTGTAGCAGGCAGGCACTACTCGGAAAGGTCTGGTCCGGCGTCGTTGTCGCCACCACGATTAGATCAAGCTCAGACGCCTTAACGCCGGCAGCGCTTAATGCCGCCAGCGCCGCCCGCTCGGCCAGATCGACGCAGGTTTCATCCTCTGCAGCGATATGCCGTTGGCGAATGCCGGTGCGCTCCCGAATCCAATCATCGGAGGTGTCGACCAAACGCTCCAGCTCTTGATTGGTCAGGATCTTTGCCGGCAAGGCGCTGCCCGTGCCGAGGATCTGAGTAAAACGATTCATGCTGAGACCCTCTCGGCCTGCAGCCTGGTGGCGCGGGCAGCGCGGGCCTCGCCCATGTGCGCTTCCACCTCCCGCTCGATGCGCGCAATGACGCCAGAGCGAACCTCGTGATCGGCGATGCGCAAGGCATTCTCAAACGCCAGCGCATCGGCACCACCATGGCTCTTGATCACGATTCCCCGCAGTCCGAGCAGGCTGGCACCGTTATATCGGCGCGGATCAACCTCGGCGCGAAAGCCCCTCAGGACCGGCAGCGCTACCAGACCGGACAGGCGACTGAGCCAGGTGCGCCGAAAACGTCGCTTCAGCATTTCAGAGATCAGTTTGGCAACACCCTCGCTCGCCTTCAACGCAACATTCCCAACGAAGCCATCCGAGACAACCACATCGACATCCCCAAGATAGACGTCGTCACCTTCGACATAACCGACATAGTTCAACGAGCTTGCGGCGAGCAGCTCGTGGGCGCCTCGTACCTGGTCGTTACCCTTGATCTCCTCTGCACCGATATTGAGCAGCCCGACCCTGGGCATCGGAAGACCCTGCACGGCGCGCACCAGCTCGCTGCCCATGACGGCGAATTGGAACAGATGCTCGGCGGTGCAGTCGACGTTGGCACCGAGGTCGAGCATGTGGGTCTGGCCCTTGAGCGCCGGGATCGCGGTGATGATGGCCGGGCGGTCGATATGTGGCAGCGTCTTGAGGACGAATCGAGCCGTGGCCATAAGCGCACCGGTATTCCCGGCACTGACACAGGCATCGGCCTCACCACGCTTGACCAGATCGATCGCAACCCGCATCGACGAGTCTTTTTTGCCACGCAAGGCCTTGGAAGGCAGCTCATCCATCGCTACTTCTTGAGAGGCAGGCTGGATGCGGATACGCTCATCATTGACTGCTGAGCGCGGTAGATGGTTGGCGATGGCCTCTTCGCGGCCGACGAGGATGAGATTGCACTGCGGTCGATCCGCTAGGAATCGCAGTGCCGCGGGAACCACGACGCCTGGGCCGTGATCGCCACCCATGGCATCCAACGCAAGGGTCTGTCGAACAGCCAAGTCGGTGTCTCCTTGTGGATAGAGCCTATTCGCAAGCAGGGCGGACGCATGCGGCCTCGGCTCGTCAGAGCACGACTGCCGCTTGAATGGCGTCAGCCGCCGCGACCTGACTGAATAAATGCGACGCTTTAGTCTTGTTTATCAATGACTTTGCGACCACGGTAGAAACCATCTGGGGTCACATGATGACGTCGATGGATCTCGCCGGTGGTCCCGTCTTCCGACAGCGTTGGGCGGGAGAGTGCATCGTGGGAGCGACGCATGCCGCGCTTAGAGGGGGTCTTACGATTTTGTTGAACGGCCATTTCGATCTCCGCGTGGGTCGCGATTAATCCTAATGCTCAGAGTCATCTCGTTTTGTTTTTAGCGCTGCCAGACCCGCAAAGGGATGCCCTCTACCCTGATCTGCTGGTGACAACTGCTTGGAGGCTGCAGGGGCTAAATCACCGCTAGCAAGGGCGCGCGGTGGCTCACAGGCACCCTCAGGATGTCTCGGGATCGCTGGCACCTCCAGAATAAGCTCATCTTCAATCAGATCGGACGGTCGCATCAGGCGATCCTCGATCATCAATGGCTCATACTGGGGCGGTAGCGCCCTAGCCTCATCGATCCCAGCAACCAGCGCGAGACTCACCGATGTATCGACGGCGAGGTCATAGCGCTCGAAACAGCGTTGGCAGCGCAGCGGTAAGACCGCAGCCACCTTGCCCACCACTGTTGGTCGCTGATCGGCATCACGCCCAAACGCGAAACGATAGCGAACCGCGCCACCAATGGGATCATCAGTCCTTTGCGCCGGCGCCTCGCGCTCAGGCTGCCAGAGCAGTTTCGCGAGCCGCGGCAGGCGCCTTAGCGCCATTTCGCCCTCAAAGACCGCAGACTGCGCAACCGCTTTTTTTGGGTCGAGGAGATCCGGAAAAGAGACCGACATAAGCCGTTAAATATAAAACGACAGCATTGCTGCTGTCAATATCAGCTTCCGGTCAAGGCGAGCAGCACGCCCGCTGCCACGGCGGAGCCGATGACGCCAGCCACGTTCGGTCCCATCGCATGCATCAATAGGAAATTGTGCGGATCAGCATCAAGGCCGACGCGATTGACCACGCGCGCGGCCATTGGCACTGCCGACACGCCGGCCGCCCCGATCAGTGGATTCACCTTGCCGCCCGTCGCCCGGTACATGATCTTGCCCATCAGCACGCCGGCTGCGGTACCGATTGAAAAGGCCAAAGCGCCAAGAACCAGGATGCCGAGGGTCTCGAGGGCAAGAAACTTGTCCGCCGAGAGCTTCGAGCCGACGGCCAGGCCCAGCATGATGGTGACGATGTTGATGATCTCATTCTGCGCCGCCCGACTCAGGCGCTCGACCACGCCGCTTTCGCGCAACAGGTTACCGAACATCAGCATGCCGATCAGCGGTGCTGCCGACGGTAACAGCAGCGCACAGAGGGTCAGCACAACAAAGGGGAACAGGATGCGCTCGAGCCGCGAGACCGGCCGTAATTGCTGCATGACCACCGCACGCTCCTTCTTGGTGGTCAGCAGCCGCATGATCGGCGGCTGGATGATCGGCACCAGCGCCATGTACGAGTAAGCGGCAACCGCAATGGCCCCTAGCAGATCAGGCGCCAGTCGTGAGGCGAGGAAGATCGCCGTCGGACCATCCGCGCCACCGATGATCGCGATGGCAGAGGCGTCCTGAAGCGTGAAGTCGAAGCCCGGCAGCAGATTCAGAGCCACCGCACCGATCAGGGTCGCGAAGATACCGAATTGTGCCGCAGCCCCAAGCAAGAGCGTCGATGGGCGCGCGATCAAGGCACCAAAATCGGTCAGCGCACCAACGCCCATGAAGATCAGCAGCGGGAAGATCCCCGTCTCGACACCCGCCGTGTAGATCATCCCGATCAGACCATCGGGACCACCAATGCCAGCTACAGGAATATTGCAGAGCACCGCGCCGAAGCCGATCGGCACTAGCAACAGGGGCTCAAACTTCTTCGCAATCGCCAGGTAGATCAGACCGCAGCCAACCGCGATCATCAGTACCTGACCCCAGTCGAAATTGGCAATCCCGGTCGATTGCCATAGCTTCAGCAGCTCGTCCATCGCGTCAGCCTAACGCGAGCAGCGGCGCACCGAGCGCCACCGCATCACCCTCTTTGACCCGGATATCGCCGACGCGTCCGGCCGAAGGCGCCCGGATCTCGGTTTCCATCTTCATCGCCTCCAGCACGACCAAGACATCACCGGATTCGACGGACTGATCGCTGCGCACCGTGACGCGGACGATGTTGCCAGCCATGGGCGCGGTAATCACCCGTCCCTCGATGATGGTCGATACCTCATCGGCCGTCTCCACTGAGCGGACATGCTCAACGGCCCCTTGCGGCGATACCCTCACATCATAACCCTTGCCATTGACCTCGACCCGGTAGGACTCAGGCTCGGTACTGGCGGCGGGCGCAGCGACAGCGGCTGTCGGCGCGGCAGCAGGCTCTTCGATGGTCCAGGGCGGCGGCTCAAAGGCCGCGGCGTCACCCCGGTTCTCGAGGAACTTGAGCCCAACCTGCGGAAACATGGCATAGATCAGCACGTCATCGACCCTGTCCTTAGCCAGCTCGATCTGGCGCTCGCTGGCCAGGTCCGCCAGCTCCCCGGTCAGTCGATCCATCTCCGCCGCGATATCGTCAGCGGGCCGACCGGTGATCGGCTCCTCGCCATCCTTGAGCACCTTCGCCTGCAGCTCAGCATTCACCGGCGCCGGTGTCGCCCCATAGGCGCCGCGCAGCACCCCCGCCGTCTCGTTGGTGATGCTCTTATAGCGCTCCCCCATCAGCACATTCAGGACCGACTGGCTGCCAACGATCTGCGAAGTGGGCGTCACCAGCGGGATGAAGCCCAGATCTTCACGCACCCGCGGGATCTCGGCCAGCACCTCGTCCATGCGATCGGTCGCGCCCTGCTCGCGCAGCTGATTCTCCATGTTCGTCAACATACCACCAGGTACCTGGGCAACCAGGATGCGTGAATCGACCCCCTTCAACGAGCCCTCGAAACGCGCATACTTCTTGCGCACCTCACGGAAATAGGCGGCGATCTCCTCAAGCAGCAAGAGGTCGAGGCCGGTATCGCGCTCGGTGCCATCGAGGATGGCGACTAACGACTCAGTCGGCGAATGACCATAGGTCATGCTCATCGACGAGATCGCCGTGTCGACCATATCGATGCCGACCTCGGCGGCCTTGATATAGGTCGCGGTGCTCATGCCGGTGGTCGCGTGACAATGCAACGCGATCGGCACCGCACAGCTCTCCTTTAAGCGCCTGATCAGCTCCTCACAGACGTAGGGGCGGAGCAGCCCAGCCATGTCTTTGATACAGATCGAATGGCAGCCGAGATCCTCGAGCCGCTTGCCCATATCGACCCAGTAATCGACGTTGTGCACAGGGCTAACCGTGTAAGACATGGTCCCTTGCGCATGGGCGTCGGTCTCGAGCGCGGCACGGATGGCCTGCTCAAGGTTACGCAGATCGTTCATCGCATCGAAGATGCGGAAGACATCGATGCCGTTCTTCGCCGCCCGCTCGACGAAGGTATCCACCACATCGTCCGCATAGTGGCGATAGCCGAGCAGGTTTTGGCCACGCAACAGCATCTGCTGACGTGTGTTTGGCATCGCCGCCTTGAGCTGCCGCAACCGCTCCCAGGGATCTTCGCCTAAGTAACGGATGCAGGCATCGAAGGTGGCACCACCCCAAGTCTCCAACGACCAATAGCCGACCTGGTCGAGCTTGGGGGCGATCGGGAGCATATCCTCGATACGCATGCGCGTCGCCAACAGCGACTGGTGGGCATCGCGCAGGACGATATCGGTAATGCCGAGAGGTATGGGTTCGCTCATGGGCCTGTGTTCCAGGTTAGGTTCCAGGTTAGGTTCCGGGTTGGGTTCCAGGTTGGATTTCAAGTAGAGACCGTCATCATCGCGGCTCAGGACAGGCTTGCGGCCGGTCCAAAACCAGGGCTCAGTGCCGCCGCTGCGAACGATATCGCGCTACTGCAGCACTGATCACAGCAATCAGCTCGGCATCGGCGGCCTGCTTGTCGCGCATGACCGGCGCCGGCGATAGGGCTGGCTCCGTCGCGCCTGGGACTAGCTTATCCGCCAGCCAAGACATGCCCCTAAGCAACAGCACCAGTAACAGCAGAAAGCTGAACACCGTGCCCATGCCGATCGCCATCAGGTTCAGGCTGTCTGCTATCAGGGTCGACTGAGGCATCAAGGCACTCCACTAAGCAGTCGCAAGGTCAAAGACGAGGGCCGGCACTCGTCGGCAGCGACGAGTATCCCGCGAACCCTCATCGCGCGTCGCCACCCCGGAAGATGAAGCGGCTGTTTCAGCATCAGGCTGGCCCAACATCAATTATCAAAGGGATCGCGAAGGGATCGCGAAGGGATCGCGAAGGGTCAATGTCTGAGCTCGATCCGGTCCGGTCGAGATGATATCAATCGGCACTCCGCCGAGCTCCTCAAGCGTCTTTAGATAGGCTTGAGCCTCTGCCGGCAGCGCATCTAGGGACTCAGCACCGACGGTCGAGCCCTGCCAGCCCGGCAGATCAATGTAACGTGGCGTACAGCGGGCAAGCTCATCGGCGGTTATCGGCGGCGCTTGTAGCTCGCGGCCATCAAGCTCATAGGCAACACAGATCCGCAGCCGCTCCATGCCATCCAGCACATCGAGCTTGGTCACACAGAGGCCAGAGACGCTGTTGACCAGGAAGGCGCGCCGCAGCGCAACCATATCGAGCCAGCCGCAGCGGCGTTTACGACCGGTGGTCGCGCCGAACTCATGGCCACGCGCGCCCAGCCGCTCACCATCGGCATCATGCAGCTCGGTCGGGAAGGGGCCACCGCCAACACGCGTGGTGTAGGCCTTCACGATGCCCAGCACATAGTCCAGGTGCAGCGGTCCAACACCACTGCCACTCGCGGCACCACCAGCGGTGGTGGTCGATGAGGTCACATAGGGATAGGTTCCGTGGTCGATGTCAAGCAGTGCCCCCTGTGCCCCTTCGAACAGCACATTAGCGCCCTCAGTGCGCAAACGGCCAAGCTCGTCGGTTACATCGGCGATCAAGGGCAGGATCTGCTCGCGCTGGCCTAGTGCCTGATCGAGGCAGTGCTGGAAATCGATCGGCTCGGCTGCGAACTGCTGCTGCAGCGTAAAGTTGTGCTGCTCGAGCAGACTCCCTAGCCGCTCCTCGAAGTGCGCGGCATCCACCAGCTCACCCAGCCGAATACCACGGCGCGCGATCTTGTCTTCGTAGGCCGGTCCGATGCCACGTCCGGTCGTGCCGATGGCCTTCTTGCCAAGCGCCTTCTCCCGCGCCATATCGAGCGCGATGTGATAGGGCATGATCAGGGCACAGGCTGGGCTGATACCGATCCGCTCCCGCGCCGGGATACCCTGCTGCTCGAGCGTCGCAAGCTCAGTCAGCAGCGCCTCGAGCGAGAGTACCACGCCATTGCCAATCAGGCAGCGCACACCAGGATGCAGGATGCCAGAGGGGATCAGGTGCAAGATGGTCTGCTTGCCATCGATGACCAATGTATGACCGGCATTGTGGCCACCCTGGAAACGCACCACCGCATTAGCACGCTCGGTCAGCAGGTCGACGACCTTGCCTTTGCCTTCGTCACCCCATTGGGTGCCGATCACGACGACATTCTTACCCATGTATTCCCCTTGCTCTGGTCAATCGATCGCTCCACCGGTTTGGCGTTGGCGCCTTATATGGCACCAGGCCGACCCAAATGGCGGCTCAGCTCAGGCGGCATCATCCGGCACCAGTTGCCAGACGCCGTCGACCTTGGCTAGTCGATCGCAACAGTTGTAGTCACGCGGCGTACCGCACTGATCAGGTAATTCATAACGCACCTCTCGACCCTCGGCTCGCAGGCGCTCGACGATGCGCTGTAGCTGCGGATCAGCGTCCCAAGGCGCCATCACCGAGCTTACCTCGGTCTCGGGGCTGGCAGTCTGCGCCGAGAGCGCAATCAACCCTTTCAGGTCAGAGCTGAAGCCAACCGCTGGCCGCGCGCGCCCGAACACCCGCCCGATGTCGTCGTAGCGCCCACCGCGCGCGATCTCGAGTCCCCAGCCGGGTACGAAGGCGGCAAACACCACTCCCGTCTTGTACGTGTAGCCGCGCAGCTCCGCAAGATCGAAGTGCACCGGCAGCTCCGGCAGCCAGTGCCGCAGCTCATCGGCGACTCGCTGCAGCCGATCGAGCGCCGCCAACACCGGCGGATCAGCCGCCCGCAGCATCGAGCTGGCGCGCGACAGGGCATCTTCGCCGTTGAACTCAACCAGCGCCAACAGCATACTGCCAACCGGGACGGCGACCTCGGTCTCAGCGATGATCGCCTCGATCTCCGCGCTCGCCTTGCGCTGCAGGGCATCGAACAGGCGCAGCTCATCGGCGCGCGACAGCCCCGCCTGCTGGATCAGCCCACGATAGACGCCAACATGACCAAGGTCTAAGTAAGGCGATTCGATACCTGCGGTCTCTAAAGTCTGAACCAGCAGGCGCAGCACTTCGACATCGCTCGCTGGGCCGTCATGACCATAGATCTCAGCGCCAATCTGCAGCGGGCTGCGCGTGCCGGCGAAGCCATCGGTCCTTGTGTGCAGCACGGTGCCCAGATAGCAGAGCCGGGTTGCGGTCTCACGCCGCAGATGATGGGCGTCGATCCGCGCGACCTGTGGGGTCATATCGGCACGCACCCCAAGCAATCGCCCGCTGAGCTGATCGGTCAGCTTAAAGGTCTGCAGATCAAGATCACTGCCAGTCCCGGTCAGCAGGCTCTCCAGGTAGTCGATGAACGGCGGGATGACCAGTTCGTAGCCCCAGCTTTGATAGAGATCGAGCAAGCGCCGCCGCAGCCGCTCAAGCTCCGCCGCCCGGGCGGGCAAGACTTCTTCGATGCCGGTCGGCAACAGCCAACGCTCGTCGTTCATCAGTTCAGGCTCAATTAACCAGGTAGAGAAGTGCCACACCGCTGAGCATGCTCAGAAGCCCCGAGATCCGCAGGCTGCGGGCATCCTGAGACGCGACCTGTAACAGGAGTCGACGGAAGCCATCAGGAGCGATAAACGGCAGTAGCCCCTCGATCACAAGCATCAGGGACAGTGCCAACAGCAAGGCATGCCACATGGATCAACCGGCGCACTCAGCGAACATTTGCAAGAAAGATTGAATGTCTCAGAAGCTAGGGCTGCAGCTAGAACAGCGGCGATGATTGCAGAACCATTGCGGCCTGTCTATGCGGCGGGTCAGATGGCGAGGCTTGACTGAGCGCAAAAAATAAGGCCCGGTAGCCTCGCCACCGAGCCTCTGAGCAGCCAAACAGTCGCGATCAGCGCGCAGCTGTGCCCGGAAATCCGGGCGCACCACTCAAGGCTGCCGCAGCACCAGGGTCTTGTGAGTTAAAGAAGCGGAAGAACTCAGAATCCGGTGAGAGCACCAAGGTGCTTCCATTGTTAGCAAAGGTGCGGCGATACGCATCTAGGCTTCGATAGAAGGCGTAGAAGTCCGGGTTACGCTGATAGGCCGTGGCATAGATCTCAGCTGCCTGGCCATCTCCTTGACCGCGAGTCTCCTCAGCCTCTTTGTAGGCATCGGCAATGATCACAGTGCGTTGACGATCAGCGTCGGCACGGATGCGCTCGGCTGCCTCAGCACCTTTTGCGCGCAGATCACGAGCCACTCGCTCACGCTCGGCACGCATCCGATTGTAGACCGACTCGCTGACCTCAGGTGGCAGATCGATCTTCTTTACGCGTACATCCAGCACCTCAACACCCAGCTCACCGGCCTGAGTATCACTGACCTTGGTCAGTGCCCGCATCAGCTCCAAGCGATCTTCGGTCACGACCTCTTGAATCGTGCGCTTGCCGAACTCGTCACGAAGCGCGGTATTGATACGCTCGCCAAGCAGTCGCTCAGCGCGTGCACTATCGCCGCCTGTCGAACGAAAGAATTGCGCCGCGTCGTTGATGCGCCACTTGGTGTAAGAATCGACGATCACGTCCTTCTTCTCGATCGTCAAGAATCGCTGTGGCCTCGAGTCGAGGGTTTGAATGCGTGCATCGAAGTGCATGATGTTATTTAACAGCGGCACTTTGAAGTGTAGGCCGGGATCGTAATCGCCGCGCACAATCTCACCAAGCCTCAGCTTGATGGCCGTTTCCCATTGCTGCACCGTGAAGGTGGAGGCGTAGACGATCAGGGCCAACAACGCGACCGCAATAGGGATCAAGATCTTCTTGGTATCATCCATCAGCGCGAGCTCCGATCGCGGGACACATCTCGGATCTGAGACGTGGTTGGTGGCGCATTGTATTGGTTAGCATCATTGCCATTGGTCATTGAGGTCCGCGGCTGCGGAACCCTCGCCGTCTGGTTGCGCATGATTTGATCCAGCGGCAGATACATCAGACTATTCCCCTGAGGCACGTCGATCAGCACCATATTGCTGCCAGTGAGCACGGATTCGATGGTCTCCAGATAGAGACGCTCGCGAGTCACCTCAGGGGCCTTCTCGTACTGGGTCCGAATCGCGTCGAAGCGAGAGGTTTCACCCTCGGCCGAGGCGATCACCCGATCTCGGTAGGCCTTGGCATCAGCAATAGCTCGCGCCGCCTCACCGCGTGCCTGCGGCAGGATCTCGTTAGAGTAGGCCTCGGCCTTGTTTTCGAGTCGCTCCTTGTCCTCTCGCGCCTTGATGGCGTCATCAAAGGCGTCCTTGACCTGCTCTGGCGGCTTCGCCGGCTGCATATTGACCGAGGTGACGAGCAGCCCGGTCTTATACTCATCCATCAAGGATTGAACACCTTGCTGGATCATCGCAGCGACCGCGCTACGTCCTTCAGTCAGGATGAAGTCAAGCTTCTCCCCGCCGATCGTCTTGCGCACCACGGTCTCGGTCGCATCGCGCAAGGTCTTCATCGGGGCTTGGTCTTGGAACAGATAGTTAGATGCGTCTTGAATCCGCGACTGTACCGTCAGCTCGACATCGACGATGTTTTCATCGCGCGTCAGCATCGCCGCCTTATGGCTGAATGAAGAGATCTCATCGACGTTGACGATCTCAACCCGTTCTATTGGCCAGGGAATATGCCAATGGGGTCCTGGTGCCGTGGTCTTCACGTAAGCACCAAAGCGCAGCACAACCCCGCGCTCAGCTGGGGCGACAATGTAGATGCCAGTGAAGAGCCAAACGACAAAGAGACCGGCGATGATGATGCCGATTGTCTTCAGGCTGACATCCACCGCACTAGGACCACCGCCGCCACCACCACTCGATGATGACCCCTGACTCCCGAACAGGCCACTGACCCGCTCCTGAAGTTTGCGGACGATCTCATCGAGATCCGGCGGCCCACCCTGATTTCCAGGGCCGCCCTGGTTGCTACCCCAGGGGTCCCGGTTGCCACCTCCCGGTTCATTCCAGGCCATACTTGCTCCGATTACACTTTAGTTGTGTCGTGTCGTGACGTCGACCGTTGACTGCTGACGAATCAGACAACTCGGCTGCAGGGTTGCAGCCCGCCGACCGTTACCGCCCCTCGACGGCCTCTGCAATGATCGGCCGACAATGCTGACAGCTTCTAGGATGGAAAAGTGCCGCCCCTGCGTCGGTTATCAAGGACGCACGCTGAGTCAAAACAGCACATTGTACGTGGCGTTAGCCGGTCTCGACAACGCCGACCCGCCCGCTGACTCGATCGCCATCAGTGGTTGACAGCTGCTCGTGACTATCAGTGGTGCCCGGCATCGCCTCCGCACCCTCGAGCCGACAGCCCTGCCAACGCGCATCAGCATTGAGATAACGCTCGACCTGCTGCCGCGCAAGCTCCACCTCCATTCGCCAGCCCCCCTCATCGGTGCCCATATCATCCAAGACTCGAGCATGCTCGAACAGCCAGGCGCGCAAGGCGCCATCGGCGGGACCGAGCAACAGCGACTCGCGCACCAGCTCACCGCGCAATCGCTCGCTCAAGGCCTGAGTCAGCAACTCGACGCCAGCACCGGTCTGCGCCGACATCCAGATGCGCCAGACGCGACCATCAGCATCGCGGTCTAGGCGCGGTGGCTGATCCGCAACCAGATCAATCTTGTTATAGACCAAGAGCTGCGGGCAGTCCTGCGCGCCGATCTCGGTTAGCACGGCTTCGACATCACGGATACGGCGGTCGCGCTCGGGCGATGCCGCATCAACGACATGCAGCAGCAGCGAGGCTTCGCGCGTCTCCTGCAGCGTTGAGCGGAAGGCCGCGACCAGCTCATGCGGCAGGCCGTTGATAAAGCCGACCGTATCGGCCAGTACCGCGACCGGACCGCCAGGCAAGCGCAGCCGGCGCAGGGTCGGGTCAAGCGTCGCAAACAGCTGATCGGCCTGATAGACACCCGCCTCGGTCAGTCGATTGAAGAGCGTCGACTTGCCAGCGTTGGTGTAGCCCACCAATGAGATGGTCGGAATCTCGGCGCGATCCCGCGCGCGTCGCCCCTGCCCGCGCTGGGTCTCGACATGGGCCAGGCGATCGTTGAGCAGCGCAATGCGTCGGCCAAGCAGCCGGCGGTCGGTCTCAAGCTGCGTCTCACCCGGACCACGCAGACCGATGCCGCCCTTCTGACGCTCGAGATGGGTCCAGCCGCGCACCAGCCGGGTCGACAGATGCCGCAATTGCGCCAGCTCGACCTGCAGCTTGCCATCGGCCGAGCGGGCACGCTGAGCGAAGATATCCAGGATCAGGCCACTGCGATCGACGACACGGCAGGCGAGCAGACGCTCAAGGTTACGCTCCTGTGCCGGACTCAGCGCATGGTCAAAGATCACCAGCTCGGCGCCCGTGGCCTCGACCAGCGCTTTTAGCTCATCGGCCTTACCAGAGCCAATGAAGAGGCGAGGATCTGGGGTGTCCCGTGAGCCACTGAGGCTGCCAACCACCTCGGCACCAGCGGCCTTGGCGAGCAGCCGAAACTCCTCAGCCGCGTCGTCGGTGACCGGCTGGCCCATCGCGATCTGGACCAAGATCGAGCGCTCGCCAGCCTGGGGGCGCTCAAACATGGGATTGCCTCAGGCTACCGCTACGATCGGCTCGCCTAGAGTATTGGGGTAAGACGATCAGCCGTCGTCCTCCTCGGCCATATCCTGCGGCAGCGGTAGCTTGACGTTGCGGGTCGGCACCACGGTCGAGATGGCGTGCTTGTAGATCATCTGACTGACATTGTTCTTCAGCAGCACGACAAATTGATCGAAGGATTCGATCTGGCCTTGCAGCTTGATGCCGTTGACGAGAAAGATCGAGACCGGCACACGTTCTTTACGCAAGGCGTTCAAAAATGGGTCTTGTAGACTTTGCCCCTTAGACATGGGCGCTTCTCCTTGTTGTTATCACAATTGTTATCATGGACCGGTTCTCGTCACAAGGCGGCATGCGACGCATCCGGGAAAGCATTGCAAGATAGCACAGAGGATAGAGCAGATGCCGCGGTAAACCGCAAGCCTCGAAACCGAAACGACAGCAAACACCCGCAGGTCGCCCGACCCCGAGGCAGCCAGCAACAATCCGCATTCACCGGTAGCTCTGCTACCTACTGACCAAATAGTTCAGTCTTTTCGCCGCGAGGTCAAGGGATACTGAGAAAGCTCTCCACCTGCTGCAGCGCCGCTTGCTCCACATCAGCCCCGTCCCAGAGCCACACCGCATCCTGTTCGCTGCGCAGCCAGCTGTACTGTCGCTTCGCCAGTTGCCGAGTCGCGGCCAAGGCTTGCTCACGCATCTGCTCCCAGCTCAGCGCGCCACTCAGATAGGCCCAGAGCTGCCGATAGCCAACCGAGCGCATCGAGGGTAGATCGGCATTCAGGTCGCCGCGCTCATACAACGCACGCACCTCATCTTCAAACCCAGCCGCCAGCATCGCCTGCAGGCGCATCTCGATGCGCTGATGCAGCGTCGAGCGCTCAGGTGGGGAGCGCACCAGCCGCAGCAGGCGATAGGGCAAGGCCATGCCGGCGTCTTGACGCCAGAGCGCGCTCATCGGCTGGCCGGTCACCAAGAACACCTCGAGCGCCCGCTGCACGCGCTGTGGATCATTCTGATGGACTCGAGCCGCGGTCACCGGATCAACCTCAGCGAGCCAAGCATGCATGGCCGCCGAGCCCTCCGCTGCATAGCGTGCGGCCAGCTGTGCACGGATCTGCGGCTGCGCGGTCGGCAGCGGCGACAGACCGCCAACCAATGCGCGCCAATAGAGCATGGTGCCACCGACCAAGAGCGGGATGCGGCCAGCCGCCGTGATCTCGGCCAGCGCGGCCAAGGCATCGTCACGAAAGCGTGCCGCCGAATAGGCCTCGCTGGGATCGCAGATGTCGACCAAGCGATGCGGAAAACGCGCCAGCAGGCTCGGCGCCGGCTTCGCCGTACCGATATCCATGCCGCGATACACCAGCGCCGAATCGACGCTAATCAGCTCGCAAGGCAGCTGCTCTGCCAGCGCGAGCGCCAGATCGGTCTTGCCAGAGGCGGTGGGTCCAGTGACCAGGATCGCCGGCGGCAGCCCCCGGTCGCCCTGCTCAGCGACCACGCCAGAATAATCTGTCTAGCTCTTGATGAGAGAGCTTGATCCAGGTCGGCCGACCATGATTGCACTGATCAGCGCGCTCAGTGCGCTCCATCGACCGCAACAGCGCATTCATCTCCGGCAAGGTCAGCTGACGATTGGCACGCACCGCACCATGGCAGGCCATGGTCGAGAGCACACGGTTGATCTCAGCGCGGACGCGATCACTGCTTCCCTCCGCCAGCAGATCGGCGAGCAGGTCGCGCAGCAACTGCTCAGGATCGGCACCACTGAGGATCGCCGGGATCGCCCGCAGCAGCAGGCGCTCGGGACCTACCCGATCAACACTGACCCCGAGGGTTGCTAGGAGCCCCTGCTGCTCCTCAGCAAGATCGGCCTCGCGTGCGGAGACGGCAACCGCGATCGGCACCAACAGCGGTTGCTGCAGCACCTCGCCCTGGCTCCAGCCCCGCTTCAACCGCTCATAACCAATACGCTCATGGGCTGCATGCATGTCGACCAAGATGAGACCATCTGCCCCCTGTGCCAGGATGTAGACCCCATTCAGCTGCCCGATCGCGAACCCGAGTGGTGGCAGATCCTGCTCCTGCTCCTGCTCCCGATGAAGATCCGATGCGGCTGCTGGAGCAAGCTCCCCGGCGCCCCGCGGCTCGCCACCGGGGCCGGCCAACTCAGGATCGAGGACGCTCGCTGGCGCTGCATCCGGCATCTGCAACGCCAAAGCCGCTGCATAAGCGCTGCGGCCATCGCTGATCCGCAACGGCAGACGCGATTGCGTCGGCGTCGGCACCGACGCAGCGCCTTGGCTCAGAGAGGATCCTGACAACCCTTGGTCCCTTGCCTGACAGGCGGGCACGGTCGCAGGATGCTGCGAAGATAGAGTATCGCCAATCCCTTCTGCCAATCGCCGATGCAGGCTGCGAAACAGGAAGTCGTGCACCTGCCGACCCTCACGGAAGCGCACCTCCTGCTTGGCCGGATGGACATTGACATCCACTTGGCGCGGATCGAGCTGCAGATAGAGCACATAGGCGGGATGACGACCCTGATGCAGCACATCCTGGAAGGCTTGGCGAATCGCATGCGCCACCAGCTTATCGCGCACCATGCGGCCGTTGACGAAGAAGAACTGCAGATCGGTTTGGCTACGCGAGAAGGCCGGCCGCGCTACCCAGCCGCGCAATGCCAGGCCCACCGCCTGTTCATCGACCGCGAGCGCCTGTTCCACAAAGGCCTCGCCAAGCAGCGCCTGCAGGCGTTCAACCGGCGCCCTAGCCCAAGCTTGCGCCCGACCTTCCGTACTCCCTTCAGCGCCAGCATCCGCTCCCCCCTCTGGCCTCGCTTCTGTAACGAGCGGCACGGGGTTGAGGCAGGCACGCAGATCGAACAGCTCACGACCATTGTGCTGCACGCGAAAGCCGACATCGGCACGCGCCAGCGCCATCCGCCGGATTAATTGCTCGATGTGGCCGAGCTCGGTGCGCTCGGTGCGCAGAAACTTGCGCCGCGCTGGCACTCGGTAGAACAGATCAGAGACCTCGACCGAGGTACCGACCGGATGCGCTGCCGGCGCCGGCTCGCCGACATCATCGCTGCCATCGGCACTCAACCGCCAGCCGTGCTCAGCGCCCGGCTCACGCGAGATCAGCTCAAGCCGCGCCACCGAGGCCATGCTCGGCAACGCCTCACCACGAAAACCCAGGCTAGCAACGGCCTCGAGATCGTCCAGGCTGCTGATCTTACTGGTCGCGTGGCGGGAAACGGCAAGCGCGAGGTCGTCACGACTGATACCACAACCGTCATCCCGCACCAAAATGCGCTTGATGCCAGCTTGTTCTAGCTCGACCGAAATCTGACGTGCCCCGGCATCGAGGCTGTTCTCGATCAGCTCTTTCACCACCGACGCCGGGCGCTCGATGACCTCGCCGGCGGCGATCTGATTGATCAAGAGAGGAGACAGCGAATGGATACCTGGCATGCGCTGATGGAAGCAGAAACGCCCGCTCGCGGCAAGCGGCTCGACCGCCAGACTCAGCGACCAGGCTCAGCTACCAGGCTCAGCTACCAGGGATGATCAGCACCTGACCGGCGCGAATCTGATCGCCTTGCAGTTGGTTGATATCCCGCAGCACACTGAGCTTTACGTTATAGCTGTCGGCGATCTCGGACAGGGTATCGCCCGGTGCGATGCGGTGTTGCCGTGCCCCCGAGGTGGTTGCTTGGGCCAGGGTCTGGGCCGGTGTCTTGGCGAAGTGGGTGCCCGGCGGCGGATACTCGGCGAAATACTCGACAATGCCCTCCAGGATAGCCTGGGCAAGCTTATCCTGATAGCTCGAGCTCAACAGCCGCTTCTCTTCGTCCGGATTCGAGATGAATGCGGTCTCGACCAGCATCGACGGGATATCCGGTGATTTCAGCACGGCAAAGCCGGCCTGCTGAATACGCTGCTGATGCACCTCGCCAAGCCGCTGCAGCTTCGACAGCACCTTGGCTGCGGCGACACCACTGAGCTCGATGGTCGCATTCTGGCTCATCTCGAGCAGCACACTGGCAAGTAGATCATCGCGCTGCTGGAGATCGACACCGCCGATCAAGTCGGCGCGGTTCTCGCGCTCGGCCAGCCAGCGCGCGGCCTCACTGGTCGCGCCGCCAGAGGAGAGCGTGAACACCGATGAGCCACGCACCCGTGGATCGGTAAAGGCGTCGGCATGGATCGAGACGAAGAGATCCGCCCGATGCTGGCGCGCGATCTCGATGCGCTTGCGCAAACGAAGGTAGTAGTCGCCGTCGCGAACCAGCACCGCGCGCATCCCGGAATAGGCATCGATCCGCTTCGCCAGCTTGCGCGCGATGGCCAGCGTGATGCCCTTCTCCTGCGTACCGCGCCCGCCCACTGCACCTGGGTCCTTACCACCGTGTCCGGCATCAACGGCAATAATGAGGTCGCGATTCGATGGCGCTGTGCTGCGAATCGAGGGATGCCTATCGCCTGGGCTGATTGTTCTTAGGTCGATGGCCGCGGGCGCGGTGCGCGCCTCGACGGCAGCGACAGAGCCAGCCTTGCTGCTGCTAGAGCTAGAGCTAGAGCTAGAGCTAGAGCTAGAGCTAGAGCTAGGCCCTGATTCTGCCGTCGATGCCACCACCGAGCCAGCCTTCGGCGAGAGATCGATCACCAATCGATGACCATAGGATCCTTTGGGCCCCAGATTGAAGCTCTTGGCCCGCACCTGCTGCTTCAGATCGAGCACGATGCGCAGATCATCGCCCTCGCGAATCCCGCTCCGCAGTCCAGCAACGACCCGATCGCCAGCCTCGGGCTTGGCCAACTGGCCTTGAAGCCGCGCATCGATCAGATCGATCACCAGTCGGTGGGGATCATCTAGCGCAAAGACCCGATGCTCGACCGGCGCCTCAACGTCGACCACCACGCGGGTGTACTCAGGACCGCTCCAAAGGCGCGCACCCTCGACCCCCACCTGACCGGCAAGGGTCAGGCAGGCAAAGCTCGCGAAAAAGATCCAGAGGCTGTATCGAGCCAGCGTCAAAAGCATCAGTGAGGGCACCTGTCCGTCGTCGCCACCACCTCGGCAGAAGGTGGTATTTTTACCTCTAGAGCATAGACGCATCTGAAACGATTTCCAAGCCTAAACGGCGGCTTGAAACGACTTCTTGATGATCAACCGAGATGAGAGTAGCGCGAACGCAACAGGGTATCAAGCTGAATTTCCGCGACTTATTGCGGCTTGATACGTCCAGGCTTAACTCGGTAGCTCAGGCAGAGCGACGGCAATCAATGAGCGCCGGCTGAATCCAGCGCATCCTGCGCGGTCGATGGCGCCGACAGGGCGGCCACCACCGGCGCCCAGCGCGGACAGGCACGGACCCGAATCCGGCGCCGCTCGCCAGCATCTGCGATCTGTAGCTCAAGATCGGCTGGCGGCAGCGCACCAGCACCCCGCTCCGGCCACTCGACCAGGATCAGACCAGGGTGTTCGAGCAGATCGCGCAGCCCTAGGTAATCCAGCTCTTCCGGATCAGCCAGGCGATACAGATCCAGATGCACAACCGGCGGCTCGACCGTCTCATAGGGCTCGATCAGGGTATAGGTCGGACTGCGTACCGCCCCCTGATAGCCCAGTCCACGCAGCAGACCACGGACCAGCGTGGTCTTACCGGCACCCAGATCACCGCGCAGATAGACGATGCCGCGATAAGCACGCAACAGCTCGGCCAGACGCGCACCAAGCATCAATTGCGCGCTCTCACCAGCAACCTCAAGCTCGATCTCGGCTGGCAGCCGGGCCGGAGGCTGATCTAGAGGCTGAGGCTGCGCCGAAGACGGCAGGCTCACCTGGTCCGTCTTGTGATCGCCGCGTTTGAGATGACCTGATCCGCTCATGATGCCGCATCCGCCAAGCCAGCATCCGCCAAGCCAAGCAGTGGCTGCAAGGCGGCGATCAGATCGCTGACGATCAGGCCGCGCTGACCCTGCTCAGCGGCCCGATCGCCGGCGGCACTGTGCAAGCAGACGCCCACCTCAGCCGCCAACGCCAGTTCCATCCCCTGCCCGATCAGGGCACCGATGATGCCGGTCAGGGCATCGCCCATGCCGGCGCTGGCCATGCCTGGATTGCCATCGACACAGACCGCGGCAGGACGCAGCCCGGGGCCGCTGATCAGACTGCCCGCACCTTTGAGCACAACCACCCCCCCGTAACGGTCCTGTAGCTGCCGCAGTGCTGCAAAGCGATCTTGCTCAACCTCAGCAACCGAGCAGCCGAGCAGCCGTGCCGCCTCCCCCGGATGCGGTGTCAGCACCCAGTCATCGCGGCGCTGCGGGTCTTGCGCAAGCAGGTTGAGGCCATCGGCATCCACCACCAATGGCTGCTTGGCGGCGAGCAGGTGCCGGAACAAGGCCCGCCCCCAGTCCTCCTGGCCGAGCCCAAGGCCAAGCGCGACCAGGGTCGCGCGCTGCAACAAGGCATCGAGCGCTGCCGGTGTCGACACGCCATGGACCATCAGCTCGGGCCGCGTGAGGTTCAGCACGGCTGCATGCGCTGGGTGCGTCGCGATCGCAACCCGGCCAACGCCAGCCCGCAGCGCCGCCTCCCCCGCCAGACGCGCCGCGCCGCTCATCCCCAGATCACCGCCGACCACCAGCAGATAGCCACAATCACCCTTGTTCGCGCTACGCCGACGCCGCGGCAGCAGACGCGCCTGCTGATGCCAATCGATACGGCGTGCGGTCGGGATCTCGCTCGCATAGATCAGCGCCGGCACCCGCAGGCCATCGAAGAAGACCTCACCGCTATAATCTGAACCCAGCCCGGTGAACAGACCACACTTGAGACCGATGAAACTGATGGTGGCCGCAGCCTCGATCGCCACACCCAGAGCCCGGCCAGTATCAGCATGCAGCCCTGAGGGGATATCCAACGCCAGCGTCGGCGCGCGAGAGGCATTGCTCTGCGCAACCGCATCCGCCCAGAGACCGGTCAGCGGCCGCTCGAGGCCGGTTCCCAGCATCGCATCGACGATCAGCTCGGCATCCGGTGGTAGCCGCTCAAAGGGCTCGATGCTGCCGCCGAGCGCCTGATAGGCCTCGGCAGCGGCCAAGGCCGCACCCTGCAGCCGGCGATGATCGCCAAGCGTCAGTACGCGCACGCCGAGCCGATAACGATGCGCCAGCCGCGCCAGCACATAGCCGTCGCCACCGTTGTTGCCGGCGCCGGCCAGCACCAGCAGCGATTGTGCTTGCGGCCAGCGTGCGCGCAGCAGCGAGAAGGCCGCCGCGCCGGCGCGTTCCATCAGTTCCTCAGCGGGAATCCCCTGCTGCTCAATCGCGATCCGATCTAAGGCCCGCACCTGCTCGGCACGATACAATGCACGCGGTAGCTGTCGGGTTTCGGGTAAGGCTCTCGTCATCGCTCAGACTCGAAGCAGCTCAGCGCGGTAGTGAACAAGCTCGCCGATCGACTCCTTAATGTCGGACAGCGCCAGATGGGCACCCTCTTTCTTGAACGCCTCGGCCACCTCCGGCGCCCAGCGTTGCGCTAGAATCTTGACCGTGCTCACATCCAGGTTGCGATAGTGAAAGAAGGATTCGAGGCGCGGCATCCAGCGCGCCAGGAAGCGTCGATCCTGACAGATACTGTTTCCGCACAGCGGCGATGCGCCGGCCTTGCACCAGGCCTCAAGAAACGCCAATGTCTTTAGCTCAGCCGAGCGCTCGTCCTCCTGGCTGATACGGACTCGCTCGATGAGGCCAGACGCGCCATGGTGGCTGCGGTTCCAGTCATCCATGGCGGCAAGGACGTGCTCCGGCTGGTGGACGGCAATCACCGGGCCTTCAGCGAGTATATTCAGGTCAGAATCCGTCACCAAAGTCGCGATCTCGATGATCTGGTCGCGAAACGGATCAAGCCCGGTCATCTCAAGATCAATCCAGATCAGGTTATCTTCGTTTACCACAGGCACCCCGCTCGGTTCGATAAAGCAATCCCATCCACAACAACCAACAGCGTAGCGCGACTGCTCAAGTTTTGCTGCGCCCTTTTGCGCACACCTTTGCACACACCTTTTCACGCATCATCTACTGCTTCACCCACTCTCTCATCCGTTCCCTGGAGGATCTCATGATTCAACGCGCTCTATTCAGCCTTGCCGCCGCGTCCTTGATCACTGCTGCCGTCACTACCCAGGCCAATGAGGCCGTCGATGCCCCAGTCCTGCTCGAGCAGAACTGCACCAGCTGCCATGGCTCCGAGGTCTACACGCGTGAGGATCGACGCGTCAACTCGCTTGACGCCTTGCACGGCCAAGTCCGCATGTGCGAGCAAAACCTTGGCCTGACCTGGTTCGACGATCAGGTCGAGGGCGTTACCGCACTCCTCAATCGCGAATACTACAAATTCAAGCCTTGATCGCGGACGGGCTAGGCTAGCATGCCTCGGCGGAGGCTCTCAGAGCGACAGATCGCGCGCATCCAGCGCATTCAAGAGCGTCGCCGTAGCAAGGTTGAGGCGCGCGCTGAGCTTGCCTTGGCCCAACTCGACGACGAGGCCGCCCGCAATGGTCTTATCGTCGTTCGCCATGGCGCCAATCTGATCGTCGAGGACAGCGAAGGCGCCTGTCATCATTGCGTCACACGACAACATATCGGTCAACCAGTCTGCGGTGATCTGGTCGTCTGGCAGCCCTGCGGCCCAAACGCGGGGGTGATCACCGCACTACAGCCACGCGAGACCCTGCTCAGTCGGCCTGGCACCAACGGCCAAGACAAGCCGTTGGCAGCCAACATCAGCCTACTGACCATCGTCATCGCACCGGAGCCGGCGCCAACCGGCTTTCTCCTCGATCAGTATCTGGTTGCCGCAGAGCGCATCGGCGTACCGGCACTGATCCTCTGCAACAAGATGGACCTGCTTGATGAAACCGGGCGCGCAGCCTTCCTCGGCGGACTCGAACACTACGCCAAGATCGGCTATCCGCTACTGCCGCTGAGCCTCAAACAGGACCCCAGCCTCGGACCGCTGCGCGAGCACTTCGCCAGCCGCTCCGGTATCCTGGTCGGGCAATCCGGCGTCGGCAAGTCATCCTTGATCAAGGCCTTGCTGCCCGATCAGGAGGTCCAGATCGGAGCACTCTCAACCGCCACCGGCCTCGGTCGCCATACGACGTCAGCCGCGACCAGCTACCGTCTCGACAGCGGCGGGCGTCTCATCGACTCCCCTGGCGTGCGCAGCTTTCGACTCGGTGCGATCGAGCGTACCGAGCTTGAGCAGGGATTCCCAGAATTTCGCCCGTTCATTGGCCGCTGTCGCTTCAGCAACTGTCAGCATCAGCACGAGCCTGAATGCGCCATCCTAGCCGCACGCGCTGCGGGCAGGATTGCGCCTGATCGGTTGCTCGCCTTTCAACAGTTGGCAAAGGCCGTCGTCCGCAATCCGGACTGAGGCGATTTCTATCAATCGCCAGAAGGCGTTACTCACAACGAGAGGGGGCGCGGCCTCCGCATAATGTCAATCAGATGGTGCCATGTCGCGTAGATGACATCATAAAAAGATATCTCGCGCAGAGATGCAAAGGCGCAGAGAAGAAGAGAGGAAGAGAGGAAGAGAGGAAGAGAAGGACAAGAGAAGCGCACTGGGAACATTGAGCAAGTTCTTTCTTCCTTTGCGCCTCTGCGTCTCTGCGCGAGCCTCTTCTTGCCACGTCACAACATCACGCGACATCATGTCGAGGCCGCACCCACGAGAGGAAATGCAAATGGCCTATTGGCTGCTGAAATCCGAGCCCGACGCCTTTGGCATCGAGGATCTTAAGACCCGTCGCAACCAAACCGAGCCTTGGGATGGGGTGCGCAACTACCAGGCGCGCAATATGATGCGCGATCAGATGCAGATCGGCGATCTCGGTTTCTTTTACCACTCCAACGTCAAAGAACCAGGGATCGTCGGCATCATTGAGGTGGCGAGCACCGGCTATCCAGACCCAACCGCGTTCGATCCAGACTGCAAATACTTCGACCCCAAGAGTGACCCAGCGCACCCTCGCTGGTATCTGGTCGATGTCCGCTTCGTGCGTGAGATGAAGCGCAATATCAGCCTAAACGAGCTAAAGGAGTACGCAACGACTGCGTTAGAGGGATTTCCACTGGTGCGCAAAGGTAATCGACTGTCGATCATGCCTGTCACCGAAGCCCAGTGGGACTTCATCCTGAGCCTTGAGAAGACATGATGATGCTGACTCGATTCAGATTGACCGGATTCAGATCAAGACTGATGTCAGTAGCCGATCTTACCGATATTCCGTATGCAAACCTAAGCAACTGACCAAAAAGACAATATTATTTTTCAGGAATTTAAATGTTATTTATCTCAGCTTGTTACGCGCACAGATGAAGAATGCAGGATCTTAGCAAGCGCCCATCAAACGCTTTGCGATTGACAGCCACCTTAGGCATTTAACTCAAGCTCGGCTCTCAGGGTCCGGCAGCACGATATTCAGTTCCAGGATCTCGTGCCGGTCTTCCTGCTCGTAGTGCACCGAGACCGCATCGTTGTCGACCTCCACGTACTTACGAATCACGGCTAAGATCTCCTGCTGCAATCGAGGCAGGTAGGAGGGGCGATCCCGGGCCGCACGGTCATGCGCGACCAGGATCTGGAGCCGTTCTTTTGCGACCGAGGCCGAGCCTTTACCGGCCCCACCAGGGCTGCGGAGATAATCGAGTAGTCCCATCAATCACCCCCTGAAAAATCGGCTGAATAACCCCTTCCGCTCAGGCTCGAGAAAGTGCATCGGCCGCTCTTCACCGAGATAGCGAGCCACCATATCGGCGTAGGCCTGGCCGGCATCCGACTCATGATCCAGGATCACTGGATTGCCGGCGTTGGAGGCATTGAGCACGGCCATCGATTCCGGGATCACGCTCAATAGATTGAGAGAGAGGATCTCCTGTACGTCCTCGACCCCCAGCATCTCACCGCGCGCCACGCGCTCGGGTGAATAGCGGGTTAAGAGCAGAAACTCGCGGATCGGCTCGTCGTTCTCGAGCGCTCGACGCGACTTACTCGCGAGGATGCCAAGCATGCGATCGGAGTCCCGTACCGACGAGACCTCTGGATTCGTTACCACAACCGCATCGTCGGCAAAGAACATCGCCATCACGGCACCATGCTCGATACCTGCCGGAGAATCGCAGACGATGTAGTCATAGGTCTTACCCAGCTCATCGAGCACCTGCCCGACACCCTCCTGCGTCAGCGCCTCCTTATCCCGGGTCTGTGACGCTGGCAAGATAGACAGATGCTCGCAGCGCTTGTCGCGGATCAATGCCTGATTCAGGTTTGCCTCGCCATTGATGACATTGGCAAAGTCATAGACGACACGCCGCTCGCAGCCCATGATCAGGTCGAGGTTGCGCAGGCCGACATCGAAGTCGATCACCGCCGTCCGTTGCCCACGTTGTGCGAGGCCCATGGCCATCGCGGCGGCCGTCGTTGTCTTGCCGACGCCCCCCTTCCCCGAGGTAATGACGATAGTTCTGGCCAAGAAGGACTCCCCTTATGTGTGTTGACCCAGTTCGAAAACCAGCTTGCGACCGATCACCAGCTTGGCACTCGCGCTAGCGCACTAGAATGGCTCGATTCGCAGGACATCATGGTCCAGAAAGACCTGCGTTAGGCAGCCCTTTAGATTCGCTGGGATACTGTCGCTGACCCGATAGTGACCGGCCACCGATACCAGCTCTGCTTGCAGATCTGAACAGAAGATACGCGCCTTCGTGTCTCCACGCAGCCCCGCAATCGCACGCCCCCGCAGCGGTGCATAGACGTGGATATTGCCATCGGCCATTAATTCGGCGCCAGAATTGACTGCAGCAATCACGGTCAGATCACCACCAGCGGCATAGACGCGCTGCCCTGAGCGCACTGGACGATCAATCAGGTGCGAGCCAGTCTCGACCCCTACCGGAGATCCAATCGCCTGGGCGGCAACCGCTGGCTCGGGCGCGACATCATCACCAACTGACGTCTTCACTGGCTTTGTTTTGTCGCTTAGGATCGCGAGTTCCATCGCCTTCGCTGCCTCGTGCTGAGCACCTCCGCCACCACGCACCCCAACCGGTATCATGCCCAGGCCACGCAACAGCCCAACTAGCTGCGGAAAGCCAACCTCTTCGTCCTCCGATGGCAGGGCGCTCAGCTCGATGACCACTGGCGTGTGCTGAAAAAACGCCGGAGCCTGCTGCACCTTCGGCATCAGCTGCGCTTCAACGGCATCCATATCGAGGCGCAATAGCCGGATCACGGGCATGATAAATGCCGCCGCCTTCAGCTCGAAGGCTGGCGCTGAGCTTGCCGGCGGATCGCCGACAGGCTGATCCTTAGCCGGTACTCCAGTGGTCAATGACATGATCTCGACGATACTCCTCGCGACGCTGCCAGCGGCCGCACTGATACAGTAATCAGCCAGGGGGCCATTGCAACGGCCGCCCGCCGATCAGGTGGACGTGCAGATGGTAGACGGTTTGGCCACCGCCAGCGTTACAGTTAATGACGGTTCGGTAGCCTTGCTCGGCAATCCCTTCCTGTTTGGCCACCTTAGCTGCGGCCAGCAGCAAGCGGCCGATCAGCTCAGCATCTTCCGGCTCAGCCTCATTCAGGGTTCGGATCGGCTTACGTGGGATCAGGAGCACATGCACTGGTGCTTGTGGATTGAGATCGCGGAACGCAACCACCTCATCATCTTCGTAGATGAGATCCGCCGCCACCTCACCAGTGGCGATCTTGCCGAAGATCGTATCAGACATCGGTCTCTCTGCTCTTGCTATCGATATGCATTAAAGTCCTAACCGACCCGCAAAGGCATGCGCCAGGGTATTGCCGTCCACAAACTCGAGCTCGCCGCCGAGGGGCACCCCATGGGCAATACGGCTCAGGCGCAGCTGTGATCCCTGAGCCAGGTCAGTGATGTAATGTGCCGTCGCAAGCCCCTCAACCGTTGGGCTGATCGCCAGGATGGCCTCGCTAAGCTCGGGCTCTTGAAAACGCGCCTCGAGCCGATCAAGACCAAGCTCTTCGGGCCCGATACCATCGAGCGGAGACAATCGACCACCGAGCACGAAATAAAGTCCCCTGTAATCTGTCGCCTGCTCAATCGCGACGATATCTGACGGCTGCTCGACAATACAGAGCAAACTGGCGTCGCGCCGACTGCTCGTGCAGAGGTGGCAGCGTGTATGCTCAGTCAGGGTCCGACAGCGCTCGCAACGACCGATTTGCTCCATCGCCGTTGCCATCACCTGAGCCAGTTGGCGCCCAGCGTCGCGATCGCGCTCGAGCAGATGGAAGGCCATGCGCTGCGCAGATTTTGGCCCAATGCCCGGCAACCGCCGCAATGCCTCTATCAGTTGATTCAGTAGACTTGACTCGGACACCGCAATCAAGGCGACTCACTGAGAGGGCTTCATTCGAGAGGGCTTGCTTCAAATCGGGCCATCATAAACTAAAACGGCAGCTTCATCCCTGCTGGCAATGGTAGCCCAGCGGTCAGCTCCGCCATGCTCTCTTGCGCCTTCTCGCTAACGCGGCGCGCCGCATCGTTACAGGCTGCAGCAATCAGATCCTCCAGCATCTCTTTGTCATCTGCCATCAGCGAGGGATCGATCTCAACCCGCTTGACCTCATGCCGGCCGTTCATGGTGACCTTAACCAGCCCAGCACCGGCCTCGCCGATCGTCTCTTCAGTCGAGAGACGCTCCTGCGATTTTTTCATCTCCTCTTGTAGCTTTTGGGCCTGCTTCAGCATCCCGCCTAATCCGTTCTTCATTGTTCAACCTCTTCTGATTGATGTTCTCATCATCCAGCTCAACGGACCCGCATTGGGTCAGCCGAGTCGGCGCCAAAATCTGCACCATCGCAGACCTCATGGCCTCGCGACTTCAGGGTGCGCAGGCAGTGCGGTCAGTGTGCCCGGCACCCATTCCGCCGCAAAGCGCTCACGCAATTGCTGAGCGATAGGATCGGCCTGCAAGCAAAGCTCAGCCTCAGTCAAGCGTTTCGCCTCATCACGAGCACGCCGCAGCGCCGGCGTCTCGTCAAGGACCGCATCGGTGAGGATATCCAAATGCAGGTCGCCTGCAAGCGCCTTAGCCGCTGCCGCCGCAAGCCGTTGCTCAGCACCCGCCGTGCGCAGATGCAGGTGACCTGGATCAAGCACCAGACGCAAGCGTTTTCCATCCCAGGCGCTCAACGCGCAATGCCGCGCCAGCTCTAGCGCGAGCCCTTCTAATCCCATACTCGCGACCAGCTGCTCCCAGTCTTGTGCCGAGCGGAGTGGGCGGGCCGCGGAGGTAAGCCTAGGCTCGACCGCGGAGACGACCGCGGCCGCTACCTTGCTGGGGCCATCCGCTGAGCCCGCGTCAGTCGTCGAGCGATCGCCCGTGCCAGCGCTTGGCGACAAAGATGGGGCTGCACTAGGGCCCCTATCAGGCGATCCAGAACTCATCCGGGAGTCTGAATCTCGACTCGTCCCCGACCCTGCCGGCGGTGCCGAGGAGGTCGGTCCGGCAGAGGCTGGCGTCGCCGGGCGAAAGGCCAATGCACGTAACAGCACCATCTCCAGACCCGCGCGCGGATCGGGCGCAAGATCGAGGTCGCCCTGCCCGGTCAGCAGCACCTGGTAATAGAGCTGGACGTCTTCAGCCGACAACTGTGCCGCGAGTGCCGCGAGACGCTCATCATCGGGATCATCGCCGCGCAGGATTGCCGGCACCTGCTGCGCGAGCGCGATACGATGCAAGGCGGCAATCAGGTCGACCAGCACAGCTGAGAAATCCGGCGTCAGCTCGGCAACGCGACCAATCTCGGCCAGGACTCGCGCCGCATCGGCCTGCGCCATGGCCTCGAGTAGGTCAAGCATCAGCTCACCGCCGCGGGTACCCAGCATGGCCCGCACCTCATCGACCTTGACCTGGCCAGCGCCAAAGGCGATCGCTTGATCCAGCAGACTCAGCCCATCGCGCATGCTGCCGTCAGCGGCGCGAGCAAGCAGGCTCAAGGCCGGTAGCTCAAAGCCAATATCTTCAGCCTCGAGCACGGTAACAAAACGATTGCGAATCTGCTCCGGCAACAGGCGCTTAAGATTGAACTGTAGGCAACGCGAGAGCACCGTCGCCGGTAGCTTCTGCGGATCGGTGGTCGCAAGCACGAACTTCACATGCGGAGGCGGCTCTTCTAACGTCTTCAGCAGCGCATTGAAGCTGCTCGCCGAGAACATGTGCACCTCGTCGATCAGGTAGACCTTGTGACGACCGCGCACCGGCGCAAAGGGGACGTTATCCAGCAGCTCTCGGGTCTGATCGACCTTGGTGCGCGAGGCAGCATCGACCTCGAGCAGATCGACGAACCGCCCGGCATCGATCTCGGTACAGGCCGAGCAGACCCCACAGGGATTCGGGCCTACGCCTTGCTCGCAGTTCAGGGTCTTCGCCAGGATGCGGGCCAAGGTGGTCTTGCCGACCCCGCGGGTACCGGTAAACAGATAGGCATGATGCAGCTGGCCGCGTTCGAGGCCGTTGACCAGCGCCCGAACCACATGCTCTTGGCCGACGAGATCGGCGAAGGACCGGGGGCGCCATTTGCGCGCGAGGACCTGATAGGTCATGAGAACAGATACAGGCGAGCCTGACGCAGCCGGGGGAAAGAGGTGGCGAGCCGCGCCAGCCACACCCCGGCACACACATCCACCGCTGCGGCTGCTCCCTTCCGGGCCTGACCGGGTTCACGGCTTCACGTTGCGAGGGGACCGACGCGCCTCACCATTGATCTATGGTATCGGCTGTCTGCCGATACATGACGAGCCAACTTAGCAGCCACTGAGCGCTGCCGCAAGCATTGGGTCGCAACTGAGGACAGGATCTTAGCCCGATCTTGCTATTATTGCCTGCCTGACTGATCCGAATCAGCCATCCAGCGACAGCAATGACAAGGCAACAGAGGCCCATGACGCAGAGGACAAGCCACTCAGCCACAACACCAACGAGTCTTTGGCCAGGCTGCCGATGCGCTGACATCGCCAGCCTCGGGCTCGGCTTCTTGCTCACCATGGCGATCTGCGGCAGCGCGGCTCAGGCAGCCGAGCCTGCGACCAGCGCAGACAGCGGCACCGCAGCGACCTCCAATCCATCAGCGGACCAGGACAGAAATGTCGTCAGCAACAACACTGAAGAGGGTCTATCAACGCTCTTGGAGCGCTCGCTCGAGAACGCCGGCTCGCTTTGGCAGCGCTCGACCGAGTCTGCCGACGCCTGGTGGCAACGCTCGCGTGAGGTCACCCTCGAGGCCTGGGATGGGGCGCAACGCTCACTGAATCCAACTGAGCCGCCACCGACTGCCGCCATTTGGAAGGCCTTGGTACCCAAGCTCGAGGAGACGCTGCAGCTCGAAGACGACCGACCGCAGCTGCCGGATCGGGCCTGGCTCGGCCGCGACAAGCAGGATGCCGACACCGACATCAATGCCCTGCTCGAGGCCTCGGTCGCGATCCTGTCACGCTCACCAGTGCAAGACTATCGGGCGCAGATTGAGGCGCTGCGAGGGCGGATCAGCGAGGCTCGCGCCGAGATCGACCAGTTCCGACGCGCACGCATCGCAGCGCCAACTGAATCGCTGGTCGCGACCACGGTGTCCGGCTATGACCAACGCATCGCCGGGCGCGAGGCCGACATCCGCAGCTACCAGGCCGAGCTCGAGCAGATCAAGGCCGAGTTCGTCGGCGAGCTGCGCGCGCTGGGGATCGAGCTCAGCAACGATCAGGTCGACTTGCTGCTGGCCACTGTCGTTGGCGATAACATCATCGACCTCGGCATCGTCTTCGACAATGTTAAGGCCATCACTGAACAGCTTGAGACCCTGGTCGAAGACAGCGGTGAAGATCTCGAGAGTGCAAGACGCTATTACGGCATGTACGTTGTTTTATTGCGTGCACTGGCACGCATGCACAACGACGTTGCCATGGCCATCGAGATGCGCTACATCCCTGAGATCAATGCCATTGCCGAGCGCGCCGCCCAGCTCAGTGAGGAGACGCGGACGCTGATCGGCTCACAGCCAGAGCGCAGTGCGCTGCTGCGGACTAATTTGCAAGCACAGCAGCTGACGATCGAGGCCGCCGGGGTCTATCGCGATTATCTGGCCGAGCAGCGCAAAGAGGTCGAGCAGGCGCAAGCAGCGCTGGATGCCGACATCGAGATGGCCTGGAATACCTACCAAACCGTCCGTGTCTCAGGCGAGCTAGTCGATCTGGTGCAATCCAGTCAGAGCCTGCTCGATGGGCTGCTCGACCGCGAAGTACCACCGCTGCGCCCGTTCCAAAACCTCGAGATGCAGCGTGAGCTGGAGAAGCTGACGCGCCAGCTGCGCAGCGCTGAGGGCTGAAGGGTGAGTGGTGAGTGGTGAGTAGACTCGCCTTCATCCTTTTTCTGCTCATCCGCGCCTAGCCTCATCGTGCAGCTCAATAACCGCGCAAGCAAGCCCCGAAGCCTGTAACATTGGGCCATTCGCTCCGGAGTGACGCACACTAGGACACTGCTTATCCTGAGCCGAGAAGCCGCGCGCCCAGCAACAGAGTTCGCGCAGCCATCCAACTGCCATGCACTGTCCTACGTATGTCCGAGCCGACGGCCAAAGTCCATCCTGTTGCAGTCAATCAACGCTCTGAACAAGGCCCTTTTCACGCGCGACTCAGCTCGCTGCTACGCCTTCGCTTCGCGACACTCGCAAGCGCTTCAATCAGCACTCATCTCGGCTGGCTGATCGCAATCTTGCTGCTCGGCCTAGCGCTGCCGCAGTGCATTGCCGATGGGCTCATTGATGCGAAGACAGGGATCAAGGCACTGCCGACAAAGTCAGCCCATGCCTGGCTGGAACACTATCAGACGCTTGCCGCTAAGGCGCCTGCAAGCTGTCCGCCGGTGACCATCCCCAGGCTCGATGCGAGCGTCCCAAAGCGGGCCTTCATCCTCGAGCCGAGCCCAGCACAACAGGCATTGAAGCCACTGGTCGCCACCTTAAAAGACCCGATCGTCGATTATTTCATCGTCCTCGCCGAGGATGGCGATGGCTGCATCCAGGTTGGCCTGTCGGGGCGCGCGGTGCCCTTTGATTGGCGAACAGCCTCCAGCCCGTTCCCCAACAGCCGCCTGCCGGACAGATTTGGGGCCACCCCCGCAGTCGCGATTGTCGCCGATTCGAAGGTGATGCGGCCCTGGATCGAGGTGCTTCCGCTGCATCAGTTCGCGCAGCGTAGCGAACAGGAATGGATCATCTTGGGCATGCTAACGGGAATGCTTGCAAGCTTTCTGATCGCTGCAATCCTGATCGCGCACGCGCAGGGTAGTGCGCTCATCTACGCTTACCTGGTCTACATCCTCTGCATGCTGTTCTATCAGTTCCAGGCACTCGGCCTAGGACGCGTCTGGCTGCCATTCTGGCCATCTGACAGCATCCAGCCCCTGATGCAAGCGCTGGCAACAGGGACCGGCTTATTGAGTATGACCCTAGTGATCGCCCTCTTCCTGCAACCTCGCGGTTGGCTACGGATTGTGATCTTCACGAGTGCGGCTCTCAGTATCGGCGCTTTATACCTCTCCGCGATCGTCCCCAGCTCCTATCGCCTCGCCGCGGCCATGCTGCTGGTCATGGCTATCCCGGTCGTTGGGCTCCTGCTGCTGCGGCTGCGCACTGGTGATGCGTCGGTGCGCTGGTTCGCGCTCGGCATCGTGGCTGTCATCCTCGGCGCCGGCACCCAAGCGCTCTCGATTGTGACTAGCGGGGCCTGGCTACCACCACAAGCGGGCTTCGCTTCACTCTTTGGCAACCTGATCGAAGCCATCTGCTGGCTGCTGGCCATCATCTCACGCATGAAGGCAGAGCATAGCGAGCTTCAGAGGCGCCTGCTCTACGAGGCCCAACACGACTCATTGACCGGATGCTATAGCCGCAGATATATGCGTGAACGGATTGGCCAAGCTATCGCCGCGGCCAAGCGCCCCGCAGATGGCGCCAGCGGGCTTCTCTATATCGACCTAGGCGCCTTCAAGACCCTCAATGACCGCTTTGGCCAAGCAGTTGGCGACGATTCGCTGTGCCAGTTCTGCAGCGTCCTGAAACAGCTAAACCTCCATGCCGACTCGATCGGACGCTATGGCGGTGACGAATTTGTCATCCTGATGCGTCAGGATGCACACTGGAGTCACACAGATGGTGCCGCGGCAACGATTCTTGGGCGGTTCCAAGAGCCGCTTGAGCTCAAGGAGCACAGTGTTCTGGTTAGGCCCGATATCGGCATCCTGCACATCGGCGCTGAGTATTCAGATGTTGATGAGGTCATCCAGGATGCCAATCGCGCACTTCAGGTCTCGAAACAGCTCGGGGGCCGACGCGCGACGCTGTTCGAGCCACAGATGCGTAATCGCGCAAAGACCAAGCAGGCGCTACGCGACGCGCTCGAAGACGCCATCCGTAACCACCAGCTTGACCTCCACTATCAACCCATGGTGGAGCTGGATAGCCTCTTGCCAGTCGGTCTCGAGGCCCTGCTGCGCTGCCCGCATCTCAGCCAGAAAGGCATCAGCATCGAGCAGATCTTTGCCGTTGCTGAAGCGACCGGAATGCTCAATGCGATCGGCGAGCGCGTCATTGAGCTAGCGCTCACCCAGATCCTCGCCTGGCAACGACAAGGCGTCTGGTCAACAGGGCTCTTCATCGGCGTCAATGTCTGCGCGCAACAGCTCATCGATGGACGCTTCCTGGGCTACCTACACCACGCCTCGCAGCGCTATGGTATCGACGCCAGTGCCATTCGGTTCGAACTCTCTGAGGGCTCACTTGGGGCCGATCTGGATTGGTCGCATCACGTCCTGCCGAGGCTATTGAACCAGCAGGTTCTGCTTGGCATCGACAACTTTGGTGCCGGCCTAGCGTCCCTCACGATGCTCACCGACCTGCAGCCTGACTATATCAAGCTCGATCGACGCTTGGTCAACAAGCTGCCAACCTTGCCGCGGGCGCAGAATCTAGCGCGCATCGCCCTTCTGTTCAATACCGAGACCGGTAGCCTCGCCATCGCTGAGGGGATCGAAACCAATGACCAGCTTAAAACCCTGCGCGAGCTTGGCTTCCAGCACGGCCAGGGCCATCTGATTGCGGCACCGATGTCGGGTACCGACACCGCGAACTGGCTGCAGCTCGCTGCTCGCCCGCGTGAAAAACCGCGGCAGGAGACTGGCCAGCCATGGAAACTGCATTGAGTCTGATGCGCCCTGTTTAACCCATAAACCACAGATGACGCAGATGCGCACAGATTAAAACAATATAAAACAAGGCGTTAGCGGTTTTATCAAGGGGTACGGCCTCCGCATAATGTCAATCAGATGGTGCCATGTCGCGTAGATGACATCATAAAAAGATATCTCGCGCAGAGACGCAAAGGCGCAGAGAAGAAGAGAAGAAGAGAAGAAGAGAGGAAGAGAGGAAGAGAGGAAGAGAGGAAGAGAGGAAGAGAGGAAGAGAAGAAGAGAAGAAGAGAGGAAGAGAAGAAGAGAAGAATAAGAGAAGAAGAGAAGAATAAGAGAAGCGCATTGGGAACATCGAGCAAGTTCTTTCTTCATTTGCGTCTCTGCGTCTCTGCGCGAGCCTCTTCTTGCCACGTCACAACATCACGCGACATCATGTCGAGGCCGCACCCTTAGCAAGGGCACCCAACAGGTGCAGCAATGATGAGCCGCAGCATATCCCTAAGCTAGCAGTCCGCGCAGTAGCGCGAGTGCAAGGCCTACGCAGAGCGCAATCAAACAAGCCACCAAGATTAGCTGCAGGGCTGAGCGCAGCGCATCTGGACCCAGCTCTGCGGGCCAGTCCGGCTCGCCCATATAGGCCTGGTTGACAAGCTGACCATCATGCCAGATCGGCCCGACCAAGCGCACGCGCAAGGCACCAGCAAAAGCGGCCTCACTCCAGCCCGAGTTCGGGCTCGGCAGCATCGCGTGATACTTCAGTGCCGCCGGAACAACCAGCCGTGGATGCAATCGCAAGAGGGCCGCAGCAAGCATGATCAGTGGCACCGAGAGACGCGCTGGCAGCCAGTGCACCAGATCGTCGGAGCGCGCGCCGGCCCAGCCGAAGCGGGCATAGCGTTCGTTCTTATAACCGACCATTGAATCCAGGTTCGAGACCACCTTCACCAGGATCAGCCCAGGCAGTCCAAACAGACAGAGCGCCCAGAGCGGCGTTAGCACACCGTCGGTGAGGTTCTCAGATAGGCTCTCGATGGTCGCCCGAACCACCCCAGCAGACGACAGGGTCTCGGTATCGCGGCTGACCAGCATCTGCAATGCACGCCGGGCAGGCGCGAGATCCTGAGGCTGAGGCTGAGGCTGATCCGGATGCTGATTCGGAGACTGACCCTCCAGTGCATGGAGCACGCGCTGCCCCTGATTGAGCAGA
>POWB01000020.1 GCA_010912705.1 Halochromatium sp.
TCCGTACTTTCTTGAAGCGCCCCCATGGTGGGCGTCTCAGCGGCGGACTCCATTTGACAACATGACGCTATCTGTGGCGAAAAAATTCCTATCTGTATCGATCGTGCCTGCGGAATGTGCGCTGTATCGGGCCAAGCGCGCGGGGCGGAATCGGGTCGAGCGGGCAGAATGAGCGAGGCGGCGGTGGGCAACGCTACTATCACTGTTAGCCGATTCACCTCTCATCTCTGCCCCAACTAGCCGCACACTGCTGATGTTGTTACACTGACAACATGCCGGCAACCTTGATCCTCAAAGACCGCCTCGAGCTTGCAACAGATCGCTTTGTTGAGCTTGTCGTCTGGGAACTTCCAGCACCGCTCCGAGGGAGTGCGCATCGGTTCAAGTACCGATTAGTCTTGATTGTCGATGGCATCTGCGTGCTGCGCTATGACAACGAAGCCAGCAAAGGGGATCACAAGCATATTGGCAGCCGCGAGATTCCTTATTCATTTACCAACCTCAAACAGTTGACTCAGGACTTCTGGACCGATGTTAGCTGCTTGTGAGGAGTCAACCATGGCGACGTTAATCATCAATGTCTCAGACCTGGAATCCGTCAAAGCACGGCTGGATGCAGCCTTTCGCGGCGAACCCCAAGGCTGCGCTTACTCGTTCAACAGCGAAGAAAGCCTACTCTCCATGCTGACCCCCAACCGTTGGGCCATCGTCAAGGCGCTGTTAGGCTCAGGCCCCCTCGGCGTCCGCGAACTGGCTCGGCGTGTCGGGCGTGATGTCAAGGGAGTCCATACCGATACCCAGCGCATGGTTCTCTGCGGACTGATCGACAAGACCGATGACGGCAAATTGCTCTTGCCCTATGACGAGGTGCGAGTCGACCTGCATTGTCAGGCTGCGGCCTGAGAGGTGCCAATGTGTTGATCCATCCTTCACAAATTGTTGTTCCACCAGGTCAATCCGTCCTGCTGGAAACCGTGGATTGGGCCTCTTTCGAGGCCTTTCTGGAACAGATGGGGGATCGCCCGGGCATGCGCCTGGCTTACGATGCCGAGGTGCTGGAGTTGATGACGCCACTGCTAGAGCACGAAGACGATAAGGAGATCATTGGTGATTTGATCAGGGCGCTGCTTGAGATGCTCGACATCGAGTTTCGCAGCATCGGCTCGACGACGCTCCGCAGCCCAGCCGTCGCCAAAGGCGTCGAGCCGGATCAGTGCTTCTATATTGCCCATGAGGCCGCGATCCGCGGCAAACGAACGATCGATCTGAGTATCGATCCGCCGCCGGACCTGGCATTGGAGATCGACATTACCACCAGGCGCGACCACCGGGCGATCTATGCCGCCTTGCGCATCCCGGAGCTGTGGCGCTTCGATGGCACTCGCCTGCACATCTATTGCCTGCGGGGTGATGGCTATCTCGAGACCGAGCGTAGCGACCAATTCCCTAGCTTTGCACTCACTGATGCGATCCCCCGATTTCTCGAGCGCAGCCGGGTAGACGGACGCAGTGCCGCACTGCGCGCCTTTCGCGGTTGGGTAACGACAGCATGCCCGAGGTAGGATGACGAATGGCGCATTTGTTTCCGATTTGAGGATGGTGACGCGTTTGAAGTCGAGGTCTGCGATGACCATTAATCGGAGTGTGACCCATGACTTTTGAAAACACGGAGATTCAGCGGAAACCAACTCACCCAGGAGAAATGCTGCGTGAAGATTTCGCTCCTGACTATGGATTAAGCGTATCGACCCTGGCGGAGGCGCTGGGTGTCTCACGGCAATCAGTGAATGAGCTTTTACGTGAGCGACGGGCGGTCAGTCCCGAGATGGCGATTCGCCTGGCCCGACTGTTTGGTAACTCCGCTGAATTCTGGCTCAAGGCTCAGCGTGCCGTTGATCTGTGGGAAGCCAAGCAGGCGCTTGCGTCTGAAGTCGCGCGCATTCGCCCGTTAAATGCCGCATAAATTCACTGCGGATTCAGGCGCTGGCAGCGCACTCGATAAAGGCCGCCGCATCGTCGGCGAGCGCTGTCAGTAGCACCTCCGGCACCGCATCGGCGCCTTGTCCCAGCGCGATGGCGCGCATCAGCAGCGCGATGTCTGACTGCTCCAGCAGACCAGCGGGCAGCACCTCGCCATAGAGCCAGATGCCAGCCTGCGATGGGCTCGGCGGATCAGCGCGGCCGACGCGGTGGGCGGCAGCGGCGAGCAGACCGGAGAGCATCAAGTCCAACGCCGGCCCTGGACAACGCTGCTGGATCAGCAGGCGCGCGGCGTCGATGGCTTCGCGCGCCTTGCGCAGCAGTGGTGGCTCGACTGGGGCCTCCTGGGCGCCACCGGCGTTAGCGTCTTCAGCCTCGCCGTCAAACACCGGCTCTGCCTCAGCTACCGGCGAGGCCTCGCCGAGTCGGCCCAGACTCGCGAGGGTGCGGCGATCGATCAGCGCGACCGGCACCCGCTCGGACAGCCCGGCGGCGATCTCGTCGTCGGCCTCTTCGACTCGATCCAGCACCACCAGCAGGCCACCCATGCCCACGCCAAGACCGCTGTCGCGGCGACGCTGGGCGAGCATGCGCTGAATCCGCGCGCCGAATTGGGCCTGCAGCGCGATCACGCAATCGCGCACCGCGTCATCGAGGTCTGGGCGCAGCCTTGTCGTGGAGGACGAAGATCGCCGCGCAGACTCGGCCGCAAGCAGCTCCTGCTCGACATCGGACTCCGCGCCGGTTTCAGCGCCAGCCGCGCCTGTCGCATCGGACTCCGTGCCTGTTTCCGCGCCTGTTTCCGTGCTAGCTGTGTCTGCGGAGCCAGCCTGCTCGCCACGTTCGGTACCCTCAGCTTCCGTACCCTCACCATCCGTCTCGCCAGCGCGCTCGCCACCCAGCGCAGCGTCAAGCCCCGCCCCGGGCAGACTGTCTTCCGCGGTCTCGTCGGTTGCCGATGCGGTCTCGCCGTTTTCCCTGGCGCTGGCATCCGTCGCCGCCGTCGATTCCACTGACTCATCCGCCGACGCCGACGGCTTCGTCAGATCATCCGCCAACACCTCAGCAAGCCGCTTGGAGACGCTGACCACATCCTCGGTCGCATCCGCGTGCACGACGTTGTCGAACAGCTGGCGCTTGCCCTGCACCAGCCCCAGCACCCGCTCCTCATAGGACTCCGGCGCCACCAACAGGATGGCCTGCACCTTCTGCCGCTGGCCGAGCCGATGCACGCGCGCGATGCGCTGCTCGAGCACCGCCGGGTTCCAAGGGATATCCAGGTTGATCAGCACTGCGGCGTTTTGCAGGTTCAGGCCGACACCGCCGGCATCGGTGGAGATGAAGACCTGGATCGCGTCGTCGTCGCGAAAGCGATCCATCAGTACGCCGCGATTGGCGGTCGGCACGCCACCGTGCAGACGCACGCTGCCGAGCTTCATGGCGCGTACGCGTTGCTCGACCAGCTCGGTCATCACTGCCCACTGCGAGAAGACCACGACCTTGAGGCCAGCCAGGCGACAGACCTCGTCAAGCAGGGTCTCCAGCTCATCGAGCTTGGGCGCGCTGCTGCCGTGCCGCTTCTGCGCCAGCTCCGGATCGACCAGCGCCGCCGCGTTGCAGGCCATCCGCGCCCGTTGCAGCGCTGCCATCATCCGATTCTGCTCGCTCGGCGTCAGCGGGCGCCGCTTCATGATCTGCGCCAGGATCGCTGCGGCATTGATGGCGTCGTCGTGGATCTCCTGCTGCAGATCGGACATCGGCACATCGACGCGAGTCAGGATGCGCTCTGGCAATTGATCGCGCACCAGGCTGCGATCGCGCCGTAACATCACCGGCGCCAGCCGCCGCCGCAGCTCGGAGAGATTGCGGTAGCCGAGCACCTTGCCGCGATCGTCGGTGATATGGAAATCGACCAGGTAGCGCCACAGCGGACCCAGCACGCGCGGGTCGATCACCTGCAGCAGGCTGTAGAGATCCTCGAGGCGATTCTCGAGCGGCGTGCCGGTGAGCACGAAGGCGTAGCGCGAGCCGATCTGTTTGACCGCACTGGCAATCTTGGTGCGCCAGTTCTTGATGCGCTGGGCCTCGTCGAGGATCAGCAAGTCCGGACGCAGGTCAGCATTGATGATGCTGAGATCGCGCATCACCAGCTCGTAGTTGACGACGTAGAAGCCGCGTCCCTTGCGATACTGCACGCCGCGTGCCGCCACTGGCCCTTGCACGACCTGGACATCGACGTCGGTGAAGCGCTGGATCTCGCGCGCCCATTGCAGCTTCAGCGAGGCCGGGCAGACCACCAGCACGCGCTCGACGCCATCGTTGCGATGCAACCAATAGGCGGCGGCGATCGCCTGTAGGGTCTTACCCAGACCCATGTCGTCGGCGAGCAGGGCGCGTCCGCGACCAGCGAGGAAGGCAACGCCATCGGTCTGGTAGGGATAGAGCTTGGCCTGCACCCCCGGCAGTCGGCCGCCGCTATCGCGAATCCGCTCGCTGATCTCGGCGGCACGCACCGCGCGCGCCGCATCCTCAGCCAGGCGCCGGGCATAGCCGAGGGCGTCGTCGCCAACTTCGAGATCGCCACGCTCGGCGACCTGGTCGGCAAAGCGCAGGAAATCGTCCGGCAGACGCAGCCGGAAACGGCCGTCGGCATCGAAATGCTCTTGGAGCAGCGGGAGCAGGTCGGTCGCGGTCTCGGCGCCGCGATGTAGGCGGATGGTTGGTGCCTGCGCGCCCTCCCAATCCAAGAACACCGCACTGCGTGGTGGCGGTAGCTTGGCGATGCGCTTGAAGTCGCGACGCTTGCGCAGCCGGTGCAGAACGGCTTCGACATGTTTGCAGGTGCCCAGCTCGTTGGTCGCGAAATCTGGGCAGGTGCAATAGTTGGCGCGCCGATCGAAGGCGCGGAGATGGACGCGGTAATCGCTCGAGAAGTGGGTGGCAGACTGCAGCGAGTGCGCCCGCCAAAGCCCATAGCCTGCTGCCTTGGCCGAGTCTGACAGCGGCTCGACATGGACCTCAGCGCGGGCCTTGGCCAGCCGCTCCTCCAGCGCCGAGCGTTGGGCATCGGCGAGCAGCGCGGGGTCGCTTGGTGACTGGCCCTGGCCTTTGGCATAGGCGAAAAGCGCGGCGATCGCGTGGACGCAAAAGGCGCCATCGTCACAGCCATCGCATTGGCAGCCGGCTAGCAGCCTGGTGTTGCCTCTGCCGACAGCGCGCCTGGCGGCATTGGCGACATTGGCATCGCCCTCCGCAACACCTTCGGCATCCAGTGCATCGGTCGCATTCGCAGCACTCTGAGCACCGGGAGCATCCACGTCATCCGCAGCATCCGCAGCATCCGCAGCACCCGCAGCACCCGCAGCACCCGCAGCACCCGCAGCACCCGCAGCACCCGCAGCACCCGCAGCATCGATGGTAATCTCAACCTCGAGCTGCTCCTCAGTCTCAGCATCCTCAACGCGGGCATAGAGCCCGTTCGGCGCTCGATCGAGCGCCGTGACCCGCAGTTCGTTGCAATGCCGAAGCCCGGCGCGCACCACCGATGGCTCCGCTAGCGCCTGGATCTGCTCGCTATCGAGCAGCAGCGGATCGGCTTGCTGACCCGAGTCCGCAGGCGCTGTTGATTCGCCAGACGTTGCAGTCTCCGCAAAAGCGGCAAGGTCAGGATCTAATATCGACGCAGACGTCGAGTCGGCATTCAGCGGATCGTTCGGCATCGTCCTATCCAAAAGTGCAAGGAGGTCGGAATGTTACGCCAGCATGCGATCGCTTGCAGTTGCTCGACCTAAAACAGCCATGGGATCGACGATCAAAGCTCACCAATCAGCAAACCGCGCATTCGTCCTTTGTCACTTCCGGACAGGACTCGAGACGCTAAGATTCTGGCGCCTTCCGCGCTCGGTCAGGGTGCGACCTCGACATGATGTCGCGTGATGTTGTGACGTGGCAAGAAGAGGCTCGCGCAGAGACGCAGAGGCGCAGAGGCGCAGAGGCGCAGAGGCGCAGAGGCGCAGAGGCGCAGAGGCGCAGAGGCGCAGAGGCGCAAAGGAAGAAAGAGCTTGCTCGATGTTCCCAGTGCGCTTCTCTTGTTCTTCTCTTCTTCTCTTCTTCTCTTCTTCTCTTCTTCTCTATCTTCTCTATCTTCTCTATCTTCTCTGCGCCTTTGCGTCTCTGCGCGAGATCTCTTTTTCTTGTGTCGTCTACGCGACATGGCATCAGCTGATTGACATTATGTAGAGGCTGCACTCCTCGGTCAGCTATCCAGCCGCTTGAGATCGCGGTAGAAGTTCTCGTGCGGACCCAGCATGAGCAGTTTGAGTGTGTTCTCGTCCAACACCCGGTAGGCCAATAGGCATAGCATCTTGCCCAGACGGAATTTATAGACCAGCACACCCGCGAGGTCACCGACTTTAGATTCACCGGCGTCCGGCTGGCTGGCGATGGTCCGTACAACCTCGTCAAGCGCCGTCTTTTGTTGGGGATGCAGCTTTATGAGGGTGCGCTCGAAGGTTCGGGTAACCAGGATACGCATTAGCCGAAAGGGTACTCCCCGACCGGATCTTCCTGATCCGCAATCAGGATCTCGCGGATCACACTGAAGGGCAGGTCAGGATTTTCAGCGGCGACCTTACCGATCTGCGACCAGTATTCAATTTGCTTGGGCACGGAACGATGCTCGATCCTGCCATAGCGCTTCGCACTCTCGACCAAGGCTTCGGACAACTTCACGTTGGTGGCCATGAGAACCTCTACCAAAATGGTCCAAGAAGGGCCATTATAGCCCGTAATGGCTCAAAGAGTAACCTCGCCGTCGCTCTACTTAATTCTGTTTCCGCTCGCGTGACTGTACTAGCACTCTTAATATTCAGGTCGCCTGGCCAACCCAGACACCAAACCGAGATTGCAGCGAGACCCCAATGGGGGCTAACGTTACGACCTTACGATGGCGAGCGCCGACCGACGTTCTGAACGCTAGCGAAGCCGCAAGGAGATCCGAGGAGATCGCATGGCCCACACACTGACCCGCTACACCGACATCCTCGAGATCGTCGGCGATCTGCTCAAGGTGCGCGTCGCGCGCGCCAGCGCCGATGCACCGACCATCGCCTATGACGATCTGGCGCTGGTCGAAGGCGTTGACGGCTTCCGCTCGTTGGCGCGGGTGATCAAGATCGATCGTGAGCTGGTCTCGCTGCAGGTGTTTTCCGGCACCAAGGGCGTCTCGACCGCCTCGACCGTGCAGTTCCTCGGTCATGCGATGCGTGCGACCTACTCGATGAACATCCTCGGCCGCGTCTTCCGTGGCGACGGCAGCCTGCTCGATGCCGGCCCCGAGCTGGATGACGAGCCCAAGATCGCTGCCGGTGGCCCCTCGGTGAATCCGGCGCGGCGGCTGCTGGCGTCAAAGATGATCCGCACCGATGTGCCGATGATCGATGTCTTCAACGCCCTGGTCGAGAGCCAGAAGATACCGATCTTCTCGGTCGCCGGCGAGCCCTACAATCAGCTTCTCGCGCGCATCGGCGTGCAGGCCGATGCCGACATCATCGTCTTCGGTGGCCTCGGGCTGATCTTCGACGACTACTATTTCTTCCGCCGCCAGTTCGAGGATGCCGGCATCTTCGCCCGCACGGTGATGTTCGTGAACCTCTCCGCCGACCCGGTGGTCGAGCGTCTACTGGTGCCGGACATGGCCTTGGCGGTGGCCGAGAAGTTCGCGCTCGAGGAAGGCAAGCGCGTGCTGGTGCTGCTGACCGATATGACCGCCTACGCTGACGCCATGAAGGAGGTTGGCATCGCCATGGAAGCGGTGCCCTCCAACCGCGGCTATATGGGCGACCTCTACTCACAGCTGGCGCGCCGCTACGAGAAGGCCGCTGACTATCGCGAAGGCGGCTCGCTGACCATCCTCACCGTGACCACCATGCCAGGCGGCGATGTCACCCATCCGGTGCCAGATAACACCGGCTACATCACCGAGGGCCAGTTCTATCTGCATGATGGCGTCATCGACCCGTTCGGCAGCCTGTCGCGCCTGAAGCAGCACGTAATTGGCAAGGTCACGCGCGAGGATCACAGCCAGGTCATGAACACCATGATCCGCTTCTATTCCAGTGCCAAGGACGCGCAGCAGAAGCAGGCGATGGCGTTCGAGCTGAGCGATTTCGATCAGAAGCTACTGCGCTTCGGCGATCTGTTTAAGGAGCGGTTCATGGACATCAATGTCAGCCTGCCGCTGGAGAAGGCGCTAGATCTCTGCTGGCAGACCATGGCCGAGTGCTTCGACCCGGAGGAATTGCTGATGAAGCAGCAGCTGATCGACAAGTATTTTCCGCCTGAGGCGGCATGAGGGGCGGCGGTTAGCGCACCATGGCCAAGGTCTCGCTCAGCAAGTCCTCACTGTCTCAGCAGTCGCAGCAGCTGAAGAGCTATCAGCAGTTCCTGCCCTCGCTAGACATGAAGCGCAAACAGCTGATGGGCGAGCGCGCGCGGGCGCAGGCCGAGCAACGCGAGTTCGTGGCCCAACTGGAGGCGGTGCGCCAGCGCGTCGCCGAGACCCTGCCGATGCTTGCTATCGAAGAGATTGATCTCAACCAGCTAGTGCGGGTCGAACAGGTCGAGTTCGGTCGCGAGAACCGCATGGGTACCTGGCTACCGACGCTGGCCGAGCTGAAGATCGCGGTGCGGCCCTATGGCTATCTGTCGAAGCCGCACTGGATCGAGCCGCTGGTCGAGGGCCTGCGTGAGGCGCTGCGGCTGCGCATCGAGCTGCGGCTGGCCGAGCAGCGGTTGACACTGCTGGACCAAGCCGTACGCACCGTCACCCAGCGCGTGAATCTGTTCGATAAGGTGCTGATCCCGCGCACCCGCGCCAATATCAAGCGCATCCGCATCGCGCTCTCTGATGCCGAGCGCGCCGCCGTGGTGCGCTCGAAGATCGCCAAGAAGAAACGTGCCGCGGAGGGGCTAGGCTAAGATGGCCATCGAGCCACTGAAGCGGCTGTCGCTGGTCGGCAGCCAAGATCAAAAGCAGGTCGTGATGGATCGGCTGCAAGCGCTCGGCTGCCTGCACTTGCTGCCGCTTGCGCCGACCTCGTCACAGCCCGAGACGCTACCGCCTGAGCATGCGGTCGAGGCGCGGCAGGCGCTGCGCTATCTGATGGATGAGCCGACCAAGCGGCGTCAGGTGCACACCGAAGACGGCTTCGACTTGGCGGCGACGATCAAGTCGGTGCTGGCGAACAAGGACCGCATCCGCGCCACCCTCGACCGGCGCGACGCGCTGGCCCAGCGCGCCAAGGATCTCGCCCCCTGGGGCGACTTCAGCCTACCACCGGCCGAGGCGCTGGCTGGTGAAAAGCTCTGGTTCTATACGGTGCCGCTGCGTCAGCTGAAAGCGCTCCAGGGTCTGGAGCTGCCTTGGCAGGTGGTGCACCAGGACAATCGCCAGGCCTTCCTGGTCGTGATCGCGCCCGAGGAGCCGCCGGCCGAGGCGTTGCCGGTGCCGCGCACCCATACCGGCGCCCTGTCACTGAGCCAGGTCGAACAGCAGCTCGAAGCCGCTGAGCTGGAGCTAGAAGAGCTCGAGGCCGAGCGCCGCGCCCTGACGCGCTGGGTCTATCTGCTCAGCAAGCAGTTTGCGCGCGCCGAAGATCAGGCCGTGCTGCAGCATGCGCAGAGTCAGACCCGCGACACCGACGGGCTGTTCGCGGTGCAAGGCTGGGTTGGCGTGCCACAGGTGCCGGCGGTCGAGGCGCTGGCCGCTGAGCAGGGGCTGGCGCTGCTGATCGAAGACCCGGCACCCGGCGATGCCCCGCCGACGCTGCTCACTAATCCGGAGCGCCTTGGCGCCGGCGAGGATCTGGTCGGCTTCTACCAGATGCCGGCCTACGACAGCTTCGATCCGAGTCGCATCCTATTCTTCTCGTTCGCGCTCTTCTTCGCGATGATCCTCTCGGATGCCGGCTACGCCGCCCTGCTCGGCCTGGGCCTGCTGCTGTTCTGGCGCAAGCTAGGACGCTCATCGCAGGGACGCCGCTTCCGGGTGCTCGCGGGCACCCTGGTCTCGACCTCCTTCGCCTGGGGCGTGCTGGTCGGCAGCTACTTCGGCCTGGCGCCGCCGCCCGGTAGTCTCCCCGCTCAGCTGCATATCCTCGACATCCACGACTTCGACACCATGATGCGGCTCTCGGTCGGCGTCGGCGTGCTGCATCTGGTGTTGGCGAACCTGGTGCGAGTCGGCAACCTCTGGCCGCGGCTGCAGGCGCTGGCGCCGGTCGGCTGGATACTGGTGGCGCTGAGTGGCTTCGGTCTCTGGCTCGGGCTGAGCCTGGCCGCGCCCGCGCAGATCGCCACCGTCGAGCTGCTCGGCTATGGCGGGATTGCGCTCGGGCTGGCCTTGGTGTTCTTCAGCAGCAGCCAGCGTCCGCTGACAGGTGCCGGCTCCATCCTGATGCGCGGTCTCGATGGTCTGCTGGCGCTGTCGCAGGTGACCAAGATCTTCGGCGACACCCTGTCTTATCTGCGCCTGTTCGCGCTCGGCCTGGCGTCGGCCTCACTGGCGCTGACCTTCAATGATCTGGCCGTGCAGGTCGATGCCGGCGTGCCCGGCCTCGGCCTATTGCTGCAGATCCTGCTACTACTCATCGGCCATAGCCTGAACCTGGCGCTGGGCCTGATCAGTGGCCTGGTGCATGGCCTGCGCCTGAACTATATCGAATTCTACAATTGGGCCCTGTCCGGCGAGGGCTATCCCTTCCGCCCCTTCAAGAAGACGGAGATTACGGAATGAACGAATTGGTCATCGCGCTCGGCTGGGCCGGCATGTACGGGGCCTTGGCGCTTGGCGCCATCGGCAGCATCATCGGCTGCGCTATCGCCGGCCAGGCGGCGATCGGCGCCATGGTCGATACCGAGTCTGGCTTAGGCCGCTACCTGGGTGTCTCGGTGATGCCTTCAACCGGCGTCATCTATGGCATCGTGATCATGTTCACGCTGCAGCGTGAGGTCACCACGACCTCGGCTCCGGCGCTGTTCGGGATCGGGCTGCTCGCCGGCCTCGCCCTGCTTTATGGCGGTGTGCTGCAGGGACGCGCCTGTGCCTCGGCCATCCAGGCGATGAAGGTCAAGCCCGAGATCTTCGGCCTCTCGCTGGCGCCGGCCGCCATTGTCGAGGGCTTCTCGGTCTTCGTCTTCGTCTTCGCGCTGGTGCTTGCTGGCAATATCCCGGCCTAAGATTTCGGCCCAAAGATCCCGGCCCAAGGAGCACTCCTGATGACAGAGTCCGTGCGCGAAACCGCCCCAGCATCCGGCCCAGCCGCCCCCCCAGCATCTGGCCCCGTCGCCACCGCCGGCTCGGCGCAGGTGACGACCCCGAGCAGTGCCGCCTCAGCCGGCGTCGACGCGCTGATTCAGCGGCTGCGCAATGAGGGCGTCGCCAAAGGCCGCGAAGAGGCCGCCCGCATCGAGCAAGAGGCGCGACAGCTGGCCACGCGCATCCGCAGTGAGGCCGAGGCCGAGGCCGAATGGCTGATCGCCGAGGCACGGCAGGAGGCCGCCGCACTCAAGGCGGCAGGTGAAGATGCCCTGCGTCTGGCTATGCGCGACACCGTGCTGCGGATGACCGCGGTGCTGACCGGGGCGGTGAGCGAGAAGGTGCGACGGCTGATCACCACCGAGCTCGAGCGCGAGGAATTCCTGCAGCAGCTGATCCTGGAGGTCGCAGGCCGCGGCCGTGATGAGGCGGGGCTGGAACCTGGCGATCAGGTCGCGATCGTGCTGCCGCGCGAGCTGATCGGCATCGAAGAGCTGCGCCGCAACCCACTTGAGCTGCGCGAGGGCTCGCTCTCCCACTTCGTGCTGGCGGTGGCCTCCGAGGTGCTCGAGGAAGGCGTCACTTTCCAGGTCGCTGAAGACGAGGCGCACGGCATCCGCATGCGGCTGAAGAACAAGCAGATCGAGATCGACCTCAGCGACGAGAAGGTCGCCGAGCTGATTCTGGCACATCTACAGCCGCGCTTTCGCGCGATCTTGGAGGGGACAGTCAAGTGACGGCGCCCTCCCCCCCAAGCGCCATAAACCGGTGCGATGTTATCAGGCGAACAGTTGGCGAGGCAGTTGGCGAAACAGTTGCCGAAACAGTTGCCGAAACAGTTGCCGAAACAGTTGCCGAAGCAGTTGCCGAAACAGTTGCCGAAGCAGTTGCCGAAGCAGTTGCCGAAGCAGTTACCGAAGCAGTTACCGAAGCAGTTGCCCGAACGGCCAGGACAGCCGCTTGCAGTCGCATCGCGCGCGCATCAGCCAAACAACTGGCCGGCGGCCGGAAGCACTAGCCGATGGCACCGAGCGATCGCTATCTCACGCTGCTGACCTCGCTGCCTGCGCATGGGCCCTTATTCGGCGCCACGCAGACGCCGCTGTCGCGCATTCGCCTCGAGATGCGGCTGCGCTGGCTCGAGCCTCAGGATGCCGATGATCTCGCCATGCTCGAGACCCTGATCGCTTGGAAGGATCAACGCTTCGAGATCGATGATGAGGCGGTCGTGCGCCAGGCCGAGCAGGGCGTCACCGCGATCAACAACGACTTTGCCCGTGACCTAGCGAGCTGGCGCCTAGAGATGCGCACCCTAGTCGCCGCGCTGCGCCTGCGGCATGCCGGCGGCGCGGCACCCTCCGAGCGTCGCCGTTGGGGCTATGGCCGCTGGGTGCCGGTGATCCGGCGCTATTGGGGCGAGCCCCATTTTCGCCTCGAGCGCGTCTTTCCCTGGCTGCCGGAGGCTAAGCGTCTGCTCGAGCGCGGTGATGCCCTGGGGCTTGAGCGGCTGCTGCTAGGCACCGTCTGGACACATCTCGAGCGCATCAGTGCCGACCATTATTTCGATTTCGAGGCCCTAGTCACCTATGTCACCTGCTGGGATCTGGTTGCGCGCTGGACACGCTACGATGCGGATGCTGCGTTGTCTCGGTTTGACCGACTGGTCGGTGAGGGGTTGCGTGGTGAGTGGTGAGTGGTGAGTGGCGAGTGGCGAGTGGCGAGTGGTGAGTGGTGAGTGGCGAGTGGCGAGTGGCGAGTGGTGAGTGGTGAGTGGTGAGTGGATAAGATGACTGAATCACTGAGAGGATGCTGATTGTGGCTGATCACAGAGCGGCTGCGGCTGCGGTTGAGCAATCGCCGGAGACTGCGCATACGACATCGGGCTCGGGTCCAGCCTCCGGTTCGGGCTCGGGCTCGGGCTCGGGCTCGCACCCAGCGCCGGTGCCGACGCGCGTGGTCGCGGTACAGGAATCCTTGGTCACTATCGAGGGTGGTAGCGATGAGGGTGTGCCGCTGCCGCTGGTGAAGAATGAGGTTGTCTATATCGCGCCTCGCCGTCCCTCTGAGAGTGGCATCCAGGAGCGACTCAAGGCTGAGGTGCTGCGGGTGCGCGGTCGCTTCGCTGATGTGCAGGTGTTCGAGGATACCTCCGGGGTCTCGATTGGTGATCCGGTGGTGCAGAGTGGCGATCTGCTCTCGGTGACGCTCGGCCCGGGCCTGCTCGGTCAGGTCTACGATGGCCTGCAGAATCCACTCGAGAGTCTGGCCGTGCGCCATGGCACCTTCCTGCCGCGCGGGGTCGAGATGCCGGCGCTGGATCAGGGCAAGAAGTGGTCGTTCGTGCCGCGTGTGCAGGCCGGGGCCAAGCTCAAGGCTGGCGGCGTGCTGGGCACCGTGCAGGAGGGCACCTTCTCGCACAAAATCATGGTGCCCTTTGACCAGCTCGGCGAGGTCGAAGTGACCTGGATTCGCGAGGGTAGCGTCACCGTTGACACCCCGGTGGTACGCATCCGTGATCAGCATGGCCAGGAGCGCTCGCTGGATCTGACCCGACGTTGGCCGGTACGGCGACCGCTGACCGAGCGCATGCTGCGCAGCCGTGCCGTCGAGCGCCTCTATCCATCCGAGCCGATGATCACCACCATTCGGCTGGTGGATACCTTCTTCCCGATCGCGCGCGGCGGCACCGGCTGCATCCCGGGACCCTTTGGCGCCGGCAAGACGGTGCTGCAGCATCTGATCGCCAAGCATTCGTCGGTCGATATCGTCATCGTGGTCGCCTGCGGCGAGCGCGCTGGTGAGGTGGTCGAGACGCTGACCGAGTTCCCTGGGCTCACCGATCCGATGACCGGCGGCTCGTTGATGGACCGCACCATCATCGTCTGCAACACCTCATCGATGCCGGTCGCGGCGCGCGAGGCCTCGATCTATACCGGCATCACGCTGGGCGAGTACTACCGCCAGATGGGCTATCAGGTACTGCTGCTGGCTGACTCCACCTCACGCTGGGCGCAGGCGATGCGCGAGACCTCGGGTCGGCTCGAGGAGATCCCCGGCGAGGAGGCCTTCCCGGCCTATCTGGACTCCTCGATCCGCAGCGTCTACGAGCGCGCCGGCGTCTTCCGCACTGGCGATGGCAGCCATGGCAGCCTGACCATGATCGGCACCGTCTCACCGGCCGGCGGCAACTTCGAGGAGCCGGTCACCCAGTCGACCCTGAGCACGGTCAAGACCTTCCTCGGGCTCTCCTATGACCGCGCCTACAAGCGCTTCTACCCGGCCATCGATCCGCTGATCTCCTGGTCGCGCTATCTGGACCAGCTCGCCGCTTGGTACGCCGAGCATATCGATCCAAGCTGGGTCGCGCGGGTCAAGCGCCTACAAGATCTGCTGCGCCAGGGCGACCGCGTGCAGCAGATGATGCAGGTCACCGGCGAGGAAGGCGTCAGCCTGTCTGATTATCTGATCTATCAGAAGGCGCTCTTCGTCGATATGGTCTTCCTGCAGCAGGATGCCTTCGACAAGGTCGACGCCTCAGTGCCGATCGAGCGCCAGCAACTGACCTTCGAGCGAGTCTATGAGCTGGTACACCGAGACTATGAATTCGCCAACAAAGAGACCGCGCGTGAGTTCTTCATCAAGCTGACCGGCCTGTTCAAGAACTTCAACTATGCCGCGCCCGAGAGCCCGGATTACCAGCGACTACTCAGTGAGGTCGCCGCTTTGGCGGATGAGGCGGCGATATCAATCGCATCCGCTGAGGAGGACAACGACGCTCACGAGGCGATGTCTGAGCCCCACGCGTCGTGATCGCCAGTTCGGCAAGCCTGTCCGCGTCGATCGTCGTCGGCTATCTGATGACGACAACGATGTCGGCACAGCTGAGTCATCTGCAAAGATTCAGGCCCATCAAGCCATCTGGGGAGCCAGCCATCAGTCGCAGATCGGTGATGCTGTCTCGGATCTCGCGCAGGATCTCAATCGTCAGGTCAGTCGATATCGACTTGTCCTCCCATCATCCGTCTTGACTCAGGACTCGGCCGGCTCCGGTGTTGCTTCCAACACTACCTCTTAGGTCATGTCCCAAATTCGGCCGTCTCGCAAAGGCCGTCTTTTCCGCACTGGGCCAAGGCTTGATTTTCCGCACTGGGCCAAGATTTGAACATGCGCTGGACCGGCCGCTTACGACCCTTATGTAAAGTTTTACATAATGGCTGTTATGCAAAGTTCGCGATTATGCAAAGGGTCAGTCCCAAGGCCGACTGACCGCCGATGAATGGCGGCTAGCGTGCCCTGAGACCTTGTCATAATCACAGGGTCTTCAGAAAGTCGATCAGGGAGTCAGGAGCCCGATAGCGTTGCAGGGGAGTATCCGGTTCGTGGAGCTTGGCCAGGGCACGTTCCTTCATCGCCAAATCGGCTTCGACGTACTGGTGAGTCGTCACGGGACTTTCGTGCCCCAGCCAAAGTGCGATGACGCTGATGTCGACGCCGGCCTGCAGTAAATGCATGGCGGTTGTGTGTCGGATCGTGTGCGGGGAGATGGACCGATTGGCCAGTTCCGGATAGACCTTGGTCGCCGTCGCGACTGCCGCAGCCAGCCGGAGGGAGGCATTGGTGCGGGTCATGGTGTTGCCGTTGCGATTCGGCAGTAAGGGCGATTCCGCGTCGAGCGGTGGATTGAGCTTGATCCAGGCGCGCAGCGTCTTCACCGTCGAGCGCCACAGCGGAACGCTGCGCTGCTTGCGACCTTTGCCATGCAGATGAACGCACGCGGCATGCTCCTCCAGGACAACATCGCCGACCTTGACCTGCGTGATCTCGGACACGCGCGCGCCGGTGTTGTAGAGCAGTTGGAAGAGCAAGTGATCGCGCTGGCCGATCCAGGTCGCGGGTGGTGCATCCATCACCGCAAGCATCTCCTCGGGGGAGAGATAACTGAACATGGGGCGCTCGAAACGCTTCACGGGGATGCCGAGCGCGCGTTCAACGACCTGGAGCGACGCCACATCCCGGCGACCGGCAAACTTCAAAAATGACCGCAGTGCCGCCAGGCGCGCGTTGCGGCTACGGACACAGTTGTGCCGTTGCTGCTCAAGATGATCGAGGAATGCCATGATCAACTCCGGCGTGATCTCCCCGAGTGTCATGGCCACCGGCGCTTTGCCGAGTTGGGACTGAGCGAACTCAAGGAAGAGCACCAAGGCATCGCGGTAGGCGGCGATGGTCTGTGGGCTCAGGGCGCGCTGTTGGGTCAGATACTCGACGAAGAAGGCTTGCACAAGGGTCGCGAACGACGGGGATGTCTGCGTGGGCTTACGCATCGTCAGCCTCCTCAAGCGCGACGAAGCGCTCGAACTTGTCGCCGGCCAGTGCCATCAACTCCGGGACCGCCGAGAGATACCAATAGGTATGCACAATCTTGGTGTGGCCTAAATAGGTCGACAAGGCCAGCATCATTTGGTCGAGATCGGCGCCTTCGCGATGCCAATCCAGCAAGCGTCGGACGGCAAAGGTATGGCGCAGATCATGCAGGCGTGGTGCGGCATGCGCGCCGCGATTGGGCCAGTTGAGGTGATCGCGCAACTGATTGAAGACACGATGCACTTGTCGGTCGCCAAGCGGTTGTCCCAGACCCCGACCACGACTGCCGGTGAAGAACGCGGTGGCGTCTGTCGTTGGCACAGCGCGCTGGCGGCGTCGGCGGAAGCGCGTCAGCGCGTCGACCGTACTGGGATGCAATGGCAGCTGGCGTGACTTGGCGAACTTGCTCTCGCGCACGCTCAGCATCCCGCGCTTGAGATCGACGTCGGCATCGCGCAGATGAATGGCCTCGCTCACGCGCAACCCGGTTGCCGCCATCAGACCAAACAAGGCTTCGAACGTCGCCGCACGCAAGCTGCCGGGTGGTCCGAGTTGGGCGGTGGCGCCCAACAGCGCGACGATCTCCTCCTCGTGGTAGATGTGCGGTGCGACGCGACCGGGCTCGGGGCCGAAGATCGCCTCCTCCGGGATCTCGGTTTGCGGCTCGAACTGTTGCAGATAACGCAGGAACGGACGCAGTTTCGCCATCCGCCGATACCAAGTTTCCGGTGTGCCCAGGCCCGCCTTTGCACGCCGCGCCCAATCGACCATCAACGCGACGGTGAGGGGACCGTCATGCTGCCGATCGGCGACGAAGGTCGCAAAGTTGGCCAGCAGCGTGTCGTGCCCGCTCAACGCGAAACCAAGCCGACGGCGTTCCGCCAAATAGTCATCCACTCTGCCTTGCAACGGGATCGGCGCGTTCATGCGCTGCTCCCGGGCCATGGCAGCGCCACCATCGCGAGTTTCGGCGTATCGAGCTTGGCGTAGATCTGCGTGGTGGTCAGCGAACGGTGGCGCAACAGATCGGCGACCTCTTTGAGCGAACTCCCATGCTCCACGAGACGGCAAGCGAAGGTGTGTCGCAGTCGATGCGATCCGTAAGACGCCAAGCCGCTGCGCCGAAAGGCACGCGCGATCACCTTCTGCACGGCGCACGAGGTCATGGGAAGATCGTGCGGCGAGCAATAGCGCACAAAGACCGCTGCACTGGCGCTCGTCGGGCGCTCATGCTGTAGATAATCGGCCAACGCCTCCCCGGTTTCGACCGGCAACGGCAGCATATCCTGGCGCAGCGATTTGGTTCCCCGCAGCGTCACCGTCCCGGCACGCCAATCGATATCGCTGATCATCAGAGCGGCGATTTCGCCGGCCCGCAGCCCCAGGTCCAGACCGCACCGAACGATCGCGTAACCGCGCTTCGGTGAGCGCTGGACCTCGGAGAAGGAACCCAGCAACTGCGCGACCTCCTCCTCCGTCAGTGTCTTCGGCAAGGTCGCCAGCGTCCAGTGAGCCGGAGAGGCGATGACGGCGGTCAACGCTCCAACCGCATCACCGCAGGTGCTGCGATAGCGCAAGTAGCTGCGCAACCCGGCGGCGACAGCAGAGGCGTGGGAAGGGGTCTTATGCGCATCCAGCTCGTCGGCGAGAAACTGCCGGATGCCGGCCGGGTGCAGATTGGCGATCACGACGCCTTCGTCTGCGAACTGTTGGCGCAACAGCCGGCCTACAACGCGTAAGTAGTCACGACGTGTGCCTGGCGATAGCCCACGCACGTCGCGTAGGTGTTCATCGTAGCGGCGTAATTCGTCGCCGATTGAATCCGAGGCAAGCGTGGCGGCCGCGCTGGGAGCGGGAAGATGTGTATCGGTACTCATGCTGGTCTCCTAAACAGTGGAGACCGCACTTCAGAAGACCCGCGCGATTATGTCGAGCATTTAGCCGCGAGGACGCGAGACTGACCGCTTCAAACCTCGCCCGATGCGAACGTCAACAAAGAACCTTTGCATAATCGCGAACTTTGCATAACGACCCTGAGTTGACATCGGATCCGCGATCAACGATGGCCGCAATCCAACGCGGAGCGGACATTGACGGAGCGCGTACGACACGAGAGACAAGGTTCGGTACTGCCGAGCTTACATGCTAAGCTTTGGAGCAATCTCGATCACGTCGGATGCTTGTAATGACCATGCGTTATCTTGAGATTCCGGAGGAAGCCTACGACGCCTTGAGGCTTCCCCCCGGACGCGCGGAGGAGGAATTGCAGCAGGAGTTCGCGGTTTTTCTGGTTAAGGAAGGCTTGCTCGGTCCCGCTCTGGCACGAAGAATCGCCAATATGAATCGCCTGGCATTCCATGAACTCCTTGCTAGACGCCAGGTGGACTGGGGCGGTTCGGTGGAGGACGCCCTTCGTGACCTTGAGACGGCGCGCATCGCGGCACAGCCTGATCAGGCGTGATCGTCTCCAACACCACCCCGCTTTCGTGCTTGCTCAAGGTCGGAGCAGCAGACCTGCTGCAGCGGCTTTACGTCACCCTCGCGATCCCATCCGAGGTGGCTGCTGAACTGGACCAAGCCGGCTCGATCCACCAAGGATGGCGTCGACAACTTAGCTTCATTCGGATCGCGGAGCCGCTGGCGGGTGATCCCGTTATGGCATTGCTCTCTGCGGAAGTGGATCGCGGCGAGGCGGCTGCCATCGCCCTCGCGCGCCGGCTCAACAGTCCGTTGTTGATCCTTGATGACATGGCGGGCCGGCGCCTCGCAAAACGCCTGGGGCTGACGATCACCGGAACCGTCGGTGTCGCCCTTGCCGCGGCAGAGCGTGGATTGATAGCTGATCCGTTTGCGCTCCTTGACGATCTGCGAACCCAGGGTGGTCTCTGGCTATCCGATGCGTTCTTGGAAAACTTGCGTTCTGCCTGGCAGCCGCCCGTTTGAGCCGGTGCCACTTCATGATGACGTAGCGATTGCGCCATGCCGTCGGTGCCCCGTGAATAGCGCGAAAGTTGGCGATGCCATAAGGGAAGCAGAGGCGGGTCATCGGCGGGCGTTCTCTGATTCAGATGCCTTCTGCTCAGGATAGCCGGCGGATCGGCAGTTTGGCCATTGCGCTTGGACTGGATAGGTCGCTCGGTGCCCTGGTTCCCTGGTTCCCTGGTTCCCTGGTTCCCTGGTTCCCTGGTTCCCTGGTTCCCTGGTTCCCTGGTTCCCTGGTTCCCTGGTTCCCTGGTTCCCTGGTTCCCTGGTTCCCTGGTTCCCTGGCTCCCTGGCTCCCTGGCTCCTTGGGCACCGCGATCAGGCCCGAATCACCTGAATGCATCGCCCACCTGGACTGAGCGCCTCGTCAACGCGGGTGCGCTCTTCGATCGGTGGCTGTCCACTGCGGCGATCGAAGATCACCAGCCAGCCGCCATCGAGTCCCAATCCGGCCAGATAGCCATCGAGCTGCCCGAGCCCCCGCGCCAGCGGATCAGGCCGCCCATCTCGCCAGACCTTGAGTTCTAACCCTAAGGTCACCGCGCCATAGCGCAGGCACAGATCCATGCGCCCGGCGCCGATGGCGTACTCGCGTTCTAAGGTGCCGTCGCCGTTGACTACTCGATGCAGAAAGGCCATCAGCACCAGATGTGGGGCGATCTCATGATAGGGCGCGCTCTTGAGTAGTGGCTCGCCGTGCTGGCGCCAGAAGGCGAGGAAGGCGCCGAGCAGCGCCTCGAGATCAAGCTGGCCCTGGTCATCGAGCCAGATCGGGTTGATCAGGGGTAGCGAGGCCTGAGGCACCAGGGCCAGGGTGCGCGGCAAGACCTCGCGGTAGATCGGATTGGCGATCTCGATGCCACCGCCACCGCGCTGGCGTAGCAGCCCGAGATCGGTCAGATACTCGATGTCGCTGATCGGCAGCTGCTCCAGCGCCTCACCGGCCAGCATCGGCTCGATGATGTGTCGCACCCGCTCCTCGCGCAGCTTATCGGCCAGCTGATCAAGATGGGTGACGCGATTGAGGATCAGATGCTCCTTGGCCGCGTCGATCATTGCCGCATCGACCGGCCGCGTGCGATCGCGCCCCTCGCGGGAGCGGAAACAGGCCTGATAGGCCAGCGCGTTGACCAGCCAGGGCTGACCTTGGGTGAGGGTCCAGACCTGCTGCAGCGCCTCCGGGGTGAAGACCTGACCGGTCTCTTGGGTGTGCTCTTGCAGCAAGGTCCGCGTTTCCGCCTCGGAGAAATCGCCCAGACGCAAGGACTCGGCCTTGATGTTGAAGGCACTGCCTCCGGTGATGATGGCCTATTGCATGCTGGAGTGGATGCGATAGTCGCGCAGATCGCGCACACCGCACAGCACCAGGCTGCTGGGGAAGGCCTTGGGGCGCTTGGTATAACCGGCCCGTAACTGGCGCAGCAGCGAGATCAGGGTGTCGCCGACCAGGGCATCGACCTCATCGAGCAAGAGCACGAGCGGAGCGTCTAGGCGCGCGCACCAGCGGCTCAAAAAGACCCCAAGCGCAGAGCCTGGCGGTGTTTGCGCCAGCACCTCGCGGGCCAGGGCTGGGGCTTGAGTATCCCCCACGCCATCGCTGGCCCAAGTGGCGATGTCGGTGACAATGGTCGCCATCGCCGGATCGATGCGCTCGCGATAGGCCTGTGCGCCTTCCAGATTGGCATACACCGCCCGATAGTGCCCCTCGCGGTTCAGATGCGCCATCAGCGCCAACAAGCAGGAGGTCTTGCCGGTCTGGCGTGGGGCATGGAGCAGGAAATATTTTTCTCCCTCGATCAATTCGAGCACCTCATCCAGGTGCCAGCGCTGGAGCGGCGGTAGCAGGTAATGTTTATCGGCCCGCACCGGCCCTTCGGTATTGAAAAAGCGCATGGCCTCACTGCCCTCATTGATCGCTGCTGAACGCTGCTGAACGATCAAGCATAGCAGTGCCCGCTAACCGTCGTAGCGCTTATAGGCTGTCTGAAATCCGCATCGCGACGCCATAAATGCCATGATTAAAGGCTTTCGATGCCTCTTGTACAGCATTGTCAGACAGCTTCTTAGGGCCGAAGTACCCAAACTCGCTACCTATCCGGACTGAGCGCCTCGGCGACGCGAGCCGATCAGGACGCGGTTGCTCGCCCAGGCACCGATGCCCAGACGAAGCGCAACAGCCCAATACAGACCAGGGCATGGGTCTGCAGCTTGAGCGCTGCGCCATAGACGGCTTGCAGCCGCTCGCGATAGACCGCCAACTGGGCGTTGGCCTCGGCGAGTCGGCTAGCGATCTCCGGGCGGGCGCGTAGTTGCTCGATGGGCATCTTGGTCAGGGTCTCGGTCTCGAGTCCGGGCAGGTCGGCAAGCTTCAGGTGCTTGAACTCGATCAGATGATCGAGAAAGCCATAGGGGCGTGCGTCCGGACGCACGATCATCGAGAGATCGCAGTAGCCGCGCCCGACGGCGGTTTCTGAGTCCATGATGTAGCCCAGATCATCGAACAGCGTGACGAGAAAGGCGGTCTTGACCACCAGCTCGTTCGACCAGCGCAGGTCGCGATTGTCGAAGACCGGCAGAAAGCGCTGCTCGATGAAATGGCAGACTGGCCCGATCTGGCCTTCGGCATAGAAGCCATTGCAGACCGCGCGGCGTTCGCGGTCGAGATCGAACCCCGGCAGCAGCGACTCCTGAATGCGTTCGACATAGAGTTTGCGCACTACCAGATTGGGGATCACCAATTGCAATTGCCGCAAGGGTCCGTGCCCGCCATAGGTTAGGACGCCAAAGAAATACAGTAGCGAGGCGAGAAAGCTCTCGGTCTGGGGCGCGCGCAGCATGCGCTCGACGCCAAAGCGCCGTTCCAGCTTTTCGACCGTTAGCGGGTCGCCGCGATCCAGCGCGGCGGTCACCACGGATTGGCCATGGGGCAGTTGGGCGATATAGTCGATGCGGTTGCGATCCATCGCCAGATTGTTGTCGAGCATCTCTTCTGGATAACGGCAAGACCTGGCCAGATGCTCAAAGAAGTAGAGCGCGAGCGTGGGGTTATAGATTTGCCCGCCCTCAGGTGTTAAGGAGAAGTTGTAGCCGTTGTAGAAGGCTCGCATCAGGTCGAGCGCCTCCTTGGCCTGGGCGGCGGGCAGTCCGCACTCGGCAATGATTTGGTCGAGGACGACCGCGATTTCAGACTCATGAAAGCCGCACAGATCCGCCAGCTCGGGTTCGAGCGTGATGTCCTTGGCGACGTTGTAGCCACTGGTGATATCCGCCAGCACCACTGGTGAGACCCCGGTGATGAAGACCCGGTCGAGCGCGCCGCCTTCGGCTGCCATCTTGACCACCTTGAACAGCGTCTTGATCACACCCTCGCCGCCGACCAGCGCGTTGTAGCGCTCCTCGCCGCGATCGCGGCTGACCAGCACCTCGTTGGCGAAGTTGTCGTATTCGTCGATCAGCAAGTAGAGGGAATGCGGGCTTTGACCCACGGCCGCAAGCAGGGAGCGGAAGGAGGTTAGGGCGTTGTCCTGAATGCTGACCTGGCCTGGGATCAGATCCCCATAGCGGGTGAGCGTCGCGGCAATTTCCCCGTTGATATGCTCGTAGAGCGCCTTGCGGATGTGATCGGCATCGCCTATGGGATCGACGGCGGAGAAGTTCCACTTCATGATGAGGTAGCGATTGCGCCGCGCCGTCGGTGCCCGTCCGATGGCCAGATGGCCGAACAGCGTCTCGAATTCGTCAGCACGGGCGAGATCGTAGTAGTGCTCGAGCGTCGATAACCACAACGACTTGCCAAAGCGACGCGGGCGCAGCAGCAGGAGCTGCCGGCCGATGCGCTCCATGGTCGCGATACGGTCGGTGCGATCGATGTAGAGCGCGCCGTCGTCGTGAATGGCGCGGAAGTTGGCGATGCCGTAAGGGAAGCAGAGGCGGGTCATGAGCGGGCGTTCTCTGATTCGGATGCCATCTGCTCAGGATAGCCGGCGGATCGGCAGTTTGGCCATTGAGCTGGGACTGGATAGGTCGCTCGGTGCCCTGGTTCCCTGGTGCCCTGGTTCCCTGGCTCCCTGGCTCCCTGGCTCCTTGGGCACCGCGATCAGGCCCGAATCACCTGAATCCGCCGTCCACCCGGGCTGAGCACCTCGTCAACACCAGTGCGCTCCTCGATCGGTGGCTGTCCACTGCGGCGATCGAAGATCACCAGCCAGCCGCCATCGAGTCCCAATCCAGCCAGATAGCCATCGAGCTGCCCGAGCCCCCGCGTCAGCGGATCAGGCCGGCCATCGCGCCAGACCTTCAGCTCGAGCCCTAAGGTCACCGCGCCATAGCGCAGGCACAGATCCATGCGCCCGGCGCCGATGGCATATTCGCGCTCCAAGGTGCCGCCGCCGTTGACCACGCGGTGCAGAAAGGCCATCAGCACCAGATGTGGGGCGATCTCATGATAGGGCGCACTTTTCAGCAGCGGCTCACCGTGCTGGCGCCAGAAGTCGAGGAAGGCGGCGAGCAGTTGCTGCGGATCGAGCTGGCCCTGGTCGTTGAGCCAGGTTGGGCTGATCTGGGGCAGCGAGGCCTGCGGCACCAAGGCTAGGGTTCGCGGCAAGACCTCGCGATAGATCGGATTGGCGATCTCGATGCCACCACCATTGCGCTGGCGTAACAGCCCGAGATCGGTCAGATACTCAAGATCGCTGAGCGGTAGCTGCTCCAGCGACTCACCAGCCAGCATCGGCTCGATGATGTGTCGCACCCGCTCCTCGCACAGCTTATCGGCAAGCTGATCGAGATGGGTGACGCGATTGAGGATCAGAGACTCCTTGGCCGCGTCGATCATCGCTGCATCGATCGCTCGGGTGCGATCACGCCCTTGCGGTGAGCGGAAACAGGCCTGATAGGCCAGCGCGTTGACCAGCCAGGGCTGACCTTGGGTGAGGGTCCAGACCTGCTGCAGCGCCTCTGGGGTGAAGACCTGACCGGTCTCTTGGGTATGTTCTTGCAGCAAGGTCTGCGTTTCCGCCTCGCTGAAATCACCCAGACGCAAGGACTCGGCCTTGATGTTGAAGGCACTACCGCCGGTGATCGGCGCCGGCTCGGAGCGGGCGTGGATGCGATAGTCGCGCAGATCGCGCACGCCGCAGAGGATGACTGTGTTAGGAAAGGCTTGCGGACGCTGGGGATAGCCGGCGCGGAGTTGGCGCAGCAGGGCGACAAGCGTGTCGCCGACGAGCGCATCGACCTCGTCGAGCAACAGCACGGCCGGGCGCTCGTCAGCGCTGGCCCAAGTCGCCAACAGCCGAAACAATCGAATCTCCGGTGCCAGCTCTGCTCCCAGGGTCTGATTCCAGGCATCGATGTTCGGGTCTTGGAGATAAAACGCAATCGAGCCTCCTAGTACGCTACAGATGGCCGCCATACCACGAGTGACATCTTCGCGTGTGGTCTGCGCCACCTCCAGATTGGCATAGACTGCCCGATAGCGGCCGTCGCGGTTCAGATGTTCCATCAGCGCCAACAAACAGGAGGTCTTGCCGGTCTGACGCGGGGCATGGAGCAGGAAGTATTTCTGCTGCTCGATCAGCGCTAGTACATTCTCCAGATCCCAGCGCGTCAGCGGTGGCAGCAGGTAATGCAGATCGGCCCGCACCGGCCCCTCGGTATTGAAAAAGCGCATCGTTAAACAGCTCCCCACTCAGCGATCCCCGGCGCTTGAGCATAGCACCGCCATTGAGGCGGCACGCAGCTCGGCGTTCAGCCATCGATGCTCGAGCGTCTTGTTGGGTGATATGATCCGCTACAGCGTCACCTTGGACCAACGAGAAGCGCGCTAACCTCACTCAGCGTTAACCGCAATCGCGGCAAGCAGCAGAAAACAGTTTCGACCATGGCACGGATCATTCCCTCCGATATCAGCGCCCTAGCCTTGGCCGGCGCCCACTCGGGAGAGCTTGAAACACTCGCCTTACTCAAGGCCGATCTCGGCAGCGCATACAGCGTCTTCCACAGTGTCCACTGGAGCAGCAGTCAATCATCCCGTGGTCTTCGCGTGGGCGAGATCGACTTTATCATCGTCAACCAAGCAGGCCATGTACTCTGTATCGAGCAGAAGAACGGTGCCCTCGTCGAGACCCCCGAAGGCCTGGTCAAGGTCTACGGCCAACGCCAAAAATCCGTCAATAGCCAGATCCAGCGCTCATTAGATCAGGTGCGCGACAAGTTTCGCTGGCAGCAGCGTCGTGCCCCACCACTGATCCTCGACTACCTCCTCTACTGCCCGGATTATCGTGTCCAGAGACTGAATGCGGTCGGCCTCGACCAAAATCGCATCGTCGATGCCGCCGCCAGCGATGGGCTGGCCCGCCGCATTGAACGGGTTCTCGGCCCGGGAAACCCTGACCACGAACGCCGCACCCTGATCGAAGATTTCTTCTGTCACACCTTTGACGTCTTGCCTCAGATTCGCGTCTATCTAGATGCCCAACAACAGCACTATGTCCGCCACGGTAGTGATCTTGCCGAGCTGATCAGCACCATCGAGATGACGCCCTATCGCGTGCGCGTCTCCGGTACCGCCGGTTGCGGCAAGAGCCTGCTTGCAACCGCCTTCGCCCGCGAGCAGACCGCCCAACAGCGCCGGGTCTTGATGATCTGTTTCAATCGCCCACTCGCGGATCGCCTCCAGAGGCTACTCCCCGACGTCGACGCCAATACATTTTACGGCTTTTGCGACCAGTTCCTGCGCGCCCGCGGTGAAGTCTTGGATTATCAACGCATGAACCAACCTGGCTTCTGGGGCGAAGTTCAAGATCGCGTCCTCGCAGCGCCGATTCCCGACGATTGGCGCTTTGATGTGTTGATCGTCGACGAAGGACAGGATTTCGACGCCGATTGGTTTGACATCATGCAGCTCTTTTTACGAGAGGATGGCAGGATGCTGTGGCTGGATGATCCCGACCAGAATCTCCTGAATAAGCCCCAGCTTACCCTACCTGGGTTTATCAGCTTGCGTGCGCGCAAAAACTTTCGCTCGCCCTACAGCATTGCTCGTTTTATGCGCGACCAGCTTGATATCGACTTCGAGCCAGCCAATCCGCTGCCAGGTCTCGGGGTTGGTGTTCATCGGTATAAGCAAGCAAGCGATCAAATCAAGATCCTAGAAGGCGTTCTTAGAGACCTGATCAAGCAAGGTTTTGCCTCAGAAGAGATCGTCATCCTTTCGCTGCGTGGTGTGGGCAAATCGGACTTATGGAAGCAGGACATCATTGGAAAACACCGAATCCGTCGGTTTACTGGCGGCTATCAGCCCGATGGCACGCAAATTTGGACGGATGGATTAATCACCCTGGACAGTCTCTATCGTTTCAAAGGCCAAGAGGCTCCAGCTGTCATCCTGACCGATATTGAAGATCAAAAAGACCAGGAACGATTGAATCGATTGCTTTACTGTGGGATGAGTCGTGCGACGGTGCGGCTTGAATTGATTGGCGATAAGAGAGCCAGGATCTATAGGCGCCTAACTGTTTAGGATTTATTTGTATTATCCCATTTCGCGAAAACCCTGGAAAATCTTAAACCCTTCCGCCCCTTGCTTACGATGACTTAAGAGTGCTGTCAGTGCCTCATGAAGCAAATCAGGCGGAGCTGATAGCAATTTTATACGGCTCATACGCAAAGTTTGGCCAATAAGGAAAGTTAAAATATAAATCCATAGCTGATCTGCGTTTCTAGGCGAGTAAGTCACAACTTCGTGGTGGCAACCGAAACAAAACTCAGGGAAATCTTTCTCCTTTTCCTCTTTTACCCCTTTTAGTATCACATGGCCGAGTGTTTGCACCGGCACCATAGCACAGGCAATAGATTTAAAATGCCTGATAAAATTTAATAATGCACCAAAATGTTCCTCAACTGCAAAAACCAAATTTTCAGAGCGACAACATAATAAGTAAGTTTCACACTTAACCGGAACTAACAATATCATTTTTGGCTGACCATCATCAGCCAAGGCTGTTTTTAATAAATCTGCAAGCTCTCGTGTCTTATTAATCGACTCATGCCAGCGCCCATGCTGCTCCATTAACGCTGGAGTATCAATCGGCAATAAAATAATCTGACTCTCACGAATTGCTTTTATGTTATAGCGGTTAAACAACGAACCCTTTATATTTTCTGACTCACGAAAATCTAAATTAAGATCAAGCCGTTTTTTTTCATCAGCGATTGTTAGTCGACAACCGTATAATCGCTTATTAAATATTGGTAACTTATCACTTTTACCGTCATGCCTGAATTTATAGCCCTGCGCAAAAGCATCAATAATATCAACCAAAAAAGAACTATAATAATCCGCATGGCCTGCCGACAAACTAACATTCAGGGTTGCATTAATTTTACTCAGTTGAGAATTAATGGCCGCAAGAACGCTAGTTTTGCCGACTGCTTGAGCCCCAAGAACAAAAGCTTTATAACTAATGATAGAGTTTGCATCTAAAGACTGGCTAGATAAAACAGATCTTAGCAAGCCATTCTTTTTCGGATTATCAATATTCAAGGATGGCTTTAAAAAGACGCTCTTTCGATTAATTTCACAGTAGTTTTTAGTAAAATTTTCAAGCGGAAAAAAGTCGCCAAAGGCTTTCAGTTTATAGTTGCCATGATAAGAGTAAACTTCAAAAATGCGCAGAACCCGCGATAAAGGAAAAACAGTATTAATAGCAAAAGACCCAATATCCTCTACATTAGCTAAAAAATTAACCCTAGGATTTTCCAGCACTCGCTGACAATCGGATTCCTCAGAGATAGCAAATACAATTCGTTTGTATCTTTTTTTTAAGCAACGCAGATCAATTTCATAAACCCAGTGATTCTCAACACCAAACAAGACCACATTGCCACAGCTTGATATTTTGTTTTCCTCGGAAATAATTTTCGCCGAGTCTGCATTCATAGTTGACATTAGAGCGGCGAATAAGCTTAACGCATTAGCTTTCTCCTCATGAATCGAAAAAGACAGTCGCAAAATTCCTGCTGGCAAAAGGATACTTTGGCCAGAAGTAATTTTACTAAGAATTGTTACAGGCAATTTGGTCAACCTAATAGTAGCTACTACCGACCCACGGGATACCGATATAATTTTCGAAAAATGTGAGTAAATCGCAAAACCTCTCCGTACGAGGGACATCTCTCACAATTTTGAGTGCAGCGACCATAGCAAAATTCTAGAGGGCGCACATAAAAAGGCAATTGGCATTCAAATAGACAATATAAAGCAAAGTTAACCCCATAATCAATATTAATCGTAGGTTCCTGCTGTATGCTTGGTGCCGGATTTAACGCGGTTTCATGCGACAACATGGTATTCAACGCTCCTTTTTCGGCACTTCTAGTTTGATGTTTAATACCCTCTGTTCCTAATTGGGAAGATGAAGCTTGATCATCACCCTGACTGGATATCTTCAACTCTTGCTGCGGAGACGGATCGAAGTCCTCAATGGGCAAACCTGCTTGCGCCTTTAGAATTTCAGCTGATTGTTGATCTTTAGTTGCTAGGTTTGCGGTAGATCGTGATACATCGCTTTGACTATTCTTTTCTAAAGTTTTTTTAATTGAAAAAAAATCCGGCTGCGCTAATAGAAAAAACACGATTATACTTACAGCAGAAATACTGATAAAAAATTTACTATGATTTTTAAATTTACGCCCGAGATCAATAATAACTTCACGTATTCTATCCTTAGTGTTTTTATTTATAATTCGCCATTCATTTGACTTTTCAATATCCGTCAAAACAAAACAAATTATTTTTGAGTGGGTTTCGTAAAAATCTGATTTTTTAAATCCGGTCAATACGACCAAAATAGGTTTCTCTGGAAGATTAGCTTGTTGCAACAAAAAGTATTTGACTAACTCTCTTTGTTTTTTGCTATCTTTTGCAATATATAATCCTTCTGACTTTTTTATATCATTAACAAAATAATCAACACTTTGGTTGCTTTCAAGAAAGCTCCACCAAGACTCCGAATCGAATTCGAGCCAGACATCTTTTCTATCCGGTCTTTCTTTTAGTGTTTCATCCAGGGTTCGAGCAGCTTCATTAAGAAAATCATCATCTAGACATGCTGCGGCAAAGCAGCGAATAATTTGATCCTCATTTGAACAACTAGAAACGAGAACAACTGAGTTGCGGATCATCCTGCGCTGATGATCTTTTCGACCTGTTTCTAGGTTACAGATGACTAAAAATAAATGATTGTCAAAGCTGTTTTTGTTGCGCGCCAAAAACAACGAGAATCGTGTCGGGTCGCCATCAAGCCAATCCGAAAAATTTGGATATGTATCGTTGGCAACACATGGAAGCTCTTTAGCCTTTACTCTTTCCAGCTTTTGATCTTCAAACTTCCACCAAGCGTAATCTTTCTCAGGAAGGGAACCTGCAGTCATAAAATAAAACAACATGGAGCACCTTGACGAGAAAAATTAGTACTAGCGATAAACCCAACCCTTCGATTATTGACCATAAAACGAAGGGCGCATAGATATTATTTGTCAAAATTCAGCAAATCTTTTCCTTGTAAAATTTCGAATCCATTTGATTCTTTGCGATTCCTTACCATCTTATTAACCGCATTCTCAAAGGGCTTGCTTAAATTAAACATCTGGTTAAAAATTCGCTTAAAAAAACCCATATCATCTAGGTATTTTTTTATAATAAATGTTAGCGCATACTTTAGTATCTCATCGACATCACGCGGTTGATATAAAGCCTGAGGAGAAATTTTACGAAAGAAAAATCGAGGCTCACCTGGTCCTGATTCTTCAATACGAGTAAATCGAACACTCCCAAGCGTTTGCACTGGCGTAACCACTACAGAAATTTTACCCAAAAACTCATCAGCGTTGAGTAAATTAAGCAATGGAAGATAGTTTTCTTTTAGCGTCAGTAGCAATTTATTTGCATCTACATCTCGCTGCACATAAGACTCACATTTAACTGGAGCCATAATAACCAATTTTGTCTTGGTGGTTTTTTCAAGATTTCGCAATACATGCTTAAATAAATCAGCAATCATTTGAGGAGAATTAATCTTCTCATGCCAAGCACCTTTAGCCTCCATCATAGCTGGAGTGTCGATGGCTAGAAGCACCACATCAGCTTGATCTATAAACGATTTTACCTGCTCCGGATGATCTTTAATAAAACCACCTGGAAAATCTTTGAACACCAACTTAAGCTCGGCATCTTTCCCAACCAAACCTAAGCCGAATTCAAAATCCTTAGGACTGTTGGTTCCGTCGATACCACCAGTTGCGGAAAAAACTTCTGTTTGCCTTTTGAGCTCAGCCAAGCGTTGCTGCAAAATTGCGGAAGTGTCAGAACTTGGGCACAGCGTCAATCCCAAATCCTTAACCGTACTATCGAATTCGTTATAGACGGAAGCAAGTAATGTTGTTTTACCGACACCACGAGCCCCAAGCATAGTGATATTCAGACAGTTTTTTGCATCTGCAGACATAGAACCGAGCCCTTTAGCTAGAAAAAAGTGTTTGATGGCAAAGATGCACTCATACAACCATAGCCATCTTTTTTTACTGACTCTCACCGCCTGGAGGAGTAGTTTGACCTAAAGATGCCAAGGCTTCTAACCAGCTCTGGCATCACAATTCGATTATCGGCGCTAACTGAAAAAAAGGTTAGCGAAGATATTGGCGTTTAGATTAGCGTGAGTTTCCCTGGCTTCGAATATTCCTGAAAAAAGGAAATTAAATGCTGCCACTTAAACTCGTTTTTCCAGATTTTTTCACGATGGTTCCAAAGAAATTTCCGCCAACTTGACTCGACATTTTCCGCTCGTAGCACACAATCAAGAAACTCCTCTGTAATAGAAAATAGTGACATGCTAGGCTCCCATAACAGATCTTGCAATTCCTCATCGATTTTATATAATGCCTCACTATGTAATGTTATTAGCATTTCAGCAATAGTTTCAGCACTAGGATTTTGACCGAGTTCTGGTGCACATCGTTCTCCAGTAATACCTTCTCGAGGTGCAGTCAAATAATCTAGATGTTTACGAATCCGAGGTTGTGCTAGTCCGCGATAAAAAAGCTGAAACTCTAACAGATCCTTAAATCCTTGATGAATTTTTTGCATTCCTAAATCGCTAGCGTGATCTGCGTTTGTTTCCAGTAAATCAAGCAATTCAGCGAGAATCGACACATTCTTTTGCTCCGTAAGTGATGATAATCCGGCATTGGAAAATAGGCCAGCTAGCTTATTTTTAAGCTCATCAACCGATCGCTTTAGGCTTTCATCAAGTTGGCTTTGGAAATTTTCGCTTAAGTTAACCCTTACAATATCGAGTAGGTCGTAATAAGCTTTATTAATTGAGCCTTTTTGCATCGATTTCTTCCGTATTTCCTCAATTGGAGGAATCCCCGTCTCTTCCTTGGCTTCTCTGCATGCTATTTCGATAGCTGTGCTGAGGTTAGGATCTTTATCTTGCCGGCGTTGCCATAAGTCGATGCGCAGTGTTTCAAGATCCAATGTCAGCTTTTCGTTCCAGAAATCCTGAAACAAATTATCAAAAATCGTGTATTCGTTAGCTCCACTCACTAGAGTAATACTTTGCCCAGCCTCCTGAGCAAGTTTCGCAAGAGTTTTTTGCAAGTCAATTAGTGAACGCTCACAGGCATCCATAAATCGCCGATCTAGCACTGTAATATACTTGGCGATGTGGTCGAGGACAGGCGGCAATATAGTATGTTGCACAGTTGCCGAATCAGCACAATTCGCGATTATCGTTTGTGCAACTTTCAAATGGTGCGTATTAATTGTTTCACGTAAGTCTTCACAATTGCGCTGATTGCTGCCACCGGCCAGTGCGTTAATAATTTGAAACGACCAAGTTTCCAAAGAAGTACCTTGCAACGCACGGTTAGCAATATCATAAAGCCCAACATCGACGTCCGCCCAATAATCACCAGTATGCTTAGGCATCCTGACAAATAAGATAAAATCGATTTCTTCACTCAAGGTGCTAATCATGCGTTCTTCATCGCCAATGCCGGTATCACCCAATCCTGGCATATCAACAACGGCAATTTTCCCAACTTCTTCGTTAGGGAAGCAACAAAATATTCGTACCTCCCGAACAGCAAGATAATTAAAATAAGCAACCTTTGAATCATCCGGGTCGTATTGAGTAATAAACTTTGGGATCTCTTCTTTTTCGATATGTAGGGGTGAGGCGTGGCCAAGTAAGTGCCGATATTCAGATAAATTTTTTTGATATTTCTTAAGATGCTCAAATTTCGCAAGATCCACAGCGGTCGTTGCTTTAGCTCCTAGCGTTAAGTCGCGAACAGAAAATTCCTCGATCGATTGAGGAGGATTGCCAAGGGTCAGTTCTCGATAGTAGGGCGCTATAACCTCTTCTAAAAAGCCGCTCTCATTGTAGAAATACACATCTGCATAGGTATTCGTCTCTAGACTATGGCAAATGCTACTGCGTACGCCTGTACAGTGCATTCCATCAGCGTCAGGAATTTCCCTGCGGCTTAGTCCGGTTAGACTTTGTAATAAGCGGCTTTTGCCTTGCCGGGCACGGCCGATCACTCCAATATTTAAGGTTTCACGCGAAAAACGTGCCTGAAGCCTAGCAAGATCTTTTTTTAGGCTGTCAATTTGATGTAATGCTTCTGCAACAGGCAGTGCGCTTATGCTCGCCTTTTGCTCATCAGTCAATGTTATGTTTTCACTATTTCCGTAATTAACAACATTTTGTAAATGATGATGGAGTTTATCTAGTTTTTCACGCACATCAGCAATGCGATGAACAGAAGGTTGGCGAAGAACAAGGATTTCACTTATCTGTTCTTGGATATTTAATGTTGTCATTGCTGAGATTCCTATGGTTACTGCAAAACGAAGCTATGAAATGATTTGCAAGGTTTTGATTGTGTGCTTTTTATTGCATTCTTAATTTCCTGGATTAGTCATATTTCGTTCAGTAACAATTGAACATTCGGGGGGAAATACAGAGTGTAATTTTGGCTTGTTTTGCTTGCTCACAACGATTTTACTTTTATCAACGGAAGTAGCGCTTGGCTGCCTCGTCCTCTTCTTAAAAAGAAGAACTAGAAACCTTCTTGGAATCCAAGCAGCCGCAGCAAGCACAATTAAGCCATATAAAACCCATTGTGGCAGCTGCAATAATAGCTTTGCAAGCAGCTGCAATACGTCCCCTTTGTAAGCCATTTTAGAACCACGGCTTGCCATTTTGGTAAATTTCAGTGCGCCAACCTTGTCTAGGGCTCGCAACCCACCTTGTCCAAAAGTGGCTGCTAGCTTAACTGTTTCTTTGCCATATTTCTCCGCCATCCTTACACTCTGAACGGCGGCATCTCCACCGATGCGATATAGAGTCGCCGTTTGTGGGCCAAACGTCTCAGCAAAGCGAGCGTATCGCTTTAGCGATGCAGCATCCTTCGCCTGATCCAGTAATTTAAACCCGCCACGAGTCTTTGCTAACGTGCTGACATCACCAAGAATACCAGTAAACGTTCCCAAACTTTTAGTATGCTTCACGTTCTTAGCGGCTTGAATAATGGCTTTACCTAACCAAGGAGGGAGTTTTCCGAGCTTCCGCGCAGTTTTTAGTGCAATTAAACCGCTTTTTGCCGCTGTGGTTCCAACAACAGTTGGAGCAGCTGCGCCTCCGCTTGCAACTGTGCCTACACCACTTGCTATTTGCGCTGCGCTCGCGCCGACTCCAATCGCTGATAACGCGACTAGAACTTCATCCACTTCTTCTCCTGTCGCTAAATTGACCCCTTGCTTCGCTAAGTCCCTAATGTCACCAATGACGAAGAAGTCTGTGCCGACGCTCGCAAGTTGACCAATGGTTTCATCGCTGGTTCCAGAAAATAATCCCTCACCGAGCTTTTCCATTTTATAATGCCAACTATTCCTGATGTCCTCAATCTTATTAAATAATGAGACAGCTTCTAGATTAGTTTTGACGTATTCATAATCCATAAAGAAGCCTAGGTAATCAGCAGCTTCAGCATAGCGTTCCTCAGCAACCATGGCTTTAGCCTCAGGAACCGGATCAATCCTTGATAAGGCTAAGAACATCAACTGGTGCTGTTGCCAAATGGTACCTATCGACACCACAGCAACTAATAGCAACAATAGTTTAATCGGTAGCTTAAACATGCTTGTGTCCGGAAAAACAGCCGTTAACACTCGAACACCAAGATACCTTTTCTTGATGCTCTAGACTTGATTCCTATTGAATTACAGGAGTTACAATGGATATGATACTTGTATAAGTATCACGAAGCTTACCCCTTTCAGTATCCACTGGAGCGCGTTGTACCGGTTCATCATTTCCAAATTCTCTCTCCCATTGCGAAAGATTACAGCCTGCTTGTATTATATTCCTAATTGTCGACCTCTTTATGCATTGCTCAAAATCATCATCTTTAAAAAATCTATAGTAGGTATTTAAATCATCATTCTCATCCACAATTTTTGGTAATTCCACTATTAAAAAATTTTTTATCTCGCTTACTGCGTCATCATAATCATCTGAAGACCAAGACCCTTCTACACCGTTACCTTTCGGCTTTACTTTAACGAAGCCGGAAAATTTCAGTTTTCCCCATGCATGCTTTAAAGACGAAGCGTAATCAATAAAATCCTTAAACTGTCTTGTTGGGATTAGCGGCGTCTCGTTACCTAATTTTATTTCTTTTCGAACATGATCTTTACTGGCCGCAAACAGGGATGGGAGTGGAACTAGACCACTATCACCAGTAGGATTATCTTTATAAGCTTCTCCAAGCATCAGCAGAGCCTCTGGCTCTACACTATTTTCTAGCTCGTCTTTGCAGCTGATATCCTTTAATCCTAAAAGTTCACAAAAATAATTTAACTCTTCCTCTGTGAAACTACAATCATATTGTCCTTCCCAATGCTCACAAACTTTATCGTCTAAACTTACAAGTTTAGTGTTTTCCTCAAATTTTAAACATCCAGCTTTATAACAAACCGTTCCAGCAAGAACAATGAATGTAGCTAAAGAAACAGCAATTCCCGCAGGCTCCATAAAAAACCTCTTTATTTTATTATGTTTTACCTTTTTTCTGGTGTGACGATCTTGTTCTTCTCGCTTTTTTCTTGCCAAACCCAAATTCCAATCTACATTTTTACTTTCAGATAGACCAAAGCTATTAAAATTTTCTAGCCAGCGTGATAACTCTGGCCGTTTAACAGGATCAACCTTTCCTTCTTGGTCCCAGTCGACCTCATTTTTAATCAGTGTATTTAAATCTATCTCTAGATATTGTTGGAGTTGTCTCTTAATTTCTTTTTTCTGTGACGGACTTAAAGAAGCTATATCAACATCGCCTAGAATTAAAAGTTCTTCTCCCATACGTTCACTACTGAACTGTTTAACTGATTGACTAACCGCAAGCCATGCTGGACCTTCAAGCGGTTCGCGAGCCATGCTGACCAATTGTTGGAGGTTTAGCCCGTCGTACTGTTCAGACTCAGCAACAATAAGACGGTGATTCCAGCGTCCGGCTCGAGGAGTTGAAGCGATTAAATAGGGCATTGTTATTCCTCTCTCCACAATGGCAGAACTGGCTCTTGCTGAATACCAGTCAAACCGAAAATCACGACAGTGTTTAGCTTTTCACCACTAGCAGAAACTCTAAGGCCACTAACCCCTTTAACCAAAGTTGATTTAACACCAGAACCTATGATTTTAGAGCTACTAAACCACTTATCAGTATCTTCAACTTCCACTCTGATTCTTATTTTTTCATCCAATCGAGCATTAAATCGGTATACTGAAGAGTTTATGTTATCTGTTTTGCTGGATTTGCTTGTAAGCTGATCCAACTGTATTGCTTTAATATCATTAACCCAGACCGTAAGCTGAATGCCTCCATTTTTTCCACTCTCATCATCCCATTTGATACTTTTTACATAAATATCTAAAGGCATTGACTGCGTTTGTGCATCAAGCCAGTCCATATATGCTTGGATATCTTTATGCATCCTCCCTCGTGGTGAGAGATTGAGATATTGACTCAGTTGGTCTAGGTTTTTATATTCACGCGCATCATTATAAATTAGTCTGTCCTCGGCAAGATTGACTACTTTTTTTAACATATTTTCTCGCTCAGTGCCGCCTGCCGTTCTAAATGCTAAAGGCCATTGCTGAACCTGTGCAATTAAATTTTTAGCCTGCTCAATATCTTGCTTTTGAACAGCTGTCTTTATTCTGTCTTCAAGAACATTAAAGGCTGTTGACTCAAAATTGCGAACAAACTCTGCTGCTCGAGGGTCATCATCTCGTTTACTAAGAATAGTACTTGCTTCAACTGTTTTACCTGCTTGTAAAGTTGCCTGATAAAGGGAAATGAATTTCTCCCAATTCATCCGATCAGTCGACTCTGCTAACAGCACGATAGCTTCAGCTCGATGACGTCCATTCGGAAATGCAGCCAAATAGGTTTCGGCATGTTGCATTTTTTGTTCGGGTCCGGCATTAACAACTTCAAGCCAATAAATTTCATCACGTCCAGAGCGTAAATCAGCTAAGCGCGCTTCAGCCTGGCCACGACTAAGCGTGATCCAAGTTGATAACAGGTGGCGAGGAAAGACCGATTGCGAGTAGTTTTTTAGCCAGTTCTCAGCTTGCTGAACCTGCTGTGCATCTGCTTTCGGATCGTTAATAGTTTGTTTAAGTGTTTGATAGCGAGAATAATCGATCCCAGTTTCTACTGCTACAACAGCCAAAAAAACACCCACTAAAGATGTTATTTGTGAATAACGATAAGCTCGTGCAACTTTTGAACAAAGCTGTTTTGCTTTATCATGAAGTGGATCAACGGTTGGAAGACTGCGTACAAGCCTGGATCCAAGGCGACTCAACTTTCTTAACTTAATTGGTCGCGGCCACCGAAGCCAGGTTTTGCTCCCTTCCAAAAAGTTAAGCGCACCAATCTTGTCTTCATAATCCTCCAGTTCAATTTCATCATGACGCTGCGCTGCCCAAAGGAACGGGGCTTCCAGCCCAAACGTATAAAGAGGATTGTACTTTAACGGACGTCCATCACTATCACATTGACCAAGAGCGCTAATCGGAAATATTTCAAAATCACGCTCAGGATTACTTGTTGCACCTCTTAAGGCAGACCACAGACTGCGATGTGGTGGTGGTGGCTGCTGATCAAGAAAGGCTTGCAATCTCGCCTGCGCTTTTTCAAGATTGTAGTCGTCATTACTTATAAAGCGATCCCACTTCGTGACGAGCATCGCTACAGGCATGTGAAGTGCATCATCTTTTCGCTCAGTCGTTAAAAGACTGAAGCTTTCGCGCAAACGGGCCAAACGTTGCCCATCAAGATCATCTAAGTTGCCACTATTACTAGGCACTGGCGCCAGTATCAATAAAGCATCCTTATCTTTGAGTTGCTGACGTAAACGAGTTGCCCTTTCATCACTGGAGAGAGTTGGATCGATCGACTCACCCGAATAATCAGTAAGTTCAATACAATAAGTTCGCTGCCCATCGCTGAAATCAAACTCGAAAAGCATATCAGGGTGATCTGGAGGTGTTGGTTTAGGCAACTCCCCCTGCGATAAGGCTTTACGTGATTCATCAAGCCACTTTTGTCCTTCTAATAAAGCTTGATAACGATCCGCCTGATGCTTGCTTGGCTTATTTTCTTGTTGACCGATGGCGATAAAATTACAAGAGAAGCTCGAAGTAAAAACTGGATTATGATCGGCAAGCGCTGCGAGTAAGACAGTCTTACCCGAATTAGTCGCACCATAAAGGGCGAAGCGATATATTTTTTTACGTTCACTAGTTTTGGCATTCATTTTAAAATCGCTCCTCAAAAACATAGATTAGGGCAGATGTTCTCTTAGTCTGCGGCAACGCTTTATTTTGCTTATGGCTCACGATTTAACCATCGCACTGGGGTTAACGCATAGTATCGAACACGCTTGAAAAATAGTGACCCTAGCAAGAGTAATACAAAGACACCAAGAATTCCTGCAATTCCTTGTGACTTAAATCCTTCCCAAGTTTTCTCGCTAATATTTGCAACAGCCTTTCCTGAGCCATCAATAACCCCTAAGGCTGCACTTGCAGCAACCTCACCTGCTAACTGTTGAATCCGACTAATACCTTCCTCAACCAGTTGCCCCGACGTATCTTGGAATCCATCAGGATCTATGACCCACCAAGTGAACAAGCCAGTACCTACCCAAAGCTTCCAGTTGGGCTGTATGACTTTATTAAAAAATTCAACTCCACCATCACCCATTTTTGCTACAGTAGAAGTGTAATCAGCAAGAGTAATTTTCCGCATTCCGGACGGAACAGCTACTGCTCCAGCATCAAGAGCGGTTTGTAGACGTAGCGCAGACTTTACAAAGTCGTCACCGTATTGGCCAGCTCCAGCTATCAATTCTGCACCACCGGCTCTAACTAATTGCCCGCGTAGCGCAATATCCGGAATTACCTCATTAAGATTTTTGCCACCCTTGACAAGGATCAGAGCGGCCTCACGACCAGCATCATCGAGTTGATCAATCTGCCGTAATAATGTAGGGCTAGAGGCTAGTCCTTTGTTTAATTGCGCCAAAACCTCAACCCGCCGAGCAGCAGATCGGGTGCTGTTCAGTACTTCATCACTGTGCTTTCCAGCGGCGGCTATATCATCTGCTTGCCGTGGGGGTGGCATCTTTTTTACACGCCGCAACAAGTCATCGGTGTGTTTGACAGGAACATCATCAGGCAATTTCGCGAAAGTGCGCGCCAGCGCCTGAAACAAATCCTCACTAGAGCGTGCTTGGCAGACAGATGGGATTATAATAATCGCTAAAAATATAGCTAAAATGCCTCTAACAAAGCGGGGATTATGCGGTAGCATATAGTTACCTTGCCTTTTTGTTATTGAAAAATTCATGATTAGTGATTCACTATGATAAGTCTACCGGACATAAAATGTACGTTTCAAGACCAGCTTTAATAAACCATATCTGCATTATCAAACCACCAGGCAGACGTGTGCCTTTGCCATGTGCCTAAATTTAAAACCATTTCTGATATCTCTTCCGCGCCAGCGCTTTCGATAAACTCGCTTAAAAGTATACCAGTATACCCGTTACGGGGATTAACAATTAACCTGGCATCTTTTCGCATAAATACCCGAGCTTCCAAGCCAGTTAACTTTTTCATTGATTTACGACCAATGCCCGTTTTCTCAAACATCCATTGTGTTGGCTTTGTGATATCAAAGGCTATTGCATTATCAACTGAACGGTTCACCTGGCTAGGCATTCTTATTATTTTTTTAAAATAGCTTTTTGTTACTGCAGCCATCATGCGCCCTTGCTTAAACGATTGCTCTAATACTTCTTTTCCAATGGCTTTCGCTGAGCGTTTTATTGTTTTTTTGGCAACAGATTCGGCTGTCTCCTTCGCGAGTGTCTTGGCGCTCTGTTTAACTGTCTGAGTCACAGCTTTGCTACTGGTTTTTATAGTTTGCGTCACGGTTTTGCTGCTCCCTAGAGTGAAGATATCAACAGCAATAAAAGCAACATCCATAGTGGCAAATGTAATGTCTATTGCACTAACATCGCGACCTTGAGCTATTTTTTTTACAAGGTAGTAGCTTGAATAAAGGGGTATCCATGTTTGAATCCCTTCAGGTTCTGGCGCTAGATCCTCCCGCAGTGTTGCTAAACTAAAATTACCCAGTGCTCGCATGCGTTTTTCCAAGTCGGGACACTGTGGCAATGTATCTGGACACACCCTGTTTAAATCACCAAGAATACTTTGGCGTAGTTCAGCATCAAGATCCTCACGCAGCATAAGTTGTCGGAATAGTGGCTCCTCCTGAAAGCGTACTAGCGCGCTAAGCGTGTTATTATTGCCCTCAAGTAGCGCCTCTCTTGCCAATGGACGAAGATTGCTTGGAAAGACTACACCCTCTGGAGGGTCAGTAAAAAACTCGACTGCAAGCAAGCCACCTTTTTTTAATAGTTCTTCGCCGCGATCTTGAAGGAGCAAATCCCAGACGCGAGGTTCGTCGGCAATGAGCTCAAAAGGCGTGTCACATTCGCCTTCAGGTTTTGACGAGCAATCAGTGACGCGCACGAATGCAGGCCAAAGTCTAGCCCGAAATTGACGGCGGAACTCAGCATCTTTCCCCAGCCTTGAACGCAGATATTCTCCTTGGTTGATCGCCATGGCTAATATTTCAGTTACTGCATCTTCCAGGTGTGTAGAGCGCAAAGCTTGGGAAACTACCTCATCAAGCCAGCGTTCATATTCTTTAGCTCCTGGACGGTCACGATCGAAGATAAATATTGTAGCAGGAGCGGTGATGCCCTGTTTCCCCAGCGCGCAGATACTTGTCTCATGTCGCTGAAATGCTTCCGCTAACGCGTTCTGCTCGTCCATGTCTATAATTAACTGAAACATACCGGAATAAATGCCAGCACAATCATCCGCAACAAAGGCGCGTTCAAGTTGAATCGGACTCTGTGCTCCAGAGTAAAGTGCTGCAAGCTCAGGGTAGCGTTCAAGCGTTGGTAATATCGAGAGATTTTCATATTCGCCTAATCGCTCAAGCTTTTCTAGATGGGACTCGAGTCTCGCTGGATATTCGGCCAAAATATTAAAGTGAGTCTGGTTTAGATCAACCACCGCAACAGCTGCACTTTGTGTCCAACCTGCTGCTAGTAATCGGGTAATCATTTGGTTCGATAATTTGTTTGCATTAAATTCATTAGAACTAGGTTTTATTATTTCTTTGTTTGCCGCATTCGAATCATCAAGGCCGCAGCTTAACAAGTTTACCAAGACCATCACAACTAACAGCAATTTAAATATTGCTAATGGCCATAAAAAACTGGCGGTGTTTTTACTTCTCGTCAGCATACTATTATCCAATAAATTTTTCATCATTCATGCCCTTTTTATTAACAGCTTCTCCGCATCTAGAGCATGAGGAAGCTGGCCTTGATCATCGGTTCGTCCCCCTACTGCCTTAGCCCTACTTGCAGCTGCGATAGATACTAATTTTTTTTGAGTGTAAGAACGCTAAAGTTGAGCATGTTACGGGGTTATGGGCGAAGTGATGATCAAGGCTAGGAAGTTAACTATTCAAATTACCCTAAAATTTTCTTGAACATTCATCTGCAATCATCGCATTAGTCATGGGTTTAAGAGTAACCGGAAGGCCAAACAGGTAACCTAAACACGCACATGTCCAGAAAAATAGGAGTTAATATCCAGAAGATACTCGGCTCGATAGCTGCTGACGTTGATCTCGAGCAATAGCCTTGAACCCCTGATCACCCATAAGCAGACCTAGCGCTGTAATCGACCTGATCACGCCAGTGCCAACCTAGACCGACGATTGTTCGCACACACAGGCGACATGGCCTGTCGTTGACAACGACACTGATCTGCGCTAAGTCATCACGACAGATCTGATTATTACCAAGATGTGATGCAACTCCCCGCGTCATGCTTCGTCGTCAATCGGTTTAGACTCCGGGCCCATGAGCGCTACCTCTCACGACCGCATACAACGCCTGCAACGTCTCGAATCGCTGATCCCGCGCGCAGCTACTGCACCAGCACACTGCCCCGATAGTGCCCGCTTACTGGAGGTGCTCGGCAGCGCCTATGGCGAAGCTGGCGAGACGGCTCGGCGTCGCGCCCTGCAGCGCGATCTGGCGGAATTGATCCGTCAGGGGCGGATCGAGACGGCGTCTACGGGCAGTCGACCGCTGCGCTATCGGCGCTGCGCCGACGCGCTCGACGACGACCCGCTGCTCTGGCAATACACCTTGCAACAGGTGCGTGATCTGATCCGCGACACGGTGCCTTCGCGTCGACTTGACCGACTCTGGCAGCGTTTGCTCAACGAGATCGAGGGGCCGCTGATCGATGAGCAGCGCCTGCGCATCGTCCCCGACACGCTGCGCCTGCAGCCGGTGGAGCTCTATCCCGAGGTGCTGCAGGCTGTGATCCTGGCCGTCGCCCAGCCCTGCGCGCTGCGGCTGCTCTATGCCAAGTCCACGGGCGAGCGTAACGAGGTGGTGGTGCATCCGCAGGCGCTAGTGCAGCGCGGCCCGATCACCTATCTGTTTGCGCTCAAGGAGGCTGAGTCGGCACCCGTGCGGCTCTATGCGCTGCATCGGATGATCCGCGCCGAGGCGCTGACCAACGAGCCCGCGCGCGCGGCACTGGGGTTCGATCTGGATCAGGCGATTGCCGAGGGCAAGGTCGACTTCGGTCAGGGCCGGATGATCGAGTTGGAGCTGCGGGTGCGCGGCTATCTGGTGCCCCTGCTGAGTGTCTGTCCGCTGTGTCCCGATCAGCAGCTCGAGGATGAGCCGGAGACCTCGCCGTTCAGACTGCGAGTGTCCGCTCGGCTCCCCTCCACTGGCCAATTGCTGCGCTGGCTGCTCGGTGCCGGGGATAATCTGGAGGTGGTCGCACCGGCTGAGCTGCGCCAGGTGATGCTGGCGCAGTCGGCGAAGGTGGCAGCGCTGTACCGGCCACAAGAACAGGTCGACGCGCAGCGTGACCAAGGATAACGGTCGTGCCTCCGCCCTCGCCCATCTACGATCTGATCGCCATCGAGCTGGCACTCGCGGTATTGACCTTGTGGCTGGCGATTGCGTTCGAGCGGCGCTTCCATCGTTGGCCCTTGATCACTGGCGCGGTGCTGCTCCTGATCCTGGTACTTGGCCCTGAGCACGTCTGGCGTCCAATCGCAGCCATCGCGCGGCTGCTCCATGGCCTGCTCGAGCACCTCGGCCTCTTCGGTCTGCTCGCGCTCATTGTCCTAACCCTGTGCTTGGTCCTCGCGTATCCAACACTGCGCCGTTGGCTGCGGCGCGGAGGCCGCCTACCCTGAATTCTGCTCAGGCAACCAGTTCCCCGAGTCCAGATCCAATGTTGCCTGATGTTCAACGGCGACTCGCACCCAAATCTGGCCGATGCGCAGACAGTCTGCGAGACTCAGCGCCGGTTGCTCCAGCCCATAGCTGTGATCATAGAGGTCATGGAACAGCCAGCAATGCGGGATCTGGTTGAGGCGCCCCGGAAAGCGTCGGACGGTCTCTCGGTAATCAACGCCCTCCCTTGGGTCGCTCTGGTCGCCTTTCAGGCTGAAGCGGCGTTCAGTCAGAAACGGATCACTATCCTCGTCGTACTCCGAATCATTCTCGCGCAGCACAAAATGCAGGATCGCCTCGATCTCGAAGTCGTCCAGCGGATCATTGGGATCAGTGACACGCGCGGCCATCTGCCTGCTCAGATCCTGCCCAACCAGCCGTAGATGACGGGCGAGAAACGCCAGGCGCTCATTCAACTGCACCAGGCGTTCGACCTCCTCCGGGGTGAAGCCCTCTTCTTCGTCTGCGGGGTCCAGCGCCAAGCATTCGCTGAGCGCCTCGGCCTTGCGGCTTAGTCGTCGCCAGGCGACCTCCATCTGAAAGATCTCGTCCCTGAGACGAGAGAGTTGCTCACGCTGTCTTAAGGTCATCATTTATCTCCAGGAGGCTGAGCACATGAGCGGATTTGCGGCGCGATACATCGATCAGGGCAAACGCCTTGGCTACCAAAGGGGCGAAGCCAGTCTGCTGTTGCGCTTGCTCAGCACAAAATTTGGCGACGAGGCGGCTGCGGCTTACCGCAAACAGGTCGAGGCGGCCGATCCTGCACGGTTGGAGCAGTGGTCACAGCGCCTGCTCACCGCCGAGCATGTCGGGCAGGTCTTTCTTTGAGGGTTCTGGCGCTGTCGACCAGACGCAGCGCAACAGCCCGACACAGACCAGGGCATGGGTCTGCAGCTTGAGCGCTGCGCCATAGATGGCCTGCAGCCGCTCGCGATAGACGGCCAGCTGGGCGTTAGCCGCGGCCAGTTGGCCGGATGCGCGCCAGGAGCAAAAAATTCTCCTGTTTCGCTTCCAACCATCGCGGTCGTACGCTTCATGGGTGAGTACCCCGCGGATGTAGACCTTGTGCCGGTATCACAAGCGAGGCATCCACTCAGGATACCCACCGAAGCTGCGTTTTGCTCATCGGGCTTGGGCCGCAGGCCAGCTTCAATCGCTACCTGGCAGCGGAATACCAAGCTGCACCAATCCGCGTTCAGCCTGACCTGCCCAATCCCGATTCGCGGCCGGACTCGCTGGGCTCGGATGCAGGATGCGCCCGATCTGCAGCTCGCGCCCCCTCAGTGCGGCACGCGCCCGATCCTCGGCAAAACGACCAATACCGATGACAATCTCGGGCTCGAGCAGATCGACCGTCGTTCGCAGCGCCTGATCGCAGGCCGCAAACAAGGGCGCTCGCTCAGCGGCGGGCAAGGCATCCGGCGTTAGGTTGCGGCCGGTCTCGGTCATGAATACGAGCGGACAGTAGTTGGCGATGAAAAACCGCGCGAAGAAGTGCTCCGGCGTTCCGAATCGCGTCCTCGCCCAGCCCCAAAGCCGCTGACCGCTGACCTCAGAGCGCGGACACTGGAAACCGAGCACTGGGCGCTTCGGATGTTCTGTCGGCGGTCGCCCCACCGACGCCTCGATGCCGAGCCAATCGCGGACCATGGCCACATCACCAAAGGGCACACCGGTCTGCGCCATACCGAAAGGTCCGGGATTCATGCCCAATAGCAACACCGATCGGCGACCTCTGCCATAGCGATCCAGGTAAGCCGCATGCGCATCCCAGGCGTAACAGAGTGGGTTATAGACCAACGCCACAGGCTCTGCGAAAGAGAGCGCGGAGACCTCAGCCGCTAGGGTTTGCGCAGCATTATGCAGGTTCAAGACTACTCCTGATAGGGTTAACTCAAGCACCAGCGATACCCGCAACTTGGCCAGCTTTGATACAGTTGTCGTAGATTTACAACGATCCGGTAAGCTAGTGTTCAAGCAGCACTACTATGGTATAGTTCACGCACAACTGCGGTTTTTTCGCTTTTCCTGTTTCATTTTACCGACAACGCGCTATCATTGTTCCACGGCAGCAGTTGATTCGTCGACGCCAGATCATCGCCAGCTGCTGAAATTTCCGAGGCCGTCCTCGAGTCTGCACCTCTAACTTTCGATAGGAGCCACTGATGTTCATGACCACAAAATCCCTCCGCACTGCTGCAGTCGCTTGCACTGCAGCCGCTGCACTCTTTATCGGCAGCGCTGCCGTTGCCCAGGACCTCGAAGAGTCGTACTGGTACGCAGCCGGCGGCGCGAACTTCCCCGACGGTCAGCTGTGGGCAACCAGCTACGGCGAGTGCTGGCAGAGTGCTTATCCGGACGGCCCAAACAACCTGCCGCCCTGCGAGCGCGAGATCATCGTGCCCGCTGAGATCACCGTAAAGCTGTTGTTCGAGTTCGATAAGTACCAGGTTCCAGAGACCGTGGTGAACCGTGAAGAGCTGGCCATCATCGATGACTATATCGCCAGAGTTCAGGGTACCCCAGTCGAAGAGTACGTGACGATCGTCGGCCACACCGACGCCAAGGGCTCTGACGCCTACAACATGGCGCTTGGTATGCGTCGCGCCGATGCAGTCCGCAGCTACTTCATCGCCGAAGGCTACCCCGCTCGCCTGCTCGCTCCAGCCGAAAGCCTCGGCAAGCGCGATCTGCTGCCGCAGTACAGCCCGTTCTCGGTCGAGCAGCGGCGGGTCGTCATCACCAAGGTCGACCAGTAAAGACTCGATTGAAGCAGGGGCCGCTGGCGCTTTGTCGCATGGTCTGGGCTGCTACTGCTGACTCCGCTTAAGCGGAACATGACCGACCGGTTAGCACCTCGCTAACCGGTCTTTTTAATAGCCATCGGCAGATGCTCGCGTGAAGGCCCTCGTAACAGCAGTCATCACCACCCTCGCGGTCTGCATCCCGCTGACCTTCACTGCCGCGGTCTACGCCGGCTTCTCAACCGGAACCGCCGCCGACTCGAGCCCTCCCCTCTACACCGACTTTTGGGGCCCGGAGCCTGAGTATGGCGATTGTTGGGAAGACCCAAACAGCAAACGCCTACCAGAATGCGGCACCAGGGTTCCCGACGAGATCAGTGTCAAGCTGCTCTTCGAGTTTGACCGATACGTCGTTCCGGATACCGTTGTCAATCGCTGGGTGCTGGCGACGATCGATAGCTATATCGACAAGGTCAAACGCTCGCCGGCGCAAGAATATGTGACCATTGTCGGCCATACCGACGCCAAAGGCTCAGACGCTTATAATATGGCCCTAGGCATGCGTCGTGCCACAGCTGTGCGCAACTACTTCATCGCTCAAGGATACCCTGAGTCACTACTCGCCCCCGCTAAGAGCCGCGGCAAGCGTGATCTGCTCCCCCAGTACAGTCCATTCTCGGTTGAGCAGCGCCGTGTCGTCATCACAAAGATCGATCAGTAGTCGACGGCAATCGCAAACGCTTAGACTAGAGGCGCTCACCCAGCCTGATCGGTTTCGCGCTAGCTGCCAGTCAGCGGTTGCGCAGACTGCCTATGCTTCCAACTATAGAGCCACAGACCGTGATCACTCTGATATCGAAACGACTAACCCTCATCCTTGCTGGCGCCCTGTTTGTCTCGAGCGGCCAGCTCGTCGCGGCATCATCTACGGGTTATAGCGGCAGCGCTGGGAGCCAAACCTGGACGACGAGCTATGCTGAGTGCTGGCAGGACCCCAGCACCCAGCGTAATCTGACCCCCTGTCGCCGCGATGCGGTGCCAGATCAGCTCACCCTGCAACTGCTCTTTGAGTTCGACAAATATGTGGTACCAGAGACCGTCGTCAACCGCGAAGTGCTGCGGGAGATCGACAACTATATCCGCAAGGTCCAACGCTCCCCTGCGCAAGAGCAGGTGACCATCGTTGGCCATACCGATGCAAAGGGCTCAGATTCTTACAATATGGCCTTAGGCCTGCGTCGGGCAAACGCCGTGCGCGACTATTTTATCGCTCAGGGCTACCCCGAGAACCTGCTGGCGCCCGCGCAGAGCCGCGGCAAACGCGAGCTTCTCTCCAACTACAGCCCGTTCTCGGTCGAGCAACGCCGTGTAGTCATTACCAAGATTGACCGTTAACCTGCGCGGATAATCCCTGACTCCACATCGGGCTCACAGGCTAGTCTAGGCTAAGCCTGCCTACCCAGCGTCAGGCGTCGGCTCGTTCGGACGTAAATCGCTAGAGCGACTCGCCAGCAGGCCGCCGATGGCAATCAACAGACTCCCCAGCACCAGGGTCAAGGTCAGCGGCTCATCCCAGAACAGCCAGCCATAACCGGCACCGAACACCACTGAGAAGTAGCCAAAGGCGCCCATACTCGAAGCCGCTGCCAAAGAGAGGCCGCGCGTCAGCGCCAACTGGCCCAGCGTCGCCGTCATGCCGATGCCGAGCAGCCAGAGCAGGGCGACAAGTGTCGGTGCCTGCCAGTCCCAGAACAGCGGCAGTACCGAGATCGACACCCCGATGAGCGCGAAGTAGAAGACGATGCGTCCAATCGGCTCGCTGCGCGCGAGCCGACGCACCGTGACCTTGGCGACCGCTGCCAACACCCCACCCAAGAGGCCGATCAAGGCCACTGGCGAGACCCCAGCCCAGTGCCGGCTCGGATCGGGCTCCAGGATCAGGATCACACCGGCAAAGCCGATCCCAAGCGCTACCCAGAGCAGAGCGGCCACTCGCTCATGCAACCAGAGGATGGCAATGAGCGGGATAAAGATCGGCGCGGTCAGCTTGAGCAGCATGGCCTCGGCCAAGGGCAGTTTTGCGATCGCGAAGTAGAAGCAATACATGGCACCGATGCCAGCCATGGCCCGCAACAGATGCAGGCCAGGAACCGCGGTTTTGACATCGCTCAGACCGTGGCGCAGCAGCCAGGGCGCGATCAGCATCAGACCAATGAGATTGCGCCCAAAGACGATCATCGCATTCGGCAGCTCCGCCGAAACAATGCGAATGCCGACCCCCATCGACGCAAAGCAGAATTCACCGAGGACGATGAAGGCGGCTCCGAGCAGCAACCGCTGGGGGCGTAAAGGCTGACCAGGACATCGACTGGCTGACGGCAGGCTAGGATGCACGCTGTGCGCTCTCGCCATCAGCGAGCAGCCCAACCCAAAGCGCAACGCCGACCTGTGTCGCTCGACAAAAGGCCATCGTCTTGATCAGGCGTCCTTCATTGGATGCTCCTAAACGCGCCTCGCTCAGATGGCCTTCGCCTGCTCCGCGGCGTTGCCGATATAGCGCGCCGGCGTCAGCGCTCGCAGCTCAGCCTTGGCCGTCTCGGGGATCTCCAGGGTCTCGACGAAGGCCGCCAAGGCATCCGGCCCAATCCGCTGCCCACGTGTCAGCGCCTTGAGCTTCTCATAGGGTTGCTCGACCCCATGGCGGCGCATCACCGTCTGGATCGGCTCGGCAAGCACCTCCCAGTTGGCCTCCAGATCAGCCGCCAGCCGGGCCGCATCCGCCTCCAGCTTGCCGGTCCCCTTGAGTGCCGCATCGAGCGCAATCAGCGTATGCGCAATCGCCACACCGAGATTGCGCAGCACGGTCGAATCGGTCAGATCGCGCTGCCAACGCGAGATCGGCAGCTTCGCCGAGAGATGATCAAAGAGCGCATTGGCGATACCGAGATTGCCCTCGGCATTCTCGAAATCGATCGGATTGACCTTGTGCGGCATGGTCGAGGAGCCGACCTCACCCTCGACCCTGCGCTGCTTGAAGTAGCCGAGCGAGATATAGCCCCAGATGTCACGGCAGCCGTCGATCAGCACCGTATTAAAGCGGCCGATGGCATCGAACAGCTCGGCCATGCCGTCGTGCGGCTCGATCTGGATGGTATAGGGATTCCATTCCAGCCCGAGCGATTCGACGAATTGCCGCGCAAAGTCCGGCCAGTTCAGCTCCGGGTAGGCAACCAGGTGGGCGTTGTAGTTGCCGACTGCGCCATTGATCTTGCCTTGCAGCGCCACGGCCGCGACGCTGTTGCGCTGCCGGCGCAGCCGATGCACCAGATTCGCCAGTTCCTTCCCGAGCGTGGTCGGTGAGGCCGGCTGGCCATGGGTGCGCGAGAGCATCGGCAGCTCGGCATGGCAGTGCGCGAGTGTGCGCAGGGCCTCGATCAGCGCGTCCATGCGCGGCAGCAGCACATGGTCGCGCCCGTCCTTGAGCATTAGCCCATGCGCCAGGTTGTTGATGTCCTCGGAGGTGCAGGCGAAGTGGATGAACTCCGCGATCGCCGCCAGCTCGGCCTGATCGGCGACGCGCTCCTTGAGGAAATATTCGACCGCCTTGACGTCGTGATTGGTGGTGCGCTCGATCGCCTTGATGCGCGCGGCGTCTTCGACCGAGAACTCGCCGCCGATCGCATCGAGCCGCTGCTGGGCGTCGTTCGATAACGCCGGCACCTCGGCGATCTCGGGGCAATCGGCAAGCGCCTTCAGCCAGGCGATCTCGACCACCACTCGATGCCGGATCAGCCCGAATTCGCTGAAGATCGAGCGCAGATCAGCGGTCTTGGCCGCATAGCGGCCGTCGATGGGCGAGATGGCGGTGAGGGGGGATAACTCCATCAGGTTCACAAGCCTCCTTAGACCGCAGCCAAGCGCCGCAGCACATAGTGCAGGATGCCGCCGTTGCGGTAGTAATCGGCCTCGTTCGGGGTATCGATACGGACCTTGGCCTGGAAGCGAACCTCGCTGCCGTTGGCATGGGTCGCGATCACCTCGACCTGCTTGGCATTGCCGTCATCCAGATCACCGATGCTGAACAGCTCGGTGCCTGTGAGACCAAGGGACTCGGCGCTCTCGCCGGGCTGGAACTGCAGCGGCAGGATGCCCATGCAGACCAGGTTGGTGCGATGGATGCGCTCATAGCTCTCAGCGATTACGGCGCGTACGCCGAGCAGGCGCGGTCCCTTCGCGGCCCAATCGCGCGAGGAGCCGGAGCCGTATTCCTTGCCGGCAATCACCACCACCGGCACGCCCTCGGCCTGATAGCGCATCGCCGCATCATAGATCGACTCTTGATCACCGGAGGGCTGATGCAGGGTCACCCCACCCTCGGTTCCCGGCGCCATCCGGTTGCGCAGCCGAATGTTGGCGAAGGTGCCGCGCATCATCACCTGATGGTTGCCGCGCCTTGAGCCATAGGAATTGAAGTCGCCTGGTGCGACACCCTGCTCGATCAGATAACGACCGGCCGGACTGTCGGCCTTGATGCTGCCAGCCGGCGAGATATGGTCCGTCGTGACCGAATCGCCGAGCACCGCCAGACAGCGCGCGTCGCGGATCGGCTGCACCGGCTCCGGCTGCATCTGGATGCCCTGGAAATAAGGCGGCTCCTGAATGTAGGTCGAGCTTGGGTCCCAATCGAAGACCTTGCCGGCGGGCGCTTCGAGCGTCTGCCAATGCGCATCGCCAGCGAAGACATCGGCGTAGGTCGAACGGAAATCGTCCTGGCCGAGGAAGCTCGCGACGGTATCGGCTACCTCGGCCTGGGTCGGCCAGATGTCGCGCAGATAGACTGGTTTGCCATCGGCATCATCGGCGATCGGGTCATTGTAAGGATCAAAGCCCATACGACCGGCGAGCGCGTAGGCGACGACCAGCGGCGGCGAGGCCAAGTAGTTCATCCGCACCTCGGGATGCACGCGGCCCTCAAAATTGCGGTTGCCGGACAGCACCGAGGCGACGGTCAGATCGCCGTCACTGATCGCCTTTGAGACCTCCGGACGCAATGGGCCGGAGTTGCCGATGCAGGTGGTACAGCCGTAGCCGACGACATGGAAGCCAAGCTGCTTGAGCGGCGTCATCAGGCCGGCCGCTTCCAGATAACGAGTCACCACCATCGAGCCCGGCCCGAGCGAGGTCTTGACCCAGGCCGGCACCTTCAGACCGCGCTCGACGGCCTTCTTCGCCACCAGTCCGGCGCCCAGCATCACGCTTGGGTTCGAGGTATTGGTGCAAGAGGTAATCGCCGCGATCACCACCGCGCCATCGCCGATTGTGACCGGCTCGCCATCGATCGTGCTCGTCACAGCGGGGCGATCATCGACGCCACGTTCGGCGTTCAACGTCTTCAGCGCCCCGGCGAAGCTGGCCTTGATCTCGGTCAGCGGCACTCGATCCTGCGGGCGCTTGGGGCCGGCGAGGCTGGGCACAATGCTGCCAATGTCGAGTTCTAGGGTCTCGCTGAAGTCGGCCTCGAAGCTGCCATCGACATCGAACATGCCTTGGGCCTTGGCATAGGCCTCGACCAGCGCAACCTGTTCATCATCCCGGCCGGTGAGGCGTAGGAAGTCGAGCGTCTCGTCATCGATCGGGAACAGCCCGCAGGTGGCGCCGTACTCGGGCGCCATGTTGGCGATGGTGGTGCGATCGCCCATCGGCAGGCGCTTGACCGCCGGCCCATAGAACTCGACCAGCTTGCCGACCACGCCCTGCTTGCGCAGCAGCTCGACGATGGTCAGCACCAGATCGGTGGCGGTGGCGCCCTCGGGCAGCTCCCCGGTCAGCTTCACGCCAACCACCTGCGGGATCAGCATCGAGACCGGCTGGCCGAGCATCGAGGCCTCGGCCTCGATCCCGCCGACACCCCAGCCCAGCACGCCAACGCCATTGATCATGGTGGTATGGGAGTCGGTGCCGACCAGGGTATCCGGATAGGCCTGGAGCACGCCATTGACCTCGCGCCCGAACACCACCCGCGCCAGATATTCGACATTGACCTGATGCACGATGCCAGTATCTGGCGGCACCACCTTGAAGTCGTCGAACGCCTGCTGGCCCCACTTGAGGAACCGATAGCGCTCGCGGTTGCGCGAGAACTCGAGCTGCGCATTCAACTCGAGCGCGCTGTCGGAGCCATAGTTATCGACCTGTACCGAGTGGTCAATGACCAGCTCGGCCGGCTGTAGCGGGTTGATCTTGTTCGGATCGCCGCCGAGCGCGCTCATCGCATCGCGCATCGCCGCCAGATCGACCACGGCCGGCACGCCGGTGAAGTCCTGCATCAGCACCCGCGCTGGGCGGTACTGAATCTCCCGATCCGGCTCGGCCTTGGCATCCCAGTTGGCCAGCGCCTCGATGTCGGCGCGCTTGACCGTGACGCCATCCTCATACCGTAGTAGGTTCTCGAGCAGGATCTTGAGCGAGAACGGCAGCCGCGCGCTGTTCGGCACCGCGTCGAGGCGGAAGATCTCGTAAGACTTGCCGGCTGCGTCGAGACGCGCCTTGGACTTGAAGCTGTCGTGCATGGAGGACTCCGAAGATTGGGCTGACGGCAGAATTGGGGAGATTCTAGCGATCTACTGGCGGAATGACATCTTTATGACCAGCCTGCCCCCTAGAATTCGTCAATTCCCGCGCCCTATGCTCAGCTGGGCTGAGGCATATTCGCGACTGAGCTCAGGTAGGCGCGCGCCGCCTCCAACAGCTTGCGCCGGCCGAGCAGGATCTGCATGCGCCGCCCGCCGCACTGCCGCCAAAGCATCGCCGCGCGAATGCCGGCCAACAGTAGCGCTCGGATACGTTCCTGATTCTCCTCATTCTGCAGATAGAGGGGATTGCCACGCACGATGATACGTGGCTCCAGCTTGCTGATGGTCGCTGAATAGAGGCTGGCGAAGCGAGCGATCAGCTCACGGTCGATCAGGGGCGCATCACCACGGGCCTCACGCGCAGCCTCGATGCCCTCACCGATCGCCGCCAGCATATCGCTACGTCCAGCCAGGGTGCGGTCATGCTTGAGCAGCGTGATCACATAGCGTGTCATCTCTATATTGCGCTCCGGCTGGCCGGTGAGCTGAGCGATGATCTGTCGTGCTCCCGTCGCGACGGCACCGGGCTCGCCGTACACCGCGGGCACATCCGCGGCATCGATCTGGAACAGGCTATAAAGGCAAGGCTCCATCTGATCGATGTCGACGCTGCCGCGGTTGGCGATGCGCAGCACGCAGTGCGCCGCCTGATGGAGTCCGGCGAGCGCGATGATGCGGTCTTGGTCGCTATAGGGCATGGGTCTCAGGTCTCGGGTCTCGAAGGCGCGTGCCAGTTGGGCTGGCGGAAAGCGAAATCTGTGGCTCTGCAAGAGCGCTCGGGCTCAACCCCAAGGGGCCTGCCAAAGGGCACGCAGCCACCCAGGCAATCATCATCCAGGTAGAACAGAGCAGCATGACCCGGCGTCAACGCGCTCAGAGGCAGGCCGCATCGAACCTAGCAAGACCGGCTATCGTAACCGACCAGGGCACAGGACTGCAGCGGTTAGCGATACCGCAGCCGGCAAAAACAGTCGTTCACCTAGAAAGCCTTTGACCCAGCCGGCAGGGATTGCCCCTAGCCGGCCTGCCGAACGACGCAGCCACCCAGACAGTCATCGTCGAGATAGAACACCGCCGACTGGCCAGGCGTGATCGCGCGCTGTGGCACATCGAATCGCACCTGGCATGACGTGCTATCGACATCGATGATGGTACAGCGCTGCAACGGTTGCCGATGCCTTAACCGGCAAAGACAGTTGATCGGCGCGGCCATAGGTGGCCGCCCAGCGATCCAGTGCAACTGCTCGCCGACCAGATATTCCGAATAAAGCAGTGGATGGTCACCCCCCTGCACGACGATCAGCGCATTGCGCTCGACCGCCTTGGCTGCAACGAACCAAGGCGCCTCCTCATGCGCGGCGACCCCGCCGATGCCAAGCCCCTGGCGCTGACCAATGGTGTACCAGGCGAGCCCGCGATGCTCGCCGACAACCTCGCCCTCGGGGGTCATGATCGGCCCCGGATTGCGCGGCAGGTAGCGGTCGAGGAAGTCCGCAAACCGGCGCTCGCCGATGAAGCAGATGCCGGTGCTGTCCTTCTTCTCGGCGTTCGCCAGCCCGAGCTGGCGCGCTCTCGCCCTGACCTCAGTCTTAGTCAGATCGGCCAGCGGGAATAGCGCCCGCTCGAGCTGCGCCTGGCTCAGCTGATGCAGAAAGTAGGTCTGGTCCTTGTTCGCATCCACAGCAAGGCGCAAGTGCGTCCCATCGGTGCCCTGCTCAACGCGCGCGTAATGGCCGGTTGCGATCGCATCGGCACCAAGGGTCAGTGCATGATCCAGGAAGGCCTTGAACTTGACCTCCTTATTGCAGAGCACATCCGGGTTTGGCGTGCGCAAGGCGCGATACTCGGCCAGGAAATGCTCGAACACCCGATCCCAGTATTCGGTCGCAAAATTGACCCGATGCAGTCGGATACCGAGCCGCTCGGCCACCGCCTCAGCATCGGCCAGATCCTCGGCCGCCGCGCAGTAGCCGGGCTCGTCATCCTCCTCCCAGTTCTTCATGAACAGGGCCTCGACCTGGTAGCCCTGCTCCAGCAGCAGATGCGCGGCCACCGCCGAGTCGACGCCACCGGAGAGGCCGACGATGACCCGCTCAGCATTGGATTCAGCCATCCTCTTCACCTCCGATCAGTCGCTCGATTCAGGGTAACCTGCCTGGCGCTATACCACCCTACCCGGATCGGATCAGTCACGAGCTTCACGCAAACCTGAATCTCCTGCGATTCATCTAACGGGGTGGCTAGCCCGCCGCCATGCTGGTTAGAGCAGCCAAGCCATCGCTGGATCAATGCGACATGGCAGGATAAGCTCGACTGCACACATCAGAGGCATGAGCGCCTCGTCCTCATGAGCGAGGGCAAAGCCTTGCTGTCAACATCACGATTCTGGCATGAACTCATGAGCTCACTTCATGGCCTCGTTGCAGGGCCTGGGGCATAGTGCCTGATTTCTTGGCCTAGACGACTCGCTCGTTGATGCGCGTCTAGAACGCGAGGAGATGCGCTGTGCGCTTGAACGACCACCAACGTCAGACAATCAAAAGCGCAACACTGAGCTGCTTTGGCCCCAACGCGAGCGTGCGCCTATTTGGATCACGGACCGATGATTGCAAACGCGGCGGCGACATCGACCTGCTGATTAGCACCTCGCTCACCGAGCCCAACGCGATCGCGAACGCGGAGATCGCGTTCCAGGTTCAGTTGCAGCAGGTACTTGGAGAGCAGCACATTGATGTCCTGGTCGACTATCCTAACCGGCGACTGCGCCCACCGATCTTCACCATCGCCGAGCAGACGGGCATCCCCCTATGACAGACGATATCCCCAGTTTGCGCCTGCAGCAGGCCTGGCGCGAGTGCTTACAGCATCGTCGTTACATGACCTACGCACTGACCGCCCTTGCGCCTTGGCGACCGTTGACGGGCGAGCGCCTGGAAACACTGGATGCGGAGACCGTGCAGGATCTGGATCAATTCGTGCTGCGTTTTGGCAAGCTGCAGGATGCCATAGGCAGCCGCCTGCTGCCTGCCGTGTTGGGCTATTTACAAGAGCCTTACGAGCACCGGCCCATGCTGGATAAGCTCAACCGCCTGGAACAACTGGGTTATCTGGAGCAGGCCGAGGACTGGCCACGGCTGCGCGCCATTCGCAACCAGTTTGCGCACGAGTACCCAGATGAGCCAGAACGTAACGCCAGTGTACTGAACATGGCTTTTGAGGCCTCAGACAGGCTCAAGGCCATCCTGGACCTGGTCGCGCAGCGCTTGGATCTGACGTCCGTACCGCCGTCGCCTTGACCCTGGCAGCGATCCACCATGTCTGGAACCTCGAACGCGGCTATCGCAGCCTCAGACCACCAAGTCGCGATGGCCGCATCGGCAAGCCGGGCCGTGATCGCCCATGTTGTCATCGTGGTCGCACAATCCACAGCGACAACGGCAACGAGCGAACTTGACGCATCTGCACAGATGCAGCCCCAGCAAGCGATCTAGTCGATCAGGATAGCCCGCCAGCCGCCCCAGCGTGGTAGGCACTCGTTGCAGAGCGCACAGGCATTCCCGACGCCGTCGCCGTCGCCGTCGGCCTGATCGGGGTTGACCGCGTCAGGACAGTTGTCGGCGTTGTCGCCAACCCCGTCGTCGTCGCCGTCGGCCCACTCGGCCGGATCGTCGGGGAAGGCGTCGCAGGCATCCGCGACGCCGTCGCCGTCACCGTCGGCCTGATCGGGATTGGCCGCGTCAGGACAATTGTCGGCGTTGTCGCCAACCCCATCGCCGTCGCCGTCGGCCCACTCGGTGCTGTCCAGCGGAAACACATCGAGCTCGTCATTGACGCCATCACCATCGCTGTCGCAAGTCGAACCGCAGTTGGGGTTGTAAAACTCGTAGGCGCCCATGTCGACGGTCCCAGACAGGATACGGGGCAGATTGCCGAGATCACGGCTCTGATGAGTCACGGAACCGTTGATGCCCTTATCGATGGCTGGGCTGTTTGTGCGCAATCGGAAGTCTGGGTCATCGTTTCCGTCAGCGAAAGAGACAAACAGCTCATCCGTGGAGTCTGCACCTAGATTACCTCCACCATTGGTCGCTCCGCCCCCGGACGTTCCGCTTTCGTCGACCACGCCCGGCCCATTCCAACCTCCTTCCACGAGACTGTGAGTGATGGAAACACTGCCGTTATTGTTAAAGATTTGTTCCCCATCATTAGCAGGTGCAGTGTTTCCCCAAAGGATAACGTTGGTTAGGTCGGGGGCGCTCTCACCATCAACACCAAGATTATAAATCCCACCACCCGATACGTCGGCGCGATTCCCGGCCAAGGTCACGTTGATCAGGGTCGGACGAGAGGTGCCGAACTCGCCATCGTTGAAGACGGCACCACCACTATCGTCGGCTTGATTATCAAAGAACAACACGTTTGTTAGCGAGGCCTGGCATCTGCCCTCATTGTAGCCATCGCAGTAGAGCCCGCCTCCGTCGACCGCAACGTTGGTCCTAATGACAAGATGCCTGAGGGTCGGACTGCATTCGCTGGCTGCTCCAGAACCGTTGCAATAGATGCCACCGCCATAACCGTCGATGTCGCTGAATCCGCCGCGGGCGGCGCCGCCTGTCACAATGAACCCGTCGATGACGGTGTCATCACCGATCGTGCGGTAACCGGTGCCGTCGAGCGTGAGCACGTGATAACTATTGTCACCGTTGATGCCACCCGGTACCGTCACGCCCTGCGCATCCTGCGTATCGTCTTCAGCGGCATCACCACTCAATACCGTAGGGTTCGCATTCCAGTCTCGTTGGTTACGCTCGCTTTCCGATCCGTCGAAGCCGCCATAGAGCGCGGTGCCTGGCGTGGGCATGAAGCTGTCGCTCCTCGCCGGACCAGGTCGATAGACACCACGAGCCACCCAGACTTCGGCTCCAGGGACGGCGTAGTTCAGACCATCTTGGAGGTCGGTCAAGGCGTTGGTCCAAGACAGACCGGTCGCCGCACCGGTGGCCGTGGCCTTTACGAAGATCGGTGCTGCAGGGGCTTCGTGCGCACCCATATCCACGGCGGCGCCGACGTTGCGAGGGTGAGCAGCCACGTCCCGTAGGAGACCGATGGCGGTGCTGTCGCCGCTGTCCACAGCTGGCGAGTCTGTCGCGATACGTAGGTCTCCGCTTGTAGGGTTAACAAAGAGGGGGTCACCGTCGAGGTTGCCGCCGCCATCGGCAATGGAGCCACCATCGTCCAGCAGGATATTGGCGCCATCCAGGCCGCCCGCGACGAGGCTATGCGCAAATCCTATTGTGGAGCTGACATTCGCGATCTCATTGCCAGCGTTCTCCGCCGTGTTCCCCCAAAGCACCGAGTTCAGTATCCCGAACTCGATCGTGTTGAAGGTAAAGATGGCGCCACCTTTCCCGGAATCGACGCGGGAATCGACGTCACCAGCGGGGTTGATTATGGCCTGATTGAGACTGAAGGTGACGTTCGTCAGTGTCGGGCTAACCTCGCCTCCATCTGCAGCGGAGGCGAACAGAGCGCCACCCCAGTAGGCCGCGTTGCCCTGAAAGATAACATTGGCCAGGCTCGGACTGGACTTGCCCCCATCGGTCCCATCGAGTGCTATCGCGCCACCCGCATCTCCCCAGTTGCCGACAAACCGGAGGTTGCGCAGGGTTGGACTACAGTCCCCGCCTGGATTTTCTCCATCACAGGCGAGCCCGCCGCCCCCGCCAGTCGTCGATCCCTCGGAGTTATCGGCTTGACCTGCAGTGATGATAAAACCATCGATCACTGTGCTCCCAGAGATGGGCGAGCCGGACGCGGCAGTCCCGTCCAAATAGAGCACATTAAAGCTGTTCTCACCGTCGATGTCGTCACTGTTGTGGACCACCCCCTTGGGATCGGTCAGATCGTCGCCGTCAATATCACCGCTGAGAATGCTCGGATTGACGGCCCAGTTTCGTTGATCTCGGCTGGTCTCGGTGCCCGCAAACCCGCCGTAGAGGGCAACGCCTGAGGGAATTTTGAAGGTATCTTCTCGCTCTGTGCCAGGCAGGTACACCCCGCCAGCCACCCATAGCTCTCTCAAATCCTCGCATGCTCGCGTATACGTTAAGGCGATCTGTAAGCTGGTGAAGGCATCGGCCCAGGTATCGCCGCGACCGCTGCCGGCGGCCTGGGGGTTGACGTAGCCCCGATTGAAATCTGCACATACGGCCCCGCCCTGCTCCTCGTAGGCCCCCATATCGACAGGAGGTTTGGAGCCGACCCCTGTATCCTCAATCAAGAGGCTGTCCACCCGGCGTGGGTTGCCGTCTAAATCGTACTCGAGCAGGTCCGCGCCGTTGTCGCCGGCATCAATGGCGGGAGAGAGGCTGAGCAACCGCAAATTCCCTTTCTCCATATCGGCGAACAGGGGATCACTGCTCAGGTTGCCACCGCCATCGACAACAGTGCTCGAGTCAAGGTTTTCGACGCCGCTGCCGTCCCAGCCGCCTTCGATCAGACTGTGAGAGAAGGTGACGTTCGACGCTTCATTGACGACTTCACTGCCGGTGACAGAGGCAGTGTTGCCCCAAAGGATGGCGTTGGTCAGGACGATTGTCGCGTGATCGTTAGAGAGGGCGCCGCCGTGAAACTTCGCCAAGTTAGCACCAAAGCTGACGTTGTTCATAACAGGAGCGACCGCCCCCCCTTCTCCCCAGCTGTATAAAGCGCCGCCGGCACCACGGTCCAAACCCAAATCAGCTCGATTGCCAACAAAGGCCACGTTGGTCAGCCTCGCAGTGCTGCTGCCTCCAGCGCGGCCGTCGATGAACATGGCGCCGCCGTCCACAGCCCGGTTGCCGCTGAACATCAGGTTGCGGATGGTCGGGCTGCACGCTGATCCGGGGCCGTCTCCTTTACAGAAGAGCCCACCCCCAACGGTGTCTGGGTAAAATGTTCCAAAAGACTCCCCGGCGGTCACCGTCAGGCCATCGATGACCGTATCCGCTTCAACGGGTGGGCCGTCGGAACCATCGAGGTAGAGGACATGCGCACTGTTGAATCCGCGGATGTGAAGACCAGTTTCAGCGATGGTATTGCCATCATCGTTGAGATCGTCACCCCCGATGTCACCGCTCAAAATGGTGCGGTTGTTAGCCCAATCCCGCTCGCCAAGCTCGGTCTCGGAGCCATCAAAGCCGCCGTAGAGGGAGACACCAGGTGGCACGCGAAAGAAGTCACCACGCTGGTCACCGGGCAGATGTAGACCGGCCTTGATCCAGATTGACCGTCCACTGGTGGCTATCGCCAATGCATCCCGCAGGGTGCAGGCATTCTCCCAGCTGTCGCAGCTTTGGTTTCCTGAGCCAACGGGGGCGGCATAGAGCGGCTCGAGCACGCCGCCCGTGGTCTGGTTGATCCAATCCCGATAGCTCGACACACGCATGTAGACGTCGGTGCCCGCGCCACAGTTAGGTCCAGCACCGTAGCTGACGACACCGATCTGGTGCCAAACCCCGAGATCGTCCCGAGCCAGTAGCGGTCCGCCGCTGTCCCCATCGCAGTTGCCCGATCCGCCAACTGGAGCGGCGCAGATCTTCTTTGGGTCGGAGCAGTCTCCGCTGGGTCCGGACGTCAGGCTGTAGGCCAGCTTTTGGAGCAGGTGCGAGCCGTCGCCGTCGGACGCGGTCAGACCCCAGCCGATCACGGTGGCGCCTTGGCCGACCGCCTCTAGCGGGGCGCCCACGGGCAGCTGATTGATTCGGCCTACGTCGATCGCGCCGGACAACTCCACGGGCTCCTTGAGTTCGATCAGCACCAGATCGTTGGTCTCGTAGTTCGGCGGCGAGAACTCGGGATGGAAATGAAAGGCCTTGATGTCGTCCTGGGTGAGGAAGAGTTCGACCCCTTCGTTCACGTTGGCCTGATGCTCGCCCAGACGCAGGTCGATGAAGTCGTCGTCGAGGTTGTCTGAGTCGTCATAGAAGCAGTGCGCGGCAGTCAGAATCCACTGGGGATGAATCAACGTGCCACCGCAATCCGCCCCGGCGAAGGATCCAGTGGAGAAGCGCATCAAGACCTGGCCCGGAAACTCGCCGGGTTCGGCGTCAGTGCCGCCGATCACCAGAGGCTGGACCTGGACGGCCGGGTCCTCGGCCGCCGACGGGGACGGCCCGACGTCACCGCGGGCGAGCGCCAGCGTTGCAACGCCCGCCAGCACGCAGAGCCAAGCTAGTCGCCTGAGAATGGTCTGAACCAGCGGCAACACGCCAATTGGGATAGACATAGAGAAGACTCGTGCTCAGCGTAGGATTGAGGGGTTGTCGTCGGCGACCGCCGCGCGCCAGCGGCAGGCGATCCTGTTTGTCCTCGCGGCTGCACGAGGTCTCGCTGCATTTCGCGCAGAGTAAGGAGGTTAGCGCAACGTATCCCGACAAACAAGCTCGGGTATTGATGCGATTCGGGTTCATTCAAGAGACGCGGATGATTGGCCATCCTGGTCAAGATCAGCACGGCATCCATGCACAAGGATAGGCAATTCTTCTCACGCAACAGCTCGCCGGTGTCGATCAATGGATGCAGCCCGTCGCCGAACCAGCGCTTGATCATCTTCCTAGCCTTGCCGGTACTGGCATCGACCCCGTGGGTTTCGTGGCCGTTGCTGCCGTCGGTGAGCACGACGTCCGGGATGGGGATCTCGACGGCCTCGGCGAAGCGGCCGTAGCCGAGGCCAGCGACGTAGCGGATCTGGGTCGGGCCGATCTGCGCGACGTCCATGAGTTGGTCGCCGTTCATGTCAGCAAATTGAACGCCGTCGTCGCCGAACGCGAGGACGCGGTCGTCGATGCGTGCACCCGGCGTGCGGACCTCGCGCGACCAGGCGCCGGCCCGTTGGTTGTACCAGACCCGGTAGCCGGAGTCGGTGCTCATGACCACGTCCATGCGCTTGTCGAAGTCCAGGTCCAGGGTCTCGACCGCCTCTAGGGCGGCTGGCGCCGGTGGGATGGTCTCCACCGCACTCATCGGGCGACGTGCGTTCCAGGCGAGCGCGCCACTGTTCGGGAAGTAGGCAACGCCCTGATCGAGGCTGGTATGGACCAGATCGGCGATGCCATCGGCGTTCATGTCGGTGAGGCTCACCTGCCCCTCTGCGAGGTGGTAGGCCAGCGCACGGCCGTCGGCACTTTGCAGCGGGACTGGGTCCGCGAGCTCGATCAGGCTGCGACCAGAGCGCTGGTGCTGCCCGCGATTGACGGAGACGCGGTGTCCGCCCCCATAGAGGTCGGTATGAAGCAGGTCCGGCAGGCCGTCGCGGTTGAGGTCGATTAGCTCGACCAGCCCATTGTCCATGACGCTGCTCGGTGCGTTCTCGACGCTGAGCAACGCGTCGGCTGCGGAGAGCTCAGGGGCGGGTTGGGCGCCGGAATAGCGGAAGCGGGTCGGCGGCAGATAGTTGCGATCATCGCCGTCGCTGCCGAAGCGGGTGATCTGTGTGAGCTGCTGGCGATTGGGCGCGGTGGTGTCGTAGGCGAGCCGATAGCGGCTGATCAAGGCGTCTTGGATGCCGTCCTGATTCCAGTCGCCGGACGCGCACCCGGATGGCTGTGCGCCTTGGATGCCGATGTCGATGCCGGCGAGGCGGTGCGCGGTGCGGACTGAGAAGCCGGCTCGGGCGTCGACGCGCCAGTCGGGTTTATCCTCTACGGTTGCCGTTGGCGTCGGTGCTCGACTCCAACAGCCAACGGTAAATGCGCGTGCCGGCAGCATCGGTGACCCGCGCCCCCGGGGTCTCACCATAGACCAGCCTGGTACCAGACTTGAGGTCGACCTGCCAGCCGTCCCCAATGCGTCGATAGCGGGAGAAGCTGCCCTCGATACGTGCCCGGTAGCTGCCGCCGTCAATGGGAACGAGCTCTTCGCCGTCTGGCCCGACGAATTGGTCGACCTCTTCCGCGTTGTCTACGACGGTGTCGTGGTCATCGTCAAGGCCGTTGGGACCATCCAGGTACCGTGGCAGACCCTTGTCGACTTGGCGGCTGATGGCGCCCGGACCGTATGTCCAACCGAGCGAGGCTGGGCTGTCGCCAAGGGCGGAGTCATACTGAAGCTTGAGCTGCGGCGCGTGACCGGCAACGCCGCGAGGCAGATCGATCTGGATCGCGTAGCGCGCGGAGCCGGCGCTCAGCAAGGGCTGGAAGGCCTCGCCGAGGCCCGCGATAGAGCCTGGCCCTGATGGCAAGGAGACGCTGTTCGGGGCAACGCCATTCTTATTCGGGTGCTGCTTCTGCGGCAAAAAGGGGCAGTTGCAGGCAGGTGCTGCCGACAACAGCCAGCAACCAGCAACCAGCATCCAAGCGCCCTTCTTGCTCTTGAGTCCACCTAGATTGGTCTCGCTTTTATGCCCTTACCGCTTGCCCAAGCTCGTACTCAGTTGCGCTAATGCATGACATTAGGTGAACCAGATCCGCTCAGCTTTTTGGAAGTTACAATCATGTCAAAGAAAGCCGCTACAATCGACCAATAGGTCATGACGCACGTCACCATTAGGCACGAAAAACCGCAAGGTCCGTTTCTTCACGACAGCAAATCGACCCTGCCTGCTTCTTGTTAGATCCGTGACATCGCAGCATCACAGTCAAGGGCATGGCCCACACAAGATCACATAAACCCCTCAACCGAAAAACAAAATTGGATCTCACGGGACATGACATATAGATATTATTTCCCCAGCGGCTCGCGCAAGATAGACTCTGGATGATTCATCGTCAGATCCAAAAGTCTTGCGCAGCAAGAATCCTTTCGCTCACTCAAGGAAACTGCACCGACATTGTGCAAGGAAGTCACTCACGCTGAAAAATCGAGCATGAAACTTTCAATACGCACGTTAAAAACAAGGATGGCCCATTGGCGTTAAGCGGGATAGGAGGGGCAGGCGGCTGGTTCAAGCGCCGGTTATCTCAGCTGACCACGAAGTTGGGCCAACTCCGCGAGCAGCGCCTCTTTTTCGGCGCGCTCACGTTCTTTCTCCGCGCGCTCACGTTCTTTCTCCGCGCGTTCATGGTCTTTCTCACGACGCTCCTGTTCAGCGAGCCGCTCGGCCGTTGCGGCTCGCTGCTCGGCCTGCGCGCGCGCCTGGCGATCCCGCTGCCAGTTCGGCAGCACGAAGGGCGCGTAGACTGGGTCCTCGAGCATCGCCTCTGGGCTCGGCTGGCGACTGAGATCCTCGAGCCGAAAGCGAAAGCCGGGCAGGATCGCTGAGCGGATGAGGCCGGCTTCGCGGGGGATGGGCTCGTAGAGACCGAAGGCGTTGCGCCGATAGAACAATTGCCAGCGCGGGTCATGGTGGATGATGTAGTACTCGGGCACGCCGGCGGCTTGATATTCGTCGTGCTTTTGCTCGGTGTCGCGCCGAATCTCGGCTGGGCTGCTGTCGGAGAGGGCTTCGACGCAGAGGTCGAAGGTGCCTTGGTAGGAGCGGTCCAGGTCCGCGAGCGGCTGGGGATTGCTGTCGAGCACCAGGCCGAGGTCGGGCTTGCGGATGGCGACCTTGTTCGGCAGGCTGAGGCGAAAGCCGAATTCCAGGCAGGTCAGGCGGGCGTTGTGGTGGCTGTCGAGGTAGAGCCGAAACAGCCCGAGCAACCATTGGTAGATCCAGGTGGTGAGGGCATCGGACACCGGCTTGACCTCCAGTACGCCGTTATTCCATTCGTAGCCGTTTTCGTGCTCATAATACTGGGCCCAGTAGTCGGCTTCGCTGACGCGGGTGCCTGCTGGCGGGTCGATGAGCGGTTGGCGTTCGGCATCGCCCTCTGGGGGGGCGGCGGGCCGCGGATGCTCGGCAAATGCGCGGGGCGACATCATGGGGCTCCTATGGATGCAGGCCAGTCCTGAAGTCTAGTGTGGCGCAAGCGGATTGACCAGCGGGAGCGCGGTCGGCGACAACCAAGACGGCTGGTTCCCGCTCAAGCAAACCCATGACGGCGCAGAAACTCCTCGGTCAGCCCCGCGCCCAGGTGCTCTGCCGCCTGCTCACCGAGCAGTAGGCGCTCGAGATACCGTGCGATCAGATCGACCTCCAGATTCACCTGGGTGCCAACCTGATATTCGCTGATGATAGTCGCCCTGAGTGTGTGTGGAACGATGTTCAGCTCGAAGACCGCGCCCTTGACCTTGTTCAGGGTCAAACTGATGCCGTCGACACAGATCGAGCCCTTCATCGCGATGTAGCGTGCCAGCTCGCCGGGGGCGTGGATTTGCAGACGCCAGGAGCGGGCATCCTCATGGATATCAAGCAGGGTCCCGACGCCATCGACATGGCCACTGACCAGGTGCCCGCCCAGCGGCGTCGACAAGCGCAGCGCCTGTTCTAGGTTGACCCGCGCGCCAGCCTTGAGCCTGCCCAGGGTCGTCAACGAGAGGCTCTCGCGAGAGACATCGGCCGCAAACCCACGCGGCGTCAGCTCGACCGCGGTCAGGCAGACGCCATTGACGGCAATGCTATCGCCGACCGAGACCTGACTGAGATCGAGCGCACCTGAGTCAATCCGGATGCGCTGATCGCCGCCGCGCTCCTCAAGCGCCTCGATCCGACCAACAGCCTCAATGATCCCGGTGAACATCGCGACCTCCAAACAACCTCAGGACACTGACCAAGACGGCGCTCGCGCTGGCGCGCTTGACCGACTTAGGCCGCAAAGCTCGCAACGACTGCGAGAGATGAGCGCAAGCCGTTCCCCTGCTTGACGTTTTAGACCTGATCCACAGCGCCTGTGGATAAGTCGGTGGATACATTGTCGAAACCCTTACTAAGTGCATGAGTGTTTGCTGCTTACTTCAAATTGGCCAAACGTTATCCTTCAATAATTTTTAATTATCAAACAATAGCTTAGATAAAAACAAGCGGTTACGATTAGATGACAGCCAGAGCGGATGACAACTTGGGGAGCCGCGGCCTGACTTGTGGGCAACTCTAGGTCCGAGGTTTGACATTAACGCTGATTAACCCACAGATCAGCGGGACAAACGCTGAAACAGGATGCTGAAAAGTACGATTGGGGCTGCCACCGCAAGGATCAGGGCCGCAAAACCGGCAAGCCAGCCGTTTGTCCGCCAGCTCAGCAAGGCAAACATCCCTACCAGAAAGAGCGCCCAGATCAGCAACTTCACAGCGACGATCGGCTCAGGCATGGCCAGCGTTGTTGCCAGTGCCGGCAGCGCAGAGGCAACCGACAACAGCAGTAGGCTTGGAATGCACATCAGCGCCGCATTGGGCAGCGCAAAGGGCTCGTAGCCATAGCGATCGACGGCGATGCGATTCAGCCCATGGATGGCACCGATCAGGGCCATAAACAACAAGAAAGCGAGCGTTAGCGTCAAGAGCATCATCATTGGCAGCAAACAGTTCGCATCGCGCTAGCCGCTTCGGTCACGGACCAGGCGCAGTCTTAGCCGATCGCGCCCATCGCCTGCTGATCCGCATGATACGAAGAGCGTACCATCGGCCCACTGGCCACGTTGTTGAAGCCCATTCGCTCGCCGGCCTCGCGCAGCGCCTCGAACTCGGCCGGCTCCCAGTAGCGACGCACCGGCAGATGATCCCGGCTCGGCTGCAGATATTGGCCCAGGGTCAGCATATCGCAGCCGTGCGCGCGCAGATCGGCCATCACCGCTAGCACCTGCTCGGAGGTCTCACCAAGGCCCAGCATCAGCCCGGATTTGGTCGACACTTGCGGGTGCAGCGCCTTGAAGCGCTGCAGCAGCGCCAGCGAGCCGGCATAGTCAGCGCCCGGCCGCGCCTCAGCATAAAGCGCCGGCACGGTTTCCAGGTTATGGTTGAAGACATCAGGTATCGCATCACCGTTGAATACAGCCAACGCCCGCTCCTCACGGCCGCGAAAGTCTGGCACCAAGACCTCAAGCTTGGTCAGCGGACAACGCTGCCGTACCGCAGTCAAGCAGGCCGCGAAGTGCCCGGCGCCGCCATCGCGCAGATCATCGCGATCGACCGAGGTGATCACCACATAGCCGAGCCCCATGCGCTTGATCGACTCGGCGAGCAGCTCGGGCTCGGCCGTGTCGATCGGCTGCGGGCGGCCGTGAGCCACGTCACAGAACGGACAACGCCGGGTGCAGACATCACCCAGGATCATGAAGGTCGCTGTGCCATGGTTGAAGCACTCACCTAGGTTTGGGCACTGCGCCTCCTCGCAGACGGTTGCCAGTCGATTCTCGCGTAGCAGCCGTTTGATCCGCGCTACGCCCGGTCCGGTAGGCGCCTTGGCCCGAATCCAGGCCGGCTTGCGCGGAATCTCCGCAAGCCGTTCGACCTTGACCGGGATACGCGAGACCTTGTCGAGTCCGCGTTGATGGGTCTCTGGGCTGAGGCGTGAGGGGGCAATAAGCAAGCTGTGATCAGTCATAGAGGAGAGAGATGCTTATCATTTGGCGGTATTCAATTCATTCAGTCTAGCATCAGCAGCTCAGCAGCTCAGCAGCCCAGCAGCTCAGTGGCTCAGTGGGCAGCGCGGTGCTAACACGCCAGCAGCACCGAGTGACGCCCGGCAAGCACTGCGTTATCCTAGTCGGCTTGACCTCGCGCCGCTCGCCCTGACCTGCCCCAACCATGAACCTCAACACGACCGAAGAGATCATCGACGAGCTCCGCGCTGGGCGCATGGTGGTGATCATGGACGACGAAGATCGCGAGAACGAGGGTGATCTGCTGCTGGCTGCCGATAGCGTCACGCCAGAGGCGATCAATTTCATGGCCAAGTACGGCCGTGGTCTGATCTGCCTGACCCTGGCCAAAGAGCGCTGCGAGCGACTACGGCTGCCGCTGATGGTCAACGCCAACAATGCGCCGCATGCCACCGCGTTCACAGTCTCGATCGAGGCCGCGCATGGCGTCACCACCGGCATCTCAGCGGCCGATCGCGCCCGTACAGTCGCTGCCGCGGTCGCCGCTGACGCCAAGCCGAGCGATCTGGTCCAGCCTGGGCATATCTTCCCGCTCATGGCACAGCCGGGCGGCGTCTTGGTACGCGCCGGCCATACCGAGGCCGGCTGTGATCTGGCCCGGCTCGCTGGGTTTGAACCGGCCGCCGTGATCGTCGAGATCCTGAACGAAGACGGCACCATGGCACGCCGTCCCGACCTCGAGACCTTCGCCGAGACCCATGGCCTGAAGATCGGCACCATCGCCGACCTGATCCACTATCGGGTCGCGAACGAAAAGGCCGTGATCCGCGAGGCGCAGGGTCGTCTGCCGACAGCGTATGGGGACTTCGAGGTCACCGCCTACCGCGACACCATCGAGAACGACATCCATTTGGCGCTGGTCAAGGGCGAGATCGATCCTGAGCGACCGACGCTGGTCCGCGTGCATCTGCAAAATGCCCTCTGCGACCTGTTTGGCACCCAGCACCCCTCCTGTGGCTGGCCCCTGGACAATGTGATGCGGCAGATCGCCGAGGCGGGCGAAGGCGTGGTCGTGGTGCTGCGCAATCGCGATCAAGATGATGACGTCCTAGCCAAGCTGGCCGCGATCAGCGAGCCTGGCGACCAAGCAGCAGCGCCACCGCACCCACATAGCACCCGCAATGAGCTGCGCACCTATGGCATCGGCGCCCAGATCCTCGCTGATGTCGGCGTTCACAAGATGCGCGTCATGAGCGCACCCAAGGCCATGCACGGCATTTCCGGATTCGACCTCGAGGTGGTTGAATACCTCGGCGGCTAGCGTTTTAGAGCAGCAGTTAACAGTAGATAAAGATGATCAAGACCTATGAAGGCGCGCTGCGCGCCGGCAATGCGAGATACTGCCTGGTGGTATCACGCTGGAACAGCTTCATCGTCGATAGCCTCGAGAAGGGCGCTATCGACAGCCTCAAGCGCCACGGCGCCGAAGAGGCCGACCTCAGCATCGTGCGGGTGCCGGGCGCCTTTGAGATGCCGGTGGTCATCGAGCGCATCGCGGCCAAGGGCGATCATGACGCCATCATCGCGCTCGGCGCGGTGATCCGCGGCGGCACGCCACACTTCGAGTACGTGGCGAGTGAATGCGTCAAAGGCATGGCCCAGGTCAGCCTCAAGCACGGGCTTCCGGTCACCTTCGGCGTGCTGACGGTGGATACCATCGAGCAGGCCATTGAGCGCGCCGGCACCAAGGCCGGCAACAAGGGCGCTGAGGCCGCGCTCTCGGCGATTGAGATGGTCGACCTGCTGCGCGGACTTTCCTGAGATGGCTGGACGCCGCAGCGAGGCGCGTCGCTATGCCGTACTCGCGCTCTATCAATGGCAGGTCAGCGCACAAACGCCCGCCGAGATCGCCAGCCATTTCTTCGACGACCCGTCCTGGATGGAGGCGATTGCCGAAGGCATGTCCGAAGACCCTGTCGAGACAGCTGCCGCCGCGTCAAGCGGCAATAACGACCGGTCGACAGGCAAGCCGGCCAAGCAATCGGCGAGCGTCCGAGCATACGATCATCAACTCTTCAGCAGCCTGCTGCGCGGGATTCCAGAGAAGGCCGACGAGATCGACGACGCCTTGCGTGGTAACCTCGATCGCTCACTGCAGAGCCTCGACCCGGTCGAGCGCAGCATCCTGCGCATCGGCACCTATGAATTGCTGTACAGTCATGAACTGCCGGTGCGCGTGGTCATCAATGAGGCCGTCGAACTGGCCAAGGCCTTCGGCGCCGAGCAGGGACATCGCTATGTCAATGCAGTGCTGGACCGAGTCGCACGCTCGGCTCGCGCCGATGAGCTTGCCCGCAAGACACCCGCTTAGCCGATAACAACCGCGCCCGTTGAGAGCCCTCGCGATGTCCGAATTCAACCTGATACAGCGACACCTCACTGGCCTTGGCAGTCCGCGCGACGATGTCCTGCTCGATATCGGCGATGACTGCGCCCTGCTGCAGGTGCCGTCCGATCGCGAGCTAGCGATCAGTATCGATACGCTGGTCGCCGGCGTCCACTTCCTGCCCGAGACCGCCCCTGAGGGCCTAGGCCATAAGTCACTCGCGGTCGGCCTCAGCGACCTGGCGGCGGTCGGCGCCGAGCCGGCCTGGGCGACCCTGGCACTGACGCTGCCCGAGCCGGACGAGGCTTGGCTACAGGCCTTCGCACAGGGTTTTGCCGAGCTAGCGCGTCAGGAAGACGTCCGCCTCGTCGGTGGCGATCTGACCCGCGGCCCCTTGACCATCTCAGTGCAGGTGCATGGTTTCGTGCCCGAGGGCCATACGCTACGCCGCTCAGGTGCGCGGACCGGCGATCTGATCTGCGTGAGTGGCGCGCTCGGCGACGCTGGGCTCGCACTGCAACATCTGCAGCGCGGCGAGCCGCTTGGCGACTATCTGCGCCAGCGCCTTGAGCGGCCGACGCCGCGAGTCACCTTGGGTGAGGTCTTGCGTGGGGTCGCGACTGCTGCGATTGACCTCTCAGACGGCCTCGCCTCAGACCTGGGTCATCTCCTTACCGCCTCCGGCTGCGGCGCCCGCATCGAGCTCGACCGCCTACCGCTTGCCGATCAGGTCGCTGGCGAGGTCGCAGCCAGCAGCGATTGGTCTTTACCACTCACGGCCGGCGATGACTATGAGCTTTGCTTTACCATACCCAAGTCGCATCTTGCCGAGCTCAAGGTGCTCGCCGCCGCCGCCGGCTGCCCGTTGACTCAGATCGGCGAGATCGAATCGCGCCCCGGGCTGCGCTGGATGACCGCTGATGGCCATCAATGGCACTGTGACCACAGCGGCTACGATCATTTTGCCGCTAATGGGTGACGACCGCGACTCCGCGCACAGGCACCAATTGACCTGCTCAAGGCATCGAAAACCATCACCTCTCAACCTCTACTCAACTTCTATTGGAGATCACCAATGAGCACGACCCCAACAACCGATGCTGTCGCCAGCCCCAGATTCCAACCTACCCGTCCCGATCACCTGATCGCTTATGGCTTTGGTGCTGGCCTATCGCCGATGGCACCGGGCACTGTCGGCACCCTGGTCGCAATTCCAATCTACCTAGTGCTAGCCAACTTGCCCGGCCTGGTCTACCTGGTCGCCGTTGCTATCCTGATCGGCGTCGGCATTTGGGCCTGTAATAAGGTTATCGCCGAGACCGGCGAGGATGATCCGCCCTCCATCGTCTGGGATGAGGTGGTTGGCTTCCTGGTTGCCATGGCCGCTGCACCTGTGGTCAGCCTGGCCTGGATTCTGATGGGCTTCCTATTGTTCCGCCTCTTCGACATCTTCAAGCCTTGGCCAGTGAGCTGGGCGGAGGAGCGCTTCAGCGGTGGGCTTGGCATCATCGCCGACGACCTGGTCGCCGGCGCTATGACCTGGGTGGTCTTGACCTTCATGGCGATGATTGTCAGCGCCTCGCTCGGGCATGGCGTCGCCACCCTCGCCCACTGATTCTGGACTCATCATGCAAGGACGCCAAAGCCGCGCGAATCCAAGACATCTGCATGAGCGAAAACCCCATCTATAGTCCTGAAGGCCTTGAGCAGCTGCCGCTGCATCTCTTTAGCGAAAAGGCCTACCTCGATTACTCGATGTACGTGATCTTGGATCGGGCCTTGCCGCACATCGGCGATGGGTTGAAGCCGGTCCAGCGACGCATCCTTTATGCGATGTCCGATCTCGGGCTCACGGCCACGGCCAAGTTCAAGAAATCGGCGCGTACCGTCGGCGACGTGCTTGGTAAGTTCCATCCGCATGGCGACAGCGCCTGCTATGAAGCGATGGTGCTGATGGCGCAGTCGTTCAGCTATCGCTATCCGCTGATCGATGGCCAAGGCAACTGGGGCTCGTCGGATGATCCTAAATCGTTTGCGGCGATGCGCTACACCGAGTCGCGTCTCACGCCCTATGCTGATCTGCTGTTGGCCGAGGTCGCACAGGGCACGGTCGACTGGCAGCCGAACTTCGATGGCACCTTGGAGGAGCCGAAAACGCTACCAGCGCGGTTGCCAAACCTGCTGCTGAATGGCACCAGCGGCATCGCGGTCGGCATGGCCACCGACATCCCATCGCACAATCTGCGCGAGGTCGCCAAGGCCTGCATCCATCTGCTCAAGCATCCAAACGCTGAGCTGGATACCTTGATGCGCTTCATCCCCGGGCCAGACTTCCCGACCGCGGCCGAGATCATTACGCCGCCGGCCGAGCTACGGCGGATGTACGAGACCGGGCACGGCTCGGTCAAGCAACGTGCCTGCTACGAGCTAGAGCAGGGCGACATCATCATCACCGCCCTACCCTATCAGGTCTCCGGCAGCCGAGTGATGGAGCAGATCGCCGCCCAAATGCAGGCGAAGAAGCTGCCGATGCTGGAAGATCTGCGCGATGAATCAGACCATGAATGCCCGACCCGGCTGGTACTGGTGCCGCGCTCGAACCGCATCGATGTCGCGCGGCTGATGTCGCACCTGTTCGCCACCACCGATCTCGAGCGCAGCTATCGGGTCAACATGAACCTGATCGCGCTCAACGGCCGGCCGCGGGTCATGAGCCTGCACGAGATCCTGACCGAATGGCTGAGCTATCGGCGCGCCACCGTCCGCCGCCGACTCCAGCATCGGCTCGACAAGGTGCTCGAGCGACTGCACCTGTTGGATGGCCTGCTGATCGCCTTTCTGAATATCGACGAGGTGATCCGCATCATCCGTACCGAAGACGAGCCGAAGCCGGTGCTGATGGCGCACTTCGGCCTCTCCGAGGTTCAGGCCGACTATGTGCTGAATACGCGGCTGCGTCAGCTCGCGCGGCTCGAGGAGATGAAGATCCGCGCCGAGCAGGATGCACTGGCCAAGGAGCGTGATGGCATCCAGGCCATCCTCGGCGACGAGACCAAGCTCCGCGACCTGATCATCGACGAGATCCGACAGGACACCGAGCAGCACGGCGATGCGCGCCGCTCGCCGCTGACCGAACGGCCGCTTGCCGCGGCACTCAACGAGACCGAGCTGACCCCAAGCGAGCCGGTCACTCTGGTGCTGTCGGAAAAGGGTTGGGTGCGGCAGGGCAAAGGCCATGAGATTGATGGCGCTAGCCTGTCATACAAATCAGGAGATCGGTTCCTGTCCGCCGCGCGACTGCGTAGCAATCAGCCGGCCGTGTTCCTAGATAGCAGCGGGCGCAGCTATTCGCTGCCAGCGCATTCGCTGCCCTCGGCGCGCGGACAGGGCGAGCCCTTGACCGGCCGGCTCGATCCGCCTAAGGGCGCGAGCTTCATCGCAGTGCTCGGCGGCGATCCCGCGCAGCGTCTGATCCTAGCCTCGGATGCCGGCTATGGCTTTATTTGCGCACTGGAATCGCTCATTGCCAAGCCGCGCGGCGGCAAAGCGGTCCTGACCCTGCCCGAGGGCGCTCAGGTGATGCTCCCGGTGCCAGTCTCGAACGAACCGGATGCGCTGATTGCGGTCGCCACCAGCGCTGGTCATCTGCTGATCTTCCCAGTTGCCGAGCTGCCGGAGCTGGCGCGCGGCAAGGGCAACAAGCTCATTGGTATCCCCAGCGCCCGCGTCAAATCGCGAGAGGAGGTGGTCGCGGCAATCTGTACCCTGCCACCTAGCGCCAGTCTGAGCATCCTCAGCGGCAAGCGGCAACTGACGCTGAAACCGGCTGATCGCGAGCGCTATCAAGCCGAACGTGGACGACGCGGGGCCTTGTTACCGCGAGGACTACAGCGCGTCGAAGGGATGGCAGCTGTATAGGAACCCTCGCCCGCTGGGCCGAGTCGTCTATGCGGATCAGTGTCTTCCCAGACGGCCTGGACTGCGGCAGCGCCGCCAGCCGGCCTTTAGGCCGAGATAGATCAGGATACCCAGACCGTCGGCGATCCAATCGAGCAGCGAGAAATGCCGCAGCGGCAATAGGTACTGCACGGCCTCAATCAGCAGGCCATAGCCCAATAGTAGGCCCCAACGCCACGCAGCCTGACGCTGCGCGGGCCAGCCGAGGTCAGCCAGCCAGGCCATCACGGCAAAGGCCAGCAGATGATTACCCTTGTCCCAAGAGACGCCGATCGGATCAGCGCTTGGGAGAAACGCCAAGTAAGCGACAACCAGCACGCAGCCCCAAAGCGCTACCTGGGCCAACCGCTGCAAGCCCTCCCGTGCCCACTCTGTTTGCAACACTCGAGATCCCCTATGACCATTGATCGCGCTGAGATGCTGAGAATACTGGAGCAGGCGATGGCGCCAGTCGAGCGCGAATTCACCGACCTCGACCTCAGAGTCAAGGGAAGCATTCCGCCTGATCTCAATGGCCTGCTCTATCGTAACGGACCGGGACGATTCGAGCGCGGCGGCATCCCCTATGGCCATGCCTTTGATGGTGATGGCCATCTCTGCCGGTTCGACTTCGCCGCGGGGCGGGTAGGCTACAGCAATCGCTTTGTCCGCACCCGGGCTTACTGTGCCGAGGACGCGGCCGGGCGCATGCTCTGGCGCGGCTTTGGCACCCAGAAGCCAGGCGGGCTTTTGACCAACGGCCTGCGGCTTCGCTTCAAGAATGCCGCCAATACCCATGTCATCTGGCACGCTCAGCGCCTGCTTGCCCTCTGGGAAGGCGGCCCGCCGCATCGACTCGACCCGCTGACGCTGGCCTGCCAGGGTGAGGAGGACTTTGCCGGTCAGCTGCGCAATCGCTTCGATCCGCTGTCACGCTGGACGGCGCCGCTGCTACCCTTCTCCGCGCATCCAAAGATCGATGCCGAGACCGGCGAACTCATCAACTTCGGATTGGTGCTCGGGCATCCAAGCCGACTGCTGCTCTATCGCATCGACGCCCAAGGGAGGATGGCACCTCCCGAGGTGCATCAGCTCGACCGCTTCAGCTTCGTGCACGATATCGCCGTCACCAGGCGCTGGATCTGCGTGCTACTGCCCTATGCCGATTTTGATATCCCGCGCGCCCTGCTTGGCCTCAAGAGCCCGGCTGCTTCACTGAAGCTAGAGACGGATCGGCCGATGCAGGCGCTACTGATCCCACGCGCCGGCGGGCCGACGCGATTGATCGAAGCGATGCCGGGCTTCGTCTTCCACATTGCCACCGCGCATGATCGCGAGGATGGCGGACTACAGCTCCAGGTGATCCGATTTCCGAACTTTCCCGGACTCGGCGATGTCGAGGGCTATTTCCGGGAGGTCGAGCAGAGCAATGGGCTGCCGCGCCTAGAACGCCTTGAGATCGACCCCGATGCGCGTCGTTGCTCACTGAGTCCTTGCAACGAGGAGGTCAGTTTCGAGCTGCCGACGAGCAATCCAGGCCGGCTTGGCGCTGAGCGACCCCAGATCTATGGGATCGGCACACCGGCGGGACGCCGACTGCCCTTCTTCAGCGCCATTCAACGTATTGATACCCAGACCAATGAGCTGATCCAACGGGATCTTGGCGCCGATCTACCCGGTGAGCCAATCCCAACCTCAACGCGGCCAGATCAGGAAGACTGGCTGCTGAGTCTGGTCTACCGCGCCGCCGAGCGGCGCTCGGACCTCTTGGTGCTGCGCGCGACGGATCTGGCGATCCAAGCGACGATTGAACTACCTCATGCCATCCCGCCAGGGTTTCACGGCTGTTGGGTTCCGGCCAATCCTGGCGAGGCGATGAGATAGCTGTTCACCCTCATCACCGAACCGCATAGCCCGAAGGGCCAAGAAGCCAGATCGGCTCGAACCTGCAGCATTGAAGATGTCAAAAGCTTTGCCAAAGGGTTGCCAAAGCCTTGCCAAAGCCTTGCCAAAGCCTTGCCAAAGGGGTTGCAGGCAGGCTCTTTACTTGAGCAGGTCAATCAGCAAGTCGGCAGCCTCGGCGACACCAGTCGGCGCAACTGGCTCGCCAACACCCTCAGCGAGCAGCTCAGCCAGCGGCTCGCGAATCTGGCCGGCAGCAAAGTCGCTCGCGCTGATCTCGCGCACTGGCACTTGATCGGCGAGCCAGTCGAGCAGCCAGCGGCTTTCCGGCCAGTCGCGACGCTCGACCGACAGCACCGGGATGCCGTTGCAGGCGGCCTCGGCAAAGGTGCCATAACCAGGCTTGGTGATCAGCGCATCACAGCTCGCGAGCACTTCGAGAACGCTGTTGCCGTCGGCATCGATCAGGGTCAGATCATCGCGTCCAAGCCCAGCATCAGCATCCGGGCTCAGCAGATGCACCCCATCCATCAATTGCGGACCGCCGCCGAGCTGCAGGCGACCGGTGCCACCGAACTGCATCAGCACCAGTCGCTCAGGAGCAGGGCGCGCGACACGCTCACGCAAACGGAGCGGATCGCGCCGGCGCGGCTGTGCGATTGGACCAATGTCGCGCCCATTCGGCAGCCAGCTCATCGGCATCGAAGGTGCGGGCCGCAAGAAGAGATCAGCACCGCGATAGGCACCCTGCATCCGCTGCGCCAATGCAGTCGGCAGCTGATCGCCAACTGGGCTTTCAACCAGGATGTCGTACCAGCTCAGCGAGCAGAGTCCGGCGCAGGGAATACCCATCGAACGGGCGACATCCAGCGGCATCCAGGGGATGTCAGCGAGCACGAGATCAGGGCGCGCCTGCTCGAACAACCGACGCTGTTGCGCCTGATGCGCCGGATAGTCCAGGTCGAAGGCCACATAGTCCGCTAGTCCCTCGACCCAGCGCGTCGTCAAGGGGCCGTCCATCGGCAGCGGCACGTCGGCCGCGGATGGGATGTGATGGAAGCCTGCTGGCAGCCGAGCCTTGGCGAAGGCCGGGGCAATGTTGCCCTGTAGACTGATCTCGAGATCCGGGAGACGGCGCTTCAGCTCGGTGACAACCGGTGCGACCTGTGCAAGATGGCCGTAGCCATGGGCAGTCACGGCGACGAAGAGGTGGGGCACGTCAGGGCTCGAGGTGGATTGCTAGCCAGGTGCAGCCTGACTCGGCCGCGGTGGGCTCAACGGAAGTCGACTCGACTGAGGTCTGCAAAACGCGGTGTGGGGTATGAGCCGGGATGAAGAGGTAATCGCCGCGGCTCAGCGCGATCGTCTCACCCGCGATCTCAAGGCGTGCTTCACCGCTCAGCAGCAGAACCCATTCGTCCTGGGCCTGATCGTAGAGAACTGGCTCAGGCTCGCCGCTGCTGGTGATGCGCTCGATGCGCAGGTTTCGACAATGCAGCAGCTCTTCGAAGACCTCACCTGTCGCTGGCGCTGGCAGGTCAGCGAACAGGTTACCGCGTTTGATCAGGCCAGGAATTAGGAAGCCAGCGCCTTGACGCGGGCATTCAGCCGGGACTTGTGACGCGCGGCCTTATGGGCATGGATCAGCCCTTTGCCGGCAGCGCGGTCGATCACCGGCACAGCCTGCTTGTAGGCATCAGCGGCAGTGGCGTGATCGCCAGCGGCGGCAGCCTTTAGGACCTTTTTCATTGCAGTACGCAGGGTACTGCGCTGTGCGGCATTGCGTTGGCGATGGTTTTCCGCCTGACGGGCGCGCTTGCGAGCTTGTGCGGTATTGGCCAAGAGTAATCTCCTAGGCTTGGCGGATCATAGAATCTAGTGGCGATCAAACGCCTAGCCCGCTATAGTCGCCTGCAACAGGCTCTGCTGTCAATACCTAGCATCGAATTCTTGCCCTTCTAGGGCGGGCAAGACGCTAGCAGCATGGCTCGACTGATCCCCTATAATCGCGCCTCTTTGGCTCAAGCATCGCGCATCTGCGCGCCATCAAAAGGCAGCATCCATGGCATCGCTGGCCGCGTCCATCGCCAAGGTTGGCAGCAATACCCTGCTCTCGCGCATCCTTGGCTTTGTGCGGGATCTCATCGTCGCGCGCATCTTCGGCGCCGATGCCGGCACCGACGCCTTCTTCGTCGCCTTCAAGATCCCGAACTTCATGCGCCGGCTGTTCGCCGAGGGCGCCTTTTCGATGGCCTTCGTGCCGGTACTCAATGAGTACAAGACGCAACGCGGCTTCCCAGCGCTGAAGCGCTTTGTCGACGACGTCGCCGGCACCCTTGGTGCCATCCTGTTCGTGATCACCGCGCTTGGGGTGCTGGGCGCGCCGATCATGGTGCTGATCTTTGCACCGGGCTTCGCAAGCGACCCGGACAAGCAGCTGCTGGCGACGGACATGCTGCGGCTGACCTTTCCCTATCTGCTGTTCATCTCACTGACTGCCTTAGCCGGCGGTATCCTCAACACCTACGACCGTTTCGGCGTGCCGGCCTTCACACCCGTGCTCTTGAACCTCTCGCTGATCGGCTGCGCGCTCTGGCTGGCGCCGCAGATGGAGCGGCCGATCATGGCGCTGGCCTGGGGGGTACTGATCGCCGGTATCGTCCAACTGCTGTTTCAACTGCCGTTCCTGCACCAACTGCGGCTGCTGCCCAGACCCAGGGTCAGTCCGCGCGATGAAGGCGTGCGACGGATCGTGCGACTGATGATCCCGGCGCTGTTCGGCGTCTCGGTCACCCAGATCAGCCTGCTCATCGACACCCTGCTCGCCTCCTTTCTGGCCACCGGTAGCATCTCCTGGCTCTACTATTCCGATCGGCTGATGGAGTTTCCGCTGGGTATCTTAGGGGTCGCGCTCGGCACCGTGATCCTGCCTAAGCTCTCGCGCCAGCATGCTGCGGCATCACCAGAGGCCTTCTCGGAAACCCTGGACTGGGCCTTGCGCTGGGTGCTGCTACTTGGGCTACCGGCCGCGGTTGCTCTCTTTGTGCTCTCTGGCCCGATGATTGCCACACTGTTCTATTCCGGCGAATTCACTGCCTACGATGTCCTCATGGCCGAGCGCAGCCTGATGGCTTACTCGCTCGGGCTGATGGCCTTTCTCGGCATCAAGGTGCTGGCACCAGGCTTCTACAGCCGGCAAGACATGAAGACACCGGTTAAGATTGCCGTAGTCGCGATGCTGACCAATATCCTCTTCAATCTGCTGCTGATGTTCCCACTGGGCCATGCCGGACTCGCGCTTGCCACCATCATCGCCGCCAGCGTCAATGCGCTGCTGCTGCTCATCGGCCTGCTCAGACAGGGGGTCTACCAACCTCTGCCCGGCTGGTGGCTGCTGCTTGCAAAGGGTCTTACGGCTAGCCTAGCGATGGGGGTGGCGCTCTGGCTGCTCAGCGGACCGACGCCGTTTTGGACCGTCTGGAGCTTTCATGATCGCCTGATCCGTCTGATCGGCCTGATCCTCATTGGCGGACTCTGCTATCTGCTACTCGCGCTGGCACTTGGCATCCGACCCCGGCATCTGTTTCGGATGAACCCAATCACCACAGATCACGCAGCTTGACGCGGAGTAAGCCAAGGCGAACCAGCGCCTCTCATCACGCATTCACAGGCCAGGCGCACAGGATCTCTCAGGGCCATTGTTCTCGCGACAGCACAGTCAACGACGACGCGCCCTATAATCGAGGGCATTCGTTAACTGGACCGATGGACTCATAGGCATGCGGCTGATTCGGGGCCTTCATAATCTGCGCGACCAGGATCGCGGCTGCGTGGCAACCATCGGCAACTTCGATGGCGTGCACCTTGGGCACCGCGCGGTGTTCCAGCGCCTGCTGGCACAGGGCAAGGCGCTCGGACTACCGACGACGGTCATCACCTTCGAGCCACAGCCGATGGAGTATTTCGCGCCGGCGGTGGCTCCAGCCCGATTGACGCGACTGCGCGAGAAGGTGGCGGCGATCGCCGATGATGGGATCGATCGCATCTTGCTGCTCGAATTCGGCCCGCGGCTGGCCGAGATGGATGCGCTCGACTTCATTCAGCAAGTGCTGGTCGATGGGCTCGGGGTGCGATTCTTGCTCGTCGGCGATGATTTTCGTTTCGGCAATAACCGCCAGGGCGACTATGCACTGCTCGAGCGCACTGGCGCCGAGCTGCCACCCAAGCAGCGCTTCGAGGTCGCCAATCTGCAGACCATTACGCACGACGCAGAGCGCATCAGCAGCACCCGTATCCGGGAATTGCTCGCCGCCGGCGATTTCGAGCAGGCCAGACAGCTGCTGGGTCGGCCATACCGCATCTGCGGCCGGGTCGGACATGGTGACCGGCGCGGGCGCACCATCGGCTTTCCAACCGCTAATATCAACCTGCATCGGCGCATCAGCCCACTGCGTGGGGTCTATGCGGTCTGGGTCCAGGGGGTCGCTGATGGCTCTTGGCCCGGCGTCGCCAACATCGGCCGCCGCCCGACCTTAGCCGGAACCGACGAACGGCTCGAGGTGCATCTGTTCGATTTCGACGGCGATCTCTATGGCGCGCATCTAGAGGTCGAATTCGCCCTGCGCTTGCGCGATGAACAGCGCTTCGACTCATTCGAGGCCTTGAGGGCGCAGATCGAGCGCGATGCTGAATCGGCGCACGCCTGGCTCATCTGCGCGTCGAGGCACAGCTCACCGCGGTTGCCGTTGCCAGAACAGCCTAAGCCTTCAGATATTGTCCAGCACGCCTTCGGCCCCAAGCACGGGATCGACCCGGGAGAGCGCAAGCGGTTTGGCAGGGATGAGCCCGCATCACCAGACTCAGAACACTAAAGCTGGTCCAGATAGGCAGGACCACCAAGATTGCGCATCTGGCGCTCGATCCAAGCGGCCTTGCGGCGCACCTGCGGTGACGGTGAGTCAACGCGGTAGCTGTTCGGATTCGGCAGCACGGCGGCAAGCAAGGCGGCTTCGGGCGTGCTCAATGTGAAGACAGGCCGATCGAAGAACCGCCAGCTAGCCGCGCCCACGCCATAGGTATCCGGCCCAAATTGGGCGATATTCAGATAGACCTCGAGGATGCGCTCCTTTGGCCAGAGCAGCTCGATCAACAGGGTCAGCGGGGCTTCGACGGCCTTCCGCAGCCAATCGCTGCTAGGCCAGAGAAACAGATTCTTCGCCGTCTGTTGCGAGAGCGTACTGGCACCGCGTAACGAGCCGCCATTACGCCAACGCTCAAGCGCCTTGCGCAGTTCCACCAAATCGAAACCAGTATGTGAGGGAAAGCGTTGGTCCTCGGCGGCGATCACCGCGAGCTTGACCTCTGCCGGGATCTGATCGGCCTCGACCCATTCGTGATAGAGGCGTTTCTCGGCATTGGCAGGGGGCTCTGCCAAGAGCCAATGGCGAATCATAAAGGCCGATGTGGGTGGGTCGACCCAGCGTAGTGCCAGGATGAGCAAAATGCTCATTAACAGCAGCAGCACGAACGCTGCCGCAAGCGTCTTCAATAAGCGCCTAACCAGTCGCATCTTGCGCTCAGGGTGTCGGTTTCAGTCTGTTCGGGAACTGATTGTCGCACGACAAGATGCGATCGCGGAGGGGACCATCGGCTGATCCTCTGGCAACAAAAAACGGGGCCTAATGGCCCCGCTTTAACACAAGTCGATCAGGATCAGAACTTGTGGATCATACCAGCAGAGAAACCGCTCCACTCGATGCCTTCGTAACCAGGGGTGCCATTTAGGTCGTCGTCAACCGCGGTGTACAACACATAGGCCTTGGTACGCTTGCTGAAGTTGTGGTCGAAGCCGATCGCCCAGGTGTAGCGGTCGCCTTCCAGATCGTTCTTCAGGTTCTTGATTGAAACAGTCTCGTTGAGGTTGGTCGCAAAGGTGCCTGCATTGCTACGATCAACTGAGCCGTACATGGCCTTTACCGCATTGTTGCCGAAGGCATAAGCAGCCTGGATCTGCCACAGGCTTTGCTTCTCAACGGTGTCAGCCGAACCCACATAGATATTGCCGTTAGCATCAATAAAGTTAACAGCAGTACGCGTCTGGCCGCTTGGGATGTTGTCCTGTTGCTCATAGACACCAGACAGCGTGAAGCCATTCCAGTCGAGCAGGCCTAGACCAACACGCCACTTGTCATATGAATCGCCAACATAGTTGCAAGAGGGGGTTGGCTGACCCATCGCGTCGATACATGCGGAAGAGCCCGCCACGCTTGTCGACGAGTTCATGAACATGTCCTTATCGAGCGACTCGTATGCAAGCGAGGCGTAGAATGGACCGTTGTTATAGATACCGGCCAGCGAGTAAGCGCCCGCCAGTGAATCTGAGTTGATGTTTTGCCCAAAGCCAGCAGTTGCACCGCCCGGGGCGACAATTGCACCAGCGAACGAGAATCCAGAGAAGCTCGGCGAGATGTAGGCGATAGCGTTGTCGACACGAAGATCGTCAAAACCGACGGTGCCGTTATAGTCCGCCATGGTGTCGGAGAACATGTCAAGCTTGCCGGTAGAGATCTTCAGCGGCGTATCGTGACGGCCGACCAAGAAGGTACCCCAGTTACCAGCGAGACCAACGAAGCTATTCCGGTATGAAATACCGTTATTGCCGCTCGGGATATTGTCATCAGCAGCGCTCAGATTCAAGCCGAGTTCGACCTGGTAGATCGCCTTGAGGCCGTTACCAAGATCCTCAGAGCCCTTTACGCCAATGCGGTTAGCACGGCTGGAGCCGGGCATATAGCCACCGTCGGCCGAGATACCCCAACCCTTGAAATCATCACCTCTGTTAACGACCGGTTTGCCATCTGGGCCGATGACAATGGCGTCCTGAGGTGCTGTACCGGGGGCATAAACCGGATCACCGTCGATAAAACCGATTGGAGCTGCCGAGTTCGGGTTAACGTCCACCGTCTCATAGGACAGGCCGCGCGCGTTCTTAACATCCGCATAGTCGATCGACATGTTCAGCTTGCCGTACAGGGTAGCCTCGGCCATCGCGGCGGCCGGGGCGACCATCGCGGCGGCGATGGCCAGGGTCAAAATCTTTTTCTGCATCGTGATCTCCGCTTTGTTGTGAAAAAGACGAAAGATTGCACCAACCTTCCGCAATCGTGCCTTGCAACAGAAATAGTAGACTAGCTCGGCACAGCTCGCAACAGTTTTTTTGAAAAAAGAGACAAATTGCGCCTAAGTTGCATCACAGCAACAACGGCATCTACAGCTAGCCCAGAACGCTTAGTCGACGCGCCGCTTCTCAATGATAATCATCAGCTTACCCGATACATCAGGGACATCGCTGATGAAAATCTGATGCCGCGATGACCGCTAACACAACCTCAAGCGTGGCGATCTTTGCACAGTTGGTCAAGGAAGAGCCGCGCCCGAACAGCCCTGAGCCAATCAGCCCGCCCGGATCATGACAAGCGTCGAACCTCGTGCAACACTGTCGCGACTCGCGACCAGTTGTGGCCAAGTGCGGCCAGTTGCAGCCGCTTGTGGCAGCTTGCAGCCGCTTGTAGCCAAGGTCGCCTAGCCTCGCCTTGTGAGCGAGTTGGTCGTCGACATCCAATCAGGAGGCCCCATGCGCAACCTATCGCCGATCTTAGTCACCGCAAGCAGTGTCCTCCTCTTGAGCAGTCAAGCCTTCAACCCATTAGTTGCCGCGCCCGATACAAGCCTGCCTAGTGATCGCCGCCCCGACAACATCATTGAACTGACCCAGATCATCCCTGAGATCGTCCTGGATATCCGCTACGCGACCGCACATAACTTCATCGGCCGCCCGATCCCGGGCTATCTCGCCCCAAAGTGTCTGCTTACCCAGGAGGCCGCCACGGCGCTCGCGCAGGTGCAGCGCCGACTACTAGAACAGGGATATCAACTGAAGATCTACGACTGCTATCGACCACAGCATGCCGTGGATGCCTTCGTTGCCTGGGCCGAGGATCTCGACGACCAGCGGATGAAGACCGAGTTCTATCCGAACGTCGACAAGCAGCACCTGTTTCGCGACGGCTACATCGCTAGCAAGTCAAGCCATAGTCGTGGCAGCACGGTCGATCTGACCATCGTGCCGAAGCCAGCAGCGTCACAGCCGCCGTTCGATGTCGGGGCTCAGGTCTCCTGTGAAGCCGCAGTCGGCGAGCGCTTCGCCGACAACAGCGTCGACATGGGAACCGGATTCGACTGTTTCAGTCTGCTGTCACATACGCTGAACCCTGAGATTACAGGTGAAGCGCGGGACTATCGACACTTATTGAAGGGGCTGATGGAAGAGGCGGGATTCGAGAATCTCGCCGAGGAGTGGTGGCATTTCACCTTGCGTGATGAGCCGTATCTCGAGACCTATTTCGACTTTCCGATCCGCTAAAACGATTTCCGAGCGTCGTTTCAAGGCCTGGTTAGGCCTGCGGCTTAACTCCGACGCGCTCACAGGCCTTGGCAATCACGTCAGCGAGAAATTCCGGTGTCACCCGGCCAAAGGTCTTACTGACCAGGGACTGACTCAAGGTGATTAGCCGGTCGACCCGCACCCAGCTTGCTGATGGCAGCCGACCCGAGGCAATCACCGAGACATCCAGCGAGCAGCCGTGGACATGATGTCCCTTGGTCGTCACGGCAGCGGCCAGGAAGTCGCCGAACCCGTCGGCATCCGTCAGACATAACACTGGGCGCCGCTTCTCCGTGCTCAGATCAGTAAATGGAAACGGCACCAGGACCAGATCCCCGCGTCTACAGGTCATTCCAAACCTCATCCTCTGCATTGTCCCAGACTCCTTGGAGCGAGGACTCTTGGGCAAGCATCAGGTCGAGCCATTGAGCCCTATCCTCCTTCTGCTTGAGGTAGCCGATGAAGTCGACAACCTCACGGATGTCCTCGTCCGGTAGGGTCTGAATCTGCTCCATCACCAATTCGATTACGGTCATGGCCTACGCCTACCCTCCCCAAAATATGTAGTCATCCTTGATCGTGTTTGGCCTCGGCTTAGTCGACGCATGGCTCGTTGCTGACCAGATCAGGATTAAGGCGACAAAAGCGTCTGGCCTTAACTTGAGGCTGGCGCCAGGCAAGAGCACAACGCCAAACCCATCCAATCAGTGAGCCGTCGCGAGAGTTAGTTGTTCTGTATCACAATCCGCGGGAACTTGGCCGCATAGTCCTTCGCCTGCAGCGAGAGCTTGGCCGCGGTCTTGCGAGCGATTTCACGATAGAGCTCGCTGATGCGCGATTCTGGATCGGCGACCACCGTCGGCTTGCCGCCATCGGTCTCTTCACGGATCTGGATGTCGAGCGGCAGTGAGCCGAGCATGTCGACACCATACTGCTGCGACATGTTCTCACCGCCACCCTGGCCGAAGATGTGCTCCTCGTGACCGCATTTGGAACAGATATGGATGCTCATGTTCTCGACGATGCCGAGCACCGGCACCTCGACCTTCTGGAACATCTTCAAGCCCTTGCGCGCGTCCAGCAGGGCGATATCCTGCGGCGTGGTGACGATGACTGCGCCTGAGACCGGCACCTTCTGCGCCAGCGTCAGCTGGGTATCACCAGTGCCTGGCGGCAGGTCGATGACCAGATAATCCAGCTCCGACCAATTGGTGTCGTTCAGCAACTGCTCCAGCGCCTGAGTGACCATCGGGCCGCGCCAGATCATCGGCGTCTCTTCCTCGATCAGGAAGCCGATGGACATGGTCTGCAGGCCATGGCTGACCATCGGCTCAAGTGTCTTACCATCTTTCGATTCCGGCTTGCCGGAGACACCGAGCATGCGCGGCTGTGAGGGGCCATAGATGTCGGCGTCCAGGATGCCGACCTTGGCGCCTTCGGCCGCCAGCGCCAGCGCCAGGTTGACCGCGGTGGTCGATTTACCAACGCCGCCCTTGCCGGAGGCAACGGCAATGATGTTCTTGACGCTGTCGATCGGCTTCAGCGATTTCTGCACCGAGTGCGCCTTGACCTGCCAGCCGACATCGACCTGCGCCATACTGACGCCCTCGACGCCCTCAACCTGCGCCTTCACCGCCTCGGCGATCGCCTGCTTGATCCCGTCCGCCGGGAAGCCGAGCAGCACCTTCACCTTGACCTGGTCGCCCTCGACCTCGATCCCCTTGATACAGTTGGCGGAGACCAAGTCCCGGCCCAGATGTGGCTCGGTATAGCCCTTGATGGCGGCTTCGACAGTCTCTTTGGTCACTTCGGTCATGGAGAGCTCCGTTGTCTGTGGCGACCGCGGTGGCCCGCGGGCTGGCATGATTCTGTAGGATGCGGGTACCGAACCTTCTCAACGTAAGCTTGATGAGCCGGACCCGTCGCTGGCACTCGAACTGGTATCAGCATTCGCTAATTCAAGCCTGCTTGACGATCTGCTCAGCGCTCCTTGATAAACTAACGAAGCTGCGCAATGCACCAAACCCTCCAACCCCAGAGCCCTCCGCAATGACTCAAGCCCGCGACATCCTGGTCACCAGCGCACTCCCCTACGCCAACGGCCCGATCCACATCGGCCACCTGGTGGAGTACATCCAGACCGACATCTGGACGCGCTTCCAGAAGATGCGCGGGGAGAACTGCTGGTACGTCTGCGCTGACGACGCCCACGGCACGCCGATCATGCTCAAGGCGCGTCAGGAAGGCATCAGCCCAGAAGCGCTGATCGCTCGCGTCGCGGAAGAGCATCGCGCCGACTTCGCGGGCTTTCGTGTCGCCTTCGACAACTATCACTCGACCCATTCCGATGAGAACCGCCATTTCGCGACCCTCATCTACGAGCGCAATCGCGACGCTGGGCATATCGCCAAGCGCAGCATCGAGCAGGCCTATGACCCGGTCGAGCAGATATTTCTACCGGATCGGTTCATCAAAGGCGAGTGCCCAAAGTGCGGCGCCGCCGACCAATACGGCGACAACTGTGAGGCCTGCGGCGCCAGCTACTCGCCGGCCGAGCTGAAGAATCCGCGCTCAGCGGTCTCCGGCGCCGTACCCGAGCAGCGTACCTCCGAGCACTATTTTTTCCGCTTGGCCGATTTCGAGCCCATGCTCAAGGCCTGGACCCGTGGCGGCAGCCTGCAGGGACAGGTCGCCAACAAGCTCGACGAATGGTTCGATGCCGGGCTGCAGGAATGGGACATCTCCCGCGACGCACCCTACTTCGGCTTCGAGATCCCGGACCACCCCGGCAAGTTCTTCTACGTCTGGCTCGACGCGCCGATCGGTTATATGGCCAGCTTCCAGCACCTCTGCGACAGCGCCAAAGGCCAGGCTGCGGGGCTCGACTTCGACCACTACTGGGCGCCCGACAGCAGCGCCGAGGTCTATCACTTCATCGGCAAGGACATCATCTATTTCCATGCCCTGTTCTGGCCGGCAATGCTGCACGGCGCCGGCTTCCGCACCCCAACCGCAGTCTTCGCGCACGGCTTTCTGACCGTCGACGGCCAGAAGATGTCCAAGTCGCGCGGCACCTTTATCAAGGCGCGAACCTACCTGGATCATCTCAACCCCGAGTACCTGCGCTACTACTTCGCCGCCAAGCTCAGCGCGGGTGTCGACGACATCGATCTCAGCCTGGATGACTTCCAAGCGCGGGTGAACTCGGATCTGGTCGGCAAGGTGGTCAATATTGCCAGCCGCACCGCAGGCTTTATCAGCAAGCGCTTCGACGGCCAGCTCGCCGCTGAACTGCCCGACCCCGCGCTGTTCGAGACCTTCATCGCCGCCAACGGCCCGATCGCCGAGGCCTTCGAGGCGCGCGAATACAGCCGCGCGGTGCGCGAGATCATGACGCTGGCGGATCGCGCCAACCAATACATCGATGAGCAAGCGCCCTGGGTCGTCGCCAAACAGGAAGGGCGTGAAGCTGAGCTGCAGGCGATCTGCACCCAGGGCCTGAACCTGTTCCGCCTCTTGATCGGCTGGCTGAAGCCGATCCTCCCCGGCACCGCAGAGGCTGCCGAGCAGTTCTTGCAGATCGAGCCGCTGACCTGGGACGCGCTCGCCACGCCGCTGCTGAATCAGGAGATCGCCAAGTTCAAGCCGCTGATGACGCGCATCGAGCCAGCGCAGATCCAGGCCATGCTCGATGCCTCGAAAGAGGATCTGGCGACGGCTAGCGCACACTGATCCTCAGTCCAGACTCGCTGGCTGATTCTCAACGCCTGAGCGCAACGGCAGCATGTTTGATCTCAACATCTACGCCTCGGGCCTCGCCATCCTGCTTGCGATGGCCATGGCCGCTTGGCTGATCAGCATCCCAGCGCGCAATGTCAGCCTCATCGACAGCCTCTGGTCGCTATTCTTTCTGGTGCTGACGCTGGTCTACGTGACTTGGGCGCCAATGCTCGCGGCGCGGGCGTACCTCTTGCTCTTCCTGGTCACCCTCTGGGCAACCAGACTCTCGGTATTCATCACCCTACGCAACCGGGGACAACCGGAAGATCGGCGCTACCAAGCCCTGCGCGCCGAGAACGAGCCTGGATTCTGGCTCAAGAGTCTCTATCTCGTCTTTGGGATGCAGGCGATTTTGGCCTGGGTCATCTCGCTGCCGCTGCTCGCTGGCATCCTTGGCTCGGCACCACTCGGCTGGCTTGACTATCTCGCCGTGCTGCTCTGGCTGATCGGGTTCGGTTTCGAGGCCATTGGCGATCAGCAGCTCGCTGCCTTCAAGGCCCATCCGCTCAGCCGAGGGCAGGTGCTCGACCGCGGCCTGTGGCGTTATACACGCCACCCGAACTACTTCGGCGAGGCCTGTATCTGGTGGGGCTTCTACCTGTTCGCGCTTGCCGCTGGGGCCTGGTGGAGCCTCCCAGGGCCAGTCCTGGTAACAGTCTTATTACTGCGACTCTCTGGGGTTGCGCTGCTTGAAAAAGACATTGTCGAGCGCAGACCAGCTTACCGAGACTATATTCGCCGAACCAATGCCTTCTTTCCCGGACCACCGCGTGCAAAACCAACCCTCAACTGACGCCCATAGCAAGCCACCAGCCGGACAATAAGGCGCCTGCTCCAGGGTAGCGATCTCTGTTTATACGGCCAGAGATGAGGACCGAAATGATGTTTATCGTTGTCCAACTGTTGTTCAGGCAGCCTAAGGGCACAAACTTTGCCGTATGAGCCACGCTTTCTCCTGGAGCCTCCCGATGTTCAATCAACGCGTCCGGCCCGCCCTTGTTGGCGGCCTCATAGCACTGGGCTTACCCCTGACACTGACCAGCTTCTCAGCAAGCGCCGCGGTCGATCAGACCTTTCACTTCGAGGTCCTGCTCGACGACAAGCCGATCGGCGAGCATCGCTTTGATATCGATGTCAGCGGCGATCAACAACGGGTCACCAGCCAGGCCGAATTCGAGGTCGATTTCCTGTTCATCACTGCCTACCGTTACCGCCATCAGAGCAACGAGCTGTTTCGCAACGGCTGCCTGGAACGGCTCAGCTCAACGACCAACGACAACGGCACCCACTACAAGATCGATGGCTCGGCGGTTAGCAATGGGTTCCGCGTCGATCGTGGTAACGACGTCGAGCAATTCGACGGCTGCGTCAAGACCTTTGCCTACTGGGACTCAACCATCCTGAAGCAGCCTAAGCTCCTGAATCCACAAACCGGAGAGCTCGAAGCGGTCAGCGTACAAGAGCGTGGCGCGGAGCAGGTCGCCGTCAACGGCAGCGAGGTCGAGGCGACCCGTTTCCAGCTGATCACTGACGAGCTGACCATCGACCTCTGGTATAACGACGAGCTGGGCTGGGTGCGACTCGCCAGCGATACCGGCAAAGGCGCCAAACTGATCTACCGGAGACTCTGATGCGTCGATTCCCACAGGCACTGCGGTTGCTCGTTGCGGCTGGCATCCTCAGTCTGCTCACAGGCTGTATTGAAACCGGAGGCGAACCGATGAAGACCGTCGATCAAGTGGATCTAGCGCGGTTTATGGGCGATTGGTATGTGGTCGCCAACATCCCGACCTTTGTCGAGAAGGGGGCGCACAATGCCGTCGAGTCATACGCCTTGAATCCCGATGGCACCATCGCGACCACCTTTACTTTCAACAAGGATGCCTTCGACGGCCCCGAGAAGGTGCATCATCCCAAGGGCTTTGTGTTGGATACCAAGACCAACGCCCACTGGGGCATGCAGTTCATCTGGCCGATCAAGGCTGACTACCGCATCATCTATCTGGATGACGACTATCAGACCACGGTGATTGGGCGTGCCAAACGGGACTATGTTTGGGTGATGTCTAGAACGCCCGACTTCAGCGACGAGGAATTCCAGGAGATGAAGGCCTTCATCGAGGGCGTTGGCTACGATCCGAGCAAGCTGGAGCGGGTGCCGCAGCAGACAGGTTGAACGGTGACTCTGCGCTAGCCCAGATGATAAGAGCCAGCACGGCCATGTAGACTCGTCTGACAATGCCCGCTCGCCCTGCCGTGCAAATCGCGACACGCACCTCGATGCTGACTTGTTACAATCACTAGCCGCGTTCACAAACCCTCGCGCTCACTGCGCCCCTAGCATCTGACCCGCAATCCGTTTGACTGCTCCCCGCGCACTGCTGGATGACCAAAAGCCGCTCGCCTCGCATTGGCTGCGGCTCTCGGTCGGTCTTGGCCTCGGCAACGGGGTGCTGCTGATCCTGCAGGCCTGGCTGCTGGCGCAGATCATCAATAGCGTTGTCTTTGGCGAGGCCGATCTGAATAGGGTCGCACCCTGGCTTTGGCCACTGTTGTTGCTGTTCGCAGTACGCGCCGGCATCGCCTGGGCCTCGGAGCAGAGCGCCTTTCGCGCCGCGGCGCAGGTCAAGATCAGCCTGCGCGACCGACTCTATCGGCACATCCAGGCGGCAGGCCCAGCCTGGATGGCCGGGCAACGCAGCGGCGCCATCGCCGAGGATCTCACCCGCGGCATCGAGTCTGTCGAGGCCTACTACGCGCGCTATCTTCCAGCGATGTCGCTGACCGCGCTGATCCCACTCGCGATCCTGATCGTGGTCCTGCCACTGGACTGGCTCACCGCCTTGATCATGCTGGTGACCGCACCGCTGATCCCGGTCTTCATGATCCTGATCGGCAGCAGCGTCGAGCGGCTGAACCAGCAGCTGTGGAAGGATCTGGCGCGCATGGGCGCCCATTTCCTAGACGTGATCCAAGGCATGACGACACTGAAGCTATTCAATGCCAGCCGCCGCGAGGCCGAGGTGATCGCCCGCATCTCCGACGACTACCGCGCCAGCACGATGCGCGTGCTGCGCGTTGCCTTCCTGACCTCGGCGGTGCTCGAGCTGTTCTCGACGCTGGGGATCGCGATCATCGCCGTCTTCATCGGCTTCCGGCTCTATCAGCTCGAGCTGCCGATCCCGGACCTGATCGCGCCACCGGAGATCAGCTTCGTCACCGGCTTCTTCATCCTGCTGCTGGCGCCCGAGTTCTATGCGCCACTGCGCAATCTCGGCACCCATTATCATGGCCGTATGGAGGCGATCGCCGCTGCTGAGCGCCTGGTCGCGGTGATGGATACCGAGCTGCCGCCGGCGCCGCGGCAAGTCGCGACCTTGAGCGCGGACAGCCTTCGCCGTATCCGCTTCGACGCGGTCTCTTACAGCTACGAGCCGGGACGCCCAGCGCTCGATCACACCAGCTTCGAGATCGGCGCTGGCGAGCGCATCGCGCTGGTTGGACCGAGTGGCGCTGGCAAGACCACGGTCGCGAGCCTGTTGCTCGGTTTCATCCGCCCGGACAGCGGGCGCATCCTGATCGACGATCAGGATGAGCTACAGGCGCTGGATCTCGACGACTGGCGTCGTCGGCTCGCCTGGCTGCCGCAACATCCGCGGCTGTTCCAAGGCAGCATCGCCGACAACATCCGCCTTGGCCTGCCCGATGCGACGCTCGATGCGGTTCGCGATGCGGCCACGCGCGCCCAAGCCGCCGAGTTCATCGATCGCCTACCACGCGGCTACGACACGCCTGTCGGCGAGCGCGGCGCTGGACTCTCCGGTGGCCAGATCCAGCGCGTTGCCCTGGCGCGCGCCTTCTTGCGCGATGCCCGGCTGGTGATACTGGACGAGGCCACTGCCAGCCTCGACCCCGCCAGCGAGGCCCTGGTTCAGCGCGCGGTCGATCAGCTTGCCGAAGGCCGCTCGATGCTGGTCATCGCGCATCGGCTGAGCACCGTGCGCACGGCCGACCGCATCCTCGTCATCGACGGTGGGCGCATCGTCGAATCCGGCTCCCATGACGAGCTGATCGAGCAGGATGGCCCCTATCGGCAGATGGTGCGATTGCTGGAGCCTGGAGACCGACGTGCCTGAGCTAATCCGCCTCTGGCGCCTATTCCGACCCTATCGCGGCTGGATGCTGGGTGGCTTCGCCGTCGCGCTGATCACGCTGCTGGCCAATGTGGCGCTGATGGCGGTCTCGGGCTGGTTCATCACCGCGATGGCGGTGGCCGGCGCAGCTGGGGTGGCGATGAACTATTTCGCCCCGGCGGCGCTGATTCGCGCCAGCGCCATCGGCCGCACCGCCGGGCGTTATTTCGAGCGTCTGATCACGCACGAGGCGACGCTGCGCCAGCTCGCCGGCCTGCGGGTCTGGTTCTATCGGCATCTGGAGCCGCTGGCCCCGGCGCGGCTGATGGAGTACCACAGCGCCGATCTACTGACCCGCATCCGTGCCGATATCGACGCGCTGGATAACCTCTATGTCCGGGTCATGGTGCCGGTGCTGGTCGCCATCACCGCAGGAGTTGGGTTCTTCCTGTTTACCGCCCTCTTCAACCTTGGGCTGGCGCTGCTGCTGCTCGGCACGCTGCTGATCGCCGGCGTCGTCCTGCCCTGGGTCGGCCATCGACTCGGCAAGCAGCCGGGGCGGCGCATCGTCGAGATCCAGGCCGAGCTGCGCCAAGCGAGCATCGACGGCACCCAGGGCCTCTCCGAGCTGCTGATCTATGGCGCGGCGGATAGCCATGCCCGGCATCTGGATGCGCTCAGCCGCGCGCTGGTCGCCGAGCAGGAGCGTATGAGCCAGCTCACCGGCATTGCGCAGGCCGCAACCGGCCTGACCGCGAATCTCACCCTCTGGGGCATGCTCTGGCTCGGCATCCCGCTGGTGCAGGATGGCAGCCTGGCGCCCCCTGAGCTGGCCATGCTGGCGCTGTTCTCACTCGCGACCTTCGAGGCCGTTGCGCCGCTGCCGATGGCCTTCCAGCAGCTCGAATCGACCCTGACCGCGGCGCGCCGGCTGTTCGCAATCGTCGATACCGAACCAGCGGTACCGGAGCCGACCGGCCCCGCGCCGCGACCGACAGGCAACGGACTGGTGATCGAGGGACTGCGTTTTGCTTACCCCAGCAAGGACTCGGGCATCCATTCCGGGCCGACCCAAGAGCGGCCAACGCTCGACGGCATCGATCTCGAGCTGCCACCGGGTCGACGGGTCGCCATCGTCGGCGCCACCGGCTCCGGCAAGACCACGCTGTTTAACTTGCTACTGCGCTTTTGGGCACTGGAGTCGGGCTCCATCCGGCTTGGCGGGATACCGCTCGAACAGTTCCCCGGCGAAGACCTGCGCAGCCGCATCGCCCTAGTCTCACAGCACACGCATCTGTTCGATACCAGCATCCGTGAGAACCTGCTGATCGCCGCGCCGGATGCCTCTCAAGGGCTGCTTGAGCAGGCCTGCGCGACGGCCCAGATCCACGACTTCATCGCCGAATTGCCCGAGGGTTACGACACCTGGGTTGGCGAGACCGGCGTGCGGCTCTCGGGCGGCCAGGCGCGACGCATCGCCATCGCCCGTGCGCTGCTGCGTGATGCGCCGATCTTGCTCCTCGATGAGCCGACCGAGGGCCTCGATGCCGTCACCGAGCGCGCGCTGATGGATGCCGTGCAACAGCTGATGAAAGGACGCTCCGTGCTGCTGACCACGCATCGGCCCGTCGCGCTGGCGCAGATGGACGAGATCCTGGTGCTCGATCAGGGCCGCGTCGTCGAGCGCGGCACCCACGCCGAACTGCTGAAAGCCCTAATCTACCCGCGCCTGCTTGGATTAGATCTCGACGTCTAGCTGTACTGGGATTGCTTACTCCCGGCTTTGCGCTCAATGCATCAAGAGTGTTCGCGACCCAAACACGGTGGCGTCGCAGTCGTAGAGCAGCACGCCGGCGGCGTCGCGGCGGCCGTCGTCGGTGCCGTCGTCGTCGTAGGCGACGTATTTGCCGCCGATGGTGATCTTGCCGAGCACAGTGCCGCTCACCAGGTCTTCGCCGGAGAGCACGGTGACCTCTTCGCGGCTCAGGGTGCCGGGGCTTCAGAGAGCAGAAATTCGGCGGCGCGCCCGCCCATGGTGGTGGCCATTAGGCGACCCTCCGGTTGGCATAGATGTCAGTGGTGTTGAACGTGGGCGCGCTGCCCTGCCCTGGCTCGCCGGTGGCTTGCTCGCTGAACAGGTGCGCGGGGGCCTTGGGCTTGCTGGCGCGAAGGTCGGCGGCGATGGCGCTGAAGGCGTCATCCGGCAGGCTGAGGTAGGTCGCGGCGGACTCCTCAGTAAACTCGCGGCCAAGCTCGCTGAATAGGGCTTGGACTTCGCGTTTGCGGGCGCTGAGCTGGTGGTCGGCCAGCGCTTGCTGGGCGGTGGCGGCGTCGGTCTTGGCGGCGTCGAGCGCGCTGGTCAGGTCGGCGACCTGAGCGGTGAGCGCGTCGATGCGCGCCTGATGATCAGGTGCGTCGGGCATGGGGTTGGCCTCTTGGCTGGGTGGCGCTAACAGGTGCGCTGGTGGGTCGCCAGGGAACGCGACACGCCCCACATTGGCGGAGAAGAAGCTGGCATTGGTGTTGGCGTCGGCGCCGAGGGTGACCACGGAGACCTCGCGCACGGTGCCGCCGTTGGGTGGCGATGGCGCCCGGCTGCTGAGCGCGGAGCTGCAGCGAGGCGGTGAGGTAGTAGGCGCCCTCAAGCGCGGCCGGGGGTGGCGGCGTGGCTTGGGCGCTGGGGCTGTGGGCGGCGGGCTGTTCCATGCCCGCGAGGTTAGAGGAATGCCGGCTGGGTTTTAATGGGACACATGTCCCAAGAGCCTATCTGGCGCTAGCGGGCGGGTTCTGTTCGTGCTCGAGGGCCGCATCGAAGCCGACCTGAATGTCGGCCTGTGGTGAGCCAGTGACCTCTTGCAGCCAGCGCAGCTCTGCGACCAGTCGCATCAGTTGCGCCCCGGGCAGCTCGCGGTAGCAGTTGAAACACTTCTCGGGGCCGTGCTTGGCGCTGAGCGGGATCACGGCGGCCGCGCCGCAGTGGGTGCAGGTGAGGCGCAGCGAGTGGATGGCGGCGATAGGGAGGATGCTTGGGGGCATGGTTGCTGATCTAGGGTGCGTAGGCTAGGCTTTGAGGTATCAACATGTCAGAGGGTGTCAGTATGGAGACGATTTTTGACCATGATCCGACGGCTGAAGAGTTGCGGTACTTTGTTGGTGTTTACGGCAAGGATCGGTATCTCTCTGGCTTGAGCCAAGATGAGGCGCTTGAAGACCTCGCCGGGCTTTTTGCGATGCGTGGTGATGCCGAGCGCGCAACAGGCTATGCCCAGCGTATCGCTGATCAAGACTATGTTCGACTAAACATTAGCAATCAAGATTTCATGTCAGACACGGCAGCACGGAAAAGGCTTTCGCGCGCGGAGAGTAGATCCAAAGCCGCCTGAATCTTTGCTTTTTCAATATCTGAGCGCCTAGCCAGCAAGTCCGCCAGGATTGATCGCGCTTGCATCAGGTCGGCGGAGACATTGACCGTTGCTAGCTCTCCAGCCACGTCTGCAGGCGACAGCCCGCACGCGCTGATCAGGCTCCACAGGCGGCTGACCGTTCTTTGATAGCCGTAGCCCTCATCAATAACCCATTGTTGATGACTTGCCGTTCCACCTAGACGCTGAATAAAACTTGGATACGTCAACCGCGCGACGGCTTGGTTGAGCGTTTCAACGAAACGGCGCAGCGGATGCTCGAGATCCAAGCTCAGCGCATCAATCGCCCCTCTCTGTCGGTTGTGCCAGATTTCATGCCATAAGGACTCTAGCGCGTACTCCTCCTCGCGTGTCATGGCTTGCTGTGCGGCACAAGCCGCCAGTCCACCGAACAGATCGCGCCGCGAGTTGAAACCTTGATACTCGATCTCGCGGAACCAGAAGCCGCCTTTCCCATCCGTGGCCATGTAGAAATCGCCATTCGGCCCACCTTCGCGCACAAACTTGACACCATGCGGCAGGTCGCCGGGTAGGCGATAGGCGTACTCGCGCAACAACACCGCGAGCGTAGCCAGGTCTTTTGCGGGGAAGCGGCGCGCAAGGCCGCGAATTGGCCAGGCGGCGAGCGCGTCGTCAGCGTTGGTTTCAAAGGCGGCCATCAGCCGATTGTCGACCTTTTGGCGCTTGCCCTCAATCGCCCGCATCAGGCCCTCGGTCGGCTCGGCGCAGGGGTCATAGTCCCATCCCTTGTCCGGCTGCGCATTGGCCCGCGCATTGGCACGCTCGGGGTCTTGCAGGCGTTCGGCGTCGGCGTCGATGAATTGCTGGGCTTGAGCCTCTGATAGGCTAATCAGGCGGCAGCGGCACTGGTAGCCTGCGGGTGTTCTCCATCGCTGCCAGATCGGGTCATCGTGGCGCGCGACGAAGCCATCCATTGCCGCGTGGCTGGGTCGGGTGCGGGAGTCATTGACGGCATCATAGAGCCGGTATGGGAAGCTCTCTGCGGTGCGCGCCCGCCCATGGTGGTGACCATTAGGCGATCCTCCGGTTGGCATAGATTTTAGTGGTGTTGAGCGTGGGCGCGATGCTCTGCCCCGGCTCGCCGTTAGCCTGCTCGCTGAACAGGTGCGCGGGGGCCAAAAGCTTGCCGGCGCGAAGGTCCGTGACGATGGAGGCGAAGGCATCCTCGGAGAGGCTGAGATAATGCGCGGCAGATGCCTCGGTAAGTTCGCGACCAAGCTCGCTGAACAGGGCTTGAACCTCGTGCTTGCGGGCGCTGAGCTGGTGGTCGGCCAGCGCTTGCTGGGCGGTGGCGGCGTCGGTCTTGGCGGCGTCGAGCGCGCTGGTCAGGTCGGCGACCTGAGCGGTGAGCGCGTCGATGCGCGCATGGGGATCAGGTGCGTCGGGCATGGGGTTGGCCTCTTGGCTTGGTGGCGCTAACAGGTGCGCTGGTGGGTCGCCAGGGAACGCGACACGCCCCACATTGGCGGAGAAGAAGCTGGCATTGGTGTTGGCGTCGGCGCCGAGGGTGACCACGGAGACCTCGCGCA
>POWB01000021.1:0-31984 GCA_010912705.1 Halochromatium sp.
GTTCAGAAATCGTGCTACTCGCATGGCTGATCAGGTGATTTTGGTCGTTGCAGGCTTGGCCAACCTCAAAAATAACTATGTTTTTCAATGAGAAAACGATGCTTATTTGGTCACAAGTCTAGTGACAAATGCTGTCGCTCAGCGGTTGTGAGTTTGCGCTCCACAGGGTGCGCTTGAGCAGACTATGCTTTGTCTGTGACCTCGATGATCAGCGGCGTTCGAAAACCGATAGCGCTGTCTAGAGTGCCGTGAATGGTTGCGTACCGCACCGGACAGGATATGCAGATTTCTTCCAGCCCCATGCGCTCGTCCGACCGACTTGGCGGGCTGCGCCCATTCCTGCTGCCAGGCCTGATCCTGGCGATTGGACTCACCATGACCGCGCTCGCGACGCTTCATATGGAAGCGGACGTGACCGCGCAGGCCCAACGCGAACGGGTTCTGATCGGTGACGAGATCGCCACCAAGATCCGCGGCCGGCTTCATGCCCATGCCCAACTGCTGCGCTGCGGCGCGGCCTTTTTCATGGGCTCCGAGCAGGTTAACCGCGACGCTTGGCGCGACTTCGTCGAACGCAGCAAGGTCCCACTGAACCTCCCCGGTGTGTTGGGGGTTGGCTTCGCGCGCGTGATTCCGCCCGAGCATTTAGCCGAGCATCTCCAAGCGATCCGCGCCGAGGGCTTTCCAGACTATCGCGTCTGGCCGCCAGACGAGCGCGGCCGCTACACCGCGATCGTCTATCTGGAGCCGTTTAACGCTCGCAATCGGCGCGCCTTCGGCTACAACATGTTTTCCGAACCGGTACGCCGTGCGGCCATGGAGCGGGCGCGCGACCAGGATGTGGCGGCGCTCTCCGGCAAGGTACTCTTGGTTCAGGAGACCGTGACCGACGTTCAGGCCGGCACCCTGATGTATGTCCCGGTCTATCGCCCTGGGTTACCGACCGCGACCGTCGATCAACGCCGCGCCGCCCTGATCGGCTGGGTCTATAGCCCCTACCGGATGAATGACCTCATGCATGGGATTTTGGGGACCTGGGAGCGCGCCGACGGCAAGCGCATTCGTCTGGCAATCTACGACGGGGACCAGGTCACCCCCGAGACTCTACTCTACGACAGCGAGGCTCTAGACCCTCAGAGACTCGCTCCTGCCCCCGCGTCCGCGAATGCGTTGCGTATCCCCATCGACTTCAATGGCCAGCGCTGGACCTTAAGCTTTTCGCAGTATGGCCCGCCGGCACACTTGCTCGACGACGTCCGCGTCGTGCTGGTCGCCGGCAGTGGCATGGTGATCAGCGTGCTGGTTGCAGCGCTGGTCGGCGCATTCCTGAGGACGCGCTTGCACGCGCTGCAACTGGTCGCGGAGCTTGCCGCTCGCCAGCGAGCGGAACAGGGCCTCCTCAAGGCGGAGCACAAATATCGGGAGATCTTCGAAACCTCGCCGGCGGGGATCTATCGGACCACGGCGCAGGGACGTTACATCGACGTCAACCCCGCCGGTGCCCGTATTCTCGGCTACGAGAGTCCGCAGGCACTGATTGCGGGCATTTCCGACATCGACACCCAGGTGTATGCGAATCCCAGGGATCGGGAGGTCTTCGCTGGCGTGCTGGCGGAGCAGGGTGAGATCCACAACTACGAGGTCGAGATGCGGCGCCGCGACGGGCAGACCGTCTGGGTGTCTGCCGACGCCGCTGCCGTGCGCGACGCCGAGGGGCGGTTCGTCGCCTACCACGGGACCATGAGCGACATCACCGAGCGGGTGCGCAGCACCCTATTGCGCGACATGGTGACTGCAGTGGGGCGCTTGGCGGTCTCGTCCGACTCGGCCGACGGGTTCCGCCAGGCACTCCCGGCGCTGTTATCCACTCGGCTCGGCTACCCGATCGTCGCCGTGGAGCGCTACGACGCGGCCCGCGCAGAGATGGTCTTTGCCGGCTCGGTGGGTATCCCTGCCGCCGCCGACGGTCGCTTGCGGGTCCCTGTCGAGGAGACGCTCTCCGGCCAGGTCGCCACCAGCGGCAAGGCGCTGGTCGAGACCGCCGCCGACGCGCGGTCCGAATATACGTTCGCGGCCTTGCGGGCGCTCGGCGTTATCACCTTCGTGTGCGTCCCCATGACGCTGGGAACCAGGGTGATGGGGACGCTGGCGCTCGCGGATGTGCGCCGTCGGCCGGACGCGGAGTGGGTGGTCGACATGCTGCGCACGCTTGCCGAGACCGCGACCGATGCCATCGGGCGACTGGAGACCCAGGCCGCTCTGCGCGCCAGCGAGCGCAATTTCCGCGGCCTGTTGGATAACCTGCACGCGGGGGTGGTGGTACACGCACCCGACACCTGCATTCGCTTCTCCAATCCCATGGCATCGCAGCTCCTCGGTCTGAGCACGCAGCAGATGCAAGGCCTGGCGGCAGTCGATCTGGCCTGGCGTTTCATCCGCGAAGACGGCACCCCGATGCCGCATGAGGAGTACCCGGTCGCGCGCGTCTTGGCATCCGGCACGCCGCTGGATAATCTGATCCTGGGGATACAGGCGCCCGATCGTGACGGTCCCACCTGGGTGCAATGCGAGGCCCATCTAATCCACGACGACCGGGGACAGATCCAACAGATCGTTGTGACCTTTTTCGACATCACCGCACGCAAGCAGGCTGAGGTCGAGCTGGGGCACTATCGCGATCATCTCGAAACCCTGGTGCAATCACGCACCCTGGCGCTGAACAAGCAACTGGTGTATGTGCGCGAACAGGAGCATCTGCTCATCCATCAGGCGCGCCTCGCGGCGATGGGCGAGATGCTTGGTAACATCGCCCACCAATGGCGCCAACCTCTCAACGCCCTGGCCCTGGTGCTGGGCAACCTCCAGGATGCCGAACGCCATCAGGAGTTGACGTCAGAGTACCTGGCGCGAAAAGTCGCCGATGCCCAGCGTCTGATCGACAAGATGTCCACCACCATTAGCGATTTTCGCAATTTCTTCCGTCCCGATAAGTCGGCCGAGACCTTCGACCTGTGCCACCCCGTCAACGCCGCCCTAGACCTGATGGCGGCGAGTCTCAAGGCGCATGGCATCGTGGTCGTGATCGATCTCTGCGAGGAGGTGTGGATGAGGGGTACCCCGAATGAGTATTCACAGGTGATCCTGAACCTGCTCAGCAATGCCAAGGACGCCATCCTCGCCCACCAACCCAACGGCGGGCAGATCATCGTGCGGGTAGATCGCGACGGCGATCAGGCACGGGTCAGGGTCGCGGATACCGGGGGCGGGATGACCACGGAGGCAATGGAGCGGCTGTTCGAACCCTATTTTTCCACCAAACCCGATGGCACGGGGATCGGCCTCTACATGTCCAAGATGATCATCGAGAAGGGGATGGGCGGACGCCTCTACGCCGGCAACCTGAAGACCGGTGCGGAATTCACCGTTTTGACACCCTTGGCGGAGCAGGCGCCGACATGAATCTTCAGCGCGAGCAAGACGATCAAGCCTATTTGCGCACACTGTCGGTGCTGTATGTCGAAGACGAGGACGACATCCGCGAGGAGTTGGCCGTGTTTCTGCGTCGGCGCGTGGCGACGGTACACACGGCGGCGAACGGTCGGGCGGGGCTGGACGCCTTTAGCCAATACCGGCCCGATCTGGTGATCACCGACATCCGCATGCCGGTGATGACAGGGCTGGAGATGGCCGAGCGTATCCGGGCCATCAATCCCGCGACGCCGGTTATCATTACCACCGCCTTCGAGGAGACCCGCTACTTTCAGAAGGCGATCGAACTGGGCGTTGACCAGTACCTCACCAAGCCGCTGAATCTCGACAGCCTCGCCGCAGCCCTGCTGAAGTGCGCGCGCCTCATTCGCGCGGAGACGGCCCTGCGCGAAGTGGAGGAACGCTACCATCTGCTGTTCCAGCTCTCGCATATCGCCATCTCGGTGGCGGAGACCGCCGCGGCCATCGGTGACCGCCCCAATGCCCTGATCGCGGACGGGCAGATCACCGACTGCAACGCGGCCTTATCGAGCCTGCTCGGCTACGCGCGCCAAGACGAGTTGACGGCCTTGCAGTTCGGTGACCTGCTGATGCCGGAGGCGCTCGGTCGCGTCAATCGACTGATTCGCGACGAGCTGCTGCTGCGCGGCTTCAGTTCGGAATGCGAGGTGGATCTGCGGCATCGCGATGGGCGTGCGGTCCCGGTCATCGTGCAGTTCATCCTGCGCCGCGATGCCGCTGGGCAGGCGATCGAGACCTGGGCGGTGATGCGTGACCTCTCCGAACAACGTCGCGCCGAGCATGCGTTGCGGCTGGCGGCGGGGGTGTTCGACAACGCCGACGAGGCGATCCTCCTCAGTGATCGCGACAACCGCATTCTCTCGGTCAATCGGTCTTTCTCCAGGCTCACCGGCTACGCTCAGGCTGAGGTGATTGGCCGGAATCCGCGGTTGCTTCAGTCGGGGCGGCATGGGCCGGCCTTTTATGCGCAACTGTGGGAAACCCTGCTGGCCTCTGGGCACTGGCAAGGCGAGATCTGGAATCGGCGCAAAGAGGGCGAGGTGTTCCCCGAGTGGCTGTCGATCACGGCGGTGCGTGACAGCCAGGGTCAGGTGCTCAATTTTATTGGCATCTTCTCCGATCTCTCGCAGATCAAGGCGGCCACGCAGGAAATCGAGTTCCTCGCCCATTACGACCCCTTGACGCGGTTGGCCAATCGCCGCCTGCTGGAAGATCGAACCGGGCAATTGATTGCCCTGGCCGCGCGTCAGCACAGCCAATTGGCCCTGATGTTCATCGATCTGGATCGCTTCAAGGTGGTCAACGACTCGCTAGGTCATGCTACGGGCGATGCGATCCTGGAGTGCGTGGCGCACCGCCTGCGCACCACCATGCGTGAGGTGGATGTCCTAGCGCGACTGGGCGGGGATGAGTTCGTCTGCGTGCTGCCTGAGATCGCCGAGACGAGAGAGGGCAGTCAGGCCCTAGTGGTGGCGCGCCGGCTGCTGAAGGTTCTGAACGAGCCCATGCAAATCGCGGAACATGCCTTGACCGTGACCTCCAGCATCGGCATCAGCCTGTATCCCACCGACGGCGTCGATTACGAAACCCTGCTGAAACAGGCCGATGCCGCCATGTATAGCGCCAAGAAGACGGGACGCGCCAACGTCATGTGCTTCTCGCCCAGCATGAATCTCGCGCTAGAACAGGAACGGCAACTGGAAACTGCATTGCGCCACGGCCTCAAGACACAGGAATTTGAACTGTACTATCAACCTCAGGTGGGGATCGGCAGCGGTCGCCTGATCGGCATGGAAGCGCTGCTGCGTTGGACCTCGGAGGATCTGGGGCCGTTGACGCCAGGGAATTTCATTCCTGTAGCGGAGGAGACGGGGTTGATTTTGGCTCTGGGCGAATGGGTACTGCGCGAGGCGTGCCGGCAAACAGCGCACTGGCAGCGGCAAGGACTCCCGCCCGTGGTGATCGCGGTCAATCTGTCCGCGCTCCAGTTCCGGCAGAGTCAGCTCCCGGAGATCGTGCGCTGCGCGCTGCACGACAACGCCCTAGCGGCGCAGTGGCTGGAACTGGAGTTGACCGAAAGCGTCATTATGCAAGATGCCGAGTCGGCCATCGCCAGTCTGCGCTTCTTGAAGGAGATTGGTGCAACACTGGCCATTGATGACTTTGGCACCGGCTATTCCTCGCTGTCTTATCTCAAGCGATTTGCCCTCGATAAGCTAAAGATCGACCTGTCCTTCATCCAGGATCTCCCTCAAGACCGCGATGACGCCAAGATCGTCACGGCCATCATCAGTCTGGCCCATGCGCTGAATCTGAAGGTGATTGCCGAGGGTGTGGAGACCGAGGCGCAGTGGAATTTTCTGCGCGACCATGACTGCGATGAGATACAAGGTTACTGGTACAGCCAACCCCTGCCTGCGCAGGAAATGGAGGCATGGTTGCGGCGGGAGGGGCGGACGGGGGATTGACAGGGTCCGCTGATCGCGCATCTCGCCGCCCTGATTGCCACTGCCATCGCGACCACGGCTGGTCAAGGATGCGCAAGCATCTGACCGACCGCACTCAGGCGATGAGCTTCAATGCCAGGTAGGGCGCGACTGTCAAGACGATGGTCGCGATCTTGAATTGCGCCAGGTATTGGAAGTACGCCCGGCCCAGATCCTGCTCATCCAGCCCGAACAGGCGAGCGTGGATGCGCGTGATCGGGGCACGCAACACGAGCAGCGCGGCTGTGGACAGCAGGAGCACGCCAATGTTGATGACGGCTGCCCAGCCGAGGAAGGCCGTTAGTTGGTCAATGGTCATGATTTAGTTGGTCAATGGTCATGATTCTGAGGCTTTGTCTCGCTGCTGCCGCTCGATCTCGCCACCGGGCGGGGTTCCGGCTGACCGGCTGTTGCCGTATCCCTGAGCGCCGTTGCCAGCCGCTTGGCCGCGCCAAAGTCGGTCTTGCCGCTGCCGAGCTTCGGTATCGCATCCACGCTGAGGATCTCGGCCGGGATCATCAGCGGGTTGGCACCGGCGGCGAGCAGTTGCGAGCGTACAGCGTCCGCGTCCTGTCCGGGCTCCATCAGCAGCACCACGCGCTCGCCTTTCTTCTCGTCCGGCAGGTTGACGGCGCAGAGTTCCAGGTCCGGCGCCTTGAGCAGATCGCGCACCTGCTGCTCGACGGCGCCGAGGCCGATCATCTCGCCGCCGATCTTGGCGAAGCGCGAGTAGCGGTCGACGATAGTCAGGAAGCCATCGGCGTCCTGATGGCCCTTGTCTCCAGTCTTGTACCAGCGCTGGCCGTCGAGTTCCACCACGGCGTCCGCGGTGCGCTCGGGGTCGTCGAGGTAACCCTTCATCACCTGTACGCCGCCGATCAGGATCAGGCCGTCCTCGCCGTTCGGCAGGGTCTCCAGCGTCACCGGGTCGACGATGCGGAAGCTGGTGCCGGGCAGCGGCATGCCGACGGTGCCGGGCTTGGCGCCGATCTGGATCTTCCAATTGTCGGTCTCGATGGCGTCGGGCACGTTGACGCTGGCCACTGGGGTGGTCTCGGTGGCGCCGTAGCCCTCGTAGAGGGTCTTGTTGAACTTCAGGGTAAAGGCCTCGCGCACCTCCGGGCTGAGTCGCTCGGCGCCGGCGACGACGATGCGCAATGATTCGAGCATGATCGGGTGCACCTTGCGGTTGCGCACGTACAGACGCAGGAAGGTGGAGGTACTGCACAGCACGGTCGCACGCCAGCGGGCGATGGCCTTGGCGCTGCCGAGCGCGTCGGTGGGGTCCGGATGGCAGACCATCGGGATGCCCTCCAGCAGCGGCAGGCAGGTGGTGGCGGTGAGCCCGAAGGCGTGGAACAGCGGCAGGTTCGACAGCATCAGGTCGTCGCGCTCGGTGTTCAGAACGTCTGAGATCTGGCGCACGTTGGCGGCGATGTTGCGATGGGTCAGCTCGACACCCTTGGGCGGGCCTTCGCTGCCGGAGGAGAATAGGATCGCCGCGGTGTCGTCCGGCTGACTCCTGTGCTGGCCGAACAGCGCCTGCAACCAGGCCGCTGGCAGCAGCACGGCAGCGCCCAGGTGGAGCAGCCGACGGGTCGGGCCGAAGCCCTTACCGATGTCCTCCATCGCATGCAGCTGCGCTCCCGCGAACAGGCTCTCGGCGTCGATACCGCGGGCCTTGAGCTTGGTCGTGAAGCGTGTGGCGGTGATGACGTTGCGAATGCCGGCCTTCTCCAGTGCGGCGCGGATCGCCTCGGGGCTTGCGGTGTAGTTGAGGTTGACCAGGGTCTTGCCGGCCATCCAGCCGGCCAGGTTGGCGATGACGCCGGCGCTGCTGGCCGGTAGCAGGATGCCCAGGTTGCGCTCCGGTACGCGCTTTCGAATGACGCCGGCGAACAGCAGCACCGCGGTGATCAGCTTGCGGTTGGTCAGCGCCGTGCCGCTGGAGTCGAACAGGACCGGCGTGCTGCCAGCGCGCTTGGCGGTGCTGAGCCAGGCGGTCGGCAGCGTCGGCAGGGTCTGCACATGCTCCTGCCAGGAACTGACGGAGAGTTCGAACACCGCCTGTTTGACCCGCTCCGCCTGGCTGTTCATCGGTAGCGTTGGCCCGAAGGCAACGATGACATCGCGCGCGCGGCCGTCGCGCCGGCTCTCCTTGAGCTTGTCGCTGGCGTTGGAAAAGCGGCTGCCCCAGAGCCCGCGTAGATAGAACGGCAGGATCACGCCGCCGGCGTCCTTGGCCGCCAGCTCAAAGCCCCTCTTGAATTCGCTGAGTTGGGCGTTCTTGCTCAGCGTGCCCTCGGGGAATAGACAAACCACCTCGCCGTCGTTCAGCAGGTGCGTCACCGCCTCCAGTGCGTGGCGGCTCTGCCCGCGCGAGATCGGCACGACGCCGAAGAAATTCAGAAACCAGCGCAGATACCAGCGCTCGTAGAGGACCCGCTCCATCACGAAGCGCACCGGCCTGGGGCTTGCCATCTGCACCATGGCCCAGTCGATCCAGCTGATGTGGTTGCCGAGCATGAGCACACCGCCCTGGGCAGGCATGTTGTTCAGGCCGATGACCTGCAAGCGGTAGCGGGTGGCGATGATGCGCGCGATCAGGAAGCGCACCAGCGATTGCGGCAATTGCCAGACCGTGTAGAGGGCGCCGGCAAAGGCGACGATGGCGAGCGCGACCATGATGGCACGGCTGCCGGTATCGGCCAGCGCCGACATCACCGTGACGATCAGCGCACCCAGCATGATCCAATTGAGCACGAAGTTCTTCGCCGCCAGCACGCGGCCGAGCTCGCGCTCGCCGGCATTGAATTGGATCAACGCATTCAGCGGCACGATGAAGATGCCGGCTAGCACGCCCAGTGCAAAGAAGTTCAACCCGTGCAGCCAGACGTTGCCGATGCCCGGCAGCAGCAACAGCACCAGCGCGATGCCGAGCGCGCTGAACGGGATCAGCCCGGTCTCGACGTGATCGCGCGAGATGCGCCCGGCCACCGCGGCGCCGATGACGATGCCGATGCCCGCGAAGGCCATGACGCCTTGGATCACCAGGGTATTGGTCTCGCCCAGGCTGTCCTTGGCGTAGGCAGGAAAGGCCGCCAGCAGCACCTGAGAGATGCCCCAGAACACACCCAGGCCGATGATCGAGAGCCAGATGACCTGATTGTCCCAGGCCGCGTGCAGGTTGTGCGTCAGATAGCGGCCGGTGCGGTACTCGCGCCAGTCGAAGCGCATCTGCTCGACAGCTTGACGCTTATCCGGCAGCCGGTAGGCCAGCGCCAGCTCCAGCAGGGTTCCCAACACCAGGAACCAGCCCACCGGTGCGACCTGGCGCAAGAGCTCGTCCGGGGTAAGGCCGACACCGCCGGTGAGGCCGTCCGGTGTCGCCAGGAAGGACTCGAACAGCATCGAGAACACCAGAATTCCGGCCAGAATCGCCGTGCTGGACGCGGCCTGAACCCAGGCATTGGCGGTGGTCAAGGCATCGATACCGGACAATTCTTTGATATAGCCAAACTTCGACGGCGAGTAGATCGCGCTCTGCAAGGCCAGCGCGAAGGTCATCGCGAAGGCCGGCCAGAACAACCCCAGGTAGTAACAGGTGGTGATGCCAAGCGTGATGCCCACCGCCACCCAGGCGCTGATCCGCATGACGCGGTTCTTGGGCCAGCGGTCGGCCAGGTAGCCGGACGGCGTGAACAGCAGGATGAAGGGCAGCAGGATCAGCGCGTTGACAATGGCCGTCAGCCAGATCTGCTCCGGCCCATCATAGGCCTTGAACAGCGTGTTCTGGATGATGATCTTGTGCCCGAGATCGACGAACGCGTTCAGGAACACCACGACCACGAACGGCAGAAAACCGGTGATGCGGGTCAGTTGGGTCATGGCTTGGCTCCGGTGCGCACTGGGAAGCTGTCTTGCGCATTCTAACGCCCCGCTACCATCCACTGTCGCTGGATGCCTTTTCTTCGCTCGCCGCTAGTCACAACAGCAACTCGTCCAACGTGCTCGCCGTCAGGGTAGTGCGCAAGATCTGGAGGTGGCGGGCCTGTCATACCGCCTAAGCAGAGGGATTTAAATCCACGACTCATGGCGGCTCAACAGGTCGTTGTGAATCAGTCGATCGGCACCTCGTAGGTTCGATAGCACTGGCACTCGGGGATGTAGATCTGGACGCGCTTGTAGGTGGTGCCGGGCTTGATCTCGGTGACTGGCGTCGGCTGCTCGATGACGACCGTGCGCGGCTGTGAGGCGATGGCGGCACCGATGATGGCTCCGGTCACCGCGGGAAGAACCCAGACGTCAGGCCCGGCGGGGTGGAACGGGCGTGGATAGGCCGGTGCTCCGGGTGGACCCCAAGGTTCTGGACGCCCGGCACCCGCGACGGCGCCGAACGCGAGTACGAGTGCGATAAGGCCTGAGAAGACCGGAATGAGGCGATGCTGCAGGGGATGGGGCATGAGCTTGACGCTGACTTATTGCTTAGATAACGACAATGATTGGACGCGACGCTCAACTGCCCGTGGGCTGAACCGACGCTCGTTGCTTGGGCCGCTGTTGATGAGGGATAAACACCTGCGTGACCTCGATCCGCTTGCCGTCTTGGCGCTGCGTCGGCAACTCGGTGACCAGCTCCAGCCGGCGTGGTTGCGCCAATAGGCGGAAGCGCTGGACGATGCGTTGATCGTCCCCGGACTGGATCTCGAGGATCAGCGTAGAGCCCTGCCAGTACCCGGTGGTCACGCCTTGACCCAGACCTCTGATGTTGGTCACCGAGGCCCCTCGATCATCGGTGATGATCCGGCGTGAGCGACCAGGTGCGGTGGTGATCGTCACCATCGAGGCTTGCTGCAGGATCTCGAGTCGTTGACTGAACAGGCCAACCAAGCGCTCTGGATCATTACGCACACTGCGGTCTCCGCCAGCATGCCCCATGCGTCCACCGCCTCTGCGGCGGTTGCCCGAGCTAGGGCCCCCGCCCGAGCTAGAGCTAGTAGTGTTCTCGAGCCAAGAGTTCTGCTCAGCACCCGTGGGCACTTGGGCATCTCTGCCCGCACCTGAACGCTCAGGCCGTTGCACCGCGGCGTTCAAGGCCTGCTTGGGGTCATCGCTGCGCGTTTCATCGAGCCGCCAGGTTCCGGAAAAATCCGGTTGTGATACCACGCGGGTCGGACTGAGATCCTCCGTATGCAGACTCAGGTCAAGCATTCTCCCGTTGCTGAGTCCGGTCATATCCTGCGCGCTGATCATGGAGGGAAGGCTCAGTGCCAGGCCAAGCCAGCCGATGATCCGGGTCTTGGCGCGGCTGGCCTGATCAGTCTGTGGAGGCAGCGTCATGGCGAGATGCTCTGTGATGGCCTTGCGTGATTGTGACGATAAGCAACAACCTTGAAACTCGTGTGTGGCAATGATGGAAAAACGGTGAAACCCAACCCTCACCTCGAATAGCAGGGATGGTGACTGAAACGGACCTGACACTGATGCGCGTCCTCGGATTTGAGCATGCTCTAACCGACGCCGAGCGCTGGGTCGTCTTGGCGGGCACCTAGCCAGACCGATATTTCCATACCGTCGGGGTGCGCTGCGTGGTATTCCAAGCGGCATTCGACATACTGAGACCGGTACGGGTTGTACGAATTGGTGCGCACGTACTTCAGGTAAGCGCTTGCATCGAAAAGCGGCCCCACATTGTCGGCGACGATTTTGCTGCCAGGCTCGATGAGCCCCTTGTCCTCAAGGCACCAAAGATCTAAGGCATACTCGTCCTTGTTATGGTCCATGAAGACCAGGTCGAACGGATCGGTCAGCGTGGGGATCAGCGCGCTGCTCTCGCCCACCATGATGTGGACATGATCGTCCACACCGGCGAACTGGCAGATTGCCTGGGCAATCCTGGCGTGACGGGGATTCGCCTCGATCGAAACAATCTGTCCGCCGCCACGGAGCAAACGTGCCATCCGAACCGCGGAATAGCCGCAGTAGGTTCCAAGCTCAAGGATACGAGCCTTCACCGGCAGCTGGGCCACGAGTGCGTCGAGGACGCGCCCTTTTGTGTTTCCCAGGTTCATCAGAAAGCGCTGCTCGCGGGCAAAACGATCAAGGGCGCAGAGGACAGACTCGGCGTTGCCCTCAACCGCATGTGCGCGCACGAAGTTCAAGGCTGCCCGCTCCCGACGTGGTTGTCTCCCGAGCGTAGCCCGTGCCGAGCGGCTCAGCTCGCGGAAGATCGCGGCCAGCAAACTGAGGCGTTTGGGAATCGGCCGGAAGCTTGTGACCAGCGTCGTCGAGATGTTCAGGGCGAGAGCGGTGGTGGTCTTGTTCATGAGTCGTCTCCTCGATCGTCATCAGGGTGCTGCAATGGCCGCAGCGACGGGATTCCGCGACGGCAGCAGCGTCGCTGTCCGCCCGGTGGGCGATTGCGCCGTCACGGATGTCCTACATCCATTCGTTTCTGAAGTTGAACCGGGTTAAACCGGGTTGAACCGGGGTGGTCTCGATGGGTCGGGGCATCGCTACGCCGGCCAGCGATCAAATGGCTGCTTCTCCAGCTGCATCGTTCCTGCAGTGTCCTGGTGGATGTTGATCCAGGCCTGCCAATTCGCCTCGTCCATGTCAGGGTAGTCGAGCCGGAAATGACTACAGCGGCTCTCCTTGCGCATCAGCGATGCCCGCAGCTTCATCTCCGCGCTGAGGATCATGTTCGCCGTCTCATGGGCCAGCCTGAGCTCATGCAGGTCGCTGGCCCGCAGCATCGGCAGGTGGTGATCCCGCAGCTCTTCGATGTAAGCCAGCGCCGCCTTCAGCATGGACTCCTTTTTGATATAGAGCACAAAGTTCGGAATCATGATGCCCTGCAGGGTTTGTGTGACCCAAGCGGGGCTGAAGCCGGCCTCGCGCCGCAACGGCGCCAGCATCTCGCGCTCTACTTGAACCAGCTTTTCCGCCGTTACGGAGGGCATCGGCACACCCTGACTGAACTCCACAGCGGCCTCGCCGGCGACGGCTCCCTGGACTGCGGAGCCGGCCAGAGATGAGCCGATCTGGGTATAGATGGCCCCGGCCATATACGAGCCGAGGGCATCGCCGGCGGCATAGAGTCCGGGAATGTTCGACGCGCAGCGCTCGTTGACCGGCACCAGGCCCTCGGACTTGTGGATCGCCATGCCGGCTGAGGAGCCACCCACCGGCGTTCCTCCCATCCCGGGCGGAGGCCGATCGCCTTCGGGTGGGCCGCCGGGTCCCCGGCCGGAGCGACCCGCTGGTCCGGGCATCGGCGGACGATCATCTAATGCATCGGCGAGCCGACCAGCGCCGGGCGGTGGCGGTGGACCCTGCGGGTGGTCGAAGCCCTCTGGTCTTTTGGGACCGCCCTCCAGGTTCCCGAGCATCCGGTCCGGTGGTCCCGGCGGCAATGGCACCCCGTTGACGTAGGCCAGGTAGTTCATCTCCACGCCGAGATCATGGCGAATGCCGACGCCGGTCACGCCAGGTTTGCGCGCGAACATACCGTGCCAGCCGTCGTAGCAGGCAGCCGGATGCTCGGACTGACCGGGATGGCCATCATTCCATTCCTTACCGGTGACCTTGGCGCCAATCCGATAGGCCATGACGCTACCGTCGTGGGTCAGGTCGCAGATCGGGAAGCCGTTCGGTTTGAAGCCGCCGGCGCCGGTGCACAGGATGACGCTCTTGGCGGCGACCTGAACCCGTTGCCCGTCGTCCAGGGTGAACCCGGCGGCGCCAGCGATGCGGCCAGCATGCTTGATGAGGTGGGTGACCATGATCCGTCGAGCGACATTCCCGCCGCCTGCGCGTCGAACGCGAAGATGCCCTTGGCGAAGGGCGTCTGTCCCGAGGCCCCGAGCCGTCCCTTCGACAGCACCAGCACTCGCGCGCCGGCGTCGTGGGCCTTGACCGCTGCGAACAGGCCGGCCATGCCACCGCCGATCACGAGCACATCGGTCTGCAGCAACCGTTGATCCAGCAGGTCGGGATCGACGCTCGCCCTGTTCTCGCCCCAGCCCGGCACCATGCCCATGGCCGCGAGGGTGGCCCCTCCGGCGGTTGCGCTGGCCAGCGTCAAGAAATGGCGGCGTGACATGCCATGGCTCTCATGCGGATCATTCATGGGCGGACACCCTGAGCCTGTGATAAGGATTTGTGCGCGTCAGAGACGGTTTGCCGGATCACCACGAGCACCGCCACCGAGGCCAGCGCCACTACCCACAGCGACAGATGACGTCGGTCGGGCAGGACTGCACGCAGGTCCCGCATCCGATACATCCATCGATGCTGCTGATGGCCATCTGATTTGCCTGATAAGCGGAATGGGCGACGTTGAATGGGTGACGTTGAGCTGGCTCGGCGGCACGCGGCCGACTGCTTTGATCGAGACGATACGCGGCGAGCTTGGGCAAACCGGGAGGGGATTGAGAGGAAACTGTGAGCGTCGATGCGAGGGGGCGTTCGAGCGGTCCTAATCTGCGATCCTGCACCCTGCACCCTGGGATCACTCGGAGGTAGACGAACAGATGCGCATCGGTCTGACGGCGAAGCTCCTACTCATGCTCGGCGTCACCAGCCTGGTCTCGGTGGCAGCGATGGCGCTCGCGGCCCGCTGGAGCTTCCAGCACGGCTTTCTCGACTACCTGGGCCAGCAGGAGCTTGCGCGAATCGCCCCGCTGCGCGAGGTGCTGCGTCCCATCTATGCCCGTGATGGCTCCTGGGAGTATTTCGAGCACAATCCCGCGGCCTGGCCGCGTTTCGTCGATGACACCCTGCGGCCGGATCAGGCGCGTCCCCCCGGGCCACCTCCTGGGGCACCGGAGGCGCCCTCGGGGGAATCGGCCCTGGATTTCCACCAAGGAGCCGGCCAGGCGCCACAGGAGCCGGGGCCGCCCCGTCACCCACCGGGGTCGCTCCTTCAATCTCCAGGATCGAGGCCGCCCCGTCACCCATCGGGACCAGAGTCGCTCCGTCACCCACCGGGGCCGGGGCAGCCCCCGCCGAGTGAGCTCTTGGGGCTCCGCGTCCACCTGCTCGACGCCCAGGGCCACCAGGTGGCCGGCGTGTCGCCGATTGCTCAAGAACCCTTCCGCCTGCCGATCGAGTCGGATGGGGCCGTCATCGGCTGGCTGCTGCTGTCGCCCCCGCAATGGTTCGAGGACAATCTCGCCCAGCGTTTCAACCGTCAGCACAACCGCTCGCTGGCCTGGATCTCTGTCGGCGTGCTGGCCCTGGCGCTCTTGGTCGGCTGGGTGTTCGGCGAGGGACTCCTGCGGCGCATCCGCAATCTGGCGCGCGGGTCGCGTCAGTTGGCCAGCGGGGACTTCGACAGCCGCATCATTGACCGCGGCCACGACGAGCTAAGCGCCCTGTCTGCGGACTTCAATCGCCTGGCCGCGACCCTAGCGCGCAACGAGGCGCTCAGGCGCCGCAGCATGGCCGATGTGTCCCACGAGCTGCGTACCCCGGTCGCTGTGGCTCGCGCCGAGCTGGACGCCCTGATCGACGGCATCCGGCCCTGCACCAAGGCGAACCTGGAGCAGCTCCAGGGTCGGCTGCTGGCGCTGGTGCGGTTGCTGGACGACCTTTACGATCTGGCCCTGTCGGACGCGGGCGCGTTGGCCTATCGCTTCTCAGCGCTGGATCTCGGCGAGATCGTCCAAGCGGCGGTCTCGCAGATGGAAGGCGCCTTCGCACGCCAAGGTATCGCGCTGTGTTTGGAGTGCGATGACGCGCTGCCGATGGAGGGGGATCGCGGACGCCTGCGCCAGGTGCTCGACAATCTACTCGGCAACAGCCTGCGCTATACCGATTCCGGCGGAGTCACGCGGGTCATGGCGAGCCGCGCTGGCGCCTGGATTCGGGTGAGCATCGAGGACACCGCCCCCGGCGTCGCGCCCGAGGCGCTGGAGCGCCTGTTCGACCGCTTCTACCGCGTCGAGGCCTCGCGCTCGCGCGCCAAGGGTGGCGCCGGGCTTGGCCTGGCGATCTGCCGCAACATCGTCGAGGCCCATCACGGCCGCATCCAGGTCAGGGCGGCGAATGCTGGGGGGCTAGCGGTCGCTATCCAACTGCCGGCATCCGCCGGCTGACGCCTAAAGCCTCAAGCCTCAAGCCTCAAGCCTCACGGTTGGCTCACGATTCGCTCAAAGCGACGCCTCAGTTGGGTCATAGACTGCAACCACTTTAACGAGATTAACGAGTCTTGAGATGCAGAAGAGCCGAGTCAACACCATGACCGCCATCCTAGTCCTGTTGCTTGCCAGCCTCGCGACCACCGCATTTGCCCAGCCCGGCCGTGGTGACAGCGGTGGCCGACGCGGCCCACCGCCTGAGGCGATCGAAGCCTGTGCAGGGAAGAGTGCGAACGATGCATGCAGCTTCACGGGTCGCCGCGACGACACCATCGAAGGCACCTGCTTCGCGCCCCCGGGTATCGATGAGCTGGCCTGTGCGCCAGAGGGCGGACCACCCGAGCGCGGCGGTCACTGATCGGCCACCGAGAAACCATTTCCCCCTTGGGCACGGATGCCCGACCTGAATCGGCAACCTGCAGCGATTGGTGACGATGGGTTCTGAGTCCTCCGTTCCGCCGCATTGATGGAGCACAGCGCACCAATCGAGTAACGACGCGGCGCTCAGAGAGCGCTTCGCGGCCCGAGGCGAGGACCAGATTCCCGCTTTGGGCATCTCCCGCGTCGTTGCATCTGACGGCGAAGCGCTTTGCCTTTGACACCATGATGAAGAGCACAGATGGAGAGCACAATGATCAGCTCGATCAGTAGCAACGTTGTTTCGGCGCTTCAACAAGCGCCGAGAATGAACTCTTCGCAGTCGCTGTCTGAGGAGCAGCAACAGACCATCAAGGATACGTTAGCAAGCTTCGATGTCGACAGCCTCAGCGTCTCGGATGCCACTGCCATTGTCGAAACCTTCAATGAAGCAGGCATCCGGCCAGGCGCTGCCCTAGAGGCGGCGCTGGAGGAATCCGGCTTTGACGCGCAAACGGTGGGCGACATGGCCAGCGTTGACGCATCAAGGCCGATGGGTCCACCACCGGGTGGTGGAGGTCAGGCCGTTCAGTTAAGCCTGAGCGATGAGATGATGAGCAACCTCAACGAGCTGTTGGACGCGTATAGCGGCGTGACGCTTGAAGACAGCGAGCGGGAATCACTGCTCGCCGAGATCCAGGCGATCATTGCCGAGGATGCGCCGAAAGGCATCCTGGTGAACGTCAACGCGTGATCGATCGGCCCGGCGCTCTGCTCGTCAGGGCGCCGGGTTGGTCACTCGGGCTCATAGCGATAGCCGACACCGTAAACCGATTCAATGAACTGACGCCCGTCGAACGCTGACGCCAGCTTGCGGCGCAGGTTCTTTACATGGGTGTCCACCGAGCGCTCGGTCACCACGCGGTGATCGTCGTAGAGCGCATCGATCAAACGGGCACGCGACAGGATGCGCCCGGGATAGCGGCTCAACGCAGCAAGCAGGCGGAACTCCCCCACCGTGAGACGCAGCGCGCGACCGTCCAGCCGGGCCTCGTAGCGGTCCTCATCCAGCACCAGCCTGCCAACCGTATCCGCATCAATCTCGCTGGCTGGTCGGTTGAGCATCTCAACACGGCGCAGCTGCGCCTTGACCCGCGCCACCACCTCCCGTGGGGCAAAGGGTTTGCAGACGTAGTCGTCCGCGCCTAGCTCGAGGCCCAGCAGGCGATCGATCTCCTCCACCCGCGCCGTCACCATGATGATCGGGACCGACGAGAAGCTGCGCAGCTCACGACAGATCTCCAGTCCGTCACGCCCCGGCAACATCAGGTCCAGCAGGATGAGGTCGGGTGGAGCTGCGCGCACCCGCGGGATCACCGCCAAGCCATCCTCGATCCGCTCGACCTCCATGGCGGAGGCGCGCAGATACTCTTCGAGGACCTCGGCGAGCGGGGTCTCGTCTTCGACGATGAGGACGGTCTTGGCGGCGGTGGACGACATGGACGGCAGCTCCCTGGATCTCTCTTGGCGCCCCCTGATAAGCGGGCCCTCAGCGCTATTCTCGCCTATCTCAGGTGGCTTCGGCGAGGTTCAGGCCGGCTTCAAGGCTACATCTCCATAGACTGCTCACATTCGCCACATCCTCGTTTCAAGGTCGCGACTTACTCTGAACTGGTGTTGAGGGCTTTAGCCCTTCTTGATCAACCAATCGGAGTCATCGATGAACAAGACCCAACTGATCCTGATGTCGGCACTGGTTGCCGGGATGCAGACGGCCAACGCTGCTGAGCCCGGCTGGTACAGCTCACTGAACCTCGGCTACGCGATCCCCGAGGGGAGCTTGGCGCATGATGGCGGTGACGCAACTCAAGGGCCGGACTACGACCTGGATCATGGCGGTGTCGTCGGGCTTGGCGGCGGCTATCGCTTCGGCAATGGCTTGCGACTGGAGACAGACCTGCGTTATCGCGCGCTCGACGCCGGTGGCATCTCAGGCGGGGCGCTCGGTGCGCCATCCTACGCCGACGGCTCGGTGACCAGCACGACATGGATGGCGAACATGGCCTACGATTTCGTCCTGCAGGGCACCAAGCTGCAGCCTTATCTGAAGGGTGGCATCGGCGCGGCCTGGAACGACGCAGAGGCGGATGTGCTCGGCGCGGACCATCCTGACCGTTGGGCCATCTACTCCTCGGGTACGGACACCCAATTTGCCTGGTCTCTGGGCGCCGGTCTGGCCTATCCGATCGATGACCGATTGTCTTTGACCGCAGACTATCAGTACGTCGATCTTGGGAACGCGGAAACCGGCACGGACATCAATGGCCATCGGATGCGATTCGACGACCTTGGCTCCCACGAGGTGACGCTCGGCCTGCGTTATGCGTTCTGACCCAAAGGGCTTTATCGCGACGTATTCTTGGTGTTCTTCCTCTACACCGGATCAGGCGCCGATCCGCGTCCCGTGCAATCGTTGTGCATCGCGCATGCGGATCTGATCAACATGGACCACGAAACCGCCGCCCCGTACTTTAACGAAGGCATCGGTGGCTTTGGCTCCTATGGCGACGGCTTCATCCGCGATCGCAAGATGTATCGGTTCCCGCACCCGTATACCGTGGACTGTAAACCTTGGATGGAGGTCGTGAATGGGGGCGCTCCGATGCCGTCAGCGCGGCCCGTGCTGCCTGGCCGTCGAGGCGATCTTGCTCACCGACGAATTCCGGCGTCTCCGCCAGCGCCGAGTAGTCACCTTGCAGCGTCCGTGCGAGCGCGTTGTCCGGGTTGGTCAGTTCCGCAAATCGGCGACCCGCGTAGCCGAGCCCGCGCGCGAGGGAGCCGGCGGGGATGTATTCGCGCACCTGGTATCCCAGTGCCACCAGGGCCTTCTTGATCGGTTCACCCATGCCGTAGAGCATCTGGAATTCGATCTCCTGCGGACGGTATCCGCGTGCCGCCGCCAGCGCCATGACCCGCGCCTGCGTGGTCATGTTATGGGTGGCAAAGCGCGGGTCGAAGCGTTCGGGATGCTGTAGCAGATAGTCCGCGAGCAGGTCATAGCTGGCGTCGGTGGACGCCTTGAAGTTCCACACCGGTGATGGCCGACCCTCTGACTGGGCCAGGGCCTTTTCGTAGTCGTCATAGGCACCCTTTACCAGGCGCACTGGAACGCGGATAGCATGGGCTTCGCCCCAGGCTTTCAGGTCGGCCAGGTCGCGTGCCGAATCGCGCAGATAGGCCTGAATGACAACGCCAAGGCGCGCTTGGCCAGTGTCGTCCAGGGCCAGCTCCGGTGAGGTCTCGATGAGCTCGCGAAATAAGGCTAGAGTGAGATCCTTGTAGGCGTATTCCTCCATGTCGATGCGGATGAAGACCGAAGCCGCGGCCCTGTTGGCCGGCAGACTCAGCAACTCGCGTAGGGAGGCGAGCATCTGGGCTCGCTTCCCTTGACCCTCTGGAGTTAGTGCCAGCGGTAGCTCGTCGACCAGTGCCGAAAGCTTGAGTGAGAGATACAGCGGCTGGTCTCTCTCGTCGGGCGTGGCTGCCTGGATCAGATGACGGTAGAACGCCAGATAGGCGGCGGCCTCGGCTGGCGAGCTTGAGGCATCGCCAACGTTGTCCAGCGTGATTGCGATGCCCATCCGCGCCCGAGCGTCCATTAGATGCTGCAAGCGCGAGCTCGGGTCCGCGTTGGCTGGGAGCGGAAACAGGAAGGGCTCGCTCATCCAGCCAACCAGCGGCATCGCCCAAAAGAGCGCAACGCGCAGTGATTCATGGCGACCCAGTGCGACGAGGCTGCGCTGGGTCAGGGGGGCGAGTGGCCCCGACATCGACAGACGGATGGCCGCGGTCCGCAAGTCCTCCGCGAACGCACCGCTCTGTTGCTGCCCAGCCCGACGCTGCGCATCAACCGCTGCCTCCAAGCGCGCCAGCTGCTGGCCGAAGTCGCCGGTCGGCATCCCGCGATCGGGCCCCGCGAGCTCCTCGACCAAGGAGCTCGCCGCTGATGCGACCTCGGGGCGGCTTGGCCAATGAACGGCGAGGGCGATCGCAAGCAAAACTGTCAGCGCCAGCGATAACAGCAACAAGATGCGGGCGATTCGGGAGATCTTCATGGTTGATTGGGTTTGTTGTCGCTCATCCTGTTTCTCGCCAATCTATCTGAATCGCGAGCCCTAATGGTTGCAGATTCTGCCACAGCTTTAGCGCGTGACTGCGGTAATGTCCTCCTGGGCCGTTCCAGTAGGCTGTAAGTCCGCAGACGGCCCTTATGTAAAGCTTTACATAAGGGTCGGTAACCATCCCCCGAAAACTTAAAGGGTCGACACTGCTGTTTCCTCAAACCTTCGGAGGGAACAGGCGATGCAGACGATGTCGACGTCAAACACTCAGCATGACCAGCCCAGCATCCATGTGCCGTGGAACAAGGGCAGACTCGTAGGGCAAAAGCCGCCGCTGAAGTTGCAGGAAATCTGGGCGGTCCGCATCCGGTTGCGGCTCGGCAAGCGGCTACGTGACCTTGCCCTTTTCAACCTGGCTATCGACAGTAAGCTGCGCGGATGCGACTTGGTTAGGCTTCGCGTGCAGGATGTCGCCCACGGCAACCATGTCCTCGCTCGGGCCAGCGTCGTCCAATGAGATGACGCGCAGCAGGATATGCAGCACGGCGCTGATCGCCCGCGGCTCGCGCTCCAGAACCAGCGCAGCCCTTTGGGCACCGAGAGGACCCACTGACGCACCGGCAATGGCTGGAAGACCCGGAACATCCAGCGGCAAGTCGCGGTCGGAGACACGCCCCAACGGGCGGCCGATGACGGCTGGAAAGCAACCACCACGCCGTCGGCCGGATGACGATTGCTGGGGAGCTAATCGCCCTGCGTCGTATCGATCTTGAGCGGAATGTACGCGAAGCAGGTGCGCTTCCAACTCGTAAAGAGCAGCACCAGTGCGATGACCGTCAGGAGCATTTGAAGCGCCACGCCGGGTATAAATAAACTGATGGTGATGATCACGGCGGCCGCGATCATACGGATGTTGCTGTCGCCGTTACCGACGTTCTTAGGCAGGGCCATGGAGGGTTATCCTTTAGAAATTTGGGCGTTTAATTGTTTAGCCGCTGTTTAGCCGCGAGGTGGTCGTCGGCTCGGTCGGGGGGCCGACGGCCGATCCAACTTCACACTAGGGGCATATCAAGCGACCTGTGGGTCGGACCAGCAGAGTCTAACAAAGTCGCGGGCTGCACCGGCAACGCCGTAACAATCCACTGCAGCACGGCACTGATCGCCCGTGGCTCGCTTTCCAGATGCCAGCGCAGGCGCTTGGGTACCGAGAGGACCCACTGGCGCACCGGCAGCGGTGGGATGACGTGATCGACCAGATGGGCCGTAGTCTCCGCCATGCGCCGGGCATACCGGCAGGCTGCACATCTCCGCGCCGCAAGGCAGCGCCTTCGCGAAGCAGATCGCGGGTGACTTCAATCCAATCCAATCCAATCCGATCCACGATGCCACGCATCCGCGCTTCTGTGTCCCTGGCGATCTGCTCTTCGCGCTGGTCCACTCCCGCTGTGGTCTGGCGCGTCGGATGAGCCTTCGCTTTACCGGCATGGTCGCCGCGGAGGCCCCGCTAACGGTCATCGAGCGCGACGCCGGCATCCTGCTCGAGACGGCCGACGGCAAGCCCTGTCTCGAGGTCGAGCGCTATGCCGAGTGAAGCCGCCGGTCTCGCTGCGGCCTGAGCGCCTTCTGGAGAACTGCATGTCGACCTCGCCGTGGAGCTCAGCGTCGGGCTGGCTTGTCCGTCTGGGGCGACGAGCCGAACTCAGTCAAGGCAGACTTGGCGGGGGCGACCATTCGGCGCTGCGCAGGTTTTCAAGCGCCATCCGAAACCCCTCGTCCTCCATCAGTTGCTCAAACACCAACTCCGCCAATGCGCGCGACAGGACCACATCGGTCAGATAATGCATTCTTGCTGGTGGAGCTGACGGGCACCCGGCGCCTCATCAAGGTGGCGCCTTCACTGGCAGCAGCGCGTTCTGCAGAGCTGAGGCCATGCCGGACGATGACGAGCTGATCTGCTGCGACCTGAGCGAGGAGTGGAGCGCCATCGCACGGCGCTTCTGGCTCTTCATGGTGGCCCGACATCCCCCTCGATTGAGGATTGGATCAATGCATTGATCAACACAAGGACTTTGCGTCATCGCTCGGTGGCGTGCATGCTGGGCATCCCATGAAGCAACAAGCGGCCTGTCTGTCGTCTACGGTTGATCGAACCAGGACGGCGATTGGCCTCGCCGACAACGACGTTTCCTGATTCCCTTGCAAGCAATGACAACAAGCAAACCGATTCCAGAGACCATGTCCGGCGTGGTCCTCACCGGCCATGGTGGTCTCGATCAGTTGGCGTGGCGCGATGACCTGCCCGTGCCGACGCCCGGGCCGAGCGAGGTTCTGATCCGCGTCAACGCTGCCTCGGTCAATAACACCGATGTGAACACCCGCACCGGCTGGTATTCGAAGTCGGTACGCGAGGATACAGCTTCCGTGGCGACGGGCAGCGCGGGCGAGTCTGCCGCCGCCGATGGCGCTTGGTCCGGTCAGCCGATCGACTTCCCGCTGATCCAGGGTGCCGATTGCTGTGGCGAGATCGTCGCCGTCGGTGAGCAGGTATCGGCCTCGCGGATCGGCGAGCGGGTGCTGGTGCGTGCGCTGCAGTCCCACCGTGCGGCGGACGGCACCCTGACGACCTGGACCCTGGGGTCGGAGTGCGATGGCGCCTTTGCTGAATTCACCAAGACCCATGCCGCTGATGCCTTGCCGGTCCACTCCGACTGGACCGACCTGGAACTGGCATCGATCCCCTGTGCCTACTCGACGGCTGAGGCGATGCTGCAGAAGATCGGGCTCGGTGCCGAGCGAGTGCTGATCACGGGGGCTTCCGGTGGTGTTGGCCAGGCCGCCGTGCAGCTCGCCAAGCGTCGCGGTGCCGAGGTGACGGCGATGACCAGTGCGGATAAGGCGCAGGCGCTGCGCGCGCTGGGCGCTGATGCGACGCTCGGCCGGGATGATCCGCTGGCACGCGAGGCCTTTGATGCCCTGGTCGATGTGGTCGCCGGCCCACGTTGGCCTGAGCTGATCGAGGCACTGAAACGCGGCGGCCGCTATGTGGCAGCGGGCGCCATCGCCGGGCCGATCGTCGAGCTGGATGTGCGCACGCTCTATCTACACGACCTGACGCTCTATGGCTCTACCCTGCAGCCGGATAGCGTTTTTGAGGATCTGGTCGGCTATATCGAGCGCGGGGAGCTGCGTCCCTGCATTGCGCAAGCCTTTGATCTAAAAGATATACGGCAGGCGCAGCAGGTCTTCCTGGACAAGCGATACGTCGGCAAGATTGCGCTGCGGGTTGCCTGCTGATGACGCTGCAGTCGGTTTCTTGTAGAGTCCGCCGACGAATGGTTCCTGATTGATTGATCTGGGGTACGCGATGATGAAGAGACTGACTGCCGTAAGCCTTGTGCTGGTGGGCGTCCTGAGCCTATACCTTGGCCCGCTCCAGGCCGCGGACAAACCCGACGACGCCAACGCGCTCAAAGGCGTCACCCAAGGACGCGTCGTCTTCGATATCAACATCGCGGAGCCGAAGAAGCTGCCGCTCTATCTGACAGTGATCGACCAGACGATCTCGGATCTGGAGCGGCAAGGGGTCAAGCCGGAGGTCATCCTGGCCTTTCGCGGCAAGGCGGTGACGCTGATCTCGACCGATCATGAGCGCATTGAGCTGACCGAGGTTCCGAACATCGAGAAGGCCGCGGCGCAGCTCGCGGCGCTGCAAAAACGCGGCGTGCGTATGGAGGCCTGCTCAGTAGCGACGCGCCTGTTCGGCGTCGATAACGGGACACTGCTGCCAGGAATCGAGCCGGTGGGTAACACCTTCGTGTCGTTGATCGGCTACCAGGCGCAGGGTTACGCGACGATTCCGATCTATTGACGGGCAGTGCATCGGCGCCTCCAGCGTCTCCTGGCTCGGCTATAACCTGCCCATGGTTGAGGCCAAGGTGCCGACGGCCCGGCTTGCGACAAACACAGCCAGCGCGAGCAGCAGCACCGCATACAGCCGCTCGACGTAGATCGCGTTGCGCTCCAGCACTGACAGCAGTCCGCTGCGGACCATCACCAACACAACGACGGAGTACCAGAGGGCATCGATGCCGCCGATGGTCAGCACCAGGACGGTCTTGGCGCCGAGTCCCTGATCGGCGGTGATAAAGGGTGCGAATAGCGCCAGCATGAACACCGCGAGCTTTGGGTTCAGGAAGGCGATCATGAAGCCATCGCGAGCGGCCATCCTGGGGCCGTCCTGGCTGGGGATGCCGCCATTCGCTGTCGTCATCGCAGCACGCTGGCTCAGCGCGCTGCGAGCCAGATAGACCAGATACCCGGCCGCGGCGAGCTGCAACAGCGCGAACAGTGTCGAGGATGCGGTCAATAGCGCTGCCAGGCCGGCCACCGTGAGCAGGGCGTAGAGACCGACCGCAAGTCCGTGCGCAAGGGCTGCGGCGAGTCCTGCAGCAGGCCCGCCGCGCAGCGTGCTGCCGAGGACGACTGCTAGGCTTGGGCCGGGCGTCATGGCGCCGAGAACACAGAGCAGGGCGAGTGAGAGCCAGGCTTCAAGGGCCATTCGTAATCTTCCAGAGAGGCATCCTAATGATCTCAGCAACAGGATGATGTTTTGGTGGTGTAACAGACCTGTAGCACTACCAAGCTGCCCTTGCGATTGCCGGTTACTGCTTGGGCGCCCCCTGATCAATCGAAATCCGCAAGCACCTCGACAACTGCGTCGGTAAGCCGTCGCAGCTGCTCGTCACCGATGACGAAGGGCGGCATCAGGTAGACCAAGCGTCCGAATGGGCGCACCCAGACGCCGCGTTCGACGAAGCGGCGCTGGATCTCACGCATCGCGACCGGCTGCTCCATCTCGACCACGCCGATGGCGCCGAGCACTCGGACCTCGGCAACCCCGGGCAGATCGCAGCAGGGCTGCAGGCCGGCGTTGAGCAGATGTGCGATGCGCGCGATCTTGGTTTTCCAGCCTGGGCTGCCAGTATCGTTACCAGGGTCACCGCCAGTGCTGGATTGAATGCCAATGCTCGCGTCTTTGCCGGTGCTGGTGCCCTTGACCGAGGTTGGGATCGAGTCGTGGCTTGAGGCAGTCTGGATCTTGGCGCTAGAAGTCTGGATGTTGACGCTAGCGCCAGGCTCGAGCAGCAAGTCGATGCTGGCATTGGCAATGGCGCAAGCGAGCGGATTGCCCATGAAGGTTGGGCCATGCATGAAGGCGCCCGGCTCGGCGCTGGAGATGGCATGCGCCACCTGCTCGGTCGCCAGGGTCGCGGCCGAGGTCAGGTAGCCGCCTGTGAGCGCCTTGCCGAGCGTCATGATGTCTGGGCTGATACCGGCGTGCTCGCAGGCGAACAGCCGGCCGGTGCGGCCGAAGCCAGTGGCGATCTCGTCGGCGATCAACAGCACGCCATGCGCGTCACAGAGCGTGCGCACCCGCTGCAGATACTCAGCCGAGTAGAAGCGCATGCCACCGGCGCCCTGAACAATGGGCTCGAGAATGACCGCGGCAATCTCGTCGCGATGGGTCTCGATCAGGCGTTGGAAGTCGGCGATATCGGCATCGGTACAGGGCTCACCAAAGCGCGGTCTGGGAGCGGGCGCGAAGAATTGCTGCGGCAGCACCTGGTTGAAGAGCTGGTGCATGCCGGTGACCGGGTCGCAGACCGACATCGCATGGAAGGTATCGCCATGGTAGCCGGAGCGGACGGTCAGGAAGCGTACGCGTTTGCGCTGGCCGATGGCTTGCTGATATTGCAGCGCCATCTTCATCGCGACCTCGACCGCAACCGAGCCGGAATCGCAGAGGAACACCTGTTGCAGCGGCTCAGGGGTGATCCGCACCAGCCGCTCGACGAGTCCGACGGCCGGGGCATGGGTCAGGCCACCAAACATCAGATGCGCCATCTGCTCGAGCTGATCGCGCGCGGCCTGGTTGAGCACCGGATGATTGTAGCCGTGGATCACGCACCACCAGGAGGCCATGCCGTCGATGAGTCGACGACCATCCATGAGCTCGAGCTCGCAGCCTCGCGCAGCGCGGACGGGATAGACCGGGTCGCGATCGATGGTGGAGGTGTAGGGATGCCAGGTGTGGGCGCGATCGATTGCGAGCAGGCTCTCGATCTCGGTGTTTGATGACGAAGCGTCGTTGGTGCTCATCGAAGACTCTGGCTTTTCAGCCTGTCGCGTTCGGGACGTCATGGCGGAAGGCGGGCGCCAAGACTCGCAAGGCGGTATTCCTTATTGTCAGAAATCGCCTTGAGGCGTCGTTTGCCGAGGCTCAGCGAACGCCGCGAGTCTGACCAATTCCATGCTCGCGCGCGAACTCGAGCATGCGCTGGATCGGGATCACGGCGCGCTGGCGGATGGCCTCGTCGATCTTGATCTCCTGGTCGCCACGCGCGAGCACCTGCTCGAGATTTTGCAAGGCATTCATCGCCATCCAGGGGCAGTGCGCGCAGCTCTCGCAAGTGGCGCCTGCGCCGGCGGTGGGGGCGGCGATCAGCCTCTTGTCGGGTGCGAGCTGGTGCATCTTCCAGAAGATGCCCTCGTCGGTGGCGACGATGAACTCGCGATTTGGCAGCTCGCAGACGGCCTTGATCAGCTGGGTGGTGGAGCCGACCACATCGGCTTGGTCGACAATCTCATCCGGCGATTCCGGATGCACCAGGATCGCGGCGTCCGGATGCAGGCGACGCAGGCGCTCGAGCGCGAAGCCCTTGAACTCCTCGTGGACCACGCAGGCGCTGTCCCAGAGCAGCATCTCGGCGCCGGTCATGCGCTGCACATAGCGACCCAGGTGCTTGTCGGGTGCCCAGAGGATCTTTTCGCCACGCTCGTGCAGGTGCTTGACGATCGGTAGTGCGATGCTCGAGGTGACGACCCAGTCGGAGCGCGCCTTGACCTCGGCGCTGGTGTTGGCATAGACCACCACGCTGTGATCTGGGTGGGCGTCGCAGAAGGCGCTGAAGGCGTCGGCCGGGCAGCCTTCATCGAGCGAGCAGGTCGCTTCCAGCGTCGGCATCAGTACGCGCTTCTCGGGATTGAGGATCTTCGCCGTCTCGCCCATGAAGCGCACGCCGCAGACGACCAGCGTCTGGGCATCGCTCTCGGCGCCGAAGCGGGCCATCTCTAGCGAGTCAGCGACATAGCCGCCGGTCTCCTCAGCCAGTGCTTGGAGATCGCCGTCGACGTAGTAATGCGCGACCAGCACCGCATGCTGTTCGACGAGCAGGCGCTTGATGCGCTCCTTGAGCTCGGTCTTGGCGGCGTCGCTGAGCGCTGGCCAGGTCGGATGCGCAGGGACTTGGATGCGGTCGCGGATGGGGGCTTCCTGGGTCGCGGTGGTCATACTTGTCTCCGGGGCGCCTGCGGCTGTTCCTGCACGATCATCGTTGGTCGCTGAGGATCGATCAGGGCTTGGGCGCAATGGCCGTTGTTCGGTCGTTGTCGGGTCGTTGTTCGGTCGTTGTCAGGTCGCCGCTGCAACGGCTCGCCGACGGGGGTTGTTGAGAGCGGTCGTCCTTGGCGCATCTCTCGGCATCAGACATCAGGTATCAGGCATCAGGCATCGGACATTGAGCATCGGGCATCGGGCATCGGGCATCGGGCATCGGGCATCGGGCATCGGGCATCAGGCATCAGGCATCAGGCATCAGGTAATTAGCGCTGGCTACTTGAGGAACGCGATGCGCTCGCGGTCGAGCAGGCGATAGACCCGTGCTGGGCGATGGCTGCCACGGCGGCGGAGTTCGCCAGTGTCTTCGATGACCTCAAGTGCCTGCGCCCATTTGCGGAAGTTGCGCTTGTCGATCTCGGCATCAACCAGGGTTTCGTAGACCTGCTGCAGCTCGCTGAGGGTGAAGGTCTCCGGCAGGAGCTGGAAGGCGATGGTCGAGTAGTCGAGCTTGGCGACCAGACGGCGATGGGCGACGGCGATGATCTCATCGTGGTCGAACGCGAGTGGTGGCAGGGCCTTGACCGGGAACCAGGCCGCCGCCGCCGCGTCGTCGCCAGCCCGTACCGAGAGCTTGGACTCAGGCGCCAACGCGAGGTAGGCGACGCTGATCACCCGCTCGCGTGGGTCGCGTCCGGGCTTACCGAAGGTGCCGAGCTGCTCCAGATAGAGGTTCTCGACCCCCGTCTCCTCGGCCAGCTCACGGGCCGCGCAGTCGGGGAGATCTTCGTCGATATCGACGAATCCGCCGGGCAGCGCCCAGCAGCCTTGGCATGGCGCCTGACCGCGCTCGATCAGCAACAACTGCAAGCTGTCGTCGCGGATGGTGAACAGGGCAACGTCGGTGGTGACTGCGGGGTGCGGGTAGCGGTAGCAGTAAGGTTGTTCAGGGTCGGCGCCGGCGCTGGTGTGGCTGTTGTCTGTCATCGTCAACGGCTATGGATGGTTTCCTTTCCGTTAACTTAGTGTGTAGGTTACACCTTTGCAAGTGGCTTGACGTGCGCAAGGTCAGCCGTCTCCCCATCAGGGCGACTGTCAGTGCTTGTCTGTGCCTGTCAGTGCTTGTCAGCGCGCGGGTCAAGGTCGCGCCATAGCCAGGCGGCACCGCGCACGCCGCTGGCGTCGCCGAAGCGGGGTGGAACGATGCGCGTGGCCAGGCCATCGCCAAAGATGTACGGGCGGATACGCTCAGGCAGCTGCTGGTAGAGCCGTTGCAGATTAGAGAGGCCGCCGCCGAGCACGATGACCTCGGGATCGAGCAGGTTGATCACCGCTGCCAGTGCGCGTGCGAGCCGATCCTCATAGCGTTGCAGTGCGGCCTCGGCCGCGGCGTCTCCCTGTTCAGCGGCGGCAGCAATCGCCTTGCCATCGAGCTGGCGGCCGCTGAGGCGCTGAAGGTCCGCGCTCAGTGCGGGACCGGAGACCCAGGTCTCGATACAGCCCTGCTTGCCGCAATAACAGCTCGGCCCTGGGCGCTCATCGTCACGCGGCCAGGGCAGTGGGTTGTGTCCCCATTCGCCGGCGATGGCGTTAGGGCCGCTCAGCAGCTGCCCATCGATGACGATTCCACCGCCAGTGCCGGTGCCAATGATGACGCCGAAGACCGATCGGGCGTCGGCGGCGGCGCCATCGGTGGCCTCGGAGAGGGTGAAGCAGTCGGCATCGTTGGCGATCCGTATCGGACGCTGGAGACAGCGCTCCAGATCCCTGTTCAAGCAGCGGTCGTTGAGCCAGATCGAGTTGGCGTTGCGCAACCGACCGCTGAACGGCGATAGCGCGCCTGGGGTGCCGATGCCGATACTGGCGCGCATCCCGAGCGCGGTTTCGAGATCAGCGATCAGGCCCTTGATGGCCGCTAGCGTGCCCGGATAGTCGTTGCGTGGGGTGGGGATGCGTTTGCGCTTAAGAACCTGTCCATCGACGGCCAAGGCCGCAGCCTCGATCTTGGTGCCGCCAAGATCGATGCCGATGTGGAGTCTCGTGGTCATCCTGTCTAATCGATCTCAGTGCCTAGATGAAAGCTCGTACGGTTATGGATACTATAGGCTATGTTTCGAGCCGAGCAGTGTCCATGTGTTGACTGGGGTTAAGCATGATGGCGATAGATAAAGCACGCGGTAGTCAATGGCTTAGCGATTCTTAGCGGCAAGCCGTGGCGGCCGAGAGTGGTTTTTGATCGCTTCTAAGGGGCTGATTTTTTTAATCTAAATGTCCCGTTTGCTTGATATTAGAGCGCATTTTCAGGATACTTCTCGTCTTGGCTGGTATGTTACCTACAAGAACGATCAGACTCCTCAGAGCCACCACCACCACAAACACCACCGCCAGCAGCGCTCATGGGCTTCAGCAGCAGACTGCGATTACTGCAATTGTGCGTTGCCTGGTCAACGCGATCACTGATCGTCGTACCGGTTTTGCTGGTACTGCAGCACATCAAGCGCCACCTCGTGCGCGTGGCTGATGAGCTTGGATCGGCTGCGCTTGGTTTATCTGCGGTGCGTCGGCGGCTTGAGTCAGACTTCGCGGCTTGCCGGCTTGGGGATTCGCCGAATTCAGCTCTCTGGTACCCGGAATCATGGGAAATCTAACTATGCGCATGCTCTCGATTGGGCTCATCGCCGCTATGAGTGCCGTTTCCGCGGTGTCGGCCCAGACCTTGGACGACATCTATGTGGTCAAGCAGGCAGAGGGTCTGCCGACGGTCTCAGTCGGCGGCACTGTTGTCCCCTACAAAGAGGTTACGTTGGCAGCCCAGTTGCCAGGCCGGGTCGACTATCTTGCCGGTATCGAGGGTGATGCATTCGAGAATGATGATCTCCTCGTCTCGCTTGATGCCAGCGAGCTAAAGGCGAAGCGGCAGGCATTGCTCGCGCAGATGGCGACGGCGGATGCCCAGTTACGTAATGCCGGTGTGCAATATAGTCGCGAGCTGTACTCACCACGCTCGCGAACCTCACCGGGCGGCATGGGGGTTCCGAATCTGTTCGATCAGTTCTTCACCCGTCCAATGGAGGATTTCATCGGTGATCGTGATCAGGATGCCGAGCTTTCCGCTGATCTGTTCGCGTCCGGAACCCAGATTCAAGAGGCGCGCAATGCCATGATGCAGTTACAGGCCGAGCTGCGAGCCTTGGACGCAAAGCTTCGAGACGCGCGTTCGATCGCACCTTTCGATGGTGTCATCGTGAGCAAGTTCATCGAAGCCGGTGATACGGTGCAGCCGGGGCAGCCACTGCTGACCTTTGCTGATGTCGAGTATCTGCAGGTCGAGGTCGACGTGCCAGCACGGCTGCGGCCGGGTCTGCGAGAGGGTGCGATGCTGCGTGCAGAGCTTGATGTGCCGGCACGCCCGCGCGCAGCGGCCGATGATGCCGGGAACATACCGGTGCGGGTTGCCCAGGTCTTTCCCATGGCCGATCCGCAGCGGCATACGGTCAAGGTCAAGTTCGATCTGCCAAAGGGCGTTTCTGAACCGGGCATGTATGCCAAGGTCTTGGTGCCTGACTTTAATGCGCCGGCGCGCGTTAATCCGGTCGTGCCGCGCACCGCGATCCGCTATAACGGTAGCCTGCCTGGTGTCTATGTGCTCGATGACGATGGGAATCCACACCTACGCCTGATTCGCGTTGGTGAGCCAACCCCGAATGGAGGCGTGACTGTGCTCAGCGGCCTCCGTGCTGGTGAGCGCATCCTGAGTAACCCAGGCCCTGGAATTGCGACGGGCTGGTCGCGCGGCGATCGCTCAGCCCGTTAAGATGCTCTTCGATGGCCGAGATGGGGGTTGCTGTTTGCGCCTCATCTCGGTTTTTTCACGCCCGCTCCTGACGTAAGAAACATGCTATGAGCCAGGACGATAGCCCTCGCACGCCAGCGCCGGAAGACGCTCGCACCCTCGCCTCGATGGACGGTGAC
>POWB01000021.1:32084-95651 GCA_010912705.1 Halochromatium sp.
CGCCTCATCTCGGTTTTTTCACGCCCGCTCCTGACGTAAGAAACATGCTATGAGCCAGGACGATAGCCCTCGCACGCCAGCGCCGGAAGACGCTCGCACCCTCGCCTCGATGGACGGTGACAGCCTCGGTCTTGCCGGTCGCACTGCCCGTTTCTTTATCCGCTCACCGCTCTCGCCATTGCTCTATGTGGCGATGCTGCTGATGGGCCTGCTGGGTCTCATCGCGACGCCGCGCCAAGAAGACCCGCAGATTTCGGTGCCCATGATCGACATCATGGTGCAGTATCCCGGCGCCTCAGCAGAGCAGGTATCGAGTCTGACGATGCAGCCGCTTGAGCGGATCATGAGTGAGATCCCAGGGGTCAAGCACGTCTATTCGGCGGCGCAGCGCGGCCAGGGGCTGGTGACGGTCGAGTTTGAGGTCGGCGAGCAGGTCGGTCCATCGCTGGTCAAGGTCAACGACAAGATCGCGTCGAACATGGATAAGATCCCACCGGGGGTGATGCCACCGTTGGTGAAGACCAAGGGTATCGATGACGTGCCGATCGTGACCCTGACGCTCTGGTCGAAGGACGTCGATGGCAATGGCCGACCGGATGTTGATGACGGGCAGCTGCGGCTGCTGGCGCAAGATGTCCTGCAATCGCTAAAAGAGGTCAAGGACACCGGCAATAGCTTCATTGTTGGTGGGCGCCGCGAGCAGATCACGGTTGATGCCTATCCCGAGCGATTGTCTGGCTATCAGATTAGCCTGGACGAGGTGGCCAGCACGATCCGGGCGGCGAACGCCGAGACCAGCGCGGGCGGGGTTGAGTCGAGCGGCTCGCATTTCTCGGTGGTCTCGGGCTCGTTCTTAAAGGGCGGTGAGGATATCCAACGCTTAGTGGTCGGTACCTACAACGAGATCCCGGTCTATGTGCACGACATCGCCCGCGTCCGTCAGGGACCGGAAGACGCCGATCAGCTCGTGGCCTACTACAGTGGCCCGGCGGCTGAGGGCCAGCTAAAGGCCGATGGTGCGCCCGCAGTGACCATCGCGATCGCCAAGAAGGAGCTGACCAACGGCGTCACGGTGGCGAATGCGATCCTCGATAAGGTCGAGGAGCTCAAAGGTGAGCGCATCCCTAACAATGTTGCCGTGAGCGTGACCCGTAACTATGGTGAGTCTGCTGATGAGAAGGTCTCTGAGCTCATCTTCAAGCTGTTCATCGCGACCTTCTTCGTCTTCTTGCTGGTGCTGGCCGCCTTCCGCGCCCTGAAGCCGGCGATCGTGGTCATGTTGGTGATCCCGGTGGTCCTGCTGATGACCATCTTCATGGCCTGGATCACCGACTACACCATCGACCGTGTGAGCCTGTTCGCGCTGATCTTCTCGATCGGCATCCTGGTCGATGATGCCATTGTCGTGGTGGAGAATATCTACCGGCGCTGGCTCGAGGAGGGGCGCACCGATGAGGTCACCGCGGTTGATGCGGTGCGCGAGGTCGGTAATCCGACCATCCTTGCGACCTTCACCGTTATTGCGGCCTTGCTGCCAATGGGCTTCGTCAGCGGCATGATGGGGCCATATATGGAGCCGATCCCGGCATTGGGCTCGGTGGCGATGCTGATCTCGCTGTTCGCGGCCTTCGTCTTTACGCCTTATCTAGCCATCTCGAAGTGGCTCAGGCCCTCGATGCGCTACCTGCAGGTAGCCGAGAAGCGCGAGCATAAAGAGGCGCAGAATCTCGAGAAGCTTTATGTTGGCATCCTCACCCCGCTGATCGAGAACAAGAGCAAGCGCCTGATCTTCAAGCTGCTTCTCTGGGGCACCTTCCTCTTCACCCTGAGCTTCTTCTACTTTAAGTGGGTGCCGGTGAAGATGCTGCCGTTGGACAATAAGCCTGAGTTCTCGGTCGTATTAGACATGCCCGAGGGTACGGCGTTGCCAGTGACGGCCAATCTGGCCCATCAGATGGCGGACAAGATCCGTAGCATGCCCGAGGTTACCGCGATCCAGCTCTATGCCGGTACCGCACGGCCCTTCGATTTCAACGGCATGGTGCGCCACTACTACCTGCGCTCCGATCCCTGGCAGGGCGAGCTACAGGTCCAGCTCACCAACAAGCATGATCGTAAACGCAGCAGCCATGAGATCGCGGTTGAGGCACGCGAGATGCTGAAGCCGCTGGCGGTTGCCAACGGCGCTAGCATCGCGGTGGTCGAAATGCCGCCGGGTCCGCCGGTGCTGCAGTCGGTGGTGGCCGAGGTGCATGGGCCGAGCGCTGAGGTTCGTCGCGCGTTTGCGCAGGAGCTGACCGATATCTTTGCGCAGGCTGAGAGTGCGCGCGATGTCGATAACTATCTGCGCGACGCCTTCGACTATTGGCGCTTTGAGGTCGATACCGAAAAGGCCGTGCGCCGCGGCGTCTCGGTCGATTCGATCAACCGTAATCTGACCATGGCGCTGGGTGGGGCTGAGATCGGCGACGTGAAGATGCGTGCTGGTCACGAGCCGGTGAACATCGTGGTGCAGGTACCGCTCGCCGAGCGCTCACAGATTCAGAGTCTTGGCGACTTACCGATTCGGACCAATACGGGGGGGACGATCCCGCTGCGCGAGCTGGGTGATTTCGAGCGCGTCCCGGAGGAATCGATCGTCTATCGCAAAGATCTGCGAGCAGTCGAGTATGTGGTGGCTGATGTCGGCGGCACGCTTGCCGCCCCGGTCTACGCGATGATGCAGATTCAAAACCGAATCGACGAGATGGGCTATGTGGCCCCCGATGGTGTGAAGCCAGAGGCTTACTGGCTGGGGCCACCGCCTTCAGATCAGGTATCGAGCTTTGAATGGGCCGGCGAATGGACCGTCACTTATGAGACCTTCCGCGATATGGGGGCGGCCTTTGCCGTCGCTCTAGTACTGATCTACGTACTGGTGGTCTGGGAGTTCGGCAACTTCCGCATTCCATTGGTCATCATGGCGCCGATTCCCTTGACCTTGCTTGGCATCATTCCCGCGCACTGGCTAACCTTTGAGCTTGGCATGGGCGGCGAGTTTACCGCGACCTCGATGATCGGCTGGATTGCGTTGGCCGGCATCATCGTCCGTAACTCGATCTTGTTGGTGGATTTCTCCATCCATGAGGTGCAGAAAGGTGTACCAGTGGCCGAGGCCGTGATTCGCTCCTGTACCACGCGTACCCGACCCATCGTGATCACAGCGCTCGCCTTGGTGGCGGGCTCGAGTGTGATCTTCACCGATCCGATCTTCCAGGGCATGGCCATCTCGCTGTCCTCAGGTGTGCTGGTCTCGACCTTGCTGACGCTGATCGTTATCCCGCTCGGCTGTGTCGCCGCAAGCAAAGATCTCTGTGAGGTGGCCGTGGCCAGCGCGCCGCTCGGGATGGTGGTTCCCTGCGCTGAAGGCTTGCATCAGGATGAGTCTGATCCTGCGATTGGCTCGACAGCTCATCGGTCTGCAGCGGAAAAAGCTGGCGTCCTAGCTAAGATAGGTGGCGCGCTCATGCTGGTGCTATACGCCCTGCGTGGACTGTTCTTGCTGCTGTTCGATTGGATCAAGGGCATGATTAGCAAACAGCGACGCCCAGCTCCAGGGGCGATGCCAACTGACCCCTTGCCGAATGCGTTGCGGCGAACTGAAGCGGATGTCGAATCAGCCGAGACTGCGGCGACCTCGAGCGGCGCATCAGATCAGTCTTCCGGGCAGTCAAGTGCGTCGGAGCCGTCTACAGTTATAGGTGAAGCCGCTTCGGACTCAGCGTCTCAGGTTTCTGAAGAGGCCACTGAACCGGCATCGGCGAAGAAGACAGCTACGAAAAAGACTGCGACCAAGAAGGCGGCGAGCAAAAAAGCCGTCGCCAAAAAGGCGCCGGCCAAGCAGGCATCAGCGGCGAAAGCAACGGCGAAGTCACAGCAGAAGACCTCAAGACGCGGCATTCGCCTGAAGACAGATGACAGTGACGGACCTAGCAGTAGCTAGAACGGCGGAACAGATGACAAGATTGCAATCGAGACCTTTGGCTCAATACCGCTCCACCGCTAGCGGGCGGCAGCGGTTTCTGAGGCCTCGGTTGCGTCTGTCCTTGCTCGCTGCAGGCCTCGTCTTCGCAAGTCCGCTGTTGTGGGCCTGGAATCCTTACGATACCGATGGCGGATGGTCATCGGCTCCGCGTGATTCGGCTGACGGATGGCGGCGGTCTAGCGAAGAAGGGTCTAGCGAAGAACGGTCTTGGAGCGGAACCCGAGGCGACCGATCTTGGCGGGACCAGCAGCGTTCATGGCGAGAGGATGCTGCCCTGCCGGCCTGGGATGCGCCTCGTTATCAGGTTTTCACCGATTCTGACGGCTATACAAGGTACAGTGCTGGGGGTTACCAGTTCCGGCATGACCCCGCGCTCGAGGCTCTGCACCCGAGCGGTCAACAGGGCTGGGAGTTTCGGCCTCTTTCGGAGCGAGAGCATAGCCGCTCCCTCGCTGATAGCCCTTATCCACCGATTGATGAGCGCGACTATCTGCCTCGCGGACCTTGGCGCAGCTACCAAGACGAAGGTGCCGCGTTCGGTTACCATGCAGATGATCAATGGCCGAGCGACTCAACGCAGCCGCCGCTGCGCTAAGTGCTCGGTATCCTCAGTCTCTCAAGGCACTTTTGCAATCGCGGCAAGAACGGATGATTACAGTCATCGGCTCCTTGAAGGGCGGCTCTGGCAAGAGCACCCTCACCTTTAATTTGGGCGTCTGGCTGTCGATGGCTGAGGCCGACGTACAGATCTTGGATGCCGATCCTCAGGCGACCTTGACCGACGTGGCCGAGGTGCGGCGTGAAGAAGGCTTTGAGCCAAGCCTCCAGGTCTTAGATCGTGCGGCCCTGAGCCTTGAGAGGCTGCGTGAGCACGATGAGACCCTCATCGATGTTGGCACCTCTGACATGGAAGCCCTGCGCACCGCGATACGACTCTGCGATCGGGTGATTGCACCCGTGCCGCCGTCGCAAGCAGATATCTGGTCGACGCAGCGGTTTATTCAACTGGTCAAGTCGGTAGAGCGCGATCGTCCACCGGAGATTCTTGGCTTCATCAACCGGGGCGATACCCATCACGCGGTCAGGGAAACCAATGAAGCGGCGGCCGCTTTGGTGTCATTGCCGGATTTCCGGTTCTTGAAGCCACGCCTGTCTCAACGTACGGTGTTCCGCCGATCGTTTAGCGAAGGCCTAGCCGTGTTTGAGCTTGAATCGCGCGGCAAGGGGGCAACAGAGTTTTATGCCCTTGCTGCGAGTCTGTTTCCGCAAGTGCTGAGCTAGCAAATAGCACTTGAGTGCTTGGATGCCTTGGATGGGGCTGATCTGAGGTCTGGTTGGCTTGTATAACCAAGTGTTCGTGTTAGGCTTTGAAGAATAACTTATCAGCCGCTTCGCTGACGCCAGACTTGGCCCTAGCGAAGCTGATCGCTGATACCACCCGGTGCCAGGCCAGGAGCCCTTTCGACTGCGACGGCACCTGAGAGGTCGCGATTCCTTATGACAGGCAAGAACCCGCACGAGCAAGACGCTTTGAACAAGACGGGCACAGCAGCGCTCGAGGCATCAGAGGTTGATCCAGCAGCTAGCCAGTTTGCAATGGATCGGCTGTCGCAGGCATTTGAGACCAGCGCCCGACGTTGGGAGCTGATCGTTTATCCGACGCTGTTTGCGTTTATCATCCTTGCGGCCTATGGCTTTTACCTCGTTTTCAGCTTGGCGAAGGATGTCCACTACTTGGCGATCAGTGTTGACTCGAATATGACAGTGCTCGCCAGCAACATGCAATCGATCTCGGACAATATGGGGCAGATCAGCTCCAATGTTCGCACTATGACCGTTGGCGTCGACTCAATGGCGCGCGATGTCAGCACCCTAGAGCCGCTGCTCAGTGCAATCGAGGACATGGATCGCTCGATGCAGTCGATGACCTTCACGACAGCCAACATGCGTGATGATCTCGGCTCGATGAATCGCAGCATTGGTCGGCCAATGCACTTCATGAACTCATTCATGCCTTGGTAGGCGACTGGGATTAGGCAACGGGTCTGGACGCGGGTGAAGACTGCTGTATCAGGGCTCGCCCTAGACCAGATTCAACCCTGCTTGACAGCTGAGGTTGCTACCGCCGATCCACCTCGGATTCGGCTCGTGGTGGCGATCTCCTCTCGGGCCCTGTTTGACCTCTCTGAGTCGCATCGCGTCTTCGAAGAGCATGGGGTTGCTGCTTATCATGCCTATCAGATTGCACACGAAGCGGACGTCCTGGCACCAGGCGTTGCCTTCTCGCTGGTCAAGAAGCTACTCGCGCTGAACGAACGGCTAGGGGAGCGCGGTCGCGTCGAGGTCATCTTGCTGTCACGCAACAGCAGTGATACCGGGCTGCGAGTCTTCAACTCGATTCGCCACCATGAGTTGGCGATCCGCTGTGCGGCCTTTACCAGCGGTGCTAGCCCCTATCGCTATGTCTCTGCATTTGGTGCTCACCTATTCCTGTCAGCCGATCCTGACGATGTGCGCCAGGCTCTGGATGCGGGCTGTGCCGCGGCAACGATTTTGCCTGCTCCAGCGCGGCCGACGTTGGCCGATGATGAAGAGCTGCGGATCGCCTTCGATGGTGATGCGGTGTTGTTCTCGGATGAGTCAGAGCGCATCTTTCGCGCCCAAGGCTTGGCCGCCTTTACTGCGAACGAGGTGGCCGCCGCGCAGCAGCCGTTGTCTGACGGGCCGTTTAAGGGCTTCCTTGTCGCCTTGCAGCGCATTCAGGCCCTGTTCCCGATCGATCAACCGCCGTTGCGAACCGCGCTGATCACCGCCCGGGGTGCTCCAACTCATGAGCGGGTCGTGCGAACCTTACGTGCCTGGAATATCCGCATCGATGAGTCGCTGTTTCTCGATGGTCTAGGCAAACGACCATTCTTGGCCGCATTCAATGCTGACATCTTCTTCGACGACCAAGAGCACCACTGCCGTGATACCCAGGATCAGGTGACCACTGGGCATGTGCCGCATGGGATTGCCAACGCAGGCTAGCGACTCGGCGTTGCGTCGCGCGCATTGGCTTCGTGCGGCTGTCCATCAATGGCTTTCTGGCTTGAGGACCGCTCTAGAGCAGCAGGGTCTTGGCTGCTGCGCCGCGCTGCTCGCGCACCAGTCGTGGCACCAAATAGCCGGGTAACCGCTGTCGAAGCTGAGTGATGAGGCGACGTCCCTCGGCCTCCGGGACATCGAAATGCGCGGCACCGCTGACCGGGTCGAGAAGATGTAGGTAGTAGGGCAGGACGCGTGCACGGATGAGGCTCTCTGAGAGCTCGCCTAGGGTGTCAACCGCATCATTAACTCCACGTAACAGGACGCTTTGGTTGAGCAGGGGCGCGCCGAGCTCGGCCAAACTGAGCAGAGCGCGGTGCGCATCTTCTCCCAGCTCGGCCGGATGATTGATATGGACCACGACCACAAGCTGGAGGCGGCTACCGGCAAGGATGGCGCAGAGCCTCTCGGTGATCCGGCTCGGTAGGATGCTCGGCAGACGGCTATGTAGCCGCAGCCTTCTGAGCTGCGGTAGCGCATCCAATGCGGCGATGAGGGCGGCAAGCACTGGATCATCGAGCAGTAGTGGATCACCGCCGCTGAGGATGACCTCGTTGATATCCGGTGCCTGCTCGAGCGCCGCGATCGCTGCCGCAAACCGCTCCTGCTGCGGGCCTTCGTCGGCGTAGGGATAGTGACGTCGGAAGCAGTAGCGGCAGTGCAGTGCGCAGGCGCCAGTGGCGATCAGTAGCGCGCGGCCCTGATACTTCTGCAGCAGTCCTGGCGCTAGCCGCGCATTGCCGTCACCAACGGGGTCAGAGACATAGCCGGCAGTTGGCCGAGCCTCGGCAGCCAGAGGTAAGACCTGTCGCAGCAGCGGATCATAAGGATTGCCCCGGCCCATCAGGGCAGCGAAGCCTTGGGGCACCAAGCATCGAAAGTCTGGTGCGGGTTGGAGCGGCTCTGGCAGCTCAGCGGGGCTGAGGCCGAGGGCCCCTAACAAGGCGAGTGGCTCGTTGAAGGCTGCGGCCAGCTCCTGTTTCCAGGTCGGGGTCTGCCATCGCTGTTGGGTTCGCGCTACCATAGTTGGTTCGGTTTTCTATCCGTTATCGGCGCCCCGAGTCTTGGTGCTGCCGGGCGGATCATCGCATTGACTGCACGATGCACTGCAAGAGGATCTGATGGCAAGTTACAAGACCAATGAGTTCAAAGGCGGGCTGAAGATCATGCTCGATGGTGATCCATATACGATCGTCGAGAACGAGTTTGTGAAGCCCGGCAAAGGGCAGGCCTTCAATCGCGTCAAGGTGCGCAATCTGAAGACCGGCCGCGTGGTTGAGCGCACCTTCAAGTCAGGCGATTCGGTCGAGGCGGCCGATGTGCATGAGACCGATCTGCAATATCTCTACTACGACGGCGAGCTCTGGCACTTCATGGACCCGAGCAGCTTTGAGCAGCTGACCGCCGATGAGGCAGTGATCGGCGAGGCGTCGAAATGGATCAAGGAGCAGGATCTCTGCAGCGTTACCCTCTATAACGGCCAGCCGCTCAGCGTTGACCCGCCAAGCTTCGTCGTCCTCGAGATCACCGAGACCGACCCCGGTCTAAAAGGCGATACCTCAGGCGGTGGCGGCAAGCCAGCGACGCTTGAGACCGGGGCCGTGGTCAATGTGCCGTTGTTCGTACAGACCGGTGAGCTGATCAAGGTCGACACCCGCACCGGCTCCTACGTCTCGCGTGCCAAGGACGAATGAGCCGGCCGCTAGCACGACTGTGACCGAGGCTCCGATCGCTCGGGACAGCTTGCAGGGTCGCGCGGATGTTGCCCAGGCTTGCTGGATGCCGAGCGCCTCGCTGGATGTGCTAGGCGCGCGCGCGACCATGCTGCGGCGGTTGCGTCACTTCTTCGCCGAGCGAGGGGTATTGGAGGTTGAGACGCCATTGCTCTCGGCCAGCGCCACGACCGATCCGGCACTCGAATCGCTGCAGACCCATTGGTCTGGTGCTGGCTCTGACGCATGCGCGGGGCTCTCTTCGGGTCAAGGGCTCTATCTGCACACCTCGCCTGAGCTGCCGATGAAGCGGCTGCTGGCTGCTGGCAGTGGTCCGATCTATCAGGTCTGCAAGGTGTTTCGCGATGGTGAGCGTGGGCGTCGGCACCACCCTGAGTTCAGCCTCTTGGAATGGTATCGGCCGGGATGGAGCCTAACGACATTGATCGACGAGATCACCGAGCTGGTCCGGATCATCCTGCAACGGCCTGACCTCGGTTGTGAGGTGTTGCGCTATCGGCAGCTCTTCATGGATCGGTTAGGGATTGATCCTTGGTCGGCTGATCCCTCGATGCTCAAGGAGGCGGCTCGGGCTGGCGGACTAACCGGCTGCGATCAGCTCGAGCTCGATGCGGACGGTTGGCTGGATCTGCTCATGAGTCAATGCCTCGAGCCTGATCTCGGTCGTGGCTGCATGAGCGTTGTTCGTGACTATCCGCCCAGCCAGGCGGCGCTTGCGCGCTTGCGCTCGAGCGATCCCGCCGTCGCCGAGCGTTTCGAGCTGTATATTGAGGGCATGGAACTGGCCAACGGCTTCGACGAGCTCACTGATGCCGATGAGCAACGCGCTCGGTTCCGCGCCGATCAACGCAGACGTCAAGCTGCGGGTCAGTGCGTGCCGCCCATCGACGAGGCCTTCTTGGCCGCCCTTGAGGCTGGGATGCCGGCGAGCGCTGGTGTCGCGCTGGGCCTGGATCGGCTCCTGATGTGTGCACTGGGCGTGGATCGGATTGATGCGGTGCTGGCGTTTCCGGTCGAGCGCGCCTGAGGCAACTTCGCGAAAATAAGATCATGCGATGAGCAAAGTAGGCACTCACTGGCACCGACTGCGTCCAGTTCACGCGTGCTGATCGATCCGTCGCCAGTCGGTCTGCACCAGGTTGCGTTCTGTGCTGGAGAACACCAATCCTAGCTCGAAGAGTCCCTGACCAGTCGCGGCGCGGTATTTCTGGCTGTAGCCGCGTGTTTGGATCTGCGCTAGCGCCGGGTTGGTCGCCGGCGGCTGATCAGGCACAAGCTTGATTTCAATAACGTAAATATACTCAGCGAGCTTGACTGTCAGATCGACTTGTCCGTGATTGGTAAGATCCTCGGGGATGATCTCGGCATTGAGGCTGGTAAGGAAGGCATAAAGGACGCTGGCGTAGTAGCCCTCGACCTCTGGCAGAGCATTGTTGGTGAAATTGCGCCAGGGAATGCTAGCGAACAGGCGTTGGATGACCGTGATCAGGCCCGGCAGATCGCCACTGGTGAGGCTGTCGTAGAGACCGTCTTGGAGGCGGATGCGCTGTTCTTCGATGCCCGTATAGCCAGCAATGAACTGATCGTTCAGTGCGAGACGCACCTCTTGGTTGGGTACTTTGAGCGCGAAAATCAGTCGCCCACGCCGCTCTTGGGTTTTGGCCACAGTCAAATAACCGCTCTGAAACAACAGCGTGATGGGATTGATGCGCTCGATGTCGAAGGAGTCCAGGATCTCCTCGCCGACCTCGAGCTGCTCCAGATCGGGCAGGAAGTAACGCCGCTGCTGAAATAGCTTGATCAGGAAGCTCGGGCTGCCGGTCTCGAACCAGTAGTTGCGGTAACTGTGGCCCTCACTGATAAAAAGCAGGATGTCGTAGGGGTTGTAGACTGGCTCGCCGAGAAAGCGATAGCCGTTGTACCAGCGGCGCAGGTGCTTCCAATCTACGCCCGCGAGATGGTCGGCAAAGAGCGTTTCCAAATCCCGCTGGGTGTAGCCACAGATGGTTGCGAAAGGGGCACTGAGGGTGATGTCACGCAGTTGATTCAGGCCTGAGAACAAACTGACCTTGCTGAACTTGGTCACCCCGGTCATAAAGATGAAACGCAGGTGCGCGTCCTCGGCCTTGAGCACCGAGTAGAGATTCTTTAGCCCTTCGCGCAATGCGGCGGCGCGCTCGGGGTGCTCGATATTGTCGAGGATCGGCTTGTCGTACTCATCGATCAAGACCACCACGTGCTGCTTGCTTTGGGCATGGGCGTGGCGGATCAGTGCGCCGAAACAACCGGGGATGTCCTTATCCTGCCAGTTGCAGGCGATTCCAAGCCGCTCGCCATTGGTATTGAGCAGATCGCGGATGCGCTGATCCAGCTCGGCGCGGTTCTGTACCACACCCGCAGCGAAGTCGAGCAAGATCACCGGATGACGGTGGCTCCAATCCCAGCGGTCATGGATGTGCAGACCGCGAAACAACGCCTCGCTGCCCTCGAACAGCTCCTTGAGGGTATCGACGAATAGACTCTTGCCGAAGCGCCTGGGGCGCGAGAGGAAATAGGCCTTGCCCTGTTGCGTTAGCGCCTCTGCTTCGGCCGTCTTGTCGACATAGCAATAACCACCGTCGCGAATTTGGCGGAAGGTTTGGATGCTGAGCGGCAGGGGCTGAGTAGGCATGGCTGGCCTCCTGCTAAGGCCGTTTTCCGCAGGGAATGAAGCGACCCCCAATGATTTTCAGCGTTTCATCGACCTCGATCTCGATCTCACCATAGTCGCCAAACTTGAAATAGCGAGAACAGGTCTCATGGTCCAAACCGAGCTGTTCGCTCAGCTCCCACCAGAGATCAGGGGCTTTGAGCATATCGAGTCGTATCGTTGCGGTTTTCATCGGGGTTTGGTTACCGTCGGAGTGGCGAAATAGGGATTATTCTGCAGTCAAGCGCCCTCTGATCGTCACCTGGGTGAGGCCATTGCTGCACGAGGGCTTAGTTAGTCTTGTCCTGATCGCGATTGGCCGTCTGGAAATAGAGGCTGCCAATGGCCGATCGTTTGCCCGCAACGCAGGGTTGCGCCAGGCTGCAGGGCTGGCTCCCAGCGCGCGCGCTGGGCAGGTAGGAGCAAGATGACGGTTGAGCCCATATTAAAGCGACCGAGTTCTTCGCCTTGGTCCAGGCTTGGGTCCTCGTCTCCGGCCGGCTCGATCCGCATCGTCCGCGCGCGCGGTGGCGTCAAGCGACCAGACCAGATGGTTTCGATGCTACCAACGAAGATTGCGCCAACCAACACCAAGATCATTGGGCCTGCCTGGCTGTCGAAGACACAAATCACGCGCTCGTTACGCGCAAAGAGTCCTGGGACGGCAGCAACCGTGGTTGGATTGACGCTGAACAGCCGGCCTGGCACGAGGATGGTCTGCCGCAGACGACCGGCGCAAGGCATGTGGATGCGGTGATAGTCCCCGGGTGATAGATAGAGGGTTGCAAAGAGGCCATTACGGAACGGAGCTGCGAGCGCTTGATTGCCCCCAAGCAAGGCCTCGAGCGCATAATCCTGTCCCTTGGCTTGGATCAGCTGGTCTTGTTCGATGACCCCGATCTGGCTGATGCGGCCGTCGACCGGCGAGGCAATGGCGTTCGCCATGGTCGGCATCGGTCTTGTCCCAGCTCGAAGTGAGCGGGTAAAGAAGGCGTTAAAGCTTGAATAGGACTGCGGGTCAGGGTTTGCAGCCTCGCCGAGATTGACGCGAAAGAGGCGCACGTAGAGCCGGATCATCCAAGGGACGATCCAGGGCCAACGTCTTTGAGTCAGCCAGCACATCGCAGTCGATAAACTCTGCTGCGGTAGCAGGTATTGCAGACTGACGAAGAGTCGCGCGCTTGGTGTGGGTTTGTCGCTGCTTGGGGGTGGGTTGGTCACTGGTGGTGAGTGGTGAGTGGTGAGTGGTGAGTGGAGAGTAGTGAGTGGTGAGTGGAGAGTAGTGAGTGGTTAGTGGTTAGTGGTTGGTGTTTGGCGCTGGTTTGCTTGGGAGGGCGTTGGGTTGCTCGGATATTGCCTTGAGGTCTGCTGCGATGCTGGCTGCTGATTGACCTCCTGAGAATAGGCTGATTAGGCGCGCTTTGGGATCAACCAAGAAGAGCGGGGGTGGCAGGTCTGTACCCTCCACGGGTGCACGCTGCGCTGCACCTAGGGTCTGCTTCAGCTCGGCTAGCGGCTGTTCAGGGGCACTGAGGACGCGCAAGCTGGGTGTGAGCTGCTCGAAGTCGCGTGCTAGGACTGGCGCGTCATCAGCGCTGATGAGCAATAGCTTAAGCTGCCCGCGCAGCTTGGGCTGGTCGGCAATTCGGTTTGAGATCTCGATGAGGCGCGCGACTCCGCGGTGTCCGACTGCACTCCCTGGCGAGCCGAAGGCGATCAGCGACCAGGCCCCACGCAGATTGTCGCGGCTGAAGGGGCCTTGAGGACCATGCAGCTCGAGCTTGGGCAGATCGATGGGCGGGCGGAGCAAAACGCCCTCGATCCGCAGCGGTGTCTGATGGGCATGCTGGAACTGGTTGCCCCACTGATAGCCGATCAAGAACAGGCCAACCGCGGCAACCGCCATGATCAGGCGGGCGAGGTAGGGACGCGAGGAGCGTTTCATCCCTAAACCGCTTGGCGCGGCTGGACATCAGCCGAGCCTGGCCCCTTAAAACATGGCCCCCTAGAACAGATAAACTGTGGCTGGACATCGATCGAGTCCGGCCCCATACAGCGCGGCAGAATAGACAGGAGCGCGTAGGCGGGCATGGCATTAATCTTGCTATGATGGGAAGAAACGAGGGTCGTGCCACAGCGTCTGAGCGATCAGTGCTGGACGAGGGCTGAAGGCTGAGTATAGCGATCCGCGCGAGGCCGCCTCAACCAACCTCACCACTTCCAAAACTCAGAAGGCCAATGAGCGATGACTGAAAAGATCCACAAGACCGAGGCCGAGTGGCGCGAGCAGCTCAGCGCGGAGCAATACCGAGTGCTGCGTGAGCAGGGTACCGAGCCTGCCTTTACCGGCGCCTATTTCGATACCAAGACGCCAGGTCGTTATCGTTGTGCGGCCTGTGGCGCTGAGCTGTTCGACGCTGAGCAGAAGTTCGATTCCGGCAGCGGTTGGCCGAGTTTCTACGCACCGCTCAGCGCGTCTGCGGTCGAGACCCAGACCGATAGCAGCTATGGCATGCAACGTACCGAGGTGCATTGTGCTCGCTGCAATTCCCATCTTGGCCATGTATTCCCGGATGGACCGCGGCCGACCGGCTTGCGCTACTGCATCAACTCGGTGTCGCTGGAGCTTGAAGCCAAGGCTTGAGGGCATTAGGCGGCTGTCGCTCAGATCGAGCCGCGGCCTGGGCCTTGTCGTCCTGCATAAGGGGGAATGGACCTGCTGCTGAGTGATGACAGCCCCGTGTTATGCTCGCGGCAAGCTTTCTTCAATGCTGTCGATCCGAGTGTCTCCCATGTGCGTTTCGTCGTCTGCTTCGCGCCCTAGGGCTGGTTTATTGGTGGGTCTCTTGCTTGGGCTCGCGCTGGTCGGTTCTGCCATTGCCGGTCCCGTTGAGCAAGCACAGGCCCTGCAGGATGCAAGCCTCGTGGTCAGCGATGGCCGTCAATTGCTGATTGCCGATCAGCCGGACCGGTTACTGGTTCCGGCCTCGACCATGAAACTGGTCACGGCCTTGGCGGCGATTGAGCATTGGGGTCTGAAACACCGCTTTGAGACAGGCTTCTATCTGGGCAGGGATGACCGGCTCTGGGTGCGGGGAGGCGGTGATCCCTATCTGGTCTCAGAGGAGCTCGATCAGGCCGTGAGCGCGCTGAAGGCCGCCGGTGTGCGCTCGGTGGCCGGGCTTGGGCTCGATGCCGAGCTGTTCGGGACGCAGGTGGTCATTCCAGGGCGCTCCTCGAGCAATAACCCTTATGACGCGCCGGTGACTGCGCTCGCGGTCAACTTCAACACGGTGAGCCTCCTGGTGTCGTCTGGGCGCATCACCAGTGCTGAGGCGCAAACGCCGATTACCCCGACTGCTCAGCAGCTCGGCCGTGGACTCGGGGCGGGTAAGCACCGCGTGAATCTGGTCGACGGCAAGACCGCCGTCCAGCACTTCGGCGAGGTGCTGAAGGCAAAGCTGCAGCAGGCTGGCATCCAAGTCCGCGGTACGACTGAGATCGGCGCCCTGCCGCAGTCCGCGACCTTGATCTACAACCATCGCAACAGTCGGACGCTTGAGCAGGTGATCAAGAATATGCTCGAGTATTCCACCAACTTCGTTGCCAATGGTCTGTTCCTGATGCTCGGTGAGCAGGGCGGTCGTGCCAGCATGGCGAACTCGCAGCGGGCGGTGGAGCGTTGGGCGCGGCAGACCTTCGGCTGGCGTGACTTCCGCATCGAGGATGGTGCTGGCCTTTCGCGCGGTAATCGCCTCAGCGGGCGACAGATGCTCGATGTGCTCGAGCGGCTACGGCCGCATCTCGATCTGCTGCCTCAGCAGGATAATGATGCTGATGTACGCGCTAAGACAGGCACCCTGTCTGGGGTCAGTACCTACGCTGGATTCGTCCGTCGTGGGCGCGACTGGCTGCCGTTCAGCCTGATGATCAATCAGCCGGTGGCCTATGGCTTCCGCCTTGAGGTGGCGAGCGCGCTGGCGCGGAGTTCGGCATTGTTTAAGCAATGATATGTAGGATGAGGGATGAGGGATGAGGGATGAGGGATGAGGGATGAGAATAAAGAGGGTGCGGCCTCGATATGATGTCGCGTGATGTTGTGACGTGGCAAGAAGAGGCTCGCGCAGAGACGCAGAGGCGCAAAGGAAGAAAGAACTTGCTCGATGTTCCCAGTGCGCTTCTCTTGTCCTTCTCTTCTTCTCTTCTTCTCTTCTTCTCTGCGCCTTTGCGTCTCTGCGCGAGAGATCTTTTTATGATGTCATCTACGCGACATGGCACCATCTGATTGAAATTATGCGGAGGCCGCACCCCCGTAGCAATAAAGGGTAATGCAAGGTTTTGTTTTGATTAGACTTTATTTGCTTAAATCGGCGTCTTTTGCGGTCTGTTGTTTGGGCGAGCTTGCAGGCTTGCGCTTGCCAATCCCGTTATCGGGAAGGGCGGCGGCGTGCCCCTCTGTGCTCAGGCCGCTGCTTGGGTTGCGCTTGGTGCGGGCGGTCATCGGTGCTCGACCGGCTGCCTCGTTGGCGCTCCTCTTGGCGCTTGCCTTGATGCTCGTCGGTGGCTGTGCGACCACGACCAGTGCGCCACCATTCGAGAGCGGCTCGCCGCGCACACCCATGCCAGCGGATCAGCAGGGCGCAGCGCTGCCGGTTTATCTGAAAGGCATCGGTAGTAAAGGTTATCCCTCGTTAGCGCCCTTGCTGCGCTCGATCACGCCTGCGGTGGTCAATATCTCGGTCGACTCGGAGACTCGGTTCGAGGAGCATCCCTTCCTGCGTGATCCGGCCTTTCGCCGTTTCCTCGAGCGGTTCGATCTGCCGCTGCCAGAGCCGATGCAGCGTCAGCGCACCCAGAGTGTTGGCTCGGGTGTGATCATCGATGCCGGGCGTGGCTATGTCTTGACCAATGCGCATGTGATCCGCGATGCGACCGAGATCACCGTCACCCTTAAGGACCGACGCAGCTTCCAGGCGACCCTGATCGGCAGCGATGCCAGCGCCGATACTGCGGTGTTGCGGATTCCGCCGGTGAGGACGCCGGCATTGCGTTTCGGTGATTCGTCGGCGCTGGAGGTTGGTGACTTCGTGGTCGCGATCGGCAATCCGTTTGGCATCGGTCAGACCGTGACCTCGGGGATTGTCAGTGCTGTCGGGCGCGGGGGCATCGCTGGCGACACCCTCGGTGGTCTGATCCAAACCGATGCCTCGATCAATCCCGGTAACTCTGGCGGTCCTCTCGTCAACCTGGCCGGTGAGGTCGTCGGCATCAATACTGCCCTCATCGGCCCCTCTGGCGGCAATGTCGGCATTGGCTTCTCGGTGCCGAGCAACCGCGTCCAGCGCGCCATGCGCCGCATCATCGGTCAGCGCTGAAAGCGGCCGTCGGATTGCCATGGCTTGAAGGCTAACGAAAACCATACGCAATTCGGCGCGAGCCTCTCCGTTAATCGCCTTATCGATCCGGTCAGCTTGGGCGCCGTCATCAAACTGAAATGCACTTGTCATATCATAACAACAGTTTGAGCAGACAATAGGGGGCTCGATTCACCCGCTGATGGAGTCTCTCCATGAAGAAATCCCTGATTACCGTTGCTGTTCTGAGCACCCTGTCGCTGTCGTCGCAGGCCATGGCGCGCGACACCATCAACATCGTTGGCTCTTCTACCGTGTTCCCGTTCGCGACTACGGTTGCCGAGAACTTTGGTAACGCCACCGAGTTCAACACGCCGAAGATCGAGTCCACGGGCTCGGGTGGCGGCATGAAGCTGTTCTGCGCCGGCGTTGGCGTCGAGCATCCGGACGTCACCAATGCCTCGCGGCGGATGAAGGTCTCGGAGTTCGAGCAGTGCCAAGAGAATGGCGTTAAAGAGATCACCGAGGTCACGATTGGCTATGACGGTATCGCCGTTGCCAACTCGAAGAAGGCGCCGCAGCTTGAGCTGTCACTGCGTGACCTCTGGCTGGCATTGGCGAAGGATGTGCCGAACCCCGAGGGTGGTGAGGAGCTGGTGGCTAACCCGTACAAGACCTGGAAGGACGTCAACCCGGAGCTGCCCGATGTCGCTATCGAGGTGCTCGGTCCACCGCCGACCTCCGGCACCCGTGACGCCTTCGCTGAGATCGCGATGGAAGGTGGCTGTAAGACCTTCGATTGGATCAAGGCCATGAAGAAGGAAGACAAGAATCAGTACAAGGCCGTCTGCCGCTCGGTGCGTGAGGACGGTGCTTATGTTGAGGCCGGCGAGAATGACAACCTGATCGTGCAAAAGCTGGACTCTAACCCGGATGCGCTTGGCGTCTTCGGCTTTAGCTTCCTAGATCAGAATGCCGACAAGCTGCAGGGCACGATCATCGATGGTGTTGAGCCAACCTTCGACAACATCGCGGCTGGTGACTACCCGGTTTCACGCTCGCTCTACTTCTATGTCAAGAATGCCCACGTTGGCACCATCCCTGGCATCCAAGAGTACGTGACCGCCTTCACTAGCGAGAATGCCTGGGGTCCGGATGGCTATCTGCCGAGCAAGGGTCTGATCCCGCTGCCCGATGAGATGCGTGCTGAGGTAGCCAAGTCGGCACAGGCCTTGGAGCCGATGTCGAGCCCGAAGTAAACGCTGGCTCGACCTGCGCTGCCGCCCTCCAGCGGCAGCCTGGCTCGCAAGCGCCAGCGGTCCGAAAGGACTGCTGGCGTCTTGCGTTTTGATGTGTAGGCGATGGATATCGATCGCCTTGATGACTGATCAAGATCGCGAGCCCTTATGAGTCCTTCGCTACTGTTGTTGATTATCCTGGCCGCCATGGCGCTGGCCTATCATCTCGGGCGCAAGCGCGCCATCGGGGTCGCTGGTGGCGTTGCTCAGATCAATCGCCTGCACTCGCTGCCGGCTTACTACGGCTACTACGCCGCGCTCTGGGTGGGGCTGCCAGCCTTGTTGCTGCTGCTGTTCTGGGTTGGCTTGCAGGAGCACATCTTGACAGCGCTGACCATCGCCGAGCTGCCACCGGAGATGACCGCGCAGCTCTCAGAAGGTCAGCTGAGCTTGTTGACCAGCGATATTCGCAATCTGGCCACCGGCAATATCACGGCGCGCGAGATCAGCCCGGAGGTGCAGGCGGCTGCTGCACATTATCAGCGCCTGTCGGGCCTTGCCAGCGTCTCGCTCTGGTCCTTGACCGGTGCGCTGGCGCTTGCGGGGATGGCCTGGGCCTGGCAACACACTACCATCAGCTTCCGTGCCCGCAATCGGGTCGAATCGATCCTTATGATCGTGCTGATCCTATTCTCGTCGATCGCCATCTTGACCACACTTGGTATCGTACTCTCGGTGTTGTTCGAGTCGATCCGGTTCTTTCAGAAGGTGCCTTGGACTGAGTTCCTGTTTGGGACCAAATGGAGTCCACAGATCGCCCTGCGCGCCGAGCAGGTGGGCGCGTCTGGGGCCTTTGGCGCCATCCCGCTGTTTACCGGCACCTTGCTGATCTCGTTCATCGCGATGCTGCTGGCAGTGCCTGTTGGGCTGCTCTCGGCGATCTATCTGGCCGAATATGCGCCGCGCAAGGTGCGTGCCTGGGCCAAGCCGGTGCTCGAGATCTTGGCCGGTATCCCGACCGTGGTGTATGGCTTCTTCGCTGCGCTGACGGTGGCGCCGTTCATGCGCGGGCTCGGTGAAAGTGTTGGGCTGGATATCGCCTCCGAGAGTGCGCTAGCGGCTGGCCTGGTGATGGGCATCATGATCATCCCCTTTGTCTCCTCGCTGTCTGAGGATGTCATCAACGCCGTGCCGCAATCCTTGCGCGACGGCTCCTATGCGCTAGGCGCGACCCAATCCGAGACCATCCGCCGGGTGATCTTTCCGGCCGCGCTGCCGGGCATCGTCGGCGGTGTGCTGCTGGCCGTCTCGCGCGCGATCGGCGAGACCATGATCGTGGTGATGGCGGCCGGTCTTGCGGCGAACCTGACCGCGAATCCGTTCGAGAGCGTGACCACCGTGACGGTGCAGATCGTCACCCTGCTCACTGGCGACCAAGAGTTCGATAGCGCCAAGACCCTAGCCGCCTTCGCGCTCGGACTCACGCTCTTCGTCGTCACGCTGATTCTCAATGTCATCGCGCTGCACATTGTGCGCAAATACCGTGAACAGTATGAGTAATTCATTGACCACCAGCGACCCCGTCCGGAGTCCAAGAGCGATCGTCGAGGCCAGCCTGAAGCGGCGCTATGCCGCTGAGCGAGGCTTTCGCCTGCTCGGTGCGAGTGCCGTGGTGCTTGGACTGGGCTTCGTGCTGATCCTCTTCCTCAGCATCGTTAGCAAGGGCTATACAGCCTTCTTCCAGTCCTACATCGAGCTGCCAGTGAGCTTCGATGCCGAGCTGATCGATCCGAATGGAGCCTTGCGCGAAGGCGATCTGGACGCGACCGAGGTCGCGCGCGAGCTGCGCTCGGTGAACTTTTTGAAGCTGGCTCGAGAGGCGCTGCGTGCCGAGTTTCCGGACGTCTCGGGCCGCACCCAGCGGCGCAATCTGGATGCGCTGCTGAGTCCTGGTGCCCCGCTGCAGCTGCGGCGCATGGTGAATGAAGACCCAACAGTGATTGGCACTGAGCGATCGGTCCGACTGCTTGCCGATGACGACGTCGACATGTTCATGAAGGGGCGCTCGACGCCGATCTTGCGCGCTGATGGCACTGGTGTCGCAACCCTAGAGGGGGATTTGACGAAGATCGGCAACGCCGTTGCTGTACAGGTCTCAGATGACGCGCTGTTCCCGTTACTGGAGCAGGCGCGCAGCCGGCTCATTGCTAAAGCTGACCGCTTGACGCGCCAGCAGGCGGGTCTGCAGCGCACTCGCGACGATCAGACCGCGCTGCTTGAGCAACCTGATCTCAGTGCCGACAAGAAGGAAGAGGCTGAGCGTGAGGTGGCCCGGAATGAGCGTGATATCGACCGCCTCGAGACCAAGATCCAGGCCTTGCGCGAGGAGGCCAGAGGCAGTGATGAGCTGGTGCTGAGCGCTGAGGCGCCGAGCTTCCTGCTGCGCATCAATGATGGGCTGATCAAGCTGATCGCGTTGGAGCCGGATCGCGCACGCGGTGAGCTGTTGGTGCCGCCGGCCTCGGCGATGCCCGCAGAGGCTGGCACTTGGCAGACACTCGAGCTGACGACGCCTCAGGATGCGCGGCGACTCAATGATCAGCAGCTCGCTTGGGTCCTGCAGCTCCAGCATGAGGGACTGCTGAGCAAGCGCTTCAATGTCCCGTTCTTCACCAACGGCACCTCGCGTGAGCCTGAGCTGGCTGGTATCGCCGGCGCGGTGCTGGGGTCCTTCTACACCTTGCTGCTGACGCTGCTGTTCTCGTTCCCGATCGCGGTCGGTGCCGCCTTGTATCTCGAGGAGTTTGCGCCGAAGAATCGCCTTACCGATCTGATCGAGGTGAATATCAACAATTTGGCTGCGGTGCCCTCGATCGTGTTCGGGCTGCTGGGGCTCGCGGTCTTCATCAACTTCTTTGGCGTGCCGCGCTCAACTCCCCTGGTGGCGGCGATGGTGTTGACCTTGATGACGCTACCGACCATCATTATCGCCAGTCGCGCGGCGCTGAAATCGGTGCCGCCCTCGATCCGCGAGGCCGCGCTTGGGGTGGGTGCCTCACCGTTACAGACCCGGCTCCATCATGTGCTGCCCTTGGCGCTGCCCGGAATGATGACCGGCACCATCATCGGCATGGCGCAAGCGCTGGGCGAAAGTGCGCCCTTGCTGATGATCGGCATGATTGCCTTCATCGTCGATGTACCGCAGGGCTTTACGGACCCGGCCACCGTGCTCCCAGTGCAGATCTTCCTCTGGGCGGATAGTCCCGAGCGCGGCTTCGTTGAGCGCACCTCGGCGGCAATCATGGTGCTGTTGGCGTTTCTCATCCTGATGAACCTGACCGCTGTGCTACTGCGTCGGCGCTTCGAGCGGCGGTGGTGATCATTGCAGTCAGATGACCTTGAGGTTCTAGTCAAGCCCCTTTTTTGATTGCCCTTACTCTGCGCCAATCTTCCGAGTCTCTAATGAATACGATCGCTGATGCTATTGCAGTGAAACCCGCTAACCTGACCGCCGATCACCTGGCGCAAGACCAATCCACCGCCACCACCCTTGGTGAGATCACTTCGGCGAATCCGCGCATGATCTGCCGCGACGTCAACGTCTGGTACGACGACAAGCACGCGATCAAGAATGTCAGCCTGGATATCGGTCAGAACGAGGTGATTGCGATGATCGGCCCCTCGGGCTGCGGGAAGTCAACCTTCCTACGCTGTCTGAACCGGATGAACGACACCATTCCAGCGGCGAAGGTGAGGGGGTCGATCAAGCTCGATGGCCAAGAGATTCAAGATCGCAGTATTGATGTGGTACCGCTGCGGGCGCGCGTCGGCATGGTGTTCCAGAAGCCGAACCCCTTCCCTAAGTCGATCTACGAGAACATCGCCTATGGCCCGCGCATCCATGGCTTAACGAATAATCGTGAGGAGCTCGACGAGTTGGTCGAGACCAGCCTAAAGCGCGCTGGTCTCTGGAAAGAGGTCAAGGATCGGCTCGATGCGCCTGGCACCAGCCTCTCAGGCGGTCAGCAGCAGCGCCTCTGTATCGCGCGTACCATCTCGGTCTCACCCGAGGTGATCCTGATGGATGAGCCCTGCTCGGCCTTGGACCCGATCGCAACCGCGATCATCGAAGAGCTGATCGATGAGCTGCGCCAGCAGTACACCATTGCCATCGTCACCCATTCGATGCAGCAGGCCGCGCGCGTCTCCCAGCGTACCGCCTACTTCCATTTAGGCGATCTGGTCGAAGTTGGTACCACGGATGACATCTTCAATCAGCCACAGCACAAGCTCACCGAAGACTACATCACGGGGCGCTTTGGCTGAGGATCGACCCGCAAGCCTGCTAATGCAGTCAGTGATTGCGCCAGCTGCGTAAGCGCTCGATGAGCAGCTCAGGGTTGCGGAAACGCACATCCTCACCGGTGATGACATAGACGACCTGCTCGGCGATATTGTTGGCATGGTTGCCGGTGCGCTCGAGTGCATGCGCGACCGTCAGCAAGCCGGCAAAGTGATTCCCCTCTAAGCCTGCGCCGGGTGAGAATAGCGCTGAGCGTAACTGCTCACAGGCAAGGATGAGGTGCTGGTCTGCCTCAAAGACCGCAATCGCCTGATTCAGGTCAGCATCGACCAGCCCGGCGACGGCATGCTCGAGGAGTTCACAGACGGTCTCGGTGAGCGCTTGGAGCGGCGTTACGGCTTGTTCTGGGACCAGCGGCGGCGCCTTGTCCGTGAGCAGCTTCAGGGTATGCTTGGCGATGCGTTTGGCCTTGTCGCCAGCGCGCTCGAGATCGCCGACAATGCGCGCTGTTGCAAGCACTAAGCGCAGATCGATCGCGGTCGGTTGGCGTTTGGCGATGACCCGAAACACCTCCTCGTCGGCGGCCATACTCAGCCTGTCGACCTTAGGATCGCGGTCGATCACCGCCTGTGCCGCGGTGCTGTTGCCGTCCGCTAGCGCATCAACCGCGTCGCGGGTCTGGCGCACCACGGTCGAACTCATGTCGACGACTAGCTCTCGAAGATGGGCAAGCTCGAGGTCGTAGGCGCTTACGATATGATGGTGATCGTCGTGCGGCGGCATGGGTTCTAGCCTCAGCTGGCTGAGTGATGTTAGAAGTGAGAGCAGGAGGGGGGTTGAGTAGGGCTCCTGCGGGTGGCATTTTCGCACAGAAGCATGTGCACCGCAGACGTTGCAGATTCACGCAGAGATCAATCAGCGTCTACTGACCCCATCAAGTCCTACATCCTCTGGTACAAGCATTCTCGGACATGACCTTATCTAGGCTCCGGATATTCAGTGGCCTCGGCGCATGATCGCCAACGCCTCCCCAACAGCCCGATGGGTTTGGCCGTTCTACCAGCAGCATCTGTCGAGTTTGGCGAGTCGCCGCGGTCAGACTCAGTCGCCCCGCGTTTCGACCTCGGATACTGAGGAGACGAGTCCGTTCCCAAACGGGCCACCTGCGCTACCTGAACTGGCGCGGGCAAGCTTCATCGAATGGCGCTACTTTGCGGTCCTGTCGCCAGCGTTCCATGGCATCGTCGGGTTAGCGCTGGTGAATCCCGAGGGCCGTTTTCTGCGGATCGCCGAGGCTGGCCTGCTCTTGATCGTTGCCGGTGTCCTCGACCGCCCCCCACTCCCAAGCTCGGCCGCTGAGGCGAGCGATGCTGGCCCCTTGTTTGACGAGGGGGGGACCGAGCTGTGCTGGATGCATCTGTTTGCGCCGCATGCCTGCCAATTCGATCTCGTTGCCGCAGCGGGCTCCGAGCCCGTTGAGTCTGGACTGCGCGCAAGCGATGCCGACTGCCGTCTTGAGCTGCGCCAAGTCAATGCCGCTGAGGCAGAATTGGAGATCGAGGCAAGGCAGGGACTCAGGCTGCGCATGTCGCATCGCGGCCTTGTCGGGGCTAGCATACCTCAGGTGACCGAGACCGCCCTTGATGGCTGGCTTGGTCGCGCCTTGGGCGCGCATTGGCAGGTTCAATGTCCATCGCCCATGGCCTGGTCTGATGGCGAACTGCTGCTTGAGCCGGGCCTGATGGCTGGGCTGGCCGGGGCGGCGGGGGGCGCGAATCCGAGCTATGCGTCGGCGGCCTTGCGTCACCGGGTTGCCGCTGGTGATCGGACCTTCAGCTGGCAGACCGCGAGCGGTTACGCCGAGCATAGCTTTGGGGTTCGGCCCTTGCCTTTGCAGGGGTGGGACTTCCTCTTCGTGCCAAAGCCGGAGACTGGCGAGGCGTTGGTGCTCCAGACCTATCCAGGCAGTCAAGTCTTGCGCTATGTCGAGGTTTGTTGGCCGCAAGATGGAGCACTGCGGCAGTGGCGTTTTCCCGCTCAGGGTCTGCGCCTCACCTGGCCCCAGGCGGTAGCTGATCCGGTGCTTGGTGCGCGCCGGCCGCTGCGGCGACGCATCGAGGCTGAGCATGGCGGGCTGCGCCTGAGTCTCGACAACCGCGTGCTGCATCGGATTCCGCTGCTACGTCCTCAGCGGCTTGCGGTGCGACATTTTTTCATCAGCGAAGAGATCGGGATCGCGGATTGGCGTTTGTTCGATGATTCCGGCCGGGTGCTTGCCGAGGTACAGGGGCAGCCCTCTGGTGGCGAGCTTGCGCGGCGACGGCTTCGCGTGCCGCGTACCGATGAGCCTTATGTTGTCAGGCAAGGGGCTCAAGGTGCAGGTGTGGAGGATGCGCATCGGTCTTATTAGCGCCATGCGGATGTGCCTCTTCGCTGGTGCTGACGGGAAGGATGGCGAGGTGGCCGTGATGGACGCCGGGCTGTGCGATAACGGCATCGGCGAAGGTTTGAACTCGGTTGCTTGGCCCGCGCAGGATGACGGTCTCTAAGCAGTGGTCGTGACTGAGGTGCACATGCATGGTCGAGACCGTGAGGTCGTGATGGTCGTGATGGGCCTTGGTGAGACGCGCGGCGAGCTCGCGCTCCTGATGGCTATAGCTGTAACTCAAGGTAGCGACGCAATTGCCTTCAGGCTGGCCCGCGAGCTGCTCGGCTTGGAGCCGGTCGCGGATCAGGTCGCGGATGGCCTCAGAGCGGTTGCCATAGCTGCGCCTAGCCATGTAGCCCTCAAAGGCGTCGATGAGGGCATCGTCGAGTGTGATGGTGACGCGTTGCATGGTGATTCCTGGTCTTGGTTGCGCTGGCTGTTGCTGGCCCATCGCAGCCGCCGGTTACTGTTGAGCCATGGATGGAGAATGGCCGCCGTTCGGACATGAGCATACTGGCGCAATCCTCTGTTGCTGATCAAGCCATGCCATGCTAGGGCTGGATCTGGGTGTACCACTCGGCCGACCAGCTCGAGCCCATTGGCAATCAGGGTATTCTGAATGATCCTTGTCTCAGCGCAATTCAGTGGCTTTTCTTAGGCTGTCGTTTTCGACTAATCTTCAGAGCGTTTGTTACGGAAAAATGACAACGACTCCGGGGAGCAGCTGTGTATATCAAACGCCATCGAGGACATGCCTACCTGTTTCAGGTCGACTACGGTGAGGAGGCCTGTGTTGCACGCATCATTGTGCGTACCGATTCTGTTGGTCCCGAAGGGCTCTTCCTAGTGAAGCAGGACGGGTCCATTGAGCCTGCAGAGGATCGACCGGGCTTTGGTGCCAATGCGCTACGCAAGGACGGCCTCTGGCCTAGCCCACCGCGTGAGGCGGTCCGCGATGCCGTCGTCATCGCACGTCAAAAGGCCCATACAGCGATTGACTGAATCCTGTTGCGTTGTCCAGTGCACGCTCGGTGACTGTGGCTTCGGTTCGCTCGCTCTTCTGTGTCGGCGTTCGATGGTCTACACTTATGTGACCCAGTTCACAGTTTGCGTTCAGGACAGTCGATGGATAGTCAGGCTAGTCAGGTTGATCCGGGTGATAAGTTGCAAGCCTATCTCAGCACGCTGCAAGAAGAATTCCGCCGCTCGCTGGCTGAATCCTTGAGACGCTCGGACTACCCCGAGCAAGTTGAGCAGGATCAACAGGATCTTGCGGCGAGCCAAACTGCGGTCTTCAAGTTTGTCGTTGATGGCTCGCGCCGATGCAGCCCGAACAGTCCGATGTGACTGATGAATGGTCTATGGCGGAGCTTTAATTCCCATGGCATCGAGGTAAGCACGCGCGCTAGCCGCCTGCCTGTAGTCGGCGACCGCCTGCTGCAGCCTGCTCGCGGGCAGCGGGTCGTCTAGCGTTTGCAGCATGGCGCTGGCCATGGCCTCGCTATCACCAACCGGAACCAGTGGGCCGTAGCGGCCATCGTCGAGCAGCTCGCGCGGGCCGCTTGGGCAGTCGGTCGCAACGGCGGGAATGCCCAGTGCTAGCGCTTCAGTAAGTACGTTCGGCGAGCCTTCCCAGGCGGACGAAAGCACGAACAGATCGGCGCGTGCGAGCCAAGCATAGAGGTTGGCCTGAAACCCAGGCAGATCGAGATCACCCTCGGCGCCGAGCCGCAGGCCCAGAGTCTCGGCGAGCGCCGCGAGGCTGTCACGGCCGCGGCCATCGCCGATGATCAATAGCCGGCAAGCGCACTGCTGCTTGACCCGGCTGAAGGCGCGTAATAGCGTCGGGAAGTCCTTCTGGCGCTGCAAGCGACCGGCACCGATGATGACAGGAATCGATGCGTCCTCGGCCAGCCAGGGATGCGGGCAGGGCGCGGCTGCCAACTCAGCCAGGCGCGGCGTGATCACCGGGTTGCGGATCACCCGGATCTGGCTGCGCGGGAGCCGAGCGATCCTGGCGGTATCCTCGGCAACACCTTCAGAAACCGCGACGATCTGCTCGATGGCTGGATAGAGTCGACGGATCGGCAGCAGCCGCAGCCAGCGCTTGAGTGGGTTGCTGCCGGACAGGGCTGCGGACAGATTGGTGCCGAGCCGAAGCACCAAGCGCGTGTCGGTGGCGGCGAGGGCGCGCGCGATGACGGCAGCACGACCAGCGCGGTCCTTGACTGCCAGCAAGACCAGCGGGCGCTCGCGGCGCAGCCAGCGTGCCAGTGCGAAGCTGGCCAGCCAGGTGTGACGGGGGCCGAGCGGGATGCAGCGTACGCCCTCGGGCAGGTCATTCAGGTGAGCGCTCTGCGTGCGAACGAGCAACAGATCAACCTGATAGCCTTGCGCGCAGAAGCCCTGAATCAGGTGCACCAGCATCCGTTCCACGCCGCCCTGACCGGAGAACGAGGCAAACAGGGCCAGCCGCGGTTGCTCTTCGCTCACAGCACCAGGCTGATGATCCTGGTGCATCACCACGTCGGACGATGAAGCGCCGGTTTCACGGCAATGCGGAGCCCGAACGTCGAGCCCGAAGGAAATCTGCCAAGCTTTTCCCGGGCAGCGGCTTGGAGAACAGATAGCCCTGGACGATCGGGCAGCCTTCGCTGATCAGAAAATCACGCTGGGCCTCAGTCTCGACACCCTCGGCGACCACCTCGAGGGAGAGGCTGCGCGCGAGCCCAATCACCGCCCGCGTGATGACGATGTCGTTGTTGTCATGGGGGATATCGGAGACGAAGGAGCGGTCGATCTTGAGCTTGGTCAGTGGCAGGGATTTCAGGTAGCCCAGGGAGGAATAGCCAGTCCCGAAATCGTCGATCGCGACCTTGACGCCCAGCTTGCGCAGCCGTGATAAGCGCTGCGATGCCAGCTCCGGTGCCGCCATCATGATCGATTCGGTGATCTCCAATTCCAGACCGCTCGGATCGAGGTTGGCGTCAGTGAGAATCGACTGAATCATGTCGATCAGATCGGGCTGGCGGAATTGCTTAGCCGACAAATTGACGCTCATTAGCGTTGTTGGTGTCGCCAGTCCCTGCGCCTGCCAGACTTTCATTTGCCGGACGCCTTCGCGCAGCACCCATTCACCGATCGGCAGGATCAGGCCCGATTCCTCGGCAATCGGAATGAATTGCGCCGGCGAGATCAGCCCGGCCTCGGGCTGGCGCCAGCGCAGTAGGGCCTCAACGCCGTGTATAGTCCCAGTGGCGAGCTGAATTTGCGGTTGGTAGTGCAACACCAGCTCTTGATGTCCCAGTGCCTGACGCAGGCTGGACTCCAACATGACGCGCTCAAAGGCCTTGGCGGTGAGCTCAGCGGAATAGTAATGGAAGCTGTTGCGTCCCTGGTCTTTGGCACGATTGAGCGCGGTATCGGCATTGCGCACCAGGTCATCGACGCTTGTGCCATGTTCCGGATACAGGGCGATGCCGATACTCGCGGCGAGAAACACCTGGCGGCCTCGGATGTAGAAGGGCTCCTCGAAGCTCTGCAGAATCTTGTGTGCAACTAGGGCGGCCTCTTGGCCAGGCTTGATCTCGCTGAGAATCACGCCGAACTCATCGCCGTCGAGCCGGGCAATGGTGTCAGCGGCGCGAAACAGTGCCCTCAAGCGCGCTGCAACCTCTTGCAGCACCTGGTCTCCCGAGCTGTGATCGAAGCTATCGTTGATGTGCTTGAAGTGGTCGAGATCGATCAGCAAGATCGCGAGCCCGTATTGATCGCGCTGGGCGCGCAGGATGGCTTGACTCAGGCGGTCGGTGAATAGCAGCCGGTTGGGTAGCCCGGTCAGGGGGTCGTGCTGGGCAAGATGCGCATAGCTGAGCTTCTGCTCCTTGAGCTGTTCGAGGAGCGCGAGCTGATCTGAGATATCGCGAGCATTTTCGATCACACCGATGATCTGATCCTGCTCGTCGCGCAGCGGACTGGCGGCGACCTCGACGGTGCGCTTCTGCCCATGCTGGTCGAGGTGATAATGCACGACCTTGCAGGCCTGTCCGGTCTTGAGCACTTGCTCTAGTGGACAGGGATGGTCGTCGCCGGAGCAGGGTTCTGTACTCTGATGCGATACCTGGTGACAGCTGAGCCCCTCCTCACTCAGCCCCGCGGCCAAGGCAATCGCGCGCGCGCTGCGGTTCATCCGTATCAGGCTGTAGTCTGGGCGGATCACCAGCGTGGAATCTTCGATGCCGTCGATGATGTGCTGCAGGAACTGGCGCTCATGATCGACCGCTGCCAGCGCCTGCTTGCGGCTGGAGATGTCCTGCACGATCCCTTCCAGCTGCACCAGCCGACCCTGGGTATCGAGCAGGGTTGCGGCTTGGCAGTTGATCCAGCCTTGTTCCCCGTTTGGCCGCTGCAGCCGACAGTCGAGCTCATGTCCGCTGAGGCTTGCCAGGCTTTGCTCGATGGTGGCGAGCAGCTTCGAGCGGTCATCAGGGTGGATCACGCCGATGAAGGTCTCAAGGCTGGCCGTCGCGGTTGGCGGCAGGCCGAGGATGCGATAGACCTCATCGGACCAGTCGCCCTGCTTGGTCGCCGGGTCCAGTGTCCAGAAGCCGAGCTTGGCACGGGCCTGGGCATCGCGCAGACGCCGGTCGCGCAGTGCAATACTGTCCGCCATACGATTGAAGGAGCGCCCTAGGTCGGCGAGCTCATCCTTGCCATGCACGGGCACCCTGACCTGATAGTCGCCATGCGCCAGAGCCCGAGTCGCCGAACGCAGGCGCTGTACCTTGCGAATCACGAACCACTGCAGGAGGACGCCGCCGGCGATAAACAGGGTGAGAAAGATCAGTAGGTGCTGACCGAGAGATGTCCAGTAATCATCAGCGGCATGCTGCAGGATTTGCGCCTGCGGTAAGCTGATGCTGAGGATGCCGCGCAGATCGCCCAACGTATAGCCTGTGGGCGGGGTGCCAAAGGCGAGCACCTGTTCAGGTAGTCTGCTTGGATTGCCGTGGCAGGAGAGGCAATCACCCTTGATCCATAAGGGTTGTGCGTAGTGGTAGCGCTTCCGACCGTCCCCCTGAGTGAAGGGAGTTACTAGGGATTCCTGATCTGGGTGCATCTCGAAATGCCGCATCGCGGCTGCTTCGATTGGAGTCGGTTGGCTACTGGAGTGACGGTTGTCACGGGTGACGATATTGACCTTGGCGCCGATGGAATCCCGCTTATGCATTTCCCGCGCCACGCGCGCTAGAACGTGTGCCGGAAGTAGTGCAGGATGGTTGGTGGCGAAGTCTCCGAAGCGCTCTTCAAACAACCGCTGATAGACACGTTGAGTGTCCATCAGCACCCTACTCACCGATTCGGCCTCGATCAGTGCTGCGGTCAGCGCGTCCTCATGGGCGCTGCGATAGCGACTGATCTGCATCAGGGTGAAGGCAATCAGCAAAGCCAGGCCGACGCCGACCCAGAGCTTGAGCTGCAGCCGTTGCAGGTTGGGCTTCAAGGTTGGCAGCAACGGACGATGCGGCTGAGAGGGCAGGGGACTCACCTCAACGTGTTTGTCTAAGCCTGCAGCCGCTCGAGGTCTTGTGCGTTGGCAGTAGCTCGACGCGTCTGCTGTTGTATCAGTTCGTACTCGTCTGGCTGTTATCGGCGAGCTCGCGCAAACAGCTTGGGCAGAGGCAGTCTTCGTACTGGCCTTGGAGGGTTTTAAGCACTGGTAGGGAGACCTTGACAGCGACACAGTCGCAGTTGCGCAGGTCGTCGACCTTGCATTCAAAGTTTGTACCACAGCGCGGGCACCGCTTGGTGCCTTGGGTGACAGGTTGGCTCCAGGTCATGGGATCGTTCTCAGGGTTGGGGGCTCAAGGTCTCAGGCCGCTCGGATAGGATATGGTGCAAGCCACTGTCGATTCTAGGTCTTCGCGATGGCTTGTAACCACATTTCTCAGTCAACTGAAGTCTCCGCGGCGTGCTGCCTCTGTGATCAGGGAGACAGCCGGATGTTTGATGCGGCGCTCAGCGGTGATGGCATAGATGCGCTCCTTTAGCTCGGGCGCTCGCCCAATGAGCTTGACCTGATATTTGGTGAGGACATCTGCCTCAACCGATTGCGGTGCGGTGAAGATACCGGCACCCGCCTCGCCGAAGGTCTTCATCAGGGCGCGATCTTCGATCTCGGCGATGACGCGTGGCTGTATCCCCTCGCGCTCGAGCCAGAACTCGAGGGCCCGACCGAGCGCGCTTGCACTGCTCGGCATGAGCATGGGAGCGCCGTTGAGGCTAGCCGGAAAGTCGGCGATGAGCGCATCCGCTATTGCGGTGGCAGCAAAGAAGCAAGTCGCTGATTCACCGAGTGCATGAGAGTAGGCACGAATATTCAGCGCCGGGCTGAGCGGGCTGTCGGCGAGCACCAGATCCAGTTTGTGGACAGAAAGGTCGGCGAGCAGATCGACCAATGGCCGCTCAGCACAGACCAATCGGACCGGCTCCGACATCGCTAACACTGGCGCTAAGACGCGGTGGGTCAAAAGCTTAGGGACCACCATCGCAATGCCAACATTGAGCCTTAGGCCGCCTGTTGGGGTGCGGCCTGCCAACACGTCCTCAAGCTCATCGCCGAGGCGGAAGATGTCATCGGCGTAGGAAAAGACCAGCCGACCGGTCTCGGTCAGTGCCAGGCCGCGCCCCGATTTGGCAAAGAGTTTGTCGCCGACCTGCTCTTCAAGCTCACGCAGCTGGCCGCTGATGGTCTGTGGGGTCAGATGCAGGATCTCGGCGGCGCGCGCAATCGAGCCGTGCGTGGCAACGGCCCAGAAGTAGCGCATGTGCTTGAGATTCAGATGTGGCATCAAAACCCCAGATTCCAACGGCGTCTGAGGTCACTCGGCAATTCGGTTTCCATGACTTTCTGGGCACGTGGCGCGTAGATAAAGCCAGGCGGTTTGTTCTGGGGCGCGGTCAAGGCGTCCATGGTGGCAAGCACGGAATCGGCGAGCGCGTTGATGTTGTAGCCGCCCTCGAGAATCAGCATCAGGCGACCGTCGCAGCAGCTTTCGGCAAAGGCGCGCAAGGCCTGGATGAAGAACGCGAAGCCCTGAGTACTGATCTCGGTATGACTGATGGTATCGTCTTTGTGAGCATCGAAACCCGCGGAGACCAGGATGATCTGCGGCAGGTAGTTTTCGATCACATCCTGGACCAGATTGCCGAGGATGTAGCTGTACTCTTTATCACCGAAGTGGCTTGGAATCGGCACGTTGATATTGTGTCCCACCCCGGCGTCGTCACCTGTTTCCCGAGCTTGACCGGTAAACGGAAACAGATCACGCTCATGAATTGAGAGGGTGAGAACCTGGCTGGTTTGGTAAAAAATGTCCTGGGTGCCATTGCCATGGTGGACATCGTAATCCAGGATCAAGATGCGATTGAGGCCATGACGCTCAAGGAGGTGCTTGGCCGTTAAGGCGATATTGTTGTAGATGCAAAAGCCCATGCCGCGGCCGATCTCGGCGTGGTGTCCCGGCGGCCGAACCAGGGCGAAACCGCGTCTGACCTCCTGATCCATGATAGCGTCCGCCAATCGTCGGCAGCCTCCGGCCACCAGTTGCGCCACATAAGGGGTATCGGCGGTCAGGTAGGTATCCTTGTCATAGCTGAAGGGATTCTCCTTAACGGCATGCTCGCGGACCTGGTCCAAATAGATGCGGGAATGAACGGCGGCGATCTCGTCTTCATCTAAAGGCGTGGCGGAAAAGACCTTGATCTGCTCATAGCATGGCCGTTGTTTTAGCAGCGGATAGAGATTTCGCAGCCGTTCTGGGCACTCTTTGACGGGGACATCGATCTTGTGATCGAGAAACCGATTATCTACCAGGATACCGACGTCAGTCATAGTAATAGAGGTGCACGCTGGATTGCTGATAACGGGCCTTACTAAGGCGATAGAGTTTCCCCTGTCGCTCGTGGTCCTGATCCTGATAGCTTTGGAAACCGACGAAGGTGAAATCGAGTTTTTCCAAGCAACGTTGCTCAGGCCTGTTATCCATCGCGGTAAACACATCGATGTCTTGGATGTGATACTTGGTGAATAGCTCGCGGCACAGGCCTTTTTGGGCCTCGGTGCCATAGCCCTTGCCACGCTGCTCTGGAATCGCCACCTTTAAGGCAATCATCGCGGTGGATGGGGTATCCGGCTTGCACCAATAGCGCAGGGTGCCAATCAGCTGCTGATCCGCCTTGAGTTCCATGACATAGGTCTTGGCGGCATCGCTCCAGAAGGACGCGTTTTGGAGCTTGGCGTGGCACTCCTCTAAGGACCAGCATTCCATTGATAGGTGTTCGCCATAGGCGGCCGGACACTGCGACCATTGCTGCAGCAGCGGCAGATCCGCCTCAGTAATCGGCCGCATATTGAGGCGATAGGTGAAGAAATTATCCATCGAGCTTCTGTCCATATCGATTCAATCCCAGCAGATGGATGGGGTCCTCCAGGAAGACATCCATCATGGATGAATCGGCAAGGTTACAGCGGAACCCGCGACAGGCCTCGGGGCGGTAATGATAGATCTTGCATTTGTACTTGCCGTTGATCTTTTGGAGGAAGATGCAGCCTTGACCATCGGGATGGATCATATAGATCTTGTCCTTGGCCTCTTCCACCAGCTGATCCATGGTCTTGTCGCGCAAGTCGTTGAGGCTCACCATCACGCCGACATGACCACCGAGGGCCTTGATGCGGTCGACTTCGTCAGGTTGCAGTAGCACCTTGCGGTAGCGCCGGCAGCAGGCCCCACACTGCCGGCACTCACCGAGTAGGCTCTTGAGATGATCCTGGTTGAAAGAACCTTGAGGGTCTGACATCAGGGCTAGGCCTCAGCGAGCTTTCTGACCGCGACCATGAGCGCCTCCGAAGAGGCCGTCAAGGAGTCCATGGAGATGTCGGTTTGCTTGACCAAGTCGGTCACCTCCGTGGTCTTCTCTTGGTTCTCTCTCGAAATACCCACCACCTCGTCGATCTTGGTCTTGACCTCTTCACCTTCGCGAGCCAGGCCGTTGGCCTTTTCATTCAGGGTGCCGGCCGAGGATGCGATGCTGGTGATGTCGACCGAGATCTTCTCCAAAGACATCAGCGCATTGTTGATGACCGAGGAGCCTTCATCGAGCATGGTGAGGCCGTTCTTCATCGAGCTAATGGTGGTGTTGGAATCCTTTTCGATCTGCTTGACGATGCCGGAAATGTCGACGGCCGACTTCGAGCTGTTTTCGGCCAGTTTGCGGACCTCGTCGGCAACCACGGCGAACCCGCGTCCGGCGTCGCCCGCACGGGCGGCTTCGATGGCGGCATTGAATGCCAGGAGATTGGTCTGAGAGGCGATCTCCTTGATGATGTCGACAAAGCCGCTGATCTGTTCCAATTGCGTGACCAGCCCGGTCACCATCTCGTTACTCTTGACCATGGATTCGCTGATATTGTGCAGCTTGCCACCGGCCTCACTGCCGGCTTGCTTGCCGGTTTCGGCATCTTTTTCAACCGTGGCGGCTAATGCTGAGGATTGCTGGGTCAAGGCCAGCATTTCCATCGAGCTGCTTTGCATGTTAGCGACCTTAGCCGCGGATTCACTCAGACTCGCCATGGTTTGAGTGATGATCTGGTTCATGGCGTCCATGTCGCTGTTGACCAGCCCCATGTTAGCCTTGGCCTGCTCGACAACGGTGGAGACCCCGGCGCCGGCATCGGCCACCGTCTTTTCCACTTCCGTCTGGGCGGTGACGTCCATGATGTACTCCAGGGCACCCTTGATGTTGCCCTTGGCGTCCTTGATCGGGGCGCCGGTGTAGATGATGCTGATCTCTTGACCTCGCGGCTTGGCGACCGTCTTCGCGGTGTGGATGCTATCGGCTCGCATCGCTTGCGCGCAGGCGCATTGCTCGGTCTTGCAGTGGGGGGTCTTGAATAGGTCGTAGCACTTCTTGCCGATGCATTCGTCGGGCGTCAAGCCCACGACACCGGCTCCCGCGGGGTTCATGAAGGTAATCCCGAAGTCGGTATCGATGCTCATGATCGGGGTTGGGATGGCGTTGAGATTGTTGATCTTTTCTGCCGCCGCTTGTTTCTGTTTGGCCTCGTCGGTGACATCGAGGATGAACTCAAGCGCGCCCTTGATGTTGCCTTTGGCATCCTTGATGGGGGCACCGGTGTATTTGATCGGCACGATGATGCCGTCTTTGGGGCGGGCGATGGTCTCTTCCGTGACGATGCTGTCGGCGCGTAAGGCCTGCGCGCAGGCGCATTTTTCAGTCTTGCAGTGGGCGGTCTTGAACAGATCATGGCACTTCTTGCCGATGCATTCGTCTGGGGTCAACCCGACGACACCGGCTCCCGCTGGGTTCATGAAGGTGACATTGAATTCCGTATCGATGCTCATGATCGGCGTCGGGATGGCATTCAGATTGTTGATCTTCTCCGCCGCTGCCTGCTTTTGCTTCGCTTCATCGGTGACGTCGATGATGAATTCGAGGGCGCCCTTGATGTTGCCCTTGGCGTCCTTGATGGGAGCGCCAGTGTATTTGATCGGCACGATCACGCCCTCTTTCGGGCGAGCAATGGTCTCTTCGGTCACGATGCCGTCGGCGCTCATGGCCTGCGCGCAGGCGCATTTTTCGGTCTTGCAATGCGCCGTCTTGAAGAGATCATGGCATTTCTGACCGATGCACTCGTCTGGGGTCAAGCCGGCAACCTTGGCGCCTGCGGGGTTCATGAAGGTGACGTTATAGTCCTTGTCGATGCTCATGATCGGCGTCGGGATGGCGTTGAGATTGTTGATCTTCTCGGCCGCTGCATGCTTTTGTCGCGCCTCGTCCGTGACATCGATGATGAACTCGAGGGCGCCCTTGATATTGCCCTTGGCGTCTTTGATCGGCGCGCCGGTGTACTTGATCGGTACGATCACACCCTCTTTCGGGCGAGCGATGGTCTCTTCGGTCACGATGCTGTCGGCGCGCATCGCCTGCGCGCAGGCGCATTTTTCCGTCTTACAGTGGGCGGTCTTGAACAGGTCGTAGCACTTCTTGCCAATGCATTCGTCTGGGGTCAAGCCGGCAACGCCGGACCCTGCCGGGTTCATGAAGGTAACGGTGTAATCCGTGTCAATCGACATGATCGGGGTTGGGATGGCGTTCAGGTTATTGATCTTCTCGGCCGCCGCCTGCTTCTGCTTGGCCTCATCCGTCACATCGATGATATATTCCACGGCGCCCTTGATATTGCCCTTGGCATCCTTGAGGGGTGAGCCCGTATATTTGATGGGCATGATGACGCCGTCCTTGGGTCGAGCCAGTGTTTCCTCTGTGATGGTCGAGTCATTCTTCATCGCTCGCGTGCAAGCGCAACGCTCGGTCTTACAGTGAGCGGTATTGAAGAGGTCGTAGCATTTTTTGCCAATCGCCTCGTCTGGCATCAAACCAGCCACATTGGCGCCGACGGGATTGATGTAGGTGACATTGAAGAGTTTGTCGATCTCCATGATCGGCGTGGGGATGACGTCGAGATTACCCTTGGCCTGTCTGAGGTTGTTGCGCGTGGCGACATCCGCGGTGATGTCGGTGATGTTAACTAAGGTACCGTTGAATTCCGAGTCTTGATAGAGCGGAACGGCGTTGTAGCGGAGATGCAGGATGCTATCATCGTCGTTCTTCTGGAACACTTCGGCGGTGACGGCCTTTTTCAGGCGTTTCGCCTTGGCGACGGGGCAATCCTTGGTGCCGCTCAGGTTGTGCGCACAAGCCTCCTCATAATTCATCTTGCCGATCAGGTCGCTTTTTTCCTGGCCAAAGAACTTCAGGAAGGGATCATTGGCGAGTATGACCGTATCATCGGCGCCCAGAAGCATGCTAGGCGTATCTAGCCGGTCGATATAACCTGCGCAATCAAGAACGGAATGGGTGTTGGAGGTCGTGGTCATCAGAATTCATCCCAAGAGAGTTCGGGCTGTGGTTGGCTTTGCGCGCCGTGGTTCTGGTCTAAGGCTGTCGGTGCTTGGGCATGCGTTTTGGCATGCGTTTCGGTTTGCCTGTTGCTATTCGCGAGCAGAATCGCGTTCATCAGCTTTTTGGCATCAAGCACCATGATTGTCTGGCCGTCGTCGTCCTTGCGTTCAAACACCTCATGAATATGTTGTTTTAGGTGATCGTTGGTGCTTGGCGCGACCATCGATGTCAATGGAATGAGGTTGAGCTGTTCTGCCTTGATGATTTCACGAATATCATCGACCATGATGCCGAAGACGCAGTCCGCGAGGCTGAGAATCATGACCTTGGAGTCCACCTCTGGCGGGTAAGGCCCAAGCGCGTAAAAGGCACGTAAGTCGATGATCGGGATCGCCTGTCCGCGTAGATTAAGAACCCCCGCGGAAAAGGTTTTCCCCCCAGGCAGTGAGAGCAGATGCTTCGGATGGTTGATGATCTCGCGGAGACAGTGGATATCGATCGCAAAGAGCTGACCGAGGTTGAAGGTAATAAAGACACGGTCGTCAAAGTCTTCGCCCCGCGCTCTGGTATCAGCAGCGTGATTTTCCCGTTGATCAAGATGAATCTTGATGTTGCCACGGATTTGCTCCGCGGCCGCCTCATCAAACAGCTGTTGGGGATTGATCTGAATCACATGCCGTTGATCAGAGAGCGCAATGACGCCGCTGAAAACGGCATGAAAACGTCCGCGATCAAAGTCGGGAATCGGTAGTATTTGCTTGGCTTCGAAATGAATGACCTCGCGGACGGCGTCGACGAGCAGACCGCAGGGGAGATCACCGCGTAGAATGATCACCCGCGCGTCGCTGTCCGGCTCCTTGAGGGGTAAGCCCATGTAGCGTCGTAGATCGACGATGGTGACGAGTTCGCCGCGAAGGTTGGCGGCGCCTTTGATGTAGTCCTCAAGCTCAACTCGGCGCTGGATCTCAGGCGTGCGAATAATCTCCTGGATATCGCTTGCATCGAGGCCGTATTCCTGCTCGGCAAGCACAAATGTGATGTCTTGCCGCATGTCTAGCGTTCGGCGGCTATGCTCATCTTGATCATTATCAATCCGTGGCAGCCGATAGGCGCCAAACAGGCGCGTTGGATCGAGTAGCTGAACCAGCCGCCGGCCCTCTTCCAACAGCAGCATACCGATCTCGCAAAGGACGGGATCCTCAGTATTGTCCTCAATCCGGTTGATCTCGGAGGTGGTCACGCGAATCACTTCGCTGATGCTGTCGAACAGCATGCCATAGTAGTGGCCTTGGTATTTGATGATCGCGTAATGACTATCCGCTGATGGCGCGGAGGGCGGTAAGGCCAGCCGGGTGCGAAGGTTGATGATCGGGATGATGGCCCCGCGCAGGTTGATAACGCCTTCGACGATGTCGACGCTGGTGGGGAGTTTGATGATGTCTCCGCGGTGGCGTACCGCCTCCCTGACATTCTCGACCTCAAGGCCAAACTCCTGGCCATCGAGGAAAAAGATCGCGAATAAGGTCTCGCTGGGTGCGTTCAGGTCTTGATTGAGCATCCGAGGTTCCGGATTTTTATCTTCAGACAAGCGCTCTGGATCTGTTGCGCCGTCTGAGTCCGAGTCTGAGTGGGCCATGGTGTTGGCAATCACCTAATCTACCCCCTATGTTTTGAGTCTTGGACGCCTCGACGATCGCCATTTGAGCCTTGTCAGTCAGCTGTCTGTTGATCTATCGAAGTTGTTGGGTCCGTCACAATTGAGAAATTGACCAGGGTGAATTTGCGAATTGTCGTTGAAAAGTCTTAACCTATTGATGTCTCAGTGCGATTTTGCAGAATGATTGAGCGGCAGCTGATGGCCTATCCTTGTGGCATCAATCGCGATTGCGCCATACAGCTGAAATCCCTGCCCATAAGCCTGCTGCTTGCTAAGCGCTATTGGCTAACAAGCCTAGTCGTTTTCCGCCAGATTGCTGGTCGATTAACCCGATTGACAAAGAGGTTTGTTGTACGGTCATCACGGCCGCGATCTAGGCGATGGACTCGCTGAGCGGGCTGGAGCCGATTACGACCGGTGCCTGTTGAAGCCTGAACGGATCGATACAGACCTCAGGTGAGGAGGCCGGGCAGGGGGCCAGAGTGAGGGGGGGCAGGGCAGGAAGGGTGTGGCTAGGCGCGCGGTCGATCGGCTTAGGCGGTGTCGGCGGTGATGATCACTGGGCTGTCGAGCGGCTTACCGTCGAGCTGTGTCCGTCCATCGCTGCTGAGGGCGAGTCGACCCTCGGCAAACCAGCGCGTGGCAAGTGGATAGATGTGATGTTCTTGCTTAAGCACCCTTGCCGCGAGTCGGTCAGGATCATCGTCTGCCAGCACCGGCACCCGCGCTTGCAGGATCGCGGGTCCGCCGTCGAGTTCCGCGGTGACGAAGTGGACCGTGGCCCCGTGTACCGGGTCGCCGGCCGCGAGTACCCGTTGATGGGTGTGCAGGCCGCGATAGCTCGGCAAGAGTGAGGGATGGATGTTGAGCATCCGACCTTGCCAGTGTTCGACAAAGCCGGGGGTGAGGATGCGCATGAAGCCGGCGAGGGCGATCAGCCCTGGCGCCGCTTCGCTTAGCAGCTCGGCGAGCGCGGCATCATAGCCGGCGCGGGTCTCGAAACCACGGTGGCTCAGCGTCTGGGTTGGGATACCGGCGCGCGCCGCGCGCTCCAAGCCCAAGGCATCAGCCCGATTGCTGATGACCAGTCCAACCTCAAAGGGTGCGTCGCCGCGCTGGCTAGCGTCGATGAGCGCTTGCAGATTACTGCCGCTGCCCGAGATGAGCACGGCGAGTCTCAGGGGACGGTCTCTCTCATTCGGGGGCACGGCTGGGTGAAGACGGTTTGCGGTCATCTCGGGTGGTCAGTGGTGGTGGCCAGGTTAGGGTTGCCGTGCCAACGGATCAGGTCAAGGAGGTCAAGGCGCCGCGATAGCGCACCGCCGGTCGTGAGTCAGCGCTGGCTTCGATGGTGCCGATGATCCAGGCCTGCTCGCCCAGCTCGTTGAGTCGAGCACAGGCGGTGTCGGCTTGGTCGGCCGGGACGCAGGTGATCATACCAACACCGCAGTTGAAGGTGCGCAGCAGCTCGGTATCGGCGATGTTGCCCTGCTCGCGTAGCCAGCCGAAGATCGGTGGCAGCGGCCAGCTGTCGAGATCGATCAGCGCCTGGGTGCCCTTGGGGAGCACCCGCGGCAGGTTCTCGGTGATGCCGCCGCCGGTGATGTGGGCGAGGGCATGGACCTCGAGTGCCTGGATTAATGCGAGCGTTGACTTCACATAGATCCTGGTCGGTGCGAGCAACTGCTCGCCAAGGCTGCGCTCGTTGGCCTCTGAGGAGGCATTTGACGTCGCCAGCGGCGTTGTAAGCGGTATCGCGCTCAGCTCGAGCACCTTGCGGATCAGTGAGTAGCCATTCGAGTGCGGGCCGGATGAGGCCAGCGCGATCAGCGCATCGCCAACGCGCACCTGCTCCGGGCTGATGATGGCGGATTTCTCGACGATGCCAACGCAGAAGCCAGCCAAATCGTAGTCGCCTTGCGCGTAAAGGCCAGGCATCTCGGCGGTCTCGCCGCCGATCAGCGCGCAGCCGGCTTGCCGACAGCCCTCGGCGATACCATTGACGACCGCGGTCGCGACCTCGACATCAAGAGCGCTAGTCGCGTAATAGTCGAGAAAGTAGAGTGGCTCGGCGCCGCAGACGATGATGTCGTTGGCACACATGGCGACCAGATCGATGCCGATGCTGTCGTGCCGGCCCAGCTCGATGGCCAGCTTGAGCTTGGTGCCGACGCCATCGGTGCCCGAGACCAACACTGGTTCGCGATAGCCGCTCGGCAGCTCGAACAGGCCGCCGAAGCCGCCGAGTCCGGAGAGGACGCCAGGTCGATGGGTGGTCTTAACCGCCGGTGCGATCTGTCGCACCAGGCGTTCGCCGGCATCGATATCGACGCCCGCATCTTGATAACTTAGCTGTGGTTTGCTCATAGTAGCGGGTTGCAATTCGCGCGAGACTGTTGCAGCGTCAGCGGAGGTGCTGCGTGCGGAGGCCCTCGGTGTCAGCGGCCGGGCCGTGAAAGTCTGCCATTCTAGCGCGATTGCGGTCTCGGTCTGGTCTTTCAGGCGAGCCCTCTGGCAGGCTAACTCCACTAAGCGAAGCATAGAGTCAAACACATGGCGACATTCACCATCGATTTGCCCGACAGCGTCTTCCCCGCGCTGCACCGTGCGCCCAACGAATTAATTCGAGACATGAGGATCGAAGCTGCGGCTCAGTGGTATGCCCAGCAACGCCTCTCACAAGGGAAGGCGGCGGAAATCGCCGGGTTATCGCGCGCGGAATTCATCGACGAGTTAGCGCGGCGACGCATTCCCGTCATTCAGGTCAGTTTCGATGAGGTCATGGAGGAAATGCAACGTGCGGACTGAAGCCTGGGTTATGGATGCTTCACCGCTCATTCTGTTTTCACGCGTCGAACGACTGGATCTGATCGAGCGGCTGGCGCCTGCGGTCGAGGTTCCCGACACCGTCATCCATGAGGTACTCAACGGGGTGGGCTGGGACAAGTCAGCCCTGGCCGGCGCGGATTGGGCCAAGCGGTTTCGCGTCCCCGATCTGTCACTGCCCGTCAATGTGGAACGCTGGAATCTTGACTCAGGCGAATCCCAGGTCATTAGCCATTGCCTGCGTGGAGGACGCTGGGCGGTTCTGGACGATCAGGCCGCTCGTCGCTGTGTTCAGTCTCTCGGTTTGCTGATGATCGGTTCGCTGCTGAAGCACTGCTCGAACGCGCGCTTGCCTCGATTGGCGAGACCAACGACTAGCGAAAAGGTTGCCACATCCTTAGGAACGCTCGTATTAAAACCCTCGGCTGCTTCAAGCGAGAACGGAGCCAACGGCCATGATAAGGTTGAATTCTGAGCCAGGACGCGCATTCAGCAGCTGAACATCCCTTTTTCGAGGACCGTCGAGCCGATGTCTACCGTCAAGAGTACCTGCTACGAATGTGATGCCAACTGTGCGATCGATGTCACCCTCGACGCCCAGGGTGAGCCGGTGTCGATCGATGGGCCTGACTGCCCGCGTTGCTATGTACAACTCGATCGGCGCAACCATCCAGATCGACTGCTCTATCCGCTGAAGCGGGTCGGACCGCGCGGCAGCGGCGAGTTTGCACGCATCAGCTGGGACGAAGCGCTCGGTACTATCACCGAGCGGTTGAGCGAGACCCGCGAGCGGTATGGCGCGCCCGCGGTGGCCTTCTTCGCCGGCTACACCAAGGAGGCGCGCCCGCAGTTGCAGCGCTTAGCGCATGCCTTCGGCTCGCCGAACTACATGACCGAGAGCGGCTGCTGCTTCTCCGCCACCAAGGTGGCCGAGGAGGTGACCTTCGGAACCAAGATTAAGACCACGTCCACCGTCGCCTCCTACAAGACCAAATGCCTGCTGGTCTGGTCGACCAATCCCAAGGGATCGATCCCGCCCTTCCATCTGCATCCGCAGGCGCATGCCAAGCCGGGTCGGCCAATGATCGTGGTCGATCCGCGGCGCACCCCGCTGGCCGATGAGGCGGATGTCTTCTTGCAGATCCGTCCTGGGACCGATGGCGCCTTAGCGCTCGGTTTTCATCATCTGATCTTTGCCAACGGCTGGCAAGATCAGGCCTTCCTAGACGAATGGGCCACCGGTGTCGAGGCCTTCCGCGATTATGTCGCCGAGTTTCCGCCCGAGCGTGTGGCCGAGATCTGTGGCATCGATGCTGCCGATCTGCGTCATGCCGTTGAGCTATTTGCCACCCTGCATCCAGCCCAGATCATGCTCTCGCCGACGGCGACGGTGCAGCACAGCAACGGCTTCCAGAATCATCGCGCGGTGATCCTGCTCTCGCCGGTAACCGGCAATCTCGATCGCGAGGGTGGTAACCGCTTCTTCAACGATAAGGTCACGCCGAAGCCGATCGAGCTGTTCGACCATTGCCTCAACGACTTGCCACCACGCGTCGGTGATGAGGTGTTTCCGGTCTGGACCCGACATTGGCCAGCGGCGCAGAGCATGCTGCTGCCTGACTGTATCCTCGAGGGCAAGCCGCAGCGCATCCACAGCCTGCTGGCGATGGGCATCAATACCGCGATGTGGGCCAACTCCAAGCGCCTGGAGCAGGCGTTGGGGGCGCTCGACTTCTTTGCCGCCTCGGATTTTTTCCATAATCCGGCGACGCGCATGGCCGATATCGTCTTGCCAGCAGCGACCAACCTCGAGCGCGAGGCGCTGATCGCCTATCCCGGCTGTGCCTACCAGGGCGAGCTGCGCTATCGGCATCGCGTGGTCGCGCCCAAGGGTGAGGCGCGCCCGGATGCCGAGGTCTGGCTCGAGCTGGGCGTGCGTCTGGGTATGGCCGAGCAGTTCTGGAACGGCGATCTCGCCGCGTCCTGGGCCGAGGCCGCCGAGGGCATCCCAGAAGACATCCGCGCCGAGGTCTATTCCAACCCGGATGGCGTCACCGTCTACGCGCAGGCGATCGATGATCTGGTCGAGCATGGCTTCCTTGATGCTGACCGCCTCTATCGGCTGCATGGCTTTAAGACCTTCAGTGGCAAGGTCGAATTCGATTCGCAAGAGCTGCGCGATGCCGGCTACGATGGGCTACCGATCTGGCGCGAGCCGGCCGAGAGTCCAGTCTCGACGCCCGAGGTGGCGCGCGACTTCCCACTGGTGCTGACCAGTGGCGCACGCCATAAGCACGCGACCCACTCGCAGCATCAATATCTAGAGCGCATGCGTAAGGCGATGCCCGACGCGCTCGTTGAGCTGCACCCAGAGGACGCCACACCGCGCGGGATCACGAACGGGGATGCGGTCGAGGTCCGCACGCGTCGTGGTCGGGTGCGCTTCGTTGCTCGGATTACCGATCGCATTAAGCCAGGTGTCGCTCACTGCGCGCATGGCTGGAACCATGCCAATATCAACGAGCTTACCGATGACGGCGCGCTCGATCCGATCAGCGGCTTCCCGCCGTTCAAGTCGTTACTCTGTGATGTCATCAGAGCGTCAGGCAGTGACTAATCTAAATCGCCGTCGCTTCTTGCAGGGGGTCTCTTCGGCGGCGGTCATCGCGGGTTTTCCGGCCATCATCAAGGCGCGCAATGCCGGGCCGAGGCTCCGTATCCTGGGTACCCATGCCACGCTGCAAGAGCCGATTCGGCAGCAGGCCGAGCGCGACTTGGGCATTCGCATCGAGCTGCTGCCGGGCGGCAGCTCGCAGGTGCTGTTGCGGGCATCAACAGATCCCGACAGCTTTGACATCTATGAGCAATGGTCGGACAGCATGCGCCTGCTCTGGCAGGCCGGGACCATCCAACCGATCGATGTGAGCCGCCTTACCTATTGGGATGAGATCAATCCTTTGAGCAAGACTGGGCGCATCACGGCGGAGGCGCCGATCGGTGCTGGCGATGCCCCCAATACCACCCTCTATGTGCAGCCCGATGGCGCGCTGGGGCCGACACCCCAAGACCATATCAGTTACTTGCCCTACGTCCATAACGTCGATGCCTTTGGCTATAATAGCCTGATCATTCCCCAGGCTGAGCCCTATGTCGAGGAGAGCTGGGGCTGGCTGCTTGACCCTGCTTATGCCGGCCGCGTGGCCCTGGTGAACGCGCCGAGCATTGGTATCTTTGATTTGGCGCTGGCGGCGCGAGCGCGTGGATTGATGGAATTTTCCGATCTAGGCGCGATGACCGCGGCCGAGGTCGATGAACTCTTCAAGATCGCGATTGCTTACAAGCTCGATGGCCAATTCCGCTCGTTCTGGCGCTCGATACCGCATTCCGCTGAGCTGATGATCTGCAATGATGTCTGCATCGAGAGTATGTTCTCGCCGGGAGCCTTGATGGCACGTGCCGCCGGCGTGCCCTGTGTTTACGCCGCCCCGCGTGAGGGATATCGTGCCTGGTTCGGTGTCATCTGCTTGTCGCGCGCCTGCACGGACGAGTACCAGGAGGCCGCCTATGCCTACATGAACTGGTGGCTCTCGGGCTGGGCTGGGGCCTACATCGCCAGGCAGGGCTACTACATCTCCAATCCAGAACGCTCGCGGCCCTTTCTCAGTCGCGATGAATGGGGCTATTGGTATGAGGGGCAACCCGCGCAACGACCCTTACCCGGTACCGATGGCCGTATTGTGGCTCAGCCTGGAGAGGTGCGGCAGGGTGGCTCCTATCTTGAGCGCTGGTCGCATGTTGCGGTTTGGAACACGGTGATGGCGACCTATGACCTGAGTGTGCGCCGTTGGAGCGAGCTTGTCCTCGCCTGAACGCCATTCGGTACCGCTTGCCGCGCGTTGGCTACCGCTGCGCCAGCGGGTTGCAGCCACGGTCTATCTGACCCTGCTGCTCGCCCTGCTGTTTGGCGTTGGGGCCATCTTGATGGCACAGATGACGCGGTTGCAGGCCGATGAGCTGGTGCGGCTAGCGGATGCCTCGAGTGCGGTCCGCGGCTTCCGCACGAATGTAGACAGGATGCAGTTTGCTGCCTTTCGCTTCGTCGCCTCGAATCACAGCTCGGCGGTTAATCAGGTCAGCCGTCTCTATGCACAAACCCGAGCCTCGCTCGTTGCCTGTCTGACTGCTCACTGTGCCGGCGCCAGTGCGGCAGGCCGCGTTGAGTCCTTAGTCGCGGGGCTCGATCGATTCTATAAGATATTTGTCGATGCGGTTGCCCAGCGCAATGTCTTGAATGCAGAGATTAATCAGCGTTTTACGCCGAATCTTGCCTTGGTCAGGAAGGAGTTGCCAGCGCTTTTGCAGCAGCAGACGTCAAGTGGGCAAGTTGGCCTGGCTAAAGAGCTTGATCGGGTCAATCTGCGCGCCATTGAACGTCATTTGCTTGCCGTTGAAGAGGCCACGAATGCGCTGCTCTACAGCGCGAATCTGCTGCCCTACAGCAGCTTGGCGATCGATTTCGAGTGTGAGCGTGGGCACTTAGCGCGCCTGTCGCCATCTGTTCCCGCGGCCTCAGTTGCGGTCGTTCGGGGCGCGTTGGAGCAGATGGAGAGCGTCTGGGGCGCACTCTTGCAGCGAGCCCGCGGCTACCTGTTTCTGGTGAACGTCGTGATGGCGGCGGATGCCTATGAGATGCAGGTTGTTGCCGATCAGCTCGAGCAGCAGATCGAAGCCGCGCTGGTTAACGCGCACCGAGCGATCGATGCCAAGCTCCTCGGGTTTGCCTCTGCGCTCATCCTATTGCTGCTGCTTGGGAGTCTTGCTGTCTTTGCCCTTGGCCGAGCTATGGCGACCAGTGTGACCCAGCAGCTCAAGCTGCTGACGCGGACCTTCAATGAACTTGCCGCTGGCTCCCGCGCGCGGATTCATATCCAGAGTTCACACAACGACGAGATCGGTGAACTCGCGTTTGCGGCGGCTCGCTTTCGCGATGCCAATGCCGAAATCCATGATCTGTTGGCGCGTTATCAGGCACTCAACGAAGCGCTAGAGTCTAAGGTTGCCGAGCGTACCTCCGCGCTGGAGGAAAGCAACCGACAGCTCGAGCGACTGGCGCATACCGACCGGCTCACCGGGGTGCTCAATCGCCGCGCACTGGAACAATTGCTGGCGGACGAAGTGAAACGGAGCCAACGTTACGGGCGTTCTTTTTCGCTGATGTACCTTGATCTCGACCACTTCAAGCAGATCAACGATCGCTATGGGCATGAGGTCGGTGATGTCGTGCTGGTGCGCATTGCCAACGAGATTAGCGCCATGCTACGGGCGCATGATCGGCTTGGCCGCTGGGGCGGTGAGGAGTTCCTGATCCTCTGCTCAGAGACGACCGGTGAGGACGCGCGCTCCTTGGCAGAGCGCATTCGAGCACAGGTAGAGCAGCTTAAGCTCGAGCTCGTTGGTCAGGTCACCCTGAGTATCGGCATCGCGAGCCTGACACCGTCGCAAACCGCCGAGAGTCTGCTTGCGAAGGCCGACCAGGCCATGTATCAGGCCAAGTCGCAGGGGCGTAACCGTTGCCTGTTGGCGTCATAGGCGTCATAAGCGTCATAGCAGCGGAGCAAGTCAGCGCACTTGAATGTCCACTCGTTTTCCCGCGCGGTGCAGCAGTCCGACAAATTTTGTACGTTTGCGTCAAGATAAAGGAGAAAACTGCTTATGCCCTTCATCGGCGTTCTTCCGGAGCGCAAACAGCTCTTCAAGCCCGAGCCGCGCTGCGATCTGCCCGTGAGTGATGCGGCCGCCTGGCGGCTGAATCCGGCGCATCGACATCTCTACGACAAGCTGCGCCTCGCGCTCGATGCCGGACTCACCGCCGCACCCTGTGGCGTCAGTCCAATGGATTTGGGCATGGCCGAGGATGCCGAGGTGTTCGTGAAGCCGATCACCAACCTCGCGGGCATGGGGCTGAGTGCGCGCTCGGTGCGGGCCGATGCGGTGCCGTTGGAGCCCGGCAGCTTCTGGGCCGAGCGCCTGATCGGATCGCACACCAGCAGCGATTGCTTGGTCCAGGCTGGCGAGCCGCGGTGGTTTGCGCATACTCGAGGCTCGGACGAGAAGGATGCCTCGCGTCCGATCTATTGGGAGATCGGTGCCGAGCTGCCCGAGGCCGAGGCCTGGATCGGCGCTTGGGTGCGCCGAAACCTGGCGGGCTACAGCGGCCTCTGCAATATCGAGCTGATCGGCGGTCGGCCGATCGAGGCCCATCTGCGCGGCTCCAACGGCTTCTTCGACCTCTATGGGCCAGACTTCATCCCGGCTTGGGTGGCGCTGGTCGATGGCGCTGACTTTCATCCGCCACCGCCGATTCCCGGTGGTTATGTCATCTCGGTGTTTGGTGAGGCCGATCTCAGTGAGGAGAAACTGGATGCAGCGGAATCAATGGGCGTCAAGGTGCAGCCCGATCCAAGCACGCCGGGCAGGGCGGCCATCCTGCGCTGTCGCGAGCGCGAGGCTGGATTTGAGGTCTATCGGCTGTTGACCGGGCGGACGTTGGCCTAAAACTGCTAATCATCCTCCCAGAGGTGCCTTGGGTAGTCCTTGTAGATGGCCTTTAGACCCCCGTTGATCTCGCTGACGCAGGCCGATGAATGTGCATGTCGGCAACGGGTTGACGAGGCCGCACCTCGATCCGAACCCGCACGTCTTGGTCGAGCTGGTCGAGGATTCGCATCAGCCGATCGATGGTGAAGCGGTCGAGTTTGGCGTGGCGAATACGGGAGAAGTCGGCGGCTGCAATGCTCGTGAGTGCTTCCGCCTGACGGACAGTGAGCGAGCGATCGTCTAAGACGCCGATGATCTCGGCGGCCAACTTAGCCTTCAGCTGTTCTGCGCTCGCGTTGGGGTGTTCGAAGTCGGCAAAGACATTGCCGCTCCCCCGGATGAGCTCGATGGGTTCATCGGTCATTTCAGCGCCTCTTTTAGTCGTATGATCCTGTCATGCACAAGGTCAATCTCGTGCTTTGGGGTCTTGATACCGGTCTTGGATTTCTTCTTGAACGCATGCAGCACCCAGATGTCCTCGCCGATCTGCACGGCATAGATCACTCGGTAGGCATCTCCGCGGTGCCGCAGCACGATCTCCAGCACGTTGTCATCAAAGCCCTGCAAGGGTTTTACATGGTCAGCCTTGCGTCCCGCGGCGGCGATTGTCAGCGCCCGAAGACCGTCAAGCCGAACCGGCTCAGGGAATTTCTGGAAGTCTTTTTGGGCGGCTTTGATCCATGAGATTGGCCGTGTTGTGTTAGTCATGCCTTCCCTCCTGTCTTACTATAGTCATATTTAACTACAACAGGCTAGGAACGACGTGCAACGGATTGCGAGGCCTTCGTCGTCCGATCTGTCGGGGACGAAGCCGATTGAGCTGCAGGCGACAGAAGAAGGCTCGTACACTGAGCGCAAGGCGACCACACAATAAGGATTCCATGATGCTAGCCAGGAACCACTTCAAGCCCCTGTTCAACGCCCGCTTGCTCAGTGAAGCACTCGAAGCCGCTCACATCCAGTGCGGCCTCGCTCAGACCGAGATTGCCCAGCGCTGGGCTGACAGCGCCGGTAGCGGAGCGCTCGGCTCGGTCAAGGAAAAGCAGCTCCAAGGGCAGTTCCTGACCGAGGTCTTCGGCGGCCTGCTCGGCTATGCCCAGATCGTCAGCGCCGACGACATCCATCATCTAGAGCCTGAGACCAGCTCCAAGGCGGTCAAGGGCTACAAGCCACCGGATGCCCGGCTCGGTTGGTATGGATCGGGAGTCGATCGCACCCGCGCCGTCGTCGAGCTGAAGTCGCCCGGCGCCGATCTGGATGCCAAGCAAGGCGTCGCCTATGGGCGCCTGACCCCGGTCGAGCAGGCGTTTGGCTACTCGGCCAAGGTGGATGGCTGCCGCTGGGTCATCGTTAGCAACTATCTGGAGCTGCGCCTGTATCGCACCGATCGCGGGCAAGGCTACGACCAGCGTTTCTCGATGGCCGATCTCGCCGATCCTGATCGGCTGCGCGCCTTCTGCTTCCTGCTGGGGCAAGCGACCTTGCTCGGCCCGCAGCCGCACAGCGAGAGTGCCGTCGAGCGTCTGGCCACACAGACGCACGTCGAAGAGGAACAGATCACCAAGGCGTTCTACGCCTTCTATCGCGATCTGCGCCTAACCTTGTTCGATCAGCTGCGGGCGGACAATCCAGCGCCAACAGGCGTGGCCCAGGATCAGCATCTCGAGCGGTTGCTCGAGCACGCCCAGAAGATCCTCGATCGCTGCCTGTTCATCTGCTTCTGCGAAGACACCCGGCTGTTGCCGGCCAAGGTCTTGACCCAGGCGCTCAATGCCAAGTCCGAGGGTTTCGTGCAGGTCTCGCGCTGGCAGCAGCTCTGCGGGCTGTTCCAAGCGGTGGACAAGGGCCATCCGCCGATGCAGATCAATGCCTACAACGGCGGTCTGTTCGCCCATGATCCCGAGCTGGAGGCGCTGTCAGTCTCCACGGCCAGTCTCGACAGGATCGCCGCCCTGGCCGGCTATGACTTCGAGACCGACCTCAACGTCAATATCCTTGGCCACATCTTCGAGCAGTCGATCACCGATCTGGAGCTGATCCGCGCCAGCATCCGTGACGAGCCTGATCAGACCCGAACCGACCCGCAGCGCTCAAGGCGCAAGCGCGACGGCATCTTCTACACCCCGGAGCTGATCACCCGCTTCATGGTCGAGCGCACCATCGGCGGCTGGCTGAAAGAACGCTGGGCCGAGCTCGAGGCCAAGCATCGCACCGGCAAGCCGGGACCGATGGCCAATGAGACACGGCTGAAGGTGCTGCTCGACTACCTGGAGATTCTCAAGTACATCAAGATCCTCGATCCGGCCTGTGGCTCCGGCGCCTTCCTGGTCGCGGCCTTCGATTTCCTGCTCGCCGAGTACGAGCGGGTCAATGCCGAGATCGCGGCACTGACCGGCTCCCCACAGCAGCTGGGGTTGTTCGATCTCAGCCGACAGATCCTGCAACAGAACCTGTTTGGGGTGGATCTGAACCCGGAGTCGGTCGAGATCACCAAGCTCTCGCTCTGGCTCAAGACCGCCCAGCGCGACAAGCCGCTGAACAACCTGGATGCCAACATCCGTTGCGGCAATTCCTTGGTCGAGCCGCTCGGCGAGGATGCGCCCGAGGTCTTGCGCGAGGCCTTCGCGCAGCTGCTGGAGGACAGTCGCACGTTCGATTGGCAGGCGGCCTTTCCTGAGGTTTTCGCTCGCGGCGGTTTCGATGTGGTGATCGGCAATCCGCCCTATGTGCGGCAGGAGGCCCTGGGGCCGTTGAAGGCCTATCTGGCGCAGTGCTACGCCAGCTACAGCGGTGTCGCCGATCTCTATGTCTACTTCTACGAGCGCGGCCTGAACCTGCTTGCTGGGAACGGCAAGCTCTCCTACATCGTCACCAACAAGTGGATGCGCGCCGGCTATGGCGAGCCGTTGCGACGACTGTTCAGCGAGCGAGCTCGGCTCGAGGAGATCCTCGACTTCGGCCATGCACCGATCTTCGAGGATGCCGATACCTTCCCCTGCATCATTGTTGCTCAGCGGCGATTGGATGCTGCGACCCTGACCGCTACCGCAGCGGCAGCCGCAGCCGCACCCGCACCAGCGACGGCAACAGCGGTGGGAGCAACATCGACAGCAGCAACAGCAGCAACAGGAGCAACAGGAGCAACAGGAGCAGAAGCGGCAGGAGCGACAGGAATAGCACCAGCAGGAGCCGAAGCGGCAGAAGCGGCAGCAACGCTAGCACGCATAGACAAGGCCGAGGCAACACCGATGGTCAGCGTCTGCATCGTGCCCCGAGACCGGTCGGCTGAGCTGTCGCTCGACAACTACGTCCACGAGCACGCCTATCCGGTGCCCTGGAGCGCCGCGCGCTTGACGCCGAAGGCCTTAGCAGAGCTTGCTGGAGTCCATGAACAGTATGTCGTGCCGGCAAGGAACCGCAGGGTCCAGCTCCAGGCGGCAGAGAAGCGCATCGCCGCGCTTGTGAACCAAGCCTACGGACTCAGCGCCGAAGAGATCGAGCTGATGTGGAAGACGGCGCCGCCGAGGATGCCTATTGGCCATTGACAGCGCTTGCCAACAGCATCAGTTCGGATGCGATCTCGGCGCCGGGGTCAACTGCATCGTGATCCCGAGCGCATGCGTGATCTTCACCATCAACGCAAATGACGCTTGCGATTTTGCGTTCTGGCCCAGGTTTCTCCCCAACGACCGATTTCAATATCACTGACGCAGAAAGCTTGCGATAATCGACCTTAGAGCCGTGAAGACAAGGGTTTTCAGACACTCATGCTGATCGAATTTCGGGTCGAGAATCATCGCTCCCTGCGGGATGAGCAGGTCCTAACCATGCAAGCGGGCTTTGAGGCCGACAGCAAGGATCAACGTCCCCGCAGAATCGAGGGCCTCCGCAAGCCCCTGTTGCCCGCCGCAGCCATCTACGGAGCTAACGCGAGTGGAAAGAGCAATGTTCTTTTGGCACTCGGCTTCATGCGCGACGCCGTCATCCACTCACACCGTGCATGGTCACCAGACGAAGAGGTTCCCCGAGACCCCTTTGACTGGGGGCCCAAAGCTGCGCAGCCATCGTTCTTTGAGGTGTCCTTCCTGAGCGAGGGAATCAGGTACCAGTACGGCTTTGTTGCGAACGACGAGCGATTCCTCGAAGAATGGCTTTATGCCTGGCCTCACGGTCGCAAGCAGACCTGGTTCGAGCGTGATGGCGACGCTTATGCGTTCGGCGACAACCTAAAGGGCGAGAACCAGCTGGTCACAGAAGTCACGCGACCCAATGCGTTGTTCGTATCATCGGCGGTGCAGCTTCGTCATCACCAGATTCAACCGATTTATCGCTGGTTTCGGGATTTGCGAACGATCAATATCGAGCGCAGCAAGCGGTTCCCATTGTTCGGGGCGCCAGCCGATCCGATTGTCCGCAAACTGATCGAGGAGCAGGAGCACAAGCCCGAGGATTCGAGCCTTGACGATCTCATCGGAATGCTCCAGGCGGCGGATACAGGCATCACCGATATCAGGCTCGCCTCCCCGGACGACGGAATCGCTGCTAACGCGCCCCGCTCGGGAAGACCGGAGCGCAGGCGCGTCCTCTTTCGTCACGACACCGACTGCGAAGACGCTTGGCTCCCCCTGGAAGCCGAGTCCCAAGGGACTCGGACACTCTACCGGTTTGGACCCATTGTGCTCGAGGTTCTACGCAGTGGTGGACTGCTCCTGGTCGACGAGCTGGAGGCCAGTCTCCACCCGGTGCTGGGACGGCAGATCATCCAGCAGTTCAATGATCCGGGCACCAACCCTCGAAATGCCCAGATCATCTTTACAACCCACGATACGCATCTGCTCGGAGGCATGCTCGGGGACCCGCCTCTGCGTCGCGACCAGGTGTGGTTGACCGAAAAGGCCGGGGATGGGGCCACTTCCGTCTATGCGCTGACCGATTACAAGCCGAGACCATCGGAGAATCTAGAGCGCGGATATCTGCAGGGACGCTACGGTGCCGTCCCCTATCTCGGCGAGCTGATCTCCCACGATCCGGCAGCCAATGACGAGTAAGCGACGCGAGCGCGAGCGCCGACCGGCGCGGCGGACAGCAACCCGAGAGCCAAAGCGTCGGCTCTTGGTTGTTTGTGAAGGCAGGGTGACAGAGCCCCAGTACCTCCGTGGGCTTGAGCGCTGGGTCCTGCTCCATTTCCGGGAGAGTCCAGGGGCACGCCACCGCGACGATGTACTGGGACTCGTTGCCGAGAAGCTGCCCGGGTACCACAAGCATCTTCGATTCGACGATCTGGCCAGCGGCGTGGAGGACGCAGAGCGCCGAGCGAGGGCACTTCAGACGCAAGCCGACGAAGAAGGCGAGCCGAACCGCAATCCAACCACCGGCGTTTACCGGCTCACCGAATCGATCGGTCGCAAGCGTGGCGGTTGAGCCCTGAGGCAACAAAGGATTTAGAGGCTGGTCGAACGAACCGCGACGAGAAACACCGATGTCTTGATGAAAGCCCTCGACGCCGATGAATCATGAGCTTCGCGCTGGTCACTACCCAGCATTTTGAACGTCGCGCACGCAAGTTCCTCCGCAAACATCCCGATCTACGCCAAGCCCTGCGGGATACACTGGACGACCTCAACCGAGACCCCTTCCAACCCAAGCTCAAGCTCAAGCTCAAGCTCAAGCTCCACTCGCTCTCCGGCAATCTAGGCGGAGCGCAGGCTGTCAGCCTGACCTACTCATATCTGAGACCATTCCCATCGCCGAGCCGACGCCCGAAATCCGCAGCGAAGTTGAGCAGTGTGCTGCTGATGCTGCAGAACTAACCCAACAAGCACAGACCGCCTCCCGCGAACTGCTCGGCTGGCTCCGCATTGAGTTCGCGATCGACAAGCCCAGTCAGCGGCTCATCGATTACGCCAACCTGACCGCCGACGACTTCGCCGCCGAGGTGCGCAAGCGTCGTCCCAAGGGCGCTGCGCGCTTGACGCCGAAGGCCCTCGCGGAGCTGGCGGGAGTCCATGAACAGTATGCCGAACCGGCTAGGCATCGCCGGGTCCAGCTCCGGGCGGTGGAGCAGCGCATCGCCGAGCTGGTGAACCAGGCCTACGGACTCAGCGCCGAAGAGATCGAGCTGATGTGGAAGACGGCGCCGCCGAGGATGCCCGGATGCTAGAGCCTGCTGACGTCGGGCAAGCGAAGCTCCTTCACAGGCGTTGACCAGTTGATCGAGGATTTCATCGCGGAGGTGCAGCAATGGCGAGCCGACGACTCAGAGTGACACTAAACCCCGACTGGCAATCGCTGCTGCGGGCTGCGGGACGCGCATCACAGCAGGAGACCTATCAGGGAGAGACGCTCAACTTCGAGACGCCAGCGGCCTTGTTTTCGCGCTTGACAGAGCGCCGCTGGGCATTGGTGCAAGCACTGATGGGGCGGGGGAGCTGAGCCTGGGCGAACTCGCGCGCCGGGTGTCGCGGGATGTGAAGCGCGTGCATGAGGATGTGATCAAGTTGACAGAACTGGGCCTGGTCGAGCGCACCGCCACTGGCGGGGTGCTGTGCCCGTTTGCCGATATCCATGTCGATCTGCGGTTGCGCCAGGCTGCGTGACGGGTTGCTCACTCTCCTCTGTGAACGGTTAACGGTCTCATTGAGCCGATGCCGTGATCATGGATCGCGAGGCGTTAGATCAAAGGATCATCGATCAAAGAGCAGGGTTTCGCTGATCTGGAGGGATGCGGCGACATGCCGGGCAACGGTCTGATTGAGCCAGTTGGGCTGATGAGCATCGGAGCTGATGACGAAGCGAAAGCGCTCTCGGTAGGGGCCGTAGAAGGCCCGCCAGTCGCAGCGCCAGATGTAGCGGTTATTGATCTCGACCAGGCATTCGGGTGGTACCCGAGCAAGGTTGGTGTCGAGCGCGTTCGGATGGGCAACGATGACGGGCCGGTCGTCGGCGAGCAGTTGCTCTAGGGCTTGGTAGTCGGCGTCGCGGTTGTAACAGTGAAAGATGCGATAGTCGCAGTCGGCCTCGAGTGCCAAGGGCACCCATTCGTGACCATTGACCTCCATGCCGATGAGCAGGCCATGGGCGGCGACTGCCGCGCGATAGTCGTCGAAGTGATCAACGATCATCTCGAAATGGTCGCTGATACCGCAGATATGGGCGTGCTTGATGGCGGCGATCAGCGCAATGGTCTGTTCCGGCACAATGGCGCCATCGCTATCGGACCAGGTGCTATGGATATGGAGATCTTGAGGCAGGGCGGCCGGTTGCATGGCGAGCCTCGTCGCTGCTGCGGATGTTGTCATTCGGTGCTGCGGATGCGGTACGTCCAGCTGGCCTCGCCATGCGCGACCAGCGGGGTTTGGCCGCTTGCTCAGTGTCTGCGATGACGATTAATCTGGGCTTCGTGATCTTCCTGGCAGAGGGTGCAGCGAGTGGCACTGGGAACCTGGCGCAGACGCGCGAGGGGGATTGGCGCGCCGCAGTCGAGGCAATGCTCGTGGCCAGGCTCAGCGGTCATCTGTTGCCGGATCGCAGCGATGGCCGAGGTGGTGAGGAGGTCGGTCTGGTACTGCGCAAGGTCGAGTTCGTCAGCGAAGCGTTCCATAAGGTTAGCCACTCGTCTGGTCAATTGAACACCGATCCCAGAGTGTGACAGCAACCTATGACGGGGATGTGAACGCCGCTCAGGCTGAGTCCGCGGGCAATTTTGCTTGGGCGCTCGGGTATGGCTGCCGAGGCGCTCATCCCAGCCGCCAGCTTGAGCCACCGATTACCCTGAATGGCGCAGATGAGAGCTGGTCATCATGCTGCTTGCTCGCGCGCCTGGCTCAGGTACTCCTGAAGGTCGATGAGGTTGTCTTGCTCCCAGGACCCTTGCGCCTTGCACTGGCGCAGTGCCTTACCGACCAAGGCATCAGCGGCGCGCATCGCTTGAACTTGCGTCGCGGTCAGCGCTTGGATGTGGTCTCCAAGGTAACGGCGCTGTGCGTTGATGAGGTGCGCTTCGCCATCACCGGGGTAGAAGTGCTCCAATCCGTACTGATAACTTTTCAATGCTTGCTCGAGTGTTGTCATCGCTTGCAACCTTCGTCACTGTCCAGTCTTTTCTGGCCATCTGCGTTTTAAAATCCTCCATTGAAGGATCTTTTTGATACGAGGTGACCAATCTGCCGCTCAAAGTATAAAGCCACGGCAGCCACTGCAGAGAGGTGGGCGTTTGAGAGTGTATCCATCACTGTCTGTTTATCGGATGTCATTGATTTTATGGCAGATAACGATGCCTAACAAGGCTGCCATCATGCAGAATTTACACACACCTGCTTGGCGCAATCGCCCACCGCAGTCCTTCTGTCGGCTCCGCGAAAGGACCATGGTCCCAGCCCTGGTCCGGCTGTGCGCTAGCGCTCGCAGCGGCACTGATCACGAATCGCCGCGACATCTCCGATGACCTAATCATTGACTAGACTACTCATGCTGCTCTCGGTACCCACCTGGATCATCCACCTGCTGACGGTCAGCGAATGGCTGGCGGCGATCCTGCTCTTTCGTCGCTATGCGATCCGCATCGAGCGGCCGCGGCTGCGCTGGTTCGCCTACGCGATGATCCCGCACCTGTTCGCCGGACTCGCGGTGCTGGGCTTTCATCTGAGTGGTGACCAGGCCGATGGGCTGATCGCGTTGTCGCGGCTGCTGACCTTCGTCGGCAGCCTGTCGCTGTTGTCGGCGACGCTGCTGTTGCTGCCTGAGGGGCGATTCCCGCGCGGCGGTGCGGCAGCGGTGGTGATGCTGTTGGGGCTGACTTGGGGTCTGTTGCAGTGGTCGTTTGGCGAGGCGGGAGCGACCGCGCTGCTGCCGGCGGCGAACCTGGCCTACCTTGGGTTCTTGCTGATGCTGTTGGTGCTCTATCGGCAGGATCGGGCGCTGTTTTCGGCGCTGACGGTCTTTGGCTTCTGGTTCCTGTTGGTGTTCGTCGCGGTCACCATTACCACGACGCGCATCGCCACCCTGCGCCTTGGCTTGCCGAGCTTGTCTCATGCCGATCTCCTGCACGGCGCGAGCGAGAGTCTGCTCTCGGTCAGCAATTTCCTGATCGCATTTGGCGTCTATCGGCGGCTTCAGACCCCCCGGGTTCGTCCGAGCGAACCTGCTTGCTGGTCGAAATAGAACCGCAACTAGCGGCAAAATACGGCTGATGATTCTCTGCGATGCCGTTGGCGACAAGGCCGCATCGAAGTGCTACGCGAGGTCTGGAGGGATCTAGGGGCATAGGCAAAACTGTTTTTTGCTCTGCGGGATGACATGTGTTTTGCGGAAGAATGTCCGGTTCTCGGAAGCAGTAGCGATAGCTGAGGCTTTCGGATTCCGATTGGACAGAGTAAATGGATGCCATCATATTTTCGTTCATCCGCAGATTCCGGAATTGTTGAATCTGCAGGATTTGAAGGGCAAGGCGAAGCCCTATCAAGTCAAGCAATTACTCCAATTGGCGGAGATTCACAACCTTCAACTGGAAAACGAATTATGAAAGGCTATCACGTCAACATCTTCTACAGCGAACCAGACGAAGGCTACATTGCTGACATTCCGGATTTGAAAGTTACCAGAATACCGTCCGATCATCTATCGCGCTGCATGAAGAAGCCGAACAAGCGCTGTGCAAAACGTTAGGATGAAATATGAGTCCTGAATTTTTAGCTATCCTGGAAGAAGGTAAACAGATCGGGAGATGGTTGCTCTGTGGTGGGGCGAACTGACAGACGTGGTGAAAAGCGATGAGGAGATAACAAGCGCTTTGAGAAGGACGCTCTAACAGCCGGCTTTGCCGTCTGTTTTTGCGCCCTTTAAGCTGCACGTTAGCGGGTGAAGAACATCTGGAGAAATTAATTGAAGCGCAGAGTGTATCTTGAAACGTCTGTCATCAGTTATTTGACTGCACGACCCAGTAAGACCATAATCGGTGCTGCTCACCAGCAAATCACCTCAACATGGTGGGATAAACGAGCGGACTATGATTTGTTCGTGTCAGAATTGGTGCTGCGTGAATGTGCTGCTGGCGATCCGGATGCTGCTCAAAGACGTTTGGAAATAATCGAAAGCATTCCGTTGCTGGTTGCAACAGAAGAGTCATATCAAAGCAGCAGAGGATAGTTTGCACATTGCTATTGCCACAATACATTCTGTTGACTATTTACTGACATGGAATTGCAAACACATTGCGAATCCTGAGCTGCAAAGAAGAATTATGGATTATCTCAGTGAACAAGGACAGTTCCTGCCGTTCATTTGCACGCCGGAAGAGCTACTTGGAGAAGAAGATGGCGATTGATGAAATCATAGAAGAAGTCAGAGCTAACAGGGAAGCCCATGCTGCAAATTTTAACTATGACTTGCGCGCAATCTATGAAGATTTGAAGAGGTCTGAAAAAGAACATATAGATATGGGGCGTCCTTTTGTAGAACCACCGATTAAGCAAGCATCCGCTAACAAGTCGCTCCACCGGACTACTGCTCCACTATCGCTCCGCAGTGGCCGGTGAGCTTGGCGTTACGGCTTGTGCCATCTGATCCGGCATCGGTATTCAAGAGCTTGCATATTAACCACGCATAACGAAGAAGGACAATCCGTGTGAGCTGCAGGCGGGTATGACCCCGCAACTGTAATCACAAGAACAGGGCCGCGCTCACATTCAGTAATACCTCGATGGTCGCCCGAGCCTGGGTGTCGTCTTCCTCGCAGTGAACCGAGGTCACGCCGACCACTTCCTTGAACGGCATCCAGACACGAAGAATGGCTTGCGGTTCAGGCACCGTCTTATGTGTCAGGGCCATCAGTTTCTCCTGTTTCGCTTCCAGCCATCTGGCTGGCTTGAGCTGCCGGCTCGAGCCGCATGAGCGCCACGCGATTGTTGGCGGCAATCTTCCTGAATGCGCTGCTGATTCGAGGCTCAGTAGCACAGCGGTTCCAGAAGCCCATAGCGGCTTCGCGGGCGTGCAGCCAAGCCGATTGATCGCCCGGCAGTGGGAGCGCTGGCTGAAAGCTGATCGATTGCAACTCGCCACTGCGCGTCGGCGCATACTGCATGGGCAGCATGTCGTAGATCGGCGCTAGCCTCAGTCCTGGCCGAAAGGCGAGATTGCCATCATGCATGTCGTTGTTGGCGATCAGCCGACCGAACCACCAGAGGCGGCGGATGCGCTCGCAAGCGTCGAGCGACAGCCAGCCCTGCTGATGCAGGCGCATGGCCTTCTCCGGCCAAGGCTCGCCGGCAAGGCCGACCAAGGCGGGGTTGAGGCTGGCCAAGGTGCACACCGGGGCGCGTCCCTGGCAGCCGACTCGATCGAAGCGCTCGACCTCCAGGAAGCGGCGTCCACTCCGTTGCTCGATGCGGCTCTGTGCGGCTGGGATGGCCAGATCCGAGCGCAGCGTCTCGAGCGCCAGATGTTCGGCGACGAGCAGATCTGACCAGCGTTTTACGGCCGGCGTCTCATCGGCACCGGAGAACTTGACGATCACCGAGATCGCTTCGCCTTGATGCTCGATGAGCGTGGCGAACTTGGGGAACTCACCTCCAGCCGATGAGCCGGCATCGCCAAAGGCCAAGGCCCGCTCAGCCAGCACCGGATAATCCTCGCGCGCGTGCGGCTGGCGCTGCAGCCGGGCCTGCAGCTCGGCCTCGAAAGGCGCCTCGCCGAGGATGAGATCCCCAGGCTGATCCTGCCCGAGCGTCGCCAAGACATGAACGATGTCTGTATCTGTCCAATCGGCTAGACGTTCGCTGACACCGAGTAATCGCGCATGGCGGTGGGAGAAATGCCGCCCAAGAAAGCCCTGTGGCGCCATGTCGTAGAGGGGGTAGGGCAGACCCTCGAACCAGCCGTCGGTCATCTGCTCGTCGAGCGGCCAAGGACAGGGCTCGACCCACTCCAGGGCGCTACCCTCGGGCTCGATCAGGCTCAGGCGTCCGAGCAGGTGGCCGTCTCCGGTCTCATCGATCCGATACAGCGGGATCGGTGTCTGCCGCCCGCGCAGCGGACGACGCAGCGCATAGGCTGAGCGCCGAGCCTTCCCCAGGCGCAAGACCTCGGGATCGAGTCGACGCACCCAGCGCAGCAGTGTGGCGCGATCGATACCGTCCAAACGGCGACAGAGCTCGCGGCTCGAAACAGGCGGATTGCGCGCGAGCGCGGAGCGCAGGTCGGCGATGGATGCCAAGGTGTCTTTAGGATCTCGGTTGCAACGATTTATGCAACGATTCTAGCGCGTTTATGATTGATTTATTTGGGCTTTGTGAATTTTTCAGGAAATTCATGCAACGATTCCTGAAGGAGCCCGATGGATGATATTCCGCCATCGCCATCGCCATCGCCATCGCCATTCGTATCTGAATCCTGGGAGTCAGTCGAAGCCGACGCCGTGCTCAGCCAAATTGGCCTTGCAGGGCATCGGCATCCGAGCCTTGGGTCAATATGGATCGACCCCTCTATGGACAGTGCGCCGGACCAATGTCCGTCCACACCAGCGCAGTGCCTGGCTCTTCACCGCGCGTCCACCAGCGGGCTTGCCAGCGGCGGCCTTGGTGATCGGCTTCCTCGCTACCGAGGTAGACCTGCTGCGGGCTCCAGCCCAACTCGACATCACTGATCAAGCGCCAGGGATCAACGCCCAATCCGGGGGTATTTCCGCGCGTCCAGTACTTCGCCTGCCAGACCAGTTCGGCGTGACTGACGACGTCTCCAGCGACATAGACCTTGTCTGCGATCCAGGCTGGCCTGTCATTCGCGCTTGGGTCAGTGGTCTGACAAGAGCCGCTATCGTCACCGGAGTCTGCGGCCACCCGTACTAGAACCGTCGCGCTTGTGCTCAGCCTGCCATCGCTAACGTCGAGCCGCACGAGATAGGTTGCGGCTAAGGGATGGCTGGGTGCATGCAGGCTCAGGATCGGCTGATCTAGGCCACTGGCCTGCAGGGCAGCAGGCACCTCCCAGGCATAGCTCAGCGGGTCGCCATCCGGGTCGGAGGCGGTTGCAGTGATGGTCTGGTTTTCGCCAGCCTGCAGATTGAGCTCGCTTGGGAGCTGGACATTAGGTGCCTGATTGACGATCGGTGCCATCAACGCGATGCTCACCTCATCAGTGGCGCTCGCCTGACCATCGGTGACCTGAAGCCGGAAGACCAGGGTTGCGCCGGCAAGCGAGCTGTCGGCGGTGAAGCTGGCGTGCGCCCTGTCGGCGCCTTCCAGACGGATGGCTGGCCCCTCGATTTGCAGCCACTGGTAGGACAGCCGATCGCCATTCGGATCATGGGAGCGGCCGCCATCCAGGCTGATCTGCGCGGGGACGCTGACCTGCTGATCGGCACCAGCATCGGCCAGGGGTGGATGATTCTCAGCGCCGGCCCGGGGATGCCCGAGACCCTCATGCATGGCATTGAGCAGATCGCCGTTGTCGGCATCGATCTCCCAAGAAAAGAGCCCGGCTAGCCCGAGCTGCTGCACATAATCGCCCTTCGCGCGCACCGAGGTTGGATCATCGAAGGTGGCCAGCTCGCCGGTGCCGGGATTGAAGACATAGGCGCCTTCGGCCTGGATGTCATAGCCGTACTGCCAGGGCGCGCTCAGCTTGTTCTCGGCGATGTCGCGATAATCCAGCCCGCCCGGCTCCCAGGTGCCGGGGATGGGGCCGGTGGCCGTTCCCGTGAAGGGTGAGCCTTGGTAACCGCTGACGCCAGTCCAGCCGCGCCCGTACATCGCCACCCCCAGCCCGAGCTTGGCTGGATCAGCGCCCTGGTTGATCAAGGCCTCGATGCCGGTGCTGGCGTTGAAGGTATCGCTGGGATCAAATTCGGGTGCATAGAGTGCGCTGTGATGACCCAGATCGGTCAGGCTCCAGGCGCCGTGGAAGTCATAGGTCATGGCGAGAATCAGGTCTAAGGGCTTGCTGGCGGCGGCGTAGTCGATCAACGCGATCTTGCGTGGGTCGGCGCTGACCGCTGAGGTCAGTTGGAGCTTGCGACCGCTATCCGCCTCGATCCGGTCAAGCATGGCGCGTAGATCCTTCATCAGCTGGACATAGGTCTCGCCATCAGTATTGGGATTACCGAGCGCGGGATTGGCACCCTGGCCCCCGGGATATTCCCAATCGATATCGACCCCGTCGAAGAACTTCCAGGTGCGCAGGAAACGCTCGACCGAGGCGACGAAGCGCTGGCGGATCAAGGGATCATCCATGAAGTAGAACGGATCGGAGAGTGACCAGCCGCCCACGGAGGGGAGGATCTTCAGCTCAGGATAGGCGCTCTTGAGCGCCATCATCTGGCCAAAATTGCCCTTGTAGCTGGTGCTCCAGGTATGCCCCTGCTGCGGCTTTTGCAGTGCCGCCCAAGGATCGGCGATGGCGACCTCGAAGTCTGGCGTCCCGGCGCAGGCGCGTTGCAGGCCAGCGTAGCTTTGGGCGCTCATCTGCTTCAGTGCATCGTTGAGGCCATCGCCGCCACAGATGGGGATGAAGCCATAGAAGAGATGAGTCAGGTTATAGGCCGGTATCCGGTCCACCGGGAAGGCGCGATCGTAGACGCCCCATTCGGCGAAGGTGCTGGCCACCATGCGCCCGCTGCTGTTGTCATAGGGCTGATTGTGCTCGCCGGCATTGAGTGTGATCGGCGCGAGGTGACCGCCATCGGTATCGGCGACGGTGATTGCGAGCGGGGCGGATTCGGTGCAGCCCGAGGCATCGCAGAGGGCGACGCTGAGCTGGTAGTGCCCGCCTTGATCGATCGACAGGGTCGTGCTGCCTGACTGGCTGGCCGCCGCCGCAAGCGTCTCGGTCAGCACCGGCGCACCATCGAGGCGATACTCGACGCGGGTTGCTGGCTCACCGCTCCAGCGGCTCCATCAGACGGGAACCTCAACCTGATCGGTGACGTTGATCAGATCCGCATAGGCGACCGCGCCTTGATTGACGGTGACGAGCGCAAATTCGGTCTGCATCCAGTCGATTTGCGGGGCGCCGGGCGCGGCGTCGAGATTAGCGCTGGTGAGCACTGTGAGTGTGCCAGTGAGAAGGGTGATTGGAATAGAGGGGGTCTGGGCGCATTCCCGATTTTCCGACTCGATGGAAACTGTTGGGCTGTTGAGCCCGGTCGTTTTGAGGGGACAGCGAGGCAGGCATTGCCTGGGAAAGGAGCTGGAGGGAGTCCACAATTCTCTGTAGATCAACAGGAGAATTGCCATGACCCCAGCTTCCAACTCCCAAGCTCAGTGTGACACACGTCTGCGCGAAATCGAAGAGCGGTTGCGTTTCCTCGACCATCTTGCTCATCTGCCCGTCGCGGCGAGGAGCCCGGGCGAGTTGGCCGAGTACGAGCAACAGGTGATGCGGACGACCGAGCAGTTAGCGGGTCTGATCACGGGCGAGATCTTGCAGGCGTCGTTGGCGAGCGAGGCGGTCGAGGATGAGATCGAGAGACTGGTCGACTCGCACGCGAAGCCCTTGAAGAAAGACGGGATGCAGGGCGTGACGGTCCGTACCGCCAGCGGCGTGGTGGTGCAGATCACCACGGTGTACTACCGTCGCAAAGGACAACGGGGGACGCATCGGCGCTTGCCCGGACTGTATGCCGGGTTGGTGGTGCTGGGGATCTACGAGCACT
>POWB01000022.1:0-39952 GCA_010912705.1 Halochromatium sp.
CGGAAAAAATAAGCATAATAGTTTGACAAAATTTGCTATGCGGTGTTTTGTTATTATCACAAATTTTCTGCAAACAGCAATGACTCATGGCAAGGGCTCACACATTTGGCCCCATGAGCCATATTTTCATGGAAAAACGAAGATTATGGCCATCAGTTACAAACCCTATTTATCTGTGGTTCATCCTAACCCGAATGGTTCACGCGGAGGCGCGAAGCCAGGATAGATACCGATCTTGCGGCCAAATAAGGAGGAAGAGGGGGGAGGGGGAGGGGGGAGAGGGGGAGAGGGGGAGAGGGAGGATGGCTAGCCTAGGCTAGCCGCTAACCGCGATGCCCTCTTGGAAGGGCGAGCCCGCGGTTAGCAAAGACAACCTGCTTATTCGGCGACCGGTGCGGGTGCGACGACAGCAACTGGCTCAGCAACGCGGACAGAGTCCTTGAAGCCGTAGCCTGGCAGGCTCAGTGCATAGCTGTGGACCAGCCACATCTGCACGAACAGGATGGCAAAGAAAGGAACCATCCAGGTTGCTGGGTTGATCACAGTCCAGATTTTCCAGTCTTCTTCTGGATGGTCTGGCTTCGCAATGGACGGATCGGCCATCAGATAAGGAACTTGCATGGAGTATCTCCTCGTCGAATTTGGACTAGCGGTTTAGAACCAGGGCTGATAGACCCAGGTCACCACATGAACGACGGAGGCGATCATGACCCAGCTCCAGGTGCCATGCTTCCAGTGCTCATGAAACTCTTTTGCTTGCTCGTCGGTCAGGCCCGACAGATTTTTCATTTCGGCCATCGAAATAACCTCTCGTGAAGGTCGTGGTTCAGGTGCCGTCCGGCACATCTCTGCGCCGCACTTCGATGTGTGGAAGAGTCTGCGTCAGCCCCGGTACAGATGCTGTTGCTATCTCAAGCCACGAGTGTGAGTTTAACCTGACATCTCTGTGTGTCAAGGTCGATTTACATATTTTTTTGGTTGATTGCGTCAACTCAAGTTGACTGCTTGGCCAGAGGGGCCCTGCTGTATCGCTGCGAGCCCAATGCTGGCCTAGAACGCGAGCGGTCCTTTGGGGTCGACGGTCGGGATTGGATTCTCGCGCAGCCCTTCGGCGACAAGGACCTGATTGGCCGCCATGCGGCCGGTCATGGTTGCCGCCTCCATCAGGTTAGCCGGCACCTCGAGCCGCAGGTAGTCACCGGCGAGGAAGAGATTGTCGATCGGTGTCTGCACGCCAGGGCGGCCGGCATAGTCGCCTGGCGCCCAGCGTGGGAAATTCTCCTGCATCGTGTAGATGTCGTAGACGACCTTGGCACCCTTGAGCTCGGGGATCAGCTCATCGAGTTCGGCGCGCATGATGCGTTTGATCTCGGCCTCATCGATGACGTTCTCCGGCTCGACGGCATAGGCGTGTAGCTCGATGATCGAGCCCTGGTGGCGACGCGCCCAGTCTTCCGACTCGGGCTGCATCTGGGAGTAGATCGCGATCGAGTCGGTGTAGCGCCAGCCGCTGATGGTATAGAAGGGCACTGCCATCGGTGGGCATTCGCGGTCGAGCCAGAGTCTCCAGACGATGTACGGATCAGCGACGCCGAGGCGCTCAACGCTGCTCACCAGCTCGGAACTCGGGAGTTCAGACTGGGCGATGATGGCCTTGACGCCGGGGACATCGCAGGCTAGCACCACATAGTCCGTTTCTAGCTCGATGTTCGATTGCTCGGGGCGCGCACTGAGCTTGACCTGACCCTCGGGTGTGGGGGTGGCGTCGAGCTCGACCAGCGGCACGATGGTCGGCCCAGCAGTGGGAACGCCGTTGCTATCGTACTTGGCACCATGGCAGGGGCAGGCGAAGCCGCCGGTGGCAGCGTCGAGACCAACCGGGCAGCCCATGTGGGTGCAACGCCCAGAAACGCCATGGATCTCACCCTGCGCGTCGCGCTTGGCGTAGTAGAGGTTGGGTCCGTTCCAGAACGGGGTCCATTCGCTGCCGATAGCGGCGGCATCGATGCTGTGCTCGGCGCCGAGAATGGCCCCAGGACGCTTGAGGATGACCTTGCTGATGCGTCCGTCTTGGGCGACTAAGCGATCGACCTCGGCGCCGGTGGTGACCCGCACACCTAGCTCGGTGAGGGCGTTGGTCAAGGGGGTGATCACCGAGGTCATGGCATCGTCGATGGTTTGGTCGTAGCCCATGCCATCGGGATTGCCGAGGAAGAAGAAATGGAAGAACTTGATGCCCTCGGCGGTCGAGTACTGATGAAACTGGTTGAAGGAGGTGTGCGCAAAGGGCTCGATGATGGTGTCGACCATCGGCTTGTTGACGCGCTCGCAGAAGGTCTTGAAGTCGAGGTCGTCGAGGCGCGCGAAGGTCTTGTCTGGATCGTAGCGCATCACCTCGTAGAGCCGGCCGGTCGGGTTATTGAAGTCGAGCAGTGAGACCGACTTGGCCTGATTGACGACGGCGAAGAGGTTGAATGGAAACAGGGTTGTGGTGTTGGTAAAACTCTCGGTGCCTTTGGCCGGGTCTTTGAAGATGACCGGGTAATCCAAGACCGGCTTGAAGTTGTCACGCAGACCGTTCTCGGCGAGTAGTCCGTTGAGGTTGTAGTACTGATTGAAGAAGCCATGAAAGCCGTGCTCCGTGGCCATGGTCTCGCCGTTGACGTCGACATCCCAGCCCGTGAGTCGCCCGCCGAGGTTGCTGGAGCGTTCGACTAGGGTGACGTCAAAGCCGCGCTTGGCAAGCTCATAGCTCGCAGCAATGCCGGCGAGTCCGCCGCCGACCACCACCACCCGTTTTTTGCTGCTTGGGCTCAGTGGCAGCGTTGCATTCTTGTCGGAGGCAAAGGGCTGGAAAGAGCGCCGCGGCTGGATGGCGTATAAGCCAGCGGTACCGAGCGCGGTGCCGGCGAGGGTGATGAGTCCAACATTTCGAATGAAGTGGCGACGGTGCATGCTGTTCTCCGGAACGACGAGGCAATGTGCGGGATAGGGGGCCTTGCCGCGGCCGGCGTGCGCCGCAAGCAGGCATGATCCGAGCCCGGACAGGAATGAGAGGGGTGGGATGAGGACTGCCTCGAAGTCTAGCGATCGTTCAAGCTCGGGGCGCTGACGGTCATCAAGCAGCAACCATCGGCGCAGGCTCTAGGGCGCTACTAGCCTGTTGCGAGCATGGTAATCTAGGCCCTCACGATCTGTTTCCCTTCCCTGTTTTCTCTTCTCTCCGCTCTAAGAGTCCCGCGATCACAACCATGACCACCCAGGAACAACCGCGGGTCGACGCCGATTATTTACTTGTCGGCGGTGGCCTCCAAAATGCCCTCATCTTGCTGGCCCTTGCCCAGCGGCGACCAGATGCATCGATCATCTTGCTCGAGCGCGAGGCCGCAATCGGTGGCAACCATATCTGGTCTTTCCAAGCGCGCGATCTGCCAGCCTCGGCCTTCGCTTGGGCCAGCCCCCTGATCGAGTATGAATGGCCGGGCTATCAGCTGTTTTTCAAGGAATCCTCGCGTTGGGTCAAGGGGGCCTATCGCTCGTTGAGCTCTGATCATCTCGATCGGGTCGTGCGCGCGGTTGCCGATGCCTCACCGCGGATTGAGCTGCGGCTCGAGACCGATGTGCGCCAGGTGCGGGCGAAAGAGGTTGAGCTTGCCGATGGCTCGCGGTTGCGCGGGCGCCTGGTGATCGATGCGCGTGGACCGGAGCAAGGCGGCAATAGCCCTGGTGGCGGTTATCAGAAGTTCGTTGGTCTCGAATGTCGTCTCAGCCGTGCTGCGCCGACGAGAGTGCCGATCCTGATGGATTCACGTTGTCAGCAGCGTGATGGCTTTCGTTTCTTCTATATCCTGCCCTTCGCTGAGGATCGGGTGCTGATCGAGGATACCTATTTCTCCAATCGCCCGGATCTGGATGTCGATGCGATCAGCGCCGCAATTTTGGCTGAGGCGCCTGCGTTTGGTTTGGAGATTGACGCGGTCTTGCGCACCGAGGTTGGTGTCTTGCCGATGCCGGCGCTCAGCACCTTTCATCCCAAGTCTCAGGCGCCTATCCTAGCGGGCTATGCCGGGGGTTGGTTCAATCCGAGCACAGGCTATTCATTGGCCGCGGCCTCGCGCTTAGCTGAGCATCTCGCGAAGACGCCGATCAACGATCTCTTTGGCCGGGATTGGCGGCGCTTGACGCGCTACCTGCGTTTCCAGTCGATCTTCTTGGCGGCGCTGAATCTGCTGATGTTCCGCTGGTTCCATGGCGATAAGCGGCGGCGCTTGATGGAGCGCTTCTATTTGCTGCCAGACGCGGTGATACATCGCTTCTTCGCGATGGAGACAACCTTGGTCGATTGGTGGCGGATCATGTATGTCGGTGCCCCTTGGACGCCAAAAGGCTGGGGACGCCGTGCGCGAACCCCAGAACAGCCCTAGTCAATCTTCAGTAGCAGAATCCTACACCCATCACGAGAGAGTGTCTGTCATGCCAGAATCCGCGGCCGATTGTCGGCCTATTCCGTTCATCCTGGTCTTCGTTATCGCCGCATTGGCTATCTTACTCGGCGTCTACGCGGTGCCTAAGTCATTCAGCCTGGGCGTTTTTGATGCGCAAGCGATCACCAAGGCGGCCATCTATTTTGGCGCGACCATGCTGATGATGTGTTATGTCGATGCCTTTCGCTCGCGGTGTCTGCGTGGCTTCGTCACCATCGCCTTGGTTCTGCTGGCGCTTGGCTGCGTGATCCCCTTCTTCGGTAGCGAGCGTGCGCAATGGGGGCCTCTGCAGCATGGGGCCATCAACAGTCTCTATCTCATCGGTGCGCTGCTGGCCTTTTTGCACTTCTCTTTGCATACCATGCCCAGTGTTTGGAGGCAACGCCTGACGCCAGGGCGTTCCGATGTGATCGGGTTAGTGCTGGTGCTTGCTGTGGCCTTGTATCGCGATTATGACCCGAGCTTAGGGGTCGCGGAGAACCTGATCGGTCTGGTGGCGACTGGGAGTGCGATCTTAGTAGGCGCTGTGTTCTGTACGCTGCTGATGCGGCATCGAGCGCAAGGGCTCGTTCAGGCCTAAGGCGATTTCGGTAAACCTTATACCTCGTCCGAAAGATATAAGAGCCACAGATGAACAAGGATGAGCACGGATGAACATGGATAGAAACAGCAAGGATCTGTGTCTATCTGTGGTTCTTCTTAGGCGATTGCAGGAAAAGCTCGTACCGAATTGCTTAAAACAAAACAACGCCCGTTGCGGGCGCTGTTTACCACTTCCCTGTGTATTGATCCTTGGCTTGGTGCCAAGCGGGCGAGTTTTGATCTCGTCCTATGAGCGACTCAGTCTAAGATGAGTCGCTCTGCATCAAGCATGGTCTTATTGGACCTGAGCGATCTGCTGACCTTGGACCTGCTCAACCACTGCAGCGGTACGAGCGTCCATAGCGGCTTGTGCAGAATCTTTGAAGCCGTAGCCTGGAAGGCTCAGTGCATAGGTGTGAACCAACCACATCTGCACGAACAGAATGGCAAAGAACGGAACCATCCAAGTAGCTGGGTTAATAACAGTCCAGATCTTCCAGTCTTCTTCTGGATGATCGGGCTTTGCAACGGTCGGGTCAGCCATCAGATAAGGAACTTGCATGGAATCTCTCCTAAATAAACGTTAGCGACTGCAGCGCAATCAGCTGCAAATGCGTTCGAGGTATCGAGGCGCTTAGCGCTTAGAACCAGGGCTGATAGACCCAGGTTACCACGTGAACAACAGAAGCGATCATCACCCAGCTCCAGGTGCCATGCTTCCAATGCTCATGGAATTCCTTTGCTTGTGCGTCGGTCAGTCCGGACAGGTTCTTCGTTTCGGCCATTGAGAGTTCCTCCGATCTAACGGGGTCGAGTCACGGCGCGCGTCATCGAGACGAGTGCCTAGAAAACCGCATCTGCTGTGGGGTTGCTGGTGCGTTTCCGAACATCAGCTGCGGTGCATGGGTTGTTAGTTTAGCGTGACACTTCTCAGTGTCAAGCAAAAGTTACAGAAATCTTTGATCAGGGCGCTGGCTGTGCCGAATCTGCTTGCTTGACCAAGCGCTTAGCAGGCGTTCAGCAGTCGCCCACCAGCGCTCACCAGGCGTTGAAGAGCCATTTAGCAAGAAAGATCGCGGCTAAAAAGAAGAGGAAGGCCGCTCCGCCCGCCTTGACGAACATCAAGATGTTGGCAATGACGCCGCGCCAAGCTCCAGCGATGGCCTCGACCCCGCCATAGTTGTCGTCCCCGCCGTCGTTGTCGGTTTGCTCATCTTTAGCGGAAGCGGTGGTGGTGTCGGCGGTGCTGCTTGATCCCGTCTCGCTCTCGACCCGAGGTGCAGCGGTGACGAGGCCGTAAGGAGAGGTTCGCGTCACCTTAAAGAACTCGATCTCGGATTCGGCGCCAGCCTTCTCGATGACGACGAACTCGGTGTCGACCGCGAGTGCCTTATCAGTGGCGAAGGCGAGGGCAAACTCTTCAAGACTGTCGGATTCACCCAGGTATTCCCAGGATTTGGATTTTTCGGGCCAGGTACGTCTAGCGGTATACTTCATCTGGTCTGCGACTCCTCGTAACGATGATGAGGTGCTGAAGGGGGGCGGTTGGCTCTTGTCGGCTACTGGAACGGCTGTCTGAACGGCGGTCAGATCAGCACGCGCTGTGCGAGATTCGGGTGTCGTTGGCCAATCTGCCTGCTGTCGTGTAATCTAGACAGTCTCGCGTGTCTAGTTTAGTAGACACCTGTGTCAACTTAGCAAATTCGAGAATCTCAGCGTATGCCGTCGCGCAAGAAACAGGTCATTGTCATCGGTGCCGGGATGGGCGGTTTGAGTGCGGCTTTGAAGCTCGCCTTGAGCGGCCTTGATGTCAGAGTACTCGAGCGCGGTCATCACCCGGGTGGCAAGCTGCGCGAGCAGCACGTTGGTGATCAATCCTTCTATACCGGGCCGACCGTGCTGACGATGCCCTGGGTCTTCGAACAGATCTTTCGCGAGGCCGGTGCCGACCTCGGTGAGCGGGTCAAGTTGCATCAGGCCGATGTGCTGGCGCGCCATGCCTGGAGTGAGACCGAGCGCCTGGATCTGTTCGGCGATCATGAACGCTCTGCGCAGGCCATCGCTGCGTTTGCCGGGGCTAAGGAGGCGGACGGTTTTCGCCGCTTCGCCGCCCACGCCAAGCGTGTCTACGCGGCCTTAGACGGCCCCTTCATCCAGTCGCAGCAGCCGACACCGGTAACCATCTTTGCGCGCTTTGGCTGGAACGGACTCGGTGAGCTGATGCGGATCAAGGCCGTGTTCACGCTCTGGCAAGCACTCGGCAGCTATTTTAAGGACCCGCGCCTGCGGCAGCTGTTTGGCCGCTATGCGACTTACGTCGGCGCTTCCCCTTACCATGCCCCGGCGACCCTGATGCTGGTGGCCGATGTCGAAAGCCGCGGTGTGCACGCGGTGGAGGGCGGCATTCATTGCTTGCCCGAGGCACTGGCGGAGCTGGCTGTCGAGAAGGGCGTTGAGCTGAGCTACGGTACGGCTGTGGCCGAGATCCTAGTCGAAGGCGGACGGGCTCGCGGCGTGCGCTTAGAAAACGGTGAGCAGCTTGAAGCCGATGCCGTGATCTGCAACGCAGATGCGGCTGCCCTGGGTGCGGGTCTGTTTGGTGAGCAAGCCAAGCGGGCGGTGCCGCCGATTCCGCCTGAGAAGCGCTCCCATTCAGTGGTGACCTGGAATCTGCTGGCGCGCCCGGTCGGGTTTCCGATGCAGTATCACAACGTCTTTTTCCCGCGCGACTATGCGGACGAGTTCAAGGCGGTCTTCGAGGATCTGCGGCTCCCCGCCCATCCGACCGTCTACCTCTGTGCGCAGGATCGTGGTGACCCCTCGGCACCGGAGCCAACCGAGCGCGAGCGAATGCTGATCGTGGTCAATGCGCCCTCAAGGGGTGACTCTCAGGTCATCTCCGAGGAAGAGATAGGCCGCTGTGGCGAGCAGGTGACCGCCTTGCTCCAACATTGCGGGCTGACGCTCGCCGAGCGCGAAGACATTGCAGTGACGACGCCGGTCCATTTCGAGCGTGCCTATCCGGCCTCTGGTGGGGCGGTCTTCGGTCGCGTCAATCATGGCTGGTGGGGTTCGTTCGATCGTCCTGGTGCGGTGACCAAGATCGAGCGGTTGTTTACTGCTGGTGGCAGTGCCCACCCTGGCCCAGGCATCCCGATGGCATCGATCTCCGGACGTCTGGCGGCTGATATGGTGCTGAAAAGCCTCTAATTGAGACAGTTGTTGAGTCATTCCCGCAATCGCGCCAGCCGCTATCTTGTTCAGCACTGCGCCCTTCTCATCGCAGTACTGATGCTCTCGGCTCGCGCCTGCCTAAGGTCCCGGGGAGCCGATGGCTGAGCCGCACGTCGTTGTCATTGGAACTGGGATTGGCGGTCTGGCGGCCGCGATCAGGATCGCCGCCCAGGGTCTAAGGGTGACCTTATTTGAGCGCTCAGACTATCCGGGCGGTAAGATGCGTGAGGTTCAGGTCGCGGGTGCGCCTATCGATTCGGGGCCGACCGTGGTGACCATGCGCTGGGTGTTCGAGGAGCTCTTCGCTGCGGCTGGAGCTAGGCTCGATGATTACCTCAGCTTGCGTCCGGTCGAGGTGTTAGCGCGCCATGCCTGGAGTGAGGATGAGCGGCTCGACCTCTACACCGACATCGATCGCTCGGCCGAGGCGATTGGCGATTTTGCTGGTGCCGAGCAGGCGCGCCTGTTTCGTGCCTTCTGCGCGCGCGCCAGCGATATGTACCGCACCTTGGAGCATGCCTTCATCCAGCTCGCGGAGCCGACTCCGCTCTCGCTGGTGCTCGACTCTGGCCTGATTCCGGTGGCGCGCCTGAAGCCCTACTCGACCCTCTGGCAGGACCTGGGCCGCTTCTTCCCTGATCCGCGGCTGCGCCAGCTCTTCGGCCGTTATGCCACCTATGTCGGCTCTTCGCCGTTCCACGCGCCGCCAACGCTCGGGATCGTCGCGCATGTGGAGCAGGCTGGGGTCTGGACCGTCGATGGCGGTATCTATCAGTTGCCTAAGGCCTGTGCCGCGCTTGCGCAAGAGCAAGGCGTTAAGCTGCGTTATCAGGCCGGCGTGCAGGAGATCCTCGTCGAGCGCAAGCGCGTCGTTGGCGTGCAGCTTGAGAGCGGTGAGCGTATCCAGGCGGATGCCGTGCTCTGTAACGCCGATGTCGCGGCGCTGTCCGCTGGGTCTTTTGGGGCCGCAGCGCGCCGCGCGACCCCCGCGCATCCACGCTCTGCGCGCTCATTATCGGCCGTAACCTTTAGCGTTCATGCCCAGACCAGTGGCTTCCCGTTGGTGCGCCACAATGTGTTCTTCTGCCGTAACTATGCCGAGGAGTTCAAGGCCATCTTTGGGCGTGGCGAGCTGCCCAAAGAGCCGACGGTCTATGTCTGCGCACAGGATCGCGATGACGATGCCGAGGTCGCGGGGCCGGAGCGGCTGTTGTGCCTCGTTAATGCGCCCGCGCGGGGCGATACCAAACCTTTCACTAGCGAAGAGATCGAGCAATGCGAGGAGCAGACCTTCAACCTGTTGCGCCGCTGTGGCCTCAGGACCGACCTCAGTCCGGAGCGTCGGGTCATCACTACGCCGACGGAGTTCGAGCGCCTGTTTCCGGCCACTGGGGGGGCGCTCTACGGTCGCACCTCGCATGGATGGCGGGGGCCGTTCAGCCGCTCGGCGGCTCGCTCGCGACTGGCGGGACTCTATCTGGCGGGGGGCAGCGTGCATCCGGGGCCGGGGGTGCCGATGGCGACCATCTCGGGGCGCCTGGCGGCGGAGGCGATCCTCAAGGACCTGACCTAAGCGTTCAGGTTCCACCGCGCGGCTACGCCTGGTGGTATGTCGACGCGCTCAGTGATGATGGTCTCCATGGGCTGACCCTGATCGCCTTCATCGGCAGCGTCTTCTCGCCTTACTACTTCAAGGGCCGGCGGCGTGGTCGCGATGAGCCGCGCGATTATTGCTCGCTGAACGTCTGTCTCTATGGCAAAGCGCGGCGTTGGACCATGACCGAGCGGCGTCAGCGCGGGCTCACACAAAGTCACTCGCGCTTGCAGATCGGACCCAGTGCCCTGCACTGGGGTGCTGATCGCACGCTGACGGTGGAGATCGATGAGATCGGCACGCCGATCCCGCAACGCGTGCGCGGTGAGGTCAAGGTCACGCCGAGCTTTATCAATGAGCAGGCCTTCGAGCTGGATCAGGCCGGGCGGCATCGCTGGCGACCGATCGCGCCGAGTGCCCGCGTCGAGGTCAGTCTTGAGCGTCCAGCCATCAGCTGGACTGGCCATGCCTATCTGGACCGCAACTGGGGTGACGAGCCGCTAGAGGATGCCTTCCGCTATTGGGATTGGTCGCGCGCTAGTCTTGGTGGCGATGAGAGTCTGATCCTCTATCATGCCGATCGGCGGGAGGGAGACAGGCTCTCGCTTGGTCTACACTTCGGCGCGGATGGCAGCTTGAGCCATTTTGAGGCACCGCAGGATCATCGCCTCGCGCGCACCCCAATCTGGCGCATGCCGCGCTCTAGTCAAGCCGATGCCCAGCATCCGCCCCGGGTCGTCAAGACCTTGGAGGACACACCGTTTTATTCACGCTCGGTGATCGCGTCACACCTGCAGGGCCGTCCGATCGAGGCGGTGCATGAGAGCCTATCGCTGGATCGCTTCCGCTCGGCTTGGGTCCAGCACCTGCTGCCTTATCGGATGCCCCGGCGCTGAAGAGGAGGAGTGAGTGAGGAGGAGTGAGTGAAGAGGAGGAGTCTCCTTTGAATCCAGCAACCTTTTGCTTAGGCTCTCTCCTCTCTCCTCCTATACGTCTTAAGCAGCGCGCTGATCTGCTCTTGATGCCTCGGCGTAGAGGTCGATGTGCTCCATCTCCATCCTGACGCTGTGCTCGATGCCGGCAGCATCGAGGCCGCAGGTCCGCAGCTGTTCCTCATGCCCGGCTTGCTCGAGGCAGAGATCGGGTAGCCCAAGGTGCAGGCAGTAGACAGCCAGGCCATGCGCGGCGAGCACCTCGGAAACGGCCGAGCCGGCGCCGCCAGCGATTGCATTCTCCTCGATCGTGACCAGCAGCCGATGCTGGTCGGCGAGCTCGAGGATGAGTGCCTCATCCAGGGGCTTGACGAAGCGCATGTTGGCAACGGTGGCGTCCAGTGCCTGTCCGGCTGCTTCAGCGGCGGGGACGCGACTACCAAAGGCGAGCAGCGCGATCTCGCGCCCTAGGCGCCGGACCTCGCCACGTCCGATGGGTAATGTCTCGGCGCCGCGCTTGAGGGCGACGCCGGGGCCGGTGCCGCGCGGATATCGCACCAGGGCCGGTCCCGGATGCTGATAGGCGGTTTCGAGCAGTTGCCAGCATTCGTTCTCGTCGGCTGGGGCGGCGATGACGAGATTGGGCTGGCTGCGAGCGAAGCTGAGGTCGAAGCTGCCGGCGTGAGTCGCGCCATCGGCACCAACGAGTCCGGCACGATCGACGGCCAGGGTGACATCAAGACCTTGCAGGCAGACGTCGTGCACGAGCTGGTCGTAGGCGCGCTGCAGGAAGGATGAATAGATCGCGACGACTGGCTTCAGCCCTTCGCAGGCCATCCCTGCGGCGAGGGTGACGGCATGCTGCTCGGCGATGCCGACATCGAAGTAGCGATCCGGGAAGCGCTCGGAGAATGACACCAGTCCGGAGCCCTCGCGCATCGCTGGGGTGATGCCGATTAGCCGGGTATCGCGTGCCGCGGCGTCGCTGATCCAGTCACCGAAGACCTGGGTATAGGTCGGCCCGGTGCCAGCCTTGCTGTGCATCTTGCCTGTCGCGCGATCGAACGGCGTTACCCCATGGTAGCGGGTGGGAGACTGTTCGGCCGGGGTGTAGCCGCGTCCTTTCTGGGTGATCAGATGCAGCAGGCGTGGCCCCGGCATCTGCTTCATGTTGGTCAGGGTGGTGATGACGGCGTCGAGGTCGTGACCATCGATCGGCCCGATGTAGTTGAAGCCGAGTTCCTCGAACAGGGTGCTCGGCATGAACATCCCCTTCAGATGTTCTTCCCAACGACCGACGAACTGGCGCAGCTCAGGAAGACTCGCAAGCGCCTGCTTGCTGCCTTCGCGCACGTTGATATAGGCGCGCCCACTCAGGAGGCTGGCGAGGTGCTTGCTGAGGGCGCCCACCGGCGGGCTGATCGACATCTCGTTGTCGTTGAGGATGACGAGCAGGTTCGGGTCGAGCGGGCCACCATGATTCAAGGCCTCGAAGGCCATGCCAGCGCCCAGCGAGCCATCGCCAATCACGGCGACGACCTGGCGCGACTCGCCCTTGAGCCGCGCGGCGATCGACATGCCGAGTGCCGCACTCAGCGAGGTGCTCGAATGGCCGACACCAAAGCTGTCGTAGGCGCTTTCGCTGCGTTTTGGGAAGCCTGAGATCCCACCTTTCTGACGCAGACGTCCCATGCGTTGGCGGCGTCCGGTGAGGATCTTGTGTGGATAGGCCTGATGGCCAACATCCCAGACGATGCGATCATCTGGCGTATCAAAGACGCGATGCAGGGCGATGCTGAGCTCGACCACACCGAGTCCGGCAGCGAGATGGCCACCCGTGCGCGAGACGCTGTCGATCAAGAAGGCACGCAGCTCGCTCGCTAGCGGCTTCAGGGCACTGCTCGGGAGTGCGCGCAGATCGGTTGGGTCATCGATCAGGTCGAGGAGCGGATACTCTGGTGGTGCCGAGGGCGCGGTGTCAGTCATGGCGAACGCTCCGAAACGGGGTAGCATCCTCGGCGCTCGGCCTGAGCTCGAGCTGGGCCAGCGTCGCCAGTGGCTTGCCGCCAGCGACGAGCGATGGCAGCCAGGCACGCTTGCGGTGATGCCAGGGTAGGGGACGCAGCAGATCCTGCTGCGCGCAAAAGTGGATACGCGCGGCCATCCCGGCGTAATCGCGCGGGTCGGCGATGCCAAAGCGGAATCGCGTGCGCATCCGCCGAAAGGTGTTACCAAGCCGCGAGAAGGCGAGCAGGGCTGGGTGGTAGCCATCGATCAGGAGATCGGCGCCGGCGGGCGCGAGTCTGCCCAGTGCGGCGAGACAGTCCGCAACCTGCTCGGTAGCGAGGTAGGGTAGAACCCCTTCCAGGATAAACACGGGCCGCGTCTCGTCGAGGGCTGCGGCGATCTCATCGAGCTGATCGGGCAGTGCCGCGCGGACGTGCCGAATCCGCTCCGAGGTCGGCAGGAGTTGGTCGCGTAGCGCCATGACTGGCGGTAGGTCCGCGCAGACCCAGCGGCGTATGCGCGCCTGCTGGACTGGCTCCAGTGATGCGTCAAGCCGGACAGGAAGGGTATCGAGACCGCAGGCGAGCAGCACCAGGGTGCGCTCGATCGGCTCGCGCAGTAATGCACCGAGCGCTTCCTCGATCGCCAGTGAGCGGCTGATGCAGAGCCGCATCGGGAAAGGATCTGATCCCAGCTCGGCGCGATCGACCGCAAGCTGTGCGGTCAGACTGCGCGCTGCGGCGTCATCGAATGCGACCCCAGGCCAAAGCGACTGGGCCTCGGCGCGGGCGAGCAGTGGGATCAGTAGGGTGCGGCTGACGCCGTCGAGCGTTGGTGCGACCGGCGCTATGCCGCCAGTGCTTAGCGCTCGGGCCTCAGCTGCTTCACTCATCTCGGCGTCACATGCAGCAGCAACGGTGCTGTGGGTACCATCATGCCGGCAAAGCGAGGCTCGATTGGACCTGCGGTAGCGCGATCGAGCTGAAGTCCGCGCAGGAGATGGGCGATTAGCAGGGTGCCCTCGATCAGGGCGAAGCGACGCCCGATACAGCTCCTTGGTCCACCCCCGAAGCCCAGATGATGCGCCTGCATCAGATGGTCTGGATTGATGTTCGGGTAGCGATCCGCCCGGAAGCGATGTGGCTCCGGCCACAGCTGCGGGTCGTGGTGGATGGCGAGGATGTTGATGATGAGCTGATCGCCAGCGCGGATGCGGTAACCGCCAAGGACATGGTCGCTAAGGGCGTCGCGGAGCAGGACCGGTGGCTGTGGATAAAGACGGAGCGCCTCGAGGAAGGCACCCTGGGTCAACGGCAGATCCTGCATTGCGTTGGCGTCGGTTGGCGCCTGCTCTAGCGAATCCACTTCGGCGCGGAGTCCTTGTTGTAGGTCTGAGTCACCCGCGATCTCCCACAGCGCCCAGCTCAGCGCGATCGCGAGCGAATGATGGCCAGCGATGAGCATGGTCATGAGTTCGTCGCGCATCTCGTCCGGGGTGAAATGCTCTGGATCTTGCTCGCGCTGGCGAAGCCATTGGCCGAGCAGATCGCTCGGGTCGTCATCGTCGTCTAGATGGCGGCGACGGCTGTCGATGATGCGCGCCAGGATTGCTTCAGCCTCGGCGATCTTGCGCCGGAAGGCGCGGTTGGATGGCGTCGGCCAGCTCAGCGGCGGTGCGAGGAGGCTGCTTCCGCGTTGGACGAGGGCATCGAGCAGGCGGTGAATGACTTCGCTAACATCTGCGTAGCGCGCGTCGTAGTCGATGCCAAAGAGTGTCCGCAGCAAGGCGATCAGGGTGGTGCGGGAGATCTCCGCGATCAGATCGACCGGTTCTCCCGCCGGCAGGGCTCGCCAACGTTCGACCAGGAGGCGAGCCGATTCGGCCATCGCCGGCGCATACCCCGCCAGACGCCGGCCGGACATGGATGGGTTTGCCAGACGGCGATGCTTCTTCCAGCGCTCGCCGTCGTTGATCAGTAGACCCTCGCCAGTCACCGCACCGAGCCGACGCATCAGGCGGCCCTTGCGATAACGCCGCTCTTTGTCCAGCAACACCTCTCGGATCAGCGCGGGATCATTGAGCTGAAACAGACGGAAGCCGAGATAGTCAAGACGAACGAGCGGCGACCGCGAGGCACGCGCGAATAAGGTCAGCAGATCCCGACGGAACAGTGGGGGCAGTGACGCAAAGGCCGATAAGATTGGCGGCTTGGCGACGACCTGGTCGGGGGGCGTTACGGGGTCAGTGGCGGGATGCAGGTGCATGATAAGACCTGATCGGAGGCCGCTTGTTTCGGCTCCGATCGTCTAGGCATTCAGGTTGGCGACCTTGCGCAGAATTACTGGGCTGTCTGTGTCGGTGCCGCAACAATCGTCTGAGCTGTTGGCTTAACGTCATCGGCCTTGCTCCAGCTGTATTCTGGCATTGCGAAGACCATCGCATGCACGGCGAGGGCGACAAGGAGGACGAGGGCGAAGATGGGGATCAGCCAGACCGCCGGGTTGATAACCAGCCAGATGCGGTAGTCATGCTCGGCAGGTTTGTAGTTGAAGACTTTTTGTAACACTATCGCCTCCAGTTCAGAACCAAGGTTTCCAGATCATCACCATCAGGTGCGCGACCGCGGCGATGCCGATATAGGCGGCGTAAGTGATCTTAAATTGTTCATGAAACTCTTTGGCTTGCTCGGGGGTGAGGCCCGATGGGTGCTTGTCTTCTGCCATTTCTTGAGTCTCCTAAGGGGCGTGCCCCTCGCAAATCGGTTGTCGGGTGCTGTTGATGCAGAACGAGATTTGGTTGCGGCCAGCCATTCAGCCGCCCGCGACTCCTAATACCTGACTGACAGGCCTAACTGACAGCTCCGATTGAGTGTCAGTTTAGCTTGACGCGATAAAATGTCAACAAAACTTAACAGTGGCTCTTTCTTTGCGCCTCTGCGCGAGCCTCTTCTTGCCACGTCACAACATCACGCGACATCATGTCGAGGCCGCACCCCGTCTTGGTTGGTGTTAAGCTGAAGATAACAAAGGTTTTGTGCCGCCACTTGAGGGGAGTCTTAAATGAGATCAGGGTTGCTGATGTTTCTGGTCGACATCGTAGTCGTCGGAGGCGTTGCACGATCCCGATCATCCAGAACACCCGGAAGAACACCCGGAATAGGGATTCATAACCGCTTGCAATGCTCTGAGTGTTAGTTTAACCTGACGTTCGCCTGTGTCAATTTTTATTTACACAGCATCAAAAAGGTTTTTCCAGCCGGCGATGTTGGCGAGCTGGGGAAGGTAGTTCCCTATAAGGGGCTGCCGGTCTCGCTCCTGATGTCATCACAGGGGCAACCTATTCAACAATGGCGTTGAGCTGCAGGAGTTTCGACATGAGCATGACTAAAAACATTGGCGACACGGACCGTAATATCCGTTTCGCTGCCGGCGTTGCGATCGCGCTTTGGGGCCTGATCGATCATAACCTACTGGGCCTGATCGGTCTGGCTCTGGCTGGTACCGCTTATCTGCGTTCGTGCCCGGTCTATACTGCCTTCAATATGAACACCCTCGGGAAGTAGGGGCAGGGCGATTTTCGTCGACGGGTGCAACCTGCTGAGCGCGCCGACCGACGCTGGAGTGGGCTACCACCCGCAGGCCATGAAACGACGTCCGTAGGCAAGGCGGTGCTCACAGGCGTAGGCTGATCAGGGCAACCATCCCGTTGAAACGCCACCGCCTGAGAGACCGCCTTCTATACAGGTCCACGCTCACCAGCCATGGCCCCCCAACTGATCGAGCAGATGCAAGCGCTCGTCAGTTTCGTTGAAGCTATTCGCCACGGGGCGTGATCGACGTCGACCGCCGTGCGAGCAGTGATGCCACGCATATGGATCTTGGTCCGAATCCGGATCAGGCGAGCCCGGCGGACGATGCAAGCACGACTGCTGGATCAGCTTTGCTAGTGACAATTAATGGTCGATGTGTAAATTTTTCTTGACAGGATGGGTAGTCAAGCTAGACTGACACTCGACTGCGAGTTGTCTTTTTTGATGGACTTGTTGATGGACTCTATGTTTGCCAAAGTCCGCCGCCGACCGAGCCAGTACGCATTGTAACGCATCTTGTGACCGCTTCTGCTGACATGTCTGCCTTCGCCGTCGTCCTCGATCAACCGCGGCAGCTCGCGCTGAAACGCTTGGAGCTAACGCCGGCTGGTAATGCCGACTGCGTCGTAGACATCGATTTTAGCGGTATCAGCACAGGTACCGAGAGACTGCTTTGGACGGGCCGCATGCCGCCGTTTCCTGGCATGGGCTATCCGTTGGTGCCGGGTTATGAGTCGGTTGGGCGAGTGATCAAGGCCGGCGTCGACAGCGGTCGCAGCGAGGGCGAGCTTGTGTTCGTGCCCGGCGCGCGCTGCTATGGCGACGTAAATGGCCTGTTCGGTGGCGCCGCGTCGCGGGTCGTGGTACCCGGCGCGCGGCTGCTGCCGATTCCGGATGACCTGGGCGAGCAGGGTGTGTTGATGGCGTTGGCGGCGACCGCTCACCACGCCATCGCCGGTAGCGGCAAGACCTGCCCGGATCTCATTATCGGCCATGGTGTGCTCGGGAGACTGCTGGCGCGGGTCGCCATCGCCTTGGGCGCGCAGTCGCCGGTGGTCTGGGAGACAAACCCGCAGCGCGCCCAGGGTGCGTTTGGCTATGATGTGGTCGACCCGCAGACCGACAGCCGCACTGATTACCCGGTTATTTGCGACGTGAGTGGCGACAGCGCGCTACTGAATCAGCTGATTGCACGCCTGGCGCGCGGTGGCGAGATCGTGCTGGCTGGCTTCTACGAGGCGCCACTCGCGTTCGACTTCCCGCCCGCGTTCATGCGCGAGCTGCGCCTGCGCGTCGCAGCTGAATTCCGCGAGCCGGATCTGATTGCGGTGCGGGGGCTGATCGAGGCCGGAACGCTCTCTTTAGAGGGGCTGATCACACATCGCTATGCCGCTACCGACGCGGCGACCGCTTACGAGACGGCCTTCGATGATCCGACCTGCCTGAAGATGGTTCTCGATTGGAGAGGAATGAATGGCTAACGCCTCCGCTATGTCTGCTGCTGTGAACGTTGGTTTGCCTGAGCAATCGGTGGCCGTCTCAAGTGCATCACCGGCGCTCAAACAGACCCAGATTATCGCGATCTACGGCAAGGGCGGCATTGGCAAGAGCTTCACGCTGGCAAACCTTTCGTACATGCTCGCGCAGCAGGGCAAGAAGGTGCTGCTGATCGGCTGTGACCCGAAGAGTGATACCACCACGCTGCTGTTTGGCGGCAAGGCCTGTCCGACCATCATCGAGACCTCGTCGAAAAAGAAGGCGGCCGGCGATCAGGTTGCCATCGGCGATGTCTGCTTCAAGCGTGATGGTGTCTTCGCCATGGAGCTCGGTGGCCCCGAGGTCGGCCGCGGTTGCGGTGGGCGTGGGATCATCCACGGTTTTGAGATCCTTGAGGGGCTCGGCTTCCACGAGTGGGATTTCGACTATGTCCTGCTCGACTTTCTCGGCGATGTGGTCTGCGGCGGCTTCGGCCTGCCGATCGCCCGCGATATGTGTCAGAAGGTGATCGTGGTCGGCTCCAACGATCTGCAGTCGCTCTACGTGGCGAACAATGTCTGCTCCGCGGTCGAGTACTTCCGTGGTCTTGGCGGCAACGTCGGCGTTGCAGGCATCGTCATTAATAAGGATGACGGCACTGGTGAGGCGCAAGCCTGGGCGAAGAAGGTCGGCATTCCGGTGCTGGCATCGATCCCCGCCGATGATGACATCCGGCGCAAGAGCGCGGCCTATCAGATCGTTGGCATGCCCGGTGGCACCTGGGCGCCCCTGTTCGAGGAACTCGGCGTTAATGCGGCTGAGGCGCCGCCGCTGCAAACCAACCCCTTGAGTCAGGATGAACTGCTCAATCTGTTCTCGAGTGATGCGGTTGGACGCGACGTGGTGCTCGAGCCGGCGACCATCGAGGACATGTGCCCTGCAGGCAGTCTCGATAAGCCGTCGCTTGAAGTCATCTACGACGAGGCTTGAGATCGTCTCAAGTCGGCAGCTTCTGAGCCCAAGAGCCTCGACGCGCAAGCAACTATGTATCAACAGAGTCTTTGGTTCCAATGAGCGATGACGTGACGCTCACTCGCGAGGGGCACGGCTGCCATGCCGATGCCGATGAATTGCGTCGAGCCGCAGAAGCGGCGGGTAACAGCGATCTGCTGCAGCGCTTGGCGACCGACTATCCAGCCGGCCCCCATGATCAGCCGCAAACGATGTGTCCGGCCTTTGGGTCTCTGCGCGTCGGTTTGCGTATGCGGCGTACCGCCTCCGTCCTCTGCGGCTCGGCCTGCTGTGTCTATGGGCTGAGCTTCACCTCGCACTTCTACGGTGCGCGGCGCAGCGTCGGCTACGTCCCTTTTGATTCCGAGACGCTGGTCACCGGTAAGCTGTTCGAGGACGTGCGCGAGGCCGTTCAGCAGCTCTCCGATCCAAGCAAGTACGACGCAGTCGTAGTGATGAACCTCTGCGTACCGACCGCCTCCGGGGTGCCGCTGCGGTTGCTGCCAAAGTCGCAGAACGGCGTGCGCGTCATCGGTATCGATGTGCCGGGCTTTGGTGTGCCAACTCATGCCGAGGCCAAGGATGTGCTCGCCAGCGCCATGCTGCGTTATGCGCGCGGCGAGGCGGAGCAGGGGCCGGTGCAGGCGCCCCGCGGAGGGCGTAGCGAGCGACCGACGGTGACCTTGCTCGGCGAGATGTTCCCGGCTGATCCGGTCGGTATCGGCGCTATGCTCGCCCCGCTGGGTCTGGCAACCGGACCGGTGGTGCCGACGCGCGAGTGGCGTGAGCTCTATGCCGCGCTCGATTGCGCGGCTGTTGCTGCCATCCATCCGTATTACACGGCATCGATCCGTGAGTTCCAGAAGGCCGGTCGCGCGGTGGTTGGCTCGGCACCGGTCGGCTATGACGGCACCGCGGCCTGGCTCGATGCGATTGGCAAGGCCTGCAACGTCGCTGAAGACAAGATCGCAGCCGCCAAGAATGCCTTCTTGCCGGCGATCAAAGGGGCCATGTCCAAGGCGCCGATTAACGGCACCATCACGGTCTCTGGCTACGAGGGCTCGGAGCTGCTGGTGGCGCGCTTGCTGATCGAGAGTGGGGCACGGGTGCCTTATGTTGGTACTGCGACGCCGCGCACGCCCTGGTCTGACGCTGATCGGGAATGGCTTGAGTCCAAAGGCGTGGTGATCCAATTCCGTGCCGCCCTCGAGCAAGACAAGGCGGCGGTCGATGCGGTGAAGCCGGACCTGGCGATCGGCACCACGCCGGTGGTCCAGTATGCAAAAGAGCAGTCGATCCCGTCGCTCTATTTCACCAACCTGATCTCGGCGCGACCGCTGATGGGGCCGGCTGGTGCCGGCTCGCTGGCGCAGGTGGTGAACGCCGCACTGGCCAGTCAGGCCCGTTTCGATCGGATGACGGCCTTCTTCGCTGGCGTTGGCGAAGACGAGACCGCTGGGGTCTGGGATAAGCAGCCGAGCCCGCACAAGAGCCCAAGAGCAGGAGCAGGAGCAGGCTCGGGCTCGAGTAAGCCGGTGCCTAAGGGCAAGGCGGCCGGTTCGGGAGGGCAGGGCTGATGCTGATCCAAGATCTCGATCGCGCTGGCGGCTACTGGGGCTCAGTCTATGTGTTCACAGCGGTCAAAGGCCTGTCGGTGATCATCGACGGTCCCGTCGGCTGCGAAAACCTGCCGGTCACAGCGGTGCTGCACTACACCGATGCGCTGCCGCCGCATGAGCTACCAGTTGTGGTTACCGGGCTTGGTGAGCAGGAGCTAGGTCAGGATGGGACCGAGAACGCGATGCGTCGCGCCTTCTCGACCCTCGACCCCGAGCAGCCAGCGGTTGTCGTCACCGGCAGCATCGCGGAGATGATTGGCGGAGGGGTGACGCCATCCGGGACGCCAATCCAACGCTTCTTGCCGCGTACCATTGATGAAGACCAGTGGCAGAGTGCCGATCGTGCGATCGTCTGGCTCTGGAATCAGTATGGCGCTGCGGCCGCTAAGAAGCGCGCTAAGGCCGCCAAGGCTAAGGCCAAACCGAAAACCGGCGGACAGCAAGGGCCTGAGCGAGACGCTAAGCCGCTGGTGAATATTATTGGCCCGATCTACGGGATGTTTAACACCTGGTCGGACCTGGCCGAGATCCGTCGGCTGATCGAGGGGATCGGCGCCGAGGTCAACATGACCTTCCCGCTCAGTACGCATCTTGATGACATCCCGCGCCTGGCCGATGCCGAGGTCAATGTCTGCCTCTACCGTGAGTTCGGCCGCAAGCTCTGCGAGGCGCTCGAGAAGCCCTATCTGCAGGCGCCGATCGGGCTGCACAGCACTACCAGCTTCCTGCGCACACTAGGCGAGCTGCTGGGGCTGGACCCCGAGCCCTTTATCGAGCGCGAGAAGCACACTACGATCAAGCCGATCTGGGATCTCTGGCGCTCGGTGACTCAGGATTTCTTCGGCACCGCGAGCTTTGGTATCGTCGCCACCGAGACCTACACCCGTGGTGTGCGCCATTTCCTCGAAGAGGAGATGGGGCTACCCTGCAACTTTGCTGTGCCGCGCCGACCAGGCAAGAAGCCGGACAACGATGCGGTGCGCGAGGCCGTTCACCAGCGCACGCCGCTGATCCTCTTTGGTGGCTACAACGAGCGCATGTACCTGGCTGAGATCGGCGGGCGCGCGGCCTTCATTCCCGCCTCGCTGCCTGGGACCATCATCCGGCGCCATACCGGTACGCCATTCATGGGCTATTCCGGCGCCACCTACCTGATCCAAGAGGTCTGCAACGCGCTCTTCGACGCCTTGTTCAACATCCTGCCGCTCGGCACCGATCTCGACCAGGTCGAGGCGACGCCGTCGCGCATGCATCGTGAGCTTGCCTGGGATACCGATGCCCAGCGTTTGCTCGATGAGATCCTGGAGGCGACGCCGGTGCTGACCCGTATCTCGGCCGCTAAGCGGCTCCGCGATGCCGCTGAGCGCAGGGCGCGGGTCGCTGGCGAAGACTGCGTTAGCGCAGCAACGCTGCGTGAGACCAACGATCTTCTGACACGCAAACGCCCAGCCTAACGGCAGAGGACTTCGTTTGGACCGGCTCCCAAGGATGCCATCTCTTTCATGGCCGCATCAGCGGCTGGCTTAAGCTGCACCTGCAAGCTGCAGCATAAGTCTCCCTCGCGCTTCGCCGCTCACTCCTCCCTTTTCGCCTTTCGTCTGGCCCTATCGATAAAAATGCTGCTTAGGCGCCGATCCTAGGTAGCAACTTTGAATCGTCTTGCCCGCTCGGCGCTGAGCAGGCTAGACATCCAGCAAAACCGAGTCTTGTCAGTCAAAACATCGGCTTTGTTGGTCTGCCGTGGTCTGACGATCATGAAGAGCAACATGAGATGGATCATACGGAACGCAGGCTGCCAACCTGTCCTGACAGTTGATGTGTAAGTTTTGCTTGACATAAGGCGTGGTCAGGCTAGACTGACACTTAACATTAGGGTGTCTCAAAGGACTTGTCTCCAGGCACCCAGCCATCGAGCCGATTGAGTCAGCACTGATTGCATCGTACGCCGTGAGCGCCTCGCCTGACATTTCCATCGTCGCGGTTAAGCACCGTCTATCGCGGCAGCTTCTAGGTAGCTGGCCCAGGCTGAGGTTTGCAGGTTATGCGGGTGGCAAGCCTATGAAGCCAAGGAAGCGCTCATCAGGACACCTTTGCAAGGGTGCTCGAGTAAAAAGATCAGCTTGCGCGTGGATAGTAGGGCCTCTGATGGGCTGTCCACGCCTCTTTTTTGGACTTAAGCGACGGCGGGCTGTGGCCCTCAATCGTGAGAGCCGAATGGGTATTCGCATGCTGCGGATGCCTGCAAGCGCTGCGGCAACAGCAGCCACGGCGTTTCTTGGTGACGCATACGTCATGCGCCAATGACCAAATGGTCGAGTTAGCAGAACCGGAGTGTAACCCAATGGCAGACAACAAAAGCTTAACCGGATTGACGGAAGAAGAGGCTCAAGAGTTCCACGGCATTTTTATGTCTAGCTTTAGTGCCTTTGTTGGGGTCGCGGCGTTTGCACATCTACTGGCTTGGTTCTGGCGTCCTTGGCTCTAAGCCAAGCCGATCGCCTGTACGACCTATCCCATATCATCGATGTCCTAGCATCGCCAATTCCTGCTTAACGGCAGAGTACTGGAGAACGAAGTAATGCAAAAAATCTACAAGATCTGGCTGCTTGTACAGCCAAGTATGGCCCTGATCGGCATGGCCAGCTTCCTGACCGTCCTGGCGCTGGCTATCCATTTGATTCTGCTCAGCACGAATGACTTTAACTGGCTAGAAGACGGTATCCCGGCCGTATCCGCTCAGGCGTCCGCAGTGCAGGTCGTCCCGCAGCAGAGTTAACAGGGCCTATCGGATGACGGTAGCGCGGGTGCCAGCATGGCACCGCCTGCCGCCGATCTTGCTACGAGGAGGGCGCTTTAGCGCGTGCCTCCCCAGCAGAGGAAATCTTCAATGGCCATGCTGAGTTTCGAGAAAAAATACCGCGTTCGTGGCGGTACCTTGCTCGGGGGGGATTTGTTCGACTTTTGGGTGGGGCCGTTTTATGTCGGCTTCTTCGGAGTCTCAACAATCTTCTTCGCCACGCTTGGTACCCTGCTGATTATCTGGGGGGCGGCCATGGGGCCGACCTGGAATCCTTGGGAAATCAATATTGCCCCGCCTGACCTGAGCTATGGGCTCGGGATGGCGCCGCTGATGGAAGGCGGTCTCTGGCAATTCATTACCATCTGTGCGATTGGCGCTTTCGTCTCTTGGGCGCTGCGTCAAGCTGAGATTGCACGCAAGCTGGGTATGGGGCTGCATGTTCCCGTCGCCTTCGGCTTTGCAATCCTTGCCTATGTCACACTCGTCGTGATTCGTCCAGTATTGCTGGGTGCATGGGGACATGGCTTTCCGTATGGCATCTTCAGTCACCTCGACTGGGTGTCAAATGTCGGTTACCAATACCTACACTTCCACTACAACCCAGCTCACATGCTGGCGATCACATTCTTCTTCACGAACGCTCTTGCGCTGGCGCTGCATGGCTCGTTAATCCTCTCGATGACGAACCCGCAGAAGGGTGAGGCGGTGAAGACGGGTGAGCACGAGAACACCTTCTTCCGTGACCTCGTCGGTTACTCCATCGGTGCGCTCGGTATCCACCGTCTCGGTCTGTTCCTTGCGATCAATGCGGCCTTCTGGAGCGCGGTTTGTATCGTGCTGAGTGGCCCGTTCTGGACGCGTGGCTGGCCAGAGTGGTGGAACTGGTGGCTCGAATTACCGTTCTGGTCATAAGAGGACACCAATATGGCTGAGTATCAAAACATCTTTACGCGGGTTCAAGTCCGCGAGCCGGGCTACCCAGGTGTCGAGCTTCCGGATGGTAGCTTGCCGCGCCTAGGGAAACCGGTCTTTCCATGGTTCTCGTATTGGATCGGCAAGATCGGCGACGCCCAGATCGGACCGATCTACTTCGGGTTTGCCGGTATTGCTTCGTTGATCTGCGGCTTTATTGCCATCGAGATCATTGGCTTCAATATGCTGGCATCGGTCGACTGGAGCCCGATTCAGTTCGTAAAGAACTTCTTCTGGCTAGCACTTGAGCCGCCACCGCCAGCCTACGGGCTGAGCATCCCACCATTGGGTGACGGTGGCTGGTGGTTGATGGCTGGGTTCTTCCTGACGGCATCGATCATCCTCTGGTGGATTCGGACCTACCAGCGCGCGATCGCACTGGGCACGGGCACCCATGTTGCATGGGCGTTTGCTGCAGCGATCTTCTTCTACCTGACGTTGGGCTTCATTCGGCCCGTGCTCATGGGTAGCTGGGGCGAGGCCGTGCCATTCGGGATCTTCCCGCATCTCGACTGGACAGCGGCGATCTCGATTCGCTATGGCAACTTCTATTACAACCCGTTCCATGCGCTGTCGATCGCCTTCCTTTATGGCTCCGCGGTGTTATTCGCGATGCATGGTGGCACGATCTTAGGTGTCTCCCGCTACGGGGGTGACCGTGAGATCGATCAGATCACTAGTCGTGGTACGGCATCTGAGCGTGCGATGCTGTTCTGGCGCTGGACCATGGGCTTTAATGCCACCATGGAATCGATCCATCGTTGGGCTTGGTGGTTCGCGGTTCTGACGGTGATTACTGCCGGTATCGGAATCCTGCTGACTGGCACTGTGGTTGAGAACTGGTATCTGTGGGGCATTAAGCACGGTATCGTGGCTCCTTACCCATCAGAGATGACGATCCAGGATCCGTCCCTGCTGCAGGGGGTGTCGCAATGAAGTTTCTAAACCGTAAGACGGTGGTTCTCGCGGCATTGGGCGCTTCGGCGATCCTTGCTGGCTGCGAGGCGCCACCGCCCGAAACGATCCAGAACGGGTATCGCGGTTTGCAGATGCAGACCAACTATAACCCGCGTCTGCTGCAAGCGTCGCTCGAAGCCAATGTGCCGCCGGATGCAATTCCGGCTGCAGCTGAGGGTGGGCCGCTGGCGAAGGATGTCTACAAGAACGTCCAGGTGCTGGGCAATCTAACGGTCAATGAGTTCAACCGGCTCATGGTTGCTCTGACCAACTGGGTTGCGCCTGAGCAAGGCTGCTACTACTGCCATGTGAGTGACGGCGGGTTTGAGGACGATGGGATCTATACGAAGGTCACCTCTCGTCGCATGCTCGAGATGACGCAGGATACCAACGCCGGTTGGAAGGACCATGTGGCGGATACTGGTATCACCTGCTACACCTGCCATCGCGGTAATCCGGTGCCGGAGTACGTCTGGACAACCGATCCAGGTCCGGGTCAGCCGACCGCATTGGCGCCGACTGGTCAGAACATTGCTTCTGCCACTGTCGCTTACTCATCACTGCCATACGACCCCTTCACGCCCTTCTTGCTGCAGGACAATGACATCCGTGTCATCGGCGATACCGTGCTACCGCAGGGGAACCGTCGGTCGATCAAGCAGGCGGAATGGACCTATGGCCTGATGATGCACATGTCCGATGCCCTCGGCGTGAATTGCACCTACTGCCACAACTCGCGTTCGTTCTACTCCTGGGATCAGAGCACACCTCAGCGGACAACCGCTTGGTACGCGATTCGCCATGTCAGGGAGCTGAATAATGACTATGTTGTGCCGCTGACAGAGATCCTCCCGGATTCACGAAAGGGTCCGCTAGGCGACGTTTACAAGGTCTACTGCACCACCTGCCATCAGGGCGCTTACAAGCCGCTCTATGGTGCACCGATGGTGAAGGACTATCCGTCGCTGCAAGGTCCCGTTCCCGAGGGTGGTTTCGCTGCGCTGAAGGCAGCAGAGGCTGCAGCAGCAGAGGCAGCAGCAGAGGCCGCGGCGGCAGTTCAGGAAGAGGCACCGCCAGCTCAGGCCAAGGCTGATATGCCAGAAGCCGCTGAGCCTGCACCAGAGGCAGAGGCCGTAGCCGCTGATGAGCAGGCAAAGGTCGAGCAGCCTGCCGCCCCAGAAGTGGTCGCTGAGGAAGAGCCAGCAGAGGCAACGGCTGAGGCTCCAGCTGAAGTGACCGAAGATGCTCCGGCACAAGAGCAGCCTCAACAGTATCCGCCTCGGCTGCAGTATCCGCCGCCGTCGATGATGCGCTATCCGCCGGCTCCACTCCAGTATCCGCCGGCCCCACAAACTCGGTAGGAATATCCAGGGTGACGGATCACCCCGTCCATCTGGGCGGAAACAATGACCGAAAGGTCAAACCTGAAAACGACACAGAGGTGATTTCCATGGCTGATAACAAAAGCCTGACGGGCCTGACCGAAACAGAAGCCCAAGAATTCCACGGTATTTTTATGTCGAGCTTTAGCGCATTCGTTGGCGTAGCCGCATTTGCGCATCTGCTCGCATGGTTCTGGCGCCCCTGGCTTTAATCGCTGCTGATTAACAGGGTCGATCATGAACGAGGTGGGGATTTGTTTGACAATTACTGTCTGCCAATCTCTACCAGGCTTTCCAAAGGAGAAAACTGATGCACCGCATTTGGCAGATCTTTGATCCACGCCGAAGCCTTATTGGGCTTATGAGCTTCTTGTTCGTGTTAGCGTTGGTGATTCATTTCATGTTGTTGATGTCGCCTGCCTTTAACTGGCTGGGTAACAATGCGCTGCAGGCCCCGGCAAGTAGTATGTCGGCAATGCCGCCAACGCGTACGATGAATTGAGGTTTCGCTGAGCGAGAAGCTGCGACTGTTCTTTGAGGAGGCTTAGAGTTCGGGTTCGGTCGCTTAACGCCCCAAGGGCGACCCCACCGCGGGGGTATCGCGGTCAATGGCCGAGAGGCCTTTCTTGAAATCCGGAGGTTGAATCCATGGCTGATAACGCAAGCCTAACCGGCCTGACTGACATAGAGGCCCAGGAGTTTCACGGCATCTTCATGTCTAGCTTTTCCGCATTCGTTGGTGTTGCCGCGTTTGCACATTTGCTGGCTTGGTTTTGGCGTCCCTGGTTGTAATCCGAACCTCGGGTAGACCGGCTAGATTTCTGACGGGTACGAAGCGCAAAATCCGCTGTTGCCCGCACTTACTTCAGGAGAACTCGAATGCCCATGCACAAAATTTGGCAGATCTTTGATCCACGTCGCGCCCTAGTCGCGCTGTTTGGATTCTTGTTCGTGCTGGCCCTGCTGATTCACTTCATTCTGCTCAGCAGCGCTGACTTCAACTGGTTGGGTGGCCCCGCCGTGAGTGATGCAGCGGCCATGATCTCTCAGATCATGTCGGTCGTCTGACTCGGGCAAGTTCGAATCGCTACGCGGGCTCGGTATCTAGCCGGGTCTTGCGTAGCAAGAGAAGGCAGCGCGAGCTGCCTTTTTTTATGTCCTATGATCAGTGCTCAGAAACTGTTCATCCTATAACCCGCAGATCGCGTCGATGCGTGCAGATTAAAACATGATCACTCACGCCAGCGTTGAACGAGATCCGTCAGGTGTGTGATCAGAGCCAGGGTCAGGGGCAGGGCGATGAACTCCCAGCGCAGATCAGCGATGGCCGCGCGGAGCGCGAGCATCAATAGTAGACCAGAGGCGAGTGTTGGCAAGAGGGCTTGTGGCTTGGGACCACGACCTGTGATCCGATGCAGACTGAGCAGGGCTGCAATCTCGAGCACCACCAGCAGGATGATGATGTCGATGATGCGACCACTGTGAAATAGGTCAGCAATGACGGCGGTCTCCTTAGAGTAGGACAACCCAAAAGATCAGCAGACCGAGCAAGAGGCGATAGACCACGAACGGAAACATGCTGATACGCTCGATGAAGCGTAGAAAAAAGTGGATCGTCAGATAAGCGACGATGAACGAGAGCGCGGCACCTAGCCAGAGCTGGCCCCAAGCGACCGGGTCTGGAGACTCGATCAACTCCTTCGTCTCTAACAATCCGGCAATCAGGATCGTCGGGATCGAGAGGAGGAAGGAGAAGCGCGATGCGGCCTTACGTGTCAGGCCAAGGAACAGGCCCGCAGTCATGGTGATTCCCGAGCGCGAGGTGCCGGGAATGATGGCGATGGCTTGGAACAGGCCGATCAACAGCGCACTGCGCCAACCGAGTCGGTACTCATCGCGCAGACGCTTGCCAACGCGATCCGCCAGCCACAGCAGAAGGCCAAAGCCGATCGTCGTGCTCGCGATCACAAGCTCCACTAAGCGATCGTCATCGCGGATATATTCGAGCAAGGACTTGAGGGGGAGCCCGAGCGCTAGGATCGGCAAGGTTGCGATCAGGATCATCCAGGCGAGATGGGCGTCTTGATTGACAAACGAGCCTTGGCGGATCGAGCCGCCAACGGCAAGCAGCATGGTTGCTAGCTCATGGCGAAAGTACAGCATCACGGCGGCTAAGGTGCCGACATGCACCGCGACATCGAAGGCCAGCCCCTGCAGCTCGTAGCCGAAGAGGATCGGTGTCACGATCAGGTGAGCCGAGCTTGAGATGGGGAGAAACTCGGTAAAGCCCTGCACGACGGCGAGCAGAACGATCTGGACGACGTCCATTCAAATATTCCTCAACAGCGGGTCAGGTCGGAAGAGCAGTCGGGGGCCTGAGTATAGCGCTCAGGCATCGAAGCGGCACAGGGGCACCATCAGCTCTGCTGAACTCAGGCCGCCGTGCACGCCAATCTGATGAAAGGGCGTTTCGCCGATCAGCTGCTGGTGGAGCACTGCTCGGTCGCGGGCAATGAGGCAGTAATCGCCGATGCGCTCGAGCAGACGCGGATGCGCCGTACCTAGTCCGAATAGACCCTGCTCGATGAGATCGGCACTGTGGAAAAGCTCAAAGTCTTGGTCGAGATGATCCAAGCAGAGGTGCTCGAAGCGCTTGCCTTGATCCGGACGCAGATAGCAGTAGAGGGCGCGTGGCTCGCCGCAGAGCGGGATGCGCAAGCAGTCAGCGAAGGCTGGAAGGCTGTTGAGCTCGGTGATCTTGGCGGGCTCGGTATCGAGCTGGCCGTGGTCGGCGCAGACCAACACCAATGTCTCAGTGCCAGCGAGCTGTTTGATGAGCTGCGTCAGGCCTTTTTCGATCGCCTGAAGATGGCCAAGCGCCTCTGGGCTCTCGATACCCCGTTCGTGGCCGATACTGTCTAGGCCGGGCCAGTAGGCATAGAAGGTGGTTGGCTCGCGAGCCCGCTTGACGGTCTTGGTGAGCACTCGAAAGAGCTCGGGCAGGCCCTCGAAGGAATGCAGGCGGGCCGGTCCACGATGGGCCAGGTTGTAGTCTGAATTCGCGATCGCGCGCGGCGAGATCATGACCGAGGCGGTGGCGAGGCGCGCGAAGACGGAGCGATGACGATACAGCTGCTGGACGTCGATGCCGGCCTGTCGGTAGGTGCTGCCACCATAGCGAGGTTTGCCGGGGAGCACAGCGAGAACGGTACCAAGCTCACCAAGCCACATATACCAGCCGGTCATCGCATGCTGCTGCGGGGCATCGCCCGTGAGATAGCTGGTGATGGCTGTGGCGGTCGTCGGCGGGAACACCGATGTCAGAGCGCCAAGCCGATGGCGCGCTAATGGACCGGCGGGCGAGTGGCGGCGCAGCCAGTCATCGCCAAGGCCATCGATGACCAACAGCAGGACGTGGCGCGCCTTGCGAATCTCGGCCGCGGGCAGCAACTGGGCCTCTGGATAGGGCGCGGTCTCGCTCAGCGGATGGCTGCGGGCGCCAATCAGCGATTGCATCAGATTGACGATGCTGGCGCCATGATAGTCAGGAAACTGCATCGCGGCAGGATACGGCAGCCTCGACGCTTGAGCCAGCCCCAGCCCGCGTTCTAAAGATATGAGCCACAGATAGACAGAGATGAACAGCGATGAACAGCGATAAAGCCGGATAGAAACAGCAGGGAGCTGTGTCTATCATCTGCTTAATCTGCGGTTCAACCCTGACCTTCTGTCTCTCCTATGCCGTCCTTTGATCATCGCGCTGTCCTTGCTCAGATCCCCACTGATCCTGGGGTGTATCGCATGCTCGATGAGGGCGGCAGGGTGCTCTATGTCGGTAAGGCGAAAAACCTCAAGCGCCGGGTGAGTAGCTACTTTGGTCGCGCCTTGAATCGGCGGTTGCAAGTGATGGTCGCGCAGGTGGCCGATATCCAGGTGACCTTGACCCGCACCGAGGGCGAAGCGCTGCTGCTCGAGAGCGATCTGATCAAGACCCATCGGCCGCGCTACAACGTCTTGCTGCGCGACGATAAGAGTTATCCATACATCTATCTGAGCACCCAGGATGCGTTTCCGCGGCTGTCATTCTACCGTGGTCCGCGCAAGGGTCCGGGGCGGTTCTTTGGCCCTTATCCGAGCGCCTGGGCGGTGCGTGAGACGCTGCAGCTACTGCAGAAGCTGTTCCCGGTGCGGCAGTGTCGCGATAGTTTCTATCGCAGCCGTACCCGGCCTTGTCTGCAGTACCAGATCAAGCGTTGCACCGGTCCCTGTGTGGGACTGGTGCGCCCAGAAGACTATGCCGTTGATGTCGAGGACAGCGTCAAGTTCTTAGAGGGTCGAACCGACGAGGTCATCGCTGAGCTGGGTCAGCGCATGGAGCAGGCGGCGGCCGCGCTCGAGTTCGAGCAGGCGGCGGTGCTGCGAGACCAGATCGCGACCCTGCAGCGCATCCAACAACGTCAATATGTGACTGCCGAGGGGGGCGATGTCGATATCATCGCAGCAGTGGAGGAAGCCGGGAGCGTCTGTGTTCAGGTCTTCTTCATTCGCGCCGGGCGCAACCTGGGTAATAAGGCCTTCTTTCCGCAGGTTCCAGCAGAGGCCGATCAAGCGGCCGTGCTCGCGGCCTTCTTGGCCCAGTTCTACATCGATAAGGAGATCCCGCCGGAGGTGCTGCTGAATGCCGAGCCGGATCAGGCGGAGTTTCTGACCGCGGCATTGAGCGAGCGCGCGGGGCGGCGCGTGGCGCTGAAGCATCGGTTGCGCGGTGAGCGTGCACCCTGGGTCGAGATGGCGGTCAAGAATGCCGATCTTGCGCTCAAGTCGCGCCTCGGCAGTCGTGCCGGCTATGCCCAGCGGCTGGAGGCGCTGCGCGATCTGCTGCAGCTTGAGGATCTGCCGCGACGCATCGAATGCTTTGATATCAGCCACACCCGTGGTGAGCTGACGGTGGCCTCCTGCGTGGTTTTTGACGATGAGGGGCCGCGCAAGTCCGACTATCGTCGCTTCAACATCGAGGGCATCACCCCCGGCGATGACTATGCGGCGATGGAGCAGGCGCTACTGCGGCGCTACCGTCGTGTGCAGAGCGGCGAGGTGCCGTTGCCGGATCTGCTCTTGATCGACGGCGGAAAAGGGCAGCTCGGTACGGTCGCCGCCGTGCTGGACGCGCTTGGGATCGATGGGGTTAGGTTGGTCGGGGTCTCCAAGGGGCCGGATCGCAAGGCCGGTGCTGAGCAGCTTTGGCTGGCCGAGGGCTTGGCTGAGGGTGAGGCGCCGATCATCGCGGGCGCCGATTCTAAAGCCTTGCATCTGATCCAGCAGGTGCGTGATGAGGCACACCGCTTCGCCATCACCGGGCATCGCCAACGCCGTGATAAGGCGCGCAAGACCTCGACGCTCGAGGAGATCCCAGGCGTGGGGCCGAAGCGTCGGCAGAGCCTGCTGCGCGCCTTTGGCGGGCTGCGCGGGCTGGCACAGGCGGCGCCGGATGACATCGCCCGTGTGGATGGTATCAGCCGCACCTTGGCGAGTCAGATCCACGATGCACTGCACGCCGAGCGCACAGCATGATGCTGACGCCCGCTGAGTGATACAATGACGGGCTTTTGTTGATCGCGGTTTGAATCCGCGTTGCCGAAGCGCTTGGCCCAGCCGTCCAGGCATCGGTTGATCTGGTCGAGGCTTGACTTGCGTGCTTTCCATGTCTGCTTGCCGCGTCCGACCACCTTCGCCAAGCGCTTCACACACCGTCTTTAAGGAATCATAGAACCAGCGATGGCCGATTTCGCAAAAGAGATCCTGCCGGTCAATCTCGAAGATGAGATGCGCCAGTCTTACCTCGACTACGCGATGAGCGTGATCGTTGGGCGGGCGCTGCCGGATGTGCGCGATGGGCTCAAGCCCGTGCATCGCCGCGTGCTGTTCGCGATGAACGTGCTCGGCAACGATTGGAACAAGCCCTATAAGAAATCAGCGCGCGTGGTCGGCGACGTCATCGGTAAGTACCATCCGCACGGCGACACCGCGGTCTACGACACCATCGTGCGCATGGCGCAGCCGTTCTCGATGCGCTACATGCTGATCGACGGCCAGGGCAACTTCGGCTCGGTCGATGGCGACTCGCCAGCGGCGATGCGCTACACCGAAGTGCGCATGGCGCGCATCGCCCACGCGCTGCTCGATGATCTCGACAAGGAGACGGTCGACTTCATCCCCAACTACGACGAGTCCGAGCAGGAGCCGACGGTCCTGCCGGCGCGCTTCCCAAACCTCTTGGTCAATGGCTCCTCCGGCATCGCGGTGGGCATGGCCACCAACATCCCGCCGCATAACCTCGGTGAGATCATCGATGCCTGCCTGGCAATCATCGATGATCCTCTGGTCTCGATCGAGCGGCTGATGGAGATCGTGCCCGGCCCGGACTTCCCCACCGCGGCGATCATCAACGGCATTCGCGGTATTCGCGAGGCCTATCGCAGCGGCCGTGGTCGGATTCGGCTGCGCGCGCGCACCCACCAGGAGACCGAGTCGCGTAGCAAGCGCGAGGCGATCATCATCACCGAGCTTCCCTATCAGGTCAACAAGGCGCGCATGCTCGAGAAAATGGCCGAGCTGGTGCGCGAGAAGAAGCTCGAGGGCATCGCCGAGCTGCGCGATGAGTCGGATAAGGACGGCATGCGCGTCGTGATCGAGATCAAGCGCGATCACTATCCAGACGTGGTGCTGAACAACCTCTATCAGCACACGAACATGCAGACCGTGTTCGGCATCAACATGGTCGCCCTAGTCGATGGTCAGCCGCGCACGCTGAATCTCAAGCAGATGCTCGAGTACTTCTTGCGCCATCGCCGCGATGTCGTCACTCGCCGCACCATCTACGAGCTGCGCAAGGCGCGCGACCGCGCCCATCTCTTGGAGGGCTATACGGTCGCGCTGGCCAACATTGATGAGGTGATTGCCCTGATCAAGGCATCGGCCAGCCCGGCCGATGCCCGCGAAGGGCTGATGGCGCGTGATTGGGCGGCTGGCGCGGTGGCTGGCATGCTCGAGCGCGCCGGTGCCAACGAGACCCGGCCGGATGATCTCGAGGCCGGCTTCGGACTCCGCGAGGACGGCCTCTATCGACTCAGCGAGCGTCAAGCGCGTGCGATCTTGGACCTGCAGCTACAGCGCCTGACCGGGCTCGAGCAAGATAAGATCGTCAAGGAATTCGAGTCTATCCTTGTGACCATCGCCGAGCTCTTATCGATCTTGCGTGACCCGGACCGGCTGATGCAGGTGATCCGCGAGGAGCTGACCGCAATCCGTGATCAATATGCCGACGCGCGCCGTACTGAGATCATTGAGGATCAGGCCGACATCTCGCTCTTAGACCTGATCGCGCCCGAAGATGTGGTGGTCACGCTCTCGCATGCTGGCTATGTCAAGGCGCAGCCGATCGCCGAGTATCAGGCCCAGCGCCGCGGTGGCAAGGGCCGCAGTGCCTCCAACCTCAAGGATGAGGACTTCATCGACCGGCTCTTCGTCGCCAATTCGCACGACACGGTGCTCTGCTTCTCCAGCCACGGCAAGGTCTATTGGCTCAAGGTCTACGAGCTGCCCCAGGCCAGCTATGGCGGTCGCGGGCGACCGATTGTCAACCTGCTGCCGCTGGAAAAAGACGAGCGCATCAATGCCACCCTGCCGGTGCCTGAGTATCAGGAAGGCAGCTTCGTCTTCATGGCGACCAGTCAGGGCACAGTCAAGAAGACGCCCTTATCGGACTTCTCGCGCCCCTTGTCACGCGGCATCATCGCCATCGACCTGCGCCAGGACGAATATCTGATCGGCGTCGCCGTCACCGATGGTCGCCAGGACATGATGCTGTTTAGCTCTGCCGGCAAGGCGGTCCGCTTCAACGAGTCCGAGGTGCGCTCGATGGGGCGCACCGCGCATGGCGTGCGTGGTATCTCGCTTGGCGAGGGCCAGCGCGTGATCTCGCTGCTGGTGGCCGAGCCTGGTACTGTGCTCACAGTGGGTGCCAACGGCCAAGGCAAGCGCACCCCGGTCGAGGAATTCCCGACCAAGGGCCGTGGCACCAAAGGCGTGATCTCGATGCGCATCGGTGAGCGCAACGCCGAGCAGGTTGGCGCCGTGCTGGTGCGTCCCGGTGATGAGATCATGCTCATCACCGAGGCCGGTACCCTGGTTCGTACCGGGGTCGATGATATCTCCATCATGAGCCGCAACACCTGGGGCGTGAAGCTGATCAACCTTGGCGACAACCAGCGCCTAGCCGGCATCGAGCGCATCATCGCCCTGAACGGCGATGAAGACGGCGCTGCCCCTGAAGCGGGCGTTGCTGAGGGCGATTCCGCCGGCGGCAACTCATCCGAGGATGGCGAAGGCCCTGCTGCGGATTGATGTGCGTCCCTGTTCAACCAATCGAACCCAGAAGAAGGTACAGCTGATGTCTCGACCCTACAACTTCAGCGCCGGCCCGGCGATGCTGCCCGAGCCGGTGCTCAGTCAAGCTCAGGAAGAGATGCTGGACTGGAACGGCAGCGGCATGTGCGTGGCCGAGATGAGCCATCGTGGCAAGGAATTTATGGGGATCGCGGAGCAGGCCGAGCAGGATCTGCGTGAGCTCCTGGCGATTCCAGACGGCTACCGGGTGCTGTTCCTACAGGGCGGCGCCACGAGTCAGTTCGCGATGGTGCCGATGAACCTGACCGCGACCACCGGCAAGGCCGATTACCTGAATACCGGCAGCTGGTCGAAGAAGGCGATCGCCGAGGCGCACCGCTTCTGCTCGGTTCATGTCGCCGCCAGCACCCAGCCCGAGCGCTTTGTGCGTGCGCCCAAGCAGGCTGAGCTGGCGCTTTCCGATGATGCTGCCTACCTGCATTACACGCCCAACGAGACCATCGAGGGTGTCGAGTTTCCGTACGTCCCCGAGACCCAGGCACCGTTGGTGGCGGATATGTCATCGACGCTGTTATCGCGCCCCATCGATGTTTCGCGCTATGGGCTCATCTACGCCGGGGCGCAGAAGAACATCGGTCCAGCCGGACTCACCATCGTCATCTTGCGCGAAGACCTGATCGCGGAGCCAATCACCGGCACCCCGACCATGTTCGACTATCGGACCCATGCCGACAGTGCCTCGATGTACAACACACCGCCGACCTATGCCTGGTACCTAGCTGGACTGGTCTTTCAATGGCTCAAGGATCTCGGCGGACTCGAGGCGATGGGCGAGATCAACCGGCGTAAGGCCGAGAAGCTCTATGCGGCGATCGATGATTCCAGTTTCTATGCCAATCCGGTTGAGCCGGCATCACGCTCTTGGATGAATGTGCCCTTTACCCTGGCTGATCCGGGTCTTGATGCGGATTTCCTAGCTGGCGCCAAGATGGCGGGCCTGCTGACCCTGAAGGGTCATCGCTCGGTCGGTGGCATGCGTGCGAGTATCTACAATGCGATGCCAGAGGCTGGCGTGGACGCACTGATCGCCTTTATGGCCGAGTTCGAGCGCACCAAGGGGTGAGTGGGATGTATAAGATTCAGACGCTGAACAATATCTCGGTAGCGGGCCTCAACCGGCTGCCGCGCGAGCGGTATGAGATCGCCTCCGAGCTCAGCCATCCGGATGCGATCCTGGTGCGCTCGGCGAAGATGCATGATCTGCCGGTGCCTGAGAGTCTGAAGGCGATTGGCCGCGCGGGCGCTGGTGTGAACAATATCCCAGTGCAGGCGATGACTGAGCGTGGCATTGCCGTGTTCAATGCACCGGGGGCTAATGCCAATGCGGTCAAGGAGCTGGTGCTGGCCGGGATGCTGCTGGCAGCGCGCAACATTGCCCAAGGCTGGCAATTTGCGCGCGGACTCGAGGGCGAGGATGCGGCCATCTCCAAGGCGGTCGAGGCCGGTAAGAAGCAGTTTGTCGGTTTTGAGCTGCCTGGCCGTACCCTCGGCGTGATTGGGCTGGGCGCGATTGGCGTCCTGGTCGCCAATGCCGCGCGTGCGTTGGGGATGAAGGTGGTCGGCTATGATCCGAGTATCACGGTGCGTAGCGCCTGGAAGCTCGAGTCAGATGTCGAGGCGGCGCTTTCGGTCGATGATCTGGTCTCTCGCTCGGATTTCATCAGCTTTCATGTTCCGCTCACTGAGAAGACGCGGCACATGATCAATGCCGAGCGCATCCAGAGCATGCGTGATGGGGCGGTGCTGCTCAACTTCTCGCGCGATGGCATCATCGATGACGATGCCGCGGTGACGGCCCTCGATGCCGGCAAGCTCTATGCGTATGTCTGTGACTTCCCAAGTAATCTGTTGAAAGGTCATCCGCGTGTCGTGACCTTGCCGCATCTAGGTGCTTCTACCTGCGAGGCCGAGGAGAATTGCGCGGTGATGGTCGCGGATCAGGTTCGCGCCTATCTCGAGGATGGCAATGTCAGCAATTCGGTCAACTTCCCCGAGATCCATTTGCCGCGCAACGGTGGACATCGTATGGCGGTGGTGAACCGTAACGTGCCGAACATGCTTGGGCAGATCTCGACCGATCTCGCTGCGGATGGTCTGAATATTATCGATATGTTGAACCGGTCACGAGAGGATCTGGCTGTGACCTTGATCGATATCGACAAGCCTTGTACCCAGGATACCGCGCAACGCATTGCGCGCATTGAGGGGGTGCTCTCGGTGCGTTGCTTGGCAGATACTGCGCGCGGCTGAGGTCGGCGAGATCCGGTACCATGGCCGAGTCTTCCTTGTCTTCCTGGATCAACAAGCGCGACCGACACGCATGACTGGCATCGCTCAGCATTATCCGATCAGCCACCGGAACTGGACCCTATGACCAGCGACGACCAGCTGCAGCAGGTGCGTGCGCGAATCAATGCCATCGATGCCGAGCTGTTGCGGCTGATCTCCGAGCGCGCCGCCTGTGCCCAGGATGTTGCCAAGATCAAGGATGCTCATGGCGAATCGGTGAAATACTACCGTCCCGAGCGCGAGGCTGAGATCCTACGTCGGATCAAGGCTGAGAACCCAGGGCCGCTCGATGCTGAGGAGATCGCGCGGCTGTTCCGCGAGATCATGTCGGCCTGCCTGGCGCTCGAAAAGCCGCTCAAGGTCGGCTATCTAGGGCCTGAAGGTACCTTCACTCAAGCCGCAGCGCTGAAGCATTTTGGCCACTCGGTCCAGGCGCAGCCGTTTGGCGCCATCGGCGATATCTTTCGCGAGGTTGAGTCGGGTGCCTGCGACTATGGCGTGGTGCCGGTTGAGAACTCGACCGAAGGCGTGGTCAACCATACGCTCGATATGTTCATGCGCTCGCCGTTGCTGATCGCCGGCGAGGTGACGCTGCGCATCCACCATCATCTGCTGTCCAATGCTGAGGATCTCAGCCTGATACAGCGGGTCTATTCGCACCAGCAATCCCTCGCGCAATGCCGCGGCTGGCTCGATCGCTATCTGCCAAACGCCGAGCGGATCGCGGTCGGCACCAATGCCGATGCGGCCAAGTTGGCGGCGGTTGCTGAGGATGCTGCGGCGGTGGCCAGCGAGGCGGCTGCTGAGCTCTATGCCCTCAAGGTGCTGGCCCAGCGCATCGAGGATGAGCCTGGTAATACCACAAGATTCTTGGTCATTGGCCCTGAAGATTCACCGCCGAGTGGGCATGACAAGACCAGTATGCTCTTGTCGTGCCGGAATGAGGCCGGTGGCTTGCATCGATTGTTGACGCCCTTTGCGAAGCAGGGCCTGAGCATGACGCGGATCGAGTCGCGGCCCTCGCGTCAGGGAGTCTGGGATTATGTCTTCTTCGTTGATGTCTGCGGGCACCGTCAGTCGCCGGAGGTTGCTGCTGCCCTGGCTGAGCTGAAAGGCGCAGCTAATCTGTGTAAGGTGCTTGGCTCTTATCCGGAGGCGGTGATTTAGGGAAGAAGTGGTTAGTGGTTAGTGGTGACTGGTGAGTGGTGAGTGACCTGTGAATAACCAATTTCTCGAGCGTGCTGTGCCGCATATTGCGGGGTTGACGCCTTATGTGCCGGGTAAGCCGGTGACTGAGCTTGAGCGTGAGCTTGGGATTAGTGGCTCGGTGAAGTTGGCGTCGAATGAGAATCCGCTCGGTTGTGGTGAGGCGGCGCGGGCGGCTTATGCGGCGGTGGCGGCCGAGCTGGGGCGGTATCCCGATGGCGGCGGGTTTGCGCTGCGCAGTGCCATTGCTGCGCATCATGGCGTTGCGCCTGAGCAGGTGACGCTTGGGAATGGCTCCAATGACGTGCTTGATCTGGTTGCGCGGGTGTTTCTGCATCCTGGCGTCGAGTCGGTGTTCTCTGAGCATGCGTTTGCTGTTTATCCGATTGCAATCATGTCAGTTGGCGCGCTCGCGCGCGTGGCGCCGGCACGTGATTTTGGGCATGATTTGGATGCGATGGCGGCGCTGGTCAATGAGCAGACTGCTGTGGTTTGGATCGCCAATCCGAATAATCCGACTGGAACCTGGCTGGCTGCTGAGCCGCTCCATGCGTTCTTGTCTGGGCTGCCGGAACACTGTATGGCGGTGGTTGATGAGGCCTATTTCGAGTATGTCGATGAGGACGATTATCCGGATACAACCCGCTGGCTGGAGGAGTTTCCGAATCTGATCGTGACACGGACCTTTGCTAAGATCCATGGTCTTGCGGCCTTACGAGTCGGTTATGGCCTGAGTCATCCGCATGCGGCTGCGCTGATGAATCGCGTTCGACACCCATTCAATGTCAATGCGCCGGCACAGGCGGCGGCCTTGGCTGCACTCGGTGATCGGGAGCACGTTGAGCGCTCGATCGCGCATAACCACAGGGAGATGGCGCGTGTGGCCGCTGGGCTCAAGGCCTTGGGCCTCGATTGGATTCCTTCGGTGGGTAATTTTGTCACCGTTGATCTGGGGCAGCCGGTGGGACCCGTTGATCAGGCCTTGCTGCGCGAAGGGGTCATCTGTCGACCGGTCGCAAACTATGGCCTGCCAACCCATCTGCGCATCAGTGTCGGTCTGGCCGAGGAAAATGATCGTCTGTTGGCCGCGCTTGCCAAGGTGCTTGGCGAGGCGAGCAGACTTGGGAGCGGATGATGATCGAGCGGCTCGCAGTGATCGGCGTCGGTCTGATCGGCGGCTCGTTGGCACGAGCTTTGCGGTCGGCCGATGCGGTGGGGGAGGTCGTTGGCTGCGGTCGCTCGATCGAAAACCTCGAGCTCGCGCTGGAGCTTGGCGTGATTGACGACTATGCCTCTGATCCTGGGGATGCGGTCGCCGGTGCCGATATGGTGTTCATCGCCGTGCCTTTAG
>POWB01000022.1:40052-93327 GCA_010912705.1 Halochromatium sp.
TGCGGTCGCTCGATCGAAAACCTCGAGCTCGCGCTGGAGCTTGGCGTGATTGACGACTATGCCTCTGATCCTGGGGATGCGGTCGCCGGTGCCGATATGGTGTTCATCGCCGTGCCTTTAGGGGCGATCGGCGGGGTTTTTGCGCGTATTCATTCGCGACTGCCGGCGCGCGCTGTAGTCACGGATGGCGGCAGTGTCAAAGGCAGCGTTGTGGCCGATGCTCAACGGGTCTTCGGTGCCGTTCCGGGGTGGCTGGTGCCTGGGCATCCGATCGCGGGGACCGAGCTGAGTGGCGTCGGCGCATCCTTTCCCGAGCTGTACCAGAATCGCCGTGTCATCTTGACACCAGTTGCGGAGACCGACCCTGAAGCGGTTATGCGGGTCCGTGCGATGTGGGAACGGGTCGGCTCTGAGGTGACCGAGATGAGTGTCGAGCATCACGATGAGGTGCTTGCCGCCACCAGTCATTTGCCACACATGCTGGCGTTTGGTCTTGTCGATGCGCTCGCGCGGATGCGCAGCAATGATGAGATCTTTCGCTATGCGGCGGGTGGCTTTCGCGATTTCACCCGGATCGCCTCATCGAGCCCAGAGATGTGGCGCGATATCTGTATCGCCAATGCGGACGCCTTGAGCAGGATGCTAGCCCGCTTCGGTGACGAGATGACCGAGCTTTCTAAGACCATTCGAGCCGCCGATGCGGAGGCGCTGCTGGCGATCTTCGAACGTGCACGGGCGGCGCGTGAGCGTTATGTCGATGGCTTGGAAACGTCATTGGAGTAGCTGCTGACATGCATAGTCTACTCTGAGAGTTAGGGTGGGGCACTACTTGGTGGGGCACTTGGCGCGCCCCTTGTCGGCTTGGGCGGTGGCTGCTTTAGTGACGGCATTCGTCCATGTGCCGGGAGACGCCCGGGATGAGTGCGACCAAGAAGGTGACGGCCAAAAGCAGGGCTGCTGACAGCACCAGCATCAAGGCAAGCTGGCTAGTAGGGACCGACAATGGTGTCGTCATGGCAAGTATCCCAAGCAGAACGCCAGCAGCGAGCAGTAAGGCGGAGAGTATCACCGCGGCGCGCATAGTCCGGCAATTGATCAACATAGCCAGTCTCCGGTTAGTTAAGTTCATAAGCAAATACTAATTCAAGAGTCCGAGCTTGTCTAGAACAGTTGCTTGAATTCTTGGCGCTCTGTGCTCTGAGTCACGCTTTCGCGGCGATGCGATCGGCAGGTGCAGCCTGAAACTGAGTGATCTCGGGCTCATGCGGGCAGCGGTGAGTCCTGATTGCCAGCCTGAGAGGCTTGCAGTAGCCTAGACCGCTTGGCTGAAGTGTGACCAGACACCGGTTGATGGCGGTTGACCGCGGTCGATGCGGCGCTGCGATTAGTGCCGCTGAGCGCCTGCTGTTGCTGTTCGCGCCGATGCCTGGCGATATTTCTTATCTGATTGAATGCGATCGGTTGTGCCCTGGGCTGGACCGATCCCCTTGCAGCAGGATTTTTGGATGGCGAACGATACCAACATTACCTGGCACGAGCATCGGGTTAGCCGTGAAGAGCGCGAGCGCTTGCATGGCCATCGCGGCTGCGTGATCTGGTTTACGGGCCTGAGCGGTTCGGGCAAGAGCACGCTGGCAAATGTGCTCGACCACATGCTCTCTGCCCGCGGCGTCAAGAGTGCGGTACTCGATGGCGATAATGTCCGGCATGGTCTCAATGCCGGCCCAGGCATCCTTAAGGATACCCATGGTGAGGAATTTGCGTCTCGGTTTGGCCTCGGTTTCAGCGCCGTCGACAGGGAGGAGAACATTCGCCGTATCGGGGCTGTTGCTCAGCTTTTCTGTGAAGCCGGAACCATTGCGCTAACGGCATTCATCAGTCCTTACCGCGTTGATCGTGACCGAGTCCGCGCCACCATGCGGGACGGCGATTTTATTGAGGTCTTTGTCGATACCCCGCTCGAGATCTGTGAGCAACGTGATCCAAAGGGTCTCTACAAGAAGGCACGGGCCGGCGAGATCAGGCATTTCACCGGTATCGATGATCCCTATGAGGCACCGGAAACACCGGAGCTAACCCTACTTGCCAGTGAGCAAACGCCTGAAGCGCTTGCTGGTCAGGTGGTCGACTATCTGGTCAGTACCGGTATCCTGCCGCCCTCCAACTGACCTGATTCTTTGGCTCTACTCGGGCAGTCGTTCATCAATGAGTGGCTGCCTGAGCAGGCTGTAGGGCAGCCTGTGAGATTTGCGGACTAAGCTGCCCTAGCGCGCAATCCTGACGCGTCCTACTTGCGGTTGGCGCTTATCGTCATTGGTGATCTTCAGCGGGATTCTTCGCAGATTCTGTTTATACGACTAGAAATGCAAATGCGAAAGATAGCGAATAACTTGTTGGGGCGCGGCGATGACAAGTCTATCGCGGATCTGGGACATTAGAGTACTTTATATGTAGGGCGAAAAAGTTAAGTTGTACAGCCGGAAGGGATAATCCAGGATAAGAGTGCTGCATCTGTGCTAATCCTGTCTTTAGGCTGCTGAGTATGACGGCGCTCATAGTCGCCTGATGGCACGAAGGATATGCTCCTAGGTAGCGGAAGTGCCGTCGGGGCTAGCAAGCACCGCTCGGCAGCTCGGATGCACATACGCCTAGCCGAGACAAACAGCCTCGTGCTCCGCGTTTCCATGGCGGGCAGCATTCGCCCGCGGATCAGACCAGAGGAAACCGACTTCGATGTTCACGAATCCTTTTGCTCAAATAGAATTTATTACCCCTGCAGTCATGCAGGGCTACGTCGTTCTGATGATCCTGCTGGTCATCGGGGGTACGATTGTAGATATGGTTCTCAAGAAGAATGCCAAGTATTTTTTTGAGAACGCCCGTAAGGCGCAGACACAGAAAAAACGTGACGTGAGCTCGGCCGAGAAGATGAACCTCGCCGTGCAGACGCTGGCGAAAGAGGTGCTGACCTCGGGTGAGTTCGCCAACCCCCAGCGTCGGCTCTCGCATCTGCTCACCATGTACGGATTTATCCTGTTCATCCTGACCACGGCGATCATGATCTTCTCCTTAACGCCAGACGCTGAGCCTTCGACCGGCTTGATACCCTTGCTCTGGCACCTAGGCGCCCTGATGCTCTGTGTCGGCGGCTACTGGTTCTGGTTCCGCATCCGGGTCGATGTCTCCGCCGAAGGCCATCCTTGGTATCGGGTTGCACGGGCGGACATCTTCATCCTGTCGTTGCTAGCGATGGCGACCATGGCGCTGCTCTGGTCAATCCTGAATTCCATCCTTTTCTTCGTGCTTTTCATCGTCGCGACCACCGTGCTGTTCAGCACTGTCTATTGGTCTAAGTTTGCGCACATGTTCTTCAAGCCAGCTGCTGCTTATCAAAAACGTGTGATCAAGGCTGATGGCTCGAACGAAAACCTGCCTGTGATTCCGAGCCTTACTGATCCCGAGGTTAAGACGTTGTATCCGGATATCCCTGAATACATGGGTGACAATCCGCCCTATATGGGTCTCGGAATCAAGCGTGAAGCGCCCAGCAACTATTGATCGGGCAATTGTCGACCACTGAGAGTAAGGGGTACTAGAATGCCAACCTTTGTATACATGACGCGCTGTGACGGCTGCGGAAACTGCGTCGATATCTGCCCGTCCGATATCATGCATATCGATAAGACGCTGCGCCGCGCTTATAACATCGAGCCCAACATGTGCTGGGAGTGTTATTCCTGCGTCAAGGCTTGCCCGCATCAGGCGATTGACGTGCGCGGTTACGCCGACTTTGCCCCGCTCGGGCATTCGGTGCGCGTGATCCGCGATGAGGAAAAAGGTGTCATTGCTTGGCGCATCAAGTTCCGCAATGGCAAGAAGGACATGACTCTGCTTGCGCCGATCACGACGAAGCCTTGGGGTCAATATATCCCTAAGCTGGCCGATGCGCCTGCGCCTAGCGCTGAGGTACGTGATAGCCAACTGCTGTTTAACGAGCCGAAATATATCCGACTCGATGACGGTGGCTTGCATACGCTGCAGTCTAACGGCCTGAAAATGAAAGAGGGGGTGTACTACTAATGGCCAGAGAAACGATCGTTGAAGACGGCATTGACGTTCTGGTTGTCGGCGCGGGTCTAGGCGGCACAGGTGCGGCCTTTGAGGCGCGCTACTGGGGCAAAGACAAGAAGATTGTCATTGCTGAGAAGGCCAATATCGATCGCTCGGGTGCTGTCGCGCAGGGTCTGTACGCGATTAACTGTTATATGGGCACCCGTTTCGGTGAGAACAACCCGGAAGATCATGTGCGTTATGCGCGTATCGATCTGATGGGCATGGTGCGCGAGGACCTGCTGTTTGATATGGCGCGTCACGTCGACTCGACCGTGCATCAGTTCGAAGAGTGGGGTCTGCCCCTGATGCGCAACCCGAAGACGGGCGCCTATCAGCGCGAAGGGCGCTGGCAGATCATGATTCACGGCGAATCCTATAAGCCGATCGTCGCCGAGGCTGCGAAGAAGTCGGCTGACAAGGTGTTCAACCGGATCTGTGTGACCCATCTCCTGATGGATGAAGCCAAGGAGAACCGCATTGCCGGTGCCGTCGGCTTCAATGTCCGCACCGGTAATTATCACGTCTTTAAGTCAAAGACCGTGATCGTGGGCGCAGGCGGTGCCTCCAACATCTTCAAGCCACGCTCGGTCGGTGAGGGTGCGGGTCGCGTCTGGTATGCACCTTGGTCGTCGGGCTCGGCCTATGGCTTGCTGATTGAAGCGGGCGCGAAGATGACGCAAATGGAGAACCGGATTGTTCTCGCGCGTTTCAAAGACGGCTACGGCCCGGTCGGTGCCTACTTCCTGCATCTCAAGACCTACACGCAGAATGGTCTGGGCGAAGAGTACGAATCGAAGTGGTTCCCGGCGTTGCAGGAGATGGTTGGTAAGGAATATCTGGATGTCGAGGCGTCGCACAGGACGCATCGACCCATCCCAACCTGTCTGCGTAACCATGCCTTTATCAATGAGGTGAATGCGGGTCGCGGTCCGATCCACATGGTGACCATGGAGGCCTTCCAGGACCCACATCTGGAAGAGATCGGCTGGCATAACTTCCTTGGTATGACCGTTGGCCAGGCGGTGCTCTGGGCGGCGACCGATGTCGATCCGAAGTACGAGAATCCTGAGCTGACCACCTCCGAGCCTTATGTGATGGGCTCGCATGCGACCGGTTGTGGGGCCTGGTGCTCAGGTCCAGAAGATGTCTCTCCTGACGAGTACTTCTGGGGCTATAACCGGATGACCACCGTCGAGGGGCTGTTCGGTGCCGGTGACGCTGTGGGTGGTACGCCGCATGCGTTCTCTTCAGGCTCCTTCACCGAAGGGCGTCTTGCAGCCAAGGCGGCCTGCAAGTACATCGATGACGGTAAGGCGGATGGGATTCGGGTCTCCGAGGACCAGATCAATCGCCGCAAGGAAGAGATCTTTTATCCGATGGAGCATTACAAGGTCTATCGGAACGAGATCGTCGCTGGCTCGGTCAACCCAAACTACATCAATCCACGCCAGGGTCTCGATCGCCTGCAAAAGCTGATGGATGAGTATGCCGGTGGCGTCACGGTCAACTATATGACCAACGAGAAACTGCTGCACATCGGCCTCAAGAAGATCAAGCTGCTTGAGGAAGATCTTGAGAAGATCGCCGCAGAAGACATCCACGAGCTGATGCGTGCCTGGGAGCTCAAGCATCGCATGCGGACGTCCGAGTCGGTCTTGCAGCACACGCTGTTCCGCAAGGAGACGCGTTGGCCCGGCTACTACTACCGCGGCGATGCCATGAAGCTCGATGATGAGAACTGGCATGTGCTGACGGTTTCACACCGTGATCCAAAGACCGGTGAGTACAGCATGGAGAAGGCGCCTTGCTACCATCTGGTGGATGAGGCCGAAGCCGCGTAAGGGCGTCCTTATTCGGTAGCACTCAAGGAACCTGGAATCTTCGATGACTCGAGGATTCCAGGGGTCTTGATTTGAGAACTGTACTCGGACCAACCCCCGGGTAATCTGTTGCTTGAGATTGGTCGATGAATATTATCGAAAAGACGGATGATGAGCTGCTTGAGATCGCAATTCCTATGTGGAATGACTTGATCAAGTATTCGAACGAAGGTAAATACGGAAAATTTATTCGACATTTTTCTTATGATCTACTGCTTGGGCTGAATGAAGTTGAAGTCGGTAAGCAGTTCGCCAAGAGTGAGCTCACGCGCAGTCTGTCTACAGAGTATGATTTTCTTGGTTTTATTCGCCGAGGCCAGCATGTGACTTGTCTGTTTAGGATGCGCAGCACAAAGAAAGAAGGGGAGTGGCTTGGGCGCATGGTTCTTGGCTATGAAAAAGGCGAAGTAAAGATCTTTGCTACATCGATTTTTTGAATGATCATGCCTGAGTTGATAGAAGACAACAAGTACGTCGAGCTGACCTATAAGGTCATCGACAAGAAAACCGAGACTGTCTTGACCCTAGTCGAATTCCCCCTCGGCTATGTGCATGGGGCTAACCAGGTCTTGTTGCCCGCCATTACGAACGAGCTAGAAGGCAAAGCCGTTGGTGACACCATTGAGGTGTCAATCGACAGTAAAGCGTTATTCGGCCCTAGAGACGAATCCTTAGTCATTACTGACTATATCGAAAATGTCCCTGAAGACTATCGAGAAGTAGGGACCACCATCGTGATGGAAAACGAGAAAGGGGAAACCAAAAATTTTATTGTCACTCGGGCGGATGACAAGACGCTGACAATCGATGGCAATCATCCACTCTGTGGCCGAGATGTGATCTTTCGGCTTGAGATCTTGACGGTCAGGGATGCGACCGAAGAGGAGATCGAAGCGGGCGGGAAAATCGATGCAGGTCCTGATTTCGACGGGGCTCTGCAGAAGCTCCATTGAATCCCCTTCTAGACGCTGATGGGTAGCCAAGCTCTGTTGAGCAGAGACACCCGAACGCGTTGCGATCGTCAGTCAATCGGGAGGGGCTGACATCGATTGATCGATCCTCCCAGTATTACCCTTTAGAAGAGGTTGGTTATGAGCGAGGCACCTAAGTCGCGGCCTAAGGTTCCCGAGGGCAAAGCGCGCTATCTGACCACGCGTCAGAAAGAGCCCAATGATAAGGGTTTCGTTGGTTATGACACGATCTGGGAGTCGTTTCAGAAAGAACAAAAGTATTCGACACCCAAACGTCCGTAGACGGACCCGTTGGGAAGCGCCGCCCTTGAAAAAGAGCGGCGCTGCTGCGGTCTAGGATTCCTATCCGCTGATCAACTGATCGACTGATAATAATCCATCAAGATCTGTGCGACCTCAGGCCGAGAGAATTCGGGCGGGGGCGCCTCGCCACGGCCTAGCATCTCTCTCACCTTCGTGCCCGATAGCAGGATAAAGTCTTCCTTGTTGTGGTCTGGCGCGTCGCGCATCATCACGACCTGGTTGAGCTTCTTCGAATAGGCGGTATGATCGGCGCGGAACACCTCGATATCGAGCGCACCCTCTGGCACTTCCTCGTCGAAGACGGTCTGGGCATCGAATGCCCCGTAGTAATCGCCGACGCCGGCATGATCGCGTCCAACGATGAAATGGGTCGCACCCATGTTCTGTCGGAAGTAGGCATGCAGCACGGCCTCACGCGGACCTGCGTAGAGCATGTCGAAGCCGTAGCCGGTGATCATGACGGTATTGGGCGCGAAGTACAGCTCGGCCATCTTGCGAATGGCAGCGTCGCGGACTGGAGCCGGGATGTCTCCGGGCTTCAGCTTGCCGAGGAGCATGTGGATCACAACGCCGTCGCCACCGACCGCATCCATGGCCATCTTGCACAGCTCTTCGTGTGCACGGTGCATGGGATTGCGGGTCTGGAAGGCCACCGTCTTTGTCCAGCCGCGCTCCTGGATCTCGTTGCGAATCTCGACAGCGGTGCGGAAGGTATCCGGGAAGTCGTTCTGAAAGTATGAGAAGTTCAGCACATGGATCGGTCCGGAGATGGCCTGTCGGCCTTGGCTGTGAAAGGCCTGCACACCGGGATGCTCGCTGTCGCTGGTGCGATAGACCTTTTCGGTCATCAGCGCCATCTGCTCGTCCGAGACGGTTTCGATGGCGTTGACATCCATCACCGCCAGAACCGGGTTACCCTCAACATTCGGGTCGCGCAGGGCAATGCGCTGGGCGCCGGCAATGGCGTCTGTGGACTCTACCAGACAGAGCACTGGCACCGGGAAGAAGCGACCGTCGGTCATCTTCATGGTTTCAGCGACGCTGACCGCGTCGGGCACTGTCATGAAGCCCTCGAGTGGGCTGAAGTAGCCGGCACCCATCATGACCGCATTGCCAGCTGCCTGGGAACTGATGGTAATTGAGGGAAGAGATTCCGCCTCGTGGGCGAGTTGATGGTGGCGCTCGGTGTCGTAGATGAACCGGGGTTGTAGCTCGTCAGAGCCGATTGGCTTGATCATGCGTTAGCCTCCCAAGAGTGAAGCCTGGTTGATCACACTAACGCGCCGGGTTATAGGCTACGTTAGAGTTGATTTATAACCTATTGTTTTGTTAACAAATATGACTGATATGTCAACGGATTCGAGTGAATAAACTAGCAGAATCTGCAGGGTTTCGCCCAACGATTCTTTTTTGCCCTAAGGACCGCGGCTTTATGAGCTTAGGCTCACCCATGAGACCGCGGCTGCTTTGTTCGCGTCCCTGTGGCCGAACCCCACCAACCATTGGACCCTGAGACTGATGCCGGACGTTGCCTCGTCGACCGAATGCCGAACGCCAACCCTAGCGGTGGTGATCCCGACCTACAACGAAGCTGAGAATGTGTCGGTGCTCGTCGACCGGCTGCATGCGGTATTAGCGGGGATCGACTGGGAGCTTCTATTCGTCGACGATGATTCACCCGATGGGACTGCACAGCGTATCCGGAGCATTGCCTGCAAGCATCCGCATGTGCGGCTGCTGCAACGTATGGGGCGACGTGGACTCTCGTCTGCGTGTATCGAAGGGATGCTTGCCACGACGGCGCCGTATCTGGCCGTGATGGATGCGGATCTCCAACATGACGAAACCCTGTTACCGGAGATGCTGCGGCGACTGCAACAGGAGCCGCTGGATATTCTGATTGGTAGCCGTTACGTCGCCGGTGGCCAGATGGGCGACTGGGATGCGCAACGGGCATCGATGAGCCAATGGGCGACGCGCCTCGGTAAGCATCTGATCAAGGCGGATGTCAAGGACCCCATGAGCGGATTCTTCATGCTTCGTGCTGAGGTCCTGCAGGACTGCGTGCGTGAGCTGAGCGGGGTTGGCTACAAGATCCTGCTCGATCTGTTCGCCACCTCTCCTCGACCGCTGCGATTTCTTGAGCTGCCCTACCGATTTCGCGCACGCCAGTCTGGTGAGAGCAAGCTCGATGAGGCCGTGCTCTGGGAGTACCTGCTGATGCTGATCCAGAAGTGGGTTGGCCCCATGATCCCAGCGCGCTTTATTGCCTTCTCGTTGATCGGCGGCAGCGGAGTCTTTGTGCACATGCTGGTGCTCTGGCTCAGCTTCAAAGGCATCGGCACCAGCTTTTTGGTCGGTCAGAGTGCAGCGGCGCTGGTGGCGATGACGACCAATTTCTTTCTCAACAACCTGTTCACCTACAGTGACATGCGTTTGCGTGGTCGGGAGCTGTTCCGCGGCTGGCTCTCGTTTGTCGCGGCTTGCAGCGTTGGGGCGCTGGCCAACGTGGGTATCGCGAGCTGGATCTTTGAGGCGAACTCGCTTTGGGTGCTGTCGGCACTTGCTGGCATCTTGGTCGGTGCGGTCTGGAATTATGCGGTCACGGCTGTGTATACCTGGAAGCGGCCGAAGGCCACCTGAGACCCGGATGAAACATTTGGAAACATCTTGCAACCGACTGTTTCAATTTAGTCGATGATGGGGCTGGATTGTACATTAGAAATCGCTAATATACTTAGGCATCTTCTCCAACTTTTTGGATCGACTCAGGATGCCTTACCCAACTTTGATTGCTGGTGGTTTTAGCCTCGCCATGCTCGCGGCCGGAAATCTGGCCGCAACCGAAACCGGCTACTCGAGGATGCCGTCATTCGACTCGCCGCACCTGGTGGTGACGACCGCGGAGCTGCGCGACATCGATGCTGCTTCTAATCCGTTCCCGACCAAGACGATGGCCACGCAGTTTGCCGACTACCTGGCTTGGACCAAATCGCAGGGGCTCAGCCGCCTAGCGGCCTTCAAGGCCCTCAGAGACCTTGAGCAGGGCAAGGTTGCTGCTGACCAAGCGCTGCCGTTTCCGAACGCGCAAATGGCAGAGCAGTTCGATGCCTATCTGCGCTGGACGGAGGAGCAGGGGGTCAGCCGTTTCTACGCCTTTAAGGTCACCAATTTCGATTAGGCGCGCTGCTCTTAGGCAGAGGGCTCGCATCAACCCCCGCGTCGGCCTGTTGGGCTGGCGCGGGGGTTTTTCTTGCCACTGGCTGTCGCGAAGCGGTAATCTTGTTGCGCTGCACAAATTCTTTCTGAAATTCTTTCTGGAATTCTTTCTGAGTATCAACACTAAACTGCCATTCAGAGCCAACCGAGCGCCCAGCAATCTGAGTCTTTCCTCTGAGCTACTCATCCGAGTCCTTCATGGTCAAATCCCGCCCCGTTTTCCTCGAGCTCTGGCGCATCCGGCTGCCGATACCCGGTGTCGTCTCGATCCTGCATCGTCTCAGCGGCGTGCTGATGGTGCTCGCGATACCAGTGTTCGCCGCTCTGTTCGCGCAGGCACTCTCCGGCAGTGCCGGATTTGCATCAGCGGCCGCCTGGGCCGCTAGCCCGCTTGGCCAGCTGGCATTGCTGCTGCTGGGCTGGTCACTGCTGCATCATCTGCTCGCCGGCATCCGTTATCTGGCGCTCGATCTTGGCTGGGGGCTGGACCGCCCAACCGCGCGTAAGACCGCCTGGACCACCCTCTATAGCGCGCTGGCGCTGACCCTGATCGGGGCGGTGGTGCTGCGATGAGCCGGCGCGCCTCGGGTCTCAAGGCCTGGCTGATCCAACGCCTCTCGGCCGTCTATCTCGGGCTGTTTGGGGTCTATCTGCTGCTCTTCTTCGCCTTCGCGCCGCCGCAGGATCATGCGCAGTTAGTGGCCTGGGCCAGCTCGCCTTGGGTTGCGCTTGGGCTGCTGGTGTTCATCCCGCTGTTGCTGGCTCATGCCTGGGTTGGCATCCGTGATGTGCTGATCGACTACCTGAAGCCGATCGGGCTGCGTGTCGGACTCCTGTCGCTGATGGCACTGATGTTTCTCGCCTCCGGCCTCTGGGCGCTGCAGGCCTTGATCCTAGTACAGATTTAGTACAGATTGGTTGATCCTTATGCCTGCTGCTCGCTCGATTCCCCATCGCCACTTCGACGCCTTGATCATCGGCGCCGGGGGGGCCGGCCTCAACGCCGCGCTGCGACTTGCCGAGGCCGATCTGCGCGTCGCCGTCGTCTCGAAGGTGTTTCCGACCCGGTCGCACACGGTGGCTGCGCAAGGCGGTGTCAACGCCGCGCTCGCCAATGTGCTGCCCGATAACTGGCACTGGCACATGTTCGATACCATCAAGGGCTCGGACTATCTCGGCGATCAGGACGCGATCGAAACCATGTGCCGCGAGGCGATTCCGACCGTCTACGAGCTCGAGCACGCCGGCGTGCCGTTCTCGCGGCTCGATAACGGACGTATCTACCAGCGCGCCTTTGGTGGCCAGAGCCAGAACTTCGGCGGCGAGCAGGCGGCGCGCACCTGCGCGGCGGCGGACCGCACCGGCCATGCCATCCTGCACACGCTCTATCAGCAGAACCTGCGCGCCAAGACCCATTTCTTCGATGAGCACTTCGCGGTCGACCTGATCCGTGATGACGAAGGCGCGGCGATTGGCGCCTTGGTGCTGGACATCGAGAGCGGCGAGCCGCTGATCATCGAAGCCAAGACCACGTTGCTCGCCACCGGCGGCTACGGGCAGGTGTTCCGCACCAACACCAACGCCTTCATCAATACCGGTGACGGCATGGCGATGGCCCTGCGCGCCGGGGTGCCGCTGCAGGACATGGAGTTCTATCAGTTCCATCCGACCGGCGTCGCCGGCAAGGGCATGCTCATCACCGAGGCCACGCGCGGCGAGGGCGGCTATCTGCTCAACGGCGAGGGCGAGCGCTTCATGGAGCGTTATGCCCCGCACGCGCTCGATCTGGCCAGCCGCGATGTGGTCTCACGCTCGATCCTGTCCGAGATCCGCGCCGGTCGTGGCTGCGGGCCGCAGAAAGACTATGTGCTGCTCAAGGTCGACCACCTCGGCGCCGATGTCGTGCATCAACGTCTGCCCGGGATCACCGACATCTGTCGGGTCTTTCTCGGTATCGATCCGGCCAAGGAGCCGATCCCGGTGTTCCCGACCGCGCACTATGCGATGGGCGGCATCCCGACCGATCGCCATGCGCGGGTGGTGGCACCGGCTCGCCACGGCCCCGAAGAGGTGGTGCCTGGACTCTACGCCGCCGGTGAATGCGCCTGTGTCTCGGTGCATGGCGCGAACCGGCTCGGCGGCAATTCACTGCTCGATATCCTCGTCTTTGGCCGCGCCGCCGGTGCCGACATCCTCGCTTATGTGGCCGAGCATCCGAATCACCGCCCCATGCGCGATGAGCACATCGAGCCGGCGGTTGCACGGCTGGCACGCTGGGAGCGTCAAGGCGATGGCGAACGGGTTGCTGACGTCAAGGCCGAGCTGCGCCGACTGATGGAAGATCATTGCGGCGTGTTCCGCGAGCAGGCGACGATGACTGAAGGAGTCGAGAAGCTCAAGGCCCTGCGCGAGCGGGTCGAAGGCGTGCGCCTGCGCGACCAGAGTCAGACCTTCAATACGGCGCGGATCGAGGCATTGGAGCTGGATAATCTGGTCGATGTCGGCATGGCGACGCTGATGTCGGCACTGCATCGCGACGAGAGCCGCGGCGCGCATTCACGGGTCGACCATACCGAGCGCGACGATGAGCGTTGGATGAAGCACAGCCTCTATTCGCGCGACGGCGATCGCATGGACTACAAGCCGGTGCGGACCAAGCCACTGACGGTCGACTCCTTTCCGCCCAAGCCGCGTGTCTATTGAGGCTTGGCCAGGATGCATGCGGCCTGTATTGTCCAACTCGCTACTGCGCGGGGCTGCATCGCGCAGCTGCTACGGTGCGGTTGGCCAAGATAAGGCCTGTAATCCGGCTAGGGATATGGCCCACCAACTCATCTGCGGTTCAAATGCTCTTATTAGGATTAGGCATGACCATTACGATCAGCGTCTACCGTTACCAGCCCGATAGCGATTCCGGCTCGACCTCGTCGGCATCCGCCTCCAAACCCTACATGCAGACCTTCGAGGTCGAGGCCGCGCCGGGCATGATGCTGCGCGAGGCCCTGCTTGCGATCAAGGAGCAGGACGAGACCTTCGCCTTCCGTCATTCCTGCGGCGAGGGCGTCTGCGGCTCCGACGGTGTCAACGCCAACGGCACCAACTGCCTGGCCTGTATCACCCCGGTTGCCGACCTCAAGCAGCCGATCCAGGTGCGTCCGCTGCCGGGTCGCCCGGTGATCCGTGATCTGGTCGTCGACATGACCCAGTTCTACGAGCAATACCGCGCGGTCGAGCCCTATCTGATCCGCAAAGACCCACTCCCCGAGCAGGAGATCCGCCAGTCGCCCGAAGACCGCGATAAGCTCGACGGGCTCTACGAGTGCATCCTCTGCGGCTGCTGCTCGACCGCCTGTCCGTCGTTCTGGTGGAATCCGGACAAGTTCCATGGCCCCGCGGCGCTGCTGCAGTCCTGGCGCTTCCTCGCCGACAGCCGCGACCAGGCCACCGAGGAGCGATTGGACGCGCTCGAGGGGCCGTACAAGCTGTTTCGCTGCCACAGCATCATGAACTGCGTCGAGGTCTGCCCCAAGGGCCTGAACCCGACCAAGGCCATCGGCCAGATCAAAGAACTGATGCTTGAGCAGTCGGTGTGAGTGATATCGATGAGCGCGAGATCCAGCGTCTGCGCTGGCAATGCCGGCGTGGCATGTTGGAACTCGACCTGCTGCTCAACCGGTTTTTAGATCACCGCTACGCTGAACTCAATCCCGCCGGGCGCGCCGACTTTGAGCGCTTGCTCGGCTACCAAGACCAGATCCTGCAGGATTGGCTGCTCGGCCAGGCCGTACCCGCTGACCCTGCGCTCAGCGCGCTGGTTGCCGCGATCCAAGCGGCCATGCTGCAGGTGCAGCAAGGCGATTTGGCCTGATCTTCCCGATTTGAGCATCCCTGTTGGGCGATTGCCTTTCCGGCAATCGCCTAGGTGTCGCTCAGAACTTGGTAACGACAACGTTGGCGCCGTCTTCCGGCCCGAGGTCGAAGGTGTTACCACTGGCTTGATTGACGGTGCCGATTGCGGTGGACTTCGCCGTCGTCGCGATCTCTTTCGCCTTATCGCTCTCAGTTGCCTCCTTGATCGAGCCAAGGGCCTTATCCAGTTGTTCTTTCCAGTTCATATCGGCCTCCGTCAGGGTGATGGTTAGGCTGTAGGTTGCCGCCAGTTAGTCTAGACCTGCGCCCAGACGATCGCCATCCTTTCTGTAGGCTAGCCTCAAGGGTGTAAGCTGGCGACAAACTCCGCGGCGGTCTGGATCTTCTGAACCCTGACCTGGCCCTTGGCGGTGTCGAATGAGATGCGTCGGCCCTGGATGCCGCCCACATCTTCGGCCTCGATCGGGATGCGATGCTCGGCGAGGATCTGTCGGGCAACCGCGATATTGGCAAGACCGATGGCGCTGTTTGGCGCGAGGCAATCGAGGACTTGGGCGCCGCCAAAGATTCGTGCGCGCAGCACGCCATCGGTTGGATCGAGCTTGCGCATGAGGCTGATAATGGCTGTGGTGGCACGATCCCCATATCGGCCGATATCCCTATCCTCGGGGCGCGCCCTAGCCAGGAGAAAGTGGTTCATTGCCGCATAGGGTTTGTCGACATGGCGCAGACAGACGCCGACGCAGCTACCTAAGAGGGTGGCCAGCTTGCATGGCGTGCGGACGACCTCAAATTCACCGGGCAACAGATAGATGCGCTCCATGCTCAATGATCCCCCTCTGGTTCGTCAGCGTCTGTACGAAGTGGGTTATCTGGCGAGCGCGTCAGCTATTCTCGTTTCAGCAGCCGGAGGCTCCGGCGCTGGGCGGCCGATGTAGTAGCCTTGCGCGAAATCGACGCCAAGCTCGCAGAGTACCTCAAGGATGGCCTCTGATTCGACGAATTCCGCGACCACCTGCTTGCCCATGGTGTGCGCCATCTCGGTTGTCGCCTTGACAAAGATGCGATCTTCGGCGCTCTTGTCTAGGTCGCGGATGAAGCTGCCATCGATCTTCACGTCCCGGACCGGCAATTGCTTCAGATAGGCATAGGAGGCAAATCCGCTGCCAAAGTCATCGAGCGCAAAGTGACAGCCGAGCGCGCTGATGCTCTGGATCCGTTCTACGGCTGCACTGATATTGTCGATGGCGACCGTTTCCGTGATCTCGAGTGTAAGACGCTGTGGGTCGATCTGTGAGCTGCGCAATAAGCCTGCAAGCTCTGCATCGATGCTGGCATCGGCTAGTGCCTTCGCGGAGAGGTTGATCCCCAGCGAGAGGTGAGGGTGCTTGACGAGGACGCGAATCGCCTCGGCGAGCACCCAGCGATCGATGGCGCTGATGAGTCCGGTGCACTCGGCAACCGGGATAAACTCATTTGGGCTTGCGAGCCGCCCATCGGTCAGCTTGATCCGCAACAGGCCTTCGGCGCGCCAGATCCTTCGCTCTGGGAGGGCCATCAGCGGTTGATAGAACAATTGCAGGCGGCCGGTCTCCATCGCCTCGGTAATCTCCCGATTCCAGAGCACGCGTGCGCTGGCCGCGGCGCGCGCACTGTCTTGGTCCGAGTAGAGGTGGCAGCGTTGGCGCTGCCTGGCCTTGGCTTGGTACATGGCTAGGTCGGCATTGGCCATTAGCGTTTGCGGGTCGGTCCCGTGGTCGGGGAAGAGGACGATGCCGATGCTGGCTGAGACCTGGTGCCGATGACCTTGTGCCTGCACTCTGGTTGTCCGAATCTGCTCATGCAGTTGCTCGGCCAGCCCAATGACAGCCTCCGGCTCGACTAGGGCGAGCAAAACGGCGAACTCGTCGCCCCCGAAGCGACTGATCTTGTCGCCCTCGGCGACGAAGGCGGCAAGCCGCTTGCCAACGCGTTTGAGCAGGCGGTCGCCGATATGATGGCCACTGATGTCGTTCACATCCTTGAAGTTGTCGAGATCGATGAATAGCAAGGCGCCGCGGCTCCCATCGCGCTGTGCGAGGGCGATCGCCTGCGTCAGCTCATCATGGAACCGTCGGCGGTTGAGCAGGGCGGTCAACGGATCATGATCGGCGAGCCAGCGCAGCTCTTGCTGCGCTGCCTCGCGCTCGGTCTGCATCTGAGCCATGCGCTGGCTGAGCTGTTTCGCGACCGCGATGGTCTCATCAATCTCATCGCGAAAGCCAATCGCGCTGTGCGCTGTCGGTAGCCGCTTGGCTAGGGTCTCAAAACGGCTTTCCGCGAGCAGCGGTAAGAGGCGCGAGAGGTCGCGAATGCGCCTGACGGGGCTATGCATGATCAACAGCAGCAAGACCTCAGCGGCGAGCAGGCTCAGCAGACCAATCAGGATGCTATTGCGCGCCATCTGGCCGATCGCATGCCGATCAGCGGTGGTTTGGTTGACGATGAAACCGATCAGCCCGGTGCCCGCTTGATCGATGCTGAAGACCTCGTGCCAGTCGTCTCCGTGCTCGACGGCCAAGGGTTGATTGACACTGCTCGCGAGCAAGGATGCAGCGGGGATGGACTGCAAGAGAGGTAGCGTCTGTTGGGGCTGGCTAGCGCCGAGAAATCGGAGCTGCGGGCCTGCCTGGGATCTGCTCGATGCCCGGTTTTCGGCGAGGGTCGCAATGGCGAGATTGGCCCCGGTTAGGTTCTGAAACGCCAGCAGTACGCTGGCCATGCTGCGACCGAGTACGAGAGTGCCTGCTGTTTCAGCCTGCCATAGGAGAGGGGAGGCCAGGTATTGGCGGCAGACATCCTGACTGCAGAGGATGTGCTCGGTCACCGCTTCTGGCTGCTGCCGAACCTGACGCAGCAAAGATGCCGGTAAGGGCAACGCTTCTAATGGCCAGAGCGTTAAAGGCTCGCCGTCGACCGGCACCCAATGCACGGCGCGGATATCCCATTCCAGATCTAGCATGCTACCGTCGGCTTGCAGCGTCTCGCGCAGATGATCAACCACTGAGGTACCGGCAGCTGCCGAGGCGAGACGCGGTACCATGCTAGCTAGCTGCGCCATCTGTTGATAGCGGTCGGTCATCAGGCTGAAGAAGTGCTCGGCCTGGCGCTGGTGCAGACCTGCTTGGTTACGCTCGAATTGGTCGATCAAGACCTCGCGGGCGTACAGCGTTAGGGATAGGATGACCGCGGCCAGTGTGAGACTGATGCCGATCAATACCTTCCAACGCAGTCCCAAGAAAGGTCGGGAATCGCTGGATCTTGAATCTCCGTGCTGGGTTGTCAATGGCTGCTCCATATCGCCTCCCGACCGACCGATTAGAACCGGAATGCCGCTTGAACTGCAAATAGATCCCAGTGCTCGTCAAGATTGCTGAAGCTTGGGTTCTCGATCTCGGACAGGATGAAGTTGCCGATATGGCGTTGATACTCGGCCTTCAGCATCCATTGTTGGCTGATGTCCCAGCGGAGTCCGAGACTGAGGATGCGTGAGGAGGCCGTCTGCGCTGGTATCAGCCCGAAGGTCAGCTGCTCGATTTTGCGGCCGTTGCGATCGGCGCGATCGGCGAAGCCCTCTTCATAACGCAACATCAGCTGCCACTTGGGACTTGGCCGCGCAGCATGTACGGCAACGGGAATGCCTTTCGTTCCACCCTAGACTCATGTCTATGACTGCACTCTACTGAGTTGCATCGATGGCACGCAAGCGCTAGCTTGCATCGAAAATCAGGCTCGACATCAGAATTTTGACGGCGATCAATTGGCACAAAAGGCAAGAAACCTTCTCGCTCCGTATTCATCGCGCTGTATTCATCGTCTTGCCGCAGCCGCAGCCGCAGCCGCAGTCGCAGTCGGGCTTGGTGCTTGGCTGCTGATCGCTGGTGCTGCCTTAGCGTTGAGCGGCGGTAGTGAGGATAGCGAGCAGCATCATCCCGAGGTGCTGAGTCTCCGTGCTGATCAACAGTTCATCTGTAGCGCCGTGAAGATCGGTTCGCAGACGCTGCTCACCGCCGCGCATTGTGTGGTCGATGCGGGCAGTGGCGAGCTGATGCCGGCGTTTCAGCCTGGTGCCGGGATCTCGCTCGACAATACCCCGCGGCAGCTGAGTGACAAGGGCGCGATGACGGTTGTTGTTGACGCAACCCAATTACCCGATGCGTATCGGGAGGGATTGGCAAAGCTAGCGGACTATCGTCGGCAGCGTCTTACTGAGCTGAGCAGCATGGCGTTGGCCTTGCCAACGGAACAGCTTGAGCAGGGGTTGCGCATGCGTTACCACTTCGCTGAGCGCTATCCTGACATCGCCTTGATTCGGCTGCGCACAGCCACCCCGGAGATCCCTGTCGCTGAAGTGGATTTCAGGCCGCTAGCGGCTGACGCCCAGGTCGAGCTGGTCGGCTTTGGCTGCTCCGATCTGCATCGAGTTGGCAACCGATCCTCGGCCGAGCGCCGCTCAGGCTGGACGCGGGTGATTCGGGTCGATGCGGTCAACTTCTATACCGAAGCCGGTCAGAAGTCGGACCAGGCCCCCTCGCTCTGTCCCGGCGATTCCGGTGGCCCCGTGCTTTATCAAGGCCGCGTGGTCGGCATCCACAGCGTCGTCTATGGGCTCAATGCCCGACATGGGGCGCGCTCAAATATGGCCGTGAACCTAGCGCCCTTGGCTAGCTGGGAGGCTTGGCCATGAGCGATCTCGATGCGTTCCTTGATCTTTAGTGACGTGTAAATCCACGGTATTTTCAAGGATAAAACGGGGGTGCCGCGGTTGCTTAGGCCCTGTATCGTCATCATCCTGAAATGACACCAGGAATGAGCTTGTCGATATGGTTCGCATCGTCGTCACCCCACCCGCTGCGGTCGGAGCCGAGTCTACCGGACCGATTCCGCTCACCCATCATCAGATTCTCGAACTGGTCGCGCCCTTTAGCCGCCAGGGTCGGCAGGTCGATCTTGCAGCCAGCGATCGCGCCCAGCGCCGGCTCAACTTTAAGCCTATCAGCCATCCGAATCTGCCACTTGCGGGCGAAGCGCTGACCGAAAGCCTGGTCCTTGAGCACCCTGAAGCCGACCTGTTCCGCCTGCGTCGGATCATCACCGATGACTCTGGGCTCAGCTCGACGCTCGAGATCGAGGGGCCCGATGCCGGGCTGCTGTTGGAGCAGGTCGAGGCGATTGCGGTCGAGCGGCAGATCATTGCCGTTGAAGGCGTGCACATTGCCCGGAGCTATCGGTTGCAGCCGGTGGCGGCGAGCGAGCATCGGCCAGCCCATTGGCGTTTGCAGCTGACCACTGCGGAGGCGCGCGCCGAAGGTACGGTGCTGACCCTGAACGCCAAGACCGGACGCAAGATGCCAGCCGATATCGAGCTGGACGGCGAGGCAGAGCATCATCTTCAAGTGCCGGCCGACCTGTTTGCGGTATTGGGCTGGGATTGGCGTCCGCTGCGCCCGCTGGGCAAATTCTGGCGCGGCAGCCTGCGCATTGCTGCCGACGAGCCTCAGCGGACTGCAGACGCCGAGTCCAAGTTCTCGCGGGCCGTCAGCCATCTTGCAAAGACCCTAGGCAGTGATCCGGCCGATTTTCATGCACGCTGGCAGAGGGCGCGCTGGCGCGTCACCTTCCAGCGCGCGATCCCATTGCTCATCGGTATCGGTCTGCTCGGCTCGGCGCCCTTGGTCCAGCTATTCACGCTTGAGCAGGCTTCAGTCGCGCGCATGCTCATCTTCCATGCGCCACCGATGTTGCTGATCGGTATCTTCATGATGCGTGAGCTGCCGGTGATCGAGATTCCTCCTCTGCCGCGCCGTCTGGTTGGTCGCGACTGGATGATCGATGACGGCAAAGGGCGCTTAAAGGGTCGCTCTGGGCAAGGTGCTGAAGCCGGATGAATATCCCGCCCGTCTCGATTGCTGCGGCCAAGCAGGCGCTCATCGAACAATATGCTGATCCGGTGCTACGCCATCGCGCGTCGATGCTTTGGGGCACACGCGGTGTCGGCAAGTCATCGATCGTGCGCCAGGTCGCGGAGCACTACGGCGTTCCGCTGATCGATCTACGCCTCACTACCATTGAGCCGGTCGATATCCGCGGCGCCATCTATGCCGACGATACTCAAGCCAAGACGGTCTGGTTCCCGCCGGAGTTCTTGCCGACCGCCGATCAGCCCGAGGGCATTCTGTTCCTTGATGAGCTGACGGCAGCCGATCAGCGGCTACAGATCTCGGCCTACTCGCTGATCCTGGATCGGCGTGTGGGTCATTACCTGCTGCCTGATGGCTGGCAGGTGGTCGCAGCCGGTAATGCCAGTTTCCACGGTGCCGTCAGCCATGACATGGGCACCGCGCTCGCGGATCGGATGTTCCATTTCAACGTCCAGACCGTGATCGACGCCTTCCTCAGTTATGCCGTCGTGCAGGGCTTTGCGCCCGAGGTGATGGCCTATCTGAAGGTGCGTCCGGACAAGCTCGACGATACCCAGACGCAGCTCGCCAACGATCATCTGATCGGTGCCAGCCCGCGCGGTTGGGAGGACATCTCCAACGTGCTGCGCTCGGGCCTCTCCGAGCAGGCCAAGCGGGTCTTCGTGCAGGGCCGGATCGGTGCCGCCAACGCGGCCGAGCTATTTGGCGTGCTCAAGGAGATCCAGGCCGGCGTTGACGTCGTCGCGCTGCTCGAGGCCGAGCCGGGCGAGGCCACCGCGGCGCTGCTGCCGACCAACCTGGATGCGCTCTACGGGATGATCTATGCGCTGCTGGCCGCTGCGACTGACCCGGAGCGCATGGCCCGCGCACTGGCCATCATCGAGCAGTTGCCGGATGCGCCGGCCCGCGAGCCGCTGCCGATCCCTGAGGCACAGACCTTGGCAATGGAGCTGCTGTTGGAGCGTGCGCTGGAGACCGGGCTCGAAGGTGCAGTGCTCGAGAGTCCTGCTTATCGGCGCTACAGCGAAGCGCGCGAGCAGGCTGGGCTCAGTGGCTAGTCGTGGCTAGTCGTGGCTAGTCTGCGACCCGTCTGGACGCAGGCAGATCCCTAAGGCCGTTGGCGCGGGGGCTCCCCGGAAAATGAATCGCCTGAGATTCAGGTAAATCGATGCACGCATCCCTGCATACCCATCGCGGTACCCGCGCGATCCAGAAGATGGTCGAGTACGCGCCCTCGACCGGTGGACTGGCGCTCTGGATTCGTCATCAGGATGTCGATGCGTTGCCGAGGCAGCAGCAGGCTGCAGGTCTAGAGCACACTCAGCATCGCGCTCGCGGCGGAGCGAATCAACAGGGCGCTTGCGACTGGGCGGCTGAGGGTACCGCTCGCGGCGGAGCACCTGGGGCTGAGGATGCTGCTCGCAGCGGGGTGACTGAGGATAGGTCTCGCAGCAGGCTGACTGAGCGCGGGGCGGTTGAGGCCGAGGCCGAAGTCGGTCTAACGGCCATCGTCGCCAATGATGGCCGCACCATCTTCTACACCCCAGCCTTTGATGCGCTCAGCCTGCCGCTGCAGATCGGCCAAGTCGCGCATCAGGTGCTCCATGTCGCGCTGCAGCACGCGCAACGCGAGCGGGCACTGGCGCGCCTGATCGGCGATGTTGATCCGCAGCTATTCAATCTCTGCGCCGATGCCATCGTCAACAGCACCCTCGGTCATCTGTCTTGGCTCGAGCTGCCGCGGCAAGCGGTCACCCTCGAAGGGCTGCTCTCCAGCACCCTGCATCGCGAGCAGAGTCCGGCTGCGGCGCTGCTCGAATGGGATCTCGAGCGACTGTACCGCGCCATTGATGACCGACGTCCGCGCTTGCAAGCGGGTACCGGCGATCAGAACCGCAGCAACCGCCGGCGAGACGGCAACAGTGGCCAGCGCAGTGGCCGCGCTGGTCAGCAGCCCGAGACTGAGTTGAATGCTGCGCCGAATGCTGCGCGCGAGGACGGTCCGCGCGCTAGCCGCGCGCGCTGGCTCGGGGCCAAGACGCCACGTGACCTGCTACCTGCCGACGATGATCTACGTCCTGAGCAAGAGGCCGAACAGGCGCGCGAATGGCGCGAGCGGCTGATCCGCGCCCACGCCGGCGACGGCGCCCACTCCATGCTGCGCGAGCTGATCGCCGACCTGCCCAAGGTGCGCACGCCTTGGGAGCACCTGCTGCGCACGCTGCTCACCCGCGGTCTGGCGCGTACTCCGGATCAATCCTGGTCGCGTCCGTCGCGCTCCTATCTGGCCAATCAGGGCCGTACCCCCGGCGGTCAGCGACTGCCCTGGGAGCCGGGCCGCACCGCCTCGCGCGCGGTGCCGCGGTTAGTGGTGATGGTTGACCTCTCTGGCTCCATCGATCCGTCGTTGCTCGAGCGCTTCGCGCGCGAGATCGAGGCCATCAGTCGCCGCCTCGAAGCTGGTCTTACCATCATCGCTGGCGATGATCGCGTGACCGGCGTTGCCCAATTCGAGCCTGGCCAGTCCAACCTGCGCGAGCTCGCCTTTGAGGGCGGTGGTGGCACCGACTTCAGCCCGCTGCTGCGCGAGGCCGAGCGCCATGCCCCAGATATCGCCGTCTTTCTCACCGATCTCGATGGCCCGGCCGAATACAAGCCCAGCTATCCGGTGATCTGGGCCGTGCCGGCTGTCAACGCGAATGCCCGGCATCCGTTCGGGCGAAAGTTGGTTCTGGAGTAAGCTTTGGGCACGGGGGCGGGCGAGAAGCCCGAAAGGATGCCAAGAAGCTGCTGTGTTCGCTCAGTCCTTGGCCGCGGAAAAAATGCCGCTATCACTGCTATCATATTGATCACCAAGTGATCGTAAGCAGAGGGCTGGTGTGGCATCAGGTGGGCGAGATTCACGCCCTAGATCAGCTCGACGACGGTCGACGTGGGGCCTTCTACCACAAGGGTAAGCCGTTGACGTTGGCCAGTCTGGAGAAGATGGGAGGGCCGGGGATATAGGGTCCGCGGATCGAAACCCGCGTACCACACGGCATGAAGCCGAATTTCGTCCCTAGCCAGAGGAGAGACTAGAACCTAAGCCACGAGAAATCAAGGTTTGCTTGGTGGGCGCTCCCGCTAAGCAAGAGCATGTCAACATCCGCGCAGGGCATGGGCTCGACAGCGAGCGAATGGCGATCAGTCAATTGGCTCGTATGGACCAGGAGTCGTCTTGCAAATCCTTGATCATCTTGTCTTCATCTGCAACAATTTGTTGAACCTTGTCGAGGTCTGACCAGGAATGACCTTGGTCCTTCATGCGCCCCCTTTCTTCTCCAATCTTGTCATTGATATCAAGAAGGAATTCATACCATTTATTCCATGCTTCCCTGTCATTTTCATCCCATTCAGCAATAGGGTAGTATAACCTCTCCTGGGTATCGAGAAGGTAGAGTCGGTCTTTCTTTAGTGCTCTATTACAATAGATCACGCAATAAGGTGTGCCGCGTAATCCGCGATACTCAAACTCAGCGGGTGTCTTGGCCGTTAAATCACCATGGATCAATTGTGCCATCATGTCCTCCCAAAGTCGTTGTGTCTTGCGTGCGTCTGATCATAACCGCTGCAGACCTTGCGCCCAGTCAGCGACGAACTCCTCGATCGATGCGATGAAGTCGGGGTCGTGCTCGCTGCGATTGATGGTGCAGTGGATCAGGGTGCCTTCAGGGGCTGCGGTGATCGTCCAAGCGAGCGCATTTGGACAGCCGGGCAGGGTAAAGCGCAGACCGTCGCGGATGCGCTCGCGGCTTACGGCGAACTGCCCCCAGAGGCAGTAGATCTCGCCGGCATCCTGATCATCTGACCACTGCAGGACGCGGTCGATTGAGTCGCACAGCTCGGCTAGCCCTGGGCCAGTCACCCGGTCTTGGATGTGATCAGGGCTGAAGCTGCATCGGGCGGTCGCAAAGAATTCCATCTGGGGTCTGTCCAGCTGAGTTTCGGAATCGTGCCCAGCCTTTACTTCTCGCGCGCGTAGGGCCAAGCCATGATGCCACCTTCCATCACCTTCACATTGCGCCAGCCATGCTGCTGCAGAATGGAGGCCGCTTCATAACCGCGCAGCGAGATCTTGCAGTAGAGGATGATCTCGCGGTCCTTGTCCTCGGGTAGCTCATCGAGTCGACCGCGCAGGGCGCCGAGTGGGATCAGGGTCTCGCCGATGCCGAGCCGCATCGCCTCGAACTCCTCCGGGCTGCGCGTGTCCAGGATGAAGCAATCGGCACCCTGGTCGGCGCGCTGCTTGACCTCGGTGACCGAGAGGCCTTGCATCAGTCCCTTGAGCTTGTTTTCCATCACCTGCGCCGAGACGATGGTGTGGTCCAGTGCCAACGAGTAGGGCGGGGCATAGGGCAGGTCGGCGTTGACCATGTCCTCGACGCTTAGATTGCCGCGGATGGCCATCGCCATGGTCGCCACGCGCTTGCTGACATCGCCGGGTCCGATGCACTGGAAGCCGATGATGCGTCCGCTCTGGCGCTCGGCGACCAGCTTGCTGATCAGCAGCTTGCCGCTCATGAAGACCGGGATGTCGAGGCCGGAGATGGTGGCGGTCTCGATGTCGTCGAAGCCGGCGGCGCGCGCGGCCTGGGCCGAGAGACCGGTAAAGCCAACCGTATAATCAAAGATCTTGCAGATGCCGGTCTGGGTGATGCCGGGGAAGCTCGCGCTGTTCTCGCGGATGACGTTCTGCCCGGCGACCCGGCCCTGCAGATTGGCGAGGTCGCCATAGGGCGCCCGCATCCAGTGGCCGCTGATCAGCGATTTGCATTCGACACAGTCGCCGACTGCATAGATGTCCGGGTCCGAGGTCTGCATCCGCTCGTTGACGCGGATGCCGCCTTGGTCGCCGATCTCGAGTCCTGCGACAAGGGCTAGGTCAATGTTCGGGCGCACGCCGACCGCCACCACCGCGAGTTGACAGGGTAGCTCGGTGCCGTTGTCGAGCTTGACGCCGGTCAGCTTTCCATCCGTGCCGAGGAATTGGGCGACGCCATTGCCGACGATGATGTCCGGCCCGTTGGCGCGGATATGATTCTCGACCAGCTTGGCCAAGTCGGGGTCGAGGAACGGCAGGATCTGATCGGTCTTCTCGATCACCGTGGTATCGATGCCGGCCAGGCGCAGTGCCTCGCAGACCTCGAAGCCGATGAGGCCGCCGCCGACTACTACAGCCTTCTCGACGCTATGCGTGTCACGCACCGCGCGCAGTGCATCGGCATCGCCCATCGAGTGCAGCGTCTGCACGCCCTCAAAGTCGAAGCCGGGTGCGTTGGGGCAGACCGGCCGCGCCCCCGTGGCGATGACCAGCCGATCATAGTGCAGGATGCGCTCGTTCTCGGTTGGCAGATGCTTGACGGTGACGGTCTTGGCCTCGCGATCGATGCGCAGGGCTTCGGTCTGCACTAGGGCCTCGATACCCTTGGCCTTGCCGTAGAAGTTCGGGTCACGGACGATGCCGGCTGGGGTGCAGATCAGCATGTTGCGATCGTCGAAGGTACCGCCGACATAGTAGGGGAAGCCGCAGGAGGCCATCGACAGCTCCTGCTCGCGTTGGACTAAGGTGACCTCGGCGAATTCGTCCATACGCCTGGCTTTGGCGGCGGCTTTGGGGCCAGCGGCGGAACCGCCGATGACAACGATACGGGTGGGTTGCGATGACATGCTGTCGATCCTTTAGTGTCGAGTCAGTGAGCGGCGAGGCTTGCTCCGACCAGACGCCAGGAACAGGGGCAGGTGCCCATGCGCGTTTCGCAAACCCTGGGGGTTGACCGATCTCGTGCTGTCCTGTCGTGGCCACTCGTATCACGTCCAGGCCTTGAGGGCACTCGCAGGATTTGAGTCTGAGTGGCAACGCTCAGCCCGGCGCTGACATCTATCAAAGCCTCCTTGGCTTTGGCAGCCCCTATTGATCAGGGGCAAGACCTGAAGCAGCAGCTCGATCACCCCGATCACCCCGATCTTGCTCGTTGCCCCTGAGCGCAGTCGCCAGCTCGCAGGGCGCAATCGCGGTGGGTGTGAGCCGGTTCAGTCAAGCTCTTGGAGCGTCTTGGAAGCCACGAGAAGGGAGCTTGCAGTCAGGTTTGAGCCGCGGTCTTGGTGTCAGATCAGTGGCTATGGGATGGATATGAGGCGCTTGCCTGGCGCTGGCGATTCCTGGCCTGACGATGGAGATGCCCTCGGCCTCGGTGGCGCTGAGATTACCTTAATCAATAAAACGTTGTTTTTGATAACAACGCATACCCATTCGTGCGTCGCAAATATTAGAATGTACCGACATTCCCTAGAGGCCAGACGAACGACAAGCCCATGAAAGACCCTGCTGTGCAACACGATGCCGAGATTGGCCAGACCGAGGTTAAGGAGACCACCTGCTATATGTGCGCCTGTCGCTGCGGCATTCGCGTGCACCTGCGCGATGGTCAGGTCCGCTACATCGAAGGCAACCCGGACCATCCGCTGAACAAGGGTGTGCTCTGCGCCAAGGGCTCATCGGGGATCATGAAACAGGTCTCGCCGGCGCGACTGACCAAGCCCCTGCGCCGCAAGGCCAATGCCAAGCGCGGTACCTCAGCGTTCGAGGAGATCTCCTGGGACGAGGCGATGACGATGCTCAGCGAACGCCTGGGCAAGCTGCGCGCGACTGACCCGAAGAAGTTCGCGCTCTTCACCGGCCGCGACCAGATGCAGGCCCTCACGGGCATGTTCGCCAAGCAGTTCGGTACGCCGAACTATGCCGCGCATGGTGGCTTCTGTTCGGTCAACATGGCCACCGGCATGATCTACTCGATCGGCGGCTCGTTCTGGGAGTTCGGCGGGCCTGATCTGGATCATGCCAAGCTGTTCATCATGATCGGCACTGCCGAGGACCATCACTCGAATCCGATGAAGATGGCGCTGTCGAAGTTCAAGCGCCAAGGTGGGCGTTTCATCGCCATCAACCCAGTGCGCTCGGGCTATGGCGCCATCGCCGACGAATGGGTGCCGATCAAGCCCGGTACCGATGGTGCGCTGTTCATGGCCTTGACCCACGAGATCCTCAAGCTCGGCCTCTTCGATCGTGATTTCCTGATCCAGTACACCAATGCCGCTGAACTGGTCATCGATGACCCCGAGCGCGACGACCACGGCATGTTCGTCCGTGACGAGAGTATCGAGGTCACCCGCGGCTGTACCGATCCGCAAGATAAGCTGTGGTGGGATCGCAATACTGGGCCGGTGCTGACCCATACCGACGGCGCTGATCCGCGCTTGCTGGGTGGCTACACCATGCCGGATGGGACGCCGGTGAAGACCTCGTTCCAGCTGCTCAAGGAGCGCGTCGACGACTACACTCCGGAATGGGCCGAGAGCATCACCGGCATTCCCGCCGCGACCATTCGTCGGCTGGCGCACGAGATGGGCGTGATGGCGCGCGACCATAAGATCGAGCTGCCGATCAGCTGGACCGATGTCTGGGACAAGGAGCACGACCGGGTGATCGGCAATCCGGTCGCCTTCCATGCCATGCGCGGCCTGGCTGCGCACTCGAACGGTTTCCAGACCATCCGCGCGCTGAGCATCCTGATGAGCGTGCTCGGGACCATCGATCGCCCCGGTGGATTCCGCCACAAGGCGCCGTTCCCGCGGCCGATTCCGCCCTGCCCGAAGCCACCGAACAGCCCGGATGCGGTGCAGCCGAATACGCCCCTCGACGGTCTGCCGCTGGGTTGGCCGGGCCGGCCTGAAGACCTGTTTGTCGATGAGGATGGCGAGCCGGTGCGCATCGACAAGGCCTTCTCTTGGGAATATCCGCTCGCGGCGCACGGGCTGATGCACAACGTCATCACCAACGCCTGGCGCGGCGACCCCTATCCCATCGATACGCTGTTCCTGTTCATGGCCAATATGGCCTGGAACTCCTCGATGAACACGGTCGAGGCGCGCAAGATGCTCACCGACCAGGACGAGAACGGCGAGTATAAGATCCCGTTCCTGGTGGTCTGCGACACCTACGCCTCAGAGACGGTGGCCTTTGCTGACTTGGTACTGCCGGATACGACCTATCTCGAGCGCCATGATGTACTCTCGATGCTCGACCGGCCAATCTCTGAGTTCGATGGCCCGGTTGATTCGGTGCGCCTGCCCGTGCTGCCGCCAAAGGGCGAATGCCGGCCGTTCCAGGACGTGGTCATCGAGCTGGGCGCCCGTCTCGGACTGCCGGCCTTTACCAACGCTGATGGCACGGCGAAGTACAAGAACTACCCCGACTTCGTCGTCAACTACGAGACCTCGCCGGGCTCGGGGATCGGCTTCCTGGCCGGGTACCGCGGCAAGCACGGTGACAAGTCGCTGAAGGGCGAGCCCAATCCGAACCAATGGGAGCAGTACGCGGCCAACCACTGCGTGTTCCACCATGAGCTGCCGCGCAGCTACCAGTACATGCGCAACTGGAACAAGGGCTATCTGCACTGGGCGCGTGCGCATGGTATGACCAAGTGGGCGGAGCCGATCACCATCCACATCTACTCCGAGATCCTGCAGCGTTTCCGCGCCGCGGCTCAGGGTAAGTGGCCGGGTCGGCAGCCACCGGAGCGTTATCGCGAGCGCATCGAGACCTTCTTCGATCCGCTGCCGTTCTACTACGACACCCTCGAGGCGCAGCGCGTTGATACCAAGCGCTTCCCGCTCACCGCGCTGACCCAACGGCCGATGGCGATGTACCACAGCTGGGACAGCCAGAACGCCTGGCTGCGTCAGATCCATAGCCACAACTACCTGTTCGTGAATCCGAAGATGGCGATCGCGCAGGAGATTCAGGACGGTGACTGGATCTGGGTCGAATCGCATCTCGGCAAGGTCAAGTGCATGTGTCGCTACTCCGAGGCGGTCGAGCCCAACACGGTCTGGACCTGGAATGCGATCGGCAAGGCGGCTGGGGCCTGGGGACTGAGCGACCGGGCTGACGAGTCGAAGAAGGGCTTCTTGCTCAACCACATCATCAGCGAAGAGCTGCCGGTGGTGAGCGGGGACGGCAAGCAGATCCTCTCCAACTCGGACCCACTGACCGGGCAAGCGGCCTGGTTCGACACGCGCGTGCGTATCTACAAGGCTGACGCGCAGGAGCCGCAAGTGACTGAGCCGCAGTTCCCGCCGATGAAGACGCTACCGGGTCAGCTTGCGCGCCCCAAACAGCGTTGGCAGGCCTATGTGGCCGGCCTCTTCGGCCGCAAGTGACACCCAGGGTCAGGGCCGGCGCGATGGCGTTGGCCCTGGCTGACCAATCCAGCAAGGCGCGCATTGGCCTGATCTTAATGATAGTCAGTGCGTCCAGCCAATCGAATGCCTCCGGGCCAGCATTACCCGCAATAGACCCATGACTCAACTCGCTCTCGTCATCGACCTCAACGTCTGCGTTGGCTGCCATGCCTGCGTGACCTCCTGTAAACAGTGGAACACCTCCGGCTGGGCTGGCCCGATGGTGGATGAGAATCCCTACGACGCCAACCCAACCGGCACCTTCTTCAATCGGGTCCAGACCTATGAGGTCGGTAGCTTCCCGAGCACCGAGACGGTGCACTTTCCGAAGAGCTGTCTGCATTGTGAAGACCCGCCTTGTGTGCCGGTCTGCCCAACCGGGGCCTCGTATAAACGCGAGGATAACGGCGTGGTGTTGGTCGACTACGACAAGTGCATCGGCTGCAAATACTGCTCCTGGGCCTGTCCCTATGGTGTGCGAGAGCTCGACGAGCAGCAGCAGGTGATGAAGAAATGCACCCTCTGCATCGATCGCATCAGCGACCATACCTTGCCTGAGGCGGAGCGCAAGCCAGCCTGCGTGATCGCTTGCCCGACCAATGCCCGGCTCTACGGCGATGTGCATGACCCGGATTCCGAGGTTTCGGTCGCCATCCGCGAGCGTGGCGGCTACGCGCTGATGCCGGAATGGGGCACCCAGCCCGCGAACCATTATCTGCCACGGCAGAAGACCTATATGCACCTGACCGAGGAAGACCTGCAGCGCTCCGATAATCCGCTCACCAAGGAAGACATCACCGTCTACCAGGGTGAAGAGACCATGGAAGACGTTACCTGGTAGCGCGCATTCCCTTCTACGACTCTCGACAAGCGACTCTCGACAAGCGACTCTCGATAGGCTATTTCCGATGCATCCAGCTTTCTCTGTGATCTTTTTGACCACGCTTATCGGCGCGGGTCAGGGCCTCTTTCTGGCCCTATTCACCGGCCAATTCTATTCGACCGTTGAACTGGTCGAGGCCCAGACGGACACCTTTTACGCGATCGGCAGCGCGCTGTCGCTGGCCTTACTGGTCGGCGGCCTTGGCGCTTCATTCTTCCATCTTGGACGGCCGGAGCGCGCCTGGCGGGCGGCGACCATGTGGCGCACCTCCTGGCTCTCGCGCGAGGTCATCGTGCTACCGGCGATGATGGGCATCGTCTTCCTCTACGGGGTCTTCCATTGGTTCGGCTGGACGCAGCCGTTCATTGTGCTGGGGGAGGGAACCTTGCCGATCGATGCCACCTTTGTGCTCGGCATGCTCGGTATGCTGGTCACCCTGGCCCTGTTCGTCAGCACCGGGATGATCTATGCCAGCGTCAAGTTCTTACAGGAGTGGCATTCCCCCTACACCATTGCTAACTTCATCTTCTTAGGCACCGCCTCTGGGTTCATGCTAGCAGCGGCCTACTCGGCCCTGATTGGCAACCAGTTGGTTGGATTCTTTGGCACCTGGGCGGTCATCGCGACCCTGCTTGGCCTGGTGACGCGCACGGCTTCGTTGATGCGCAATGCCTCGTTGAAGCATCGCAGTAACCTGCAGACGGCGATCGGCATTCGCCACCGGGGCATCGTGCAGAAGTCGCAGGGCTTCTCAGCGGGCTCGTTCAATACCCGTGAGTTTTTTCATCATCAGACCCCTGATGCCCTGAAGCTGATTCGCGTGGCCTTTATGGTGTTGGTCTTCCCGGTGCCCATTGCGCTGGTGTTGCTGGCCTATCTGTTAGAGTCGTCGACGCTGCCGATTGTCGCCTTCGCGATCCAGTATCTTGGCTTGATGGCCGAGCGCTGGTACTTCTTCGCCGAGGCCGAGCATCCGCAGAATCTGTATTATCAGCAGGTCTCTTAGGCGTTTAGGCTCAAGCCACAACCGGCTGCGATCACAGCCCGTTGTGGCATCAAGGTTGCTTTTGCCTGGCTGCTCCTGCTTGGCTACTCTGCTTCAGTGATGTGAGCTCAGCATCAACTTGAACATCTTTAAGTTGATGACGATAAAGCGCCAGAACTGCCAGATCAGATTGCCGCGCATCAGGCGTGTGAAGCCGGTGGGTACCGGCGGATAATAGGCCTGCTGATACGGCTCCTTGTTCTTTGGCGTGACAGGGGCTGGGGTGCCTTGCGGGGTCGCGGCGTCAGTAGTCATGGACGAGTCCTCTTAATCTGAGTGGCTTTTGGGCATCAATGCGGCAACAGCGACCAGCCGGGCCGGAGCTTGGCTTGGTAGATGAAGACATGATGCAGGATGTACTTCAGCCAGTGTCCGGCAAGGCCGATCTCACCAAAGGTGAGGTTCATGTCACGGCCGTATTCGGGATAGGTCTCGTAATCCGGTACCACCGGATAGACCGTCATGGTGGCGGCTGAGCCCTTAAAGATATGCATCCCGGTCGAGGCGACGCAGGCAGCGCCCATCTCGGCCATGGATGCGGTGTGCGTGGGCTCTGCCGCACCCTTGATCAGATCGCAGATATTGGCGGCAACCGCCTTGCCAATAGTTGCCGATGGCATCCCGGTGCGTGGTGGGGCTGGGTTGATCGGCGTGCCGTTGGGGCTTTGCATCGGCTTACTGATCAGATGCGGGGGCGCAAAGGCGATGCCGATGGCGAAGACGTTCTTGTACTTCGGCGTTTGATAGGTCTTTGGCCAATTAGCCTTGCTCCAGTCTTCGTAGGGCTTCGGGTTGTAGTCGGCATCAACCTTCATGAAACCGTTGGGCGCGAAGACCTCACTGCTGATATCACTGCCGTCCTTGCCGTAGGCCTTGAGCGGCTGACCAGCGAAGGGCGGGATCAACATCGCAAAATCGAATGCTAGCTCGTGCTCGCTGCCGTCGAGCAGCTCATAGTGGATCTTGCCTGGCTCGATGCGCTTGACCGCTGCGCGCACGATCCACTCCATGCCGCGCTCGACCATCAAGGATTCGGCGAACACCTTACCATTGGTGATATAGCCACCGCGCTTGATGTGGACGCCGCCCATGCCGAAGTCGCCCAACTCGTACTCGTTGCTGATCCAGATGATGCGGGCCTTGTCGCGCACCCCTTTATCGCGGAACAGATGCTCGATGTTGTAGATGTACTCAAAGGCAGCGCCTTGACAGGTGCACATGCCATGGCCGGTGCCGATGACGAAGGTGCGGGTTTCACCGCGCTGCATCGCGGCGATGTTTGCTTGCAGTTGCTCGTTGGCATGCAGTGCATGGCCGGGGGTGCAGACCGAGGTGGTATAGCCATCATCCGGCCCTAAGCCGGGCGTGGCGCCGAAGTTCAGTTTGGGGCCCGTGGCGTTGACCAGATAATCGTAGCTGATGCGGTCGGTCTGTCCGGCGTGGGCGGCATCGGTGTATTCGAAGGTCACATAGGGCGACTCGCTGTGCTCGCCGCCCTCCGGGTGGATCGAGATCGCCTTGGCTTGCTTGAAGGTTACGCCCATCTTCTTGTAGATCGGTGCGAGCGGGAAGCTGACCTGTTTTTCGGTCATCTCGCCGACGCCTACCCAGATGTTGGAGGGAATCCAGTTCCATTGCTCATTTGGCGAGACGACGACGATCTCGTGCTGTTCGGTCTGTTGTTTGTCGCCAAGCCATTTGCTGAGCCAGCGTGCCGTGGTGTGACCCGAGATGCCGGCGCCGAGGATGAGGATACGTGCCATTATTGTCTCCGATGGTTGGTGTTGGGCCTGAGCCTAGCAACCTGAGTGGGCAGCTTAAAGCGGTTTAGATCAAGATTTACGAGGCCCTTGAGCGCTGTCTTGCCGTTTGGCCATGTTTCAGGTCTCTGCCCGTCAAGGCATCGCTTTGGGCGTCGCCGCTTGCCGCTGCTGGCCATGGTCTGTGACCTGGACCGATGGCGCGGACGGGTCGTCGATCAGTAGCCGGCGTGGTGAATACTGTAGCGCTGGTCTAGCCTCACCGAGCCAGCGCGTCAAGCTGGATTCGCCGGCTGGCCACTGGCCCTTGGCAAGGTTGGTCGGCTCTGCACCAACAAAGACGAGGTAGCCATACTTGCCATAGTGAGGCAGCTTGCGCGCGAGCCCATTGACGGCAGCAGCCTTGCTCGCCGCCACCCAGCCGATGGCCTGGGTGCCAGTGTCTGCGCTGATCACCAGGCTTTGTCCCTGATGCTCAGTCCCCAGCAGGCGCAAGCGTTGCTGGGCAGGATCAAGCTTGAACTGACCGCTCTCGCGGCCGATCGCTGCAAGCGCCGGAAGCCAGCGGTTGCGCCAGCCAAGCAGCCAAATCGCCTGCTCCCCCGGCAGTTGCTCGAGATCGCGATCGAGGGCGATCGACCAGCCCGGTTGACCGCGCTGCCAGGCCTCGGCCAAACGCTGATAGGCGTTGCGCAAGTCTGTTGGCGCCGCAGAAGGTATCAGGATGAGTCCGCGCTCGGCCCCGAACAGGCTGCTGAGGGTAGCGGTCGATTCACCCTCGGCGAGTCGGCGGAAGGTATCGAAGCGCGGATCGACTGCGATACGGGCCGGGCGTGCGTCCAGCTCCACCGCAAATGGTGCATGGCGCTCCTGCATCTGAACGAGGATCTCAGTCGCTTTGCCCTGTTCGTCGAGCAGCGCTAAGGGTACGCTCATCGGGAAGGGCGCGGTGGTTTGTGTCTGCTCGAGCCGACCGCTGAGGCGCCAGCGCCCGGCATCCAGCGGCTCGAGCGCAACCGCTTCCAGCGCCAGGCTAGGCGCACCGGTCCGGCTAGTCCAGGCACGAAAGAAGTCGCTCAGATCCTGCTTGGATTCGGCTGCGAAGGCGGCCTCGATCTGCGCCCAACCGGCCTCGGTGAAGCGGTTGTCGCGATAAAAGCGCTGTAGTCCTTGCACGAACAGCGGGTCACCGAGCTGGGTGCGCAGCATGTGGAATAGCATCAGCGCTTTGCCATAGCCGATTGCCTGCGAGGCGGTGCCATGGCGACCCTGAAACTGGCTCAATGGCTGATCTTGATTGTCACGCACGTAGTCGGCATAGGCCTTGAGCTGATCACGGCGATAATCGGCGCCCTTACCGGCAAGCTCCTGATTCAGATGGTCGGCGAGGTAGGCGGTGAGACCTTCGCTCCAGTTGCCCTGAGCGTAATCGATATAGACGCCGTTGCCCCACCAGTTGTGGAGGATCTCGTGCGGATAGGAACTGTGCAGGATAAACGGCAGCCGCAGTACCCTGGGGCCTAAGAGGGTAAACGAGGGCATGCCATAGCCGGTCTCCCAGAAGTTCTCGACCAGCGCAAACTTGGCGTAGGGATAATCACCGATCAGCTGGCTATAGCGTTTGAGATAGGTTGCCGTTGCCTCCAAGTAGCGCGCAGCGAGGGCGTCATCGGCGCTGCGCAGAAAGGCTTGCGCCTCGGCCACCTCAGTGGGCTCACGATAGAGCTTGAACGGGGCGGCAATCAGATAGAGTTCATCCTGCGGGGCGGATTCCTGCCAGCCGACGCGAACCTCCTGCCCAGCGGTTGTGATCTTGGGACCGACGCCCTGGGCAACGGCAAGCCAGTCTTGCGGTAGGCTGACCTCGAGCGAGAGGGTCTCCAGGCTGCCCAAGACCTTCGGATACCAGCCGCTGTAGCCGCTAAGGAAGACCCCTTCCAGACCGATGGTGCCAAGCGACTGTTGCCGTTCGCGGCCCATACCTTCGCGCACCGCGTCGAGACCCTGCTGGATGCGGCCCTGGTACTGCAGCGCGACCTCGGCGCCGGGCGGCGCCGTTAATCGGTACTGGGCCAGATGACCAAGCCGCGCAACCTGCTTGAGCCGAGCATTGTCGCTCAGTACCTTAGGCGTTAGCCCTTGATGGAGCTGAATGAGATAGTCTGCAGTGGGGCTCGTCTCTGTGGTCGGCTGCTCTATTATGTTAGGCGGCAGGGTCAAACGGTCGGTCGCGCTGAGTGTGCCGGCGCTTGGGTCAAGCCTGATGCTGATCTGATGTCCGACTACCGATGGGTTGGCGCTGGGCTCAGGTGCTGCAAGGCTGAGTCGGCTCAGCCCGAGGAGCAAGCAGAGCGCGAGCAGAAGCAGCGCGAGCAAGGGCAGCCCGAGCTGTGGTTGCGGCCGGAACATGTTGGAATCATGCATGGTCGCTGTCATCTAGGTCGAAATGGCCGTGGTTGCCGCGGCGTATATCTATGTTCATCTGTAATTCTAATCCTTAGGAAGAGGGTATGAGGTTTGCCAGACATAGCCTAGGGCTCTGTCATCGCGTTTTGCGCGAGGTTCCGGTCAGGATGATCGCCGTCGGTTGATGCAGATCAATCGCGCCTTGTCTGACGCCGGCTTGCGCCAAGCCCGAGCGGCTTTCAGCGAACTGAGATAACGAGCCTGAAACCCAATCAAGAGAGACCCATGATGCTGCGATTGCTTCTGCCCCTCCGAACATCGACCCTCCAGCATCCTGATGCGTCTGCGGTATTAAGACGGCTGTTCGCCGTTGGGCTCTGCGCGACCTTGGGCTCTAAGTTTGCGATGGCCATGCCGTCGTCTGCCCTGCAGGCATCTGTCGCCGCCGTGGCTGTTGCAGCCGTCACAGCGCCTGAGGAGGGCGGGCAGGCGGCTGCCCATGCCGATGCAACGGCCAGCCCCGCGGTCAGTGCTAATACCAAGGTGCTAGATGTCACCAGTCTTGGTGGGCTTGAGGGCTTGATAGAGCAGCTTGCGAATAAACGGGTCGTCTTCGTCGGCGAGTCCCATGATCGCTACGAGGATCATCTCAACCAGCTCGAGATCATCCGCGGGCTGCATCAGCGCGGCAACCCGGTCGCGATCGGCATGGAGTTCTTCCAGCAGCCGTTCCAGGACAAGCTCGATGCCTATGTCGCCGGCGACCTGAGCGAAGAAGCCTTGCTGCGCGAGACCGAATACTTTGAGCGCTGGCGCTTCGACTACCGGCTCTACCGGCCAATCTTGCGCTATGCGCGGGAGCAGGGCATCCCGCTCATCGCCCTCAATCTGCCACGCGAGATCACGGATAAGGTCGGCGATGGCGGTATCGCCTCACTCAGCCCCGAAGAGGCTGCGCAGATCCCGAGCGAGATCGATCGCGATGCCGCTGACTATCGTGCTCATCTGCAGCGGGTGTTCGAGATGCATCCAAAGGCTGAAGATGCCTCATTCGAGCACTTCCTCGAGGTCCAACTGCTCTGGGACGAGGGCATGGCTGAGCGCGCGGTGCGCTGGCTGCAGGCGAATCCGGAGTCGCAACTGATCCTGCTTGCGGGCGCCGGCCATGTCGAATATGGGCGTGGTATCCCATCGCGGGTCAAGCGGCGCCTAGATGTTCCCATGTCGATCGTGATGAGCGGTCAACAGCGCCCACTCGATCCCGAGATGGCCGACTTCCTGCTCTATCCGCAAGCCGTGGAACTGCCAAAGACCGGCCTGATGGGCGTTATGCTAGATACCGACTCTGAAGGTCAAGGCGTCGCGGTTCAGGGCTTTGCCCAGCAGAGCGGGGCACGCGATGCAGGTGTCAAAGCCGGCGATCGGATCATCGAGATCGGCGAGACTGCGATCGACTCCTACGCCGATATCCGCATCGCGCTAATGGATAGCCGCCCCGGCCAGCAACTGCCGATCGCCGTATTGCGCGATCCGTTAGTCGGTGGTGCTGAGCAGCTCAGCTTCGAGGTGACCTTGCAGTGATGTCAGGCCCAGCTCGGTCAAGTCCTGCCGAGTCGGCAGCCCCGGAGCTGCTCGCGCCAGCTGGAACCTTGCGCAACCTGCGCTATGCGCTCGCCTATGGCGCCGATGCCGTCTATGCCGGCATCCCACGCTATAGTTTACGGGTGCGCAACAACGAGTTCGGCACCCTAGATGCGCTCGCTGAAGGGATTGCGACGGTGCGCTCTGCCGGCAAGCGCTTCTATCTGGCCGCTAATCTGATGCCACACGGCGCCAAGCTGGCGACCTTCCTCACCGACCTAGAACCGGTGATTGGGCTTGGGCCGGATGCGCTGATCATGTCCGATCCGGGCCTGATCCTGCTAGTTCGTGAACGCTGGCCTGAGCTGGCCATCCATCTCTCGGTGCAGGCCAATACCACCAATGCAGCGGCGGTGCGCTTCTGGCAACAACAGGGGATTCGGCGCGTGATCCTGTCGCGCGAGCTGTCGCTAGATGAGATCGCCGAGATCCGGCAGGCCTGCCCGGAGATGGAGCTGGAGGTCTTCGTCCATGGCGCGCTCTGCATCGCCTACTCGGGCCGTTGCCTGCTCTCGGGCTACCTGAGCCATCGTGATGCAAACCAGGGCAGTTGCACCAATGCCTGCCGCTGGTCGTATCGGGTGGGGCAAGCGCCCAAGCTTGGGGCGGACCTTATACCCGAGCGTCATCCCGAGGCCGACCAGGTTTGGCTCTTGGAAGAGGCCGAGCGTCCCGGTGAGTACATGGCGCTGTTTGAGGACGAGCACGGCAGCTATGTGATGAACTCGCGCGATCTGCGTGCGGTTGAGCATGTCGCGCGGCTGAGTGCGATCGGCATCGATTCGCTGAAGATCGAAGGTCGGACCAAGTCGCACTACTACACGGCGCGGACCACCTCGGTCTATCGCCGCGCCATCGATGATGCTGCGGCTGGTCGTGGCTTCGATCGCGGTCTGCTGGACGAACTCGAGGGCCTCGCCAATCGCGGCTATACCGAAGGCTTCTTGCGGCGCCACGCCCCTTCTGAGCTACAGTGCTATGAGGCGGGCAGCTCAGTCAGTCAGCGTCGCCAATTCGTCGGCGAGCTGGTCCAGGTCGATGCCGCCAGCGGCTGGGCTGAGATTCGCGTGCGCAATCGGTTTGTGCCAGGGGATGAGCTGGAATGGATCACCCCCGCAGGTCTCCAGCGTTTTCGTCTCGAGCAGCTGAGCGCAACCGATGGCCGCCCCCTTGAGGCCGCGCCTGGCGATGGCTGGACGGTGCGTATCCCGATGCCGGAGCAGCCGCTCACGCCAGAGGCGCTGCTTGCGAAGGTGCTTTAAACTGTTCCGCGCAGGCTTGTCATGATGCCAGTGCGGGCCAGAGCCTCGTGACTTCGCCTGAAATATTTGGGCTAGATCTCGGAGACAACCTTGTCGTAAAAGGCGAGGAAGTCGTCTGGGGTTGGCCCTTCGCGCCATTCGATCGCCGCGCGCGGATGCAGATTGAGCTGGCCGGTCAGGTTGTAAGGGATCATCGGTCCCCACTCGATCTCGCGGCGCAGCGGCAGGATGTGCTCTTGGATCACCTCGATGATCGGGCGTACCTCGAACTTTGGGTTGCGTAGGAAGCCGAGCAGCATCTCGGTGTGACAATTGCCGGCACCACGACCGAAGCCGAAGATAGTGGCATCGACCCGATTGCAGCCAAGGATGATGGCCTCGATGGTGTTGGCGAACGCCAACTGCATATTGTTGTGCGCGTGGATGCCGATCTCTTTGCCGGTGCCTTTCAGGGCATTGGCGTACTTATGATAGAGACGGTCGACCTGCTCGCGATAGAGATGGCCGAAACTATCGACGATGACCATGGTGCTGGCTGGGGTGTCGGCGATGGCCTCGAGGACGGTGTCGATCTCCTCCTCGGTGATGTTCGAGACCGCCATCAGGTTGGCCGTTGCCTCATAGCCCTGCTCGGCGGCAAAGCGGATCATGTCGACCGCCTCCGAGACCTGGTGCGCATAGAAGGCGACCCGGATCATGCTCAGCGGACTCTCAGCGGCGGGGACGATCTGGGTCTCCCAATCGCTCTTGCCGGCATCGGCCATGGCTGCGAGCTTCAGCCCTGTGGCCTCGGGGTCGTGATCGCCGACCACGCGCTTAAGATCGCTCTCGTCACAGTGGCGCCAAGGGCCAAACTTCTCGCGCGGGAAGGTCTTAGGTGAGTTCTTGTAGCCGATCTCCATGTAATCGACGCCGGCCGCGACGCAGGCCTGATAACAGGCGCTGACGAAGTCGTCGCTGAAGCGATGGCTATTGACCAAGCCGCCATCACGAACCGTACAGTCCATCACCTTGAGCTCAGGCCTGTAGGTGATCCAGGGGGCCTTATCTGACATGGGTCTTTCTCTCCGCGCTGATCTCAATCAGTGATTTTCCAGCGCTTGCCCGGTTAAGGCATTGTCGGTGGTCACCTAAGGGACGGATTAGATCGGGTTAGCGCGCGTCATCCTGTCCGAGTTGGGCCTTGAGCAGCTCGCCGAGGGTGCCGACGCCCGACTCTTCGGGGCTATCTACCGAGCGGCGGTCGTTTTTCGAGCCCGCAGGGGATGTCGGTTGGGCGCTGCTCGCCTCGGCCTCGTCGATGCGATCGGAAGCGAGCGAGAGCCCGATGCGGCGGCGCTCGGTGTCGACCTGCACGATCACCGCATCGACCTCTTGACCGACCTGCACGACATCTTTCGGATGCTCAACGCGTCGACCGGCACCGAGCTCACTGACATGCACCAGTCCGGTGAGCCCGGGCTCGATCTCGATAAAGGCACCAAAGGGCTCGAGGCGCTCGATGCGACCACGCACCCGGGTGCCGGGCCGATAACGCTGACCGGCGTCGGACCAGGGGTTCTTCGCTAATGCCCGAATCGAAAGCGCAATCCGCTCCGGGCGCTTGGGATTATTGGTCTGCTCGATCCGCAGCACTGCGACCTCGAGTTCTTGGCCGATGCTTAAGACCTCTTCTGGGTGCCGCACCCGACCGAGCGCTAGCTCGCTGATGTGGATCATCCCCTCGACGCCGCCGAGATCGACGAAGGCACCGAACTCCTGCAGACCGACGACGGTACCCGGCAGAACGGCGCCAGGCTCAAGCTTGGCGCGCACTGCGGCCGCTCGTTCGGCCTGCTCTTCCGCAAGCACAGCGCGTCGTGAGACGACCAAGTTCATCCGCCGACCACCCTCGAACTTGGTGATGCGGAACGAGGCGCGCTCACCAACCAGGGTCGATAGGTCTTCAATGAAGCGAATATCGGCCTGTGAGGCCGGGCAGAAGGCACGCTGGCCGGCGATCTGGACCTCGAGACCGCCCTTGGTCGTCCCGGTGATCTGGCCCTCGACCGGCGTGCCGGCCTGAAAGGCTGCCTCGAGTTGATCGGCGCCATGGGCATGGCGACCGTGACGACTGCCCAGCACCAAGGTACCGCTGTCGGGGTCGATGCCGGTCACGGCGGCCTCGATGGGGTCACCGACAGCCTTGTTGATCTGACCATCCGCATCGCGCAGATTTGTCAGCTCCATGGTCGCCTCGGCCTTGCCTCCGATATCGACGAATGCATGCTCCTCGCCGATCTCGATGATGGTGCCCTTGACCCGGTCACCTACCTTAGGACGAGCGGCTAGCGCCTGCTCGGTCTTTTCTAGCTCCTTGAGCAGGGCCTCGAAATCGTTGTCGTCGGTCATCAATGGCGGGCCTGTCTTTGGGCCGGTCGAGATTTGGGGGTCGGTGAGCGATCTTAAGTTGTGCATAGGCCGGTTTGGCGGCACAAGCGTCATAAATTCTACTCGTCTGGCAACGCATGAAGCCAGCCAAAGGGCGCTTTTCTTATGATCTGAGGCACCTTGTGGGCATCTAAGTCGATTCCCAGCAAGCCTTTTACCCTCGTCCTAAAGTTAAGAGCCATAGATGAGTACAGATAAAGCCGGATAAAAATAGCAAGGATCTGGATGGTCAGTGGTCGGGCTCAGCCACTGGGTCACTGGGCACCGGCGCCATCCGCGCGTTAAGCTTTGTCCCCTGGTATTCAGTTGCGACCGAAGCAAGAGGCTAATGCTCAATGACCCGCTACGATGTCTTCAATGGCGATGCCGACGGCCTCTGTGCCCTGCAACAGTTGCACTTGACGGAGCCGGATGCTGAGCAGGCGGTCCTGATCACCGGTACCAAGCGGGATATCGCGCTATTACAGCAGGTGCCGGCCGGGGCAGGGGATCAGGTCACAGTGCTCGATGTCTCGCTGGACAAGAATCGCAGCGCGTTGCTTGAACTGCTCGAGCGTGGAGCGACGCTGCGCTACATCGATCACCATTACCCCGGTGAGATCCCTGTGCATCCGAATCTGCAGGCCCACATCGATACCACCGCGGATCGTGGCACTAGCCTATTGGTCGACGATCTGCTCGCGGGGCGGCAGCGGGCTTGGGCTGTGGTCGGCACCTTTGGCGATAACTTCGACGCTGCCGCGATGCGTGCGGCGGAGCCACTCGGGCTGCAGCAGGATCAGCTCGAGCGCTTGCGCGAGCTTGGTATTCTGCTCAACTACAATGGCTATGGCGCGACGGTGGCCGATCTGCATTTTCCTCCGGATGCCTTATTCAAGCGTTTGCGACCCTATGCTGATCCGCTCGAATTCGTCCGTTGCGATCAGGCCTTTGAGGCCTTGCGCAACGGTTATGCTGAGGATATGGCCGCTGCCCGCGCATTAAGCCCGGAGCACCAGAGTGCGACCCATCTGCTGATGCTGCTGCCGGCTGCAGCCTGGGCACGCCGCGTCGGTGGCGTCTATGCCAATGAGCTGGCGCAGCAGGCACCGGCGCGCGCGCACGCCATGCTGACTCGGCTCGAGCAAGGTGGTTTCGTGGTCAGTGTACGGGCGCCGATCAACCGTCCGGATGGTGCCGATGCGCTTTGCCGCCAGTTCGACACCGGTGGCGGCCGCAAGGCTGCGGCTGGTATCAACCAGTTAGCAGATAGCGACTATCCGCGTTTCGTCGCGGCCTTCTTGGCGGCCTTTGGTGATTAGGCCGTGATTAGGCCATGAGACAATGGCCATCTCTCTGAGGAAGAACCAGGATCGTTCTTACATCCGGGTGCTCAAGATCCGCCGAAGACAGCTGATCCTGCTTGGGCAAGGCCCTGTCGCTGATGCCTGCGCCCGCGCCTTGGCTCGCGGTCCGGAGCGGCTGATTCGGGTGCGGGCGACTGAGGTTGCAGCGCCTGAGCTTTCGAAGGCCGATGTCTTGGTGCTTGCGGGTCTCAATGATCCGCTTGCGCAGTTAAACGCCTTAGCAACGCAGCTCGAGCAGAGGCGCCGTCGGCGTCCGTTACCCGTGCTGGTTGTCGATGACGGCCTAGCCTCCACGACGAGCACCTCGGCTGCGTCCAGCGCGCGCTGGCTGGATAGGCTCCAGCTTGAGCAGCTCTCCGTTCCAGTGGCCGCTGCGCGGCGTCTGCTTGCGCGCTGGCCCTTGCATTGGGGGGCAGACCCGCGCTTTGGCCAGCCGATTCATCTCGTCATTTGCGGTCGCAGTCGGTTTGCTGAGGCGCTGCTATTGCATGGGCTGCGGATCAGTGGTTACGGTGGGTCGCGGACCCGTTTCACGCTCCTGAGTGAGGACCCAGCGACTTGGGCGCAAACCTTTTCGCAGGCCTATCCGCAGGTGCATGAGATCGCCGACGTCCTGTTTGGCTCAGAGGACGTGATGGACTGGTCCGATGTGCCGCTGGTGACCATGGTCGTGGTTTGCCAGCCGCCTGATGCGCTGTCCGACGCGCTGAGTCAGGCGCGCGTACTGGCCAAGCATCTGCTCGACAGGCAGCAGTGCTCGCCGCCGATCTTGGTGGAGATCGGGGATGCAGAGCCCAGTGGTGAACTCAGCGATTGGGATGGACAGCTGATCCCGATCAGCTACAGAAGACTGGCATTAGATCGAGCCGTCCTGCTCGAGGGGCGTGGTGACGAGCTGGCGCGCGTGATCCACGAGCACTATCGGGATACCACCGAAGCGCAGGGTCGCGATCCATCGCTGGAGCCAGCAGGACGGCCCTGGTCGACCCTGGCGGCCTCCTATCGGGATGCCAATCGCCACCAAGCCGATCATCTCTGGGCAAAGCTGGCGATGACTGATTGCCAAGCGGTGCCAGAGAGTCAGGTCGAGTCCTTTGCCTTCGCGCCGATCGAGGTCGAGCGGCTGGCGGTGATCGAGCATGGCCGTTGGGCCGCGGATCGCTGGCTAGATGGCTGGTCCTATGCGCCGACGCGCGACAATGCGCGCAAGCATCATCCGCAGCTGATCCCTTATCAGCAGCTATCTGGGCCGATGAAAGACCTGGATCGGTTTGCAGTGCGGCTGGTGCCGACCCTATTGGCGCGCTCTGGACTGGGTGTGCTGCGTCTCTTGTTGGTTGGCTTGGCGCCAATCAAGACCGCCCTTGGTGCTACCGATGAGGATAGCGAGCCTTGCAGAGCTGCCGTTAGAAGGCGGCAAGGGACGCGGCTCGCGCTGCTGATGCGGCGAGCATTGACACGATTGGTGGCACGTTATCCTGATCGTGCCTTGATCATTGCTGCAGCGCTCGATGATCCTGCTGCTCGAGCCTTCGTCAGGATAGCCACTGATGAGTGGGGCGCTGGATTCTTCTTGCTGCTGCCACAGCCGTTGCCGCGGGTGCTTGGCGGTCTCGATGCAGCAGCAGGTTTGCAGGTGCTCAGCTTGGTGGCGCGAGCCGAACGCAGGATTTTGCTGCCAGATCCCGGCGACCTAGAGCGCTGGCTCGAACAGCGAGCCGAGATTTTGGTGGAGATTGGGGATGAAGCGCTGGCAGCGGAAGACAAGGCTGCTCGCCCTAAGCGTCTTCGTATCAGGCTGACCACTGGGCTTGAGTGGAGCTTCGAGTATTGAGTCGATCGCTGGGCTCGATCTGGCTGCAACAAGCGGGCTCTGTGTTGATTTTGCTGAGCTTGGATTTTACTTGGCTCAGGCGGTCAGGTGCTCGGCAGGAGTTCGTTGGCATTTACTGCGACTTCGCTATCAGCGCTGATCGGAAAATGGTAGCCCTGATGCAGGCAATAGCCGAGCCATCTGGAGACAAAGAGGTTGGCACGCCATTTGGCGGCTAAGGCGGGCGCTTGGTAATGACTGAGGATGGGCAGTACGGTTTGCCTGAGATTAAGCACCTCGACCTGCGCCGCATCATGATAGGCGCGCAACAGTGCATCCGGCTCCGAGGGATGCTGTACGCCCGCTTCCCCGCGCAGCAGGTGGGTGAGACGTAAGGTCGTCGTGTAGCGCGATTGCTCGATGATCGAGAGTGACAGCTCTGCTAGACCCTCAGGTCTCGAGCGAAGCTGGTTGGCGAGCTGCGGCAGCCTGGGGGCAAGCCGCATCAAGGCGCAATAGCTCTCTTCGCATAACGCCATCAATCCACCGACGTCAGGTGGCGGCGTCAGCAGTGCGAGGCGAGTGAAGAAGCACCTGGGTGCCTGCATGCTGACGCTCAGCCGAGTCCGTAGGCCTAGACGCAAATGCTGCGCTGGGCTTCAGGCGGTATCCCCTTGCTGTTTGGCGATATCGGCGCGCACCTGGTCCATGTCTAAGTCTTTAGCCTTGCCGATCAACTCCCGGAATGAGCTCTCAGGGAGCGCGCCGGGCTGCGAGAAGATGATCACATTGTCGCGGAAGATCATCAGTGTTGGGATCGAGCGGATCTGAAAGTGAGCAGCAATGCCCTGTGCCTCTTCGGTATTGACCTTGGCGAAGACGATATCCTCGTGGTCGTTCGAGACCTTCTCGAAGACGGGCGCGAAGGAGCGGCAAGGGCCGCACCAGGTTGCCCAGAAGTCGACGATGACGAAGGGATTATCGTTGATGGTCTGTTCGAAGGTCTGCTCGTTGAGCTCTACGACGGCCATGAGCGGCTCCTGTGTCGCTAAAAAGTGGCCGGCAGTCTAACAGACTCATTGCCTATCTCGCTGGTTCCCGCCCTCAGGGCGCGGTCATTTGGCGTTGCGGTGCTTCATCAGGACACTAAAGTCGTCTGCGACGTAGCCCTCAACGATCTCTAAGTCGACATCCATCTCAGCCGCCCAGGCCTCGACGGCCTCGGGCAGCACATAGTTGAAGGTCAGCGAGAGCTGGTTTCCCTTGAGCAGATTGAAGACCAGTCCATAGCGCGCGGCGCTCAGGCAGCGAGCGATGAAGGCGCCAGTCTCATCATGCGTTAAGAGTGCCATGGCACCGCAGGCAAAGTACCAATCGGCCTCCGGGAGCGGGTCGCTCAGTACATCACAATGCAGGATGGTGCAGCCGGTTCGGGCCTGGGCTCGCTCCACCATCACCTCAACGGCATCGAGGCCGATGTACTGACGCGGTAGATCCTGACGGGCAGCAAGGAAGGCGTGCAGGTCGCCAAGGCCGCAACCGACGTCGACGAGCGAGATCCCTGACAGATCCGACGGCAGTAGGCCACGCAGCACCTGGAACCGAATCTGCTGGCTTTCGGTCGAGCGCCAGTGCATGCCTTCGGCGTTCTCGCCGTATAGGGCCAAGGCGTGATGGTAAAAGCTGTCGATATCGACGCGTGGCATCTTTCGCTCCTCGATCAAAAAATGTTGAACGGTTTTCCTTGACAAATGATCAGTGCAAAACCAAGTAAGACCCTAGGATAAGGCTGCGTTAACCTTCAGGCATTACACCATGAGACTCTCCACCAAGGGCCGCTATGCCGTCACCGCCATGCTCGATCTTGCACTCAACTCGGGCCGAGGACCGGTGACGCTGGCCGACATCTCGGTTAATCAAGGTATCTCATTGTCCTACTTAGAACAGCTCTTCGCAGCGCTGCGCGCGAAGCAGTTGGTGCGGGGGATTCGGGGTCCAGGAGGAGGATACTATCTCGGTAAGGGGGCAGATGAGATCTCGATCGCGGACATCATTTGCGCTGTGGACGAATGGGTCGAGTTTACTCGATGTGGTGGTCGCGAGAACTGCCGCGGCGGCGAGCGCTGCCTCACGCATAGCCTCTGGGATCAACTGAGCGACGAGATCTTCACATTCCTCAGCGAGATCTCGCTGGCGGATCTAGTCGAGCGCGGGCAGCGTCAACAGCGGCAAGGCGAGCGCGTCGAGAGGCATCCTATGACTGCAGGGAAACAGCGGGCTGCCTAATTAGGTCGCGCCTTGATTGGGTCAGCGGTCTTGGCCTAGATCAGTTTGACGATGCATCCTATCGGCAGCCCTGACTGAGCTAATGCTATGCTTAGCGATTCCGCTCACTTCCAACAACGCGCTTAACCGCTCAGGCGTTTTGGCACAGAGACCCTGTGCATCGCAGCAAGGCCCTCGCACCCTGGCATCGTTGCGACGAGCAGCCCCTAAGCACCAGCGAGAGCCCCCGTCGCCATGCAGGTTGATACCGATGAGCTTCTGACGATTCAGGACCTAGTCCGCTGGGGCGCATGCCGCTTCATTGAGGCTGGTCTGCATTTCGGCCATGGCACAGACAATGCCTTCGATGAGGCCGCTTGGCTGGTGGCTGAGGCGCTAAAGATGCCACCGGCGCTGATCGGCGATTATGGTCAGTGCCGCGTCACCGGCCTGGAGCGTGAGGTTGTGACCGACCTGCTTGCGCGCCGTGTTGACGAACGTCGGCCATCCGCCTACCTCACCGGGCGTACCTGGTTTGCAGGGCTGGAGATGATCGTCTCCGACCAGGTCATGGTGCCGCGCTCGCCACTGGCCGAGCTGATTCGTGATGGCTTCGCGCCCTGGATCGATCCCGCCGAGGTCAGCCGAGTGCTCGATCTCTGTACCGGCAGTGGCTGTATTGGTATTGCCGCAGCCATGCATCTGCCGGACGCCGATGTCGATCTGGCCGACATCTCGCCCGCCGCGCTGCGGATCGCGATGCGTAATCGCGCGATGCACGGACTCGAGGAGCGAGTCCGGATCATCGAGTCGGACCTGTTTGCTGCTATCGATGGCGAGGCCGACTACGATGTTATCGTCTCCAACCCGCCCTATGTTGCGGCAGCAGAGCTGGAATCACTTCCCGCCGAGTATCGGCATGAGCCGAGGCTAGCCTTTGCCGCTGGCGAGACCGGTCTAGACCTGGTTTTGCGTATCCTCCGCGATGCCCCCGACTTCTTGGCCGATAATGGTATCTTGATCGTCGAGGTTGGCAGCGCCGCGGAAGCCTTGCAGGATTGTTTCCCGGAGCTGCAGTTGACCTGGCTCGAGTTCGAGCAGGGGGGCGATGGCGTGTTTCTGCTGCGTCGCCAAGAGCTTGTCGACGCGCATCCGGCCTTTGCCGAGGCGGTTGCGGGCTCCTGACTGATCTAAAACAATGCAACGAGGTCCTGCCGCCGGCGCCTCGAGGTAGAGGATAATAATGCTTGAGAAGACCCACACCACCACGACCGAAGACCCCAGTGACCGCTTAGCAGGGGCGGTGGGCTCCTTGGCGAGCGAGGGCGCAGCCGATCAGCGCACGGTATTCGATCTGGAACTGATCCAGCGCTACGATCAGAGCGGCCCGCGCTACACCTCCTATCCCACAGCGGTCGAGTTCGACCCCGCCTTTGATGAGGCACGCTACAAGCAGGTCTGCCAAGCGACCAATGCCAGCGGCCGACCGCTCTCGCTCTACTTCCATATCCCGTTCTGCGACACGGTCTGCTTTTACTGCGCCTGCAACAAGATCGCGACCAAAGACCGCAGCCTGGTGCAACCCTATCTCGATCGCGTCTACAAAGAGCTGGCGATGCAGTCGGCGCTATTTGATGACGACCGCGTCGTCGAGCAACTGCACTGGGGTGGCGGCACGCCGACCTTCATCAGCGCGGTGCAGATGCGCGAGCTGATGGCCGAGACCCGCAAGCAGTTCAAGCTCGCTGACGACGAGATCGGCGAGTATTCGATCGAGATCGACCCGCGCGAGGCCAAGGGCGATACCATCGCGTTGCTGCGCGAGATCGGCTTCAATCGCATGAGCCTAGGCGTGCAGGATTTCGATCCGCGGGTGCAGAAGGCGGTCAACCGGATTCAGACCCAAGAAGAGACCTTCGCTGTGCTCGAGGCCGCGCGCAGCGAGGGCTTCCGTTCGATCAGTATCGACCTGATCTACGGCCTGCCACATCAGACCGCCGAGAGCTTCATGGAGACGCTCGAACAGATCATCGCCGTTGGCCCCGAGCGTCTGTCGGTGTTCAACTACGCGCATCTGCCGCGTCGTTTTATGCCCCAGCGCCGGATCGACGAAGACCAGCTGCCACCGCCGCAGGTCAAGCTCGAGATCCTGCAGGCGACCACCGAGCGTCTGGCCGAGGCCGGCTGGCTCTATATCGGCATGGACCACTTTGCCCGCCCCGATGATGAGCTGGCGCTGGCGCAGCGCAACGGCACCCTCTACCGCAACTTCCAGGGCTACTCGACCCATGCCGACTGCGATCTGATCGGCATCGGCGTGACCTCAATCGGCAAGGTCGGTGCGACCTATGGCCAGAACCGACGCGAGCTGGATGAGTACTACGCCGACATCGACGGCGGCCGGCTGCCGGTGTTCCGCGGCATCGAACTGAGCCGCGATGATGAGATCCGCCGCGACGTCATCACCCGTCTGATCTGTCACTTCAAGCTCGATTTCAGCGAGGTCGAGCGCGCCTGGGAGCTGAATTTCCAGGACTACTTCGGCCGCGATCTCGCCAAGCTCGAGGGCATGCAGGCCGATGGACTGCTCGAGATCGATGCCAGCGGTATCCGCGTGCTGCCCAAGGGGCGCATGCTGATCCGCAACATCTGCATGGCCTTCGATGCCTATATGGAGGCTAAACAGGGGCAGGGTGGTTTCTCGAAGGTGATCTAGGGCGATCTAGGGTGATCTAGGGTTGCGACGGCGACCAGCCGCTCTGCACTGGCGAGCGCGGCGGTAGCGCGAGATTCAGAGTGGCCGGACGCGGAAGGGCAGGCATGAGCGAAAGTCTATCGAGGTTGTTTCGGCGCGCCGCTGAGCGCTGGGCCGATGCACCGGCCGTGCTCACGGAGCCCGTCTGGAGCTATCGACGCTTGGATCAGACCTCCGATGCGGTTGCCGCCGGGTTGCAGCGGAATGGGGTCGAGCCGGGTGAGCGGGTCGCGTTGCTCTGCCCGAATGGGCCCGAGTTTGTCGTCGCCTATCTCGGGATTCTCAAGGCGGGGACGATCGTCGTGCCCATCAATCTGCTATTGAATCCGGCTGCGGTCGCCTTTCAGCTGCGGGACTGCGGCTGCCGGACACTCATGGCGCATCTGGCGATGGCCGAGACGGCGCGCGCGGCACTGGCTGATGCGCCTGGTGTGCAGCTGCGAATTGGCATCGGCGGCGATCTGGGCTGCAATGAGCCAGATGTTGATGAACTGGAAAAGCTGGATGCGCATGCTCCGCGCCCGAACGCCTTGGTGATGGAGGCGATGGTTGCGGAGTCGGCAGCGACGCCTGAGATCAAGCGATCATGGTCGGACGATGCGGTGATCCTCTACACTTCCGGAACCACTGGCCGACCCAAAGGCGCTGTGCTCACCCATGGCAATCTGGCAGCGAATGTCCAGGCCGTTGCTGAGGTGCTGGCCTTGGAGCCGGGGCGCGATCGGTTTCTGGTGGTGCTGCCGATGTTCCACGCCTTTGCCGCGACCGTTGGTCTACTGACGCCGCTGCTCACCGGCGCGGCGCTGATCCCGGTGCCGCGCTTTGATCCACAGCTGATCGTCGAAGGCATCGCAAAGCATCGGGCGACCATCTTTCTCGGCGTGCCCAGCCTCTATACGCTCTTGTTGCGCCTACCCGAGGAACAGATTGCAGCCTGGTCCAGTGTTCGGCTCTGCATCTCCGGCGGTGCCGCGATGCCGCAAGCGGTGATGGAACAGTTTGAACAGCGTTTCGGGGTGCCGATCCTGGAAGGCGATGGTCCGACCGAATGCGGCCCAGTCACCGCCGTGAACCCGCCAGCGGGGCCACGTCAGCCGGCGTCGATCGGTCCGCCGATTCCCGGCGTCGAGATGCGGATTTGCGATGCAGACGGCAACGAGTTGCCGAACGGCGAGCATGGCGAGGTCTGCGTGCGTGGACCGAGCGTGATGCGCGGTTATTGGAATCTGCCGGAGGCGACCGCCGAGAGCTTCTTCGGCGATTGGTTCCGCACCGGCGACCTCGGCCGGCGCGACGATGCGGGCTGGTTCTATCTGGTCGATCGGATCAAGGATCTGATCATCACCAATGGCATGAACGTCTATCCGCGCATCGTCGAGGAGGCATTGATGAGGTATCCGGGCGTTGCCGAGGCAGCCGTCGTTGGTGAGCCTCATCCCGCCCATGGTGAGATCGTGATCGCCCATCTGGTGGCCTTGCCGGGGCAGACGATCGACGTCGGTAACCTGAAGCGATGGTGCCGCGAGCATCTAGGCCGCCACGAGCAGCCACGCCGGATCGAGCTGCGTGACAGCATGCCGAAGAACGCGGCCGGCAAGATCTTGAAGCGTGAGCTGCGCCTGAGCGGTGAGCACGAGCGCGGATTCGCGTTTTCCTAGACCGGCGCCATGATCGACCTCTCCGTCTACCTGATCACCGACGCCGCACTTTGCGCCCGAGCCGGCTTGCTCGAGACCGTTGCTGCCGCCCTGCGTGGCGGAGCGACCGCTGTGCAACTGCGTGACAAGCAGGCCTCCGATGCCGCGCTGATCGAGCAGGGCAAGGCGCTCAAGGCCTTGCTGCGCGGTACCCAAGTGCCGCTGATCGTCAATGACCGGCTCAAGGTCGCCGTCGCCATTGGGGCCGATGGGCTGCATCTTGGGCAGTCGGACGGGGATGTCGCTGAGGCGCGCGCGGTCTTGGGTGCCGAGGCCATCTTGGGGCTGTCGGTGCAGAGCCGCGAGCAGTTGGAGGCGCCGGAGCTGAGCCTGGTCGATTACCTTGGCGTCGGGCCGGTATTTGCCACCGCGACCAAGCCCGATCATTCAGCGCCGCTCGGTTTTGATGGGCTCGCGGCGATCTGCGCGGAGAGCCCATTGCCGGTGGTCGCCATCGGCGGCTTGAGCGCCGAGCATGCCGCGTCGATCTGGTCCGCTGGCGGGGTCGGCATGGCGGTGGTCTCAGCGATTTGCACCGCATCGGACCCCGAGCTAGCGACGCGCGAGATCGCCGAGGCCTGGAGGGTCGCGCGCCTCGGCAGCGCCGATGCGAATTCGCTTTACGGGCTTTAACAACGGCCAAGCTCAAACTGCGGACCGAGTCTCGTTGGTCTTTGTGGCGGAAGTCCAGAGAGAACCGCAGCCGGCGGCGAAGATGCGGCTGATGATTACCCACGATCGGCGATGCCCGCAGTTGTCAGCGCCGAATCGAAGCGGGAAGTAACCTCTGAAGGGATCTCGCACATCGGCGGGTCGCTGCGGGATAACAAGCCTTTTCGGTTGGTACCTCGCAGGGACACAGTGTCTACCACCGCGCTGTCCAGGCTAAGTTCCCGTGATAGGTTAGCCGGAAACCATACAATCACTGGTTAGGCTTAATAATAATCTTCGCCCATGCCCACTAAAACCGAATTTGAAAGCGCTCTCAAGTCTTTCGCGGAGACCCTTACGAGCCATGTAAGCACCGAAGACGGCCAATGGACTGTAAAAAGGCTTCATTGACACATTCCGTAGCGTTTACACGATTTCATCCGATACCAACTCTTGGCTCGCATGGCAAGTATTTTCAAGATAGAACGAGCACTAACAGGGCAATCGCATCAAGTATTAATTGTATTCTGAATCTCTAATGTCTTTCAATTCAAGCCGTTATCTCTGCTATGCGTCGGATCTCGGTTACATCCAGCAGAAATGCTGCTGGATTCCCCTGCAGACCCAGTGCGACGAGTGTCTCCGAGCGTCGATTGCTGGCAAGGACTTTGAACCCGCGCTCTATCCACGCTCAGAAATTAGGGCTCTACGTTCTCCATCATGCTGATTTCGCTAGCATATAAGCGCGTTATAATATTAGAGTATCTTGATGCGATTGCCCTGGCGGCTGAGGCTGGCGTTAGCCCCATAACACCGGAGGCTCACTGTGCAAACTTTTGAACAGATCAAAGTCCAAATTGAGGCGCTTCCTCAACCGGAGTATGCAAAGCTGCTTGACTGGCTAAGCGAGCGCGATGCTGCTGAATGGGACCGAGCGATAGAACAAGATGCAGCCAGTGGCGCTTTAGACTTCTTGATTGAAGAGGCCACTGCAGAAAAAAGGCAGGGAAAACTCCGCGAGTTCTAATGCACAGGGCAACATCACGGTTCTGGGACCTGTTCAATGCGCTTCCGAAAGATGTTCAAGCATTGGCCCGCAAGAACTATGATCTGCTCAAGCGCAATCCCAAGCACCCTTCCCTGCACCTAAAGAAAGTCGGCACCCTTTGGTCTGCTCGCATCGGCAGAAACCACCGTGCTCTTGCAAGCGAAGATGAAGACGGCTTGGTCTGGGTTTGGATTGGTACTCACAAAGAGTATGACCGATTGCTCAAATCGCGCAGGGGCTAACCAGCGGACGGCGGACTAGCCTAAACGTTATGTACAAATCACACTAGAGGTAATATGAAGAAAGAATTAACTATCGATCAGCTTGGCAAGGAGGCTGCAAATTTCGCGGAAATTGAGACCAAGTATGATGAGCCTGCCCTATATGGCGTTACAGACGGAAAGGCAGTCGGAACTTATCTGGAGCACAAGTTTACAGCCTACCTTGCTGAGAACTACTCTTATCAAGAAGGCAATTCTGCATCTGGTATTGATCTACCAGGGTTGGGCGTGGATATAAAGGTTAGGCTCATGGGGCCAAATGTGTGAGCCCTTGCTATGAGTCATTGCTGTTTGCAGAAAATTTGTGATAATAACAAAACACCGCATAGCAAATTTTGTCAAACTATTATGCTTATTTTTTCCGTCATTGAGTTAATGGATGAACAGAAATGTTACG
>POWB01000023.1 GCA_010912705.1 Halochromatium sp.
CCATTATCCCGGTCCTGAGCTGGCTCCATTATCCCGGTCAGGCGGTGGCTCCATTATCTCGGTCAGAGGGTGGCTCCTTTATCCCGATCCCCGAGTGGCTCCATATGCGCGATCATTGACATGAGACGCTCATCGCCAACAGACGTTCACCCACCCGGACCCCTGCGCGCCTGGATCACCGTCTTCAAGCACTGGCAAGAGGAGCTCACTATGGCCACCATCGCCCACGAACCCGTCCAGCAAGCCATGAACCGCATCCGCCAACTCAGCACCGATTGGATTGCAAGACCTGACCCCGTTCCCCTTGGTATCGAGCAGGAACATGCGATCTCATCGGAACTCGGCAGGTTTTAGATCGTTGCCGCTGATCGTCGGCGGATCAAATTCAACATCTCCACCCGGTATCGCGTCCATGACTGCCAACAGGCTTTGGGGCGCATCTCCTGACAGCTTGTAGTAGTCGTCGATATTAAGCAGCGCGAACGTCGGCCGGCCTTGGTCGGTGACGATCACCGGGCCAGCGCAGGCGGCTTTCTTGGCCTGAGCTAGGTCACGCGCAAAATCACGCGAGGTCACAGTCGTCATTGGCATGTCGATCTCCAAGCAGATAGCCTCGGTCGTTTATGACGCAAACCCAACGGCATTGGCAAGTGCCGGCTGCCTGGAGTCGTGAAAACTGGCCGGACAGCGCACGCTGCTCCGCCACAACCGTGCGGACAACGGCGCGCCTGACCAGCCTCAGCGTCGACCACCTGTCGGCCTGACCGCATGAGCCAGGACTGGCGCTCAGGCCGACGCGGGCGGTCACGAGCGGCACCGTGCCGCTCAGCCCTTAAACCAACGCCAAATCTCCAGCGAGAAGCCCGGAAACAGAGCGATGCCGGCAGCCGACTTCGCGAGGAACACGGCAGCGCTGAGCAACCGGCAGCGCACCTCAGGCGCCCGATTGGCTATTATGACGCGCCACGCCAGCCCCAAGCCCAGCCGACCAGCGCTCGGCCTCCGCTGAGCCATCGCACCACCACCGCCGAACGTCGCACGCGAGGAGCGCCGCCGCTAGCGAGGCCGAGATGGCAGTTGAAAACGAAACATCACGTGCCAGTTGGCATTGACGGTCACGGCCCAGAACCCTGACAACTCCCCGGTCAAAGGGTGCAATCGCCAAGCGATCGCATGCTCGCCCCAACGCCGCGCCGCCAGCGCCACCTTCAGCCCCGACAACGGCTCCTCGGTCAAGCGCTTGCGCTCGGCGCTCGGCGCCCGGCAAAAGGCCATCTTCGGCATGGACGAATCCGGCGGTCGCCTGCGCGCACCCATCCAGCTCACTGGACGCCTGCATCCAGCCGGCATTCACGCGGGAACCCACCAACCAAGACTGCGAAATCAGTAAACTGCACCCGGATCTCGCCACCGGGATCTCCCCAGGGTCTTGCTCATCCCGCCTGCTGCCGAGCTCAGTGCAAGACCTCGTCAAGGCTGCGCGCGTCGATGGCACGGTCGAACCAGCGCAGGAGGGTGTCGGGATCAGCCTGGTTGATCCGCTCGCGGATAGGCTCGCTTGGCGGACCGAATTTGCGCTCGATGAGATGCAGTAGGGTGGTTGCTCGGCCGTGCTGTTCGCCGCGCTGTTCGCCAAGCTGGATGCCAAGCTGTTTGCCTTGGTCAATGTAGCGGTCGATAAAGGTTTCCATCAGCGGTTCTCCGGAGAAGGTCTGTTCAAGTAAGGTGCGCGCTTGCTGCTCATCCAGGCGCCCAGTGCCTTGGACAAAGTAGCGCAGCAGGGATTCAAGGATCGCCATCGCCGTCTCGTCGCGGCTGACCTTGGCGATCAACTGGAGCAGCTCCAGGAAGCGCACACTGGGCTGATTGCTGTAGATGTAACGCAGCGCGAGCTGTACCAGTCGTGACAGCACCGCGCCCTTAACCTCGGCGTTGCGCTTGGCCGAGATATCGTGCAGCGCATAGCCGAACTGAGGCACAAAGGGCTTGAGCGTGTCGGGCAGTGGCTCGATGAGATCGTGGAAGTGCGCGGGCGCACGCCAGTGTTCCTGACCGTGATAGAGCACCAGCGGGAACACCGGCGGCAGGCGCTTGGCCTCAGGGTGCTGGTCGCGGTACAGCTCGCCACTGGCGACAACGTAGCGCAACAGTTGCAACAGCACCTAATGCTCGGAGCGGCTCTTGTGCTCAAAGAGCAGATAGACCAAGAGCTGAGTATCGCGATAGGGGATCTGATAGATCAGATCCGAGTAGACCTTGCGTAGCGCCTCGGTGACGAAGGTGTCCGGCGAGATGCTCATCCGCTCGAGGTCCAGCTCGGGGAGCAATGCGGCAGGCAGGTGATGGCGCAAAAAGTCGCGCGCAATCACAGGCCGCGCGAAGTTCTCGCGGAAGAAGCAGTCGTGCGGTGTCGGCGTCGTCGTCATGGAGCGAGTATAGCCGCAACCTGAGATCATCTCTGCGGTCTGTGAGACGCTCATCGCCAACAGCCGTTCATCCACCCGGACCCCTGCGCGCCTGGATCACATTCTTCAAGCACTGGCAAGAGGAGCTCACCATAAGTCATCTGTGCTGTTCCGCCGCGGCCATAGCGATTATCTAGAGCTGGCGATGGAGATCGGCTGGCCGGCGACCATCGCCCTGCTCAGCGCCTTTGGCTTGCTCTTCGCATCGGCCCTAACCATGGTCATCCGCCGCGAGGAATTCGAGCTGCCTTTACTCTTCGTTGCCGTGACGGTGCAGATCGGCCTGCACTCGCTCGTCGACTTCAGTATGCAGATGCCCGCCGTCGTCTTCGCCTACCTCTTCCTAGCCGGATTGGCGTTTGGGGGCGCGGCGCGCAAGGGGGCGGTGGGGGCTAGCTAGGGACGCAATAGCTCCATGTCGTGAGGTTCGTCAACGGGGATGAGCCTCAGACTGATTATGCTGGAGGAAAGCGGCCGCCTTGGTGTGTCATGTCAGCCTCCATCCAAAATCCGCACTTCTTGCTGCGCCGGCTGCATTCGCTGCTCGGCTTGGCGCCGGTGGGTGCGTTCCTGGTCTTCCACCTCTGGGAGAACTCGCAATCGCGTTTCGGCGCGGTCCACTATAACGAGGAGGTGGTTGGTGCGCTGCAAGGGCTGAACTATCTGCTCCTGATCGAGCTGTTCGTCATCGCCTTGCCGCTGCTGTTCCATGCCGGCTATGGGTTGCTGATCATCCGCGACGGACGCGCCGAGCCGCAACGCTACGGCTATCTGCGTAACTGGCTCTATTGGCTGCAGCGGATCTCTGGCCTGGCCTTGATCCTGTTTCTGCTGCTGCATGTCGGCCTGACTCGGATTGCAGGGCTGTTCGATCCTGCCATCAGCGCGAATCTGTTTGGCCACATGCAGCAGGCGCTGTCGCAGCCGTTGATCTTCGCGCTCTACCTCATTGGCGTGCTGCTGGCGGTATTTCATCTCGCCAACGGGCTGGCCACTGCGGCCATCGTCTGGGGGCTGACCAGCAGTGCCGAGGCGCAGCGACGTTTCGGCTGGTTTTGCGCTGGGTTTGGGCTGCTGCTCGCCGCGCTGGGTGTGCATGGGCTGATCGGATTTTTGATCCTGCCGACGGCCGGAGTCACGACATGAAGGGTACCTGCATCAGTGCCGCTGGAATGAATGCGGCTGGTCTGAATGAAGCCGATATCCATGCTGCCAGCCTGGATGTCTCCAAAAAGCAGCCAGCGAGAGTGCAGCAACGATGAAGGGAGCTGACACCGGGCGGCAGGTGATCGTCATCGGCGGCGGCCTCGGTGGCCTTTGGGCGACGCTGGCCATCGCCGAGGCCGGGCATCGGGTGATGCTGTTCTCGCTGTTCGAGGTGATGCGCTCGCACTCGGCCTGTGCCCAGGGTGGCATCAATGCCGTGCTCGATATGAAGGGCCAGCACGACAGCGTGCAGCAGCACATCATCGATACTATCAAGGGCGGCAGCTATCTCGCCAACCAGCCGCCGATCCAATCCATGTGCGAGGACGCACCGGGCCTGATCCGCACTTTCGAGCGCATGGGTGTGACCTTCTCGCGGACTCCAGAAGGATTGCTGGACCAGCGCCTGTTCGGTGGCGTCAAGCACAAGCGCACCTGCTTTGCCGGCGCCAGCACCGGTCAGCAACTGCTCTATGGCGTCGATCAGCAGGTGCGCCGACTGGAGACCGAGGGCCGGGTCGAGAAGCAGGAGTGGTGGGAGTTTCTCTCGCTCGTCAAGGATGCCGACGGTGTCTGCCGTGGCATCGTCGCGATGGATCTGCGCAGCCTCGAGGTGCGCGCCTTCCGCGCCGATGCGGTGGTCTTGGCTACGGGTGGGTTGGGGCAGCTCTACGCGCCAAAGACCACCTGCTCGACCAACTCGACCGGCGCCGCGGCGAGCCGTGTCTACCAGCAGGGTGCGCGCTTCGCCAATGCCGAGTTCTTCCAGTTCCATCCCACCGCAATGCTCGGTGAGGACAAGACGCGCCTGATGACCGAGGCCGCGCGTGGTGAGGGTGGTCGAATCTGGGTGCCGAAAGACCCGAACGATCGGCGTGAGCCGCTGCGCATCCCTGAATCCGAGCGGTTCTATTTCCTCGAGGACTGGTACCCGACCTATGGCAACACGGTGCCACGCGATATCGCCTCGCGCGCGATCTGGAAGGTGACCCGTGAGCTGGGGCTGGGTGTTGGCGCTGTGGGTAAGCAGGGTGCGGGTGAGCGGGGTGCGGGTGAGCGGGGTGCCGGTCAGCGCGGCGCAGAGGAGAGCAGCGCAGGCGAGAGCCGCGATCGGGTCTATCTGGATCTGACGCATCTGGATCGCGGGTTCGTCTCGACGCGCCTCGGTGCCATCCTCTCCATCTATCGCAAGTTCGCCGGACAAGACCCGCTCGAGACGCCGATGGAGATCTTCCCGGCGGCGCACTATGCGATGGGTGGCCTCTGGGTCGACTACGAGAAAGACGCGGCGACTAGTGGTATGAAGCCAGGCAGTCCGCGCAATCATGCGACCAGTATTCCAGGGCTCTACGCCTGTGGCGAATGTGACTATGCCTATCATGGCGCCAACCGTCTGGGGGCCAATTCTTTGCTCTCGGCCTCCTATTCCGGGCGTGTCGCTGGCGAGGCCGTGGCGAGCTATCTGAGCGGGATCGAGCAGGGGGCCGATGCTGCGCCGGCTGCCTTGTTCGCAGCCGAGACGGCGCGTCAGCGGGCGATCAATCGGAGTCTGACGGAGGCGAGCGGTGATCAAAACCCGTTCTGCTTGCATCGCGAGCTGGGGGAGCTGATGACCACCAAGGTCGGTGTGGTGCGCGATAACGCCGAGCTGGATGCCGCACTGTCGGGGCTGCGGGAACTCGAGCAGCGCTTCGAGCGGCTGGTGCTGGGCGAGTCGAGCCGGTGGGCGAATCAGAGCCTGGCGCATGCACGGCAGGTGCTGGATATGGTGCGTCTAGCGCAAGTGATTGCCGCGAGTGCCCGCGCGCGGGATGAATGTCGCGGCGCCCATTTCAAGCCGGCCTTCGATCTCGCCATCCCTGCGGGCAAGTTCCCTGGCGATCCTGAGTTCGAGGCCTATCGCGAGCGCTGGAAGTCGAACAATGCCGAGTGGCTGAAGACGACCCTCGCTGAGTATCAGCCGGAGGGGCCGCGCATTGGCTTCGAGCCGGTCGACCTCGGGCTGTTGGCGCCCGAACAACCGAGGGATTATCGCTGATGCAAGCCGAGACGCAATCGGATGCCCTGCCGATCGATGAGCCAGTTACAGTAGCGGCCGGTGGGCCAGATGTCCTGTTAGCTGGCGAGCGCGAGGCTTGCGCCACCGCTGACCGAATCAACAGCAGCGTCGAGCTGCGTATCCGCCGACAAGATTATCCGACCTCGGCGCCTTATTGGCAGTCGTTCAGGCTTAAGGCGCGTCCCGGTGCCAATATCGTCTCGCTGCTGATGGACTTGCGCGAGCATTGCGTCACCGCAAATGGCGAGCCGGTTGACCCGGTGGCCTTCGAGCACAACTGCATGGAGGAGGTCTGCGGCGCCTGCGCGATGTTGATCAATGGCATGCCGCGGCCGGCCTGCTCGGCGCTGATCGCCGACCTGGAGACGCCGATCCGACTCGAGCCGCTGCCCAAGTTCCCGGTGGTGCGCGATCTGATGGTCGATCGCTCGCAGCTGTTCGACAACCTCAAGCGGGTCAAGGCCTGGCTGCGTATCGATGGGGCCTGGGACAACCATGAGCGCGCGCCACGGGTCTCGCCGCAGGATTGGGCCGCGCAGTATCTCTTCAGTCGCTGCATGAGCTGTGGCTGCTGCCTAGCCGCTTGTCCGGAGTTTGATCTGGGCAAGGCCTTCGTCGGTCCAGCGTCTCTAGCGCAGGTGCGCTTGATGAACGCGCAGCCGACCGGCCGCTACGACAAGGCCGAGCGTCTGCACGCCATCATGGGGGATGGTGGTCTCAGTGACTGCGGCAATGCGCAGAACTGTGTGCGGGTGTGTCCGAAAGAGATCCCGCTCACTAGCGCGATCGGCGAGTTGGGGCGGCAGACGACGCTGCAGGCATTGAAAGACCTATTTGGTGGTGGTTGAGGCTCTACAACGACCATGATGGCAAGGCTTCAACGATTGACCACTGGTCCGCGGCAACTCAGCCGCTTGGTCAATATTGGCCTGCCGTATCTCTGGCTGGGGCTGTTTTTCCTGCTGCCGTTCGTTATCGTGCTGGGGATCAGTCTGGCCGAGCCGGCGCTCGCGCAGCCGCCCTATACGGCGCTCTGGGAATGGGTCGAAGAGGGCGTGCTGGCGATCCGTTTGAACCTGCAGAGCTATCTGCTGCTGGCCGAGGATGAGCTTTATCTGACGGCGCTGCTCAGCTCGCTCTGGATTGCGCTCATCTGCACCCTGCTCTGTCTGCTGCTCGGCTATCCGATGGCCTATGCAATCGCGACGGCCTCTGAGCGCTGGCGCGTGCTGCTGCTGATGCTGATCGTGCTGCCGTTCTGGACCTCGTTCTTGATCCGCGTCTATGCCTGGATGGGTATCCTCAAGAGCAACGGGATTCTGAACAATGTCTTGCTTTCGCTTGGGGTGATCGAGCAGCCGCTGCAGATCTTGCATACGCCGCTGGCGGTCTACATCGGCATCGTCTATTCCTATTTGCCGTTCATGATTCTGCCGCTTTACGCCAATCTGACCCGGCTCGACTTCGGTCTGCTGGAGGCCGCGGCGGACCTGGGCTGTCGGCCTTGGCGCGCCTTCTTGGCAGTGACCTTGCCGCTCTCGCTGCCGGGGATCATCGCCGGTAGCATGCTGGTGTTCATCCCCGCGGTTGGCGAGTTCGTGATTCCGGACCTGCTCGGTGGCCCGCAGACGCTGATGGTCGGCAAGATGCTCTGGACCGAGTTCTTCAGCAATAAGGACTGGCCGCTGGCCTCGGCGCTGGCGATCCTGCTGCTGGCGGTGCTGGTGGTGCCCTTCGTGCTGTTGCAGCGACTGGAAGAGAATTGGGAGCGGCGGTTGGAGGATGAACGCTCATGAGCAAGGCCGCAGTTGGCGCCGGTCCAGGCTCGGGCTCGAGCTTGGACTCAGACTTAGGCAAGGATTCCTTTCATGGGCGGCGCTGGCCACTGTATAGCCTGCTCGCGTTTGGCTACGCATTCTTGTACGTGCCGGTGCTGTTGCTGATCATCTACTCATTCAATGAATCGCGGCTAGTGACGGTCTGGGCTGGCTTTTCGACCAAGTGGTACGGTGAACTGCTGCGTAATCAGCAACTGCTGGATGCGGCCTGGCTCAGCGTGCGCATCGCCGCGGTGAACGCGAGTATCGCCCTAGTGCTAGGAACGCTTGCGGCGAATGCGTTGGTGCGCCATGGTCGCTTCCGGGGCCGGACCGGCTTCGAGCTGCTGCTGACCGCGCCGCTGGTGATGCCGGATGTGATCATCGGTCTGTCCCTATTGCTGTTGTTCGTCGCCTTGCAACAGACCTTGGGCTGGCCGCCGGGGCGAGGCTTCACCACCATCACCATCGCCCATATCACCTTCAGTATGGCCTATGTCGCAGTGATTGTTCGTGCGCGGCTGGCGCGCATGGATCGCTCGCTGGAAGAGGCGGCGATGGATCTCGGCGCGCGCCCGCTGAAGGTCTACCTGAGCATCACCCTGCCACTGATTGCGCCCGCGCTGCTGGCGGGCTGGCTGCTGGCGTTCACGCTCTCGTTGGATGATCTGGTCATCGCCAGCTTCGTGTCTGGTCCAGGGTCGACCACGCTGCCGATGCTGGTCTATGCCAGCGTGCGCATGGGCGTCTCGCCGCAGATCAATGCGCTGGCCACGATCATCGTGGCGGTGGTGAGCTTGGCGGTGGTCATTGCCGGGCTGACGATGCGGCGTCCGCAGGGCGAGCGTCCTTGAGCCAGAATTACATCGGCTTCGGGGTCTCTTGCTGCTCGCCAAGCGCTTCGTTTCCTTAGCGTCTTCGCGCCTTCGCGTGAGATTCATGAAATATCCAGGCTAAGTGTCGCTTGCGAGTGTTTCCATCGCGATCGCGTCGAATAGCTTGAGGATGCGCTCGCTGACCTCGGTGAAGGCCTCGATGGCGACAGGTGGGGAGAAGACATAGCCTTGGGCATAGCGACAGCCCATGTCGCGCAGAAGACGAACCTGGCGTGGATCTTCGACCCCCTCGGCGATCACCTCAAGCTCGAAGCTGTGGGCAATAGACATGACGGCCTGGACTAGGGCTTGATCACTGAGGTCGTTGCTGAGATCACGAATGAAGCTTTTGTCGATCTTGAGCCTGTCGACCCGGAAGCGCTTGAGATAGGACAGTGATGAGTAGCCGGTGCCAAAGTCGTCCAGATAGACCAAGAAGCCGCGGTCGCGCACGGCTTCAAGCCAGGTCTGAACCTCGCCCACATCGCCGATCAACACCCCTTCAGTGATCTCCAGCCCCAAGCGAGATGGCTCGAAGCTCAGGCGTTGAGCGAGGTCCTCTAAATACTCGGGGGTCAGCTGGCTCGGGATTTGGTGGGCTGAGATATTGACCGAGAGATAGCGCTCCAAACCGGCGCGTTTCCAAGCCGCGAGCTGATGACCGGCCTGCTCGAGGACCCAGAGTCCCATCTCGTTGATGAATCCGGTCTCTTCGGCCAAGGGAATGAAGCTGTCTGGTGGCACCAGCCCCCGTTGCGGATGCTTCCAGCGGATCAGGGCCTCGGCGCCGACAAGGCGTCCTTGGGCGATGTCGACAATGGGCTGGTAGAAGAGTACGAATTGATCCAGCTCGATCGCTTGGTGGAGTGCGGTCTCCAGGCGATATCGATCCTCAGCGAGCCGAGCGAGGCCTGGATTAAAGAAACGCATTCGGCGTAGCTGGCCAGATCCGCCATGCGAGAGGGCGAGGTTGGCGTGCTGGATGAGCGTTGTAATACTGGCATTGGTGTCCTGAGGGTAGAGAGCGATACCTTCGCTGACCTGGAGCTTCACCGTTGAGCTTGCCACCACCAATGGCTGCTGCAGCGCATGCAGGGCACGCTCCATGATGTGCTCGACATCCAAGGCGCGCTGGATCTCTGCGAGCAGCAGGGCGAATTGACACTCGCTGATCCGCGCCACCAGGTCGCTGCCCTTGACGTTGCTGCAAAGCCGCTTTGCCGCCTCCTGCAAGATGGCATTGCTGGCTACCGGGTCGAGGCCTTCACTGATCCGGGTGAAGTTGTCGAGGTTGAGCAGGACGAGCGCGAAGCCTCCGCCTTCGTGCAGATCGCAGGCCTGGGCAAGCTCCTTGGCCTGCTGCTCGAGGCCCAGTTGGTTGGCTAAGCCGGTGGCGCGGTCGGTGACGGCGGAGCGCTTGGCCGAGCGTTCCGCCTCCAGATGCTGGGTGACATCGTAGATCACACCCTGGATCGACTCATCAGCAATCGGCGTGAGCACCATACTCAGCCAGCGTTGCGAGTCATCTTTGAGGCGGTATCCCAGTTCTGCTGAGCGGCTCTGATCGGTATCGATGCAGCCTAGCAGGAGCTCAGTAAAGCGTCCTTGCTCGCTCCAGGCAAGCTCGAACAGGGAGCGCTGAGCAAGGGTCTCGGCCTCAGGTGGGAGCTCCATCAGACGGGCAAAGGCGGGGTTCCAGGAGCTGAGGTAGCCCCGATCGTCGATGATAAAGAGTCCGGTCTCGGCATTATTGAAGATGGCGTGATAGCGCTGCTCATCAACGGCATGCTGGATGCGGAGCCGGCGCTCTTCCTCGAGTGTCTCAACCAGACGATCGGCCAAGCGGTTGACGTCCTGCACCAAGAGGCCGATCTCAGAGCCCTGATGCCCGGCCGGTATCGGGATGCGCTCGCCTTCGGCGGCATTCATCCGGTGCAGCCGATCCGAGATCGCCGTGATCGGGCGGATGATCAGCATCAGGATGGCCGCCGCGAAGGCGAGCATGGCAAGCAGGGTCTGCAGCGCGGTCTGCAGCATGGCGATCCGCGTCTCTCGCTGTAGATTCGCCTTGATCAAGGCCTGATTGGGCGTCAGTAGAATGCGTCCGACCCGCATCTGGGGCGAGAATGGCGAATAGATCTCGCGCACCAGGATCTGATCATCCAGGTTGCCGGCCGCTGTGTTAGCGCTGACCGATATGTCCTCGCTTGGGCTGCGGCTGAGATGGGCTAAGGGTTGATTGTCCGCCTCGACCGCTACGGCCAGAACCTCAGAGTTCCTGAGCAAGCCGGAGATCAGCTCCTGCGCGAGGATCTCATCCTGGGTGAAACAGGCAATGCTTGCGGTGCTCTCCACCGTATCCAGCAGCTGGCTGAGGCGCTCCTCAGTGGTCTGCTCGGCACGCGCCTGGTTGTAGATCAGGTTGATGCCAACGCTGATGGCGCCGAACAAGAGTAGCAGGGCAAGCAGCGCCAATCCGGCGCGGACGAGGATGCTTTGATGCCAGCGCGCTCGCATTGATCCAGCGCTTAGGGCCCTAGCCTGAGCACGACTCGGAGCTGGGGTGGGCATTCGTCTGGTCGCATGTAGGCGATCGCTCCTGGTGTCTCTGCAAGCCATCTGACGACCTCCTGACCCGACCCTGCTTGACGCGGTGGCGCCGTTTTTCCCGAAAAGATCAGTCGCGACCAATAGGAGCGGATCTCCGCGGGGCTCTTGCCGACCAACAGTTGATAGAAATCGGTCATTAGCGACTGATCTTGAGGCCGGTCGATCGGGGTTGCCGTCAGTCCGTTTGGCAATCGCCGAAAGCGCCCGAGAAAGATGTGCACGACCTGCTCGCGTGTCAGACGCTCAACATCGCTATCGCTGCCCATGACGACAACGAGGCTATCCTCTGCGACGACTGCGCTCTGGCTCATCAGGAGCACGAAGAGCAACAGCAACAGTCCTTTGCGATCTTGCATCGGCACGGTTAGAACACGAAGTCCAAGGCGAGCGACATGATGGTCATCGAGCCATCCCAGTCTTCTGTTTCATAGCGGTAGAGGAATTTCGAGTCGGCGCTCCCCCTGATCACATCGACCTGTGCCTTCAGGCAGACATTGCGGTAGAAATCCCAGCGCGCGCCGACAAAGACAGTGCGCTGATTGCTATAGAAATCAAGCTGATAGGGGTCGGTCACTGGGGGTATCGGGTGGCTAAGCGCTTTCGGGTCAGACGTGGCAAAGGAGAGGCCAAGAAAGGGGGTCCAATCCTTGATCCGGTAATTGAGCTGGAGATAGCCCGCCCAAGTATCCTGAAAGGTGCCATGCTCATTGTCGGTCTTGCTCAACATCAGTTGGCTCTGGAACGGTCCTTGATCGTAGACGATGCCCAGCGAGCTGAAGTGAGACCACTGGTCTTTCACGCGCAGCTCATCGGCTGTGGCCTTGGGTAGCTGTTGATAGAAGGATTCGAGCGGGAGGTCATTGTCAAAGCGGACGCTGGTTTGACCAAGACGTATCTGCCAGGGGCCATCTAGGTACTCGAGATAGCCCCCGATCAGCAGCGATTCATTCAAGTCGAAGTCGGGCGGTGCTCCTAACGGGGATTGCTCACGGCTCTGGCCCGTGAACAGCTTTCCGGTGAGTAGACCACCGGCAAACGGATGCGTGATGGCCAGGTCGAGACCGTCCAGATAGTTGAAGGGTAGGGTGCCGTAATAGTCAGGTGGTGGGCGGACTGTATTGTAGGAATAGCCCACCATGCGCGAATCCGAGAGCATGTAAAATTCGGTCCCGAAGCGTCCAACCCGGACTGTCAGCACCGGGTTTGGGGTCAAGCGCAGAAAGGCCCAGCTCAAGTCAGGGTTATAGGTTTCATCGTACTTATAGCGCGTGACCGCTTGGACAACGGCCTCAAGCTCGGGGCTGAAGCGGGCATTGACTTGCAGACCGAAGAGGCTGTCAGTGGTGAGACTCCAGTGGTCGCTGATCCCATGCGGCTGGGATAGATCGCGAACCAGCTCAGCCGAGCCGTCGGTTGAGCGGGCTGCGCCCAGGGTGCCGAAGCCCCTTAGGCTGAGGTCGGTGCTCCCCAGGGACGCCTCCAAGGCGGTTGCGGCGGGTGCGAGAAGCAACGCACTGCAAGCAAAGGCCAAGCGCGAGATGGCCGCGAGAGGGATGTCGATAACCTGACTCAATCCAGGGTCCTATATCGATGCGGAAACCGCTTGCGGCCATGGCCTCCAGTTGTTAGGGCCATCGAGTGGATGGGGCGCCTCTGCATAGGCGAGAAAGCCCCGCTATGGTGCCTCAGACTAGGCTGTTCTGGCTAGTATCCGGTAAGCTTATCTCTCACTCTAGCCCGGGATAGGTGCTCAGTTCTGCGCCGGGTTGGTCACACTGACAACGGCTGCTCAGGTGAGAGCTGGCCTTAGGAGGCGCGCGGTGGGTTATCTGTATCTTGCGGTTGCGATCATCGCCGAAGTGATTGCGACCAATGCACTCAAGGCCTCGGATGGCTTTTCCAAACTGGTCCCGAGCCTGGTAGTGGTGATTGGCTATGGTGTCGCCTTCTATCTGCTGGCGCTGGCACTCAAGACCATCCCAGTCGGGCTTGCTTACGCGATCTGGGCTGGTTTGGGCATCGTCTTGGTCGCGGTGGTTGCGGCGGTGATTTTCCAGCAGATCCCCGATCTGCCCGGCCTCATTGGCATGGCATTGATCGTTACGGGCGTCGCCGTGATCAGCGCGTTCTCGAAGACCACAGGACACTGATGTTTTCCCTGTTCTCGACTCACTATTTCTGGCTTGCACTCAGCGCTTCGACGCTCAATAGCGCGGTGCTAGCGGTCGCCGCTGGCTTTGCCGCTAAGACCGATGGCGGACTGCTGATCGTCGTCGTGCTCTTGCTGACCGTTGCTAGCCACATTCTCAGCTGTCTGTTCTTCCTCTCAGGCAGTGGCTTCGAGCTGCTGGTGCATCACTTCCTGGACAAGCGCCACCTGCATCCGCAATCGAGCCGTTTCCAAGCGGTGACTTGCTATATGGAGAAGTATCAAAGGCGCTTTATCTTCATGTACCGGTTCATTCCCGGTCTGCGCTTCATCTCGCCTTACATCATGGGCCTGGGGCGCGAGCGCTTCTGGCCCTTCTTCTTCATCGACTGGTTTGCGTCGCTGCTCTGGGCCTCGGTCTTTGGCGTTATCGGCTATCTGTTCGGCGCCTCGGCGACGCGCGTGTTGCACGACTTTTCGCGCTATGACGGCCTCATCTTTGGCGTCGTTTTTGTGCTGGTGCTGGGCTACGTGGTGGGTAAGTTTGTCTACCACCGTCGCCATCGCCAGAGACGGGAGTCCATGACGAAATCCAGCTCCCATGATGCTGGAAGTTCCGTCTGATTCGCCTGATTTCCGAGCGCGGCTATGAGCGAGCCTTGATTCTGGAGCTGTTCCGGCTCAAAGACTGGATGATCCGGCTGCCCAAGAGAAATTCGGCCTTGACAGCGTCGATGCTTTGCGCGAGCGCATCACCACCGCTGAGCCGGACCCGTTACGGGACAGAAATCGCCTCAGGTGGAGACCGATCTGATGCGTTCAGGATACTGATGTTGAGGCACTGAGGGTCCGATTGAGTCATGGCTTCGACTGATCTCGAGACTGAGCAGCAGCGTCCGATCTGGGAGCTGGTTCGGCTATCTGATTATCGGCTGCCATCGGCGCCGACCGCGACCAGCGCAAGGCGTGGCCTGTCGTCGCTGAAGCGGCTGTTTGGCCGCCGGCAGCAACAGTCGCAGGGACCGGTGAAGACCGAGGACGAGCTGCACAGACTCGAGCCCGAGCGTCTGGACGCGATCACCAGCCCGATCGATTGGCGCCAAGCCGCGCAGCTGTTGCAACAAGCCCTTGAGCAGCGCTCCAAGCTCGATCCCGCCTGGTTCATCATCAGCCCACCCGCTGCCGGTTATGCTGGTCTGCTCGAGACTTGGGCGGCGCAGCAAGCTGCCGCCTGCATCCCGAGTCCGACCTATGAGATCGTCGCTGGTGACTACTCAGGCTGGCTCGCCGACTTGCCGACCGGTAACGCCCCTTGGGCGCTGCCACGGCTCGAGCGCTGCTGGCTGCGCCATCCGGCTGGGCTCGGCTTGGTGCGTGATCTGTTCGACCGCCTGCTTAGCGGCAAGCTCGGTTTCGGCCTGATCGGCTGCGACAGCTGGGCTTGGGCCTATCTGCGCTATCTGGTGCCGACTCAGGCTGTGCGTGCCTTGACGCTACAGGCGCTCGATGGCGAGCGCCTGGCGAACTGGCTGGGCCAGCTGGCGGCTGGGGGAGCGGCTGGGTCGCCAGTCGTGCAGAGCCCGCGCCCGCGCCGCTTCCGTCATGCACAGAGCGGCAATCTACTGTTGGCTGTGAACGATGACGAGGAGACCGGGATTACCAGTGAGCTGCGCTATCTCGCGGCCCAGTCTCGCGGCAACCCTGGTGTGGCGCTGCAGCTCTGGCGCTCGCGGCTGCGCTCAGAGCCAGACAAGCCAGAGGCCGTCGAAGTTGAGGCTGATGATGAGTCTGATGCCAAGGCGGACGACCATGCGCATGACAAAACGGCTGACAAGGCGGGCGAGAATCTAGGCGACAAGGCGAGTGACAAAACGGCTGACAACGCCGGTGACGAGGCGGGCGGCAAGCCGGAGGTTGAGACCATCTGGGTCGCCCCGGCGGTCGAGCTTGAGCTGCCGAGCGGTCTGGATGAGGCCGAGGCGCTGATCCTGCATGCGCTGCTGCTCCACGATGGGCTGCCGACCGAGGTCGTTGAGGGATTGTTACCGCATGCGCGCTTCCAGACGCACTCTCTGCTGCTGCAGCTCGCTGCCGCGGAGGTGATCCAGTCTGAGCCCGACGGCTGCTGGCGTGTGACGGCGTTCGCTTATGCCGCCGTGCGTAGCTTCCTCGCCGGGCGTCGTTTCTTGGTCGACGCTGTTTAATCTGCCGAGCTAGCACCATGGATACTGAAACGCTCAACGATCTCTTCCGTCGGCTCGATACCGGCGCTCTGCTCGACCTGACACTGATTCTGCTCGGCACGGTCGCGCTGATCCTGCTGGTGCAGAAGGCGCTACCCTGGCTCGCCAACCGGCTGCACGGTAAGTCCCGGCACTACTTACTGGCCTTGGTGCCGCTGTTACGCCTGATCATCGTCATCGGTGCCTTCTTGCTGGCGGTGCCGACCCTGATCGAGCCCTCGCTGCAGAACATGGTCGCGATCTTCGGCTCGCTTGGATTGGCGCTCGGCTTCGCGCTCAAGGACTACGCCAGCAGTCTGGTCGCCGGCATCGTCGCGGTTGGCGAGGCGCCCTATCGTAATGGCGATTGGGTACAGATCGGCGATACCTATGGCGAGGTGACCCATGTCGGCATGCGCGCGGTCAACCTGGTGACGCCGGACGACAATCTGGTCAGTATCCCGCACGCGAAGCTCTGGACCGAGCCGATCTCGAACGCCAACAATGGCAGCCCGCAATTGCAGTGCACCGCGGACTTCTATCTGCATCCAGCCCATGATGGCGCTCGGGTTCGCGAACTGCTCTTCGATGTCGCGCTCACCAGCCCCTACCTCGCGCTCGGTGAGCCGATCGCGGTGGTCGCCGCAGAGCAGCCCTGGGGCACTCGCTACCGGCTGCGCGCCTATCCGATCGACGCGCGCCAACAATTTCGCTTTGCCACGGATCTGACCTTGCGCGCCAAGGCCGAGCTGTTGCGCCAAGGCTTCAGGATGGCCGCCGTGCCGGCACGACCAGAGCCGGCCGGGGCATCCGGCTAGCGAATGAGCGCTAAGAAAGCGTCCACCAACTGCTTTCCGATTTGAGCGCCAGGGTAGGACGATCATCGGGAATGAGAAAATGGACGGCTACTCAGCACAGCTTGCGCGGAATGTGCCGCGTTTACGACGGGCAGTTGACCGCTGTTAACCGCCGGTCGCATTCATGTGCCGAAAGATCACCGGCTTGGCCTCGAGATTGAAGTCGTGGCCTTCGGGCTTGATCGCCATGGACTTGATGATGGCGCGTTTGACTGCCTCATCATCGAGCGGGTTGGCGCGTAGCACGCGGCGTAGGTCCATCGAGTGCTCTTGGCCGAGGCAGAGCAGTAGTCGGCCTTCGGCGGTGACACGCACGCGGTTGCAGCTGCTGCAGAAGTTGTGGCTGTGCGGCGAGATGAAACCGACGCGGGTCTCGGCGCCGGCGACGCGCCAGTAGCGCGAGGGGCCGCCGGTCTGCTCGGTGGTCGGGATCAGCTCGAACTGCTCGGCGAGGTCGGCGCGAATCTGCTCGCTCGGATAGAAGGCCTCGGCCCGGTCGTGCTCGCCGATCTCGCCGAGGGGCATCTCCTCGATGAATGCGATATCCAGTCCGCGCTCCAGCGCGAAGCTCACCAGGTCGATGACCTCGTCATGATTGCGATGCTTGAGGATGACGCTGTTCAGCTTGATGCGCGCAAACCCAGCCGCGCGCGCCGCTTCGATACCGGTGAGCACCTGCTCGAGCTCGCCTTTACGGGTGATGGCACGGAACCGCTCGGGTCGCAGCGAATCCAGACTGATATTGATACGGGTTACACCTGCGGCCTTGAGCCGCTCGGCAAAGCGCGGGAGTTGGGTGCCGTTGGTGGTGAGGCTGAGGTCTTTGAGGCCGGGCAGCGGTCCAAGCGCCTCGAACAGCGTCATCAGATCGCGCCGCACCAGCGGCTCACCGCCGGTGACGCGCAGTTTGGTGACGCCGAGCTCGGTGAAGCAACGACCGAGTCGGGCGATCTCTTCCAGCGTCAACACCTGCGCCCGGGGCAGGAAGGTCATGTCCTCGGCCATGCAGTAGACACACCTCAGATCGCAGCGATCGGTGACCGAGAGGCGGACATAGGTCAGGTGGCGGCCGAAACGGTCGATCAGGGCAGGGCGTTCGGTGGACATGCGGTCAGGCTCTTGGGGCAAACAGTGATGCTTTTACAGGTGATCAGGGTGATGAACGGCTAGGATGTTCGGTAGGGCTTCGCTAGCATTGTCGCTGATTCTGCGAGGTCTGGTCGAAAGACAAACAAACAACAACAGCAAACAAGGGGATTGGATGCGACAACTGCAATCGAGCATGCTGGCCAGATGACGGCACTGCAACAGCTCATTGATGGCCTGACTAACAGCTACTGGGAGCTGCTGGTCGGGCTGCTGGTGCTGGCCTTCATCTGGAAGATCGGCACGCTGGTGGTCGGCAAGCGGCCGCTGGCAGAACATTTGCCGCTGTTGACGGCACTGCTGGATGTGATCCTGTTGCCGATGTGGGTGGTCATCACCAGCGGGCTGTTGCGCTATGCGCTGCGAGCCTTGGGGCTGCCGAGCTTGATTGATCCGGTCGACTGGTGGACCAACTTCTTCGTCTACCTGGCCGCAGCTTGGGCCCTGGGCCGCGTGGTCACTGTGGTCGCCAAGCAGCGCCGGCGGCGGAAGAATCGCAACGAGCATATCCCGAAGCTGATCGAGGCCTTGCTCTATGTCACCGTGATGCTGGTGGCGGTCGGGTTGTTCATGTGGCAGCAGGGCTATTCCTTTACCGGTGTCTGGGTCTCGACCGGTGTCGCCGCGGGTGTGATCGGTCTGGCCTTGCAGCGCACGCTCGGGGATCTGTTCGCCGGAGTCTCGCTTGGGATCGAGCGGCCGTTCCGCATCGGCGATTGGCTTGAGCTCCCGGAAGAGAATCTGATCGGTCAGGTGGTTGACCTGAATTGGCGAGCAACCCGGCTTAGAGGCTGGGATAACGCCACGGTCGTGATCCCGAATGGCCGCATGGCGAGTGCGTCGCTGAAGAATTATTACAGCGACCATCATCTCTATGCACCCTGGTATTTCGTCAGCATCCCGGCCGAGGTCTCGCCGCGCTTCGCCTGTGCCCTGCTCCTGGATGCGGCGATGCGCTGCGATAGCGTGCTGAAGTTTCCGAATCCGGTCGTGCGCCTTTCCGATGCCTCGAAGGTGCCTTATAGCTACATGGTCTGGGTGCATCTGAAGAACTATCCGTCGATGTTTCGAGCACGCGAAGAGCTCTATCGCGAGATCCATCTTGGCTTGCAAGAGGCGGGCATTGAGGTCTCACCCGAGGTGACCGAGATGCGCACGCGCCGCGCGCACACCAATCGCGCCGAGCCGCCAACGGTGGCCTTGGCCTTGCGCAGTCTTGATGTCGCCGGGGTGCTGAATGACGACGAGCTGAATCAGCTGGCCGCGCGCAGCGAGTATCGGTACTTTGATGTCGGCGACCAGATCTTGGCCGAGGGTGGGGCTAGCGATGCCTTCTACGTGATCATTGGTGGCCTGGTCGACAGTGCGATCCGACTGCCGGATGGCTCCCCGAAGGTGGTGGAGACGCTCGGCCCGGGCAAGCATTTTGGCATCTCGGAGATGCTCACCACGCAGCCGAACTTCCTCGAGTTCATCGCCAATACCGATGTGACCCTGATCCGGATCGACCTCGATGCAGTGCGTGAGCTGATTGCGAAGCGCCCGGAGCTGGGTGAATACCTGGCCAGTGTGGTCAAGACGCGGCTCGATGCGGCCGATGCGGCGCGGGTTGCGAGCCGGCGCCCGGTGCGGCGGCTGTCGCTGCGCGATGTCCGCGATGGAATCGAGCGGCGTTTGCGTGGGAATCGGGGCGAGCGCCGCGGTTAGACTGCAGATCCGCTGCCTGCGGCCCTAACGCAACAGAGTTGGTCTGCCCCGCGCTGCAAGAGGAAAATCGCTGATCAGCAGAAGGAAAGGTTGCGGTCATCTATTCGGCAAGGCGGCCGCGCCGAGCGGGCCGCCTTGGTCCCGCCCGCGTTACTCCTGCCCTTGCTCCTGTCCCTGCAGCTTGTCGAGCTTCACTTCAAGCGCGTCGATCTGCTCACGAATCGACTCGGGCAGCGAGTCCTTCAACTCGCCGAGCTTGGCCATCAGATCCTCGGCTGAGGTTAGATTGTTCTTCTCGAGGTAGGTCTTGACCTGCCCGATCATCTCCTGCGCCTCGGTGTCAGCCTGCGCGCTCAGCATCTCGGCCTGATCCTTGGCAACGCCGGCGGCCTCAGAGAGGGCGTCCATGGCCTGGCTGCCAGCCTCAGCAGCGCTATCCATGGCTGCCTGTGCCTTCTCCTTGACCGCGTCCATGGTCGAGCTGCTGCCTTCGCCTGCGGGCTCAGTCGCGCCTTCGTCGCCGTTGCCGCCGTCGCCACAACCGCTCAGCGTAAGGAACAGCGCAGCAAAGACGGGGAGGATCAATCGCGTGTTCATAGGGTTGTTCCTTGATGTGTTGATGGGATGTTTGGTTGATCGGATGTTGGCAGACAACCCTATCGCAGTCGCAGGATCCTTGCATCAGGATTCGTCGGGTTTCCTCGCTTGAAATCCCGGGCCGCTTTCTATAGCGTCTGTCGTCGTCCTGCTGGGGGTGCCTGCACGCGTGGGCTGAGAGAGTCCCCTCATTACCTGATCCGGTTCGTACCGGCGGAGGGAAGCCAGGTCGAGCCGCGGTTTTACTGTCGGCTCGTTTCGGTTCCTCGCACGCTGGTTCGCCATCGTTCCTAAGGAGCCGCTATGAGTGCCATCCCCGAAGCCTTCCTCGAGACCACCGCACGCTTGTCCGATGAGGCCACCCGCCCGTTTCCCGCCTCGCGTAAGTGCTATGTGACGGGCTCTCGGCCTGATCTGCGCGTGCCGATGCGTGAGGTCGAGCAGACGCCGACCCTGACTAGCGACGGCCGCGAAGAGAATCCGCCGATCTACGTCTACGATACCTCCGGGCCTTACTCGGACCCGGCGGCGCGGATCGATCTGATGGCCGGCCTGCCGGAGGTGCGCAGTGCTTGGATCGCAGAGCGCGGCGATACCGAGCTGCTCGATGGCCCCACCTCCGGCTTCGGTCGTCGCCGCCAGCAGGACCCGGCCTTGGCCTCTCTGCGCTTCGAGCACATCCGCAGGCCGCGCCGGGCGAAGCCGGGCTGCAACGTCAGTCAGATGCACTATGCGCGCCAGGGCCTGATCACGCCCGAGATGGAATACGTGGCTATCCGCGAGACCATGCGGCTCGATGAGCTGCGTGCTGATCCGCGCTACGCGAAGCTGCTGCGCCAGCACCCGGGCCAGTCGTTCGGCGCCAACCTGCCGGAGCAGATCACGCCGGAGTTCGTCCGCGCCGAGATCGCCGCCGGTCGCGCCATCATCCCGGCCAACATCAACCATCCCGAGCTCGAGCCGATGATCATCGGCCGCAACTTCCGAGTCAAGATCAACACCAACATCGGCAACTCGGCGACCACCTCGAGCATCGAGGAGGAGGTCGAGAAGATGGTCTGGTCCGCGCGTTGGGGCGGCGACACCCTGATGGATCTCTCGACCGGCAAGAACATCCACGAGACGCGTGAATGGATCTTGCGCAATGCGCCGATGCCGATCGGCACCGTGCCGATCTATCAAGCGCTGGAGAAGGTCGAGGGCAAGCCTGAGGAGCTGACCTGGGAGCTGTTCCGTGACACCTTGATTGAGCAGGCGGAGCAGGGCGTCGACTACTTCACCATCCACGCCGGCGTGCTGCTGCGCTACATCCCGCTGACCGCGGATCGCCTCACCGGTATCGTCTCGCGCGGCGGCTCGATCCTAGCCAAATGGTGCCTGGCGCATCATCAGGAGAATTTCCTCTATACCCATTTCACCGAGATCTGCGAGATCATGAAGGCCTACGACGTCGCCTTCAGCCTGGGCGATGGACTTCGCCCAGGCAGCCTCGCCGACGCCAATGATAAGGCCCAGTTCGCTGAATTGGAGACCCTCGGCGAGCTGACCAAGTTTGCCTGGGAGCAGGACGTGCAGGTGATGATCGAAGGGCCGGGGCACGTTCCCATGCAGATGATCGAGGAGAATGTGACCAAGGAGCTGAAAGACTGCTTCGAGGCGCCGTTCTACACCCTCGGCCCGCTGATCACTGACATCGCACCGGCCTATGACCACATCACCTCCGGCATCGGCGCCGCCAACATCGGCTGGTACGGCACCGCCATGCTCTGCTACGTGACGCCCAAGGAGCATCTCGGCTTGCCGGACAAGCAGGACGTGCGCGAAGGCATCGTCACCTACAAGATCGCCGCCCATGGTGCTGACCTTGCCAAAGGTCTGCCTGGCGCGCAGATCCAGGACAACGCGCTCTCGAAGGCGCGCTTTGAGTTTCGCTGGGATGACCAGTTCAACCTCTCGCTCGATCCCGATCGCGCGCGCGAATTCCACGATCAGACCCTGCCGCATCAGTCACATAAGGTGGCGCACTTCTGCTCGATGTGTGGCCCGCACTTCTGCTCGATGAAGATCACCCAGGATGTGCGCGACTATGCCAAGGCGCGCCAGCTCGAGGATGCCGAGATGGCGCTGGAGGCGGGGATGCAGGAGAAGGCGCGCGAGTTCTTGGAAGAAGGCGCGCGGATCTATCGTGAGGTTTGAGGCGCTTCCGAGTCGGCGATCGCAGCCAAGGGCTACTTCAAGGGTAGTGTTAGCGAAGCTCGATCAGGCATGGCTTGGTGGTTTGCAGCTTGCGGACACCGGGCCTTGGTCAATCCTGCGTTAAGACTCAGCCGGCCGAGCGCTCGCGACGGACAGGGATATTGACGGCCGCTAGGGCCTCAGGTGGTCCTGGACGACCGAACAGATAGCCTTGAAAGGCATTGCAGCCATTGCGCGTGAGAAAGCGACGTTGGGCGGAGGTCTCGACGCCCTCAGCAATGACTGAGAGTCCAAGCTGCGGCGCCAGGGCGAGGATGGCGCGCACGATCGCTGCCGCATTGGAGTCGTTGGTGACGTCATCGACGAAGGAGCGATCGATCTTCAGCGCATCGAGGGGCAGTCGCTTGAGATAGGCGAGTGACGAGTAGCCGGTGCCGAAATCATCGAGCGCAAACCGCAGGCCGAGGCCGCGTAGTGCGGTCATCTTGGTGATCGTGTCCTCGACATCCTCGAGCAGCAGGCTCTCGGTGAGTTCAAGCTCGAGCAGGCTCGGGTCGATCCTGTGCGAGAGCACGGCATGGCGCACCATGGCGATGAAGTTGGGGTCGCGAAACTGGCGCGCGCTGATGTTGACGGCGAGCGATCGTTGCGCGCTGCTCGGCTCTTGCGCCCAGTCGGACAGCTGCGAACAGGCTGCATGCAGGACCCATTCACCGAGTGGTAGGATCAGCCCCGACTCTTCGGCCAGATGGATGAAGATGCCTGGGCCTAAGAGGCCGCGCTCAGGATGGGCCCAGCGCACGAGGGCCTCGGCCCCGATCAAGGTGCCAGCACTATCGACTTGTGCCTGGTAATGCAGCACGAACTGCTTGCTCAGCAGGCCTTCGCGCAGGTGCGCCTCAAGCTTGGTCCGTTGCTCCAGTGCGATCTGTGTCTTCGGATCGAAGAAGCGGAAGGTGTTACGGCCAGCATCCTTGGCCGCGTACATCGCTAGATCCGCCCGCTTTAGCAGGTCGTCGACACTGGTGTCCGCATCATCGATCAGGGTTGCACCAATGCTGGGGGTCAGATGATGAGGCTTACCCCCGAGCGTATAAGGTTCGCCGAGTGCCTGCTGCACCTTATCGGCGACCGCACGGGTCTGCAGTACGGCCTGATCGGTCTCATCGCTCAGGCCTTCCACAACCACAACGAATTCGTCACCGCCGAGGCGGGCGACGGTATCGCGAGCGCGCACGCTACTGACGAGCCGTTCGGCGACCTGTTGCAATAAGTGGTCGCCCATATCATGGCCGAGGCTGTCGTTGAGGTCTTTGAAGTGGTCAAGATCGATGAACAGCAGGGCACCAAGATCACCGGTGCGGCGGATCGTTGCCAAGGCGTGGCTGAGTCGGTCGAGCAACAGACGCCGATTGGGCAGATGGGTCAAGACGTCGAAGAAGGCGAGCTGTTTGATCTGATTCTCAGCCGCCTTGCGGGAAGAAATATCTTGATTCAGGAGTACTGCACCTAGGATGTCGCCGTTGCTGTCCTGGATCGGGACGGCCGAGGTGAGGATGGTCTTTGTTTTGCCGTCGACAGGCTCGATGCTGACCTCTTTATTCAGGGTCGTCTCACCGTGGTGGATGGCACGAAAGGCTGGGCAATTCTGGAGCCCGATGCGGTGCCCGTTTTTGCTTGAGCAGACTGGACAGCTGCGGAAATGCTGGGGGCCGATCTGCTGTGTTCCGCTCCAAATCTGCTGTGCCGTGGAATTGCTATAGGTGATCTTTCCCTGGCGATCTAGGAACCAGACGCCAACCGGTAGGTGCTCGACAATGGTCTTGAGTCGATCTTCGCTCTGGCGCAACGCATCCCGGGCACGCTGTTGCTCGGTCAGATCGGTAACAATTACGGAAAAGGCACCTTGCTTCTGCTCGATCGGTAGCTCAGTGAGCGAGACATGGCAGGGAATGAGGGCGCTGCTCTGAACACTAGCCTGACGAATGAGCTGCAGCTCCAGGCGTTGTTGGGGGCGTGGTGATTGGCTGCGCAGCCAGGCCAGATAGGCGGGGCGGTCGGTCTCGCTGATCAGCTCGGCGAGCGTCGTTCCGGTGAGATCCTCGCGTGCACGCCCAAGCATTGCCACCATGCGAGGGTTGGCAAAATAGATGTGGCCGGTCGCGGTCAGGGTCATCGCCCCTTCACCCATCTCCTCGATCATCAGGCGATAGTCGTGCTCGGCGCCCTGCAGCTCGAGCACTCGACCGCCTTGCTGATCGGCGACGAGCAGCGCATCGATCTCGCCGGCACGGATGGCATGGAGCACCGCCTCAGCTTCAGCCAAGCGCTGCTGCAGGGATAGCACTTTAGCCTCAGCGCTGGTCTCTAGCTCTGGGGATTGGTTGCTGGTCATGGCCGTAGATGAGCGCTCAGCCGGGCTTAGATGTGCAGCGTCTGCCTGGCAGATGGCGGCTTAGGCGGCTAGATGCCCGTTGACCAGCTTGTCTGGCGCAGGTCGAGGCCGACGATGGCGCGTTCGGTGTCGGAGAGGTCACCGATGATCTTCCGCATCGGTAGAGGCAGGCGCCGGACAACGGTAGGGATGGCAAGGATCTGATCTCCTTGAGCCAATTGTGGCTTATCGAGGAGGTCAATGACCTCGATTTGATAGCGACCGCTTAGGTGCTCCTCGCACATGGCCTTGAGGTTGGCGAAGGCGGCTAGCGACTTGGGCGTTTGACCAGCGACATAGAGACGCAGGGTCCAGGGCTCGCTCGCAGTGCCGGATTCAGCCTGATCCTGAGCAATGGCGGTTGGGGCGTTTGTTTGGGTATTAGGCAGGCTATTTGACTCGCTGTCGGGTTGTTCGTGCAATTGGCTGGCTCTTGTGCTGCCTAGCACGCTGTCGGAGCGCATGTCAGGGCTAGCGAGAGACTCGTTGGAGAGGATGGCGCGAACCGGCTGCTTGGCGTTATCGTCGGCTGCGCTCATGGTCTATTATCCTCCTTCGTCATGCTAGTCGGTGAATCGGCTCGTCGTACCGAGGCCATCGAGGCGCGAACTTGCAGAGACTGCGATTGGCGTTGCAGCTCGCGGTTGATAAGCGCTAAGGTCTCGGTTTCTTGAGCCTCAAACTCCTGCCGCAGTGCGGCGATCTGTGCTTCTAGTATAGTGCGGCGGCGCTCGAGATTCTGCTTGCGACGCTCAATCTCCTGCTCACGCTCGAGCTGCTCGCTCTCCTCTGCGGATTCCTGCGCGAGCCGCGCGCTGCCGGTCAAGACCCCGCCTGGCCCGATATAGACGTCGAGGATCTCGATACCCTGGCTGGTAATCAGGAATTCGCGGGTCTGATTAGAGTGCGCCATGCCGCGTGACTTGAGGATGCTGAGGGCGCGGTTACGCTCGCCGTCAGTGTTCAGCGCCATCAGGAGCAGCCAGGTATCGATCAGCGAAGAGATTGCCGAATCGGTCCGTTCTAACGACTCGCCGCCGAGCGTTAGGCTAGTAAACAGGGCCGTGATTTGACGGGTCTTGAGGAAATCGATGAGTCGCGTCAGCATGCCCTTGACTTCGAGCTCATTGTTGCCAGTGATGAAGCTATTGAGCGGGTCGAGTATCACCACCGCGGGGGTAAATCGCTCTACCGCCTGGTGAATCAGTGCCAGATGGCTCTCGAGGCCGGTGAAGCTTGGGCGGGCGGCATGAAACCGGAGCAGACCCTGCTCGGTCCAGTGTGCTAGGTTGAGGCCGATCGCGCTGAGGTTGCGCTGAATCTGTGCTGGCGATTCCTCAAAGGCGAAATAGAGTACGCGCTCGCCGCGGGCGCAGGTGGCCGCGGCGAAATGCCCCGCTAGGCTCGATTTGCCGGTGCCGGCAGTGCCTGAGACGAGCACGCTGCTGCCGCGAAAGAAGCCGTTGTCACCGAGCATGGTGTCGAGCCGCGCGACGCCGCTCGAGATGCGCTCGGTGGAGACCGGGTGGTTTAGGCCGAGCGAGGTGATTGGGGTCACCGAGATGCCGTCGCTGTTGATCAGGAAGGGATAATCGTTGGTGCCATGGCTGGAGCCGCGGTACTTGAGCACGCGCAGTCGGCGGGTCCAGGTCTGATCGCGTTCCTGATGATCGAGCGTGATCACGCAATCGGAGACATATTCCTCGAGTCCCTGGCGGGTGAGCTGGCCATGGCCACGCTCGCCGGTCACAATCGCCGTCACGCCCTTGTCTTTGAGCCAGCGGAACAGACGTCGCAACTCCGCTCGCAAAATTGTTGGGTTTGGTAAGCCGGCAAAGATGGTCTCGATGGTGTCGAGCACAACGCGCTTGGCGCCGATCGCATCGATGGCGCAGCCGAGACGGATGAACAGGCCGCTGAGGTCAAAGTCACCACTCGCCTCGAGCTCGCCTGGCTCAACGACAACGAAGTCGATTGCCAATTGACCACGCGCACTCAGGTCATCGAGATCGAAGCCGAGGGAGGCGACGTTCTGGGTCAGCTCCGCGGCGGTTTCCTCGAACGCAATAAACACACCCGGCTCGCCGTAATTGGTCGCGCCCCTGACCAAGAACTCCATGGCGAATAAGGTCTTGCCACAGCCTGCGCCACCGCAGATCAGGGTTGGCCGACCGCGCGGTAAGCCGCCGCCGGTGATATCGTCGAGCCCACTGATGCCGGTTGGGGCCTTGGGCAAGCTGTTGCTAGGGTTGGTCACGCCGTTCCTCAAGCCAATCAGGTTTCATCAATACTGCGCGCTCTTATCTCAGGTAGCTCTACTGAGCATGGTGACAGGGTCTGACCTTTGCATGCCAAGCTTGAGAGGGGGCAGATGCTAATGGCTCCATCTCTTGAGCAGGTTGTCGGCAGTCAGGGGTTTAGAGAAAAAGTAGCCCTGACCGAGATCGACCTGCTCGCGGGTCAGGAAGGCCTGCTGCTCGGCACTCTCGACGCCCTCTGCGACAGTTTCTAGGCCTAATGTACGCGACATTGCGATGATAGTGCGCACAATCGCCTCGTCGTTGTCGTCAGCGCCAATATCGCGCACGAAACTTTGGTCGATCTTCAATTGATCCAGCGGCAAGAGCCGCAGCATCGTCAGGCTTGAATAGCCGGTGCCGAAGTCGTCGATGCTGATCCTGGTGCCCAAGGATTTCAGCTCTGCGAGCAGGTTGCGTGCCGCATCCGGATTGCGCATCAGCATGGATTCCGTCACCTCCAGCTCGAGCCGGTCGGGCTCAATCCCGAACGCCTGCAGGGTTGCGGCGATGGTTGTGGGCAGGTTGATCTCGTCTAACTGCTGCGCAGAGAGGTTGACGGCCACCCGTGGCACCCTGAGTCCGGCTCGATCCCAGGCTGCTAACTGTTTGCACGCTGTCCCTAACACCCAGTCGCCGATCTCGCCGATGACTCCGATCTCTTCAGCGAGTGGAATAAATTGCCCCGGTGGCACCAGACCGAGGTCTGGGTGCTGCCAACGCACCAGCGCCTCAACCCCAACTAGTGCCGTATCGCTGAGTCGTACCTGCGGCTGGTACATCAGGCGCAGCTCGTCGCGCCTGACGGCACCGCGCAATGCATGCTCGGTGATCAGTCGTTCTAACGCGCCCTCGGTGAGCGAGCGGTCGAAGAATTGAAAGCTGTTGCGGGATGTGCGCTTAGCGGCACCAAGCGCTTGACTCGCATGGCGCACAAGGCTGTCGGCATCGGCGCCGTCGTCTGGATAGAGGCTGATACCAATGCTGGCGGTAATCACCAGCTCACGATCACCGATCCGCAGTGGCTTGGCAATGCGCGTTAGTAGCTCGCGGGCGAGGGCAGCGACGCGAGGTGCTTCGGCACGCTCTTCGAGCAGGAGTGCGAATTCGTCACCGCCGAGTCGGGCTAGGGTGTCGCTTGGCAAGAGCTCGGCTTGGATACGCTGCGCCATCTCCATCAGGAGGTGATCGCCGTCCTGATGGCCTAGAGTATCGTTGACTTGCTTGAAACGGTCCAGATCAAGATTGAGCAACGCCAGACGGCCATTGCGTGCCACGCGCGTGAGGGCATGCTCGATGCGTTCGTTAAAGAGGGCGCGGTTGGCCAGTCCGGTGAGCGCATCATGATGCGACAGATAATCAATCTTCTGTTGTGCCTGCTTCGATTCACTGAGATCGGTAAACAGGCCGACATAGTGGCCGACTTGGCCGCTGCTGTCGTGTACGGCGCTGATCGAGAGCCATTGCGGATAGATCTCGCCGTTCTTGCGCCGATTCCAGATCTCGCCACGCCAACTGCCCTGCTCGGCGATGTGCGACCAGATGGCCCGGTAGAAGGCGCGATCATGCCGTCCGGACTTCAATAGGCGCGGATTCTGACCAAGCACTTCATGCGCCTGATAGCCAGTGATCCGGGCAAAGGCGGTATTGACCCGGACCAGGGCGCCATCGGCCGCAGTGATCGCGACGCCCTGAGGAGTTTCGGCCAACACCTGATCCGCGAGCGTGAGTTGTGCGAGCGAGCGCAGCTTTTGGGCGAGACGCCAGGCCTCGTTGGCGAGCAGCTGAGCGGATTCGATGTCGGTGGCGTCGTATTGTCCGGTCTTATTGCCGACGCCAAATAGCATGGTGACACGACTGCCATCGATGACCGGTACCACGAGCGTGTTAGTGATTGTGATATGGCCAGTGGGCAGGCCTGTGGCCTTGGGGTGCGAGGGGTAGTCGCTGAGAATAATGGGCCTGCGTTGGCGTAAGGCATCGGCCCAGAGCCCGGCCTGCTGTAGTGGATAATGCATGTCGTGGTTGACCTGGCAGCCGGCGTCGAGGGTGCGGAAGGACCAGGCGGCGAATTCGACTGAGGTTTGATCCTCATTGACAAAGTGCGCGAAGCCAATCTTGCTGTCGGTCAGGTCTTCAGCGAGCGCAAGCGCTTGCTGGAGTAAGGCGTACTCGTCCAGGTTTTCGGTGATGCGCGGCAGCTTGAGCAGGGCGTCATCGCGACGGGTCTTGAGGGCGAGCATCAAACGGTTGTTCTTCTGCTCGGTAATGTCTTGTGCGGTGCCGATCGAGCGCAGCGGCGTGCCGTCGTCCGCATATTGGGTTTCGGCGTACTCCTGCACCCATTTGATCCTGCCATCTGCCAGTTGCAGGCGATGTGCAAGTGCATACTGCCCATGCTCAGCAATCGATGCCCGAAAGGCGTGATCAACCCGATCGCGATCCTCGGGGTGGACCAGGTTGAGGAAGCTACTGTAGGTCGGCTCGAGCGTGCCAGGCTCGATATCGAGCAGCCGGTAGATTTGATCGGACCAGAACAGCTGCTCAGTCTGGAGGTCGAGCTCCCAGCTACCAAGGCCGCCTAGGCGCTCGGCCTCGCGCAGGCGGCTTTCGTTGGCACTGAGCGCTTGAATCGCCTGTTGTTGCTCAGTCACATCATGGGCGATGGCATAGATCAGATTGGTGTCTGGCTCGGCAATGGCGGACCAGGCGAGACTCAGCCAGCGGCCATCACGGCAGCGATAGCGATTGATGAAGGCCGATGTGATCTTGCCCTCGCCAAGCTTAACGGTCTCCGCTTGGGTGTTGGCAAGGTCATCAGGGTGCACCAGCTCGAAGAATGAGCGCCCGATCAGCTCATCTGGCTTCCAGCCGAGGTGCGCCTGCCAGGCCGGATTGCAGCGGCGGATGCGCCCGTCTAGCTCTGCGATCAGCAACAGCTGCAAGGACAGCGAAAAGAAACGATCAACCTCATGGCGACGGCCCACCGGGGATTGTGGCTGTTGGCCGAGATCGATTGGCGCTTGTTCGCCGACAAGGTCGGCTGGCCGCTTGGTCATGGATCTGTTCCGCCCCTTTCGGGTCAAGTCGCGTTGGGCGTTGGGCGCTAGGCAAATCGCATCCGGTTTGCGCTGAGCGCGAGGCTCGTCTAAGGTGGTTGTGACTGTAAGGGACACCTCTGCTCTGATGTGAGCTTCTCCATGCATTTCAGTTGAAATCCTCGCTAATATTTCTATGGCTAACTCTCCGATGACCGAAGCAAAGAGCGGCGATACCGTCAAGGTTCATTATACCGGTACCCTCGCCGACGGCACTCAATTCGATTCTTCGCGCGGCCAGGAGCCGCTTGAGTTCACCCTGGGACAAGGACAGATGATCACCGGCTTCGAAGAGGCCGTGATCGGTATGGTGCTGGGCGAGCACAAGACCATTACCATTGCCTCCGCGGACGCTTATGGCGAGCGCAACAGGGCCATGGTGCAGCAGGTTCCACGCACCGCGATCCCACCGGAGATCGAGCTGAGCCAAGGCATGTTGCTTCAGGCCCAGGGGCCGGATGGCGAGACGCTCCGATTTGCCGTCGCCGATTTTGATGATGAAGAGGTCACGGTCGATGGCAATCACCCGCTAGCCGGTCGTGATCTAACCTTTCAGCTGGAGCTGATCCAGATCGCCTAGCCCGACTTGCACCCTTGATCGAGCGCTAGGCGTCGGCACCAGGTGACGCACCGGCAAGACCCATGGCGGGCGTTGCTTGCGGCTGCGAGCGGCGATCAGGTGGCTGCGCGAGCACTTGGCCTCAGCTGCGGCTCCGATCAGCGTTGGCGCTGGTCTGAGCCGGCTTCGTCAGCTGAGGAAGACCTCTGGTCAGTCTATCTGCCGTTCCTGCCCTGTGCGGGTAGCCAGGGTCGCAGCTGCATCATCGGCCATCTTGGCCAAAGCTTGGATGGCTTTATTGCCACGCAAACGGGCGATTCCCGCTTCGTTACCGGGCCGGACAATATCATCCATCTGCATCGGATGCGTGCGCTTGCCGATGCGGTCCTGGTTGGCGCTGGCACGGTGGCCATCGATGATCCAAGGCTGACCACTCGGCTCGTGCCGGGGCCGAGTCCGGTTCGGGTGGTGCTCGATCCCGAGGCGCGGGTGCCGACTGATCGGCAGCTGTTTACCGATGGCTGTGCGCCAACGCTGCTCTGTCGACGTCCAGGGTCCGCCCAGCGGTTCGATGATGCTGATGTGGAACTGGTCGAAGTGCCTGCAGCGAGAGGCTCCGCGGTTGGGCTTGACTTGGCAGCAGTGACCGCTGCCCTGCGCGCCCGAGGACTCAGTCGGTTGTTCGTTGAAGGGGGCGGGGTGACGGTATCGCAGTTTCTGCAGCAGGGGTTGCTCGATCGGCTGCAGATCACGGTTGCGCCACTGATCATTGGCGCGGGCCGGCGCGGCCTGACCTTGCCTGCGACCGAACGGCTTGCTGATGCGCTACGTCCGGCTCATCAACGCTATCCGATGGGCGAGGATGTGCTGTTCGATTGCGATCTGAGGGCCAACCGGCCGCTGCTCGCGTCGTCTTAGCGCATCGACTGGCCATCCTTGGCTAGAGGATCAGCGGTGATGGCTTACTGCTGTGGACTGGCTGCGTCTTGTTGCTGTTGCTGCATCTGCTGCATTTGCTGCATCTGCTCCTGCATCTGGCGCTGCATCTCCTCGAAGAACAAGGTCGCTTCTTCCTTGGTCGCAAAGCCGTCGCCATCGGTGTCCATACGCTTAAACGACTCGACCGTGGGCTGCTCGAATTCGGCAATGCTGATCTTGCCGTCACCGTCTTTGTCGAGATTCTTCACAAAGCTCTCACCGGGATCAGGCATGCCCCGCTCCTTCATGGCCTCGAGCATCTCGGCGGGGACCTGATTGCTAAAGGCGGTGCTCGCCTCTTCCACGCTGACAAAACCGTCACCGTCTGTGTCAGTTTCGCTGAAGCGTGGTTTTTGCGGTGCCAGTGCCTCCTCGAGGCTGACCTTGCCATCGCCGTCGGTGTCGAGCTGCTGGATGAAGGCATCCGCGGGCGTTGTCGGGGCGGCTGGGGCCTCTTGGGCGAGGCTGAGACTGGTGGTGAAGGTGCCGGCAATGGCGACGGCGAGAATAGAAGCGGCTCTCTGCATGATCTGACTCCGTAAGTGGTAAACGAGCGTGCTGTTCTCGGCCAGTGGTGTCGACGGCATGGGCCAGAGATGAGGGGTCTGGCAACCGCCACCATTGCGCCGAGTCGGCGACAGAGTAGTAGTCCTGACTCGCGCTGGCAAACGCGGGGTTCAATCAAAGGTGGTAAGTACAGTATGCTGCCCCCTTTTCGCCTGCGGCTGGGACTCCGGCCGGCTGGGCCTTGGTGCTAACAACGATGCCTGACCCTGTTTCGACACCGACCCGTAGCAACTTCATCCGCCAGATCATCGAGGATGATCTGGCCAATGGTAAGCATGAGCGCCTGATCACGCGGTTTCCGCCAGAGCCGAACGGCTATCTGCACATCGGCCATGCGAAATCGATCGTGCTCAACTTTGGCCTTGCGGAACAGCTGAACGGGGTCTGCAATCTTCGCTTTGACGATACCAATCCGGGTAAGGAGAGCCCAGAGTTTGTGGCGGCGATCAAGGCCGATGTGCATTGGCTCGGCTTCGACTGGGCTGGGCCGGTCCGTTTTGCATCGGATTATTTCGAGCAGCTCTATGGCTTTGCGGTCGAACTGATCGAGCAGGGCCTAGCCTATGTCTGCGACCTGAGCGCTGAGGAGACGCGTGCCTATCGGGGCACCCTGACCGAGCCAGGTCGTGATAGCCCTTATCGTGCTCGCTCGGTCGAAGAGAACCTGGACCTATTCCGGCGCATGCGTGCGGGGGAGTTCCCCGACGGCACCCGCACGCTGCGCGCGAAGATCGACATGGCGGCGCCCAACATCAACCTGCGCGATCCGGTGCTCTACCGCATTCGTCACGGTGTCATCCATCATCAGACTGGCAGTGAGTGGTGTCTCTACCCCACCTACGACTACACGCATCCGATCTCAGACGCCTTGGAAGGGATCACCCATTCGCTGTGCACGCTAGAATTCGAGGATCATCGTCCACTCTACGATTGGTGTCTGGCCCATGTCTCGGTGCCCTGCCGACCGCGTCAGATCGAGTTCAGCCGGCTCAATCTCGAATACACGGTGATGAGCAAGCGGTTGCTCACGCAGCTGGTCTCGGAGCGGATCGTCGATGGCTGGGATGATCCGCGGATGCCGACCATTGCGGGACTTCGGCGCCGTGGCTTCACCCCCGGTGCCTTGCGTGGCTTCTGTGAGCGTATTGGTGTGACCAAGGCCGATAACCTCGTCGAGATGGGCGTCTTGGAGAGCGCCATTCGTGATGAGCTTGATGCGACAGCCCCGCGCGCGATGGCGGTGCTTGACCCGCTGCGGGTGCTGTTGACCAACCTGCCGGCCGATGCACCGGCTGCGATGCAGGCACGCAATCATCCGAAGGACGAGTCGATGGGCGCGCGCACGATTCCACTCAGCTCGGTGCTCTGGATCGATCGCAGTGATTTCGAAGAGACGCCGCCAAAGGGCTTTAAACGGCTGGTGCCTGGGGGTGAGGTGCGGCTTCGTAATGCCTATGTGATCCGCTGTGACGAGGTGGTGAAAGATGCTGAAGGTCGCGTGACTGAGCTGCGCTGCTCGCTCGATCCGGAGACCCTCGGCAAGAATCCGGAGGGGCGTAAGGTCAAGGGTGTAATCCATTGGGTGCCAGCAACGGCGGTGCGCGCCGAGGTGCGGCTCTATGACCGGCTGTTCGCGGTGCCGCAGCCGGGGGCGAGCGATCGCGACTTCCGCGCCGATCTGAATCCTGAGTCGCTGCGTGTGCTGAGTGACGCGCTGCTTGAGCCCAGCCTAGCGAATGCCGAGCCGGGCAGCCGTTTCCAGTTCGAGCGCGAGGGCTATTTCGTTGTTGATCCGGAGTCGACACCCGAACGCCCGGTCTTCAATCGCACGGTCACGCTGCGCGACACCTGGGCAAAGCTGAAGGACGCTGGTGGGCAGGCGGGAGCTGGCCAACCAGGTTCTGGGCAGCGCGCGAGAGGTCAGCGAGGTTCAGGCCAGAAGGCGCGCTCGGTGGACCAAAGGGTTGGGGCTCAAGCCCCTACAGCGCAGGGCAACGGGGCATCGGGGGACGCTGTATGAGTTCGACAGCGCCGCCACCGCTAGATCTGCCGGGACAGGGCGTCGGCTGGCTCGAGCGCCAATTGCTCGGCGCTGGCGTGCGCGCGTCGGCGCGTTTCTATGGCAAGGACCGGCTCACCGATCTGTTTCGTCGCGAGGCCGAGCGGGCGCTGGTGGCGGCTCGCTCGCTGAGTGAGGCGCGCGGGCGCCAGCGGGTGCGCATCGAGCGCTTCATCGGCATCGAAGACAGCAGCCGCGACTGGTCGGTGTACATGACCCTCGAGCATCTGGTGATCGTCAACACCGCGATCGCCGCGATCCTGCCACAGCTCTACTCGGGCAGCCTGATCGGCACACAGGTCCGGAGCGAGGAGGTCAAGCCGGTGCCGGAGGCGGGGCCGGAGCAGATCGATGATCTCGCCGCGCTGGTCGAGCGCTACACCGAGATCGTCGACAAGCTCGGCAACCTGCACACCGGGGCCAAGCTGCCACATCCCTGGTTCGGCCCGCTCTCGGCGGCGCAATGGCATGCGCTGGCGACCATCCATAACAGCACCCATCGGCGCCAGATCGAGCGCATCAAACAGGCGTTGGGTTGATGACGGATGATGTCGCCGCTGGCGCCGCTGGCGCCAATGAGCGCGCATTGGGCCTATCTGTGACGACGAGGCGTGGATGCAAACGCGGATTAAGATGCAGATGAAGACAAAGACGCCAAAAGCGGAGCGCGAGCGCGAGCTGCTGCGCGGTGCTGACGACCTGCTGGTTGATTTCGACCGCGGCGTGACCGTGTTCAACGAGCTGGTGAAAGGCTGCCGGCGCCTGTTCGATCTCGGCCGCAGCGTGACCGTCTTCGGCTCGGCCCGCTTTGCGCCGACCCATCCCTGGTATCAGCTGGCGCAAGCGATTGGCGCCGAACTGGCGCGCGCCGACTGCACGGTGATCACCGGCGGTGGCCCCGGGATCATGGAGGCCGCTAATCGCGGCGCCAAGGAGGCCGGCGGCCTGAGCGTCGGCTGCAATATCCGCCTGCCGCACGAGCAGCATCCGAACCCCTATCTGGATCGGGTGCTGACCTTCGACTACTTCTTCGTGCGCAAGGTGATGTTGCTCAAATACTCGTCCGGGTTCGTCTTCATGCCCGGCGGTTTCGGCACCCTGGATGAACTGTTCGAGACCCTGACCCTGATGCAGACCGGCAAGGTGCAAGCCTTCCCCTGCGTGCTCGCCGGCAGCGCCTTCTGGCAGCCGATGCTGGATCTAGTGATGACGCAGCTCTACGAGGCCGGCACCGTCGCGCCCGGTGAGGTCGAGCTGAAACTGCTCGATGATCCGGCCGAGATCGTCGCCCATCTGCTTGCGAGCCAAGAGGTCACGCCGGCCGGCCCCTGGGCCGAGCAGGAGCCGTCTTAGCGCGCTTCGTAGATCGCTTGCTACTGACTGCGGCTTGAGCGCTGATCCTTAGCCTAGCCCGAGCGCGCTTGAACGACCTGCGGTCCGCTGGACTGGACATCTGTCAGTCGGGAGCTGCCAATGATCTGCCGCCTCCATTGTAGGCTGAGACGTCAGATCGAGGCAGGCACCGGGGATCAAACCCAGAGCGAGATCCAAGTCAACCTACTGCCAAATAAAATGCTGGAAACTTTCATAAACTGAAAGTATCTTGCATGTCATGCAAACCCTGACCGACGCCATTGTCGCCGCAGGCTGGCGAGAGCGCATCCTCACCGAGGCGCAGTTGGCGCGCTTGCTCGGCGGCTCCGCGCAGCGACGTTACAATCTAGTGAACCGGGCACTGAGAAGCGGTGAACTGGTTCGGCTTCGACGTGGGCGCTATCGGCTGGCTGCCTCCATTGCCGGTACATCACCGCATCCCTTCGTCGTCGCCCAAGCCTTGCGCTCCGGGTCCTACGTATCGCTGGAGTCGGCACTGAGTTTCCACGGACTGATTCCGGAAGCCGTCGCCTCGGCAGTGTCCATCGTCCCAGGTCGGCGGCGTGACGAACTCTCGGTTCCCGCGCTTGGCACCTTATTCTTCTGCCCCTTAGCGTTGAGTACCGGCTATTTTCTCGAAGGCGTCGAGCGCGTCCTGTTCAACGGACAGGCCGCGCTCGTCGCCCGGCCACTGCGGGCGTTGCTCGACCGCTGCTGCTTGCTCAAGTTAGAGTGGACCGGGCTGGATGCCTTGCTCGACAGTCTGCGTATTGATCCCGATGACTGGGCGATGCTGCCGCGCGATGAGCTGGAGACATTGAAACCCGTTTATCGGCATCGACGCATGCACTTAGTGATCGATGCCATGCAACAGGAGTGGGCCGCGTGATCGATCTCCCGCGGCAACGGCTTGCTGGCTATGCATCGACCGATGTCCATACCTCAAGGGCAGAGATTGGTTCGATTTGGCTGGTACGTTGCCCAAGGCGTGCAACCGAATCTTCCGCATCTCGCGGCCGCCCTTGATCAGTCTGGTCCCTGGCAGGCGCAGGGCTTGCAGGTCGATCGTCAATGGCTGGAGTCCGCCTTGCTCGATCGCATCCGGGTGATCGACTGGCCACTGGCCGCGAGAGATGTGGCCCCTTTTCTGGCCGCACCGGAGCAAGCCGGATTGAAGCTATGGAGCGAGCGGTTTTTTGCCGGTAAGGTCGCCAAACTGTTGCTTGGGTTGTAATCGTTAGGGCAGGATCTCAATCGGCGTGCCATCGTCCACCGCGCGCCAGACCACCTCCATTGGGCCATTGCGCAGCGCGATGCAACCATGGGTGTGGTCGCGGTATTGAGTCAGCCAGCCGAGCCAGCCGCTGCCGTTGACCTGGCCGTGGATCATGATCAGCCCGCCGGGATCATCGCCGCGCGCGGCGGCTGCGGCGCGATCGGCCTCATCGGGGTAGGAGACATGCAGGGATTTGAAGCAGCAGCTATCGGGGTTGCGCCAGTCGAGGATGTAGTGGCCCTCGGGGGTGCGGCCATCGCCTTCGCGCTGCTTGTGACCAATGGGGTCGAAGCCGAGGCTGATCCGCCACTGGCGGTCGATCTCGCCTTCGCGGATCAGGGATAAGCGCCGCGCACCCTTCTCGACCAGCACCAGATCGGCCTTCGGCGGCTCGCTGCCGAACAGGTCGAGACGCCAGGCTGGGAGCTGATATTCGAACTGATGCAGGCTCAGGATCAGCAGCGAGAGCAGGATCAGGGCCCAGCCGGTCTGGCGTAGGCTCTGGCCCGGGTGGGGCTTGTTTGGCTGGGGCTTGCGTGGCTGGAGCAGGGAATGGGACTGAGGTTGAGGCGTGCTTGGCTGAGGCTGAGAGTGGTTTGGCATCGTCTGGCTGCTCATGTCAGCAGTGGTGAGGCTTAATGGGCGGTCTCTGAGCGCTGCGATTCAGCGGGTCAATGACAAGGCCGACGACTGCCGGCAAGTCTGCTCAAGTGCTGCCCTTGACCTGATCATAAGCCGCCAAGGCCTCGGCGCGAGTCTGCTTGAGATCGACGATCGGCGCTGGATAGTCGTGGCCGAGCCGGATGACGCATTGGGCCAACAGGCTTGCAGGCGCCTGCCAAGGTTGATGGATGAATTGATCGGGCAGGCGGGCCAGCTCCGGGCACCAGCGCCGAACATACTGCCCTTTTGCATCGAAGCGCTCGCCCTGCAGCACCGGGTTGAAGATGCGGAAGTAGGGCGCGGCATCGGCGCCGCAGCCGGCGCTCCACTGCCAGCCTTGGGTGTTGTTGGCCAGGTCGGCATCGACCAGGGTGTCCCAGAACCAGCGCGCGCCCTCTTGCCAGGGCAGGCGCAGGTTCTTGGTCAGCAGCGAGGCGACGATCATCCGCACCCGGTTGTGCATCCAGCCGCTATGCCAGAGTTCGCGCATGCCGGCGTCGACGATGGGGATGCCGGTGCGGCCGCGCTGCCAGGCTATGAGCAGGGGTTCGGTGTCGCCGCCGCGCCAGGGGAATTGGGCGAAGCGTGGGTTTAAGGGCTCGCTCGGGGTGTGCGGGAAGTGATAGAGCAGCTGATAGCTGAACTCGCGCCAGCCCAGTTCGCGCTCAAAGGGCTCAGCGACCTCGGCAGCGATGCCTCGGCCGCGGATGGCGGCGAGGATTTGGCGCGGGCTGATCTCGCCGAAGTGCAGATGCGGTGAGAGCCGCGAGGTGCCGCGCTCAGACGGCCAGTCGCGGGCCTCGTGATAGGGCCCGATGGGGCCGCTGAGAAAGCGCTCGAGCTCCGCGCGCGCGCCGGCTTCGCCCGGCTGCCAGTTCGCTTGCAGGCCCTGATCCCAGGGGATCTGCGGGCGCAGCTCTAGGGCCTCGAGGCGAAGGGTTTCGAGTGGGGTTGGCAGCGGTTGGAGGGCGTCTGGCGTGGTACTCCGGTTGTCCAGGTCGGCCAAGTCGTCCAGTTTCGCCAGTTCGACCTTGAGCCGCCGCCAATAGGGTGTGAAGACGCGATAGGGCTCGCCGGCGCCGGTCTTCAGCTCCCAGGGCTCACTAAGCAACGCGGCATTTTGACTGTTGCAGCGGATCCCTTCGGCACGTAGGGCCTGCTTGATCCTGCTGTCGCGGGCGATCATCGCCGGCTCGTAGCAGCGATTCCAATGCACCGTTGTGGCCCCTGTCTCTAGGATCAGTTGCCGCAGTACGTCCAGGCTCTCGCCGCGACGAATCAGTAGTGCGCTCCCCAGTTCGCGCAGCCGTTGGTCAAGCGCGCTCAGACTCTGATGCAGCCACCAGCGCGAGGCCGGGCCGGGTTGCCAAGGGGGCTCTTCGTCGGGGGCGTGGATGTAGACCGGGATCAGGCGCTCGCTCTGAGCAAGCGCTGCCGTCAGGGCGGGATTGTCGCTGAGCCGCAGATCGCGACGCAGCCAGAGGATGGCTGTGGTGGGCATGACTGTGCTGTGTGTTCAGGAGGACCGACGAACCAAGCGTTCGATCAAGACCGAGTGCAGGTCGCGCCGCCCGTCGAGCACCGCCATGACGAAGACCAGATGGCCCTCGATGCGGTAGATTAGGCGCCAAGGCCGTTCGATCAGCTCCCGGTAATGGTAGACATCGATCAAGCGCAGCTCGGGTACAAAGCGGCCCCGTTTGGGGTGATCCGAGAGGCTCTCTGCTCGCGCCTGCAGCCGATCCAAGACATCGAGCGCGTTGCCAATGCTGTCCTCGGCGATCCAGCTGACGATGGCGTCCAGGTCGCGCTGAGCGGCGCGCGTCCAGCGGACCTCTGGCGTCGGCTCAGCCATGACGTCGGCTCAGCCATCCTGCGCGTCCTGTTGTGCCTGCAAGCGGCTGCGCAGCGCTGTGAAGACATCGGCCTGCGGCATCGTGTCCCCAGTGCTGAGATCCCGCTCCGCTTCGGCCATCAACTTGAGCATCAGCATGGCGCGCTCGCGCGCTTGGTACTCGACAAAGTCTTGCACGACTGCGCGTGCGCGACCGTTCTGCGTCAGTACGAGCGTGGCGGCCTCATCTCGGACCTGATCCAATAGCCGGGCGGCATCGGTCTTGAACTGGCTGAGACTCAAGACATGTTCGCTCATCAGAAGACCCTATTCAGATCGAATTTGTACTTCCAGGATGATCTTTCAGAGCGGAGGTCCGGTCAAGCGTTGCGTTGGTCAACCATGCCCAATCAGCTCACCGATATGCACGGCGACACTGCGCCCGAGCGCCGAGAGGCTGTAGCCACCCTCCAAGCAGGAGACAATCCGCTCATGCGCATGGCGCACCGCGATCTGCCGTAGCTCGGCGCTATCGCATGCTATTTTATTGGCCGATCTGGCTGGAAAACCAGACCCTGGTCGCCGATCAGCTCGACGGCGAGCATGATCCGGTGGTGGTGGCGATCACAGAGCCGGTGCCAGCGCGCATCCCACCGTTCGAGGCCATCGTGATAGACCTGGCTGATGTCCTTGGCGACTGAAGAGAGTCCGGAGGTCAACATGCTCAAGCAACTCAAGCTCACTCAGTTCACGGCCTTTGGGAAAGCGACCTTCGATTTTTCTGATGGGCTCAACGTGATTGTCGGGGCCAACGGCACCGGCAAGACGCATGTCCTGAAGTTGGGCTATCTCTTCACTCGCGCATGGTCGGAACTGTCGAAACAGGGCGTATCGCCGGAAGGAAAGCGTGCCGAAGCTTATTTCGAAGAAAGGCTCATGGGGCTGTTTCGACCGGAGCGTCTAGCGCATCTTGCACGTCAGGGAGGAAAGGCGACGACCAGGCTCGAAGCCAACGTCCGCGGCGAGATACCAACTGTCAAGATCTATATGCCCGATGAAGATCCACCGGCTGGAATCGGCGAAAACCTCCAATGGGAGATCAGCATCGATCAGGATGAAGCAAAGATTCGTACAGCAAGGCTCGTCAATCACGCTGCTCGCAATACCATATTGCCCGCTTCGCTGTTCGTGCCGAGTAAGGAGATTGTCTCCTTCTTCGACGGGCTGATCTCGCTGTTTGAGAACTACAAGATCAACTTGGATGAAACCTACCGGGACCTCGCGGTGGCGATGACGGTTCCTGAAAGTCAGCGACCTTCGGAGCTGTTGCCGCACTTATTGGAGGCGCTATCTGGATCGATCGGCGGGGAGTTGGTGCTCGAAAAGGGTAAGCTGTTACTACGTCAGTCCAACGGCGAGCGGTTGGAGCCACAGTTGCTTGCCGAGGGCTTTCGTAAGCTCGGAATGCTCTTGTTCTTAGTGAGAAATCATGTCATCGAAACGGGCAGTAACCTGTTTTGGGACGAGCCAGAGGCCAATCTCAATCCGGAGCTGATGCGGCCGTTGATCGAGGTGCTTGTCGCGCTGTCGGGCATGGGCGTCCAGATCGTCCTCGCCACCCACAGCTTGTTCGTGCTCCGGGAGATCGAGATCCTCCTGCGCCAACCAGAATACCAGTCGGTGCCTCGTGCCTGCTTCGCTTTGGCCCCGTCGCAACAAGGGGTCAAGGTGTCGCGGGGAACCTCATTCGAGGATGTTGACCCGATCTTGACGTTAGATGCCGACCTGGCTCAGTCCGGCCGCTTCATGGACGTGATGGATTGAAGCTATGCCGAGCGTGACGGTCGATCGTTTCCGATTCAAGCTGATGAGCGAACTCCGCGATCATCACTGCATCGATGCCGCCACCAGGGAAGCGGTTCAGCGTTTTATGGCCCGCGCTAAGGCTTCGCCGGCGCTACCGGGCGTTGTGGTAGGCGCGGTGCTGTTTGGCAGCCGCGCACGCGGCGAGCAAAGGCCCGACAGCGATGCTGATGTGGCGGTGCTGCTGGCGGGCGATCATGCTTGCAGGGTCGACGTTGGGTTGCATCTGGCCGATATCGCCTTCGATCTGATGCTGGAAACGGACATTCTGATCGAGGCGATCCCACTCTGGCAGGATGAGTGGTCGCACCCCGAACGCTTTTCAAACCCGGCGCTGATCGAACGCATTCGACACGAGGGGGTGTTTCTGTGACACCGAAACGTTACCTGGCCAAAGCGGATCGAGCGTTGGAGTCTGCTTGTTTGTTGTTGGCGGATGGCGATATCGAGGGTGCCTGCAATCGCGCTTACTACGCCATGTTCGACGCCGCTCAGGGGGCGCTGATCCTCTCTGGTGCCACTGCGGACCCCGCAGCGATCCGCACGCACAGCGGACTGATCGGCGCTTTCGGCAAGCATCTGGTCAAGACCGGCCGCATCCCGGCCGATCTTGGCCGCACCCTGAACCAGGTCGAGCGTATGCGCTTGCTTGCCGACTATACGGGCGAGGAGATCGAGCCGGAGCGGGCGCGCTGGGTCGTCGAGCAGGCTGCGACATTCCTCTGCGCCATCAAGGACGCCTTCGCTCCTGATTAGGACTTTTCATGTTGGCGGACACAAAAGCGAGCTTGTGTGTAATCAACCATGCCCAATCAGCTCATCGATATGTACGGCGACACTGCGCCCGAGTGCCGAGAGGCTATAGCCACCCTCAAGGCAAGAGACAATCCGCTCATGCGCATGGCGCACCGCGATTTGCCGCAGCTCGGCGGTGATCCAGGCATAGTCCGGCTCGCGCAGCATGAAGTGCGCCATGTCGTCCTCGGCATGGCCGTCGAAGCCGGCGGAGATCATGATCAACTCGGGTGCGAAGGCGTCGAGTCGTGGCAGACAGTGCTCCTCCATCGCGGCACGGAAGGCCTCGCCGTTGGTGCGGGAGGGTAGCGGCAGGTTGATGACGTTGGGCGCCTTGGAATCGGCGCCGGAGCCAGGGTAGAACGGATGCTGGAAGCTGGAGCAGAACAATACCCGCTCGTCGTCGGTGAAGATGTCCTCGGTGCCGTTGCCATGGTGGACGTCGAAGTCGACGATGGCGATGCGCTTGAGCCCGTGTGCATTCATCGCGTGCGCGGCGCCGACGGCAACGTTGTTGAAGAAGCAGAAGCCCATCGAGCGCGCGCGCTCGGCATGATGGCCGGGTGGGCGCACTGAGCAGAAGGCGGCATGGTGGCGATCGCTCATTACCAGGTCGACCGCCATGACCGCGGCGCCGGCGGCATGCAGCGCGGCGCTCAGTGAGCCGCGCGACATGGCGGTGTCGCCATCGACCCAGACCAGCACATCATCGGCGCTGGGTGCGGCCTCGAACAGGGCATCGACATAGTCCGCATCATGCACCGCCAAGAGTTGCTCACGGCTGGCCTCAGGCGCGTCATAATGGGTCACCAGCATTTCCATGCCGGCGGCGATCATCCGATCCGAGATCGCGTGCAGGCGCTCCGGCACCTCGACATGGTGCGCGCCCATCTTGTGCTCGAGACAATCTTGGTGAGAGATAAAGGCCAGGTTCATAGGGCGCTGACTCAGCTGCTTGGGTCGGTAGTCCGAAAGCTTAATCGCTTTGTCATCTTTTTGCTTTATTACCCGATTCGCCCCAGGAGGGGCCAGCCGATGCGACTCTCCGATGTCGACCAGCTTTTCGTCCCTGATGCGGTGGCCGTGTTTGGCGCCAGTGATCGCGAGGGCTCGGTGGGCGCCATGGTCTATCGCAACGTCCTCGCTGGTGGCTTCAAGGGGCCTTGCTATCCGATCAACCCGAAGTATGAGACGGTTGATGGCCAGCCCTGCTGGAAGGATCTGGCCGCGCTCGATAAGCATGTGGATCTGGCGTTGATCGCGACCCCAGCCGCGGCGGTGCCAGGCATCTTGGATCAGTGCGGTGAATTTGGGGTGCGCGCGGCGGTGGTCCATTCGGCCGGTTTCTCCGAGCAGGGCGAGCAGGGCAGTGCGCTGCAGGAGCGCCTAGTGGAGGCGGCGCGGCGTAACCGCATACGGGTGCTGGGGCCGAATTGCCTGGGCGTGATGCGGCCTTCGCATGGGCTCAACGCAACCTTCGGCAACGAGCTGCCACGCGCTGGCAACGTTGCCCTGGTGTCGCAGTCGGGGGCGGTTTGCACCGCGATGTTGGATCGCTCCGGGCCGCGTCGGCTGGGCTTCTCGGCGGTGGTCTCGCTCGGTGCCGCGGCCGATGTGGATTTTGGCGATATCCTCGATTATCTGGCGCTCGATCCGCAGACCCAGAGCATCCTGCTCTATGTCGAGGGGGTGCGCGACGCGCGTCGCTTTATGAGCGGTCTGCGGGCGGCAGCGCGGCTGAAGCCGGTGGTGGTGGTCAAGACCGGCCGGCATCCGGCAGGCTCGCGTGCGGCGCGCTCGCATACTGGGGCTTGGGTTGGCTCCTCGGAGGTCTTTCGTGCCGTGCTCGAGCGCGGCGGCGCGGTGCAGGTGGAGCGGCTGGCGCAGCTGTTTGCGGCGGCGCAGGTGTTCGGCGCCGGGCGTCGGCTCGCGGGCAATCGCATTGCAGTGATCACCAATGGCGGTGGTCCAGGGGTGTTGGCGGCGGATCGGGCGGTGGATCATGGGCTGTCCTTGGCTGAGCTGAGCGAGGAGACGCGCACCAAGCTTGAGCAGGCACTACCGGATCATTGGTCGCACGGGAACCCCGTCGATGTGATGGGCGATGGCTCGGCGCAGCGTTATCGCGATGCCCTCGAGGCCTGCCTCGCGGACGCGGGCGTCGACGGCGTGATCGCCTTGATGGCACCCTTGGCGACCAGTGATCCGACCACCGTAGCGACCGAGGTGATCGAGGTCGCGAAGAAGACCCGCAAGCCGGTGTTGACCTGCTGGATGGGCGAGAGCCGGGTGGCCGAGGCGCAGGCGCTGTTTGCCGAGCATGGCGTGCCGCATTTCGAGTCGCCTGAGGTGGCGGTGGATGCGATGTCGTTCCTCGCCGAGCAGCGTCGCAATCGGATGCTGCTGATGCAGTCGCCGGGGCCGCTGTCGCAGCAGTTGGGGCCTGATATCGAGGGCGCGCGGCTGATCATCGAGGGCGTGATGGCCGAGGGCCGCAAGGTGCTCGGCAGCATCGAGGCCAAGGCGGTGCTCTCGGCATTTCGCATCAACAGCACCCAGGCGGTGCTGGCGCGCTCGCCGAACGAGGCGCTGATCGCTGCTGAGTCGCTCGGCTTCCCCGTGGTGATCAAGATCAATTCGCCGGATATCCGCTATAAATCCGATGTCGACGGCGTGCGGCTGGGCTTAAGCGACGCGCAGAGTATCCGCCGTGCCTACTCCGAGCTGACGGAGCGGGCGCAGAAGCTGCGGCCACAGGCGCAGATCCAGGGCGTGACGGTCGAGCACATGGTGCCGACCCGTGCCGCGCGTGAGCTGATGGTGAAGGTGGTGCGCGATCCGATCTTCGGGCCGGTGATCAGCTTCGGCGCCGGTGGCACCGATATGCAGGTGCTCGAGGATAAGGCGCTCGGCCTGCCGCCGCTCAATGCCTTCATCATCCAGACCATGATCGAGCACACGCGGGTGGCGCGGCTGATGGGCGCTTACAGCAATATGCCGCCGATGAATCGGCAAGCGCTGTCGCGCATCCTGCAGCGGGTCTCGGAGATGGTCTGTGAGCTGCCGGAGATCATCGAGCTCGAAATCAACCCACTGATCGGCAATGATCTTGACGTGATCGCAGTCGATGCGCGGATTCAGGTCGAGTACCCGCCACCACAGATGCCGGTCTATGGGCACATGGCGATTCATCCCTATCCGCAGCATCTCATCGAGCGCGTGCCATTGCCGGATGGCACCGATCTGACCATTCGCCCGATCCGCCCCGAGGATGCGCAGATGGAGCAGGACTTCGTCCGTGGCCTCTCCGATCAGACCAAGTATTTCCGCTTCATGCAGACCATCAAGGAGCTGTCGCCGGAGATGCTGGTGCGCTTCACTCAGATCGATTACGACCGCGAGATGGCGCTGATTGGGGTGGTCCGCCCGCAGGGTGAGGATGGGGTTGGCCCTGAGCTGGAGGTTGGTGTTGCGCGCTACATGGCGCATCCGGGTGGCGACACCTGCGAGTTCGCGATCGTGGTCTCGGATGCCAGCCGTCGGCGAGGGATTGGTGCCCGGCTGATGCGCTCGCTGATGCAGAATGCGCGGAATAAGGGGTTGCGGATCATGGAAGGTGAGGTCTTGAGCGCGAATTCACGGATGCTGGCGCTGGTGAAGTCGCTCGGTTTTCGTATTGAGACCGACCGTAATGATCCGACTGTGAAGCTGGTGTCGAAGGTGTTGTGAGTGGGCTGGCATCCATTGCCAGCCCGGGCCTTCTGCGGTTTATAGGATCAGGTTTACAGGATCACAGGCTGTGCGCATAGAGGACCTCAACCCGTCCGATATGGATGATGCCGGAGAAGTTGTCGAAGTACTTCTCGGCGACCTGCTTGGCAATCGTCCGGGCGACGTCCTCGCTCGCGGTGATGACCTCGATCTTGATGTTCGAGTAGGTGTCCGAGACGGTGGGTTGACCTGGAGACGGGGTGTTGCGGCTACCGACGCCACCCGCGTCCATCACGGTGTAGCCGGTGGCCCCTGCTGCGCGGATGATCTTGGTGACCTTAGACAGCAGCACCTTCTCGGTGATGATCACGAGCTTCGTGGCCATTTGTGTCATGACTTGATACCTCTTGGTATGAATCGCGGTGTGGATCGACGGGCCGAGTGCCTTCGGCCCCTCCGTGTGGTGCGTCAGGCCCCGAAGACTAACTGCGCCAAGCCGATGTAGAGCGGGATGCCGATAGCAATCGCGACAGGGGTGCCGATACTCGTCGATGAGCCGATATAGGACGATGGGTTGGCCGTTGGGATACCGGCACGCAGTGTTGGCGGCCCGGAGATATCGGAGCTCGAGCCGGCGATGATCGCAAGCAGCACGACGCCGCCTGGGCTAAACCCGGTCAGCACATGGGCGATATAGCCGAGGCCGAACGCGATGAGGCCATTCATCAAGGGAGCGACAGCGGCGTAGACGGCAAACCAATGCGCCACGCGGCGAAGCTCGTTCAATCGTGCATAGGCCTCGATGCCCATGATCAGCATCAACACCGACAGCAGACCGCGGAAGAGTGGCTCGTAGAAGCTGTCGAAGACCTTTTCAGGATTGGTGAATAGGCCAAGGGTGATCCCCAGCAACAACGCCGACAGGGCCGGGCCTTGCAGACTTTCCTTGACGATGGGCCAAATTGCCACCTTTTCGCCAGAGCCGTCCTTCTTTTTCAGGTAGACGCTAGCAAGCACGATGGCCAGGACCAGGGCCGGGATGTCCATGAAGGGGTACAGCGCCACGGCCCAGGGCTCGTAGCTGATGCCTTCGGATTCCAACACGACCGTCCCAGCGGCGAGTGTCGACCCGCTGACGGCGCCGAACAGGCCGGCGGTTGCGATCCCGTCTTCAGTGCGGATACCGGGCAGCAAGGCCAGCGTGTAGCGACCGATCACGACCGTCAGACAGCCCACGACCACCGCGAAAAACGCGGGGAGCAGCATGGCCCCGATATCCGCATCGCCGATCGCCATGCCGCCCTTAAGGCCCACTTTCAATAGCAGCATGAAGACGATGAACTTGTAGATGGCATCAGGGATCGTCAGCCGTGAGCCAAGCGCGGCGATCAGGATGCCTCCCAACAGGAATGCCAAGGTTGGCGATTGCAGCTGGTGCAAAAATCGCGCACCGAAATCGAGTAATAGCTCCACGTTCTTTACTCCTCGTTGTCTGCGCTTCTGGCAACGTCACCTTGCCATGGCGACGGCCTGCCAACTGCGCTGTTAAGGCGGCCCTTCGATGCGATTCCCCATTTGGGTCACCTGGGATCGGCCATCACGGCCACGAGAGGGATGATGTGGGCAGTCTGCCTCGATCGGTTATCGGACTTTACTGGTTAAATCATCGACTAAAATCGATAGATTCGTTAAATCCGATAGATTGAGCTTAAATTCCGAATGCGGTTGCCTGACGCTGTCCGCATGTTCAATGGCAGCCGGTTGTGCTGACCGGGCTAGCACTTCACGGGATCTTGGGGTTTGAGCAACGAAGGTGAGATGACGATGAAGCAGATGCCAATCGGGCGAGGATTCGCAGGCCCAGTGCTCGCTGGACTGATCCTGACTGATGCAGCAAGTGCTGCAAGCGATGCGCTGAAATACTATCCGACGTCGGTGGCACCGACCTTGCCTACCCCAAGCGCGGTGAGTGCGATGCGAGGGGATGCGCCGCGCGGCATCCTGGCGGTGCTGCAGTCGGCTTATCGCCGCTCGGTTGGACAGGGATGGTCTGGACGACAGTCGCACCGGCGCCTAGGCCTGGCATTGTCGGGGCATCATCCAGAGCGCCAGTCGGCACCACTCGATCAGCGTTGCGGATTCCGAAAAACGCTGACGAGTGATACCGAGGCCCAAGCTGAGGTTGGTTAGGCTTGCTGGGCCTGGCCGGCACGGTCTGAGACGGCGCGCTTGAGTGCATCCGAGCGGTTATCGATCCAGTGGGAGGCGGGTACCACAGCGGCAAGTCCTAAGTTCGACAAGCGCTTGCGCGGTTGCTCTCCGACGCCGGCAAAGTACAGGCGGCAGCCATGCTCGACGGCCTCGCGAACCACCGTCTCGACGGCGAGCGAGGTGGTCACGCCGATGTGTGGGACCTCGCTGAGGTCAATCACCAAGGAGCGTGCGGCTAGTAGATCATTTTGTTGGCGCGTGACCGCTTTAGCGGCGCCAAAGATCAGTGGGCCACTGAGGCAGAGCATGACCACGCCGTTACTTGGATCACGCAAGATACGCACATCCTCCGGCGAGGCATCGGGGCAGTCGAGGCCGTCTTCGGCGTCTGGCAGGCCGAGCACGCGTACGCCCTCTGACTGCAGATCGGCCAGTCGGCGGATGGTCAGGACGTTAGCAACAAAGAGCCCAATGCCGACCGCGGTGATCAGGTCGACGAAGACCGTCATCAGGATGACGCCATACATGATCAGGGCGCCGCGGATTGAGACCTTGTGTGCACGACGCAGGAAGCCCCAGTCGATGATGTCGATGCCGACTTTGATCGCGATGCCGGCGAGTACGGCCTTCGGGATCGGCTCGACCAGCGCGCTAGCACCGAAGACGACGACGCCGAGGACTAAGGCGCGGGTCAGACCCGAAAGGGCGGTGCGGCCACCGGTCTGGATGTTGACGACGGTGCCCATGGTCGCGCCAGCGCCGGGTAGGCCGCCGAACAGACCCGAGGCTAGATTGCCGAGGCCCTGGCCCATCAGCTCCTTGTCCGAGTTGTGCTGGGTGCGCGTCAAGCTGTCGGCGATGACCGAGGTGAGCAGGGCATCGATGGAGCCAAGCAAGGCCAGCACCAGCGCATCGATGACGATGGTCTGCCATTGGTCTGCACTGAAGGTCGGGATCTGTAGGCTGGGTAAGCCGCCTGGCACTGAGCCGATAGCGCGGTAGGCCTCGCCGGAAAATAACTGTGGTAGCACAAAGATGGCCAGCAGGGTGCCGGCGACCAAGGCCAGTAGCTGCGGTGGGATAAAGCGCCGTAAGCGCTTTGGCATCAACAGCAGAATCGCTAGCGAGAGCAGACCTAAGGAGGCCTCGGCTGGCTTGATGTTGGCGATAAAGGTCGGCAGGGCGCTTAACGAGCCGAGCACGCCACCTGGTGGTGAGGCGTAACCGAGCAGTGGCGGTAGCTGGATAATGATGAGGATGAAGCCGATCCCGGACATGAAGCCGGAGATGACCGTGTACGGCATCATCGTCACGTAGCGCCCCAGCTTGAGCACAGCGAACAGCACCTGGAAGACACCGGTGAGCATGACGGTGGTGAATGCCATCGCCATGCCCTGCTCGGGGTTCGCCGCCATCAAACTGGTGATGACGGCGGTGAACACCACCGTCATCGGTCCCGTAGGCTCCGAGATGAGGGTTGGCGTGCCGCCGAACAGGGCGGCGAAGAGGCCGATCAAGACCGCGCCATAAAGCCCGGCCTCGGCGCCGGCGCCTGAGGCGACGCCGAAGGCGAGTGCCATCGGCAGCGCGATTACTGCTGCCGTGACGCCACCGAACAGGTCACCCTTCAGATGTGTGAGATTGATCTGGTTGAAGACTTGCATTGGTCTCCCTTGCCCCCGCAGCGTGGATATCATCTAGTATGCCTAGGGTAATGGTTATGGCGCAGGAACCGAAATCGAAAAGCCAGATCGGTACGATAGATGATTCTGGTCGAGCCCAAAGCTAGGCTGCGCGTTATACTGCACAGCATCCTTATTAGTCGATTTTTTCTCACCTTATCACGCTGGAAATGACTCCTATGGGCTGGTCGCGGTCGTTGTTCTCCTCTCTGATTCTAGGCTGGCTGCTGACTGCTGGACCTGCCTTTGGCCAGGCCGATCCCAATGCTTGGCGTTTGAGTCTTGATACGGGTGCCGTGCATCGCTGGCAGACCGATCTCGATGATGCTGGTGAGGTTGGGCTGGATGCCTGGGCAGTCCGTGTCGGGGCCGGCAAAGTGGTCGCGCCGGACTTGCGTCTAGGACTAAGCGCTGGCTATGGTGAGCGCCACTATCGTTTTTCGGGTGAGAGCGGCTTTGCTGCCCTAAAGCCTTGGTCGAACATCAGACAAGCGCGGCTGAGTGGTCGCCTGAGCTGGAAGGCGGACGAGCGTTGGAATCTGTTTGCGGTGCCAACGATCCGCTGGTTTGCCGAAGAGGGCGCGGATCTCAGCGATGGCCAGATTGGCGGCCTACTGGCGGCCGCGAGCTATCGGGTGAGCGATCGCCTGAGCATTGGACCTGGCTTTGGCGTCCTCTCCGAGCTGGAGAATGAGGTCAATTGGTTCCCGATCTTGGCCATCGATTGGGCGCTTACGGACAATTTGGCGCTGCGCACCGGGCGGGGATTTGCGGCGACCGAAGGGCCAGGGCTGGTGCTTGACTGGCGCCCCTCGGAGCGCTGGTCGCTATCCCTCGGTGCGCGTTACGAAAAGGCCCGTTTTCGACTGAATGACAAGGGTGTTGCGATGGGTGGCGTGGGTCAAGAGACCTCGGTGCCGGTCTATCTCGGGGCGACCCGCAGCTTTGGCAGCCATCTGCGCCTGAGTTTGATCGCTGGCGTCGAATTTGCTGGCGAGCTGCGATTGGAGGATGCCAACGGTGGGCTGCTTGAGAAGTCGCGCTTTGACCCAGCGCCCTTTGGCGGTGCCAGCCTCGATCTGCAATTCTGAGGGTTTCGATGCCAGGCTTGAGCACCGAGCGGTACCCCTGACTTTCAACCTCTTTGACGACGGAGAATGCTGGATGGATATCCTTGAGGAGACAACCGAAGTCGCCCTGGTGCTTGTGCCGCAGGGTCGACTCGATAGCCAAACTGCACCGCTGCTCCAAGAGCAGCTGCTGGGGCGTATCGACGCTGCTCCATCGGTGCTCATTGACTGCTCGCGGCTAGACTATGTGTCCAGTGCGGGGCTGCGCGTGTTCTTGATGGGCGCAAAACGTTGTCAGCAGTCACAGCGCGCTTTCGCGATCTGTGGCCTCCAAGACACAGTCAAAGAGGTCTTCGAGATCAGTGGCTTTCTCTCGATACTCAGCTGCTATCCGGATCGTGAGCAGGCGCAGCAGGCGATCTCAGCGCCGGGGTGAGCGGGCACTCGGTTTGTCTCCGCCTGGAACTGTTGTGGTCTCTAGAATCGCTCGCATCTCAGGCAGGGACCCAATCAGGCGCGCCGGCAGCTTAGGCATGGCGCTAATCAACGATACCAGGACCGCAGCGGCGTAGGGCAGGGCTTGCACGAGCAGCACCGCGGCCCAGACCCGCACATCGATCATAAAGGCATCCGGGCGTTGTAGCACCGAGAAGGCGCCGAGCAGAAAGGCGATCAGCAGCAGCGCCTCCTCGCGCGCATCGACCAGCGCTCGCAGCACCGCTGCAGAAGACACCCGTTTTGGCGTGCGGAAGAACCCAAGCTTGCCCGAAACGAGACCGGCCCAGGTGGCGCGCGCGATGGTATGCGAGAGTGCCAGTCCGGCTAAGCCGGCAGCCAGCGCTTGGCGCCAAGTGGCATCCACGCGGCGCCGATAGAGCACCAGGCTCTTGAGCATCTTGAAGCCAAATAGCACCAGCGGCACCAGCGCGATGCTCATATAGGGCGGCGTGATCTGCTCCGGTAGCGCGACCATGGCGACCGTCCAGGTGAGCGCGGCGAAGTTAAAGAGCAGGTTGAAGCCGTCAGCGAACCAAGGCAGCCAGCCAGAGAGGAAGTGCCAGCGCTGGCCGCTGCTGAGGCGGGTGCGGCGCAGCCCGAGTAACTGATGGCGATGCGCAAGCAATACCCGCACAGCTCCGTATGCCCAACGAAAGCGCTGTTTCTTGAAGTCGTTGAAGGTATCTGGGATGAGTCCGCGGCCATAGGTCGTCGGGATGTAGAGGGCCTTATGGCCCTGCTCGAAGAGCCGCAGTCCGAGTTCGGCGTCCTCGGTGATGCACCATTCGGACCAGCCGCCCACGGCGGCGAGGGCGTCGCGTCGAATCATGGTCATGGTGCCATGCTGGATGATGGCGTTGCGCTCGTTGCGGGTGACCATGCCGATGTGGAAGAAGCCACGATACTCGGCCAGGCACATGGCCTTGAAGGCGTTCTCGTCGCCGTCGCGATAATCCTGTGGGGCTTGGACGATCGCAACCTCGTCGTCGAAGAAGGCTGGGATCAGATCGCGCAGCCAGTTTGGACTCACCAGATAATCAGCGTCGATCACCGCGACGATGCCTGCTTTCGGGTCGGTTTCGCGCAGCGCGAAGTTCAGCGCGCCGGCCTTAAAGCCAGCGAGCGGACTCACATGAAAGAACCGAAAGCGCTTGCCATTGGGCTGACCCTTGAGCAGCAGACGCCGATTGAGCTGGGCGCAGTGCGCGCGCACCGGCTCCCAGACTGCTCGATCCTTGGTGTTGTTATCGATCACCAAGACCTCAAAGTGCGGGTAATCCAAGGTGGCGAGAGCGTCTAGGGTCTCGATCAGCAAGCCCGGCGGCTCGTTGTAGGCGGGCACCTGCAGCGAGACCATCGGTAGCCATGCGTCTGGAACCTGGCGCCGCGGAAAGGCCCGGCGCCAGCGCTTGAGCCAGAGTGACTCGGCCCACTCGTGCGCCTCCGCGGAAAGCAGCACCAGCACGCCGATGCCGCCAATCAACAGCAGCACGCCGACCGCGGTGGTCAGCGGTGTCATGTACTGCTGCGTGTATTCGTAGACTAGCAATACGGCCGCTGTGGAGACGGCGTAGGTGATCAATGCCAAGAAGCCTTTGCCGGAGGAGGACAGGGTTGCGCTGTCGCGATAGAGCAGCAGCAGCAAGAGGACGGCAAGCCCTACCGATAAGGCGGCCAGCTCATGCCAATTCGGAATCCTGACCACCGGCTGGGTGAGGGCAAATTTGGCCTCACGGTCGGCGTCGTAGACGCCCCAGTAAGTGCCGATCGCGCCTTCAATCTTGACCTTCCAAGGCTGATCGAAGGCCTCCATCACATAGTAGACGAGGCCTTCTTGCTCAGCGCGGGCGAGCGTGCGGCGCAGGAATCGGGTCTGATTGGCCTGCGATGGCTCAGCCCCCCGATTGCGTCGTCCGTTGCTTGGCCAGCCGATCTCCCCAATGATCACCTCCTTGTCAGGGAAGGCCTGCTGAACCTGGTAGAGACGGCTGAAGGCATAGTCGACGGCCTTGTCGATCGGCAGCCCTTCCCAATAGGGCAGCAGATGAATAGCGATGAAATCGACATGCTCGGCGAGCTCCGGATGCTTGAGCCAGACATGCCAGGGCTCGGCGGTTCCGACGGGGATCTCAGTGAGACGGCGGATGCGATCGAGCGCTTTAGTGAGCTCGGCGATCTTGACGTCTTTGCGTAGGACAGCCTCGTTACCGACGAAGACGCGCACGATATTGCGATGCGGCTCGCGCAAGATTTCGATCAGGCGCTCGAGTTCCGACTCGTTGGCCTTGGCATCGGGACCAATCCAGGCGCCAAGGGAGACATTGAGCCCATGTGGAGCGGCAAGCTGTGGCACCTGGCCGAGCGTGCCATCAACCGAGTAGGTGCGCACAGCGTGGGCCTCGCCTTGGAGCAGCGCCAGATCTTGGTCGATCTCGGCGAGCGACGGATAGAGCCGGCGACCGGGATCATCATCAGCGCGCATCGGCTGGAAGGCATAGCCCTGAATGCGCGTGGGCCAGGGCGGCTCGACCGAGGGCTGGTTCATCATCGCCCAGAGCGCAACGCTGAGGCCGGCGATGAGGAGTGGGATGACGATGGAGAGTGAGCGATGCATCGCCTAGGTCTCGCGAGGGCGTTGAGTGGGCGCCGATGAGTTCAGCTGTGCGCCGATGGCCGCGGCCTCATGCGCTGGTTGGTCAGATCGCGGGGAAGCGCTGCTTGTCGATGGGTTGTGGTCAATGCGGCAAGGGCATAGAGCCTCGCTTCGCTAGGTGCCAGCAGCCAGCCGTCGACTGTTAGCAGCGGTACTGAGCGGTATTCGTACTGGATCAAGGCGCTTAGAACCTGGCTGAGCGCGGTGCTGTCAGTTGGGGCTTGGGGCGGAGCCTTGATCGGAAACTGGACAAGATAGGCATCGAGTGCAGCAGACAGCTGGTCGATAAGGCGATTCGCGTTTTGCTCATAGGGATGATCAGCGAGATAGCGCTGACCGAGCCAACCTGCTGCGCCCGGGTTGCTTAGGGTTGCCAGCAGGGTGCTTGGGCCGATGTCAGCGGTGAGGCTGGCTCTGATCGTCAAAGGGGAGGACGAGGCGAGGGCGGATACCTTGGGCGAGACGGCGATCAATCCGAGAGCAATACCCATGAAGGTCCGGCGATCGAGGCGGGCGGGCCTGCTGTCCCTGACTTGGGCGGTTGGCCTCGATAATGTATTCATGTCCATTGTTGTCCGAGATGGTCGGCGAGCCGATAGCTGAGCGCGAGGATATTCAGGGTCGGATTCGCTGAGCCACAGGTGGGGAAAACCGAGGAGCCGGCGATGTAGAGGTTGTCGATCCCATGCACGCGGCAATCGCGGTCGACGACGCCGCGCTTGGGATCATCACTCATCCGAGTTGTGCCCATGTGATGGCTACCACCCGAGACCCTTGGCTCCCATTGACCGTCGTCCGGCAGGCGGGGGCGCATGCGGCCGATGCCGGTGGCGCCGAGCTCTCGGGCCAAGGCATGAATATTGGCGAGCAGACTGCGCCGATCCTGCTCGGTCAGCCGCCAGTCGAGCCTTGAGCGCCGCAGGCCGAGCGCATCGGTCTCGTCGCTCAGCGTCACCCGGCTATCTAGATTCGGCGCTTGCTCGCAGGCGCAGCCGATGCCCATGCGGACACCGAGCCCCTTACCCTCGTGCCCGGCGCTCTGTTCGGTATGGCTATTGCTCTCCACCGCTGGCCTGTCGGTCAGGAACGGCTGTGCCGCTGCGAGCATGCTGTGCTGGCCGATGATCGAGGGGTCAGCATCTGTGCTGGGCGTTGGGCCGAAGCTATCGATCACCGACATGGTGAAAGAGGCCGATAGGAGCCGCTCGCGGCGCAGGAAGTCGGCGTCTGGAATATAGCAGACGCGGGCGGTACGACCATCGACGAGGATTCGCTCGCGGTAGATAGGTGGTAACCGATTGAGGTCAGCGATGACGATATCGGCAAAGCCACCGAGGTGCGGATGCTCCATGAAACAGCGTCCGACCATATCGTGCTGGTTGCCGAGGCCGTTGGGCATGACATCGTTCGAGAGCAGGAGCAACCGTGCGTTCTCGATACCGCCGGTTGCCAGCACATAGCGCTTGGCATGCACCTGGTGGTGGCGACCGTTCAAGGTCTGTAGTTGTAGAAAGCTGACCGCCCGTGCCGAGGGTACCAGGCTGATTCGGGTCAGGTTGCTATGGAGCAGCACAGAAATGTTAGCAGCACGCTCCAGCTCGGCGTGATAGCGCTCGCCAAACCGAGTCGGCGGGCTGAACTGGAAGAATCGAGTGCTGAACCGACCCGCGCGCCACTCGACCATGGGCTCGCCAGTGGCCTGCGCCCAATAATCAGTGTCTTCATAGCGCGCAGGCGCCACCTCGACCGCTTCGCTCGCGGCCTCCCAATAAGGTGCGAGTGCTGCTCGGGTCAATGGCCAGCCGCTCAGCGGAATCCAATCGCGCTGCTCGAAATCGATGGGGTCGAGTGGTCGGCAATAGCCGCCCCAGTGGCCTGAAGTGCCGCCAAAGTAACGCAGTCGAGAGGTACTGATTGGATACTCGAGCCCGGGCGTTTCACCTTGATAGAGGTCTTGGGTCTCGGGCTCGAGGCTGAGACCGCCTGATTCGATCAGGCAGACATTGGTCGTAGCATTGGCAAGCCGACGGGCCAGGGTGATTCCGGCTGGGCCGGCGCCGATGATGGCAAGGTCAGCATCGATGCGGCTGTTGTCGTCTACATGGCGAGCGTCGATGAGCACGCGGGTTAATCACTCCGAGCTGGGTCATAAAGTATGTTGACCTTTCAGCTCGCTTGCCTTCCAGAAGGTCTAGGGCAAATCCGCTGGCGAGGCCTTTGCGCACCTCAGCAGGGCTACTGCACCTGCATCGGTATCAGCTATAGATTGGCGATCACAGGTGAGGGTGCGAGCTTACTCATGTCATTCGAAAACAACTCAGAGTAGCAAAAAGGCTGCTCGAGGTCGTGGAAAGATACCTAGAGTAGCGCAATCGCCCTACAGATTGCGCGCAAATTTGCTGCTCAGCTGGTCTCAATCAGCATCTGGGACAAAGCTCAGCACCTTGCCATTGATGCAGTAGCGCTTGCCGGTGGGCGGCGGGCCATCATCGAAGACATGGCCGAGGTGGATGCCGGAGCTGGCGCTGCGGACTTCGATGCGGCGCATGCCATGGGCATTATCTTCATGGTAGGTGACGGCGCCTTCGATGGGGTTGAAGAAGCTTGGCCAGCCGGTCCCGCTCTTAAATTTGGTGTCGCTGCGAAACAGCGGCGCGCCGGTGATCGGGTCGACGAAGACGCCAGGACGCTTCTCATCCAGGTGCGAGCCAGTGAAGGCGCGCTCGGTGCCTTGCTCGAAGGCGATCTGTTTCTGATCCGGGGTCAGGATCTGGAACCCCAGCCACTTCCAGAAGCGCTCCTTGTCACCCTTGTAACCGGTATAGCGCGAGACCTCCCGGCCATCCTCGAACAGGACCATGGTGGGCGTGGCGAACAGGTCCTTGTCCAAGCGCCAGCCTTTGGGCGGACGCGGATTTAGCGTAGTTACCACTGGAACCTCCGACGACCAGCCAGCCAGCACCTCAGCGTGGAATGCCTTGCAGAACGGGCAGTCTTCGGCCTCGAAGACGATCAGCTGGCGCTTGGCATTGAGGTCGCTGGCTTGCAGGCGATCGGCTTGGGGCTTGGTGATCCCGCCTGGAGCGAGACCTGGATAAGCCACCTGGGTGCCACCAAGCCCGCAGTAGCCATCGGGGTTCTTCTTCAGATAGTCCTGATGGTAAGTCTCGGCGCGATTGTAGTGGCGCAGCGGCGCGATCTCGGTGGTGATCGGCCCGAAGCCTGCCGCGCTCAGGGCCTGCTGATAGGCATCGCGGGTCTTGATGGCAAGCGCGTGTTGAGCTTCATCGTTGTAGTAGATCGCGCTGCGGTAGTTGCTGCCGACATCATTACCCTGACGGTCGCCTTGGGTCGGATTATGGTTCTCCCAGAAGCCGATCAGAATGCGCTCGAGGCTGACTTGCTCGGGGTCGAAGGTCACCTTGATGACTTCGGCATGATTGCGCGCATCGCTCTTGCCGCGCTGGATGCGCTTCTCGAGGTTGAGCACATCGCGATAGCTCGCGCGCTCGGCATCACCGCCGGCATAGCCGGATTCGACATCCAGCACGCCCGGGATCTCGGACATGCGCTTCTCAGCGCCCCAGAAGCAGCCCATGCCGAGGACGATGGAGTCGGTCGCGGCGAGAGCTTGCAGCGGTGTGATGGCAAAGAGAAGAGGGAGCAGGAAGCGGGAAAGTAAACGCATGGGATTCTTGGTCCTATCGTGAACGACACTGATGTTCATGGGACATCGCCACCCCAGAGGATGAGGCGACCGTTGCTAACGCCTAGGTTAGGACCGCCGCGAGGGTCGAGTTGTTTCATTGCCAACCTGGTAGCGCTCGAGCCGCTGTTGCGCACTCACCGCCACGCGTCTGGTCCGGTGGTAGCAAAGGCCTCAGACAGGTTTTGCTTAGATTGACGGTCTTCACGACTTAGCACTAACCTAGCTCAGTCAACTCGGTAATCATGGTCTGAGATCTGCTGAATGTCGTCAGGCTGTACCAGGATCTCGTCGTCTGACCACCTTTGGCTATCACCTTGCATGTTGCGTCTGATAGAGCCTATGAAAAGTCAACGCCTGTGTTTGCAGTGCACGAAAAGCGGCAGAATCCATGAGCTGCCGGAAACGGGGATATTCTTAATTGGAAGGCAGCCGAGCTGCGATCTTCGGTTAGAGGATAAGCAAGTGTCTCGCAGCCATGCCCGAATTGTCCGGGATGCTGAAGGTATCAGTATCGAGGATCTTGGATCGACCAATGGTACGAAGGTGAATTATACCAAGATTAACAACAAGGCTGTGCTGAGGCGAGGTGATATTATTGTGATTGGTGATTACGCTTATCGGCTTTTCTCCCCAGATAACCAGTCGGAGGAAACGCAGATCCATAGGCGTAACGCTGGACTTGAGGATTCTTATGTTGTCGAGGAGGATCCCTCAAATATGACCTCTTTCCGGCAGGTGCTACCGTTACCACCAGGCTGGCCGGGCGAAGAAACAATGGAGCTCTCAGTGATCAAGGCGGTGCTCAATGAGCCAGTCGTAAGCAGGATGTTGCAAGAAATTGAGCGTCATCAACAAGCAGTTCCCGCAGCATTGATCGTCACAGCCGGCAAACAAAAAGGTAGGGTCATTTTACTAAAAATTAGCGAAGGTCCGGTCTGGGTGCTCGGGCGTGGCAGTGATTGCGCCCTTTGCTTGCATGACAGCACGCTATCAGAGCACCACGCCGAGCTGCACCTCAAAAATGGCGCTTGGTTTGTTAGAGATGCCAATTCTCGCAATGGCTCTTTGGTGAATGGTCATCGAATCCACGAGGCTGAGATCAAACAGCATGATGTTCTTGAATTTGGTGCGGTTGCAGTGATATTCCATCTGACCTGATCTTGATCAGGCCAGCTAGATAAGCAGCTGGCTGTGCGAAAGCCATCTAAGTGTTGCTACTCTACCCAACAGGTGAAGCGGTGATGAGTAGCAGGGTCTTGAAATCTCTGCGTTAATCGGCGTAGTCTGCGGTTTAAATGCTCTTTTAGGATAAATCCTTGGATATCATCCTGCTCGAGTTATTATAGAAGAGCGGCTGATTGTATGAGCGATGGGCCGAGTGCCCAAACGCCCGCCCTGCGAGCGTCCAGTTTTTACTCAAGAGACGGCATTATGACGCATTATTGTTGGTATCTTGAAGGTTATGTTGAGGGGTCTGAGCGGCTTCGACGGTTTCAGATTCACCGCCTACCATTTCGGGTAGGACGTCACGAAAGTTGCGAGCTTATTCTCAATAGCGCACAGGTTTCACGTCACCACGCCGAGATTGACCTTAGGGCTGGGGTTTTAATGGTGAACGACCTGGCGTCAACTAATGGCACTTTTGTCAATCACCAAGCCATCACTGAGACTCGACTCAGCCATGGTGACATCGTTCATTTCGGAGATCAAGAATTCCGTATGATTGAGGAGCGCCCGACGGTCGCAGTGGAGGAAGAGCGAACCTCAATTCGTAGCACCAACTTGACCCAGAAGCTACCTTCTGGGGCACGCCAGCTTCAGGAATTGTTGCAAACCGGCCAAGTCTCAGCTGTATTTCAGCCAATCGTTAATGCTAATGGGGAGCCATTTGGCTACGAGATGCTTGGGCGGGGTGCCCTCGAGCAGTTGCCAACGGCGCCTTGGCCTCTTTTCCAGATTGCTGAGAGCTTAGACTTAGAGGTTCCGCTGAGTGAGTTGTTTCGGCAACGAGGCTTGCAGCTTGCTCACGGATTAGGCCCAAATCGGCGTTTCTTCTTTAACATTCATCCACGAGAGTTACAGGACCCTGATCGCCTACTCGCCTGTATAGAGCGGACTCGACTGGCTTTCCCTAACCTGTCTTTAGTGTTTGAGATGCATGAGGCTGCCGCAACCAATGCCATATTGATTCGGCGCATCCGAGATCAACTGCAAGGTCTCGGGGTCGGCTTTGCTTACGATGACTTTGGGGCAGGGCAGGCTCGGCTTATTGAGCTGACAGAGGTTCCCCCAGACATCGTCAAATTCGATATCGCATTGATACGTGATATCGACACCGCACCCAGTGCAAAGCGCCAGATGCTGGAGATGTTTCAACGCTATCTACTCGAGCTAGGTGTTGCCACGCTTGCTGAAGGTGTTGAAACTGAGCCAGAATTTAAGATCCTACAGGAGCTTGGAATCCAGTACTTTCAAGGGTATTACTTTGGCAAGCCGAGCGCTAACTTGAAGTTTGACTAAGCGCGCTTGCCTGGTACCGAAAGAACAACCTGTCTCAGCCGGTCGCGCTGCGAATCCACTCCACCCGCTTGCGCATCACCCCATAGTAGACCACCGGGATCACCACCAGCGTCAGCAGGGTTGAGACGAACAGGCCGAATAGCAGCGAGACCGCGAGCCCCGAGAAGATTGGGTCATCGAGGATAAATGCGGCACCGGCCATCGCCGCGAGGGCGGTTAAGACGATGGGCTTGGTGCGGACGACGGCGGAGTCGACGACCGCGCGCTCCAGGCTCGCGCCCTCGCGCACCTGCTGGTTGATGAAGTCGACCAGCAGGATCGAGTTGCGCACGATGATGCCGGCGAGCGCGATCATGCCGATCATGCTGGTGGCCGTGAACTGGGCGCCGAGCAACGCATGACCGGGCATGATGCCGATGATGGTGAGCGGGATCGGCGCCATGATCACCAAGGGCACCAGGTAGCTGCGGAACTGGGCGACGACCAGCAGGTAGATTAGGATCAGCCCGACCCCATAGGCGATGCCCATGTCGCGGAAGGTTTCATAGGTAACCTGCCATTCGCCGTCCCATTTGACGCTGTATTCGTAGGGATTCTCCGGCGGACTCAAAAACCATTGGCTCAGGCCGAACTCTTCGCTGAGCTTGCCGGCGATCCTGAACAGACCATAGAGCGGGCTGTCGGTCGTGCCGGCCATATCACCGACGACGTAGACGACGGGTAGCAGATCCTTGTGGTAGATACTGTGCGCGCGTTCGGTGTCGACGACCTCGACGATCTCCGATAGTGGTACCAGCTCGCCACTACGTGCGCGCACTCGCAGCGCCAAGACCTGCTCCAGATCGGCCTGATCTGCCTCTGAATACTTGACCCGAATTGGCACCGCGAACTTGACGTTGGCGCCATGCAGGAAGCTCATATCTTCGCCCTCGAGCACGGTGGCCAAGGCTTGCGCGACCGTCGCCTGCTCGACCCCAAGCCGCGCCGCCTTGGCCCGATCGACAACGACCAGGAACTTGGCTGAGGGGAATTCTACCGAGTCGTCGATGTCGACGATGTCCTCGGTGCCAGCGAAGCTGTCTCGAACCTGCTTGGCGATCGCGATCTGTCCCGGATAATCGATGCCATAGACCTCAGCGACCAAGGGCGAGAGCACGGGTGGGCCGGGCGGGATCTCAACGATCTTGGCGTTACCATCGTATTGGCGCGCGATCGCCTGCAGGGGCTCGCGTAGCTCGCGTGCGATCTCATGGCTCTTATCGTCGCGGTGATGCTTGTCGACGAAGTTGACCTGCAGATCGCCCAGATGGGCGCCTTCGCGCAGATAGTATTGCCGAACCAAGCCGTTGAAGTTGATCGGTGCCGCGGTGCCGGCGTAGGCCTGGTAGTCGGTTACCTCCGGTACCCTCTCCAGATACTCACCCATCTCGGCGAGCACCCGCGCGGTCTGCTCTAAGCTGGTGCCCTCGGGCATGTCCAACACCAGCTGCAGCTCGCTCTTGTTGTCGAACGGCAACATCTTCAGGATCACGGTCTTGCTGACCGTCAGCGACAGGGAAGCGGCGATCAGCACCAGGATGCCGGCAAGCAGCAGCCAACGGTTGAGGATGCCCTTGCGGCCGCTGAGGAAGGGGCCGATGACGCTGTCGAACAGGCGTTGCAGGGTCGAATTGTTGCCCTCGGCATGATGAGCACCGTCGCCGCTCGCAATCGCCGCATCATGCCGGGGGCCGAGCAGCTTGTTGCTCATCCAGGGGGTGAAGACGAAGGCCACCACCAGCGAGATCAACATGCCCATGGAGGCATTGATCGGGATCGGGCTCATGTAGGGCCCCATCAGGCCGGTGACGAAGGCCATCGGCAACAGCGCGGCGATGACGGTGAAGGTCGCGAGGATGGTCGGGCTGCCGACCTCATCGACCGCGCCCGGCATTAGATCCAGCAGCTTGCGGCGGCCGATCGCCATGTGCCGATGGATGTTTTCGACGACAACGATGGCGTCATCGACCAGGATGCCGATCGAGAAGATCAGCGCGAACAGTGAGACGCGATTGAGCGTGAAGCCGTAGGCCCAGGATGCGAACAGGGTCAGTGCTAGGGTCACGATCACCGCCGCACCGACGATGATCGACTCGCGCCAGCCGATCGCAATCATCACCAGTAGGATCACCGAGGCGGTGGCAAAGAACAGCTTGCTGATCAGCTTCTTCGCCTTATCATCGGCGGTTGCGCCATAGTTGCGGGTGATGGTCACCTCGACATTGTCCGGGATGAAGGTGCCTTCGAGCTGACTGAAGCGCTCGATCACCCGCTCGGCGATGTCGACCGCATTGCTGCCTTCCTGCTTGGCCACCGCGATGGTGACCGCTGGCGTGGTGCCAGTCAGCCTGATGCCCTTATCCTCCGCAGCCGGTCCGGCGCCCATCCAGACATAGCTCGACGGCACCTCTGGTCCGCGCTCCAGGCTGGCAATATCACGCAGATAGACCGGCCGGCCGCCATGTAGCCCGACGACCAGCTCACCAATCTGCTCGGGCGTGGTCAGGAAGGTTCCGGCCTGGACTAGGATCTCACGGTTATCGGCGACGATATCGATGTCATCGCGGATGCCGTTGCTGGCCTGCAAGGCGCGTCTGAGATCAGTCAGGTCGATCCCATGCGCGGCCAGTCCTTGCGGGTCGAGCACCACCCGCACCACCTGGCGCGGCTCGCCGATGGTATAGACATCGCGGGTGCCGGGCACGCGTTTGATCTCCTGCTCGATTGCATGCGCAACCTGGCCCAGCTCGTAGGCGCCAAGGTCGTCATCCTTGGACCAGAGCGTGGCGGTCAGGATCGGCACATCGTCGATGCCCTTTGGCTTGATGATCGGCTGGCCAACGCCGAGGTTGGGCGGTAGCCAGTCCTCGTTGGAGCGCACCTTGCTCGAGAGCCGGACGATGGCGTCGGTGCGATCCTCGCCGACCTTGAACTGCACCGTGATCACGGCCATGCCGGGGCGTGAGATCGAGTAGATGTGCTTGACACCCTTGATCTCGGACAGCACCTGCTCGGCCGGGCCGGCGACCAGATGCTCGATCTCGGTTGCCGAGGCGCCGGGGAAGGGGATGAAGATATCGGCGAAGGTGACGTTGATCTGGGGCTCTTCCTCACGTGGCGTGATCAACACCGCGAAGATCCCGAGCATCAGGCCGACCAGCGCCAGCAGCGGCGTGATCTCAGTGTTTTGGAACTGCTTGGCGATGCGCCCGGAGAGCCCGAGCTTAGGCGCGGCTGGGTTGCTTGGCTCAGTCATGGCTCCCTGCTCCATCATTGGCGCGGGCTTGTGCCTGGGCCTTCAAGGCCACGCCAGCGGCGATTGGGTCGAGCGCCACCTGTTCGCCCTCGGTCAGGCCGGAGAGGACGACGACCTCTTTGTCGATCACCGGGCCAACGCGGATCTGCCGTAGCCGGATGTCGCCATCGGCATCGACTAGGTAGACAGCGGTGACCTCTGAGCGGTAGACCACGGCCTGTTTCGGCACCGTGAGCTGCTCCTTCTTGCCGGTGACGATGCTGGTCTTGACGAACATGCCGGGGAAGAGCCCTGGCGTCTCAGTGGCCAGGTCGGCGCGAACCTTGAAGGTATTAGAGCCGAGGTCAGCAAAAGGAAACACCGTGATGCGCTCGGGGATCGCGACCTCAGCGTTCGGCAAGTAGACCTTGATCTCGCCAAGCTCACGGACCGCTGGGATGACGCTCTGCGGCACATCGATGATCACCCGTAGCTGCTCCAGCGAGATGCCGCTCATCACCGGGCTGCCGGGGCTCGCGACCTCACCAAGCTCGACATGACGACGAATGACGATGCCGGAGTAGGGCGCGCGAATCTGGGTGTATGCCAACTGCTCCTGTGCCTGCTCCAGGTTGGCCTGGGCTGATTCGAGGCGGGCCTCGGCGCTTTCGAGATCGGCCTTGGCCTGATCCATCGCTGATTCGGATACGTTCTGTTGCTTATATAGCCCTTCGATGCGGTTATATTCATCACGGGCCTGCTCGAGCTTCGCTGAGGCCGATCTCAGATCAGCCGCCGCTTGCGCGAGCCGTGCGCGATGCTCGGTATCGCGCAGCTTGACGACCACCTCACCCTTTTCAACGAAGTCATCCACATCGTAGAGGATCGCTTCGACCTGGCCGCTCGTCTGTGCCGATACCGTGGTGCGGTTGATCGCCTCGACGACACCGTCGAGGCGGTATTCCTTGGGGACGACGCGGTAGCTTGCCTCAGCGGTCTCGATCCTGCTGTCGGATGCGGTCTGTGCAAGGTCTTGGGTCTGGTCTTGGGGCTGATTTAAGTCAATCTCATCGCTGATCGCTGCGGCTGGCAGCAGTGATAGCGGTACCAGGAATGCCAGACTGAGTCGAAGTCTTTGATGAGAGAACATAAGCGGTATGCCCAAGGTTGGAGAGCCGTGGATTTGGATTGCCTGCAATCAAGCGAGAAGCTCGTCTGGTGTCGTTGCACGATTGCTGTCCAACATCCGCTGAAAGCGCTGTGGGTCTCGTTTCAGGATCTCGACGTACTCATCGAGCAATTGAGCCCAGTCTGGGCCGCCGTGCTCCTGGAACTTAGCGAGCGCAACCAGCAGGATCTTGGCTGCAGCGCGTAGCTCACGCTGATCACCCTCACCATAGTGCTGCACCAGCTCGACATAGAGGGCTTCGACCCGTTCGATAGGGGACTCGAGGTGTGGAGGCATAGGGTCATTGGACTAGCATGAGGCTTAGGACACCGCGATTACCTGCGCGTGGAGACGCAGGCCGCGATGCGCAAGCGGATGATTGAAGTCGACCTCAACTTCGGTGTCATTGACGCTGAGAATGGTGCCTGGGGTCTCCTGTCCACCCGGAGCCTGGAATTGGATCACCTGGCCCGGCTCAGGCGCAAATCCCGATGGTAGATCGCTCTTTGGTACTCGCTGCACGAGCGCTGCGTTATGCGCACCGAAAAGCGCGGCGCCATCGGCTAGCATCTGCTCATCAGCACCAGGCTCCAAGTCAACCAATAAGCGCTCGAGGTCTGGGGCGAGCGTGCCATCGCCGCAGCGAAAGCGCATCGGCTCACCGTCAAAGCTCGAGAGCACCTCGGTGCCGTCATCGAGATAGATGGCGAGATGCAGGCAGACCTGTCTGCCCGGGCCGATCTTGGTGGTATCGGAAGTCAAGCGTTGAAACCTTGCGGTTGGCTAGGATGCAGCTCAGTATGCCGTTCTTTGGCTGTCCCTGTCTTGTCTTTGCGTGGCTTCCTCTTGCGTCGATTTTTACTGCAGCACAGATGGCTAATCGCGGCATGGTCACCATCGAATCTGAGCTAAAGACCGCCTTCCCGCCGGTCGTTGGCCCAGGTGCGCGTCTGCTGATCCTTGGCTCGATGCCTGGGGAGGCCTCGCTACGGCAGCGGCAATATTATGGTCATCCGCGCAACGCCTTTTGGCCGATCTTAAGCGAGCTGCTTGGAATGCCAATACAGGCGAGCTATGCGGAGCGCTGCGCGGTACTGGTCGCGCGTGGCATCGCGCTCTGGGATGTGATCGCGGCGTGCGAGCGCCCTGGAAGTCTTGATCAAGCGATCCGACCGGAGACGGTTCGGGTCAACGACTTCAGGACCTTTTTCGAGGCCAGGCCGGGGATTATCCAGCTGGTCTTTAACGGTGGCACGGCTGAGCGTGAATACCGCCGGCGGGTGCTTCCTGAGCTGCAGCCACCACACCGCGAGATTCAACGGCATCGGCTGCCTTCGACCAGTCCGGCACATGCATCGCTGCGGTTTGAGCAGAAGCTAGTGGCCTGGGGCTCGATCCTTGACTGGCTCGGTATCGATCAAGTCGAACCGTTGAGGTCAGATGGTCAGGTTACCATTTAGCGCAGCGGCGGTCTCTACAATAGTGATCGCACGCGCACGTTCAACGACGGTGGTCGGGTCAGTTCTCCGCGGGCCTTTGGTTTCTGCGCGCCGCGCCGGGCCGGCATTAGCGCAGCCCCATCAAGGTCGAGCTGATCCGGTCGGTGAGGCCAGCAATGGCCTCGGTGGCGCCGCCGCAGAGGCGCTCGTCGAGGTAGTCGCGCAACAGCGGCAAGAGTTCCAATTCTAGGTGTCTGGCGACTCGGGCTGGGCGGACAGCGAAGTCGACGCCCTCGGCGGCCACAACCTCCAGGTCCGGCTAGACCGCAATGAAGGCAAAGCGGCGACGGATCGCAAGGTCCATGCGCGCGATGCTGCGGTCGGCGGTGTTGCGGATGCCGAGCACCATCAGGTTGGGCGAGAGTTCTAGCTCGGGTGGGTGACCGGCAGTGAGTCAATGGCGGCTGTCCGCAGTGTTAAGTTGGTACAACAGCATTGTTGTCTTGCACGAGACCCGTTGCCAAGAGATAGCTTGAACGGCAGCCAGTGCTATCCTTCATGTGCAACCTAATGCTCGGCGCCTGCGTCGACGAGAAAAAGGGCAGGTCGATTGCGCGAATGATGGGTATTCCGGTGCTGGGGTTTGTCGGCTTGCTGCTGATGACCGTGCAGAAGAATCACCTTGCGCCTGCTGAGGCTGAGCAGATGCTCGAAGTCGCCATGCAACGTGGTTTTCGTCTTTCTGGGCGCCGATCCTGAAGCCTGCCGTTTAGTAAGCTCTTTGAGACACAGATGGATACATCCTCGAGACCACGCCCAACGCTGACTGCAATCAGTCTCTATACCGGAGCGGGCGGCCTAGATCTAGGCTTTGAGGCGGCCGGCTTCGAGACTCGCATTGCGCTCGAAATGGATGACGATTGCGTTGCCACGCTGCGTGCCAACCGTTCTTGGCCAGTGATCCACCGCTCAATTCACGATGCGTCGTCGGCAGACCTTCTTCGCGAAGCAGACCTTGAGTCGGGTGAAGCAGATGTGCTCATTGGCGGCCCACCCTGTCAGCCGTTTTCAAAATGCGGGTACTGGGCGACGGGCGATGCCCGGCGCTTGGAGGATCCTCGCGCCTCGACGGTTGAAGCCTATTTGCGCGTACTGCGTGACGTCAGGCCTCGTGCTTTTCTCATGGAGAATGTCGCTGGTCTGGCCTTTCGTGGAAAGGACGAAGGGATCGAACTGATCCATCAGATCGTGGCGTCGATTAACCGCGAGCAGGGAACCTCCTATGGCGTTGAGCTACTGGTGCTCAATGCCGCCGATTTCGGCGTTCCTCAGACTCGCGAGCGTGCCTTCTTAATCGGCGCCCGTGACGGCTCGCGCTTTGGTCAGCTAGCGCCCACGCACCGACCGGCCGACGCCGGGACGAAGGGTAGCCAGCTTGCGCTCGCGCTTGATCTGCCGCGCTATCGAAACGCCTGGGACGCCATTGGTGACTTGGAAGGCGAAGACGATCCAGAGCTTCGATTACGTGGCAAATGGGCTGACCTGTTGCCATCGATTCCGGAGGGAAGCAACTATCTCTATCACACCGATCGTGGCGCTGGTCTACCCCTGTTCGGCTGGCGACGCAGGTTCTGGAATTTTCTGCTGAAGCTGGCGAAGGATCAGCCGTCTTGGACGCTCACGGCCCAGCCAGGGCCGGCGACAGGTCCGTTCCACTGGAAGAACCGACGCCTTTCTGCACGTGAGCTGTGTCGATTACAAACCTTACCGGATGACTATTACGTTCTCGGCGCTCTTGGTACCGTCCAGAGGCAGTTGGGCAATGCCGTTCCCTCGGCGCTGGCTGAGGTGATCGCGCTCCAGCTGCGCCAACGCTTGCTCGGCGAGGCAGCGAGCGTTGATCGTGGTGTTTCTCTCATACCTTCCGTTCGCGGGGAGCCTCCACCGCCAGAGCCTCTGCAGCCGGTCGCTGACAAATTTGTGCATTTGGCTGGTCGTCACGAGCCGCATCCAGGGACTGGTAAGGGGCACCGCGCATCGCTGCGAGCAGTGTCGCTTTAGCTCGGTGGCCTTGGGCTTTAGGGTTTAGTAGGGCGATGACTTATCAGCGATTTTCTGTCAGTCGCAGCCAAAAAGCGCCTTTGCTGGCGTTTATCTTGTCGGCTTTGGATGCCGCGGGCTGTCGCGTACTCCATTGCTCTGATCCGAGTGAGGCGCCGTTTCGAATCAGCTTTGAGGCACCGGATGGTGAGCGCTTAGGCATCATCGCCTATGCCTTTCTTGCAAACAGTCGCACGACCCGAAATCGGCCTGTTGACGAGCATCGATTTCAGGTGAAGTACGGTCCCAAGACCGGAGAGCTGCATGAGCTCTGGCAGGACCCATTTGGTCTGTATACCACGCTCTTTCTCGGCATCAATCCCGAGCGCGGCTTCTTCGTTGCAGCTGACCCTGTGCTGCATAGCCCAACACGCTTCTTCATCTCCGTCGAATTCAAGGAACAGCAAGTCCAAGCCATCCTTGATCGCGGGTGGCTCTCGTGGGAGCGCCAGAAACGCTCCAAGGATGGCTTGGAGGAGCCTGCCGAGGTCATGGTTGGTGGCTTGCCAGACCAATTCCTGCGCTATGTTCGGTTTGAGCGTGCGGCAAAAGGGCTGGATACCGGGCACCGCGGTCTGCTTGCCGACAAGGTGGCAGAGCTGGAGTGCTTGTCGATACCAAGGCAGGAAACGGACGCGGGAGCGTCCGTGGGGTCAGCAGGTCTGCATCAGTTGGCGACAGAATTCCAACTGACGGAAGCCGAGATACTCGATTTGATCGAGAGTGCTCCTCGACTCAAGATGGCCGTTCGTGGTTGGGTGGCCGAGACCCATTTGCTCAGGCAACTCGCCGGACTGCCAGCCATAACCGAGTGCACGGCGATCGAAGAGGATGGGCGTCCAGACCTGCGCGTATCGCTCCGCGGCGGTCGACCGTTACTGATCGAGTGCAAGAATATTCTGCGGCGACCCTATGCTGACGGAAGCTATCGGCTCGACTTCCAACGCACCCGCGCAGCGAAGGGCAATCCCTGCTCTCGGTATTACACGACCGCTGAGTTTGAAGTGGTTGCTGCCTGCCTGCATCCGCAGACCGAGCAGTGGGATTTCCGTTACGCTCTCACCCGTGATCTGGATCCTCACGAGCATTGTCCAGGCAGGTTGAGCAACCGTGCCAGGATTGACTCACGTTGGGGGCAGGATGTCGTCTCAGTCCTAGAGCGGGCGCTGATTTGAGGAGGCTGTTTCCCGTGAGTAAGCAGCAGCCTGTGCCAAGGTTTGATCGGCTACATTCAGCCTCATCGACGGCATCATAGGAGCAGTTGGATCTTCCAAGCTGCTACTTCGTCGAGTAGTGCGGCGGCTCGGATTCGCTGAAAGGAGTGCCGCGTGCTGGTTGCGATCTCAACCCAGCAAACGCCGCTCCGCCTCGGCATACTTGGCGGCGGTCCGCTCAATGATCGCCTCGGGCAGCATCGGTCCAGGCGGGGTCTTATCCCAGTCGAGGGTCTCGAGATAATCGCGCACGAACTGCTTGTCGAAGCTTGGTGGGCTGCTGCCGGGCTGGTATTGGTCGACCGGCCAGAAGCGCGAGGAGTCTGGTGTCAGCACCTCGTCGATCAGGTGCAGGTGGCCCTCGGCATCGAGACCGAATTCAAACTTGGTATCGGCGATGATGATGCCGCGCTCGAGCGCATAGGCGGCGCTCTCCTGATAGATGCGCAGGCTGATCGCGCGCACCTGTTCGGCGAGTTCGGCTCCGATGCGATTGGCGGCGCCGGCGAAGTCGATGTTCTCGTCATGGTCGCCGATCGCGGCCTTGGTCGAGGGGGTGAAGATCGGCTCTGGCAGGCGATCGGCCTGGCGTAGCCCGGCTGGCAGCGCGATACCGCTGACCGCGCCGCTGGCCTGATAGTCCTTCCAGCCCGAGCCGATCAGATAGCCTCGAACGATGGCCTCGATGGGCAGCGGGTTAAGCCGACGCACCACCATGGCGCGATCGCCAAGCGAACGGCGTTGCTCGGGATCGGTGACGAAGGTCTCGACGGACAGCTCGGTCAGCTGGTTCGGGATGATCGCAGCGGTGCGCGCGAGCCAGAAGCGGCTGACACGGGTGAGCACCTCGCCTTTGCCGGGGATCGGCTGCGGCAGCACCACATCGAAGGCGGAGAGCCGATCGCTGGTGACGATGAGCAGATGCGCGTCGCCGGCGGCGTAGATATCGCGGACCTTGCCGCGGCTGAGTAGCGGCAGCTCGCTGAGTTCGGATTGGTAGAGGCTGGTCATCGGGTTTGTCGCTCGATCAGTTAAGCTGCAGACTATACCAGTCTGCCCTTGGTCGGAACGATGGTCACCCTCAGACAGCCTGCATTTTCCAGGGTGGCGATGCGCCATGAACGGTACCCTGGGGTGAGCCCTTCATCGTCCGGGTGGCGATGCGCCCTGTACCTTAGCGTCAAGCAGAATCATGCCAAAACTCTATGAGTACCTTGGTCTGCTGGTGATGTTCTACGCCAATGAGCACGAGCCTGTGCATGTCCACGGCAAGGCTCAAGGCCGTGAGGCGCGCGCAGAGATCATTCTCGTCGATGGTCAGGTGACCGAGGTGCGGTTTAGCGATGTCGGTGGCCGCCCGCCATTAAAGCCAACCGAGCGGCGGAATTTTGAGGCCCTTGTACGTGCCCGAGCGGAGGAGATTGTGACCAAGTGGATCGACTTTTTCGTGCTGCACAAGTCGGTCCGGCCCGAGCACATCAGTGGGAGACTGAAATGACCCCAGAAATCATCAACATCCTCTCAGCCGAGCAGGTGGCTCCCTACTGTCTGCATCTGCGTTTTGATGATGGTACAGAGCAAGTCGTCGACTTCAAGCCTTTCCTCAGCCGGGCGGTGCATCCTGACCTTCGCGCTTGGCTGCAGCCGGATAAGTTTGCTCGTTTCCGCCTCGAATATGGGGAGCTGGTCTGGGGGGATTACGAGCTTTGTTTTCCGATGATCGATCTGTATCACAACGATATTGCTCATCGGGCATGCACCGAGCGTGCAGCCTGAAGCATGGGATAAAGCCTGCAGGAAGGGGCAAGCTCGCGGCCAACTCCGGCTTCCAATTGTCGCTAAGCAGCCGTCCATTTTCTACTTCCCGATTCTTGCCGGACAGTGGCGCTCAAATCTTGTCCCAAATCGTCGCCTCGTTCGTCGGAGCCTACTCATCATGCAGCGCCGCAACCGGGTCGAGTGCAGCGGCGCGCAGGGCAGGGAGCACGCCGGCGAGCAGGCCGATGCTGGCGGCGGTGACCTCGGCGATGAGCACGAAATCCCAGGCGGTGTGGGTCGGTAGCGCTGGCACCAGCAGGCCGATCAGCCAGGCGCCGCCGGCACCGATGATCAGCCCCGCCAGGCCGCCGAGCAGTGCTAGCAGCAGGGCTTCGAGCAGGAACAGGCCCATGATCTGGTCGCGGCTGGCACCGAGCGCGCGCAACAGGCCGATCTCGGCCCGGCGCTCGCGCACGGCGATGGTCATGATGGTGAGGATGCCGATGCCGCCGACCGCGAGCGAGATCGCACCGAGCGCGCCAACCACCAAGGTCAGCACCTTGAGCACCGAGCCTAACACCTCGAGCATCTGATCCTGGGTGGTGATGCTGAAGTCTTCATGCTGGTGGCGGCGGATCAGCAGCTCGCGCACGCGCTCGGCCACCGCGCTGCTATCGGCGGCGCGATCGTAGAGCAGGTCGATCTCCATCAGCCCGTCGCGGTCGAACATCGCCAGCGCCCGCTGCACCGGGATGAAGACCGTATCGTCGAGATCGAAGCCGAGCATCTGGCCCTTGCGCGCCATGACTCCGATGACGCGGAACGGCTCGCCGCCAACGCGGATGCGCGCGCCTAAGGGTGAATGGCTGCCGAAGAGCTCCTCGCTCAGCGTGGCGCCGAGCACGGCGAACGGCCGGCCGCCACCGCTGTCCTCGGGCAGAAAGCGGCCGATGGCCGGGCGCATGGCCCAGATCTCGGGCACCTTGGGGCCGGCGCCGAAGACCATGGTGCGCCGGCTGCGACCGTCAGCCTCGACTGCGGCATTGCCCTGAACCACCGCCACCACCGCCTCGACATCGGGCACCTGCTTGAGCGCATCGGCGTCGGCCAGGCTGAGCGGCCGCACGGTTGAGAGCATGGCGCCAGACAGGCCCATGGTGCTGGTCTTGCCTGGTGTGACCGCGATCAGGTTAGTGCCGAATTGGCTGAACTCGGCGAGCACGAAACGGTGGATACCTTCGCCGATTGCGGTGAGCAGCACGACGGTGGCGACGCCGATGGCGATGCCGGTGATCGTCAGCAGACTGCGTCCGCGCTGGGCTTGCACGGCGGTGAGGACATAGGTGGCGAAATCGGGTGCTCTCATGAGGTCGCAAGCTCAGCGCCCAGTCAGCGCGACCACGGGATCGAGCCGCGCCGCCCGCAGCGCTGGCAGCAGGCCAAACAGAAGCCCGCTACCCACCGAGACCAGGCCTGCGGCCAGCGGTGCCCAGAGCGGCACCTGTAACTGAAAGCCGGTCAGCTGTAGATTGAGCTGCAGATTGACGGCGTAGATGCCGAGAGAGGCCAGCGCGATCCCGCTCAGCGCGCCGGCTCCGGCGAGCAACAGCGCTTCGGTGAGAAATAGCTGCACCAGATCCTGCTCACGCGCACCCAGCGCCTTGAGCAGGCCGACCTCGGCAGTGCGTTGGGCTACCGAGACCAGCATCACATTCATGATCAGCACCCCGGCTACCAGCAGGCTGATGGCGGCGATGCCGACCACAGCAAGCGTCAGGGCGCTGAGGATGCGGTCGAAGGTGCCGAGCAACGCATCCTGGGTGATGACGGTGACATCGTCCTCGCCCTCGTGGCGCTCGCGGATGAGGCGGCGGATGTCATCGGCGGCGGCGTCGAGCGCAGCCGGGCCGCTCGCCTGCGCCAGGATGCGGAACAGCGAGGGGTTATCGAACAGGGCCTGCGCGGCGCTGACCGGGATGATGGCGGCGTCGGCGAGATTGCTGCCGAGCGAGACCCCGCTCGCCTGCAGCAGGCCAATGACGCGGAAGCGACGGTCGCCGATGCGCAGGCGTTGGCCGATCGGACTTTGGTTGCCGAACAGCGCCTCGGCCAGGGTTTGGCCGATGACGGCCGTGGGCGCGGCCTGCTCGGGATCTCCTGGCGATAGAAAACGACCGGCGGCCAGACTGAGATGGCGCACCTCAAGGAAATCGGCGGTGGTGCCAAGGATGGTCACTTCGCGCTCCAGACTGCGATAGGAGACTGGCGCCTCACCGGCCGAGAGTGGGGCCACGCGCTCGATCAGGGGTGAGCGCAGCAGCGCGAGGGCATCGTGCAGGGTCAGGTCGCGGGGCGTCTCGCCGAGCAGCGGCGGTGCGCCACCACTGGTCTCGTTGCGACCGGGCATGACGATCAACAGCTGGGTGCCGAGTCCGCTGAATTCGTCCAGCACATATTGGCGCGCGCCTTCGCCTAGCGCTGACAGGACCACCACGGCCGCACTCCCGAGCGCCACCGCCAGCAGGGTCAGCCAGCTGCGGGTGGCATGGGCGGTCAGCGTTCGCGTCGCGCTGCTCAGGATGTCAGTGAGGCGCATGTCAGCGAGGCGCATCGCAGAGGATGGCTCCGTCGTCCATCTGGATGCGTCGTCGCGCGCGCTCACCCAGGCTGGCGTCGTGGGTAACGACGACCAGGGTCAGCCCCTTGGCGTTGAGTGCCTCCAGGGTCTCGGTCACCCGTGCTCGGCGCGGCTTGAGTGGCCCGCTGGCCAGGATCAACGGCAGCTCGACGTTCTCGAAGGCGGTCAGGTCAGCTCGCATTGCTGGTAGCTGGTATCACTAGGCCGATGCTTGGCTCCACACTAGCAGGCATCAAAACCAGAAGCCACAACGCTCTCTGCTACGACCCCATCTCGCCCTAGTTCCGTTAGGGTCGTTTGGATTTCCGATCCGTTATAATTTGGCCTAGCACCATCCAGCACAACGATCCACCGGGGGGGCATGATGTCAGCCGAACCTCAACCGCGTCTCTCCTTCGACGACTGGCTCGCCATCGAGCGAACCTCCACCGATCAGCGCTGCGAATACGTCGCCGGTGAGGTCTTTGCGATGGCCGGCGGCAGCGAGGAGCACAACCTCATCGTCGCCAATGTGGTCCGTGAACTTGGCAACCAACTCAAGGGCCGGCCCTGTCGCGTCTACCCAAGTGACATGAAGGTCCATATCGCCACCGCCGAGGTGGGAGCCTATCCCGATGTGATGGTGATCTGCGGCGAGCGTGACTTCCATGACGGGCGGCGCGACGTCGTCACCAATCCGACGCTGATCGTCGAAGTGCTCTCGGACTCCACCGAAGCCTATGATCGCGGCGACAAGTTCCGCTACTACCGAAGCCTGCCAAGCCTGCAAGCCTATCTGCTGCTGTCGCAGGATCGGATACAGGCCGAGCTGTTCCTCCGTCAGTCGGACGGAACCTGGAGTCTGAGCACCTATCAGGAGTCCTCGGAATCCATCCCGCTCTCCGTGATCGAGGCCGAGCTGTCGCTGGCCGAGGTCTACGACAAGGTGGAAGGGATCAGCGGTTAGGGTTCGGGGCCGGTCTCAGCTGCGGGTGGCATGGGCGGTCAGCGTTCGCGTCGCGCTGCTCAGGATGTCAGCGAGGCGCATCGCGGAGGATGGCTCCGTCGTCCATCTGGATGCGTCGTCGCGCGCGCTCGCCCAGGCTGGCGTCGTGGGTGACGACGACCAGGGTCAGCCCCTTGGCGTTGAGTGCCTCCAGGGTCTCGATCACCTCTTCGCCGGAGGCGCGATCGAGATTGCCGGTCGGCTCATCGGCCAGGATCAGGTCGGGCTCGGTAACCGTGGCGCGGGCGATGGCGACGCGCTGGCGCTGACCGCCGGAGAGCTGGTCGGGGCGATGTTTGGCACGGGTGCTGAGGCCAAGCGCCTCTAAGGTCTCGGCCACCTGCGCTCGGCGCTGCTTGAGCGGCCTGCTGGCCAGGATCAACGGCAGCTCGACGTTCTCGAAGGCGGTCAGCCGTGGGATCAGATGGAAGGCTTGGAAGACGAAGCCAATGCGCTCGCGCCGCAGCCGAGCGCGCTGCTCCTCGTCCAGTGTCGTGGTCTCGGTGCCGTCGAAGCGATACTGTCCGGCATCGGGCCGGTCGAGCAGGCCGAGGATGTTGAGCAGGGTGCTCTTGCCCGAGCCCGAGGGGCCCATTACCGCCACGTAGTCGCCGGCGGCCAGCTGCAGATCGACCGCGCGCAGAGCATGCACCTGTTCGTCACCGACCTGGAACTGGCGCTCGATGCCGATCAGCTCAATCATCATCGGCCACCGCAGCGGCTCCAGCCTCAACACCCTCGCGGCCGAGTGAGAGCACCACCTGCTCGCCGGCGCTGAGGCCGGAGACGATCTCGGTCTGCTCCCAGTTGCTGAGTCCGGTCTCGAGCGCGCGCTCAGCAAGGACGCCGTCCGCGAGCAGCAGCACGCTGGTGGGCTCGCCGGCGCGGATCGCCGCGGTCGGTATACGCAGGACGTCCTCGTGGCGATCAATGATGATCTCGACATCGGCGCTATAGCCGGCCAGCAGCGCCCGGTCGGCGGGCGGCTCGGCGATCACCACCTCGACCTCGACGGTGCGCGCCTGCTTCTCCTGATCCAGCACATAGGGCGCGATCCGGCGCACGGTTCCGGCGAGCGCCTGGTCGCCGAAGGCATCGAGGGTGACGCGGGCATCCAGACCAAGTCGGACCTTGGCGGCATCGACCTCGTCGATCGGTGCCGAGATGTAGAAGCAGGCATCATCGATCAGATCCACCGCCGGCGGGGTCGGGATACCGGGCGGGGAGGGGGTGACGTACTCGTTCAGCTCGCCAGAGACCTCGGCGACGATGCCGGCGAAGGGGGCGGTTAGGCGCGTGCGCTCCAGCTCGGCCTGAGCGACGCCGATTTGCGCCGCGCTGACCCGTGCTGAGGCCCGCGCCGCTTCGCAATCCGCGCGCCCGGCCTGAGCCGCGGTAATAGCGCGGTCGAGACCCTCCTCGGAGGTCATGTTGCGCGCCTCGAGCTTGACCTGGCGCGCCGCCTCGCGCTCGGCCTGATCGGCCTGTAGGCAGGTCGCCAGGGATCGGGCTTCAGCGGCTTCGGCCTCACGCTCGGCCAGGGTGACGCGGGCCTTGAGGTCGAGATTCCACAGCTCGAGCAGCAGCTGCCCGGCTTGGACGCGGTCGCCTTCGTGCACCGCCAGCGTCTCGATCTGGCCGCCGCTGCCGGGCGCTAGCCGCGCCCGTCGGCAGGCCTTGACGGTGCCAGCGCGGGTATTGGCGACGACCTCCTCGACCAGTCCGCGCTCGACGTTCTGTACCCGAACTGCGATCGGCTGCGGCCGCGAGAGCAGCCACCAGCCGCCGATCGCGGCAGCCAGCAAGAGGAGCGTCAATAGGGCTCGAACGGGGATGCGCATAGGTGGCTACAGGACGACGATCAGTCGCTGGTGCTTGAGCCTAGAACCGGCAGTTAATCCCGGAGGTCGTTCGGGTCAATGCCGAGCTCGCGCAGCTTTGCGGCCATGACCTTGGCGCGCTGGGCTTCGGTTTCGGCCCGCTCACTCGGTAGCAACCGCTCGGCCGTTGTCGGTGAGTGCTGGGGGTGGGCAAGGGCTTGGTCTGACATGGCATCTCGCCTCGCTGGAGCGGATTTGGTCATCAGTGTTGGAAACCCTATCACGGTCGCCGCAGTATCGGCGACGACAACCGCTGCGTCGGTTCTTTCGCTGCCTCGGTTCTTCTCTATGGGCATCCTGGTCTATATCCTGGGGTCTCTTTAACCCTAGACCCAAGCCCTCGTTGACTTACTGACTTACGCGCGAAGCCTATGACCAATACTTCGACCAGCGACCCAGCCAGGGACGTCGCGGCAAGCCCCTTCCTGCGGGCTTTTCGCGGTAGCTTCACATCAGCCTTGCGCTGGAGCGATCTAGACGCGCTCTGGATGCGACTGCGCACCGATGCCAAGGGCGGTTGGTACCTGTACGCCATCGGCGAGCCGCCGCCTGAGGCCCCAGCCGATCAGGCGATGGTGGAGCGCTTCATCGATGAGATCGATGTCTTGCTGCGCCGCGAGCATGATGAGCGCCTGTGCGGCATCGTCTACGCCGACGACCTGCGCATCCCGAGCCTGGTGAAGATCTACGATCCCAATAACCTTGGTGTGGCTTGCGGCTCGAGCAGCAATCCGCCGCTGCCGGGCTGGGTGATGAGCAAGTTGCCGCCGGTCGATCTGCCAGCGACCCAACTGGTGCCAAAAGGCCGTCGGCGCTGGTGGCAGGTGCTGTTCGGTGCCTGAGCTCATCATTGATACCATTTCCGGAAACCTCACACCCTCGTCCTAAAGATTAAGAACCACAGATGAACGCAGATGAACACAGATAAAGTCGGATAGAAACAGCAAGAATCTGTGTCTATCTGTGTCCATCTGTGGTTCCTCTTATAGAGTGGCTGTGGTTGGTTGTGATCCGTCAAGTACCGCGCTCCGTGGTACTAGCGGTGTCGAAAATGGCCTCGAGGTGCATTCAGCGCTCGAACCCTTTAGGTGTTGCGGTTCTCGTTATACTCGTCAATATTACTCGCCCATCTCACCCATTCGGAGGCGCCTCATGGCCAAACAGATCATCCATACCGAACAGGCGCCGGCCGCGATCGGCCCTTATTCGCAAGCGGTGCGCGCCGGTGATACCCTCTACCTCTCGGGGCAGATTCCGCTGGTGCCAGGAACGGGTGAGCTGGTGACGGGCGACATCCAGATTCAGGCTCGGCAGGTGTTCAGCAACCTGGCGGCGGTGGCTGAGGCGGCAGGCGGCGACCTTGGCGATCTGGTCAAGCTCAACATCTTTCTCACTGATCTTGCTCATTTTCCATTGGTCAACGAGGTGATGGCCGAGACCTTCGTCGAGCCTTATCCAGCGCGTGCGGCGATCGGAGTGGCTGCCCTGCCTAAAGGGGCTGAGATCGAGATGGATGCGATCATGGTCCTCGGCGACTGATCTGGAGCATCCCATCATGCGATCACCATTTCTCCTCCCGCTTCCGCTGATGCTCCTGCTAACACTCGTCTTCGCACTGCTTACACTCAGCGGATGCAGCTCCAGTCCGAGCAAGAAGGCCGCTAGCTCGGGCGCCAGGATCTCCCCTGACCTGAAGCTGAGCAGTCCTCAGGCAACCTCATTTGCCGGTGTGCGCCAGGCCTCGTTCAGCGCCATCGATGATGCTGGGGCTGCTGATGACGCTGGAGCGGCGAGCCGACCTGCTGGCGGCAGCGTCGCTCGCGGTGACTTTGCCGGACGTGCCGATGTCGATCGGTTCGTCGCGCGCATGGCGTCCAAAGGATTGGATCGCGCCCAGGTGGTGCGCACCCTCGAGCGCGCCGAGCATGATCCCTGGATCATCCAATACATGGAGAAACAGTGGCGCCCAGCCTCGGGGCCAACCGGGGCCTGGACGCGCTATCGCAGCCGTCACATCACGCCGGCGATGCTCGACAAGGGCAGTGCCTTTTGGACGCGGCATGCCAGGACGCTAGATCAGGCCTCGCGCAAGTATGGCGTGCCGCCTGAATACATCGTTGCCATCATCGGTATCGAGACGCGCTGGGGTGGCTTTATGGGCACGCATCGCATCATCGATGCCCTAGCAACCCTGGCCTTCGACTATCCGCGCCGTGCCGATTACTTCCAGGACGAGCTGGCCCAGTATCTGCTGATGGCCGAGGATCAGGGGTTCGATCCATTACAGCCGGAGGGGTCCTTTGCGGGTGCGATGGGGCTGGGGCAGTTCATGCCCTCGAGCTGGCATGACTATGCGGTCGACTTCGATGGCGATGGCCGGCGCGATCTCTGGGACCCAGAAGACGCGATCGGCAGCGTTGCGCGCTACTTCAATGCCCATGGTTGGCAGCCGGGCGCGGCTGTCGTCGCGCGGGCGAGCGGTGGTGCCGGGCTGCCCTGGTCGACCGATACCGGCTTCAAGACCAACTACTCGGTGGCGAATCTCAAGGCGAAGGGCATTCAGCCCGCGGTGGCGCTGCCAGACCAACGCCAGGTGAGTCTGTTGCGCTTGGATGCCGCCGGTGGCCTTGAATACTGGGTCGGCTTCGAGAATTTCTACGTCATCACCCGCTATAACAACAGCACCTATTATGCGATGACGGTGCACCAACTGGCGCAGGCGCTGCGCTCGCGGCGCGGCCTCAAACAGCCGACCTTGCGCATGACCGATCAGCCCGGCTCGGGCGCCTCCGCTGCTCCCGCCGGCTGACGGGCGAGGCCCAATCCGCTCTTGGACCAGATCCCGGTTGAGCAGCTCAAGGGCGTCGGCCCGCGCATCTCCGAGCGGCTGCAGCGGCTCGGCATCCTGACGCTGCAGGATCTGCTCTTCCATCTGCCGCTGCGCTATCAGGACCGCACTCGGCTGCGGCCGCTGGCTGACTTAGTCATCCATGAGGAGGTATTGGTCGAAGGGGAGGTCGTCGATGCCCAGATCGCTCAGGGCCGGCGGCGCTCGCTGAAGATCCGCATCGAGGATGGCCGCGGCGCGCTGTTGCTGCGGTTTTTCTACTTCACCCGCGCTCAGGTCGAAGCGATGCGTCCGGGGCGGCGGCTGCGTTGTTTCGGTGAGGTTCGCCAAGGGCCACAGATGCTCGAGATGGTGCATCCGGAGCTGCAGTCGCTGGAGCGGCCGGCTGGTCAACCAGATGGCTTGGCGAGCGGTTCAGCCATTGACCCGACGACTGGCATTGAAGCTGCTCCGAAGCTTGACCAAGCGACTGGCTCAGCGACTGCCCGAGAGGCTGTACCGGCGGCTGATCCGGCGGCTGATCCAGCTCCTGGCGTGGAAGCCAGCTCGACGGCTGGCCGACTGACCCCGATCTATCCAGCCACCGAGGGTCTGCAGCAGACCAGTCTGCGCGCACTGACCGATCAGGCCCTAGATCGCCTGCAGCACGATCCTGCTGCGCTCAAAGACTGGATTCCCACCAGCCTGACGGCGCCACTCCAGCTACCCGCGCTTGCCGACGCCTTGCTCCTGCTCCATCGACCGCCCGCCGATGCAGGCGCTGAGCTGACGACTGCGCTGCTCGAGCGCAGCCATCCCGCCTTCCAACGCCTGGCCTTCGATGAGATGTTGGCGCATCAGCTGGCCTTGCGTCGGCTGCGCCGGGCGCGCACTGCGCAACGTGCTCCGCTGTTGCGGGGCGACCGCTCATTGCGCGAGCGGCTGCGGGCGCAGCTGCCCTTCCTGCTCACGGGCGCCCAGCAGCGCGTGTTGGATGAGATCGCCGCGGATCTTGAGCAGCCGCGGCCGATGATGCGGCTGCTGCTCGGCGATGTCGGCTCCGGCAAGACGGTGGTCGCGGCGATGGCCGCGCTGCAGGTGCTCGAGGCCGGACATCAGGTCGCGCTGATGGCGCCGACTGAGCTGCTTTCCGAGCAGCATCTGCAGAGTCTGCAGCAGTGGCTGGAGCCGCTGCAGATCGAGCTGGCTTGGCTCTCCGGGCGGCACTCGGGCAGCGAGCGCGCGCTGATTCTGGAGCGCATCGCCGATGGCCAGGCGCGGGTGGTGGTGGGCACCCACGCGCTGTTTCAGGCCGAGGTGCGCTTTGCTGAGCTTGGGCTGGTGATCATCGATGAACAGCACCGCTTTGGGGTGCATCAGCGCCTGAGCCTGCGCGAGAAGGGCGAGCGTGATGGCGCGATTCCGCACCAACTGATCATGACCGCAACCCCGATCCCGCGCTCGCTCGCGATGTCGGTCTATGGCGACCTGGACCTGTCTGAGATCGATGAGCTTCCTCCGGGGCGCAAACCGATCAAGACGGTTGCGCTACCAGACAGCCGGCGTGATGAGGTCATCGAGCGCGTCCAGGTGGGCTGTCGAGACGGGCGCCAGGCGTACTGGGTCTGTACGTTGGTCGAGGAGTCCGATGCGCTGCAGGCCCAGGCCGCCGAGGATGCCGCCGCCGATCTGCGCGAGCGGTTGCCGGGGCTGCGCATTGGCTTGGTGCATGGGCGGATCAAGGCGCAGGAGCGGGCGCCGGTGATGGCGGCGTTCAAGGCCGGTGAGCTGGATCTGCTGGTGGCGACGACGGTGATCGAGGTCGGCGTGGATGTGCCCAACGCCAGCCTGATGATCATCGAGAACCCGGAGCGGCTCGGCTTGGCGCAGCTGCATCAGCTGCGGGGGCGTGTTGGTCGCGGCAGCATCGACAGTGTTTGCCTGCTGCTGTACCACCCGCCGTTGACCCGCGCGGCCCGAGAGCGACTGGATATTCTGCGCCGCGAGGCGAGTGGCTTTCGTATCGCCGAGGCCGATCTGCGCATGCGTAGTGCCGGTGAGGTATTAGGAACCCGCCAGGCCGGTGCCATACAGTTTCGGCTAGCTGATCCGATGCGAGATACCGCGCTCGCACTCGCGGCACGGCATGCGGCCGATCGGCTGCTCGCGGATTGGCCTGAGCATGTCGAGCCGCTGATTCGGCGCTGGCTCGGCCGTCGTGACGATTACGGCCATGTCTGAGCGGAGCCCTCTCCAACCGGAGCCCTCTCCAACCGGAGCCCTATCTCCAACCTTCGTGGCAGTGGACGCTATGCGATAATCGCTGGCCCGAGACGTCCGCGCCCTTCGTGTCTGGCTCGCGTCTTTGTTCGTCCATCACAGGTCATCGGCCTAGATAGGCTGTGGCCTGCACTTGTTAGAGACCATCGAATCATCGAATGAGCGTTCGCGAGACCAAGATCAGCAAGCCGGGTGAGCTTCCGGTAGCGGGAGCGGCGGCGTCGACATCGAGCCCAGGCCCGGCATCGCCCTCCGACTGGCGCGTTCGGCTTGATGCCTATGTCCGCTTGATCCGGCTCAACAAACCGATCGGCATCTTCCTCTTGATGTGGCCCGCGCTCTGGGCGCTCTGGCTCGCCGGTGAGGGCCATCCGCCCTGGCAGGTGGCCATCATCTTCGTGCTCGGCGTGGTGCTGATGCGCTCCGCCGGCTGTGCGATCAACGATTTCGCCGATCGTGATCTGGATGGCCATGTCGCCCGCACCAACGCGCGACCGCTGGCTCAGGGTCTGATCAGCCCCGCTGAGGCCGTCGCGCTGTTCTTGCTACTGAGTCTCGCCTCCTTTGGTCTGGTGCTGTTCCTGAATTGGCAGACCATCGCGATGTCGGTGGTGGCGGTGACGCTGGCGATGATCTATCCGTTCATGAAGCGCTTCACCCATGTACCGCAGCTGTTCCTCGGTGCGGCCTTCGGCTGGGCGGTGCCGATGGCCTTTACCGCCATCCAGGAGACCATCCCGCTCTATGCCTGGGTGCTGTTCGTCGCCACCGTGATCTGGGCGCTGATCTATGACACCGAATATGCAATGGTCGACCGTGAGGACGATCTGAAGATCGGCATCAAGTCGAGCGCGATCCTATTCGGCCGTTGGGATCGGTTGATCGTTGGCCTGCTGCAGCTGCTGATGCTGCTGATCCTGGTTTGGGTGGGGCTGCAAGCGGGTCGTGGCATGGCCTTTTTCATCGGCCTTGCAGTGGCCGCAAGCCTCTCCATCTACCAGCAATGGCTGATCCGCGCGCGCGAGCCCAAGCCCTGTTTCGAGGCCTTTCTGAATAACAACTACTTTGGCATGGCCGTCTTTGTTGGTCTGGTGGTCGACTACCTTCTGAAACCAGCCTAACTCAAGGGTCCATCCACTTTTAGAGCAGCGCCCAGAGAGAAGACTTGAACCGCGGATTCAGCGGATAAGCGCTTGGATTTCAAGCGGCTCCTGCCAATACCTGCCTCATCTGATTGATGGCCTTGCGCTCCTCGCCAAACGACTGTCTTGGAATGGCTAAATCTGGCTCGATCTGTGCCAGCGGCTGCGTTATACATTGAAAACGACTGAAATCATCTGGAGGAGCATCATGTCTGCGCGATCCATCATCCAGCAGTGCCCGTCTCGGTCGGTCCTGCTCATAGCGTTATTGTCCGCGCTCCTGCTGCTCGGGCCGCTCAGCCTGCTGAGCGGCTCTGCACTGGCGGCGGCGAGCTTTGACGAGGGCATTGAATACAAGCGGGTTGCTGAGCCGCAGCGCCTGGAGCCTGGCGATGATGTCGAGGTGTTAGAGCTGTTCTGGTATGGCTGCCCGCACTGTTATCAGCTGGAGCCGGCTATTGAGCGTTGGCTTGAGAACAAGCCTGAAGGCGTCAGCTTTCGGCGCCTGCCTGCCGCCGCCTCGAGCCGCTGGATTCCGCATGCCAAGGCCTATTTCGCGGCCGAGCAGCTCGGTGAGCTGGAGAAGTTGCATGAGCCGTTGTTCAAGGCATTACATGAGCAACGGCGCAAGGTCTTTAGCGACGAGGAGCTGATCGCCTTTGCCGCCGAGCAAGGGATCGACGAGGAGGCCTTTCGTCAGGCCTATCAGTCGTTTCCGGTCGATATGAAGGTGCGGCAGTCGGCCGACCTGGTGCGTCGTTATCAGCTCTCGGGGGTGCCGGCCATCGTCATCAACGGCACTTACAGCAGCGGTGTCACCGAAGCGGGCGGCCGTGATCAGTTGTTTGAGCTGGTCAACTTCTTGGTCGCGAAGGAGCAGGCTGCTGATGATTGAGGCCCTTGTGATCTAAGGGCATCGAATTGCTTAGCTGATGGCGGTGCCCTGAGTCGCTGGCTCAACGATCAGTTTTGCGTCCGGGTTCGGGAAACGCTCGACGACCCAGGCAGGTAGCTTAGCTTGACTGGCATGATAGAGGGCGTCGGATTCGACGATGATCAGCACCAGCACGGTGACCATCACCGGTAGGATGCCGATGCCCGCAACCAGCGCGATGGCCGCTTCCTTCATCATGCCGCCGTAGACATGGCCCGCCCAGCCGAGGGCCATGGTCATCATCAGCAATGACAGCATGCCGATGAAGATGCGGCTGCGTCGGGCGCAGACCTGCCAATGACACATCACATACCAGGGGTCGCGTCCAATCGCGCGATGCGCACGCCAGAGGGTGAAGCCGAGGATTAAGAAGGAAACGGCAGGAATGATCGCCATCACCCAAGGGAAGCTGCCAGCGATGCCACCGGCTGCGACCGCCATTAGGATGTGATTTCCGATCAGATTGGTGAGGAAGATCTCATGTGGGATGTTGGCCTTCTTGATCTCGCGGTCGCTGACTTCAAAGCGCATAAGGGACTCTGCGGGCTCGGGAGAATCTCGTCATCATATTAGACTAGTCTAATACTGTCATCCGACGCAAAAGGTTAGGCGTCTGCGGTGAGGCCGAGCGCTAAGCTGTGTTGTTGCAAGAGACGCCTGTCAGCTAAAGGTACCGGCGCCAATGTTCGGGTCGCGTATCGCGGCAGCCGTGCTCAAGGCTTTCCCAGCGTTTCGCGAATACCCGCTTGGTGCAGTTACTATCGCCGCGCGCCCAGCCGTGGTTCTCCCGATAGGTCCCTTCGGTGTAGTAGTGGAGGGAGCGCCTGAGCTTGAACAGCAGGGCGCCGTCGAGATGCAGGCCAAGCTCGGCGAGCGCCTCGTCGATCTCCTCTAGACAGGTCTTCTGGAGGTCATAGCTAAGATTCAATAGGATAGGCGAGACTGGCTCGGCGTTCAGCACGCCGTCGACCTCAGCCAAGAAGGTCGCCGCCGTGCGCGCGTCGTTACGCTCTGGGTGCAGATCGCGAAATTGGATCTGGCGTTGTTTGATGCGATCAGGATCAGGTGTTTCCATAGGGAGAGTATGCTTAATCCGTCGTCCATTTATCAAGTTGTTGGTTGCGGCAACGCCTGGCTCAATCTGATTGAGCGCTGCTGTGGCGCGCTCGGGTCACGCGTTCTTGACCGCTGAGATCGCGCAGGGTTTCAATCGCCTCGAATCCCTGCGCCTGCATCAGCGCGCGCAGGCTCGGCGCCTGGTCCCAGCCGTGCTCAATGGCGAGCAGACCGCCGGGCCTTAGACAGCGCGGCGCGTCGGCAATGATGGCTCGAATCGCATCAAGCCCATCGCCGCCAGAGACTAGGGCGGTGAGCGGCTCGAAGCGCAGATCGCCTTGGTTGAGATGCGGATCATCGGCAGGCACGTAGGGTGGGTTGCTGAGAATGGCGTCAACGCACGCATTTCCCAGTGCATTCGACCAGTTGCTGCATAGCAGGCCGAGATTGCTGAGCTGAAGCTGCTTGGCATTGAGCGCGGCGACGCCGAGTGCCTCCGCGTTGCGCTCAATGCCGATCAGGGTCCAGTCCGGGCGCTCGTGGGCCAGTGCCGCTGCAATCGCCCCACTGCCGGTGCCGAGGTCGAGGACGCGCAGCGGGGCGCTGGCTGGCAGCGCCTTGAGCGCCTGCTCGACTAAGGTCTCAGTCTCGGGGCGGGGGATCAGCGTGGCTGGGCTGACCTGCAGTGTCAGGCTCCAGAATTCACGCTCGCCCAGCAGGTACGCGATCGGCTCGCCAGCAAGGCGTCGCCTGATCAATTGCTCGAAGCGCTGCTGCTGGGCTGCGCTCAAAGCCCGTTCCGGCCAGGCGATCAGCTGGGTGCGCTCAAGTCCGCTGGCCGCACCTAACAAGAGGTCGGCCTCGAGTGCCGGGCTGTGATGACCGGCATCAGCGAGGCGCCGACTGGCGTCACGGCGCAGCTCGGCGATCTGGCTTGGCAAGGCATTCATGCGGTGGGCTGCCTGGGCGATCTGGTTTGGCAAGGCATTGATGCGGCGGGCGGCCGAGGCAATCGGGCAGGTCGGATCGGCTGGCGCAGAAGCCCTGGGTGCCGACCGCTCAGGCGCCGGTGGTCAGCTCGGCGAGCAGATCGGCCTGGTGCTCACGCTGCAGGGGCTCAACGACCTGATCGAGGTTGCCCATCATCACCTCGTCGAGCTTATAGAGCGTCAGGTTGATGCGATGATCGGTGAGTCGATTCTGCGGAAAATTATAGGTGCGGATGCGCTCGGAACGGTCGCCACTGCCGACTTGGAGCCGACGCGAGGCGCTTTGCTCAGCGGCTTGCTCCTCCTGTGCGGCGGACAGCAGTTTCGCTTGCAGCAGGGCCAGTGCCTTGGCCCGATTCTTGTGCTGCGAGCGTTCATCCTGGCATTCGACAACGATACCGCTGGGCAGGTGGGTCAGGCGCACGGCGGAATCAGTCTTGTTGACGTGCTGGCCGCCAGCGCCTGAGGCGCGGTAGGTGTCGACGCGAAGATCGTTGGTGTCGACGCTGATCTCATCGACCGACTCGACCTCGGGCAGAATGGCGACGGTGCAGGCCGAGGTGTGGATGCGGCCTTGGGATTCGGTCTCGGGCACGCGCTGCACGCGATGGGCGCCGGACTCGAACTTGAGCCGCGAATAGACGCCGCTGCCGCTGATGCGCACGGCTACCTCCTTGTAGCCGCCCATCTCACCATCGCTGGCGCTGATGATCTCATGGCGCCAGCCCTGAAGCTCTGCATAGCGTAGATACATGCGCAGCAGGTCGCCGGCGAATAGCGCCGCCTCAGCGCCACCGGTACCGGCGCGGACCTCGAGATAGATGTTGCGATGATCGTTCGGATCGGGGGGAATCAGCAGTCGGTTGAGCTCGGGCTCGAGCTGCTCACGGCGTTTCTCAGCAGCATTCAACTCCTCGCGCGCGAGCTCGGCCATCTCCTGATCGGCAAGCATCTCGCGCGTTGCGTCGATCTCGGTCTCAAGGTCGAGATAGCGTTGCCAGCAGCCGATAACGGGCTCCAGTTGCGAGTATTCACGACCGAGATCACGGAAGCGATTCTGATCCGTCTGCACCTCAGGCTCGGCCATTAGGGCCGTGATCTCGGCGAAGCGTTCGGCGAGCCGATCTAGCTTGCCCCGAATGGATGGGTTCATCAGTGACCGCTATCTTGCGCCTGCGAGAGCTGGAACAGCTCATTGGCCGCTTCCAACAGCTCCGATTGGCCCTCGCGGCCAGCTTGGCGCAGGCGCACGCTGGGTTCGTGCAGGAGCTTGTTGGTGAGTACGTGGGCGAGGTGGTGCATGACCTCCTGTGGAGGCTTGCCGGCGGCCAGCTGGCGGGCGGCGCGTGATACCGCCTCGTCGCGCACGCATTCGGCGCGGGCACGGTAATCCTGGATCAGTGAGACCGCATCCAGCGAACGCACCCAGGCCATGAACTCCTCGCAGTGCAGGTCGATGATCTCGACTGCCTGCTCAGCGGCGTGGCTACGCGATCGCATGCCTTCATCGACGACGCCTTGCAGATCGTCGACCGTGTAGAGGTAGACATCGCGTAGCTGACCAACCTCGGGCTCGATATCGCGCGGCACCGCGATGTCGACCATGAACATGGGCCGATGCCGACGTTGTTTCAGCGCGCGCTCGACGGTGCCCTTGCCGAGCACTGGCAGCGGGCTGGCGGTCGAGGAGACGACGATGTCGGCCTCGGGTAGATGGCTGGCGAGCTCGGTGAGGGCGATGGCATAGCCATCGAACTGAACGGCGAGGCGGTGGGCGCGCTCGACGGTGCGGTTGGCAACGATGATGCGACCGATGCCGTGCTGGTGTAGGTGGCGGGCGGCGAGCTCGACGGTTTCGCCAGCGCCGATCAGCAGCGCGGTCTGCTTGGAGAGGTCACTGAAGATTTGCCGGGCCAGGCTCACCGCGGCGAAGGCGACAGAGACCGGGCTGCTGCCGATGGCGGTATCGGTACGCACCTGCTTGGCGACCGCGAAGGTACATTGAAACAGGCGCCCGAGCAGGCGACCGCTGCTGCCGCCCTCGCAGGCGGTCTTAAAAGCGGCCTTGACCTGGCCGAGGATCTGCGGCTCACCGAGCACCATTGAATCAAGGCCACAGGCGACCTTGAACAGATGACCGACGGCGTCACGGTCTTTGTGGACGTAGAGATGCTTAGCGAACAGCTGCGGCTCGATGCCGTGAAAGCTGCCGAGCCAGTTGCGCACAGGAGTCTCGATGTCGCGCGTCTCCGTGGCGCAATAGACCTCAGTGCGGTTGCAGGTTGAGACGATGATGGCCTCATCGGCGGGGCTCTGTTCGAGCAGCGTGCGCAGGGCGGCAACGATGACATCAGGCCCGAAGGTCAGGCGCTCGCGGATGTCGACGGGCGCCGTCTTGTGGTTTAGTCCAAGTACGATCAGTGGCATGGCAGAGTCGAAGGGCTAGCCGGTTGTCTGCGTTTACCCCGCTCCGCATGACGGCGATGGCGGTGCTGTGGGGCGGCGAGTGGTTGCTTTCCGCGATAGGAACTGCATGAGTATACTGCGATCGAAACCAATATCCGGCTGATCGCGGTCAACCATCTGCCTGCACCTGTCTATGCGCAACCGAACACGCTTATTGTCATTCCTGGGCTCATTGCTCGTCCTGGTCGCCTTTGCGAGCCGTGCCGAACAGCCCAGTCCTGCTCCTGCACCAGCCGTTGATCCGGGGCCGGCACCAGTGGCGGCCCCTGTGCCCGCACCGGCGTCGGCACCAGCAACGCCGTCTGCACCAGCGCCACTCTCTACATCCGCTTCAGCGCCGCCCGCATCGGCAGCGACAAACCCTGTCCCGG
>POWB01000024.1 GCA_010912705.1 Halochromatium sp.
ACGGAAAAAATAAGCATAATAGTTTGACAAAATTTGCTATGCGGTGTTTTGTTATTATCACAAATTTTCTGCAAACAGCAATGACTCATGGCAAGGGCTCACACATTTGGCCCCATGAGCCAGGGAAACATGGGCAGAGTCTAACGCGGTATCCTGACTGACGGTTATAACGATTCTTGCGCGGGTACCCTGCCTCCTCAATGCGAGAGCGATGAGGACCTCGGGATTTGCGCCAAAGAGGCCCAGCGTTGACATGTCTTATCTTGCGTCATCGATGCAGTTCATCCCTCTTCGACCCTTGTGGCTGATGCTGATCCTGCTGTTTCTCATGCTGTTGACGCGGCCAGGGCTAGCAGGCCAGGAGCTCATGCTCGCGAAACAGGCGGAGGTGATGCAGGCCGAGGTGGCCGATCCCAAAAAGCATCGTATCCTGGTCTTGAATTCCTATAACCTGGGCTACTCTTGGACCGACAATGAGGTACAGGCCATTCAGGATTTCTTTGCTGATGATCCCAGCATTATCCTGCAGATGGAATTCATGGATACCAAGTTGACGAATACGCCTGAACACTTTGCTAATCTACGTCAGCTCTATGCAAATAAGTATCGTAGCTCAGCCTTTGACGTCATCATCGTTACCGATGATGATGCCTTGGATTTTATTCGCAATTATGGCGCAGAATTGTTCCCCGGCGTGCCCATTGTGTTCGCTGGCATCAATAACTTTAGTAGCGAGCAGATTGCTGGCATGGAGGCAGTTACCGGGGTCAACGAGCAGGCCGATTTTGTTGCCAATCTAGAGTTAATTCTAAAGCTGCAGCCCGGTATCACAGATATCTATGTTATTACCGATGAACTGACCGCCGGACGTATGATTCGGCAGGAGTTCGAGGCTGCGGCAGCTCTGTTTGAAGAGCGTCTCAGGTTTCATTTCTTAAATGCTTTGACAATTGCGCAGGTGCGCGCCAAGGTTGCGACCTTGAGGCCCGTGGACGCTGTCTTCTATCTGAGTTTCTTTCAAGATGCCTCGGGCACCAGTTTCACACCCTGGGAGGTGATCCCGCTCATCTCGAGCAGCTCGACCGTTCCACTCTATGGTCAGGTCGATTATATGCTGGGCAAGGGGATTCTTGGGGGCAAGGTGAAGGCTTCTTACTATCAAGGTCGTGTTGCTGCTGAAGTGGCTGTCCGCATCATTAATGGCGAGCTTGCTGAGTGTATCCCAATTGTGATGGAGAGTCCGAATATCTTCATGTTCGACTACCATCAGATGCAACGTTTTGGAATCCCTCGCCGAGCATTGCCAAGAGACAGCATTATCATTAACGAGCCTGAGACCTTTTTTTATCGTTATCAAGGCCTGATTGCCATTGTTTCGATGATCTTTGTTGTCTTGCTGGCCTTCATTCTCATCTTGCTCTTTAATATCCGTCGGCGTAAGCGAGCACAAAAAGGTCTGCAGGACATTCTGATTGCAATGTCTTCGGTGCTCGAGCTTGATTCAGTTACCGAGATTAAAGAAGAGCTGGTTGCGATCATTAATCGTATCATCTTCTTAGACCGTGCAGTCGATCAGGTACGTTTCTATAACTATTACGGCAAGCTACGCGAGTACGTTGCTAGCGAGCTGATACCGCTTGGCGCAGAGGTGGCATCAAGCACGCAGCAGCCAGGGGATGAGTTGATTCGGGCGGCGATTGAGCAGGGGGCCAGTATCGTGCGCGGTCGCGAATGCGTTGCCCTGTTCAAGACCCAGGGACTTATGGGCAATGTCGTCTACCTGGAGGGCGACCGACGTTTTGAAGAGATTGACCAAGACCTACTCGAGATCCTCACCAGCAATGTCTCGATGGCGATCGAGACATTAGAAAAGAGTAAGATGCAGGAGGCGCTCGAAACGGCTCGCAAGATCCAGCTTAGTATGCTGCCGCATGCATTCGCGTCCGTTGCCGCACCCTTTGCTGTAGATGTTCATGCCAAGCTATTGGCTGCTAAAGAGGTTGGTGGTGATCTCTACGACGTCTTCGCGATCGATGATGATCATCTTTGCATCGCCGTTGGCGATGTGGCGGATAAGGGCGTACCAGCAGCACTCTTCATGGCCGTTGCCAAAACCCTGATTCGCGCTAAGGCAGAGCCGGGATCAACACCAGATAAGATCCTCAGCAAGGTCAATGCCGAACTCCTGCGCGATAACGACCAGTGCCTGTTCGTGACCCTGTTCTTGGCCATCTATCAACGCAGCACCAAGATATTGCATTTCGCCAATGGTGGTCATAATCCCCCTTATCTGATTGCCGCGGATGGCACAGCAAGCCAACTGTCTTTGCTCCCAGGTGTTGCACTGGGGGTCATCGAAGGGGTTGTCTATCGACCCCAGCAGCACCAGCTGGCCCCAGGCGAGGGGCTCTTCGCCTATACCGATGGGGTGACGGAGGCGGTCAATACGAGCGGGCAGATGTATGGTGAGGAGCGTTTGGAAAGGCTGCTCGCCACTGTCAGTACGGAATCCGCAATGGCCATCGACGAGCGCTTGATTGCAGATGTGGAGCGCTTCTCGCGTGGCGCTGGTCAGGCTGATGACATCACGGTCTTGACCCTGCGACTGCAGTAGAGGCTGTTCAGACATGAGAGCGCGCTGGGACTGGATTCCATGGCTGTTGGTCAGCCTGATGCCGATCCTGACTTTCTTTTTGATGCAGGGGCAAGGGGTTGGCTGGCGGATCACCATGTTCACGACGATCGTGCTCACGGCCCTGCTGATGTGGTTTTTGTCTTTGCTGCCGGATTTCGTGCCGGCGCTGATCGCAATGTTGTCGTTTTTGATCTTCGGCTTAGCGCCGGAGTCGGTGGTGCTCTCTGGCTTCTCCTCAACGGCCTTCCTGCTGACCCTGAGCATCCTGGGGCTGGGCGTTGTGGTGGTGGAGTCGGGGCTGACTCGGCGTTACACGCTGATGCTGCTGCGGCATCTGCCAGCCAATACCTTTGCGCATCAGATGATGGTGTTCTCGACCGGACTCTTGTTCACGCCAACGGTGCCAACCATCGTTGGGCGGGCGGCGATCGTGGGACCCGTCGTTGAGCACATTGCCCAAGGTTGGGATGCATCCGCACGACGCCAGTCTTCGACCATGCTGTACACCACAGGGCTGGACTCAATCCACTTCTTGGCGCCCCTGTTCCTCACCGCCGCGCCTGGGAATCTGATGGTGTATGCGCTGCTGCCACCACAGGACCAACAGGCCTTTGATTTCCTGTTCTGGCTCTTTGCAGCATCGCTGACCGGCATGGTGCTGATCTGGTCGTATCTGTTCTGCAGCGCGCTGTTTTTTCGATCTGCCTATCTGCGGATCAATATCCGCCAGGCCGAGATCACCGAGGCATTGGGCGCGCTTGGCCCCATGCGTGCGGCCGAGTGGGCGGCGTTGATCGGCGTGATCCTGCTTGGCTTGGGGATTGCGACGATCAATTGGCACCATATCGAGGTCCATCTGCTGGCGCTTGCTGTACTCTGCTTGATGCTGTTCCTCGGGATGCTTTCACGCAACGCCTTTATTGCCAAGATCGATTGGGCCTTCTTGGTCTTGCTCGGGAGCATGATTGGTATTGTTGCGACCATGAATCATCTTGGTATCGACCGTTTTATCATGGGCGAGCTGTCTTGGTTGGGAGTCTATATGCGCCAGGACTTCAGCTTGTTCGTGTTGGCCTTATCTGCCGTGTTTCTGTTTGCCCGGCTGTTCATTCCGCTGAATCAGGCCATCATCGTCTTTGCCGCGGCGTTGATCCCGATAGCCAGTCATGCAGGCATCTCGCCCTGGGTGGTTGGCTTTGTGTTGTTGATCCTAGCGGAAACCGCCTTCTTTCCGCACCAGTCGCCCTATATCTTCTTGTTCGATCGAATCACCAATGCTGTCGATCGCGATGTACGGCAAGTGCGCTTATTTCATCTCCTGCTGATCCCGTTTAAGCTTGCTGCAATTCTGGTTGCAATCCCGTTCTGGCATCGGATTGGTGTGCTATGAAGCAGAGTCCAGCGGCGCTGATCTTGAGCTTACTCTTTTTTGCTGGCGTGACCCTCTTTGCGCTGGTCTTCAATGCGACTAAGCCGCGAGTCATGATCTTGCAGAGCTATGATCCAGAATATGCCTGGACCAGGGATATCGATGCTGGTATTCGTCGTGTCTCGGAGCAATGGACGAATTATAGTGTGAATTGGCACTACATGAATACAAAGCGTTTCTCCGATCCAGAATCACTGCGCTACGCAGGCATTGTCGCGCGCCGTGCGATTGAACGTTTTGATCCCCATGTTTTGATTGCTGTTGATGATCTCGCGCAGCGACTTGCAGCTCGCTTTTTCGTCGATCATCCGCGTATGGAGATTGTATTTGCAGGCGTCAATGATAGTGTTGAGCCCTATGGCTATGTTGGCGCCAAGAATGTTACTGGCATCTTTGAGCGTAAGCCGCTACAAGCGGTCAAGGAATTGATAATGACTCTTGAGCAGTACGATCCTGGCAGGGCAGCGTCAAGACCAGTGATCCATTATCTCATGGACCCATCGGAATCAATGGCGCGTGATCGCCTTCGCGTCGAGTCATTTGCTTGGGCGCCGCTACGATTTGCAGGCACCTATGTCGCCGAGGATTATCCGGCCTGGCAAACCTTTGTACGCGCGCTGCCTGATAAAGCTGGCGAGTACCTGTTGCTGGCCAACTACCGCCAGCTACGGCGTAGCGAAACCAATCCGGAAGCAGTACCGCCGGATGAGGTCATGCGCTGGACAGAGGCCAACTCGCCGATTCCAATCATTGGCGTCAACGTCTTCAACGTCGAGGATGGTGCTGCTGTCGCGGTGGGTGCCTCGCCGTTTGAGCAGGGTGAGGCTGCAGCTATGTTGGCCGATCAGTTGCTTCAGCAGGGGCTACGCGGGGGCCAGGTTGCTTTACAGAGCCCGCGCTATTATGTTGTTGCGATCAATGAGGCTGCTTTGGCCAAGCGCGATCTGGAGCTACCGCAGATCTACGAGACCTTTGCGCGGACCACCTTTACCTATATTGACGCGGAGCCCTAAGGGTATAAGATGCGATGAATGTTGTTGCGGAGAGAACGGGCTCTAGTGACAGTAACAATCGGCTCACCATTGCTAACCTGCGCTTTCATTTGTTCCGTATGCTCGTGCTGCCAAGATTGCCAGCCGAGCCGGTAGAGCAGGTTCAGCCGCCGGTAGTGATTGGTGGCTATGGCGGCTCGGGCACACGCGTGCTGCCACCAGCGTTGCGCTTGGCCGGCTATTGGATGGGCGCTTGGGTGAATCGGCGCACCGAAGACGCGCTGTCGACGCGCTTCTTCCAGCAGCGCTATTTCGAGCAGGCAATAGCTGATGACCCAGTACAGCATGCGCAGCTAGAGCAGGAATTTCGCCGCGCAATACGGGGTCATCGAGTGGGTATGCCTGACCCCACAGCGGCCTGGGGCTGGAAGAACCCACGTTGCATGTGGGTCATTCCATTCCTGGTCCGCCACTATCCTGAGCTGCGTTTCATTCATCTGGTTCGCGACGGTCGCGATGTAGCCCTGAGTGAAAACCTCAACCTGCTGCGCAAACATGGTCAACTGTTCTTGGGTAAGCCGTATCAGCAGGAGCCAGTCTGCGCGCAGTTACATCTCTGGGCTCTGGGAAACGAGCGTGCGGCCCGTGACGGCGAGCGTTTGCTCGGGGATCGGTATCTGCGGCTGTCGTATGAGGCGCTGTGCAGTGCGCCACGTGAGACGCTAGCGCGAATGTTTACCCACTTAGGTCAGCCGCTGACGCCTCAGCTTCTCGATCAAGCTCAACAGCTTGTGGTGCCATCGCGAAGTATTGGGGCTTGGCGTCACAGCGAGCATGACTGTCTACATCGGCCAACGCGCGAGATTAGCGCGGTGCTGCAGCGCTTCGGCTATGCTGTGTAAGGCTCAGACTATGAACTGTCGATGCCTGATTGATCAGGACCAGGCCTGAAGCGTCCGCCTTGTAGCGAGCTTAACCGGGGGATGGCAATGAAGTTCAAGCTTAACGAGCAGGACGAGCAGGTCAACCCGGTCTCTCGACTCGTCGAGCAGATAGAGTCGGCGCTCATGGCAGCAGCTGTGCCGATGGAAACGATCTATGCGGTTAACCTCTGTGTTGAAGAGCTAGTAGTCAACATTCTCAACCACGGCTATGGCGGGGAGGCCGTGCCAGATGTCGAGGTTGATATCGAATTGGAGCCGGATCGCCTGATTATCGATGTCAATGATGGCGCACCACCGTTTGATCCAATCACCGAGGTCGCTGAGCCTGACATCCATGCCGAGCTTGAACAGCGATCGATTGGTGGACTTGGCGTCCATCTGGTTAAGCGCTTAACCAATTCGATGAGCTATCGTCGACTAGACGGGCGCAACCAGGTGCGTCTGGTTAAGACGCTTAAGCCTAAGGATGGCGCTGATGAATAATATTTAGAGCATCTGAATAGTTTTGTCGACAGTCTTACCGACCTTAAACAGGGGAAGAAATCCACAGAGCTCCAAGATTTCGCGGACATGCGTGTTGGCGCGACAGAGGCCGACATTGCCCCCCTGTTTTGTGGCCGCTTTGGCCGCTTTCATCATCACCCGCAAGCCTGCACTCGAGAGGTAATCGGTACCATCGAAGTCGAAAAGGATCTTCGATTCGCCAGCCTCCATGCGAGCACTGATCTCCCGGTCAATCTCTGGGGAGGTTGTGGTATCCAACCGCTTGCCAAGCTTGACGACCAGGACATCGGCTTGTTTGTAGAATTCTGCGGCCACGCTAGGCTCCTCTTTGTCGAATCAATGATGCGCATCTGGGCGCAGCGGAGTAGACCGGTGAGCGGCTCACCTTGCTCTGTGGGCGCTCCCCTGCGAGTTGCGGGGATGAAATATTCAGATTTGAGTTATTCTTTATAACACTCATCATCATACAAGCATGCCAGGAGCCACCGTCCAGTGACCGAGCAACCGACTACCGAGGCCCTCGCTGGATCGCCGCAGCTCGAGGTGTTCCGAATCATCGACGAGCGACTGCAGGATGCAGTGCAGCGCGAAGAGGAAACGGACTACCGCAGTGCCAATGCAACTCGCCGCACTCAGACTATCGGGCGCGTCTCCTTGATCGTAGCGGCTGTGCTCACCCTACCGGTGTTCTACCTGATCTGGACCTTAGTCGGCGCCATGGGCCTGATCACAGACCGCATGGCAGCCATGCATGAGCAGGTAGGCCTAATGGAGGCAAACTTCGATGAGGTGGCCGTTCGGGTCTCCCGCATCAATGTCTCTGTGGCTAATATGAGTAACAGGATTGCGGTCATCGTACCGATGGAGCAGCGGCTGTTGAGTATGCGTGAGGATGTCGGCGTCATCTCTGCATCCATGGGGGGGATTGCGCCTAACGTCAATGGGATTGATCAGATCTTAGGTGGTATGGATCAGAACCTCCAGCAGATAAATCATGTCTTTGGCTTCCTGAATCGGGATGTCTTCAGGATGCGCCAAAACGTTAACCAGATGAGTAGTCCGATGCGCATGATTCCATTTTTTGGCCAGTAGCGCTATCTCTACGCGATCTTTGCAGTAGTAACATCCCGACTTCTTGACTGAGCTGGCGCAGGCTATGACCCCAGAACAACGCGAAGAGGCGGAGTTGGTTGCCAACCGTTTCATGGACTTGCATGAAGATTTGATGTTTATCTTCAAGCACAATATGGTCCGAAGCACCACGCGCATCAATAGCATTATTCGTTATGCGATGGTTGGTATGGCAGTCATGATGCTCGCCATGTTGGCGTTGGTGGCAACCTTTACCACCCGCATGGGCAGCATCACCAGCTATATGGTGGCAATGGCAGAAGATATGCAAGAGATGCGCATTGATTTCAACACTGTGACCGCAGAAATGCGCAGCATGGAGCAGTCGGTGGCGGCGATGGATACTTATGTCGCGCCGCTACCCTCGATCTTTTCATCGGTTGATTCGATGTCACTGCACATGAGTACGATGCGCGAAGATCTGGTCAGCGTTGCCGATACTATGGATCGTATCCAGACCCGGATGCAGTCGCTTGGCGGCTCACTGCGAGCGATGGATCAGAAGATGATCGATATGAGTGGGGCAGTTGGGGGTATTGGCCGCGACGTTAATATCATGTCGCGACCCATGTCGATTTTGCCTAACAATTGATTACGACCTTCCCGCACTGACCCTGTCCAAGGTCGGCTGCTCGGCTGAGCCTATGTTGCTGTATTAGGCGCGGGTCTGCCGGGTGGTGTTATCGGCTGGGTTTGCGCCGCCGGCTCAGGGGTGCTCGCTTCTGGGCTGGCGCTTGGCTGATCGGCGCTGGTTGTCGGCTGATCGGTGGTTTGGTGGCTGGCGGACCCTCGATCTTGCGACTCCTCTGTTGGCTTTGGAGCAGGTGCTACTCTGGTCTCTGAGGCATTGCCTAAGGGCGCAGGCTCGGTTGCTGGTGTCGCTGTCGTTGCCGTCGTTGCCGTCGTTGCCGTTGCACTGGCTTGTACCTGAGCTGTCGTTGGCGCGCTGCTGGCCGCCGCCGAGCTTGGCGCCTGGTTTTCAGCGCTGTTCTTTGGTGGGGCAATGCTGGAGCTTGTTACGCTAGATGGGCTGGTGCGGATCTCTTTGGTAGGTGCCTGGCTTGCCGCTTGGGCTTGATTGTCTGAAGCGGCAGGCTGGTCAATCTCCGCGCTTGCGCTGGTCGCGGGCTGAGAGGCAGGCTCTAGGCGTCTGCTTGTGGGCTGTTTGGCTGCACTCGCTAGGGCTGCAGGGGCCGCCCTGCTGCTTGCCTCAGCCTCGGCCTTGGCCATAGCGACTCGGTTAAGCCTTTCTTGCTCACGCTGTCGGCGTATCCGCTCGGCATAATTACCATAGTCGGGGCCCTGACCAATGACGGTAACACGGGTGCCAATGCCGGTGTGTGCAAACAGGTTCGAGGCAATCTCATCTGGGAGACGGATGCAGCCATGTGAGGCTGGCTGGCCAGGTCTGGGGATAGCGCCAGCGTGCATGCCGATGCCGTCATAGGTCATGCGCATGAAGTGGGGCATGCGGGCGCCGACAAATTTCCCCCCGGCGGGTATAGGGTCGCTGGAGCGTGCGTTGCGTTTATGCAGGCCGCCTTTGGCGTTATAGATGCGGCCGTATAGGTTGGAGCGTTTCTTGGCGACCTTCTCGAGGACCTCGAACTCACCGCTTGGGGTGGGGTGCGATGAGACTCCAGATGCAATGGTGGTCCAGCCCACCTGCTCTTGGCCATCATAGAACCGCGCACGCTGTTCGTTAGTGTCGATGACGACATGCGAGATGTCGCGTCCGCTGCCGTTCCATTCGTAGAGCTTGTCAGGCTCCGGATCTTCTTGCGGTTCTGGGATGGTCTGCGGCGAAGTCGCGGCCGTTTCTGGCTCAGGCTCGGCATCGATCTCGGCAGGAGGCGTCGTACCCGCTGCCGTAGGGAATGATAACTGAGCACAGCCAGTCAGTAGAAACAGGGCGCCGAGCGCTGACAGCTGGACCCAGAGGGATAAGGCGAAGTTAGAAGAGGAATAGCTTTGTTTACGCATGGCTTAAGGTCAGGCTCTCTGGGACCGGCAGCGTCAAGGACAAAACATGGTAACCCATGAAACCCTGTGGGGGGGTCAGCGAAGAGCAGGAATGTCCCTGAGGCTCGTCCTGCTGCAGTCGTTAGGATATGGGTTTTGATGCCGGTCCGGGAGGCCAATTCTGCATACATTTCATGGGGTAGTGGATATAATTTAGCTGGGATCACGGTCCCTGTTCAGAACCCTTGTAAGAATCGAGGAGGAGACATCATGCGCAAATTGTTGATCACAGCTGCGGGTGCTGCGCTGGCCGGGGCACTCTTTACGATGCCTGCACAGGCCTTCTGGGGCTCTTGGGATGATGGCCCTTGGTATGGCGGCCCCTGGCACGGAGGGCCTTGGTACGGAGGCTATCCCTACTATGGCGGTTATCCCCATTATGGTGGCTACGGCAATCCCTACTATGGCGGCTGGGGACAGCCTTGGGGCTATTATGGCTCGCCCTACTCCTATTATGGCTACGGCGCACCCTATGCTGCACCGGCCCCGCAGGCACCTGCTGAGTCTGATACCGCACGCTGATCTCGGACATCTCAGTCGTTAGCTGCACTGGCTCTCTGCATCCAGTGTCAGCCACTCGAAGGGCCGGCGCTGCCGGCCCTTTTTTGTGGGCACTGCTCAGAAAGGCACCAGGGCGGGATAGTCACGAAACAGCCGCTTTGCGTCAAAGCTGGGCGGGCTCAAGAGTGGGTCGCCCGCGGGCCAGGGTGGCTGCGGCAGCTCGCCGGCAACTAAGGCCTCATGCTCACGGGCGATGAGTCGCTGTTCCGCCGGTGGCGCCATCCAGCCAATGGATGTGATGAGGGCGGCAAGTATCTCGGCGCCGCGCTCTGGTGAGCCAGAGGCTGCGGTTGCGAGTGCAAGCAGTCGTTGGTGGGGTGGGATCGGCGCTTTCGCGGTGAGCCTGCGCGCAATCTCCAACGCTGCGACCGGGTCTCTCAGCTCAGCGCTCCGGGCTGCTGCAAGCAGCCTTGCCTCGGCATAAGCGAGCTGATCATCCGCTGGGTGGGCTTTTCGCAAGCCATTGATCTCCTTCACAAGCTGGCGCTCATCGACACCGGCACGCGCTCCGGCAATCAATGCCAGCAGCCGGGCGGGGGCTGCCTTTGGATCTGCCTTGAGCGTGGCTTGGTAGCCGCTGGCAGCTTGGCGATACTGGCCGGCGGCAAAATCCAGGTTGGCGAGCTGAAACAGGGCGCCGGCGTGCTCGGGATCAGCGGCTAGCACTGCACGATAGGCTTGAGCGGCCTGGTCTGGACTGCCATTCGCCTGCCGCAGCACACCGAGAAAGAACCATGCAGATGCCTGCGCTGATAAATCTTCGGCTGTTGCGCGACCTGAATCCGCGGCCTCTTGGTCTGCATTGATCAACTGCTGGAGCGCTTGCTCGGCCTGCAGCTGCTCACCCCGGAGGAAGCGCACGCGTGCGTAGCTGACGCGGGCCGCGGCATTGTCCGGCCTGATGGCGAGGCCGGCGGCAAACTCATCGGCGGCCGTAACGTAATCGGCCTGGCGCACCGCATGCATGGCGCGCTCAAATGCCGGTAGCGCGCGTTGCGTCGAGGTCCGCAGCTCATCGAGTAATGGGTCGTCGATCTGCGGCGAGCGCAGCACAAAGCGCTCCATCTGTGCCCTAGCCTCGGCCTCGAGTCCAAGGCCCTGGTAGGCGCGCGCCAGCGGGTAGTGCACCTCGGTCGCATCTGGGTTGGCGTCCAGCGCGGCCTCGAGATGGCCTCGCGCAGCCTCATAACGACGCTCGAGCAAGGCAATCTGACCCAGATAATACTGCACCGGCGCGCGCAGCGCGGGCACTGCGACGACCTGCTCAAAGGCCGCACGCGCAGCGGTGAGGTTGCCGCGGTCGAGCTGTACCTTGCCGAGACGCACAGCCAGGGTCGGATAGCCATCATCGAGCTTGGAAGCCTGCTCAAGGTAGCCCAAAGCGCGCTCGAGGTTGCCGGCCAGCATCGCCATGTAGCCCGCGTAATAAGGCCAGCGCAGCTCACCAGGGTCAAGCTGCATGGCATTGCGCAAGCAGGCATCGGCCTGGGTCTCGACCTCCAGCAGCAAGAGGCGCGCGCCAAGTCGGCCATAGGCGCGGCCGAGTGTTACCCGGTCAGGGTCTGCCTGCAAGAGCTGCTGAGCGACGGCTTCGCGAGCCTCGCGCAGCGCTTGCTGCATCAATGGCTCAGCACCGCTGATGTCGGCCTCGGTCACCGGCTGTAGCCTCTCTACCCAGCGCTCAGGCAGCTCCGAGAGGGCATCAGCGAGTGCCTTGCCGTTACCGATGGTGCCAACGAGAGCACCGCAAAGCAGCACTAATGGCAATCGTGGTAATAGTCGCGGAGCAAGCGCGGGCTGCAACATCTGGAGAGGATTGCAAGCAAGGGCAATCTGCTTTCTGAGTGAGCGTTGAAGATAAGGGCCTCTGACGAACACCGATGCGTGCCGATGAATAGGGATAAAAAATCTTCTTGAGAGAGGCTGTTGTTGTTTCATGACCCGTCAAGTCCCGTGCCCTGTGGGATCGCTTACCTCTGTTTCCGGGACAGCTTCCTGGGTATCACCGCTCTCTGGCGTTGATGGGGGAGCGGGCATTGCAGCTGAGGCCCCCGCGTCAGTACCCATCAGCTGCGCTGGAGCAAGCTCGAGAAGGCCTTCGAGGTTGTACTCGGACAGCTCGTAGAGTAGCGGATCAGTGCCGGTTTGCAGGAGATAGTCGCCATGATCGCTCGCGTAAAGGGTACGGCTCAGAGTCGTGCCGTCATCGAGGCCAATCTCAAGACTGAGTATCGGCCTGGACAGCGAGTCAGTTTCTTCAGCGCCAGCAGTGTCCGTCTGATCGATCCCAATGCTGGATGCCATCCGAACCCCTTGATAGCTCAGATTGGCGATGCGACTGAGCAGCGCCTGCATCTCAGCCTGGTCCAGCTTGGTCTGAACTGAATCGGCGCCGGTATCGAGCTGCCAGTTGCCCGCAACCCGTTTCAGCGTCCAATCATCCTGACGGATGCGCTCGATGGTCTCAGCGTCGAGCCGGAGCTGGTCGCGTCGTACCCAGTCATCAGGACCGCTCGCGATCTGGAAGCTGGCCAGCGGCAGATCATAGATCGCCTCTTCGCCAGCAAGACGGGCAAAGAGACGATGAAAGCCGGGCGCATCACCGGTCAGCAGCGTCACGAGATCGCCCTCATCACTGGCCAGACTGATCGTACGCTCGGCATTGTCATCGGCAACCTTGAGCCGCTGTTGCGCCTCGCGGCTAGTACCAACCGGCAGCGGTCGTTGCAAGTCCATCAGGCTTTGCAATAGCTGCTCGACCTTGTCGGCATCGGCCGGGAAGTCAGCGAGCGCTGGCAGCGTCCAGCCCGCGCTGGTGCGGGCGAGCAAGACTTGATCGTCCGCGCTGCGGATCTCGATCTGCGTCACCTGATCGCTTCGGAGCGCAAGCAGCGGCGCATCAGCAGCGGTGGGTCGCAGCGGATGGCTGGCGAGCACCAGTGCGGCAACTAGCTGTGCCAGCAGCAGTAAGACCAGGACGCTCAGGGTCGGCGTCTGCAGCGCCTGTCGCCAGCTCGGCTCGAGCCCGCTGAGCGAGCGGCGGAAGACGCCCGCTAGCCAGTTCGATCGATCGTTCATGTCTCAGCCCTCCAAGATTGCGGCTAGAGCTTGCTCGCGGCGCCGGCGCAGCAGCCGGTGTAGTGCAAAGACCAGCGCGAGTCCGCCTAGTGCGAGCAGATAGTTCAGCGTTTCTAGCAGCATGCGTTGCTCACGCCCAAGAGGCTCGAGCAGCCGGCTGTACTGACCACGGCCACGCAACGCGAGCAGCCCGCGATCCTCGAGCGACCAGTCGATGGCATTTTGGATCAGTGTCAGCGGGGCTAGGTAGCGGCTCTGAGTGGCCTCGGTCGCAAGGCTGATGGCGGTGTCGGAGAGAAAGCTCGAGGAGCCGAGCAAGATCAATCGCGCCGAGCTTGGTGAATGTTCGACCACGCCGGCAAGCCGTGGTGTCGGCTCGCTGATGGCGCTGTTGCTAGCGCCCTGCTCTCGGGTTTGGTCGGCTTCCTCAGTGGCGTCGAGCCCATCAGGAAGATCCTGCGCCTGCTCGCGTGCCTGCTCCTCGCTGAGCAGCGGCGAGAGCTGACCGGCGAAGGCCGATACAAAACGTCCCTCGAGCAAGACGCCGAGCAGCTTGCGTCCTCGGTCATTACCAGGCTCAAAGCCAAGCTCGGGATAGGCCTCCAGATCGGGCTGCACATCGCTGTCCTTACGCGTCCAGGCCGCGGGCGAGGATTCAATCAAAGGGACGACCTGGCGCTCAGCATTGACCTCGGCATCGACCGCGATCGGCGCTGCCCAGGTCATGGTCAGCTGGCCGAGCCCGGCGGTGATGCCAGAGTCCTGATTCAGTCCATCGTCGCGCACGTCCGGGAAATAAGGATATGGCAGCATCTGGATCTCTTCGACCAAGAAGCCGCCGAGATTGCGTTGGACCGGAATCGGAAATGGCGTGTTCTGCGAGTCTAGTACCAGCCCCGGGCCGAGCCGTAGGCCAAGCCCGTTGAGCCAGTCCTCAAGTCCGGTGGGCTGCTCGATGGCGCTGATGCGGCCACCACCGAGGTCGACAGCCAGTGGTGCCATGGCTAGGATTACTGTGCCGCCTTGCATCAGGAATTGATCGATGGCGAAGCGCTGGTGATCGTCCAGCGCTTCGGGGCCGATGACCAACAGCAGATCAGCCTGCTCCGGTACCTGACCCGCGCGCAGATCAGTGGGCAGCAAGTTGAAATTGGCTTGCAGCACCTCCTCCAGCAGGCTGTAGCCTGGGTCAGTCGCACCCATGCCCATCATGGTCGCTGTCGGCTCAGGACGATACAGGGCGATGCTGCGCAGCACACCGGGGGCGAAGCGCTTGATCGCCGCGCTCAGGCTACGGCGTAGACCGGCGGCATCGAGCTGCTCAGGCAGCGCCACCGGGATCGTCTGCCCGGTTTGCTCGAGCACCAGTGCGAAATAGAAGGGACGTGGATCAAACAGATCCAGGATCAGTGGCTGGAGGCCAAAACGCTCGGCAATCTCCTGCTCCAAGGCTGGGTTGTCTGCGGGGTCGATGATCTCCCAACTGAAGCGCCCAGCGGATTCGTTGGCCAACTCGGTGAGCAGCGTCTCAAGCTCTTTACGTAGATCGGGGAGTGGTGCTGGGAGCGCCGCAGGAGCGGAGATGAACGCGCGCAGGCGGACTGGCTGGCTGATGCCAGCGAAGAGATCGCCACCCGCCTGCCAGCCGTAAAGCACCTTCTTGATCGCACGAGTGAGGTCATATTCGGGATTGCGCAGCACCACGTCGAGATCGGTCTCGCCGCGTACCTTGACATCGATCAGATCCTGAAAGCCCAGCACCTCGTGGCTATCACCATACTTCACCAGGATGTCGAAATAGGAGTTGACCACGCCGGCTTGATACTTGCTAGCGGTCTGGAAGGCGACCGGTTGGATGCCGTATTGCTCACCGGCCTCGCGCTCACGCTCGGGATCATTATGCGGATCAACCAGCTCGACGAGCACGCGCCCATTGCCAGCCGCCTGATACTCGCGCAGCAGGTCGCGCAGCTGCGGCACCAGGGGCGCGAGCAGCGGATGCGTCTCAGCGCTGAAATAGCCGCGGATCAATAGCGGCTCTTGGAGCTGATCCAAGTAGGTCTGGGTCGTCTCCGAGAGGGTATAGACTGCGCCCCGGGTCAGGTCGGCGCGCATAGCATCGAGCTGATGCAGCCAAAGATTGGCGGCGAGCAGGTTGGCAATCGCCAAGCCGGTGAGCAAGGACCAGCGCTGATGACCGAGGCGACGCTGGCCATCGAGCGCGGTATCGCGAGCCCAGCGCAGGCGTTCCAGACTGTCTAGAGTCAGCAGCAGGAAGGCGCCAATCAGGCTTAGATAGTAGTAGAGATCGCGCAGATCGATGACACCGCGGGTGATCGACTCGAACCTAGCACCAGAGCCGAGCAGCCGCAGCAGCTCGCTGCCACCATGCCCGGCCAGGCTGGTGAGCGCTGGCGAGCCGAGCAGATAGAGCAGGCTCGCAACCAGCGTGGTGCCGATCAGGGCAACGATTGGGTTATCGGTACGCGCCGAGACGAACAGACCGATGGCGATGTAGGCCGCCGCCAGCAGCAGGGTTGCCAGATAGGCGCCGATCACTGGTCCCCAGTCGAGCGGGCCGATCAGGGCAACGGTGAGCGGCAGCGGCAGGGTCAGCGCCAGCGCGATCGCTACCAACGCCCAAGCGGCAAGGAATTTGCCGAGTACCAGGCGCCAGGTTGGCACCGGCAGCGTCGCCAATAGCTCCAGCGTACCGGCGCGGCGCTCCTCACTCCACAGGCGCATGGTCAGTGCCGCGGCGAGAAAGATCAGCAGCAGCGGCATCCAGTCGAATAAGGGTCGGGTATCGGCGATGTTGCGCGCGAAGAAGGCCTCGGCCCAGAAGAACACAAACAGGGTGACAGCGAGGAAGGCGCCGATGAATAGATAGGCAACCGGCGAGCCGAAGAAGGAGGAGAGTTCCTTGCGGGTGATGCGCAAGATGTCAGTCATGGCTCGATGCCTCCAGGGCTGAGCCTGCTGTCGCGGTTGCCGCAGACGCAGTGGTCGGGATCTGCTCGCCGCTAGCGACGGCGCCAAATAGGGCTTCGAGATCGCGCCGCTCTGGCGTCAGTCTGTAGAGCCTCCAGCCGCGCTCGGCCGCGATCTGAGCAATCCATGGTGCGAGCGGTTTTGGATCAGGGGTCTGCAGTGCAAAATGCTCTTTTGGTAAGCTTGAAATGTGCCGATGTCCCTGCAGAGTTTGTTGGCTTTTCGGTCCATATCCGTTTATTCTACAAGGTTAAGATCAAGCACATGCTAATAGGCTAAATTGCTGAAATTCTTGTCGCAAAGGGTGCCCATCAACCTGATTGCTTGGCTCCTGCGCGTCTTCAAGGCCAGCGCTGAAGGGTCTGGCTGCTCTCCAGCTTAGCTTGGCAGGATTGGCCCAGTAGGATTGGCAATCGCTGGCTTGATGTGCTTCGGGTACCTGGACGTAAAGACGACTAAAGAGGCGGTAGACTTCGATGCATACGAACTGGGTGATGAACGGCAAGGGTGGGGTTGGCAAGTCGGTGCTCATCATGAACCTGGCATGGCTTTACGAGGCGATGAATCGCCCGCTACGCCTGATTGATGTCGATGACAAATCGAAACTCGCCGAATTTGTCGGTGCCGATGCCGTCCTCTCACTGCGTATCGGTGCCAGCGCGGATGAGCTACGCGCGGACCCTTCCCTGTCTTATAGCTACTGGGATCAACTGGCAGCGGAAATCCTGGAACAGGATACGGCCGTGGATTTCGGCGCGAACATGGATCGCCACATTTTAGAATGGGCGGGCAAGTCCGAGCTGGGTGAGTTGCTGCAGGAAAGCGGTGTCAGCATGGATATTTTTGTCCCGATCACCGCCGATCCTCTGGCGGTCCGGGCCGGTATTGAGGTGCTGGAGGCGGCGGCTGATCTCTTTCCAGCAAGTCGACGCATTCTAGTGCTGAACCGGGTCGCCGGCTCCTTCAATGCCTATGAAGCCACTCCGGAGTTCGAGCAGATCGCAGCGATGCGGACTGATGGCCTACTGGTGCTATCCTTAGAGACATGCATGAGTGAAGCCTGGACCGATTTCGAGCGGCTCAAGCTCACCCCCCAGCGCATCCTGTCGATGAGTGCAGCAACCGTGGCACAAGAGACCGGACTCGGTATTCTGGCTGCAAAACGTGCGGCCGGGGATTATGCAGCCTGGCTGAAGCAGTTCCAGGAGGTCTACGCACCGCTGGTTCCGCATGACGGCGATTGATCGGATACCCCCGTTGCGTCGTCAGGTTGACGCGCACTGGCTTGCTGAGCTCAATGCTCAGATTGCTGATGGTCGGATGGCGACCGAAGCCGAAAGCGCAGAGATCCTAAGCTGGCTGCTGAAGCTCGAGCCAGCACAGCGCTGGTGCCTACTGCTGCGTCGAGCGCCCTGCCTGAAACGTCTAGTCGATGGTGATTATCAGCGCATCCTGACGTTGATGGTGGAGTTGGAGTCAGCCGCGCTGATGGCCGCGCCCAGTCCCCCGCAGCCCTGTGTTGATCCGGCGGTCGAGCCAGTCGCTGATGCTGCGGGAGTCGCAAAGCCCTTGCTGCGGCTCGGTCTTTCGTCGCGCCTGTTCAGTGTTGACGCCCAAGGCCGGAGTACCTTTGATTCCGATCTCAGAACGCTGGCCGAGCAGATGTCCCGTGTCCGCGCGCAATCAAAATTCTGGATCGCGCTGACCCTGATCTTGGCTGGCTCCACGGCGGCTGGAATTTGGCTATTCAGTCGCCATGAGGCGCATCCTCTGGAGGCGATGGTCCAGGAGATCGGCTCCCTCTGGGGAGCCACGGAAAGCCCTCAGCATGCATCGAAGGGCCTCGCTGGACGGCAGCACCAATCGCTGCTGGCGTTTCTGGCCTGGACTGAGCTGTCGAGGACATTGCAGACGGGCCAACCTTTCGTTGACGAGTTGGAGGCATTCAAGGCAGCCGGGACTGACTCGGCGCAGGTCACCGAGCTCGAAGCACTGGCCGAGCAAGGGGTTCCGGCCTCCTCGGTATTACTCATCGAGCTCAGTCATCTGAATGAGGCGTTGGACGCGCGCTATCAGGGAGTTTTGGAGCATCTGCGCTATCGCCCCTGGTCTTACCCGCTGTCTGCTGAGTTGAAACAGCTAGAAACCCTGCGTCAGAGCGCAGCGAGCGGGCTTGCGCAAGCACAACAAGGCGATTGGCAGGCAGCCATTGATCGCCTGCGGGAGATCGAGCGGCCAGGGTATCAGGACTGGTGCGAACGGGCGCAGCGCTGGGCGACGGCGGAGCAAGCGATCACCGACCTGCGCCAGCGCGTCTGGTCGGAATTGACCACCGCTGCGACCGCTCAGGCCAAGCAGAGTGCGGGCCCGCCGCAGTGAGCGGACTCCTTGTGTTTTCGGCCTCGCTCCTGGTTGGGGTGAGCATGGTCGGACTCCTGGGGTGGCGTCTATGGCGTGCACGCGGCTCCGGGTATCCTGCGACGCGGCTCCTCTCGGCTCGCGCGCAACAACTGATCGCTGAATCCCAGTACAGACCTCTCCAAAGGGCGCAAGAACTGGGCATTTGGCGACCGCCTCCGCGTCAGCGGTTGTTACATCGTCAGACCAGCCAGTGGCTTGCGGCAGCGACATCGATGACCGAGAGGCCATCGCATCCGAGGCAAATCATCGGCGATCAGGAGCAAGCTTCTCGGACCAGTATGCGGTCTTGGGACACCACTGAGCCCCAGCGTCTAGCAAACAGCAAAGGATCGGCGTTTGATCCAGCGCCTCCTGTTCAGGTCGAGCGCGTGAAAGCGCATCGCGTTGAGAGCGCGCAAGAGTCCCGTATCGGTCGAAAACGCTGCGGATTGGAAAGCCTCATTACCGAGATTCCCCCGAGCGCGGAGGGACCAGCTCATGAATCGAACACTCGTTGATCTACCCTCGGCCAGGTCCGAGATTATTGCGATCGCCAGTCAGAAGGGGGGAGTCGGCAAGAGCACGACGGCGCTCAATCTGTCGATGGCGTTGGTCGCGGCGGGACGAACCGTCCTGCTGATCGATCTAGATCCCAATGGGCATGCTGGTGACACCCTGATGTCGGGTGTCCATGCTGGTGGCACTGAGCGCATCTTGCGCGAGGCAACGCTGTCTGCCGACATGATCACCGCGACCGAGATCCCTGATCTCTTTCTGGCCCCTGCCGGTCCCGGTCTTGGCAGTGTCGAGAGTGATCTAGCCCTAGCGGGCGATCATCGGACGCGGCTGCATCAGGCGCTCGCCACGCTACCGTCCCTGCCCTGGCAGTTCGATCATGTTGTGCTTGACTGCCCACCTGCGGTGGGGCTGCTGACCCTGAATGCACTCGCCGCAGCGCACAAGATCCTGTTGCCGATTCCCTGTGAATCACAGGTGTTGGCGGGGCTACCCACGCTGCTCAAGACTATCAGTCGGCTGCGTGCCGGTCTGAAGCAGCCGCTGCATGGCGTCTATCTGTTGGTCGTCCAGCGCGTCCCGAGCACCTCTGTCGATATGTTGGTCAGAACCCTGCGTCAAGAGCATGGGGGCCAGGTGCTGCTGACCGAGATCCCGCTCGGCGATGCGGTCAGGGAGGCTGCCGAGCGCGGTAAGCCTTTATTGGCGCATTGTCTGCATTGCGATGTCAGTCAGGCCTATCTGCAATTGGCCGCCGAATGGCTCTTAGAGCAACGCGAGTCGCAGGATAAGACCGACTCAAAGCTGGGCAAGAGTGGGTCGTTTCGAGCTCGGCAGGAGTCGATGTCCAATGATTGCGATGCCATGCGTCAACGCATCCAGGCCTGGCTCATGGACCCTTCGTCGCTCCTCTACGACGAGACCTGGGAGACCGAGCGCCAACAGGATGCCCTCGTCTTTGAGGAGCTTTTCCATCAGGAACCGCCAAAGCGGCGGTTAGCGCTCCTAGTGCTGCCGCTATTCCTGTTACTGCTTGCGCTGTTCATCATTTTGGTGTTGCAGTTCTGGTTTCCGGATACCCTGTGGTGGAATCGGCAGGAGGTACGTTTGCCAGTCGCCGAGACGCCATTGCCGCCGAACGGGGCGTCTCGAGTCAATAGCGATGAGTCCGCTGAGCGAGATGGGTCAATTGAGCAATCCGAGCGAGATGGAGATGAGGCAGCGGAGGCGGCAGAGCTAGCGGAGCAAGCTCAGCAAGATGAAGCGCCTAAGACAACCGCGCAAGCCGATCCAGCTGAACGGGCGTCAGTGGAAGAATCGGGCGGCCTGAATCAGGCCGACGAACAGATCGACGAACAGGTTGATGAACAGCCCGAGACGAGTGCTGCTGACGGGCCAGACCAGCTGTTGCATCAAGATGGGGAAGACAGATTAGGCGATCTTGAAGAGCGCGAGGTGCCTAAGCCCAGCGAGCCTGAGTCCAGCGAGCCTAAGCCTGTTGCGGAGTCGCCCGCTGTCGGACAAGGAAAAGACCCTGCGCCGCTAACTCCGCATCCCGATATCATTGTCGTTGACCCGCCGCCTCGATACCGTTGGCAGGTGCAACTGCTGGCTGGTCGCTCCCTTGAGCGAGTGCAACAGGACAGTCAGAAGTTTCTTGCTGAGTATGCGGCCGATCTGGGAGATAAGAAGCTGATCATTAGCCAATCAGGTTTTGGTGACGCGCGTGATGCGTTCTATCGCTTGCGCGCCTTGGAGTGGGGCAGCAAGGCCGAGGCGGCGGCTTGGTGCGATCGCTTACGTCGCCGCGGTCAATCCTGTTTCGCGGTCCGCGTCATCACGGAAGGCGATTAAGGTCCATGCGCAGTCTCTGTATCACCTCTGGTAAAGGCGGTGTTGGCAAGACAACCCTTGCCATCAACCTGGGGATTGCCATCGCTCGCAGGGGGCAACGGGTTCTGTTGATTGACGGTGACCTAGGGATGGCGAATCTCAATGTGCAACTGGGCGTTAACCCTAGATTCACGATTCAGGACGTTGTGTGCGGGCGCAAGGCACTCAATCAGGTCATTTTGTCGACCGAGTATGATCTCGATCTCTTGCCCGGTGGGAGTGGGATTGCTGAGCTTGCCGATTTGGGTGAATCTGAGCGTCATAATGTGTTGCGCGGATTGGAAGAATTGCATGGCTATGACATCCTGATTATTGATACCGCGGCAGGGATCAGTAACAACGTTATTCGGTTCATCCTGGCGGCGGAACATGTCATCCTGGTTGCGACTCCGGAGCCTTCGTCCCTGACTGACGCCTATGGGATCACTAAAGTCGTTCTGGCGAAACAGCGCAAGGCCCTGAATCTGTTGGTGAATCGTGTTGCTTCTGCGGCTGAGGCAGGCAACGTCGTGAAGCGGCTGAACACGGCTGCGGAGCGATTCATGAGCTTCGAGTTCGACTTCATTGGCTATGTTCCGCTCGATCCACTCATTCAGGAAAGTATTATGAAGCAGAAGCCGCATTTGATCCTGCATCCCAGAGCCGCGAGTGCGCGCCAGATTGATGAGATGGCGATCCAACTGACTGGCGGCGCGGGGAAAGACATCAAGGGCGGGCTGGGACGCTTCTTACGCACATTGCTAGGGCATTGATCAGGGAGCCGATGGGCCCTTGAGCTTGATGCGATCAGCGTCGCATGTCCCACTGGCTGAGCGGATGCGTCCCCGCAGCCTGGATGAGGTCGTCGGTCAGTCTCATCTGCTCGCGCCAGGCCGTCCGCTGCGCGAAGCACTGGGTGCTGGCCGACCCCATTCAGCGATCTTTTGGGGGCCACCTGGGACTGGCAAGACGACGCTGGCACGACTGATTGCGAGCCAGTCGGACAGCCAGTTTCTCAATCTCTCGGCGGTGCTGGCTGGCGTGAAGGATATACGAGCCGCGGTTGAGGCCGCGCGGCAGCTGCGGGAAACCGCGCAGCGCGGGACCATCCTGTTCATCGATGAGGTGCATCGGTTCAACAAGGCACAGCAGGACGCCTTCTTGCCGCACGTCGAGAACGGCACCCTCGTCTTTATCGGTGCGACCACCGAGAACCCCTCATTTGCGCTCAACAATGCGCTGCTATCGCGGGCGCGCGTCTATCTGCTGAAGCCGCTGGAGATCGCAGATCTGGAGCACTTGGCGGATCGAGCGCTGGGCGATGCCGAGCGCGGTCTGGCGCCTGCGCAAGACGCTGGGGAGACTGCAAGCGAAGAGACAGATGCCGCTGCCAGTGCTGCTGATGAAGCCAATGAGGCCGATCAAGCCGGCCTTGTTGAACAAGCTGGTGTAATCGAGCAGGCCAGTCTGGTCGGGCAGGCCAATGGAGCTGATGGTGCGAATGCAGGCGACAGCGGCCATGGTCGCCTCCTGATCGAGCCCGAGGCGCGTCGTTTGCTGGCCGAGGCAGCAGACGGCGACGCCCGCCGGCTGCTCAATCTGCTGGAGCTGGCCGCTGAGCTCGCCGAGACCTGCGAGCAGGAACCGCGCTCTAATTCTAGCTCTGGCGTTGTGCCAGCATCCTCGACCAGCCCCTTGAGCCTGCACCCTCTAAGCCCTTGCATCAGGGTCGAGACCCTGCGCCAAGTGATCGAGGGCAGCGTCCGCCGCTTCGACAAGGGTGGCGACGCCTTTTATGACCAGATCTCGGCGCTACATAAATCGGTGCGCGGCTCGGCGCCGGATGCCGCCCTCTACTGGCTAGCACGGATGATCGATGGCGGCTGCGATCCGCTCTACATCGCGCGGCGACTAGTGCGCATGGCCAGCGAGGACATCGGCAATGCTGATCCGCGCGCGCTCGGTATCGCGATGGATGCCTGGGACGCACAGCAGCGTCTCGGTAGTCCGGAGGGCGAGCTGGCGCTGGCGCAGGCGGCGGTCTATCTGGCCAGCGCGGCGAAGAGCAACGCCGTCTATCGAGCCTGGAACAGCGCGCTCGAGGACGTACGCAAGCAAGGCTCGCTGGAGGTGCCGGTGCATCTGCGCAACGCGCCGACTCGACTGATGAAGCAGCTTGGCTATGGCCATGCCTACCGCTACGCCCATGATGAGCCCGATGCCTATGCCGCCGGCGAGCAGTATTTCCCCGATGGCATGGCGGCGCGACGCTACTATCAGCCGGTCGAGCGTGGCCTCGAGATCCGCATCAAGGAAAAGCTCGAGCGCCTTGCCGAGCTGGATCGGGTCGCGACTGCAGGGGCCCGAGAGGGCCAGTCGCCATGAGTCAGATCTGCAAGATCCCCTGAGATCAACAATCGATTCCGGATCGAAAGCATCCATCCACTGATGAGCTGGCCGGATGACGGCAACACCCGTCCGGTTTCCGCCGAGCCAGACGTCTGACAGCTACAGCGTAGATCAAGTGCCGGATCAACTCCAGATGGTGCCGGCAACCGGCCAGTGAGGGGCGTTTCTTTTTCTGGTGTACACTGTTGCTCTCCTCCGGCGAGTAAAGCACAACGGTCGCTAATAGAGTGCCGCGGCATTGTTTCTGCTCATCTAGCCCGTCGCCCAAATTCCGCTGATAATAGACTACTTTATCGCGATATCGCTAGCGAAACCTCAACTTGATGAATCACCCATTCGCTGAGAAGATTAAATTACAGGTCTTGTTCCGTACCCTGATTAGCTTAGTCATCATCAGTGTCGTCTTAACCCTGGCCATCGGCGTTCCGCTCTATTTAGACCTCAAAGAAAAAGGCAGCCAAGAGGTCGACTTCACGATCGCTACCAAAGCCGCCGCGATCAATCAGTTCGTCGCCCGGCTCGTCACCGTTGCTGAGCAGGTCACATCCCGCACGCAAATCCGCAACAAGCTGGCGGAATTCAATGCCGGACAAGTCTCCAAGCAGGATCTGATCGCCTTCACCAAGCCCAAGCTTCTCGATGCTGTGCAGAAAGCGGATGATGTCCTCGGCATTACCAGGCTTGATGAAAACGGCGAGGTCGCTGTTTCCGTTGGACTGCCTTTGCCTGATCGCTGGCTTAAAGCCTTCGACAAGCATCAACTCAGTCCGCGAGTCTATGAGCCGATCACCCTGGACGGGCAGGAGATCATCATGGTTGCCAGCCCTATTATTGACCGTGATCAGCACGCTTTAGGCGATGATATCGTCCTTTTTGACGCACAACACCTCAGAGCCTTGGCCCAGGACGCCAGCGACCTCGGGCAGACCGCTGAGCTACTCTTGCTCTATCCGGATGCACAAGCCCTTCGGCCACTCTTTCAAGATCGCGGCGACCTTGATACGGATGGATGTCTAAAGCACTTGTCGGACGACGTTCTTGCTGGCCGTTTTTCCAATCATCAGCTTGCCCATCCCGCCTGCGCGGACTGCGTCATCGCGATCCGCCCCATCGACCAGACCCGCTGGGTGCTGATCTTTCGAGTCGACCGTGCCGAGCTCAATGCGATCCTGAACCGCACCTTAGAGCGTCTGTTCCTGATGGCCGTGCTGATCCTGATCGCCGGCTTGATCGGGAACTATCTCTTGACCTCACCCTTGTTGCGAAGACTCCATGATGAGCTCAACACCCGCCAGCGTATGGTTGACGAGCTGGAGCGGAGCAGCTCTGAACTGCGCGAAAGTAAGGCCGCACTCGAGGAGGATATCGAGCAACGTAAACGGCTTGAGAAACGACTGTATCAAGAACATGAAACACTTGAGCGAGAGAGCGGCTTTCTAAAGGGCCTGATCCAGGCTTTACCCGATTTGATCTGGCTAAAAGATCCAGATGGAATCTACCTGGCCTGCAACTCGGAGTTTGAGCAGTTTTTTTGCGCACAGGAAAGTGAGATCATTGGCAAGACTGACTACGATTTTGTCGCGAGGGAGGTAGGCGACCTTTTTCGCAAGCATGACAAAAAGGCGATGGCGGCAGGCGGACCAACCGTCAACGAGGAGTGGGTCAGCTATGCGCGCGACGGCCGCCGTGTCTTATTAGAAACGACCAAGACACCGATGCTGGATGCGCAGGGTCGAATCATGGGGGTGTTGGGGATCGGTCACGATATTACCAAGCGTAAACGGACCGAGCAGGCGATTCTGGAGATCAGTCAACGGTATGAGGCAGTGCTTGCAAGCACACTAGATGGATTTTGGCTGACCGATGCCCAGGGCAAGATCCTAGAGGTCAACGACGCTTATTGCCGCTACTCCGGTTACAGCAGACATGAGTTGCTGCATCTGAATATTTGGGACTTGGATGTCATGGACCCGTCGGAGGATGTCAAGCGTCGAATCGAGAAGATCGTCCGCGAGGGGGGCGATATCTTTGAGGCGCAGCACCGCCGCAAGGATGGATCGCAGTGGCCTGTCGAGGTCTCGGTCAGTTATGCGCCGTTACAGGGCGGGCGCCTGTTTTCGTTCGTCCGCGACATTAGCGACCGTTACCGGGAGACGCGCCTCGCCGAGCTGCGCCACGCACTGTCCGAGATGGTCTACAAGGACGATCAACAACGGTTGCTGCAGGCTGCTCTGGATACGGCTGAGGAGATCACGGGCAGTGAGATTGGGTTCTTTCACTTCGTGGAGCAAGATCAGGAGACGCTTTCATTACAAGCCTGGTCAAAGAAGACATTGGCGACAATGTGCTACGCGGAAGGAAAAGGATTGCACTATCCCATCAGTCAAGCCGGCGTCTGGGTCGATTGTATTCATCAACGCGCGCCGGTAATCCATAACGACTACGCCGCCTTGCCTCACAAGAAGGGGATGCCAGATGGTCATGCGCAATTAGTGCGCGAGCTGACGGTTCCGGTCTTCCGCGATGAGCAGATCGTTGCGGTGATCGGGGTCGGCAACAAGCCTGTCGATTACGACGACCGGGATATCGCTTGCATCTCGCGCCTAGCCGATATGAGCTTCGACTTCGTTGAGCGGAAACGCGCCGAAGATCAGATCCAATTCATGGCCTATAACGACTTGTTGACTGGCCTGCCGAATCGGCAGCTGCTCGCCGATCGCTTGACCCAGCACATTCACCGCAGCCGTCGTTCTCATCAGCGGCTCGCTGTTTGCTACATGGACCTGGACAACTTCAAGCCGATCAATGAGCGTTACGGACATAAGTTAGGCGATCTCTTGTTGGTTGCTATCGCGAGCCGGCTGCAAAGCGACTTGCGAGAAGGGGATACGCTGGCGCGTATTGGCGGTGATGAGTTCGTCGTCTTATTCACGGAGCTGGGCAGTATCTATCAGAGTCAAAAGATGACTCGGCGACTACTGGAGCTTGTTGTGCAACCGTTCGACATCAAGGGTCACCGAGTCCATGTCTCGGCTAGTGTTGGCGTGACCATTTTTCCCGAGGATGATGCCGACCCGGATACGCTCTTGCGCCATGCCGATCAAGCCATGCATCGCGCAAAGGCTGGCGGCAAGAATACCTGCCGTCTTTTTGATCCGATTCAACAGCAGACGGTTCACGACCAGCAAAAGGCCCTCGAGGACTTTGACCAAGCCCTTGACCAGGGGCAACTGCGCCTCTACTACCAACCTCGAATCGACCTTCATACCGGCGTCTTGGCAAGCGTTGAGGCCTTGGCTCGTTGGCAGCATCCGGAGCGAGGCCTGTTACCTCCGGGTGATTTCTTGCCTGTCATCGATGGCACCTCACTGGAGATCGCACTCGATGAGTGGGTGATACACACTGCGCTGAACCAGCATATGCGTTGGCGAGAGCAAGGCCTCCTGTTGCCGGTGAGCGTCAATATCAGCCCGCGGCATATTCAACAACAAAGCTTCCCCGATTTCTTGGCTCGGCGACTGTCTGAGTATCCCACTGATGTCGCCAGACATCTCGAGCTTGAAGTGCTGGAAACAAGCTCGATCGATGATACGGCGCGCGTCTCAGAGGTGATGAATGCCTGCACCAAGCTAGGCGTTCATTTTTCGCTCGATGACTTTGGGACTGGCTATTCCTCGCTGACCTATTTTCATCGCCTGCCGATCAATATCCTCAAGATCGATCAGCATTTCGTGCGTAACATGCTGACCGACCCAGGGGATCAGAATATCGTTGAAGGTGTGCTCCGTTTGGCTGACGCCTTGAAGCGTCCCGTCGTCGCCGAAGGGGTAGAGAGCTTCGAGATCGGTTTCATGCTCATGCAGCTCGGCTGCCGCTATGCCCAAGGTTATGGAATCGCAAAACCCATGCCGGCAGAGCGCGTCGCCGACTGGGCCGCTGAATGGACGACGAACAGCTTGTGGCGTGACCTCCAGCATCAAATCCAAGGCCTGACGCCATACTACGATCTCAACGTCGCGGTCTATGCGCACCGCTATTGGCTCACCCAATTCAAGGCGTTCTTGGCCTCAGGGTTGACCACCGAATGCCCGATGCTCGATGCGGGCGCCTGCCAGTTCGAGCGCTGGTATCAAGGCATTGGCCTGTTCCGATACGGGATGCGTTCGCGCTATGCCTTCATCCAGGCCAAGCACATGGCCGTGCATGCGCTCGCCGCTGAGATCGTCAACCTCGCGGAGCATCAAGGCTTGGAAAAGGCACGCGCGAGACTCGATGAGCTGGATGCGCTCGCCGAAGCATTGACGGCGCAGTTGCTGCAGCTCGGCGAGGCCTGAAGGAACCTGCGCCGGTGATGCTATTGCGCGGTGGGATGTGGCGAAAATAGACGAAAAAGGCTAAAGATTCAGCGCTCAGCTGGCTCAATCGCCAGGCAAGGAGCCTCGGGTGCGAGGTTTCGATCGCAGATGCGGCCTTCCACGCTGGGGTCGATGCCCGCCGCGTTGGCCTCCAGTAAAGCCGCGACCACGAGATCAACGAGGTCCGGCGTCGCGGCCTTTGGATTGACGATCTGCGCCTTGCTCAGCATCCGGTAGCCGTCTTGATCGCCGATGCTTGGATCGAGCAAGAATCCGCTGGTGACGACCAAGAGCGTTTCGTCCTGTTCGATGGCGCGCGGCCCATCCGGCTCGAGCAGGGTCAAGGCGCCGATTCGGCCATGCGCGCTGTCGTGCTCAAACGCGAGTCCCGCGACCTGCAACTAGCGGCCATGCCCGGGCCAGCCGTTGATCGATTGTTGCAGCACCTGGCGCAGCGTCTCGCCGGAGATGCGAATCATGAACAGTGGGCTGGGAAAGGCAAACAGCTCGGCCAGGTGAGCCCGGGTGATCTCGGTACCGGCGGGTAGATCCTGGTTCAGACGCAGACTGCCGGCGTTGATCAGGGCGATCTGCGCACCTTGGTCACGAAAGGCAGCCAGGGCCTGATCGGTGACCCAATCGCCCAAATTGGTTTCCAGGCTGCGGATTTGCAGCTCCTCGCCGATCAGCTTGACGGCGGTGCGGCCCAAGGGCTTGGTGAGACAGTTGGGCGCATCGTTCTGCTCGGCGCAGAACGCCCGCTGAAAGCGCGCCAGCCACTGTCGGGCCGATGCCTGGGTCTCGGCATCTGGGGCAACCTGCTGGTCCAGCTGGCGAAACTCGAATGTGACGGTTGGCCGACCGCTCGCCGGCACCGCGATCCGAGCGACGGTTGCAGTGCGGGCGTCAGCATCGGCCTTGATCACCCATCGACCATCGACCTCAGCGCTCTGGCGGAAGTGCTCATGGCCACCGATGATCAGATCCGGCCCGCGCTCGCCGAGCTGCTCGAGCAAATGGCGGTCGACGGCCATCGACAGATGCGTCAGCCCAATCACCAGCTCTGCGCCGCGCGCGCGCAAGGAGGCACTGCGCTCGCGCGCGACCGCTAGCGGATCATGGATGGCGCTAACATACTCGGGCATCAGCACATCCGTGGTGAGCCCGAAGAGTCCGACCTTGACCCCGTTGACATCGATGAGTACATCAGGCCGCAGATGATGCGCACGAATCATCGGCTCGCCATCGTCGCCGGGCGCAAACTCGACATTGGAATTCACCCAGTTGAAACCGGACTCGGCGACTCGGGCGGCGAGAATCGGGGCTTGCTCGATCTTAGACTTCTCGAATTCATGATTGCCGAAGGCCACGAATAGGTGATCATCGAAGGCGTTCGGATCGCCATCCAGGCGGTTGAGCATGTCGATCATCTGGGCGCCGAGATAGCGTCGGCTCAGCATCGACGGAAACAGCAGATCATCGGCTGTAGCAGTAGCAGGTTGGGGTCTTCCCGCTCCAGCTCCCGGCGCAGGCTGCGGACGCGGGCGATGCCGCCGCTGGCGCCCTCGTCGACGCCGTCGATGCGGTAGACATCGTTGATCGCGAGCACCGAGACCTGGCGGACCCAAGGCTGACTGGCCGGCTCGGTGCCGAAGCCCTGGCTCGGCAGTGCCAGCCCCATCAGGGTGATGAACAGAAGCGGGAGCCATCGTTGCATGGATGCTTTCACCTGATTGGGTTATCTGAGTGCGCTATCTGATCGAGCGACCTGATTGGGCGCTGCGCTGGCCGCGATAGGCGCCGGCAATGCCACAGGCAATGCAGTAGCCAGGTACGATACCATTGAAATCCTAGCGGACAGGTTGAAACCGGAAGCGAAAGCGCGACCATCGCGCGGCGCCCCGAGCAGGTCGGTGCCATGCTGTCCGGGAGCGATCCGGAGACCCATCTAAGATGCGTTGGTCATCCAGATCTAGAAGACGACCGGCAGCCGCAATGAAAGGACGAGCACAGCAAGGTGAATGATGTTGCAGATCTTGGCAATTGCTAGCGGCGGGGCGCTTGGTGCCCTGGCGCGGTTTGGCGTCTCAACCGGTGTCTATCGGCTCTTCGGTCGCGACTTTCCCTGGGGAACCCTGGCCGTGAATGGGCTGGGCTCCTATGCGATGGGACTCTTATTCGTGCTCTTTCTCGAGCGCGGGCTGGTGGCGCCAGAGCTGCGTGCTGCGGTGTTGATCGGCTTTCTGGGCTCGTTCACCACCTTCTCGACCTTCTCGCTCGAGACGCTTACGCTGGTAGAGCAAGGTGAGGCGGTGCGGGCATTGCTCAACGTTGCCGGTAGCCTGCTGCTCTGTCTCGGGGCCTGCTGGGCCGGTATCATCAGTGCGAGGCTGTTATGACGAAGCCTGGGGTTGCTCATCAGCAGGAGACCGTCAAGGCTGTGGGTGCTGGGTCTAAATCTGGATCAGATCCTGCGGCTGAGTGCGAGCACGGCCTAATCTGGGCGACCATGGTCAGGGTGTATCTGACCGAATCAGATCATGGCCTGAAGCCACTGCTGAAATGCCTGCACGATGAGCTTGGCGTGCTGGGTGCGACGGTGACCCGCGGTGTCGCCGGGTTTGGCGCTTCGGGCGTGGTCCACAGCGCCGGCTTAGTGGATCTGTCGACCGACCTGCCGCTGGTGCTGGAGTTCTTCGATCGGCCCGACCGCGCGCGAGTTGCGATTGAGCGCATCAAAGATTTCGTCGAACCGGGCCATGTGGTCTCCTGGCGTGTCAGCGTCGAATGCGATGACTCTGTGCCGGTGACAACTCATCCACGTTAATCCTGATTGCTACAGGTTATTGTTCCGTGCCTCTTGCCGCAACCTGTCGCCCAGAATGAGGAATCCGTTGCTTTAGGACGGTTTCAACAACAGTCTTTCACTGAATGCGCGCCCTTTGCCGGCGCGCTCGCGATGACCGACAGACATCATCATGCTTGACCCCAAACTTCTTCGCAGCGAGCTCGATCAGGTCGCCACTCAGCTCATGCGCCGCGGCTTCCGCCTGGACACAACCCGCATCGAGGCCCTAGAGACCCGCCGCAAGGCGCTGCAGGGCGAGGTGCAGGAGCTGCAGAACCAGCGCAACGTCAAATCCAAGGCGATCGGCAAGGCCAAGGCCGCGGGTGAGGACATCGCACCGATCATGGCCGAGGTCGCTGCCTTCGCCGACCGGCTGAAGGCGATGGACGCCGAGCTTGAGGGCATCCAAGTCGAGCTGCGCGAGATCGCCCTTGGCATCCCCAATCTGCCCGATGCCAGCGTGCCGGATGGCCGCGATGAGAGCGCCAATCGCGTCGAGCGGACCTGGGGCGAGCCACGCGCCTTCGACTTCGAGCCCAAGGATCATGTCGACCTTGGCGTGCCGGCGGGCTGGATCGACTTCGACGCCGCCGCCAAGCTCACCGCCTCGCGCTTCGCGGTCTTGAACGGCCCGATGGCGCGGCTGCATCGTGCGCTGATCCAGTTCATGCTCGATCTGCACACAGAGGAGCACGGCTACAGCGAGACCTATGTGCCCTATCTAGTCAACGCCGACAGCCTGCGCGGTACTGGTCAGCTGCCGAAGTTCGAGGAAGACCTGTTCCGGGTGCCGGGACCGGAGCGCGACTTCTACCTGATCCCGACCGCCGAGGTGCCGGTCACCAACCTGGTGCGCGATCTGATCTGTGATGCCGCCAGCCTGCCGCGCAAATGGGTCGCGCACACGCCCTGCTTCCGCAGCGAGGCGGGATCATACGGCAAGGACACCCGCGGCATGATTCGCCAGCATCAGTTCGAGAAGGTCGAGCTGGTGCAGGCGGTGCGGCCAGAAGACTCATTCGCCGCGCTGGAACAGCTCACCGGCCATGCTGAGACCGTGCTGCAGCGGCTTGGGCTGCCCTATCAGCTGGTCACCCTCTGCACCGGCGATCTCGGCTTCTCGGCGGTGAAGACCTACGATCTCGAGGTCTGGCTGCCGGGCCAGCAGCGTTACCGGGAGATCTCCTCTTGTTCCTGCTTCGACGACTTCCAGGCGCGCCGGCTGCAGGCACGCTGGCGTAATCCCGAGACCAACAAGCCCGAGCTGCTGCATACGCTGAATGGCTCTGGGCTTGCGGTCGGGCGCACGCTGGTGGCGGTGCTGGAGAATTATCAGCAGGCCGATGGCAGCATCGAGGTGCCCGAGGTGTTGCGGCCTTACATGCGTGGCTTGACCGTCCTCGAGCCGGCCGGCTGATGCCCTTACGTCTGCTGATTTGCCATCATTGACCGGAGTGGCGCCATGAAAGATCCCATCCCACCCTTGCCATCGACATCCCAGTCATCAAACCCTAATCCGTCGACCTCCAACGCCCAGATCGTCTATATCCTCTATCTGGTCAGCCTGGTGGTTGGCGTCACCGGTATCGTTGGCGTGATCATGGCCTATGTGTATCGGGACACGGCGCCAGATTGGCTGCGCAGCCATTATCGGTTTCAGATCCGCACCTTCTGGATCGGGCTGCTCTATGTCGTCTTAGGCATGTTGCTCAGTGTGGTGTTGGTCGGTTTCTTGCTGCTGTTGTTCTGGCTGATCTGGCTCATCCTGCGCTGCGTCAAGGGCCTGCAGCAGCTCGAGCGTCGTGAGCCGATCAGCGATGTCGAGACCTGGCTGTGGCCGAAATAGCGCATGCCCCGCAAACAACTCCCCATCGGCATCCAAACCTTCAGCGAGATCCGCGAAGACGATTACTACTACGTCGACAAGACCGGCTTCGCGCTGCGGCTGATCGAGGCGGGCAAGTACTACTTCCTCTCCCGCCCGCGCCGCTTCGGTAAGAGCCTGTTCCTGGATACGCTCGCGGAGCTGTTCTGCGGCCATCAAGCCTTGTTCAAAGGGCTTGAGGTGGATCACCAGTGGGATTGGTCTCATGCCTACCCAGTCATCAGGCTCAGCTTTGCCGACGGCGGTCTATGAGATCGAGCTGCGCGAGCGCATGGTGCGGGTGGAAGAAGAGCTCAAGCACCAGCGCGAGTTGATGCGCCAGGGCTTCGAGCGCATGGACGAGCGCTTCGAGGCAATGCGCGAGGATATGGATAAGCGCTTCGGCCAAGTCGACAAGCGTTTCGAGCAGTTTGAGAGGCGTTTCGAGCAAATCGACAAGCGTTTCGAACAGGTCGACAAGCGCTTCGATGAGATGTTGAAGCGCCATGATCAGCAGTTTTTCTGGCTGCTTGGCTTCATCGCCACTGGCGTCGGCCTGGTCATCACAGCCTTGAAGTATCTCTAGGCTTCTGCCGTCCGTCGTGCTGATCTCGTCTGAACCTGGCACACTTTCGCCACGCCAGCCCATCCACTTCCCCATCCATTCCGCCCAGCAACCACATTCGTTCGGCGGACTGAGCCCGCTTGAACAACGGAGAAGCATCATGCCCGTCGATGATTTTCACCGCCCTGACCGTTCCATTGATCAATCCGCACGCCGGAGCCGAACCACCGTTGATCAGCTCGCGCCGCCGCGCCGACAGCGGCCATGGCGGCGCCTGCGGCAGCATCAGCTCCAATTATCGATTCGATCCCGTCGAGAAGCGCTACAGACTGACCGAGATCACCGCCTTTGATGTTGATGACGGGCGCTGCTTCGAGTACCGATATCGCTACGCCAATGGCCGCAAGACGCTGATTGACCGGAGAGAGCACCGCGAATGATCCATCTCCTCGTGCATCCCCTTGACATCCCCCAAGCGGCCAATAAAGCCGGGCAATTCAGATAAGCGCATCCAAGCCCTTTCGCTCGAGCAGATTCAGTAGCTTTTGTGAAGGGCCGCTCGGATGTTTGTCGCCCTGCTCCCACTGGCGCACGGCAGAGGCGCTGGTATTCAACAGCGAGGCAAGCACCGTTTGGCTTAACCGATAACGCTCGCGTAACCCTCGGATGCGCTCGGCGTCGTAATCAGGGATCGCCTTGAGGCATAACGCATCGTACTCGCGCATGCGCCGCTGATCGATGAACCCGAGTTGGTGAAGATCGGCTGCGCTTTCATGCACAGCATTCAGGATGGGGCGATCGTCTCGTGTTTTAGTGCTCACGGCAAATCTTTTCGAGTGCTCCGGTTGCAAGGGCTTGGTCAAGCTCCGCGTTGCTGCGCGCGAGCCAATCCTGAGCGAGCGCCTGTAGCGCCTCTTTTTCATCTGCACGGATATTGGCGCGCGCATTTTTCTCGAAACCGAACAGGAACAACCACCGAGTGTCCTTGTTCGTGGCGACCAGGGTTCTGCTGCCTCCGCGCTTACCACGTCCAGCAACGGCGACCCATTTCTTGAGGACGCCAGCGCCCAGGTCAGCATCAATCAGTCCCTTTTGCATCTCTTGCACCGCCAGACAGCGCATCTCATCGGTCAAGGCAGTTTTGCGCATCCAGCGACTGTACTACTTTGTGGTAGTGTTTTCGAGGTATTCAACCGGTGTCTCATGTGAGTAGAACTGTTCCCGGAGCCGCAATGATGACAAGTCGCCTCGCCGAGCGCATGGCGCTGATCCAGCCCTTTCATGTGATGGAGGTGCTGGCCAAGGCGCAGGCGCTGGAGCAGGCGGGGCGGGATGTGATCCACCTCGAGATTGGCGAGCCGGATTTCCCGACCCCGGAGCCGATCCTGGCGCGTGCACAGGCGGCGCTTGAGGCTGGCCAGACCCGCTACACCGCCGCGCTCGGCCTGCCGGAACTGCGCGCGCGGATCGCGGCTGAGTATCCCGTCGCGGCGCGTCCGAACCCGCAGCGCGTGGCGCTAGTGCCGGGCTCATCGGCGGCGTTACTGGTGACCTTCGCACTGTTGCTCGATCCGGGCGATGAGGTGCTGCTGGCCGATCCAGGCTATCCCTGCAATGCCAACTTCATTCAGCTCTTCGGCGGGGTGCCGGTGCGCATTCCCTGTGATCCTGAGACCGCCTATCAACTCACACCCGAGCTGATCCGCTCGCACTGGACCACGCGCACCCGCGCGGTACTGCTCGGCTCGCCGGCGAATCCGACCGGCAGTGTGATTGCGCCCGAGCAGATGAGCGCCATCGTCGATGCGGTGCGTCGGCTCGGCGGAACCCTAGTCGTCGACGAGATCTACCACGGCCTGGTCTACGACACCCCCGTGCGCAGCGCCCTGCACGACGGCGACGACCTCTTCGTGATCAACAGCTTCTCGAAGTTCTACGGCATGACCGGCTGGCGGCTCGGCTGGCTGGTCGCACCCGAAGCCTATGGCGATGCGGTCACCCGGCTCTGTCAGAACCTGTTCATCTCAGCGCCGACCCTCTCTCAGTATGCCGCGCTCGCGGCCTTCGAGCCGGCGACCCTGGCGGAGCTAGAACGGCGACGCCAAGCGTTCCAGGAGCGCCGCGACTTCCTGGTGCCGGCACTATGCCAGCTCGGTTTTCAGATCCCGCAACGACCGGCCGGTGCCTTCTATGTCTATGCCGATGTGAGCGCGCTCACCGACGACAGTCAGCGCTTTGCCGAAGAGGTGCTCGAGCAGACAGGCGTCGCGATCACCCCTGGGCGGGATTTCGGCAACTACCGCCAAGCTGAGCATCTGCGCTTCTCCTATGCCGCTCCGCTTGGGCGACTGCAAGAGGCGGCCGAGCGACTTCGCCAGTGGCTTGGGTGTCGCTGATCCTGGGCTTTCAGACATTACAAACGAGACTAATGCGATTCTTGCCCTCGCGCTTGGCTTGATACATGGCGTCATCGGCCAATCGCATCAGTGTCTCAGGATCAGCAGTATCATCTGGCCAGAGGGCGAGCCCGATACTGGCACCAACGCGCATCTCGTTCCAAGACAGGGACTCGATATGGACGCGCAACTTTTCCGCAACCCTCTGCGCCGCGGCCAGATCATCGATCTCTGCGAGTAAGACGACAAACTCATCGCCGCCCTGGCGGGCCGCAAGATCGGAGGTGCGGCAGTTCGATCTCAGGACCTGTGCAACATCGATAAGCACTTGGTCGCCGGTCTTGTGGCCGCAATGATCATTGATGGCCTTGAAGCCGTCGAGGTCCAAGAAGAGCAGCGCAAAGCGGCGCGCGTGACGTTTCGCACGCTCGGCCTCTTGCAGCAGGCGCTCCTCGAAGGTCACACGATTAGCCAGGCCGGTGAGGTGATCGAAGCGCGCTAAGGCCTCGAGATTGGCACGGTGACGACGGCGTTCAGCAGCCAGGATCAGCCAGGCCCAGGTGCCGATAGCGAGCAGCGCCAAGACCAGGGTGCCGATGATCAGGGCCTGCAAGAGGGCATCATGACGCCAACCCTTGATCAGGGCCTGGGGTACATGGGAGACCAGTATCCAGCGATAGCCCATGCCCGAGTCTGTTTCAGTTTGCTGGTCGCGGCGCTTAAAGCAGCCTCTGAGACCCGCCAACGGATAATAGTTCTCGAAGGTGAAGAGTCCATCGGCGACATAGATGGCACCTTTGGCCTCCTGATTGATGTGCGCCCAGACCTGCGGATAGCGCACAGCCATGCGCTCGTCTGAGCGCTCTGCGAACATGAAGCCCCAGCCGGGAGGCGGATTCGGCGTGACCAGCCAGTAGCCGGCATTATTGAGCATCATCGGTTGCCCGACACTGACGATGCCAGTGGCCTTGACTTGGTCGAGCATGCGCTGGGCCATGACGTTGATCAGCACGATGCCGCGCTTCTGTCCCTCGGCATCGGTCACCGGAGTACCGACTCGGATCATCGGCTTGAAGGGCTTTTCGATGGCACCATGCTCGATATTGAGATCTAAGGGCGAGACATAGATCTGCCCCGGCTTGAGCGCTAGGGTTTCGCTGAAATAGTAGCGGTTCGACTTATCTTGTAGCGCGGACGTGGAGACGATGCTTGGGCTGCCGCGGTTGTCATTGACGCGAACGAGTTCCTGCCCGCGCTCATTCAGGAAGCGGATCTGGTCATAATCGCCGGCGTTGCGTGCGAGCGCCAGATACTCAGCAGCCATGGCCAATCGGGCCTGCTGCTGGTCTTTGAGAAGCAGCTGGCTAAGCTCGTTCTGTTGTGCGAGTACGCAGAGGTCGGTTGCAACGGCTTGGAGCCCGGTCTTAACCGCCTCGTGTTGCAGATCAACGGCAAAGCGCTCGCTGCGCTCAACCGCCTCAAGGCGGTTGGTGATCGACCAGAGCGCATGCGCACCGAGGCCGCCGATTGGCAACAGTGCCAATAGCGGAAAGATGAGGAGGAAGGCGCGCCAGGGGCTAGTGTCTCGGGTCATGCCCGAATACTAGCCGAAATGCCGTATTAGCGCTTGGGCTTGTGCCTGCGCTGGCAGGTCCGATCGCTTTTATGCTGCTTGCTTATGCTGCCACTGGTGTTGCTGCTTATGCTGCCACTCGTGCTGCTCGCCGTAGCGGCCCCTTCAGCGCCGCGCCAGTAGCAGCAGTTGGCCATCGCGGAAGACCTGTGCGCTGTAGAGTCCGCCGGCGGATTTGAGCGCTGCTGCTAGGTCGTCGAGCTGGGCAATGGCGCGGCGGTTGGCTTGGACGATCAGGTCGCCTTCGCGCAACCCGTTCTGCCAGGCTGGACTGCCAGGGCGCAGCGGGCCAACGACGACGACGCGGGTCTTGGTGCGGTTGGTGCGCCGCACGGCCTCGCCGATTAAGGCGCCCTCGAGTGCTGAGCTTAGGGTTTCGCCGTGGATGAAATCGGCATAGGGGTCGTCGATCTTGGCCTTGAGTCGGCGCGTTTTGCCGTCGCGCAGCAGCTCAAGCTCGATGCGGGTGCCCGGGGGGAGCAGGCCGACCCTTGAGCGGAGGTCGTTGGCACTGTTGATAGCACGTCCGTCGACGGCGGTGATGACATCGCCAGGGCGTAGTCCAGCGCGTAATGCGGGCGAGTCTGGCTCCAATGATGCGACCACGGCGCCACGAAACAGATCGAGATCTAAGGCGCTGGCGATCTCTGGGGTCAGATCCTGCACCCCGGCACCGAACAGGCCGCGACGCACACTGCCATGCTCAAGGATCTGCTCAAGGACGATGCTCACCATGTTGGTCGGGATCGCGAAGCCGATGCCGACATTGCCGCCACCGGGGGCAAGGATGGCAGTGTTGATGCCGACCAGCTCGCCGCGCAGGTTGACCAAGGGTCCGCCCGAGTTACCGGGGTTGATCGAGGCGTCGGTCTGGATGAAGCTCTCATAGCCCTCGATGCCGAGCCCAGTGCGCCCGAGCGCGCTGACGATGCCCGAGGTGACGGTATGTGCAAGCCCGAACGGGCTGCCGATGGCGACCACGAAGTCGCCGACCTGAAGCGCGTCGGAGTCGGCGAGCGGCACCGCGGTCAGGTCATCGGACTCGACGCGCAGCACGGCGATGTCGGTCTCCGGGTCTGACCCAACCAGCTCGGCCTCGAGCCGGCGGCCATCGTCGAAGGTGACGCGGATCGCATCGGCGGCGCGCACCACGTGATGATTGGTGAGGATGATCCCGCGTTTGGCGTCGATCACCACGCCTGAGCCGAGGCTCTGGCTCTCGCGATTGCGCTGATGGCCGGGGATGTCGAAGAAGCGGCGGAAGAAGGGATCGCGCAGCAGCGGATGCTCGGTGGCGGCGATCTCAGTGATGGTCGAGACGTTGACCACGCCAGGCACGGTTTCGGCGAGCATCGGCGCCAGCGAGGGCAGCGGCTCGCCATCGACGGCGGCGGGCAGCAGGGCCCAGGCGGGCATGTTCGCGTTCGTGAGTGAGCACGCGCTGAGCCAAACAGCAACGGCGACCGTCTTGCTGTGGTAACGGCTTCGCTTGAGTAATTGATTGATGTTCATCTGTTCGGTGTCGATGTTTGGAGAATGGCGCCAAGACAGAGTCTGCCCTGTGTCATTGCCATACCGAAGGTGTGGGTGTTTGATGTGAGTAAAAGTCTCTCCCAGGAAAGCCCATGCCTCTCTTCACCCGTTTCCTCCGCATCGAGTGCCCGTCTCGGCTCGAGACCGCTGCTGATGGCACCTATCCAGCCTTCCAAGTCAGCATTGTCGCCGATGGCGAGATCCCGTTCCCACAGATCATCCTGCGCGCATCTGGCCGCGAGGTACTGATCAATGGCGAGGCGATCAATGGCGAGGCGATTGTCGGTGCTGAGGAGACAAGCGAGCCGGGCGCACTGGGCGGGGCGAGCGGATACTGGCGGTATCAGGCGACCCTGCCGGCTGGCAGCGCCTCAGGCGAGCGGCTCGATCTGCAGATTGAAGGCTGTCGGCGCGCCGATATTGGGCAGGCCGGCGGTGGCGATTGGATCAAGACCTTTGCCGAGGTCCGGCTTGAGCGGTCGGGCGTCCAGCCTGGGCCAGCCTCCCTAAGCGCCCGCGCGCAGATCCAGCCTGCCCAGCGCAACGGCGCCGAGGTCAAGATCTACTTTGGCATCCACAAGCACATGCACCAGCCCTATTACGACACCACCAACCCGGACTATTGGGACGGTGAGAAGGATGAGATCTTCGGCTCGCGCGGTGGCAACTACACGGATTTCGTGCCGGCCGCGGTGCGTCAGTACCGCGACGGCGGTCTCGCGCATGCTGGCCTGTCGACCAGTTGGAGCGGCACCCTGATCGAACAGCTCGAGCGCTGTGCCGAGCTGGGCCGTTGCGGCGGGCGCTTCAGCGGCTGGAACGGTGCGTTGCGTGAGATGGCCAGCGCCAAGACCGCGCTTGGCAATCCGCGCCTTCTGTTCTCAGCGTTCGGCTTCTATCACCCGCTGATGCCGCTGATCCCGCACCGCGACATCGTCCGCAATATCCAGCTCCACCGAGACCTGATCCAGCGCGTCTTCGGCGCCGAGGCCTCGCGCGTGCTGTTCCCGCCGGAGACCGCCTTTCATGTGCGCATGATCCCAGCACTCGTTGAGGCCGGCGTCGAGGCGGTGATCTATGACTCCATCCATCGCTTCCGCGCTTGCAAGGACTATCCCTATGCTGGGATCGAGGAAGGCATGCTGCCACCGAACCCGGCCGATCAAACCAATCCACCGGTCGACGATTGGCTGCAGCTGCACAACATCTGGGCGGCGTCGAAGATCAGCCCGAGCCTGCTGCGGCCCGAGTATGTCGGCTACGAAGACGCCGAGGGCAGGCTGCACAAGCTCATTGCCATCCCCGCCGAGCGCTACATCGGCAATGAGGATGCGCGTGGTGGCTTCGGCGCGCTGCAATATCCTGACGTGCTTGGCCAGCTCTACCAGCAGATCCTCGACACGGGCCGCTTCGACCCCAAGCATCCGCCGTTCTTCCTGCTGCATTCTGATGGCGATAACCACGGTGGCGGGGCCGACAGCTACTACCATCACAACACCTGCCAACTGGTCGACTGGCTCAAGCGCGACCCACGCTTCGAACTGACCACGGCCGAGGACTATCTGCAGCGCTTCCCACCGGACCCAACCCAGGTTGCCCATCTCGAGCCTGGCTCCTGGGCCGGCGCCGACAATGGCGATCCGCAGTTCATGAAGTGGTTCAGCCGTTACGACCAGCCCTACTCGCCGGACCTGAACTCCTGGGCCGTGCTCACCGCGTTTCAGGATCGGGTGCATACGCTCGAGGACAGCGAGCCCGAGCATCCGGCGCTGGCCGAGGCAATACGCCTGCTGCTCACCGCCGAGACCAGCTGCTACTGGTATTGGACCGGGCAGACGGGTTGGGATCAGCAGGTCACCAATGCCGCCAATCTGGGCCTGAGCCGGATTGGCAAGGCAATCGATGCCCTGGTCGCCGCGGGCCAAGATCGCCGTGGGCCAACGATCTTCCCAGCTTGGGTCACCCCCGAGAATCCGGGCGGCAAGCGCTGGGGGCAGGGCTGCCTGCTCGATGCTCCAGGTGAGGCTGTGTTACACAGCTTCGTTGCCGATTGCTCGGGACTGAAGCGGGTCGAGCTGGTGCTGCGCAGCGACGCCGGCGAGCAGCGCCTAAGCATGCAGGATCACGGCCCCTATCCGTCGCAGACCGGCGCGGCGTTGATCGCCAACTATCTGACCGCACAGCTACCGGTTGGCGCTGGTGATTGCCGCTACTTCATCGAAGCTGAAGACCAATGCGGCCATGTCACCCGCGGTAGTCTGGAGCGGATTTTCTTGGCTTGATGACGCCAAGTGGTGTATTACGCGTGCAATAAGCGCTCGTCTTCAGCCGTGCCCGTGCGCGACACTCTCTGCGCAGGGTGCAGCGCCAGGCAGCGTGCCACTCAGATAGGCCTGCAGCGCCTGATTCACTGTTCCGCTCGCGCCGGTTGCGGTCTGCACGCCGGCCTGCTGAAAGAACGCGATGGCGCGGCCGCCCATGCCGCCGCTGATCATCACCTCGGCACCCTGCTCCTGGATGAAGGTTGGGATCTGTCCCGGCTCGTGTGATTCGGCAAAGGGGTTGGTGATGACCTCAGCGGACTTGACCGCGCCGTTTTCGAGCTGGGCCAGCACGAAGTAGGGCGCATGTCCAAAATGCTGTGCGACTGGGCTTTCCAGTCCTTGATCGGTTTCAGCGGTAACGGCAATCTTCATCGGTGCTTAAGCTCCAAGGGGCAGTGTGATTGATGTGGTGTGTTGTTGATAGTTGCCGGCAGCGACTTAAAGCGACTTTAAGGGCTGTCCAGGGTCAGTAGTATCGACGCATGCCCCAGTGCATGGCGCTGATGTTTCGCAGTTGGCTGGGAACATTTGCTCGATAACGCCGATGTGCTCGGGCTAGAAATGCTCTTTTTAGGGTTACATCTAGTCGGGCTCCTGGAACTGATGCTCGGACATCAGGATCGCGATGTAGGGCGCATAGGTCAGCATTGCACCCTGCATGATGCCCATACCCTCAACGGTCACGAAGAGGCGGTTTAGCAACGCCCCATCTTCGGGGTTTTTCGTCAGCTCATGCATGATGTCGAGGACCGGAGCTAGTGCTTGAGCGTCGAGATATTGCCTGAGCATCGCGATCGCCTCTTCCATCCTTGGCACATTAATAGCGCTATTCGATTCGAGCATGTTTATATACCTGAAAGGATTGGTTAAAGCCTGTTAAGGGATCTGCGCTTATCCGCTAAATTCGCGGTTTATAGGATCATTGGTAATGGACGCCATCTCTGCGGTCTAATGCGTAGGCCTTCTCACCTGCAGCCATCCGCAGTTGTGCTTCGATGCGAATTGAATCCATGAGTGCTTTGTCCGCAATCTCAGGATAGAGCGGGTAGAAGCGGGCGACATCGAGCGCATTTGCTTTTGCTGCTACCTCCAGTCGCCGTCGCTCAACGGTCTCCAAGCCTTGCAGCATCAGCAATCTTGGAGCTTGACGATTGAGATAGCGCTGACAGAGTCCATGAGATTCTTCATCGCCCCAATCTTCGCGCAGCAAGAAGGGCGGAAAGTGCTCGGACTCATCATCACCTCTCTTAAACCATTGTGCTTTCGGCTTTGAGCCTGAGCGTTCGGCGACACAGCGCTCGAGTCGGTAATTGACCGGTCCATAAGCGCGGCTGCGCTCTTCCTCACTGGTTTCAATCGGCAACACGGCAGCCGGGAGCGCAGTCCAGTCTGTCAGGTTCGGGAAGGAATCCATCTGTGCGGCTTCAATGCAGGAGAATATAAGCGCAAGCGGTGAATCATCTGCCGCGTCTAGTAGCCAGTATTCGTAATGATCGCGCGCGGGAAAGGGTAGGCGAGCCTCAAGAAGGAATCTCGCCAGCTCGAGTATGCGCTCGTCAACCGCTCCGTCTTCTGAGGTTGGATTAGCGAGCAACTGTTCTAGGTCGCACTGTCTGATCGTGGTCGCTCTGATGAAGCGCCCCCGACGTTGACCTGTGGCTGCTGCGCTACCGCGCCCGCTCGCAAAGATGAACTGAAACTCCCAGAGGTCGCCATCCATCGAAAGCGCTCGCGCTGTCTCGGATTCAGCGATCTGTACTTGCGCTGAATAGGGCTGCAAAACACGTTGTGAGTGGGCTTGAATCATTGGCGATAGCCTCCGGGCTGAAGCGAATCCTCAGCATAACAGTTGACGCGCCTAACATCAGTTTGACGCACCTAACATCGGTGGCCGTGGCGCGCCCATGAACCCTGATACTAAGGCAACCGCGGTGAATTTTGTCGTACCTTACCCCGTCACTGGTCTCCATGCTGCAGCAGATTGCGCTCAACTTCCTGAGCTAACGCAATGTTTGAGCAATACACTGTGGCGCCGACAGCAATAGCTGTGGCTTGATATGGCGGCGAAGAAACAACAAGATATCCAATGGCGATAAAAATGCGACAACATCACCTCTTTGGCGGTTTGATCCTTGCAGCGCTCCTGAGTCAGCCCGCCGCGGCCTATGATCTACCGTCCCTCAACCTCGGCTTCACCAGCTTCCTTGATGGCGCGCCGCCCTCAGGCCCGGGCTGGTATGCACAGCAGTACCTGCAGTTCTACCGCTCGGCACGACTCAAAGATGCCGACGGCGATAACGCCCTAATCCCGACCCCGCAAGGACTCCGTACTGCCGAGGTTGATGCCAATATCGGCCTGACTCAATTAATCTATCAATCCGACCAACCGCTGCTGCTCAATGGCAACTGGGGTCTGAATCTGATGCTCCCCTATGCCAGTCTAGACCTAGATCCGGATAATGGACCAATCCAAGCCAGCAGCGCCAATCTAGGCGATCTATTGGTAGGGCCTTACCTGCAGTGGGACCCAATCATGGGACCAAATGGACCGCGCTTCGTGCAACGAGTCGAGCTACAGATGATCTTCCCGACCGGCGATTATGATGCCGACAAAGCAGTGAATCCAGGCAGCAATGTCTTTTCGTTCGATCCCTACTGGGCTGCCACCTTTTTCGCAACACCAAAATGGACCCTCTCTTGGCGCTTGCATTACCTCTGGAATGCCAAGAACAACGACCCCTTCCGTCTGCTCGGCGCGGATGATAGTCAAGCTGGGCAGGCCATTCACCTCAACTTTGCCACTGCCTACGAGGTCATCCCGCAGCGGCTGCGCCTCGGCCTCAACGGCTATTATCTGAAGGAGATCACCGATAAGCGTCTCAATGGCAAGCGCATCAGCGACAGCCAGGAGCAGGTGCTCGGTCTTGGTCCCGGTTTGGTCTATCACCTCTCCAAGCATGATCACATCTTCTTTAACGCCTACTGGGAGACCGATGCCGAGAACCGACCTGAAGGCAGCCGCTTCAATCTGCGCTATGTGCATCATTTTCATTGAAGCCGTTAATAAAGGCTGTCTACCACCATTTCGCTCAGAGAGGCTGCGCTGAAAACGCTGCACTGGCCACTACGGGCGCTACGCAGGCTGCATAATCCGATCACGGCCTGGGTCATCCTAGCGCTCTCACTCGTCCTCACCACACTGGCCTGGCTCATTTCTGACCAGGCCATCCAGGCGAATGCCGAACAGCGTTTTCGCTTCCAGACCGAAGATATCGTCGCGGCGATCAATAAACGCCTGCTCACCTATGAAACTGCGCTGCGTGGTGGCATCGGGCTGTTCAATGCATCGGACGCTGTGACGCGACAGGAATGGCGCCAATACGTCTCCGATCTCCGGCTGCAGCAGAGCTTTCCTGGCATTCAGGGGCTCGGCTTCAGCCTCATGCTCAGGCCAGATCAGCGCGCGGCACATCAGGCGACGGTGCGTGCTGAAGGCTTCCCGAGCTACCAGATCCACCCCGAAGGCGACCGCGAGGCCTACAGCAGCATCCTCTATCTCGAGCCCTTCGACTGGCGCAATCAACGCGCCTTTGGCTACGACATGTTTTCCGAGCCGGTGCGGCGCGCGGCGATGGAGCGTGCGCGCGACTCCGGCGCGCCGGCGATCTCCGGCCGGGTCACCCTGGTGCAGGAGACTGACGAAGACGTGCAGTTCGGCTTTCTCATGTACATGCCGCTGTATCGCCCAGGCCGGCCAATCAGCACCGTTGCCGAGCGTCGCGCCGCATTAGTGGGATTTGTCTACAGTCCTTTCCGGGTCAAGGATTTTCTGCAGGGTATCCTCGGCGCCGATCAGGGCCAGCTCCACCTGCAGTTATTCGATGGGGTTACCCCCTCACCTGATCACCTGCTTTTCGATAACCGGCCTCAGCGACAGCCCGATCACCTGAGGGCAACCGATTCCGACCAGCTCAGCGTCTTAGTGCCCATGGCTGTCAATCAACACCGCTGGACACTCTCACTGAAGACACTCCCGGGTTTCCTGTCCGGTGCCGAGGTTGCACAGCCGGTGATCGTCGCCGTTGGTGGCGTTGTCATCGATGTCTTCCTATTCATCATCATCGCCTCGATCGGGCGTCAACAGCGCTGGACTGAGCGTCAGGCACAGCAGTTGCGCGCGCAGCTCGACGACAGCGAGGCCCGCTATGGCGCCCTGTTCAAAGGTGCCAAGGCCATTATGTTGCTGATCGATACCAGGAGCGGCACCATCCTCGAGGCGAATCCGGCCGCCCAGCGCTTTTATGGCTATGACCTGGTGCAGCTGCAACAGATGCATCTCTCCGTACTCAATCAGCTGCCCTCTGAGGAGATCGAGCGCAATATCCAAGCCGCACTGCACCAAGAGCAAGAGGCGTTTGTCGTCCCCCATCGACTTGCCAATGGCGAGATCCGCCAGGTCGAGGTCCACAGCGGACCCGTCTGCTATGGTGGCAAGCCTGCGCTCTATTCCATCATCCTCGACGTCACCGAGCGTGAGCGTATCGCCACCGCCCTGCGCGCCAGCGAGCGCCGCTATGCGGTCATCCTAGCGGTCACTGGCGAAGGGCTGTGGGATTGGAACATCGCTACTAACGAGGTCACCCATAATGAGCGCTGGAGTGAGATTCTTGGCATCCAGGATCTGGCCGCCGCACATCCGGTCGAGGCGTTCGTGCAGCGGCTGCATGAGGAGGATCGCGCTCAGGTGCAAGCGGCCATCCATGCGGCCCTTGCAGGCCGCGCGTCCTATCAACATGAGCATCGCATACGGCGGCAGGATGGCCGCGTCATCTGGGTCTTAGACCGTGGTGAGGTGGTTGAGCGTGACGCCGATGGCAGCCCACTGCGCATGTTCGGCAGCCTGATCGACATCACCGAGCGCGTCACTCAGGAGGCCGCGCTCAATGCCGAGCGAGAACGTCTACAAAATGTCATCGATGGCACCCAGGCCGGCACTTGGGAATGGAATGTCGAGACCGGTGAAACCCTGTTCAATGAGCGCTGGGCCGAAATGATTGGCTACCGCCTAGAGGAGCTGGCCCCGATCTCGATTAACACCTGGATTCAGGCCACCCACCCGGACGACCTGGAGCGTTCCAGGGGCCTGCTCGAGCAGCATCTCGCGGGCGAGATCCCCTATTACAGCTGCGAGCTGCGCATGCGCCACAAGACTGGGCATTGGGTGTGGGTGATGGATCACGGCAAGATCATGCGCTGGACCCCCGAGGGCAAGCCGCTGCTGATGACTGGCACCCATCAGGACATCACCACACGCAAGGAAGCTGAGGAGCGGCTGCGTGAGGCCGAGGCCCTGCTGCGCTCGGCGCTAGAGACCATCCACGAGGCCTTCGTGATCTTCGACCCAGAGGATCGGCTGGTCTATTGCAACGAAGAGTATCGTGCCCTCTATCCGCTCTCAGCCACCTTCATCCAGCCCGGCCGCACCTTTGATGAGATCCTGCGTCATGCGGTCGCTGATGGGCAATACTTGGATCAGCGAGAGAGCAGACGCGCGCTTGAGGACGACTGTATTGCCGAGCAGTTGGCCGCACACCGTGGGGGTGATTGGGAAGTGCTGCGCAAACTCAGTGATGGCCGCTGGATGCAGATCCGCGAGCGGCGTACCCCAACCGGGCATACCGTTGGCTTCTGCGTTGATGTGACCGAGCTCTATCAGGCCAAGGAGGCCGCCGACAACGCCAATCTCACCAAGAGCCGCTTTCTGGCCACCATGAGCCATGAGATCCGCACCCCAATGAACGCCATTCTCGGCATGGCGCAGCTGCTCACGCAATCGCAGCTCACCGAGCAGGACCGCAGGGACTCTGCAAGCACCATCCTGGATGCGGGTCGGACCCTGCTGCAGCTCCTAAATGACATCCTCGACTTTTCCAAGGTCGAGGCCGGCAAGCTGCAGCTAGAACAGACGCCGTTCTCGCCCGCAGAGCTGCTGCGTGATGTCCAGGCGCTGTTTGTGGTGCAAGCACAGAATAAACAACTGCAGCTAGAGCAAGCTTGGCACGGTCCACCGCAGCAGGGCTATGAGATCGATGTGCATCGCGTGCGACAGATGTTGATGAACCTGGTCAGCAACGCGATCAAATTTACCCCTAAAGGCCAGATCCGGTTGGAGGCGACCGAGCACTCGCGGGATCAGGACCGCGCCTGGCTTGAGTTCGCAGTTGAGGATACCGGTATCGGCATCGAGCCTGCACAGCAGGCACTCCTGTTCAAGCCCTTCTCACAGGCGGACAGCTCGACCACCAGACGCTATGGCGGCACCGGGCTCGGGCTTTCGATCATCGACAGCCTAGCCCGCTTAATGGGCGGCGAGGTCGGCCTGGAAAGCACCCCAGGGCAGGGCTCGCGTTTCTGGCTCCGGCTACCGGCGCGGCTGGTCGTGCTGCCGACATCAGAGCAGCCAGCTCCTATCTCGTCAGCAGCGGCCATCAGCCTAGCAGCGCCAGACCTCGCCCGTATTAACAAACTGATCAAAGCGCTGCAACCGCTGCTGGTGCAGCACAAGCTCGACGCCCTCGCCACCTTCGAGTCCTTGCGGGCCGAGGTCGCGGACACGCCGCTGGCGGCGGAGCTGAGCGAGATCAGCACGGCCTTAAACAATTTCCGATTTGATCAGGCACTGGAACAGTTGCACCATCTTGCTAAAGCCCATGACTGGGAGCTATGACGCATGACCGATGAGCGCCCACGCATCTTGGCCATCGACGATACACCCGCTAACCTACTGCTCTTAGGTCGGGCATTAGCGACCGAGTTCGATGTGCAGATCGCCACCTCTGGTGCCGAAGGGCTAGCGCTCGCCACCGAATCGCCGCCGAATCTGATCCTCCTCGATGTGATGATGCCAGGCCTCGATGGCTTTGAGACTTGCCAGCGGCTCAAGGCCATCCCCGCCCTGCGCGAGATCCCGATCATCTTCGTCACTGCCCTCAATGAGCTTGAGTCGGAAGCAAAGGGGCTCAGCTGCGGCGCTGCTGATTACATCACGAAACCGATCCACGTCGGCATCACCATCCAGCGCATCCGTAACCTGTTAGAGCGCGAGCAGTTGCGTCAAGAGGTCGCCCGTCAGCGCGACGAGCTGGCCGTGCGCGTGCAAGCGCTGCAGCGGCACGAAGACTGGATGAGCGAGCGCAACCGGATGATCGAGCAGCTGCTCGCCTGCACTAACCGTGAGCAGGCCTACCAGATCATTGAGCAAAGCGCCGCTGCACTCTTTGCTGACCACGCCGGGTTGCTCGCGGCACCGGATCAGGCCGACCCCAGCCAGCTGCGAGTGGTTGCCCGCTGGGGCGAGACCCCCGCATCCATGCCCGATCGATTCCCCGCTGAGGTCAGCGATGAGATAACAGATGGCATCACCGAGGCCAAGGCCAGACATCCCTGCGATCAGTTCAGCCAAGGGTCGCCAGACGCCTCTCTCGAGGTTCTGCTCAGCCTAGGTGGCCAGACCTATGGCCTGTTGCATCTCGACCTCGCCAACGCGCTCGACGCCACCCATTGCCAATCACTGTGCAGCCTGTGCCTATCCCTTGGCGAGTCGATCAAGCTCGCGCTGGCTAACCTTCGGCTGCAGGAAGAGCTGCGTGAGGCCGCCATTCGCGATTTGCTCACCGGTCTCTTTAACCGCCGCTACCTCAACGAGACCCTGCCGCGCGAGCTGCACCGTTGCCAGCGTGAGGCCAAGCCGCTGGCCGCCGCGATGTTGGATCTGGACCACTTCAAGCGTTTCAACGATCACTATGGTCACGACGCCGGTGATGCCGTGTTGCAGCGGGTGGGTGGTCTGCTCAAGCGTTATCTGCGCGCGGAGGATCTTGCCTGCCGCTACGGCGGCGAGGAGCTAACCCTGATTCTGCCCAACGCCACCGCCGATGAGGCTAGGCTAAGGTTGGAGCGCATCCGTCAAGACATCATGGCGCTACGCATCTCGCATCAGGATGGAGAGCTACCCGCGATCACCGTCTCCATCGGCATCGCCGCCACGCAGGCCGGTCAGCTCGATGCCACCAAGCTGCTATCGCGGGCCGATGCCGCGCTCTATCGAGCCAAGGCTGATGGGCGGAATCGGGTGGTGGTGGCGGCAGTGGCCGAGGCTCAGGCTCAGGCGACAGCCTCAGACAAGGAGCTTAACGCCTAAGCTCTGCTTATAGATGCTCAACCTCCAACGAATCGCCATAGCAGTCGATGCCCAGACGCTCGGCGACCTTGTAGGCATTGGGCTCGATCATCGGCGAGATGACGATCAGGCGCGTCGCCTTGCGGTTGTGCTCACGCTCATAGAATCGCGCCTTGCGTTCGAATAGATACATGCCGCCCTTATCGATCGACGACTTCAGCTCGCAGAGCAGTAGCAGCCCGTTCTTGATGATCACATCCAGCTCGATCTGCTCGGGCTTCCCGAAGACCTCACCGCTGTCGTCGTAGCCATTGTAATTAATAACCTCAACGCCGAAGTTTTCCTCGAGGATGCCGGCTAAGGCATCGCGAAAGGCCTTCTCCGACTGCAGCCCCCAACGCGCACCCAAGGCACCAATGCTGCGCTCATGCTTTTTCGCCATGGCCAGCACGGCATCGTTAAGCTTGCGGATTTCCGCTTGGTTTTCCTCCCACTTGCGGTTTTGCTCATCCCAACGGCGGCTGTCCTCCTCCCACTTGCGGTTTTGCTCATCCCAACGGCGGCTGTCCTCCTCCCACTTGCGGTTTTGCTCATCCCAACGGCGGCTGTCCTCCTCCCACTTGCGATCTTGCTTTTCCCACTTGCGGCTCTGCTCCTCGCGGTCACGCAGGTAGGCCTCCCAACGCTCGTCGGCGCGTGCACGACCCGCGCGCAGCTCGTCCATCGCCTGCTGGAACCAATCGGTGGTCTGCGCACGATCCGCATAAGACTCCCCTGTCAGCTCGAGGACAAAGGCACGAAAGGCCGGGTCCTCGCGCAGGTAGCCCGGTAACTCGCGCTTAATCACCTCTTTCAGATCGTTCTTCAGATCGCTCTTCAGCACGTCTCTTAGCTCAGAATCGGTCATCTTAATCACCTCGACTGGGCGATAGGCCATCGATCCGTAACAACTGCTGCACCAGATCGCCGGTATCGTCGCGTTGATCCAGATCCTCGAGCGCGGTCCAGGAATAGTCGACCTCAAGCCGATAGGAGGCCAGATAAGGATGTGGCGGCTCACCGCGCCAATCCTCCGGGGAGAGCATCGAGAAATAACGGCCGCCATCAGGCTTGCGATAAAGATGATAGATCTTACCCGGCAGGCGCTTGAAGGCACATTCGGCATGGGTGAGCGCCTGCTCATCGCGAGCTTCATCGAGCGCCTTGCGCGCCTCAGCCTGCAAGGCCTTGATCTGATCCGCAATCACGCACAGCTTAGCGCTAGTGCGTGCACTCAGCATGGACTCGGCGCGCGCGATCTCTTCAGCCAGCTCTGGCGCCTGAAAGGCCGGCGCTAACCGGCTCACCGGATAAGGCGAACTGCGCCCCGAGCCTTGATGCAGCAGGGCCTTCTTCTCATCAGTCATTAGTTTTCCTAATTTGTCGCTTACTTGTCGCTTACTCAGAATCGCTCGATCCTCAAGCTAATTACCACTCACTAATTACCACTCACCACTCACCACTCACTGCTGCAAAGTACGGCCACCATCAACGGCGATGATCTGACCGGTGATGTAATCGGCATCGCGCACCAAGAACAGCAAGGTGCGGGCGATGTCATCCGGCGTTCCCGCGCGCCTAAGCGCAGTGCGAGACAGGATCTCATCCTTAGCTGCGTCAGAGAGCCCCTGCTCCGGCCAGAGGATGGCACCCGGCGAGATGCCGTTGACGCGCACCTCGGGACCAAGCTCGCGCGCTAAGGTCTTCACCATCATCGCATTGCCGGCCTTGGCGATCGAATAGATGGGATGCGCCTTGAGCGGCCGCTGGGAGTGGATGTCGACCAGATTGATGACCGCGCCACGGCTCTTGCGCAACAGTGGTGCTGCCGCACGCGTCAGAAAGAATGGACCTTTCAGGTTTGATCCGAGCAGACTCTCCCACTGCGCCTCGGTTGCCTCGTCGAGTGGCGTCGGATAGAAGCTTGAGGCATTGTTGACGAGCACATCAAGGCGCCCAAAGCCGTCTTCAACCTCAGCGACCAGTCCCGTCAGACGCGGGATATCGCAAAGGTCGGCTTGCAGCAGTTGCACTGAGTCTTTGCGCTCGTCCTCAAGTGCCTGCTGTAAGGTCGCAGCGGCCTCTCGGGAGTGGTGAAAATGCAGTGCCAGATTAGCGCCTTCGGCATGCAGCAGCCGCGCGATCCGAGCCCCAATGCGATGTGCCGCGCCGGTGATCAAGGCGACCTTGCCACTCAGCGAGCCCTGTTCTGGGGTGGCTAGCGGCAGAGGCGATGAAGGAGGGGATGGCTGATCAGTCAATGAGGTCTCCAGTTGGATTATCCTGAGGCCGTTTTCGGAACCGCTTGTACCACAGAGCGCGGGACTTGACGGATCATCAAACAGCAACAGCCTAGCTTAAGAAGCTTTCAATGCGCATCTGTGGTTTAAAGGATGATGCAAGAACGACTTCTGAATTCGCAGGCGAGGCATGAGCCTTGACATCGCAGACTAACAGAACACTGATGGAATCCAACGATGGCTAATGCCGAGGACAATGCGATCCAACACCAGCAGGCGCTTAAGCAGGCGCTTATAGACTTGATCCGCACTGAGATCAGCGCCGCGGGCGGTCAGCTAGCGTTCGACCGCTTTATGGACCTCGCGCTCTACGCGCCGGGGCTTGGCTATTATGTCGCCGGTGCCGCAAAGTTGGGACCGGAAGGCGACTTTGTCACCGCCCCTGAGATTTCACCGCTGTTTGCACGCTGTCTCGCCGTCGCCTGTCGGGAGGTACTGAGCCAGATCAAGCAGCAGCACAGCGGCAGCAATGGCAGCAATAATGATCCCGCGGGCAAGGGCGCAGTGCCAAGCAGCGGTGCCGATCTGCTCGAGCTTGGCGCCGGCACCGGCGCGCTAGCCGCTGAGCTTCTCGCCAGCCTTGCCGCGCAAGGCCCCTTGCCAGAACGTTATCTGATCCTTGAGCCCAGTCCCGATTTGGCCGCGCGCCAGCGCCAGACCCTCGCCAGGCGCGTGCCTGAGCTGCTCGCGCGCTGTCACTGGCTCGATCGACTACCGGACCGATTCGATGGCATCGTCATCGCCAACGAGGTGTTGGACGCGATGCCGGTCAATCGGTTTCAGATCGGCGGCGCGGGACAGGTCCAAGAGGTCTGCGTCGCCACCGATGGCCAGGGCTTCAGCGATTGCCTCTCGGAATCGGCATCGCCGGCGCTGCAACAGGCAGTCCTCGCCTTGCAGGCAGACGGCCTCGCCACCCAGCCAGGCTACTGCTCGGAGATCAACCTTCGGCTGGCGCCCTGGACCCAGGCGCTCGGCAGGATGCTTGGCACGGGCCTGCTCTTGGTCATCGATTACGGTTATCCGCGTACCGAGCTTTATCTGGCCGAGCGCAATCAGGGCACCCTGATGTGCCACAGCCGCCACCAAGCGCAGGGCGACCCCTACCGCGACATCGGTTTACAAGATCTCACCGCTCACATCGACTTCAGCGCCCTCGCTGAGGCCGGCATCGCTGCCGGGCTGACAGTCGCCGGCTATACCACCCAAGCCAACTTTCTCATCGGCTGCGGCATCGATGCGCTGATCGCCGAGGCTGCAGCCGACCCCATGGCCATGCTGGAACTCACCGCCGGCGCCAAACAACTCCTGCTGCCGAGCCTGATGGGCGAGCGATTCCAGGTCATGGGTCTGAGCAGGGGGCTCAACGACCTCTTGCTCAGCGGCTTTTCAGTGCGCGACCTAAGCGCCCGGCTCTGATCTACCCTGGGCTTGGCGATCCCACCTAGCCTAGGTAGGTCGGCACGATGGTCTCGATCGCAGTTGGATGGATGCCAAGCTCAAGCAGCCCATCGTGCTCGCCGCAGACACTTGGGGTCTGCATCGACCAATAATTATCCATGGTAAACGGCTTGCCTGGTAATCGCTCAAACAGCTGCGCCTGCCAGCGCGAGGCGCGATCGTTGAGGCCGATCAGGAGACAGCGTTTGCCGGTCCAGCGCGCGGTCTGCTCGACCAACTCCTCTAGGCGAAACACCCGCGGACCACAGAGATCGTAGCGTCGGCCAATGCTGCCAGGATCATATAACATGCGCTTAATCGCCTCACAGACATCGCCAACCCAGACCGGCGCAAAGCGCGCATCCGGGCAAGCCAGCGGAAAGACGCCTGGTGTCATCTCGAGCAAGGACGCGAAGCGATTAAAGAAGCTGTCACCGCGACCAAAGATCACCGATGGACGCAGGCTGGTGACCTGCAAGCCTTCGGCCTGATGCGCGAGGTCCTCACCGGCACCTTTCGAGCGCAGATAGGCACTGCCGCCTCCGGTCGCATCCGCATTCAGCGCGCTCATCTGGATCAGCCGCGGCACACCAGCCGCTTGCGCTGCCGCGGTCAGCTCAAGCACCAGCTCGACATGAACGCGCTCGAAGGTCGTGCGGCCGTCCTCATTGAGGATGCCAATCAGGTTGACCACCGCATCACAGCCAGCAAGCAGCTCGGCCAGGGTCGCCTGATCAAGGCGATCGACCGGGATCAGGCTGAGATGCTGGATGAGCTTGAGGTCGCGATGCCGATGCGGCCTGCGTGTCGGTACTCGGCAATGCCAACCGGCCTCACCAAGCCGTTGAACCAGATGCTGGCCAACAAAGCCGGCGCCACCGAGGATACAAATTGTCTTGGTTCTCATCGGACTCCTTGAAGATCGCGCCTTTGGTCTGGCGCGGCTGGGGCCCATGCTGGGGAACAGCGGGCGATCTGGTCGCGTATTATGCCCGATCAGCGCCCCAAATCGACCGCAGCCAACGTGGACCCACTCGCCCTTGTCGCCTATCTCACCACTGGCGCAGTCGCCGGACTGCTGGCCGGACTGCTTGGCATCGGCGGTGGCGCGCTCATTGTCCCCGCGCTCATCGCCATCTTCAGCTACCTACATCTCGATAGCAATTGGGCGCCGCATCTTGCCGTCGCCACCTCATTGGCTACCATCATCGCTACCGGCTCGGTCTCGGCCTACGCCCATCATCGCCGCGGTGCCCTTGATTGGCCTATCTTTCGCGTGCTGAGCCCGGCCCTGCTCATCGGTGCTGGCATTGGGGCCTTATTTGGGGGTGAGATCACGCCACTCTGGCTACAGCGCCTGTTCGCGGTCTTTTTGTTCTATAGCGGGGTGCGCATGCTAGTGCGCAAGCCACAGACCTCGACCAAACCCTTACCACCGCGACCACGACTGCTTGGCACCGGGATTGGCTTCGGCGCCTTATCGGCATTGCTTGGTGTTGGTGGTGGCGTCTTGGTGGTGCCCTTTCTCGCCCGCCACGGCATTGAGCTGCGACGCGCTGTCGGAACGGCCAGCGCCTGCGGTGTGCCGATCGCGGCAGCCGGCAGCCTAGGCTTCATCCTCTCCGGCTGGGACCGTAGCGGACTGCCAGCACAGAGCCTCGGTTTCCTATACTGGCCTGCGGCAGTGGCGATTGTGGCGACCAGCATGCCGTTCGCCAACCTGGGCGCGCGGCTCGCCCATCGGCTTCCGACGCAAGCCCTGAAGCAGGTGTTTGCGCTGCTGCTGCTCTTGGTCGGTGTCGGTCTACTACGCGGCTAAGTCAAGACTAGACTTAGGTCGCGATACACTCAGTCCGCGGCGTCGCTAGCGCCGAAGGGAAGCGCAAAGGCTGGCTCATCGAGCCAGAGTCGGCGATAGAGGTAGATGCTACCCGCAGCATCGCGCAGCACCAGTCGCCCGCGCTGCTCCGCGAGCTCATAGGCGCGCACCGTCTCTGACTGCGGCTCATAGAGCGCGATACGATCACCTCGGCGCTGGAACAGGCCCTCGAGATGCCCGCCTTGGGCGGCCTGTAGCCGAAAGCGATGACCACGGATGATCATCAGCCCACCGTCACGCCCTTCCCAGATACCGTCTAGACCGCTCGCACCAGTGCCCCAGGGCCAGCCCCTGCTGCCCGCCATCTGATCGGCCATGCCCTGCATGCCAAAGGCCTTGATCGGATCGGTAAAGGCGTTATAACCGGGTATCTGCGCCCAGGGCATCTGGCCGTAGCCAAAAGAGGCCATGCCCGGCATCATCGAGGGCATGGCTGGCGCAGCCGGACCGGAATCCTCATCGAAAAGCCCCATCGCCTCCATCATCCGCGCCATCGCCTTGGCCATCAAATCGGCCGCATCGCTTGCGGAAGCACTCGCAGGGAGCATCACCGACAGGCTCAGGGCTAGAGCAATCAAGGCAGGAAAACGCATAGTGAAGCAGGGACAAGATTCAAGGCCGCGATGACAATCAATCACAGCTGATCAGCATAACAGAGGCTACTGATCGACCCGCGATCTTCATCATCGAACTCGGCGCAGCAAGGCGCCAACACGCAAGGGTGGCAGGCCGAGCCGATGACGATAGAAGACGCGATAGGTCAATACGCGCCGCACATACTGCCGCGTCTCGCGATAGGGGATCTCGGTCAGCCAGAGGTCACCGGCTATCGGCTCCTCGGGCAGCCAGCGGCTAACCGCGGTGGGGCCGGCATTGTAAGCGGCACTGGCGAGCAACGGATGGCCATCGAAGCGTTGCTGCATCTGCGCGAGATAGGCCGTACCCAATGCGATGTTAAGCGCCGGATCGATCAGATCGAGCCGCTCAGGCTCCGGCAGCCCAGACTTGAGCGCTACCTCACGGGCCGTCGGCGGCATCAGCTGCATCAGGCCAATGGCGCCGGCATGCGAGGCAATGTCCGGATCAAAGGCGCTCTCTTGGCGGATGACGGCATAGACCCAGTCCAACGGCAGGCCCTGCTGCGTGGCTGCTGTGCGCGCTTGGTCGGCGTAGGCAAGCGGAAAGCGCAGATCGAGATCATCCCAATAGGCGGCCTGAGACAGGGCCAGGATCGACTCATTGGCCAATCCGAGCTGCGCTGCCGCCGCCGCGGCGACGAGCTTCTGCTCGCGCGGCATCAGGCGCACCAGCTCCAGCCATTCGCGCCGTACCTCGGTATCGCGTCCTAATGCCTTTAAGGTCTTCATGCGCGCAACAGTATCGGAGCGCAGCAGTGCCTTCAGGGCGCGCCGTTGGACGGGCACCGGCCGATGCTTGAGTGCCGGCGGGCGTCCGATTAGCTCCGCGGCGAGGAAGCCCCAGAGCGTGCGCTCCTCAGCCGCCGCCGCAAAGGCATGCGCCGCGGCAGCGCGATCTAGCGGGTCGGTGGCAACCTGCAGCAGTGCCTTACCCCGCCAGTAGCGCCATTTGCCAAGCTCATCCGCAGCAGGGGGCAGTTGCTCTGACCAATCCGCAAGCGGTTGCCAGGCACGCAGCCGTAGCGCGATTCGCAGACGCTGGAGCTGCAGGTCTTGATTGTCGATGCGCGGCTCGAGCTGAGCCAGATACTCGAGACCCCTGAGATCACCAGCCAGCGCCAGGGCCTTGCCAACAGCGGCATCGGCCCGTTCGGCGAGCACCACGGGTAACTGCTCCGCCGCTCCAATCGAGGCCCGCAGTTGTTCGGCGGTGCTCGGCGCTTCCGCAGCAAGCCGCTGCAGACCATAGACTAGGATCTGTTGTCGCCGCGCCGCATCCGCGACCCGCTCGGCGGTGATCGCCTCCTCGAGCAGCAACGATGGTCGTCGATGCACGGCCAACATTAGCTCGAGCCAAGGCTCCTGCTCAGCGGGCAGATAGCGCGCCTGATAGGCGGCGACCCCTAAATTGCCAGCGTATAACGCCCGCTCGATGCGCGCCCAGACCAGCTCGCTTCTGAGCCCGCCTACCTCGGACCAGATCGCAAAGAGCGGATCGCAGTCCGAGGGCAACGAGCGCCCAGTCAGATAGAGATCGGCGAGCTCAGAGAAGGCGGCAACCGGCTGCCCGGTCCCGAGTAGCGCACGCCGATGCCAGCAGTCGCGCTCGGTCGACCCATTATCGACATGCGCTGCCAGATAGTCTGACCAACGCCGCTCGCGCACCAGCCGACGCAGCCATAGCTCGCGTAGGCGCTCAGCCGCGACAGAACCCTGGTGGCGGGAGAGAAAGCGGTTCACCTCCTTGGCATCGGCCACCTCGAGTCGTGACTCTAGATCAGCGTAAGCGAGATCCGCCGGCGACGCCGATCCTGGTTGTCTAGCTTGGCTTGCGGCTGACTCAGCCTTGCCATGTTGATCCGCTGCGATCGAAGCATCTAGGGCCTGCATCTTATTATCCGGCTTCTCTCGACCTTGGTCTTCAGTGGCATCAAGCACTGCCGGCACGAGCAAAGTGAGGCCAACGTAGGCCGTGAGACACAGCAAGAGGCGCCACAGCAGTGGCTGCAATCGGCCCTGCGCTGACGCTGCCCCGATTGATTTGTGTCGAATAGCGTTCATCTGACTCTCGCAACCCTATCGAAACCAACCGCCACATCAACGCTAAGCATCATCATGGCCTTACTCAACCAGCCCGATCTCGATACCCTGAGTCAGCGTATGCGGGAGGTCGCACGTGACGAGCTCATGCCGCGCTTCGGCCAGCTGCCAGCGAACGAAAAGGCCGATGGCAGTCTGGTCACCGCAGCCGATTTGGCGGTTCAGCAACGCCTGGTCAGCATACTCGCGACAGACTGGCCGGACATCCCGCTCCTAGGCGAGGAAATGTCCGCTGCCGAGCAGCAGCGACTACTCAAGGATCAGGAAGCAGCGCTCTGGTGCCTAGACCCAATAGATGGCACCAGTAATTTTGCCTGTGGCTTCCCAGGGTTTTGCATCTCCTTGGCGCTGTTGCGTGCTGGACAGGTCGAGCTGGGTGTCGTCTTGGACCCAGTCCGCGATGAATGTTTCAGTGCCCTGCGCGGCCAAGGTGCGACCCTGAACGGAGCACCGATCAAACCCTATAGCCCCGGATCACAGCTCAGCGACTGCCTGGCGATGATCGACTTCAAACGCCTGCCGAAAGCGCGTGTCGCCGGACTCTTTGGCGCTGATTCATTCCGCTCCCAGCGTAATCTAGGCGCCGTGGCGTTGGAATGGTGCTGGCTCGGTGCTGGCCGCTTCCAGCTCTATCTGCATGGTGGCCAAGGACTCTGGGATCATGCCGCTGGCCGTCTCATTGCCACCGAAGCCGGTGCCGCCACCCAATTATACGCGCCCGGCAGCACCCAACCGGAAGCGACCCTGACGCTCGCCAAGCGCATCGCCCTCGGCGCCGCCAACCAGCATCTGCTGCAGCAATGGCAGACACGCATTGGACTGCCGCTCGGCAACCCCTAAGCGCAAAGCCCAGCCAATTCTAAAAACTAAACCTCATCCTTCATCCTTCATCCTTCATCCTTCATCCTTCAAACCAGAGGAATTCCAATGTCCGAGCAGATCAGCAACCAAGATATGGACCTCAGCAGCGGCATCGCCGCGTTCGAATCGAAACAGTTCTCGCGCGCAGTGGGCCTGCTCGGTCCACTCGCAGAGGCCGGCCACCCGGAGGCTCAGTATCGTGTCGCCATCATGGCGCAGAATGGCCTCGGTATGGTCGAGAATCCGTTGCAGGCCTACAAGTACATGCGCGCTGCCGCCGAGGCCGGTCTTGGTCTCGCCCAACACGGGCTTGGCTTTATGTACATGGAAGGCGAGTGTATCGATAAAGACGCGACCAAGGCGGTGGCCTGGTTCAAGAAGGCCGCCGAGCAGGGGCTGGCCGGCTCGCAGACCACCTTGGCGATGCTGTACGAGGAGGGGCGCGGCGTCGAGAAGGACCCCGAGGAGGCCCGCCGCTGGTATCATTTGGCGGGCTTCGACGACAAGTAGGCGCGCCGATTGCCAGCCTCAACGACGCGCTCGCCGTCGCTCGCTGGCCTCGGCCAGCTGCTCTAGCATCGGTACCGTCTGCTCCCAGGCGATGCAGGCGTCGGTGATACTCTGGCCATAGACGAGCTCACCGCCGGCGGTCAGATTTTGCCGCCCGCCTACCAGGTTGCTCTCGATCATGGCGCCATAGATACGCGCTTCACCGCGTGCGATCTGCCCGGCGACATCCTCAGCGACGCGCGCTTGCTTGTCTGGCTGCTTACGGCTGTTGGCATGACTGAAGTCGATCATGATCTTCGGCACCAGTCCCGAGTCTTGGATCGCCGTCGCGGCGATATCGACGCTCTCGGTGTCGTAGTTTGGTCGGCTGCCGCCGCGCAGGATGATATGAGTGTCTTCGTTGCCGGTGGTGGTGAAGATGGCCGAGTGTCCGTCTTTGGTCAGCGACATGAAGACGTGCGGCCGGGCTGCTGCGTGGATCGCATCGATGGCGACCTTGATGCTGCCATCGGTGGCATTCTTGAAGCCAACCGGGCAAGACAGGCCTGAGGCAAGCTCGCGGTGGCCCTGGCTTTCGGTGGTGCGCGCGCCGATCGCCCCCCAACTGACCAGGTCGGCGATGTACTGCGGGCTGATCAGATCCAGAAACTCAGTGCCGGCTGGCATACCTTGGTCGTTGAGGTTGACAAGGAGTCGCCGCGCCATCCCGAGTCCCTTGTTGATCTCGAAGCTACCGTCGAGGTTAGGATCGTTGATCAGGCCCTTCCAGCCGACCGTGGTGCGCGGTTTCTCGAAGTAGACCCGCATCAGAATGAGCAGCTGGTCACTGAGCTGGTCGCGGACTTTGCGCAACTGTTGGGCATACTCAAGCGCAGCCGCCGGGTCATGCACCGAGCAGGGGCCAACCACAACCAACAACCGATCGTCCTCGCCATGTAAGATGTGCTGGATGGCCTGACGGGTCTCGTATACCGTTGCTGCTGCTGCATCCGTGATCGGAAACTCGGCGTGCAGGTCTTTAGGCGCGATCACCTCTTTGATCGCACGAATGCGAAGGTCGTCTGTTTCGTAACGCATGGTCTTCTATGGTGCGCGCTGCAGCGCATCCTCTGCTCTAAACGCATCATTATGCCTGCCGGGATGCTCGCCTCGCCATGCGATTGACCTGGAATCGAACCTCAAAGGCGGCCATCCTGGGCAGGGAGAAGGCGAGGGAGCCTTGCGCCCAGGTAGAATGCGGCAACTTTCAGTTGTCAATGCTTGCTGCAGGGGTTTTTCGGCCTAATCTTTGCTGAAAATGCTAGCAGCTCTGCACGCCGCAGTTCGGCTGCGCAAATCGCAATCTGCGAGCAAGCTCGCTCTATGATGAGGCAGAAGCCGGCGCTCTAAGCGGTTCTGAAGTCTCGCTCCTCAACTGCCAAGCTGCCCTAGGCAGCAGTAAGCTCTTTGCATGATGTTATCCCGAACGCCACTCAACCTTGACCTCTCCCGCGCCAGCTCAAGGACTCGAGCATGACCGATCGTCCGCCACCGAAGCTCCGTAGCGATCAAGCCGATGGCCATCGCAAGCGTCGCCGCACACCTAAGCCTGTGGTGGCTGATCCTAACGACGAGCGCCATCTCGCGAGCCGCACCGACCCAGGCACGCCGAATCGCGCCAGTAAGAGCGCATCGGAACTCTCCGACTGGGCCGAAGAGATCTACACGGCGCCACCCGACAGCCAAGGGCGTCATGATGTCGATGCCAAGGTCACGGTCAGTACCCGCTTGCGCAAGCCCAGGGTGCATCTCATGGCGCCCACCACAGTGGCGCATATCGACCTCAAGCGCTACATGGGGCGCTGGTATGAGATCGCGCGGCTGCCTTACTTCACCCAGCGCCGCTGCACTCAAGACGTCACTGCCGACTACCTGCTCGGTGAGGACGGCATGGTCTATGTCACCAACCGCTGCACCCATGCCGATGGCGGCCTTGGCACCGCCCAAGGCATCGCTCGGGTCACTGACCGCAACAGCAATAGTCGCTTTGAGATCAGCTTCCGCATGCTCTATGGCGTACATGTGCTCTGGGATCATTACTGGGTCATCGGCCTTGGTGCCGACTACGAATACGCCCTCGTCGGGCAACCCTCGCGCCGCCGTGGCTGGGTACTTGCGCGCGACCCCCAGCCCGCCGAAGCTTTAGTCGAGCAGTGGCTCGCTGAGTTCGCAGACAAGGGCTTCCCGGCTCAAGCCTTTGAGCGTACGCGGCAAACCGCGCAGCTGAATTGATCGCATCGCCTGAAAAAGCCTAGGATGGTTTCTTCTTTCTAATGCTTTTACCTGCATATCCTCGACGACGGCTACCAAGGTAATCTGATGGAAATCTGGACATGGTAAAGATATCCTTCTCGGCTTCTATAGTAGTCTCGTCTCCAATCTGTTCTTTATCCGCATAATCAGACATGGCATTAATAAATCTTATGCAGAAATAGAAGGCACTGGTTATGGAAATAACGCTGATTAAAATGCTTATTTCCAGAGACAGCGCCGGTAATAACCAGTGCAGCAGATAGCCAATCAGGATGGCGCTGACCAACAGCACTAATAAAACCAACAAAAAGAGCAATAAAAAAGCAATAATCATAATTAATACAAATATTTTCATCAGCGATTAAAATTTTAGCTCAGTTGCACGACGTCCAGCGCCTTATCGAGCCGCTTAATCAGGCTGCTGCTGTCGAGAAGAGGGGGCTGGCGCTTGGCCTGCGCTATCAGCTTGAAGACCGGGTACTGCTGCAGGGGAATTAAGACCCTGGTCTTCGCTTGAGCGCGCAGGCGGTTGCCTAGCTAGTGTTTCGGCGGCACATAGCCCTCGGGCATCTCCGCTCCCTCGCCGAAGAAGTATTTCTCCATCTGCTCCTCAAGAAACTTGCGCGCCTTAGGGTCCATTGGGCTCAGACGGTTCTCATTGATGAGCATGGTCTGATGCTTGAGCCAATCGGCCCAGGCCGGCTTGGAGACATTCTCGAAGATGCGCTGGCCAAGCTCGCCAGGATAAGGCGGCCGGTCTAGACCTTCGGCTTCGCGGCCGAGCTTTACACAGTTGACCATAGGGCTCATCGGGCTACTCCTGTCGTTTGCGCGCGCGGAAGCTGCGTGCGGCTATAGTTGTTGACTGTCGACCTCAGCGGCTGTACGAGGCCCTTAGCGACTCACTGCTCCCAGCGCGTTGAGCAGCGCGCGGATCGGTGCCGGCAGCCCTAGGGTGCCCGGCTGGGCCGGATCGATCCAGGCCGCGCCAGGCTCGCCGATCCGTTGCGGTTGCGATGCAAGGGTCACCAACAGCGGCCGCATCTCAAGCTGGAAGTGGCTGAAGGTATGTCGGCGCGGCGGCAGCATTTCAAGTCGCAGCACCGATGCTTGTAGCTGCGAACGGCACCAATCCTCGGCATCAGCCTCAAGGGCCAGCTCCGGAGGCGTCCAGAGTCCCCCCCAGACCCCGGTCGGCGGTCGCCGCTGTAACAGAATCTTTCCAGCGGGGTCTTGGGCCAGTAACAGTTGGGCAGCCCGCAAGGGAAGCTGCTTGCGCGGCTTCGGCGCCGGATACTCATGAACCCGATTCTGCGCCAACGCCTGACAGCAGTCGGCGAGCGGACAGCGGTCGCAGTCGGGACGCGAGCGGGTGCATAGCGTTGCCCCTAAGTCCATCATCGCCTGATTGAACTGAGCGGTCTGCTCGGCTGGGGTCAGCGCTGTGGCCAGCGCCCAGAGCTTGGCGAGCAGGGCGCTGCTACCGGGCCAGCCGGGGATCGCAAAGTAGCGCGCCAGCACACGCTTACAGTTGCCGTCGAGGATCGGCTGCTGCTGACCCAGCGCCAGCGAGAGGATGGCGCCAGCAGTCGAGCGACCAATCCCGGGCAGCGCCTGCAGGGCCTCGATCTGCGTTGGGAAGCGGCCTTGATGCTCAGCGAGGATACGCTGCGCTGCCCGGTGCAGATGACGTGCCCGAGCATAGTAGCCAAGCCCGGACCAGAGATGCAGCACCTCGTCCTGCTCGGCGGCGGCCAGGGAGGCGAGGTCTGGGAAACGCGCCATGAAGCGCTCGAAATAGGGGATCACCACCGCGACCTGGGTCTGCTGCAGCATGATCTCCGAGACCCAGACGCGGTAGGCTGTCGCATCCTGCTGCCAGGGTAGATCTTGGCGTCCATGGCACTGAAACTAGCTGAGTAGGCGTTGGGCAAAGTCAAGCGCAGTGGCTGGGCTCGGTGTCGGCGTCGTGCCGGTCGCTTGCGGTTGACTGTGGTCTTGACTCACAGCCCGAGCAACCCTGGTAGGATCAGGCGCAGTCCATCGCTAAGCCCTTTGATGCCAGTACGCTCCTCGAGCTCGTCGAGCAGGCCGTTGTCTTCACGCAGCGCACGCCGCGCGGCCGCATCGAGTGCGGCCCGGACATCGACATCCCAACGCGGGTCGGTCCAGGGGCCTCGGGCAGTGACCGGGATCGGGATGCCTTCCAGCTCTTTGATCCCACGCCCCTTGGGCGGCTTGGTCAGCATCGCCTGCAGGTCGAGTGCGATCTGCTGGGTTGTCAGATCGAGCTGGCCGCTGCCGTCGACATCGACAAAATGCGCGCGCAGCTGGATGTCTTGGCTCCTGAACTGCCCCTCTGCACCCTCGGCAGAGACTGAGAGCAGACTGAAGCGCGTCAGATGCTCGGCATCCTCCGGAGAGACGCCAATCGCCCCTATGGTGCCAGTGATTAACTGCTCGAGGTCGACCATGGTCACCGCGCCATCACGCACCACGAAGCTGACCTCGCCAGCAAGGGTGCGGATGATCGACGGCAGATCAGCGCCATGCGCCGATAGGTCGAGATCGATGTCAGCGCGACCGGTGATCGGCGCCTGCTTGCTCGCGCCAAGCGAGGCATTGCCCAGCAGGGCCGCCACATCGACGCCATTCGCGGTCGCCTGCAGCCACAGGTCGGTTCCTGTTGTCCGCGCCTGCCCATTGATCCGCAGCGTCTCGGCGACCAGGCTGAACGGAGCTATCGAGACAGACCCATTCAAGAGCTGGATCACCACCTCGGAATCGATCTCTGTCGGCGGACCTTGCCCGCCGGCACTGCGCCCAAAGCGCAGGTACAACGGCCGCAAGGCGATCTCAGTGAGCGGATCGGCGGGAATGATCTTGGCCTCGGCTAGGCCCGGCGTCGACCAACCAGACTGATGATCAAGCATCAGGTCGAAGGTTGCATCCAGGCGTCCGATGCGGTCTGGCGCGATCGGACCGGCGGTCAGGTTGAAGGCGCGGAGGGCCGGCATCCAGCCTGCCCCCATCGTCGTCGCTAGCCCAGTCAGCTCGCCATCCTGGATTAGCAGACGGCGAATCGGCGGCAGCCTTACGCCTGTCGCCGTTTGTGATGGACCCTGTGCTAGCCCTTGTGGCTCGGCCCCGATTGCCAGCTGCTGGTTAGCACTGGTGACCGATCCCAGTTCAGCCACCGGCTCAGCATTCTGTACCAGCAACAGGAGAGGCTGAGGTTTGCCCCCAAGACTTACCGGGCTGTCGAGCAGAGGCTGGGGTACGCGAGGCGGCCATGGAGCACTGATCTGCGGCCGCTCGATTAAGACCTCAGCCAGAATCAGACGACCAGTGACCAATGGCCAGATCGCAGCCTCTAGCTGGACGGAGTCGACGCTCGCCAAGATCGGTGACCCTGCAGCAAGGGTTTCGGAGACCAGCAGCCCATCAAGGCGAAGACGCGGGCTTGGCAACAGTCGCAACTGACCGATGGCGTCGATCTGTGTTGGCCGCCCCAGCGAGAGGCTGATATCGGCCTCGATATCGCGCAGAAGCCGCGCTCTATCGATCAATAGCGGTGTGATCGCAGCTGCAGCAAGCGCCAGCATCAGCACCGCGAGGACGGAGCCCAGGCTCCACTTGATCCAGCTTGGCATCAGCAACGTCCCTCAATGCAGTTTAGCGCTCCCGACCGCAGCGCCAACAGAGATCGAAGCTGCCATCAACCAGCTCGCCGCATCCACGACAGACCCATGAGCTTGCCGCGGCGCGGGCTTGGTTCTCGGCGAGCCAGTCGTTGAGCAAGGCTTGGGCACGGGGAAGGTCGGCGTCTTCAATGACCCAGATGGTCGGATAGAGATCTGCGGGAAGCTCGCCGGCAGCCCCGGAGAGATAATCACCGAAGACACGGGCCTCGATCCGGTGGCGGTCGAGCAGGTCATGCAGCAACTGTGCCTCGATGCGGTCGGCGGCTTGGTAGAGTTGCTGCATGGCTTGGTGAGACTTGGAGCGGGCGATGGGAATCGAACCCACGTTAGAAGCTTGGGAAGCTCCTGTTCTACCATTGAACTACGCCCGCCTGAACGATCGATTGTAGAGCCAGCGCCCGGCAACTGCAACGGCGCATTACATCATCCTTAGTGATGCTCTGAATACATCTGCTCGACAGCGTCCTTAAAATGCGCCAGCACCTGACTGCGCTTGATCTTCATCGTCGGCGTGAGCAGACCGTTATCGACTGACCAGGGCTCAAGGGTCAGCGTGACTCGCCGCACCTTGGCATAGCCGGGAAAATCGGCCAGCGAATCACGAATCCGTTTCAGCATATCGCGCTGCAGCTGTGGATTGGACAGGCTCTCAGGGCGATCCGGATCGAGACCATGGTCGCGCGCCAGCCCCGGCCAAAGATCGCCGCTTAAGACCATGATCGCAGTAAGGAACGAGCGTCCCTCACCAACGATCAGCAGCTGCTCGACCAGCGGGTCCAGACCAATGGTCATCTCCATGTCTGCCGGCGGCACCTTCTCGCCATTGGAAAGCACCAGGATGTCCTTGATGCGCCCGGTGATGAAGACATGGCGATCCTCGATGCGCGCCTGATCGCCGGTCCGCAGCCAGCCATCGGTGGTGAACATGCGCGCAGTCGCCACATGATTGTTCCAGTAGCCGAGCATAGTGCAGGGACCCTTGACCTGTAGCTCGTCATCGGCACCGATGCGCACCTTGATACCGCGCAGCGGGATGCCAACGCTATCGGGCCGATTGTCCTCGAGTGGGTTCACGGCCACCACCGGGCTGGTCTCAGTGAGGCCATAGCCCTGCACCAGCGGCAGCTCGAGCCCGATGAATAGCTTGGCAACGTTAAATGGCAGCGGAGCGCCGCCACTCACCGCCGCGCGCAGGCGACCACCGAGGCGTTCGAGCACCGGTCGCGCGACCTTGCGCCTTAGCCAGGGCCAGAGCAGCAGCAAAGGGTGCCAGCCACGCCGCCCTTGACGGCGCTCGAAGTCGATCCAGCCGACCTTTACCGCCAGCTGAAAGAGCGAGCGCAGCAGCTTGTGACGTCCTTCGAGCTGGTCTTGGATGCGCTGATAGATGCGCTCAAACACGCGCGGCACAGCGATGATCACGCTTGGACGGATGGTCTGCAGATCATCGGCGAGCTGGTTGATCGAGCGCGCATAAGCCACTGTCGAGCCTGTCATCATCGGCAGGTAGTAGCTGCCCATGCGCTCGAGCATGTGTGAGAGCGGTAGAAACGACAGGAAGACATCCTCCTGGTAGACATCGAGCATGGTCACGCTGGCATGCGCATTGGCCAGGATGTTCAGATGGCTCAACATCACGCCCTTGGGCCGCCCGGTGGTGCCGGAGGTGTAGACGATGGTGGCGAGTGAATTCGGATCAGCAACGCGCTGTGCCCAGGGCTCGCCGCGCGCCGGCAGCCAGCTCGCGGCAATCAGCACGCGCTCATCGTAGGTGGCGACACGGCGCGATTGCTCACTCTCTTCAAGGATGACCACGCGCTCCGGATAGCTCGCCTCGCCAATCGCTGGGGCCAAACGTTTCCAACGGTTGGCATCTTGGATCAGCAGCACCTTACAATCGGCATCCTGAAGGATGTGGGCGGCATTATCGGCGCGGTCGTCGGTGTAGAGTGGGACCGTGATCAGCCCGAGCGATAACGCGGCTTGGTCAAAGATGACCCACTCTGGACAATTGCGTAGCAGCACCGCAACCCGATCGCCTGGGCTTAGCCCTTCAGCGCTCAGCGCTTGGCGCCAACGCGCAATCTGATCCGCGGTCTCACGCCAACTGATGCTCCGCCAGCGGTCGCTAGCACGATCGAACCATTGGTAGGCGATACGGTCTGGTGACCGGTGCAGGCGTTGATGAAACAGTCCATCAAGCGTGCCGGCACGCTCGACCGAGATGAGGTCTTCTGACCATGAATTCACTGCGGATACCTCCCCGTTGAATTGCCAATCGCCCACCAATCCAGATATTGCCAGCCAAGGCCTCTAGCGACATCAACATTGTTACGATCAGGAGTGTTTTACGGATGCTAATCCAAGTCAATGGCAGCCCAACGACGATTCCGGACGCGATGCGCATGTCCGGCTTGATCGAGCATCTTGGGCTCACCGATCGTCGACTCGCGGTTGAGGTCAACCGCGAGCTCGTGCCGCGCAGCCGCTTCGCTGAGCATGAGCTCAGTGAGGGTGATGCAGTGGAGATCATCCATGCGGTCGGCGGTGGCTGAGTAGGTCAGCCAAGGCGCAAGCAGACAATCCGCAGCGCCAATGGTCGCCCTGATCAGCTATCGTCTGAGAACGATGGGCCTATACCCGCCTGGCCAGGACGATGAGGCGCTAGCCTCGCTGCTCTAGAGATGATTTCCCTGCCATCGAGCAGCGTCTTCGCGCCAGTCAACAACCAGTCATAACCAGTTTCGGAACTCAATCCCCCAATGACCGCATCGACTACCTCTGCAGATACCTTCTCCATCGCCGGCCGCGACTACCAATCGCGCCTGCTCGTCGGCACCGGCAAGTACAAGGATATGGACGAGACCGCCCGCGCCATCGCAGCCAGTGGCGCTGAGATCGTCACCATCGCCGTGCGCCGCACCAACATCGGCCAAAACGCCGATGAGCCGAATATCCTCGAGGTGCTGACCCCAGATCGTTACACCATCCTGCCGAACACCGCCGGCTGTTACGACGTCGACAGCGCGGTGCGCACCTGCCACCTCGCGCGCGAGCTGCTCGATGGCCACAAGCTGGTCAAGCTCGAGGTGCTCGGCGACCAGAAGACGCTGTTCCCGGACGTGCTGCAGACTGTCGAGGCGGCCAAGATCCTAGTCGCCGATGGCTTCGACGTCATGGTTTACACCAACGACGACCCCATCGTCGCCAAGCAGTTGGAAGAGATCGGCTGCGTGGCGGTGATGCCGCTAGCGGCGCCGATCGGCTCCGGTCTCGGCATCCGCAACCGGCTGAACATCCTCACCATCGTCGAAAACGCCAAGGTGCCGATCCTGGTTGATGCCGGGGTTGGCACGGCCTCAGACGCGGCAGTGGCGATGGAACTGGGCTGTGATGGCGTACTGATGAACACCGCGATTGCCGCGGCCAAGGACCCGGTGCTGATGGCGAGCGCGATGCGCAAGGGCATTGAGGCCGGGCGTGAGGCCTTCTTGGCCGGGCGCATGCCGGCCAAGCGCTTTGCATCAGCCTCGTCGCCGATTGAGGGCACCTTCTTCTGATCCTGTATCGCTCCCCGCAGGCCTCTGCCGGGGGGGGCGCAGACCGAGGCGGGCTACGGCGATGGCCTGGATGATCAATAATCCGGCAACCCTAATCTATCTGGCCCCGCGTTGCGATGCCGTGCCACAAAAGAATGGATTCAACTCCGGCTCGCCGTCTGGCTCGTCAGTCACCGACTCTAGGGTCACATCCTCGTAGATCTCATCCATGGTGCAGCTGAAATCGAGCGTCGGCAGCTCCAGTAGGCCATCATCGGCCAGCGGCTGCAGCATCCAGCCCTTGGCGTGACGACGAAAGACATCGACCACGCGCCGGCGTGAATCGATCAGCACATAGTCCTGCAGGCTCTCGAGCAGCCGATAGCGGGCAAACTTGTCGCCGCGGTCGTAGCCCTCGGTCGACTTGGACAGGATCTCGATGACAACGCTCGGCGAGCGTTTGATCAGCGGTTCCGACGCATCCGCCGCCGCGCAGGTGACGAAGACATCGGGGTAGAAGAAGGCGTTGGCCCGCTCCACCTGGAGCTTCATATCAGTGATGTAGACCCGGCAAGGACCACCGCGCAGATGGGCGCGCAGCATGCTAGCGAGGTTGAGCGATATCGTCACGTGCGCATCGGTCGCGCCGCCCATCGCAAACACCTCGCCGTCCACATACTCATGTTTGATGGGCGACTCGGCCTCGCGGGCGAGATAATCGTTGACGGTGATGAATGAGGACACAGCAAGATTGGACATCATGGCACTCCCGGTAAGACGGCTGTGGAACCTGTTCGTGGCACGCTCGCGCGGCTAGAGCCAGTGTGCTCTGTCATCGTACTCAAGCTGGCGGCGCCACGATGATTGAACACGAAGAAGATGGACGGAGGTCATGACTGAATCATCGGCAGACCTTGATTGCAACCGATTATTGAAGCCTCGCCTCATCGTTGCATAGCACGGTGAAATGGACGATGCGCAGCAAACCCGACATCGTTCAGCCGCTTCAGGCGCGCGCCGAGCCCAAACACCAAGCGGCTCCTAATTGACAACGCATCGCGGCCCGATAAACTAAGTTCGGTTAGTCTAGTTTGATCGATCCGGAGAGTCCCAGTGCGCACCGTCAATATGCACGAAGCCAAGACCCACCTCTCTCAGCTCGTTGAAAAGGCAGCGGGGGGCGAGCCATTCGTCATCGCCAAGGCTGGACGCCCAATGGTCAAGGTGATCCCGCTTGAAGAGATGTCGACCCCGCAGCGCCTCGGCTTCATGGCGGGGCAGATTCGCGTCCCCGAGGATTTCGATCGCATGGGTGAAGACACCATCCTAGCGATGTTTGGGGAGCAAGCTTGAGGCTGCTGCTCGATACCCAGGTGCTGCTCTGGTCCGCGGGTGAGCCCAAGCGATTGCCGGAGCAGGCACGCGCGTTGCTCGCGGCGCCCGAGAACCTGCTCCATTTCAGCCCGGCCAATCTCTGGGAGGTGGTCATCAAGAACGGACTGGGGCGAGACGATTTTCAGGTCGACGCACACGCGCTGCGCCGCGGCCTGCTCGACAATGGCTACCGAGAACTCTGCATCGACAGCAGCCATGCGCTGATGGTGCAGAATCTTCCCGCGATTCACAAAGACCCGTTCGACCGCATGCTGATCGCCCAAGCCATGGTGGAGGGATTAACCCTCGTGACCTCGGATGGGCTGATCATCCGCTATCCTGTCCCGACGGTCCGTGTCTCTATTTGATCACCGCTATTTACATCCGTCGTCGCACCAAGCGCTCCCTGATCCCGGCTGCCCCATGGACAAGACCAACCGCAACGCCATCCAAAGCACGACCAAGGTCTTGAAACTCAGCAATCGAGACGCGGGCAATGCTGCCGAGCCAGCGCCTGACTCAACAGTCAAACCTACTGATCTAGCCGCCGGCTCAGCCCGAGATACCGCCAAAACAGCGGCCGGCCTAGGCGCTGATCGAGATGCCGGCCCAGTTGCCGGTGCATCTGCTAGCCCAGGTGCCGCTATAGCTGCTGGCCCAGCTATTGCCGAAGCGCGCGAGCGGATAGCGCGCCCAATTCGCAGCTTCGTGCTGCGCGAGGGGCGGCTGACGGCCGGCCAGGAGCGCGCCTTTCGCGAGCTCTGGACGCGCTTCGGCGTCAACTGGCAGCCAGGCGAGACGCTCGATCCACAGGCGCTTTTTTCTGGCGGCCCGCCCGATCTCTCCCAGCCGCGTCCCATCACGCTCGAGATCGGCTTTGGCAACGGTGAATCGTTGGCGACCATGGCTGCGGCGGCACCGGAGCGCGATTTCATCGGCCTCGAAGTCCACCGACCTGGCGTTGGCCATCTGCTGCTCTTGCTCGAGCAACAGGGGCTGACCAACGTGCGCGTGCTGCGCGCCGATGCGACGGCCCTGCTCGAGACCGGCCTGCCCGCTGCCAGCCTGGACCGGGTGCAGCTGTTCTTCCCAGACCCCTGGCCGAAGAAGCGTCATCACAAGCGGCGCATCGTACAACCGAGTGTTGTCGCCGCCGTCGCACAGGTGCTGCAAACGGGTGGGATCTTTCACCTGGCTACCGATTGGACCCCTTATGCGGACTGGATGCTGACCATGCTCGACAATGCCAACGCGCTGTTTGAGAACTGCGCTGGACCGGGTCAATTCAGCCCGCGCCCGGCGCAACGACCGCTGACCAAGTTCGAGCGCCGCGGCCAGCGCCTCGGCCATCAGGTGCACGACCTGATCTACCGGCGTCGCTGATGGCTGCTTTAACCCTCTCGCAGCTGCAACCGCGCGTCCTTGCCCCGGTCGATCTCCAGATCAGCGCCGGCGAGCTGATCTTCATCTCCGGGCCTTCAGGCTCCGGCAAGAGCCTGCTGCTGCGCGCCATTGCCGATCTCGATCCGAATCAGGGCGAAGTATTGATCGACGACCGGCCACGCAAATCGATCCCGGCCCCGGAGTGGCGTCGGCGCGTCGGCTTGCTGCCGGCCGAGAGCGGCTGGTGGACCGATCGTGTTGGTGATCATTTCATCGCTGCTGCAGCCGCAGGTGCTGCATCATCGACTGATCCTGCCGACAACGCCGATAGCGACCTTGCTGTCAGCACAGCGCTGCCGCATCTGCTCGCCCGCCTCGGCTTCGAGCGCGACGTCCTCGATTGGGACATCCAGCGGCTCTCGACCGGCGAGCGCCAACGCCTCGCACTGGCGCGACTGCTGCTCAATGACCCGGAAGTGCTGCTCTTGGACGAGGCCACCGCCAACCTGGACCCAACCAACCGCGAGCACGCCGAGCAGCTGATCGATGACTACCGGCGCCAGCGGCAGGCGGCCGTGCTCTGGGCCAGCCATGATCCAGACCAGCGCCAGCGTCTAGCCCAAGCCGCCAGCGGACGTTGCTTCGTCATCGACAGCGGCCAGCTCACCCCAGAGCGATCCCTTTAACCATGGATCTCATCTCCCTCAGCCCCTTCGACCTCTCGCTCGCCGCCGGCCTGGTGCTGCTGCTCGCCGCCCTCTCCTGGCGCCTACATCTCGGCATCGAGCGACGCATCCTGATCGCCGCCGCGCGCAGCACGGTGCAGCTGGTGCTGCTCGGGCTGGTGCTCAAGGTGTTGTTCGCGACCACCGACCCGCTCTTGATCGGGCTGCTCGCCTTGGTGATGCTCTCGGTCGCCGGCTGGGAAGTGATGGCGCGGCAGCGACGGCGCTTCCGTGGCGCCTGGGGCTACGGCATCGGCGCGCTCTCGATGTTCCTATCCTCGTTCAGCATCACGGTGCTGGCGCTGACGGTGATCATCGGCGTCACGCCCTGGTACCAGCCGCAATACCTGATCCCGTTGCTCGGCATGCTGCTCGGCAACACCATGAACGGCATCGCCGTCGCCCTCGACGGGCTCAGCCGTCAAGCCTGGGAAGGCCGCAACCGTATCGAGGCGCGGCTACTGCTCGGCGCCACCTGGAGCGAGGCCATCGCCGACATCCGCCGCGATGCCCTGCGCGCCGGCCTGATCCCGATTACCAACGCCATGACCACCGCTGGCCTGGTCAGCCTACCGGGCATGATGACCGGCCAGATCCTCGCCGGCAGTCCGCCGCTGGAGGCCGCCAAGTATCAGCTGCTGATCATGTTCATGATCGCCGGTGGCACCGGGCTCGGCAGCATCGCCGCGATCTCGATTGGTGCTCGACGGTTGTTCGATGGTCGCCATCGGTTGCGGTTGGAGCGGCTGCGGGTGGTGTAGCACGAACTGTCTGACAAAGGCA
>POWB01000025.1 GCA_010912705.1 Halochromatium sp.
TGAAGGGCGCGAGTATCTACTGGCTCAAGCCCAGCGCTGAGGCCATGCTCATGCTTCGCTCCTACTTCAAGGCCGGGCGTTGGAATTTACTGAAAACCATGGCAAATCCATCCGTCATGACAACCTCTACATGACACGGAAAATTGGGAATGCGCCCCCTCCACCACGCGCCACTTCGCCCGCCATTATCATGCCAGCGTCCTGCCGCGCCTGGACCAACTGGTCGCTGAATGTGCTCAGCGCTATGCCCTGTTCTTCCTCTGCGAGGACGATATCCCCTACGCCGACACCTGGGACCGTTCCGGCCCTACTAACCGCCGCCAGATGCAAGCCCAGGTCAAGACCGACTTGGCGCTGCGCAAGCTGCCTTACCTGGGCTTACGCGGCTCGCTTGAGCAGCGGATGGTCCAGGTCGATCGGGTGCTGGCTGCTTCAGCTCAGCAACCCTGAGCCCGATGGCCGATGGCCGATGGTCATTATCAGGTGATCGCCACCGGTTACAATGAGCTGGAGGCTCAATTTCTGATCTTGTTTGTCGTCAGTGTCTGGGACTTGGACTTCTCGCCGCGGGCTACCTGTCATACCGAATGCTGTGATTTGCGATTAAAATAGGCGAGTTGCTGCCAAATTCTGACGCCTGACGCCCATTCACGGAGATCCTCATGCCTCGCCGCCTGATCAGCTTCGACTGGGCCTTGAAACGGTTGCTGCGCAGCAAGGCCCATTTCGGCATCCTCGAAGGCTTCCTGAGCGAACTGTTGCAAGACGACATCCAGATCTTGGAGGTCCTCGATAGTGAGAGCGGCCGCGATACCCCGATCGAAAAGCTCAACCGAGTGGATCTCCGTGCCCGCAATCAGCACGGCGAGATCATCCTGATCGAGGTCCAGTACGAACGCCAGTTCGATTATCTACAGCGCATCCTCCACAGCAGCGCCCGCACGGTCGTCGACAACCTGCCCAAGGGCGCACCCTACGAGGACATCGTCAAGGTCATCTCGGTCAGCATCCTCTATTTCGACTTCGGCCAAGGCGAAGACTACGTCTACCACGGTGCCACTCGGTTTATTGGCCTGCATCGCCAAGACGAGCTTCAGCTCAGCGACAAGCAGCGTGAGCTGTACCAATGCGATCAAGCCCACCAGCTGTTCCCCGAGTACTATCTGATCAAGGTCAACCAATTCGACGACGTTGCCCGCGATCCGCTCGACCAATGGGTCTACTTTCTCAAGAACGAAGAGATCCAGAGTGACTTCACCGCCCGTGGGCTGCAGCAGGCCAAGGATGAGCTGGATGTGCTCAAGCTCCCAGAACCCGAGCGTCGCGCCTACGAGCGCTATCAGGACGACCTACACCAGCAGGCGAGCATGGTGCAGTCATCCTATGGTGTCGGGCGCATGCAGGGCCTTAAAGAAGGGCGTCGGATGGAGCGCGAGCGCATTGCCCAAAGCCTGCTCGATGTCATCACCGACGACGCGATCCTGGCAGCGAAAACCGGCTTGAGCCTGGACGATATTCGGCGCCTGCGTGGGACTCAATAGCGCCCGTTTGCAATGTCCGCCAGCCAAGCCAACCGGACGTCTGCGCATCCTCTTCCAGAACGACCGCGTTGCTTAACCCAAGTCTTTGACTGGGTTGTAAAGCCTGTTCTGATTAACTAAAAAGAGAGTCGACGGCGTCGTCGGCAAGGAGCGGAAAGTCGCTGCTGGCCACAACAGCGGCGCTTCTTTCGGATTGAGCCTTCCTGAGCAGGCGATGAGGAAAATCCTGATGACTGACCCGACGACAGCCGCTGCCAGCCGCGTCCGACGCTGGCCCTGTTTGGTTTCCCTGATCACCGGCGTCCTGCTGGCGCTGCTCGCCGCCTCCAGCAGCGCCCGACTGCCAAGCACTGCACCGGACTGGCTTGATCCGTTTCACGCCACTGGCCTCCATGCGTTGCTGTCGCCAGCGCTGGATCTCGCTGTCCCGAAGCCATCGGTCCCGCTCGCGCTCGATGAGTTCTCGCTCGATGCGCTCAGTCTCCCATCGGGCGGCACGGCTAAGTTGGACGTGGTGCCATCAGAGCCTGACCCCGGCGCCCGCGCCCTGATTGCCGAGCAGCTCAACACCGGTGCCATCCATTTCGAGCCCAACCAGGGACAAAGCGCCGAGGAGGTCCGTTTCCTCGCCCGCGGTCCCGGCTACCAGCTCTTTCTGACCGAGACCGAGGCGGTAATGGTCTTGCGCAAACGTGCCAGGGCCGATGCGCAAGCGCAGCCTGAGCCCAGCAGTACCGCCGCGGGCGGCGTCGAGCCAGCGCAGAACGCGCCCAGGCGCGACAGGCTTCAGCGTCCAGGGATGCCCGGCTCCCGGGAGCGGACACCGCCCGAGGCGGCCGTGGTGCGGATGCGCTTAGAAGGCGCCACGCGCCGTGCGTCCCCCGAGATCCAAGGGCGCGAGCGCCAGCGCGGCATCAGCAACTACTACCTCGGCAACGACCCCAGCCAGTGGCAGAGCGGTGTGCCGCACTATGCCCGCGTGCAGTATGACGAGGTCTACCCGGGGATTGATCTGGTCTTCTACGGCAATCCGCGCCAGCTTGAATACGACTTCATCGTTGCCCCTGGTGCTGATCCGAATCAGATCCAGCTCAGCTTTGAGGGCGTCGATGATCTGCGCATCGATGAGGCTGGAAACCTGGTGCTCAGCGTTGAGGGCGAGGAGCTGATTCAACAGGCACCGCGCATCGTGCAGCGCATCGACGGTGAGGAGCGGCCGGTGGCTGGTGGGTATAGGCTGTTGCCGGTGGCTGCCGAGTCAGGCGCATCGGTGCTTGCGCGGACCGAGCCAGAGCCGCAAGAGCACGAAGCGGAGACCCTGCCGTCAACCCCGCGCGTGGCCTTTGCGCTGGCGGAGTATGACCGCTCGCGGCCCTTGGTGATCGATCCGGTGGTGGTGTATTCGACGTATTTGGGCGGAAGCGGTTGGGATATGGCGACCGATATTGCTGTCGACAGCGCCGGTAATGCCTATGTGACAGGGACCACAGAATCGTCAGACTTCCCTGCCGTCGATGCGCCATTCACTGAACTCTTAGGTGGCAGTGATGCCTTTGTTACCAAGCTCAACCCTAATGGCCAAGGGCTAATATATTCGACTTATCTTGGTGGCTCTAGTAGTGGCGATTATGCGCATGGAATTGCCGTCGATAGCGCCGGAAACGTCTATGTGACTGGAAAGACAGGCTCACAGGATTTTCCGACCGTCAATGCCGTCTATGCAGATCCGGGTTACCGTGCTCAATATGACGCCTTTGTGAGTAAGTTTGATAAGGATGGACAGGGTCCACTCTATTCGACATACCTGGCTGGAAGAGGGTCTGATATAGGACGCGGGATTGCGGTCGATACGGCAGGAAATGCCTATGTGGTCGGCGAAACAAATTCCGATGATTTCCCCACGGTCAACGCCCTCTATCCGGAATTATGGGTTAATCAGATTAAATACGATGCGTTCGTAACAAAGCTCAACGCAAATGGCCAGGGTCCATTGTACTCAACCTATCTGGGTGGAATCAATGGAGAACATGTTCAGGGGGTTGCGGTCGATGGCGCCGGCAGCGCCTATGTGTTGGGTTATACAGACTCTTCTAATTTTCCCATCATCGACGCCCCTTATCCGAACCATAACGGTGGATTGTCTGATTATGATGCCTTCGTGACAAAACTTGGTCCAAACGGGCAAGGGCTAATTTATTCGACCTACCTGGGTGGAAGCAGAGACGAAGTGGGGGGTGGGATTGCGGTCGATAATGCAGGAAACGCTTACGTTATTGGTCATACAATGTCCGGCGATTTCCCCACCTCCGGTGGCCAATATCCGGAGTTATGGGGGGCAGTAGACGCCTTCGTCACCAAGATCGCCCCCCAAAATGCCGAGGGCGAATACGCACTGACCGTCTCGCGCTTCGAAGACACCGGCGTCGGTACGGTGCGCAGCGAGGGCACCGGCATCGACTGCGGTGACGACTGCTTCGAGAGCCTTGCGGCAGGCACCCCGATCACCCTCATCGCCGAGCCCGATGCGAGCTCGGTCTTCAAGGGCTGGTCCGGCGCCTGCAGCGGCACCGGCGACTGCCAGCTCACCATGAGCCAAAACCTCGACGTCGCCGCTACCTTCGAGACCGCCACGCCCTGGCAGAACCAACAGCCGCGCGTCGAGGGAGGGATCACCTTCCCGGCGGGGGATCCTCCTGCCCATGCGTTATTGATCACCCACGGTTGGAGAGATAACGCGGCAACCTGGGTGCTCGACATGGCGCGCGCCATTTGTCTTCAGGGAACCAATTGCACGCTCTTGGCCACCGAGGAAACCAGTTGCTCGGCCTCGGTCACCGTGCAGGCTGACCACCTGACGCCGATCTGCAGAACAACGCTCGATGGTACAGGATGGGATGTGTGGATCAAGGACTGGCGGACACAAGCCTGTCCGGATGGGAAATGTAATCCAATACTGAATCCGTTCAGCGCAGGCAAGGCCCAAAAGAACGCTGGCCCGGAGGGAGAGTTAGCGGCTTCACTCATATCCGCTTTCATCAATCAGTCGCCTGATTCCAGCTCGACCTACACAGACTGGCACCTGATTGCGCATAGCGCCGGCTCTAACCTGATCGACACGCTGAGTCGTGAGCTTGACCATGCAGACTTCCATCTGACCTTCCTCGACGGATACGACCCAAAAGGCGAAAAGTCAAGATATGGTGAAGAGGCGCGCTGGGCCGACAACTATGTCGATACGAGAGATGTGATTCCGGCCGGTATCAAGGATACAACAGACACCTTTTATGATTTTGCGCATAGCATTGATGTCACGCCGGATGCGGATGGGTGCTCAGAGCTTGATGACGGAATCGGCTCATGTCGCCACGACCGTCCAGTACGCTATTATGGCCAGAGCATCGTTTTCGTCGACAATCCAAACGATTCGGCATTTATCGGCAACGCGTGGCATGAGAACGCCGATCCCATCCCTGAATCCAGCCTCAATGGTTTAGGCTGGACGCTATCCGTCGAGCAGGGACAGACGCTGAGCGCACTCAGAAGCAGCCATCCGATCGGTCGCGACAGTACCCCAGTGATCCAAAAGAAGTCGGTCGATGCCGTGCTGGATGAGTACTACGGCGATGCGGAATGTGAGACTTGGGGCTGTACGACCGCCACGCTAGGGCGCCTGCTTAACGAGCCAGCGGCCCCGAGCCGAATACTGGGCGATGCGACTGAAGCCGAGACGACCTTCGAACCCGCCTGGCTCGTCATCGAGATTACGACCACCGAGCCCACCAACACGTTGACCTTCAACGCCGAGTTCACTGCTGGCTCTGATGGCCTGGTCTCGGTTTTCCTCAACGATGAGTTCGTCGGCAGCGTCGACCAGCGCTTCGCCCCAGCGGATGCGCCCGAAGATCAAGAGTTCTATCTCGGTGACCTCCCAGCAGGAACCTACAAGCTCGCCTTCCGCCTGGATCAATATGGCATTGAGGAGAGCGGCGTGCGTCTGACTGAGATCGAGCTTGGCTGGATGGAACTGGTGGCCGGCCCCATGCTGACCCTGACCAAGATCGGCTCGGGCAGCGGGGCCGTCACGAGTGATCCGCTCGGCATCAATTGCGGTGTCGACTGCCTCCAAGGCTTTGCGCTCGGTGAGTCGATCACCCTGACGGCACAGCCTGAAGAGGACAGCCGATTCGTTGGCTGGGGCGGGGCCTGTAGCGGGACAGCGCAAACCTGCCAGCTAACGATCACCACAGAGGTGCAAGTCAACGCCGAGTTCGACACGGAGGCGTCCGATGCCGATGGTGATGAGATCCCCGACGGCGAGGACAACTGTCCTGCTGACCCGAATCCCGACCAGGCCGATCTCGATGGCGACCAGCAAGGCGATGTCTGCGATGCCGATGATGACGGCGATGGGGTTGATGACGATCAGGATGCCTTCCCGCGTGATCCCGGTGAGCGTGCGGATACCGATGGCGACGGCATCGGCGACAATGGGGATAACTGCCCGAGCCTGGCCAATCCCGACCAGGCAGATAGCAACAGCGACGGCATCGGTGATGCCTGTGACGATCTTGGCGAGTGCGCACCCGAAGCACTCCATGTGCAGGATCGTATTTTCTCGCGTGCACGCCTTCATCTGCGCTCGGCGCAGAGTATCACCACCAGTGGCGACGTTGTGATCCCCCTTGGAGCGGAGGTGATCTTCGAGGCTCCCCGTCACACGCTTGGTCCTGGCTTTCGGGTCGCCGTAGGGGCGCGGTTGACGGTGTCTGCCCGAGCCGTTCAATGCGCTGCAGCCAGTGCCGGTGATGCGGACTGACCACTCATGCCCCGCCGCCTAATCAGCTTCGACTGGGCCTTGAAACGGTTGCTGCGCAGCAAGGCGCATTTCGGCATCCTTGAAGGCTTCCTCAGCGAGCTGCTGCAGGACGACATCCAGATCCTGGAGATCCTGGATAGCGAGAGCGGCCGCGATACGCCAATCGAGAAGCTCAATCGCGTCGATCTACGCGCGCGCAACCAGCACGGCGAGATCATCCTGATCGAGGTCCAGTACGAACGCCAGTTCGATTATCTACAGCGCATCCTGCACAGCAGCGCCCGCACGGTCGTCGACAACCTGCCCAAGGGCGCACCCTACGAGGACATCGTCAAGGTCATCTCGGTCAGCATCCTCTATTTCGACTTTGGCCAAGGCGAAGACTACGTCTACCACGGCGCCACTCGGTTTATTGGCCTGCATCGCCAAGACGAGCTTCAGCTCAGCGACAAGCAGCGCGAGCTTTACCAATGCGACCAAGCCCACCAGCTGTTCCCCGAGTACTATCTGATCAAGGTCAACCAGTTCGACGACATCGCCCGCGACCCACTCGACCAATGGATCTACTTTCTGAAAAACGAAGAGATCCAGAGCGACTTCACCGCCCGCGGGCTGCAACAGGCCAAGGATGAGCTCGATGTGCTGAAACTGCCAGAGCCCGAGCGGCGTGCCTACGAGCGCTATCAGGACGACCTACACCAGCAGGCGAGCATGGTGCAATCGTCCTATGGCGTAGGGATGATGCAAGGCCGCAAGCTGGGGCGTGAGGAGGGACGTGAGGAGGGCCTGGATGAAGGCCGCAAGCTGGGCCTGGATGAAGGGCGGCTCATAGAGCGTGAGCGCATTGCCCAAAGCCTGCTCGATGTCATCGCCGATGACGCGATCCTGGCAGCGAAAACCGGCTTGAGCCTGGACGATATTCGGCGCTTGCGTGGGACTCAATAGCGCAATCAGCGCAGCGAGATCAGCCCGAATGTTTCACGCGAAGCCGCGAAGCCGCGAAGCCGCGAAGCCGCGAAGAACGCGAAGAACGCGAAGAACGCGAAGATAGGGATCGTGCGGCTGATCAATCTTCCCGCGTCGTCCTATAGCCTTTCGGCGGCGGCGTCCAGCCGCGCTCGGTGCGGTCGTGCAGGCGCGAGCGGTCGCGCGCCGTGATCTCCAACTCCGCCGCAGTGCGGGCGCGCACGCGCTCGAGCAGCGCGCGGTTCTTGGCCAGCTCCAGGTCGCGGTCCCAGAGCGCGTGGAGCTCGTCTAGCGTGTCCTCATCGTGGCGGCGGAACGCGCGTTTGAGCTTCTCTACCGCGAAGGGATGATGACCCAGACCACGCAGGGTTGCGGCGGCGGCGTCGAGTGAGCCCTCGAAGACCTCCCGTACCGTTGCGTCCGCCCCAGCGGTGCGCAGCAGATAGAGATTGTCGACATCGAAGGCGCGGACGACGATAAACAGCCTCGGGTATTCACGTTTGAGATAGGCCACCAGCTCGACGGCGCGATCTCGGTCGTCGATCGCGACGACGAAGGCGCTGGCCTGCTCGATGCCAGCAGCCTGGAGCAGATCCGGGCGCGAGGCGTCGCCGAAGTAGCTGCGGATGCCGATCTGGCGCATGCGCTCGACGATGCCCGCCTCGTGGTCGAGCACCACGGTCTTGACGCCAGCGGCGATCAGGAGCCGGTTCACCACCTGTCCGAAGCGCCCGACGCCGGCGATGATCACGCTGCCCTGCTCGTCGATGCGGTCCGGCGGCTGATCCGCGCCGGAGCGCAGCCGCGGCAGCACCAGTCGGTCGTAGCCAATGAAGAGCACCGGCGTCAGTAACATGGACAGCGCGACGACCAGCGACAGCAGCTTGCCGAGCTCGGGCGGGATCACCGCGTTCTGGGTCGAGAAGGCCAGCAGCACGAAGCCGAACTCTCCCGCCTGCGCCAACGACAGCGCAAACAGCCAGTGGTCCGCCGCGCGCAAGCGAAACAGCCGCCCGAGGCCGAACAGCACCAAGCCCTTAATGGCCATGACGCCGAGGGTCAGCACCAGCACCGTCAACAGCTCGCCGAACAGGACCGCGAAGTCGATGCCGGCGCCGACGGTGATGAAGAAGAGCCCCAGCAACAGCCCCTTGAAGGGCTCGATATCCGATTCGAGCTCATGCCGAAACTCGCTATCGGCGAGCACCACGCCGGCCAGGAAGGTCCCGAGCGCCGGCGACAGGTCAACCAGCGTCATCAGCAGTGCGATGCCAACGACCAACAGCAGTGCCGCAGCGGTGAAGCTCTCGCGCAGGTGCGAGGCGGCGATGAAGCGGAACAGCGGTCGACTCAGGAAATGCCCACCGAGCACGACGAAGGCAACGGCGCCGAGGACGACGAGCGCATAGCGCCAGCCACTCAGCCTAGCGACCAGACTCAGCCCGGCAGCGTGCCCGGATTCAGCGCCATGGCTGGCTGCTTCAGCCGCCGCAGCGGCTCCAGCCGCTCCAGTTGTGGCAGCGATCCCAGTTGCTGCAGCCTCGACAGCCGCTCCAGGAGTCGCAGCGGCGCCAGTTGCAGCAGCGACCCCAGTTGACGCAGCCTCGACAGCCGCTCCGGCCGCGTGCTGCGCGACCTCGATGATCTCCGGCACCGCCAACAGCGGGATCAGGGCGAGCATGGGGATCACGGCGATGTCCTGGAACAAGAGCACCGCGAAGCCAGCTCGGCCGCCGTCGGTCTTCATCAGACCCTTCTCGGACAGGGTCTGCAGCACGATGGCGGTACTGGACAGGGCCAGCAACAGCCCGGTTGCCACCGCTGTCCGCCAATGATCGAGGAGCAGCACCGCGATGGCGGCGATGCCGCCTGCCGTCGCCAGGACCTGCAGACCGCCGAGACCGAGGAGACGCGCGCGCATCTGCCAGAGCAGCTGTGGCTTGAGCTCGAGCCCGACCAGGAACAGCATCATCACCACCCCGAGCTCGGCGAAGTGCTGCAATTGCTCGGTCTCGGAGCCGACGATGTGGAAGACGGGGCCGATGACGATGCCGGCGATGAGATACCCCAGCACCGAGCCGAGCCCAAGCCGCTTGGCCAGCGGCACGGCGATGACCGCAGCACAGAGGTAGACGAAGAGCTGGAACAGCACGCCGCTCATCTCAGCGCTCCTCCTCGCTCGCGGCGGCTGCGGTAAGGAGACTCTCGAGGTTATCATTGAGCCGCGGTCGCGGCAGCGCCCGGGCAATGTCGAGACGGCGATCACGCAGCGCCGTCAATAACCGCACCCAATCGGCGACATGCGCCGCGATGCGTCCGTCGTCCACCGCAGTGCGGGCGCCGAACAGCGCGAACGGCGGCAGATAGATCATGCCGCAGAGCTGGGCCGTTTGCTCCAGCGGGTGCAGCAGCTCGCGGATGGTGAAATGGTTCTCGCCTCGCGCGCTGTAAGCGGATTCGGCACCGCCTGCGGTCGTGGCAGAAAAGAACAGCTTGCCCTGCAGTGCGGTGCCCTTGGAGCCATAGGCGAAACCATGCTCGAGCACGAGATCCTGCCACTCCTTGAGCATCGCCGGGGTCGAGTACCAGTACAGCGGGTGCTGGAAGCAGATCACATCGTGCTCAAGGAGAAGCTGCTGCTCGCGATCAATGTCGATCTCGAACGCGGGGTATTCGGCGTAGAGATCCACGTAAGTGACGGCCTCCAGGTCGCGCGCGGCAGCAACCATCGGCGCATTGGCTTCGGAGCGGTCGAGCGACGGATGCGCAAAGAGCACCAGGATGCGGCGTGGCTCCTGTCCTGCGAAAGATTGGCTGGCGGGGTCGGCGGACATGGTCGGCTCCGGACGAGAGGTCGAAGCGGCGATGATAATGCCATTTCGTCGGAACGCCGGACAAAAGCGCCGTAAGATTGACTGCCCGCGGGTCATCGTTTCCGGTAGGCAGCGCTTCGGCAAGGTGCAAGGAAACGTGACTTATCAATGCGCCTGCATTCGCTCCGTCGGACAATCCTGAGTGTATTCATCGGAAACAGCGAATCGGAGGCTCCAGCATGCCCCAGCAACGACGACACGACATGGGTGCGGGCGGCACCTGCTTCTGCCCGAAGTGCGGCTATCGCGGCCCGCATTGCAGCGGCATCCCCTGCCAGGATGAACGCTGCCCCAATTGCAATGCGAAGCTCCTGCGTGAGGGCTCATACCACGACCAACTGTTGCAACAGAAGCACCATGGTTAAGGTAGACCCAAAATGAGAGTGTATCTCGACTGCTGGCCCTGCTTCCTGCGCCAGGCCCTGAGCGCAGCCCGCCGGGCTGGTGCCTCGCCCAAGCTGCAGCGGCTTATCTTAGAAGAGACGATGGCCGAGCTGCGCGCGCTCTCCGCCGACGCTACGCCTCCGGAGATGGGGGAGCGCATTCATCGGCTGGTGCGCGAGCGGGCGCAGTCACCAGACCCATACCTTGATGTAAAACGAGAGGCCACGGAGCAGGCCCTGGCCTTGCTGCCGGTGCTGCGAGCGCATGTCGAGACGGCTGATGATCCACTGCGGACAGCGGTGCGCATCGCTATCACCGGCAACATCATCGACTACGGCGTGGCCGAGACCTTCGATCTGGAAGCGACGCTGGAGCGGGTACTGCACGCCGAGGCACCGATCGATGATCTGCCGGTCCTGCGTCAGGCGCTGGGAGAGGTCGATGAGGTCTTGTATTTGGCTGATAATGCCGGTGAGACGCTGTTTGACCGCGTGCTGATCGAGGCGCTGCCTGTCCCGGTGCGCTATGTCGTTAAGGCGGGCCCCGTGCTCAACGACGCCACCCGCGAGGAGGCCATCGCCGCCGGGCTGGATCAGGTCGCCGAGATCATTGACACCGGTTGCGACGCCATGGGCGCCCCGCTTGCGCTCTGCTCATCGGCCTTCCGCGAGCGCTTTCGCCGCGCCCGGCTGATCATCGCCAAGGGGCAGGCCAACTATGAGACGTTGAGCGGAGTCGACGCGCCTATCTGCTTCCTGCTGCAGGCCAAGTGTTCAGTGATTGCCGAGGACATCGGCGTCGCGCCCGGTAGTGTGATCATCCAGGCGAGTGAGGTACTACGCCGATACTGATTATCTTCGATAACTATGCAGCCTAACGACGGACGATGTCGGCAACCTCAGCGATCGCAGCTTGGGCGCCCCTGAGCACGACTGTCGTCTCAGTCAGGCTGCCATCGGCATCGAGATAGCCCAGGCTGAGACTGCCCTTGCAGGCTTGCAGTGCAGCGACCGGGCCTGTTGGCGCGTCCAGTCCATCGGCGTACTCGAGCACAAAGGAGACGTAATGCGAGCCACCATGATAGAGCGAGGAAGGCTGTTCATCACAGCGTTCCGCAAGCTGCTGCGTCACCGCCTCGCGCGAACGGTGCCGCCCATCTGTGCCGCACCACCAGGACAGGCTTGCGGACGGGTCTAACCTGGGGGCCTTTGCCGACGGCAGAAAGGTCGCCCAGACCCGTGACTCATTGCTCGCGGCGTGGATCTTCAGCTGATCGCCCTGCGCAGTCTTCACCGCAGCGATCCTCACGCGAATGTCGTTGTGCGCATCGTAGAAGTCGCTCAGCGTCCAGCTCTCCTCAGCCCAGGCCGGGGCGCAGAGTGCCGCACCGAAAACGATCAATGCCAAGGCCCAGGGTGCTCGCATAGGCTGCATGTTTATGCCTCATGGTTTGAGAGGGTCAACAAGCCGTGCAGCATGTGACCAGTGCCGCCTGACGACCGAAGACCGAATTCAACAGTCTGTGGAACTTGGCGGCAAAGCTCCAGGAGACTGATCAATCGCTGCATGAACAGGCCCACGTGCATCACCGCTGAGCACCTGGCCGCTGCCAGCCCTGCATCAGCAGGCGAGCATGGTGCTATGGTGTGGGGATGTTTCGAGGGCTGAAAAGACGATGGCGCAAAAGCTGGTTTACGAATTCGTTACCCTGTTCGTGGTGCTTGATCCATTCGGGATGCTGGCGATCTTCCTGGCAGTGACGGCCGGTCTGGAGTCGGCGCAGCGCGTTAAGGCCGCGGTGCTGGCATGGGTGTGTCGGATGGTGATAACGCGCGCAGGCCTGATTCTCAAAGCGCCCGCTAAGGGAGCCCTCAGCGGCTACAATGTCGCTCATGTTTCCAGCGTTGGGACAAGAGTCGGATGATGTCATCGCCTGAAGCTTGGCGCCATTTGCAGATCGCCCTGCTTATCCCTTGCCTCGACGAAGCGGCGTCGATTAGGGAAGTGGTGCGGGATTTCCGCGCGGTCCTGCCTGAGGCCGAGGTCTACGTCTACGACAATGGGTCGACGGATGGGACGGCCGCTGCCGCAGCGGAGGCTGGAGCCCTGGTGCGGCACGAGCCGATGCTTGGCAAAGGGCAGGTGGTGTCGCGAATGTTCACTGAGATCGAGGCGGATCTGTATCTGCTGGTGGACGGCGATGGGACCTATGATGCAGCGAGTGCGCCGCGGCTGATCGAGCGGCTGCTGACTGAGCATTTGGATATGGTCTGCGGGGCACGGCTGAGTGCAGCAGAGGAGGCGTATCGGCCTGGACATCAGTTCGGGAATCGACTACTGACCGGGATGGTCGCGCTGCTGTTTGGTGATCGCTTTAAGGATATGCTGACCGGCTATCGGCTGATGACGCGGCGGTTTGTGAAGTCGTTTCCGCTGTTTTGTACCGGTTTTGAGCTGGAAACGCATTTGAGCGTGCATGCGCTGCAACTGCGGCTGCGAGTGGCTGAGGTGGAGACGCCTTATGCGGCGCGTTTGCAGGGCTCACCTAGCAAGCTGCGTACCTGGAGCGATGGGCTGCTGATCTTGCGGACCATCGGCTCTTTGGTGAAGGAAGAGCGGCCGCTGATGTTCTTTTCGATCCTCTTTGCGGTGTTGGCAACGGGCTCGATCCTGCTGGCGATCCCGGTGGTGATCGAGTTTCTGCATACTGGGCTGGTACCACGGTTTCCGACTGCGATCCTGGCAACAGGGATGATGTTGCTGGCGTTTTTGATGTTGACCAGTGGCTTGATCTTAGATTCGGTGGCGCAGGGGCGGCGCGAGCTGAAGCGGCTACACTATCTGGCGCAGCCACCCTTGCCGAGCGCTGACTAGGGGGTCGTGTTTTGCGGCAGCCCCAGTGCGGGGCTGGAGGGGGCCGGCTCGAGCTGGGCGATGATGCGCTTCACGTAGGCCTGGGTCTCTGGGTAGGGTGGGATGCCACCGTGGCGTTGAACGGCACCTTCACCGGCGTTGTAGGCGGCGAGGGCGAGCTTACGGTTGCCGTTGAAGTGGTCGAGCAGCCAGCGTAGATAGGCCATGCCACCGCGCATATTTTGTACCGGGTCCCAGATGTCGGTGACGCCGAAACGCTGCGCAGTGGCGGGGATGAGCTGCATCAGACCACGGGCGTCTTTTGGTGAGTGAGCGCTGGGGTTGAAGTTGGACTCGACTTGGATGAGGGCGAGAACTAGCTCGGGGTCGAGCTGATAGCTCGGCGCAAGGCGCTGGACCAGGCTGTGGATATCGGCACGGGCAAGCTCGCGAACCTGGATGCCGTTCAGGGTCGAAGCGCTATCCGTACGCATGCCCATGCTAGGACCGCTGGTATCGGTGGTGGCCAGGTTGACCGGCGGTAAGCGGCGTTCGCTGATGGCGTCGGTGAACAGGCAGTGTGGCGGCTCAGGGAGGGGGCGATCGAGCGCATTGAGCTGGCTCAGCTTCACTCTGGCTTGGCGATGGCCAGCGGCTTGGGCTGCTTGCAGCCAGGCTGCTGCTTGGATCTCGTCGATGGCGCCGAGGCGACCACTCGCGTAGAGCCAGCCGAGATGGAAGCGTGCTTGTGGGTGACCGAGGTTGGCGGCCTCGCAGTAGAGCTCAAGTGCGCGGTCGAGGTGCTGCGGTGCGCCAACGCCATATTCGTAGCGCTGGCCAAGGTTGATCAGCCAGGTCGCGGCGGCGTTGTCTTCGCTGCTCAAAGCTGCTGTTGCCGAGCTGCCAGACACTGGAATTCCCAGTGAGACGGCTAGGAGTAAGGCCCTGCTGGTCCTGGAGCGACTGATTAGGCGATCGATGAGATAACCGAATCGACGCATGGCCTCTGCTGAGCTCGAGCTTGGGGCTTGTAACTGTTGATGAGCCTCTGTTAAACCTCAGGCTCTGGCAGTTCAGCCGATTCTGGCTCCTCCTGTGATTGCCGCCGGCGGGCATTTTCGACGAGATCGCCAATCTTTTTTTGCGTCGGGCCGTCGAGATCGGAAAAGGCGATGCCAAGCACCCAATGGCCGGGTAGATGCTGGGCCGGGGAGGCCCAGACGACAGCCCCGTTGACATGGATGGGCTGTTTCGCGTTGGGGCACTCTAGGTTGATATAGACCTCGGCATTGAGCGGAATCTGATGAAAGCACTGGACGCGAAGCCCGCCCTGACTAATGTCTTGGGATAAGCCGAGGCTGTAGCGGCTTGCGAGGTCCTGCTGATCGGTCTCGACGCAACGCACATTGGTCCAACATTCATGAGTGGCGCGCTCTGAGCGTCGTTTTTCGCTCGCATTCTGGCTCGGTTTCGATCGCAGTCGGTCAAGGAGTCTGCTGAGGATAGTCATTGCTCGGCCTGCTCGAGAGCTTATCAATTAGCGTCCAAGCTAGAGGTTTGAAGAATAGCGGCTTGCCCATTCTAGGACAATCATGATCTCCGTGGTCGATTGATCCGTTGAGTTGGCCGCGTATCGCTGTCAGAGATTTTGCTGTCAGCGTGGCGAGCCGCAGCCTAGGTTATCGCAGCGGACCATGACGGGCGCTCGATTCGTGCAGTAGACGCGGTGAATCTCATCGCTCTGGCGAGCTTGGACTAAGACTGCACCGCGGTCGTGAAGCTCGCAGCCTAGCGAGCCTGCATAGCGTTCGGCATAGTAGGCCCAGAGACCAATAGGGGCAGTGTCTGGGCTCGGCTCGATGGCAGCAGGCTCTAGAGCGGGCGCGAGAGCAGGTCTGCCGCTAGGCAAGGGCTTTGGCGTTGCTGAGCCTGCTGTCGGCAGTGGCTTGATCGCTGAGCGGTCGCCGCCTAAGGATAAGGGGGCAGGATGGGGCTGGGCTGGCGTCGGCAGCGTCGATGGCGCTGCGGTGGCGATGAAACGCTCCCAACGTTGCTGCAGTGAACGTAAGGCGCGTTGCAGGTTATCGCCATAACGCCGGGTCACATCTGCGGACCAGGCGCGCTCGGTGCCGCGCCACCAATGCTCTTCGGCGCTCGCCGAGACGCGGGTGCCGGTCTCGGTTTGCTCGAGTGCTGTGCGAATCAGCAGCTGCGTGGTCTGCGGTGGTGTCACCCCTGGTGGGCCGTCGCTCGCGGGCTGATCGAGGCTGGTCTCGAAGAGGATGGCGTTTGTGCTGCTGTCGACCAGCGTCCAGCCCTTGAGCAAGGCGGTATCCAGCGCTAAGGCCTTGACGCGTGGGGCGCTCGCGTTAGGGAGAAAGATGCTCGGGTCGTTGCCGGCGCGAGCTTGTCCGAGCACGAGTAGGCATGCGAGCACGCTGAAGAGAAGGGAGGCAAGGGGGAGCGGGGCGAGCGAACGCATGTTGTGCCGGGGCGGGATCAAGCGTGGCTCAGTTGATCTCCCGGCAGACGCCGCCTTGGCAGCGCAGCAAGAGATTTGGGCTGTTGCCGCATTGCACCTCGTAGAGCTCAAAGTCGGTGGTGGCGCTGAGTAGGACTGCGCCGCGCTCGCCGACCGTACAGCCGCGCTCGCGCGCCGAAGCCTCGGCGTAGAAGGTCCAGAGGCCGCGGCGGGCTTGGCTGTCGAGGACCAGCATCTCGTTGCGTGCGCTCGGGTCGTTGGTGGTGTTGAACGCCGGCTCTGGAGCGGGGCCGCTGTCGAGCGGCACCGGTGTCGCGGCTGGGGTCTCGGTAGCAGGCGGCCTAGCTATTGATGGGGCTGCGGCAACTGCGGGTATCGAAGCGGGGGTGGCGAGGGTGGCCATGGTTGCGATGTCATCACTGGTCTCGGCAGGGGTTGCCGCCGATGCTGGATCAACGATGCCTGCGGCCGACTCGTTACTAGGGCTAGCGCTGCTGGGGGTAGCGGGGTTAGCCTCTGCGATGTTGATCCTGTCTGGATCAGGCGGAAGTGGGATCTCGGAGGCGATCCGGGCGCGGTTCTCGAGCCAGGCGCTAGCCAAGGCATTCAGCGAGATCATCAGCTGGTCTTGGTAGTCGTTGCTGTAGTTGACGCGACCTTCTTGGTCGGTGTTAGGATTGATGATCAGGTATGAGGTTAAACCGACGACCACGTCATTGCCGCGCGCCCTCAGTCGCGTCTCAACCTGGAGCTTGGGTGGGCTGAGCACGCCTTCCGGACTCAGCATCTGCGCCTGCGGTGAGCCTTCTGGCAGCTGACGCTCGAGCAGCAGATAATCATCATTAGCCTCTAGGATCTGCCATCCTTTACTGCGGGCCATCCCCATCGCGAGCAGTGTTGCTTCCTCGACCTCGCCATCCGGCAGCAGGATCTCAGGCCCTGATGATCCGCCAATGCCACCCATCCGAGCGGGCTGCGATGCGCAGCCAGTGGCGAGCAGGGTCGCGCAGAGGAGGAAAGAGAAGAAGCATTGCTTCACGTCGGTCGATCTCCGAGTTTGCCTGAGGCTGAGTGTGAGTCTGTGTATGATGCTAGCGGACCGGTAACAGTTGGTGCCAGCGAACTGGTGCCGATAAACCGATGCTAGCACAGTGCAGCGGGTGCGCAGCTGCGCAGATCGTGATCAGACTGGTCCGTGAGAGGTGGCGCCGAGGTGGACAAGGCCAGGCGCCTTTGTGCACCATTGCTTGAGACTGGGCTCGAATAGCGGGAGTGAATTAAATGGCTGGTGGTGGGGTTAATAAGGTGATCTTGATTGGCAATCTCGGGGTTGATCCGGAGGTGCGTTATCTGCCGAGTGGCAACGCTGTTGCCAACCTGCGGATTGCAACCAGCGAGTCTTGGCGTGATAAGACCACTGGTGAGCCGCAGGAGCGGACTGAGTGGCATCGTGTCTCCTTATTCGGCAAGCTCGCCGAGATTGCAGGTCAGTATCTGCACAAAGGCTCCAAAGTTTACATCGAGGGAAAGTTGCGCACGCGTAAGTGGCAAGGGCAGGACGGACAGGACCGTTATACGACAGAGATCATCGTCGATATCAACGGCGCTATGCAGATGCTTGATAGCCGAGGTAGCGGAGGAGGTGAAGGTGCTAGCGCTGGCGGCGACTATAATCGATCCGCGAACCCTCCTGCGTCTGCTGGGCCGGCGTCGGTAGCGCCGATGGGTCAGGGTGGGGGCTCGCCGGACTCGGGGCCGGACGGCGGCTCCGGGGCCGATTTTGATGACGATATCCCGTTCTAGAGGCCATTTCTAGTAAACCTCATACCCTCTTCCTGAAGATTAAGCCGCTATCCACTGACTCCCTCCCGATCATCCCTTCACCTACAGCGGTTGCCAAATCTGTAGTCAGGCCATCCTGGCCTGACAGCATAAGGACAGAATAAGGGTTTCAAGCATCGCACCATCACAAGCACTATGATTTCACCATGACCGATACCCCACGCATCCTGCTTATCGGCGCCGATGGCCAAGTCGGCTGGGAGCTACGGCGTACCCTGGCACCCGTCGGCCAGGTGATTGCCGCATCCGTCTCAGGTCAAGACGGGCCTTCTGTCGATCTCACCGAGCCGGCTTCGGTGCGGCGACTGTTCAACGAGACGGCACCGGATGCCGTCGTCAATGCGGCTGCCTATACCGCTGTCGATAAGGCTGAGAGTCAGCCTGAGCTGGCTCAGGCGATCAATGGGGACGCCCTAGGGCTGATCGCCGAGCTGTGCACAGCGCCACGCATCCCAGTGATTCATTACTCGACTGACTTTGTCTTCTCTGGCGTCACCGATCACCCTTATCGCGAAGACGACCCCGCTGAGCCGCGCAGCGTCTATGGTCGTACTAAGCTTGCTGGCGAGCAGGCATTGCTCGAATCTGGCGCGCCCGCACTGGTGTTCCGTACCGCTTGGGTCTATGGCGTGCGTGGCAGTAACTTCTTGCTGACGATGCTGAATCTGTTTCGTGAGCGGGCTGAGCTGCGCATCGTCGACGATCAGATTGGCACCCCAACCTGGAGTCGAATGCTAGCCGAAGTCACCGCCCAGATCGCCTATCGGGTCTTCCATGCTGGACTCGACATCGAAGGGGTCAAAGGGCTGTATCATCTTACTGGCGGCGGCGCCACCTCCTGGTTCGGGTTCGCGGAGGCGATACGTGAGGCGACGGGCAGCCAATGCCGGCTGTTACCGATACCCACCAGCGAGTACCCAGCACCTGCTCAGCGACCAGCCTATTCGGTGCTCGATACCGGCCGTTTCCGCAAGACCTTTGGGTTGGCGCTGCCCGATTGGCGGCAATCCTTGGCGCTCTGTCTGGCGGATCTGCGCGAGCAGCGGCCGTTCTTGGCGCCAGCAGTGAACGCGCCAAAATGATTTCGATTAGGCCTTGGCCGATCGCGATAACCTGAGCCTGATGCTGTCAAGTCTAAAGCTGGTGCGAACCTTGCGTAGCGATTCGTACAGGGTCCGACATAGCACTCGCATTGCACTTCAGACATAGGCAACCGGTCGCGTCTCGATCACCAGCGGACCGACCATGATTTCATCCTTAAGGTAACCAACCGAGGACATCCTCCACCATGACCACCACCCATGATGGCGCGTCGAGAACCAGTAACACCAAGCTCTTGAGCTGGGTCGATGAGATGGCCAGCCTCTGCAAGCCAGATCGCATCTACTGGTGCGACGGCAGCCAGGAGGAGTACGACCGGCTCTGTAATGAGATGGTCGAAAGCGGCGCCTATACCCGGCTCAATCCCGACAAGCGTCCCAATAGTTTCCTGGCCCGCTCGCATCCAAGCGATGTCGCGCGCGTCGAGGATCGCACCTTTATCTGTTCCGAGCGGAAGGAAGACGCCGGGCCGACCAATAATTGGATGGACCCGAAGGAGATGCGCGCGACCCTGCGTGAGCGTTTCGACGGCTGCATGCAGGGCCGTACCCTCTACGTGATCCCGTTCAGCATGGGGCCGATCGGCTCGCCGATTGCGCATATCGGCGTCGAGATCACTGATTCTGCCTACGTGGTGACCAACCAGCGCATCATGACGCGGATGGGACAGGCGGCGCTGGATGCCCTGGGGCCTGATGGCGACTTCGTGCCTTGCATGCACTCGGTTGGGGCACCCTTGGCCCCGGGTGAGCAGGATGTGCCCTGGCCCTGTGCAAACAATGTCGAGGACAAATACATCACCCATTTCCCGGAGACCCGGGAGATCTGGTCGTTTGGCAGTGGCTATGGCGGTAACGCCCTTCTCGGAAAGAAGTGCTTTGCGCTGCGCATCGCCTCGGTGATGGCCCGCGATGAGGGCTGGCTCGCCGAGCACATGCTGATCTTGGGCGTGAAGTCGCCGGAGGGCAGCAAGCACTATGTGGCGGGTGCCTTCCCGAGCGCCTGCGGCAAGACCAACTTCGCCATGCTGATCCCACCGAAGGGCTTCGAGGGCTGGGAGGTGACCACGGTCGGTGACGATATCGCCTGGATCAAGCCGAACCCGGAGGACGGCCGTTTCTACGCGATCAATCCGGAATATGGCTTCTTTGGCGTTGCCCCCGGCACCAACGACAGCTCGAATCCGAATGCCATCGCCTCGCTGCGCAGCAACGCGATCTTCACCAACACGGCGCTGACCGATGACGGCGATGTCTGGTGGGAAGGGCTGACCAAGGAGCCGCCTGAGCATCTGATCGACTGGCAGGGCAACGACTGGACGCCGGGCTGTGGTCGGCCGGCTGCGCATCCCAACTCGCGCTTCACCGCGCTGGCGAGCCAGTGCCCCTCGATCGATCCGGAGTGGGAGAACCCGGCCGGGGTGCCGATCAGCGCTTTCTTGTTTGGTGGTCGGGTCAGCAAGAACTTTCCGCTCGCCTTCCAGAGCTACAACTGGGAGCACGGCGTTTATATGGCCGCGACTATGGGCTCGGAAGGCACCGCGGCCTCGATTGGGCAGGCCAATATGCGCCGCGACCCGATGGCGATGCTGCCGTTCTGCGGCTACAACATGGCCGAGTACTGGAAGCATTGGCTGCGCATTGGCCGCAAGAATGTGGCGACGCCGCCGCGCATCTTCCGCGTCAACTGGTTCCGCAAGGACGAGCACGGCAAGTTCATCTGGCCTGGATTCGGCGACAACATGCGCGTGCTCAAGTGGGTCATCGATCGCGTCGACGGCAGCGCCTCGGCGATCGAAAGCCCGCTTGGCTGGCTGCCGGCCTGGGATGATCTGACCTGGGAAGGGCTCGAGTTCAAGCCCGAGCAGTTCTTCAACATCATGAACATCGACAAGGAGATCGCCCGCCAGGAGACGGTGGAGCAGGACGAGCTCTTCACCCGCTTTGGCGATCATCTACCGCGCGAGATGGAGCTGGAGCGCGAGCTGCAGTTGGCTCGGCTCTATCACTCGCCGGAGGTCTGGGATCTGTCGCGGGTAGCCGCACACTGAGACACTGAAAGGGTCCAGCAACGGCTTCCCGATGTGAGTGATGACCAGACCAGGGTGAGCATCGGGAAGCAGAAGCTGGCCGCTGCTCAGGGCCTGGTAGAGGCTGGAGCAGGCGCAGGTGCCTTCACCCATTCAGCGGGTGACCCGTAGAGGGAGATTAGCGGACCGTTAGCAGCGCACACTGGCGTCAGCTCTCCAGCGGCTCGGGAGCTAGTTGGATATGGCCCTGCGCAGTTAATCGTGGCCTCAGGGGGTACGTGCCAAGGCCCAGATCTCGACCCGTTGACAGCCGGCCGCTGTCATCACGCGGGTTAGCTCAGAGACGGTGGCGCCCGTGGTCATGACGTCGTCGATGAGCGCGATATGCCGCGGCATCGGAGCGATTGCCTCGAAGGCACCGCGAATATTGAGATGGCGGTGCCGTTCGTCGAGTTCGGACTGGGCCTGAGTGGCACGGGTACGTCGGCAGCACTGAGGCAGCAGCGGTACACCCGTGCGGCGACTGAGGATGCGAGCGATCTCCAGCGCCTGATTGTAGCCGCGGGCTCGCAGTCGTCGCAGATGGAGCGGTACTGGCACCAAGGCCTGCGGTAACGGCTTGTCCCGGCGCTCGGCGTCAGTCTGCACCACGTCAGCGAGCAGCTCACCGAGGAGCCGGATCAGGTTCAGCTTCGATTTGAATTTGATCCCAGCGACTAGCCCCGGCAGCGGGTCCTCGTAGCGATAGGCCGCGAGACAGCGCTCGAATGGTGGGGTTTGTCGCTGGCAGTTGCTGCAGAGTGGCTGAGGCGCTGCATCAACTAGGCTCGATGCTGTAAGGGTCATTTTTGTATCCCGGCTGGGCGCGAACGGCTGTGCGCAGCGGGGGCAGCAGGCACCGAGGGATGGCAGGTCATCACGGCAACCGGCGCAGAGATCGCGATCATCCTCGCCTGGCGCTCCACAGAGCACACAGGTTGGCGGATAGAGGAGGGCGATGCTGCGCTGCACGATCAGGTTGACTGATCGTGAGAGACAATGACGGGCCACCAGTCCGGTCGTGAAAGACAACCGATTTGGCACTGGTGTTGGCTTGTGAACCATTGGCAAAGGATCAGGACTTTGACTGGTCTCTGAAAAACACTGATAACATAGCGGCCTTAAATTTGGAAATTGTTCATGGCGCCCTGCGCATCTGCCAGCCCTGCTACAGATCTACTGTCGTGATCTCCTGATCGACCTGAGCGAGAGACCTCCGATGCTCACCGAGCAGCGTTCATACCGGTTTGCGGACCTGATCCGTCATGGCGAGGTCGAAGGTGACCGCTGCTTTCGCGGCCGACGCGATGATCCGCTGAGCGCTGCCGGTTGGGCACAGCTCGAGGCGGCAACGGGTATCCCGGTGCCGATCGAAGGCGCCATCCAAGGTTCAGCCAGGAGTGCAGCCAGGAGTGCAGCCAAGGGCCGCATCAAGGATCGATCAGGCACAGTGGCCTGGGATCGACTCCTCTGTTCCCCAGCCGCGCGCTGCGCGCGGTTTACTGAGCGGCTTAGCGAGCGTATGGGGCTGCCGGTCGAGCCGCTAGAAGCCTTGCGCGAGCGTGATTTCGGCGCCTGGGAAGGGCTGCGGGCGGATCAAATTCCGCTCGCGGATCTGTCCCGCTTTTGGGCTGATCCTGATGCTTTTGATCCGCCGGATTCAGAACCCTTCAGGATCTTTCGCCAGCGTGTGATGGATGGCTGGCGACAGGCCTTGGAGGGGGGTGGTGAGCAGCTGCTCTTGCTGACCCATGGCGGGGTCATCCGGGTCATCCTCGGCGCGCTGTTGGGGATTCCGAGCCAGCGGCTGATCCTGCTCGAGGTGCCAACGGCCTGCCGTACTCGCCTACGCTTGCCGACCCAAGGGGGCCTGCCGAGTCTGATCGCCCATGGTCGCCCTGATGTCTAGGCCTGCTCACTGCGGCGGCTTCCGAGAGCCTGATTCCGTCTTGATGCGGCTCGAACGCTTGCCGCTAGATCAGCGCCTGGTAGCTGCACCTTGAGCGACCGGCACGGCGGCAATTTGCGGGCTATGGCCTGCCGAAGCGGGCGGGCTGCCGATGCGCTGCTCGACTTCAGCGCCAATATCAATCCGCTCGGCATGCCGGCGACGGCAAAGGCGGCGCTGATTGCGGCGATCGATACGCTTGGGCATTATCCTGATCCGGCCTGCACTGAGCTGCGGGCGGCGATTGGCGCGCATCTGCAGATTGCTGCGGAGCGGGTCCTGGTCGGCAATGGCGCTGAGCAGCTGATCTGGTGGCTACCACGGCTGCTCGCTGCGCAGCGGGTGCTGGTGACCGCGCCGGCCTACCTCGATTATGGGCGTGCTGCTGAGGTTTGGGGTCGACCGCTGGTCTCGATGCCGCTGCGGCCTGAGGAGGGCTTCGCGCTTGACCTCGAACGGCTCTCGGCGCAACTCTGTGCCGGCGATCTGGTCTGGATTGGCCAGCCGAATAATCCGACCGGTTGTCTGGTTGATCCTTGGGCTCTGCGGGCAATTGTTTGCCGTCATCCGCAGGTCGATTGGGCGATCGATGAGGCGTTTATTGATTTTGTTGATGCTGTCAACGGCGTGGAATCAGCGGTGCGCTGGGAGCTTCCGAATCTGATCGTCATCCGTTCGATAACCAAGTTCTACGCACTCGCCGGACTGCGGCTCGGTTACGCGGTGCTGACCTCAGAGCGGGCTGCGGCCTTTGCGCGGTTGCTGCCCGAGTGGTCTGTGAACAGTCTGGCGGCAGTGGCTGGCACAGCGCTGCTCAATGATCCGGCACTACCCGATTTTGCGCGGCGCACGCGTGATTTAATCCGCAATGAGCGTCGTCGGCTCAGCGCTGCGCTGCGCGGACTTGGTCTTGAGGTCATTGATGGTATGGCCAATTATCTGTTACTGCGGCTGCCGGTCAGGGCGCCGACGGCAGCCGATCTTGCCTCGGGATTGCTGGGTTTGGATGGGATCGCCGTGCGTGTCTGCCACAACTATGAGGGGCTCGATGCGCGTTATCTGCGCATTGCGGTGCGCACTGAGCGAGATAATCGGCGATTATTGGATGCCATGACACGCCTGCTCTGATCGCCAAGGCCTGAGCCCTGGGGTTGGCCGCTGGCGATCAATGGTCAACAATCATGGCTCAACCACAAAACGGTTGATCGGCTCAACGGGTTGATCGGCTCAACGGGTTGATCGGCTCAACGCTTAGCGCTCGGAGACCATCAGGCGATGCCTTTTCATCAGGATCTCGCGGCTGATCACTCGCCTCCTTGGTGGCGTCTTCGGCTTGTCGCTGCCCCGATCTGCTGCTGCTTGAGGTCAGCGTTCGGATCAGTATTGAGCGCGCTGTTCCTAGCGCTGTTGCCGATCCTGTGGATGACAACGGCGGGGGAGGTGCGAGCCGGTGTTGAGCCGGTCGTGCCCGAGGCGCTCTCACCCTGGGTCGATTGGGTGTTGGATGGCGAGGACGAGCGCGCCTGTCCACTCGGCTCAGCGGGTGCGACTGAACGGGTCTGCGCCTGGCCGGGGCGGTTGCGGCTGGAACTCGATCATTCTGGTGGTCGCTTCGAGCAGTCCTGGACCCTGATCGCGGATGGCTGGCTACCCCTGCCCGGTGGTTCGGGTCAGTGGCCGCAGCAAGTCAGCGCGAACGCGATCCCGGTGGCAGTGGTCGAGCGCGAGGGTCGACCCATGGTGCATCTTGACGCCGGTGAGGTTGTGATTCGCGGCCGTTTTGACTGGCCGCACAGGCCGGATCTGTTGCGGGTGCCCGCCGAGGTCGGGCTGCTCAGCCTGCGCCTGAATGGGGTCGAGGTCGACCAACCGCGCCTGGATGCTCAAGGCGGCCTCTGGCTCGGCGGCGATGATCGGCCAGCGCAATCACAGGAGCCGGATGCGCTGTCGCTTGAGGTGATGCGCCGGATTGAGGATTCGGTTCCGCTGCGTGTGCAGACGCGATTGCTGCTCGAAGTCTCGGGACAGCCGCGCGAGCTGCTGCTCGGTCCGGCCCTGCTGCCTGGTGGGATACCACTGCGTTTGCAGACGCTGCTGCCAGCGCGGCTGGTCGAGCCGAAGGCTGATCCTGATGCCGATCAAGACGCACAGCAGCTACAGCTACAGCTGCGGCCTGGGCGCTGGGAGCTGACGCTCGAGAGTCATCATCCCGGACCAGTGACGGCGCTCAGACTGCCTGAGCCTTCGCCTAGGGTCAGCTCGGATTGGCCGATGCAAGAGGTCTGGGTCTTCGCGGCCCGGCCCGAGCTGCGCCAAGTCGAGCTCAGCGGTGCCGAGCCAATCGATCCGCGTCAGACCCGTCTGCCACCGGATTGGCAGTCGCTGCCAGCCTATCTGCTGCGTGCGGGACAGACCCTGGAGCTGAAACCACTGAGTCGTGGCGCGTCGGCGTCGGACCGGATTCGGCTCGAGCGCAGATTACGCTTGGACTTCGACGGTGCGGGCTTGAGCCTACGCGATCGACTCAGCGGTCAGCTGCAGGAACGCTGGCGGATCGATGCCGAGTCGCCACTGGTGCTTGGGCGGGTGACCGTCGATGGCGAGCTGCGGCTGATCACCCGTCTGGCTGGGTCAGCTGCGCGCGAAGGGGTCGAGGTGCGCGGCGGCCAACTCGCACTGACCGCGGACGCCCGCATCAATACGGGTCCGGTCGGCTGGCCGCTCGAGGTGCCCGGGTCGGGCTGGGACTTGCCGTTGATCGATGCGACCACGCAGCTCGATCTGCCGCCCGGATGGGATCTGCTCGCCGCGGCGGGGGTCGATAATCTGCCCGACAGCTGGCTCGCGCGCTGGACCTTGCTGGACATCTTTCTGGTCCTGATTGCTGCGCTCGCGGTGGCGCGTCTTTGGGGCTGGCCTTGGGGTCTGCTGACGCTGGTGACGCTAGTGCTGACCTGGCAGGAGCCGGGTGCGCCGCGTTGGGCCTGGCTGAACCTCATTGCTGCCGCCGCCCTGCTGCGGCTGCTGCCGAAGCGCCCTCACTCGGTCTCGACGCCAGCGGTTTCGGCGGCAGCTGGTCCAAGCTGGCTCGGGGGCCTGGTGCGGCTCTACTACCAGCTCGCATTGCTGGCACTGGCGGTGATTGCGATTCCCTTTATGGTCACTGAGCTACGCGATGGACTCTTTCCGCAGCTGGAGCGAGCGGACAGCGGCTTCGTTGGCTTGGGCGGATTCGCTGATGGCACTGCCCTGTCTGATAGGGACTTCGAGACGTACTCATTACTTCCTGCGGCACCGGCACCTTCGGCATCCGAGGCGATGCCGAGCAAGCGGCAAGCGTCTTTGACGACGCAGGGGCAATATCGGCTGCCAAAGCCACTACCAACGCTCGATCCTGATGCTCAGCTGCAGACTGGTGCTGGTGTGCCGGATTGGAGCTGGCGTCGCTTCGAGCTGAGCTGGAGTGGGCCGATGCCGCCTGATCATCGCTTGCAGCTCTGGCTGCTGCCGGCCTCGGTATCGCTGGCACTTGCGGTCATCACCCTACTGCTGGTGCCGCTGCTGGGGCTGCGGCTCGCTGATCGACTGCCGACGCGGCGCAGGTCGGATCAGGCCCTCGTCTTGTCTCTGATCGGGGTCGGGCTGGCGACGACGGCTTGGCTCGCGCCGAGTCCAGCATTAGCAGCTGCTTGGTCAACATCGGCTTTCGAAGCGCTGCCTGTACCGCGCGTCGAGCCAAGCTCCGCCGCCGAGACGGGCGTCGCGCGGAGTCCTCTCCCCTCTGTAGCCTCTGGCTCCATGCCTAGCTCCATAGGGCATTTGAGCCAGAACGCTGGGTACGCCTCGGCGCTGCAGCCGCAAACCGGATTGATGCGCGATCCGGCCATACTCATGATGACCTTTCCGCCGCCAGCACTGCTTGATGCGCTCAGACAGCGGTTGCTGGCGCCGCCGCCCTGTGCGCCAGGCTGCGCTGAGATCGCCCAGCTCCTGATTGATGTGACAGCAACAGAGCTGCACTTGCTGCTGGCCGTAGATGCCGCCGCAGCCGTCGCCGTGCCAGTCCCCAGCGCCCGCAGCGGCTGGTCTCCAGAGCGTGTCGAGCTCGATGGCGAGCCCCTGGATCGCTTGTTGAGCCAGCCCGATGGCAGCCTGGCTGCGCCAGTGCCTAGCGGTCGGCATCTGCTGCTCCTGTCCGGGTCTCTAGCCGGCGTCGAGCAGCTCGAGATCCCGCTGCCATTGCGCCCACGTCTGGTCGAGGCCAATCTCGATCCGGTCTGGGAGCTAGAGGGTGTTGGCGCCGATGGGGTCCCTGGTGATCAATTACGGCTGCGGCGACTCACAGGGACCGCCAGTGGAGCCCAGTCTGGCGGCCTGGATGTGGATGCCTTTGCCAGCGATACGCACACCGAGGTGGCGCTGCCACCCTTGCTGAAGGTAACGCGGACACTCCGCTTCGGCCTCGACTGGGGGCTGATAACGGAGGTCGAGCGGCTCTCACCCTTAGGTCAGCCTCTGACCTTGCGAGTGCCCTTGATCCCGGGTGAATCGGTGACGACCCCGGGGACGCAGGTCAGTGCCGCCGGGGTGTTGGTCTCGTTGCCGCCAGAGCGCGCGCGGATGCGTTGGAGTTCGGTCTTGCGCCCGGTCGATCAGCTCGTGCTCAGTGCCGCGACCGATCCGCGGCTGACCGAGGAATGGCGGCTGCAGGTCAGCCCGGTCTGGCATCTGAGTGCAGAGGCTGTGCCGCTGGTGCAGATGCCAGCGAGTGACGCAAGTGCGTTGCCGACCTATCGCCCTTGGCCGGGTGAGCGCTTGCATCTGAGTCTGTCCCGGCCGTTGGCGGTGGCTGGGCCAACGCTGACCCTAGATGGCAGTCGCTATCAGGTTCAGCCGGGTCGGCAATGGACTCAGGCCCAACTGCGGCTGCGCTTGCGCAGTAGTCAGGGTGGCCGCCACCGCTTACAGCTACCGGAGGGTGCAGAGCCGATCCGGCTCAGCATCGATGGGCGGCAATGGCCACTGAGGACGCAGGAGGCTGCGGTTGACCTCGCTTTATCGCCTGGCACGCAAATGATCGAGCTCGATTGGATGGTGCCGGCAGGACTCAATCTTGTTTATCGACCCGCCGTGGTGGACCTTGGCGTTGCTGGCGTGAATGCCGAGACCCGGGTGCAGTTGGGCGCCGACCGCTGGCTGTTGTGGACCTCGGGACCTGGTATCGGTCCGGCCGTGCAGTTTTGGGGGCTGCTGCTGGTGATCGCAATCACGGCACTGCTTTTGGCGCGCTCGCGCCTGACACCGCTTGGCTTTGGCGACTGGCTGCTGCTGGGCGTCGGGCTGAGTCAGGTCTCGATCTGGGTCGGGGCGCTGGTGGTGCTCTGGCTGTTTGCGCTCGGTGCGCGCCGGCGGCTTAGCACTGAGATCGCTCCCTGGCGCTTTAATCTGACCCAAATCGCGTTGGTGGTGCTGACCATCATCGCCTTGGGCGCGCTCTTGGTGGCGGTACAGCAGGGGTTGCTCGGCAGTCCCGCGATGCAGGTTGCTGGTAATGGCTCGACGGCCACTGATCTCAACTGGTACCTGGATCGCAACGCCGAGCATACAGAGCCGGTGACACTGGTCTCGGCGCCGATCTGGATCTACCGGCTGCTAATGCTGGCCTGGGCGCTCTGGCTCGCCTGGCGGCTATTGGACTGGCTGCGCTGGGGGTGGCGCGGACTGGTCGAACCGACCGCCTGGCTAGCATCGCGGCGCCAGACGCTGAAGCGCAAGGTGGCTGAGCAGAAGCTGTCGATCGATCTCTGAGGCAGGTGGCGATGCCGCTATCAGGCCTGGTTATGGTCTAATCGGTCCGCATGAAGGCGACCAGCAGCACTTGGAGGTTAGGATGGATGTCGCGAGTCTCGAATACAGTCGAGCCGAGGGTTGGTCGGTCAGCCCATTTCCAGCATTGGACTCCGAGCAGACCCTGGTGCTGGTCTTCGGTGGCTCATTCCTAGTCGATGAGCCATCACCGATCCGCGAGCTGCGAGCGGCATTCCCTAAAGCCAAGCTGATCGGCTGCTCCACCGCGGGGGAGATTATTGGAACCTCGGTGAAGGACGGTGGCTTAGTGGTCGCAGTGGCCCGTTTTGCAGCGACGCGACTCGCGAGTGCAATCACCCCTGTGGTCAGCAGCAATCAGTCACGTGAGGCAGCTCAGCGTCTTGCGCAGCAGCTCTCGGCGCCGGATCTCCAGGCGGTGCTGGTGCTCTCGGATGGGCTTCATGTGAACGGTAGCCAGTTGGTTAACGGTTTTAACGAGGTCTTGCAGGGGGCCGCGGTCGTTACGGGTGGATTGGCTGGCGATGACGATCGCTTTCAGCGTACCTGGGTGCTGAATGGGTCGGAGCCCGTGGAAAGGCATATTGTTGCCTTGGGTTTGTATGGCCATTGCGTTCGCGTCGGTCATGGATCACGCGGTGGCTGGGATATCTTTGGACCCGAGCGGCGCGTGACTCGTGCTAGCGGGAACGTCCTCTACGAGCTTGACGGGCGCCCTGCGCTCGCGCTCTACCAGGATTATCTTGGCGAGCTTGCGGCTGGTCTGCCAGCGACTGCGCTGCGCTTCCCGCTTGCGCTGCGGGCCGCTGCGGCAGAGCAGAAACGGTTGGTCCGCACCGTCCTCGCCGTTTCCGCGACCGATGGCTCGATGACCTTTGCCGGCGATATCCCGGAGGGATGTCTTGCTCAGCTGATGCGAGCCAATCTTGATCATCTGATCGATGGCGCGGAAGAAGCCGCTAGTATGGCCTGCGGCCAGGGTGGTGATGCTGATCCCACCTTAGCGATCGCGATTAGCTGCGTCGGCCGGCGCATGGTGCTCGGCGAGCGTGCCGAAGAAGAGGTGGAAGTGACTCTCGATCAATTGTCTGCGGCCACCCAGCAGGTTGGTTTCTACTCCTACGGTGAGATCTCGCCCTACGCCTCGGGAAGCTGTGATCTGCACAACCAGACCATGACGCTTACCACCATCCATGAGGCTTAGACGATTTCTGTCAAAGCTCAAACCGCCTTGCTGGTTTGTTCGCTCGCCGTATGATGCTTTCCGACAATCGCCTTCAACGTCTTTGCTCCTCTGTCTGCCCTCGCTTCTGTCTGTATGGATAAGTTGATTCAACGCCAGCTACGGCGGGCCAAGCTCGATAGCGACCAGCTGCCCACAGACCTTGCTGCCTGGCAGGCCTTTTTGGAGAGCGTGAGTCGCTCCTATGCCCAGCAGCAGCAAGACCGTTATCTGCTCGAACGCTCGCTGGAAATCTCCTCGCGCGAGATGCAGACGCTCTACGACGATTTGCGACGTGCCTCAGATTCGCAGGTGGCTGCTGAGCGCGATAAGCTTGAGGCGATCATCAATGGCTTCCGCGACGGCTTTTGCTCGCTCGACCTCGATGCGCGGTTGGTCAGTATGAATCCTGCCGCTGAACGCTTGCTTGGCGACAGCAAAAATTGGCTTGGCGAAGCGATCCTGACGCGCTTCTCGTTCTCAGCCATTGGCAATCTGAAAGCAGCGCCGAGTGCCGACCAGGTGTTGGAGCGAGCGCGCGCTGGTCGTAGCTATCGCGATGAGCAAGCCTCGCTCAGGGCTGCCGACGATAGCATCCTGCCCGTCTCGCTGCTGATCTATCCGATTGTGCAGGCCGGGAAGGTCACGGGCTGCGCGCTCATCCTGCGCGATGTCACGCGACTGCTGGAGGCCGAATCTGCGCGCCTACGCTTGGCTAAGGCTGTTGAGGCGAGTGCGGATGCCATCTATGTCACCGACCTTAATGGCGTGATCCAGTATGTGAATCCGGCCTTTACCCGCATCACCGGCTTGACTGTCGAGCAAGCCACCGGCGCGCCCACTAAGGTGCTCTCGGCAGGTAAGACACCACGCCAACGTTACGAAGATCTCTGGTCGACGATTCTCAGCGGCGAGGTTTGGTCTGGACGCCTGCTCAATCGGCGTCGTGGTCCCGATGGTGAGCGCCTCAGCTACTGGGCTGAGACCACTATTTCACCCTTACCGGGCGGGGATGGCTCATTGCTCGGTTTTGTCGCGGTGCAACGCGATATTAGTCGTGAGGTTGCGGAGGAAGATCGTCGCGCCCGTGAAGTGGCCCTGACCGAGGTCAGAGCGCAGGTCGCCGAATGCCTTCAGGGCGCTGGCCGGCTCGAGCAGCGTCTGGGCAATGCGCTCGACGCCTTGAAAAATCTCTCAGCATTGCAGCTCAATGGCGAGGTGCTGATCCTAGCAAGCGGCAATCAGGGGCAGGCTGAGGTCAAGCTCAGGCGCGGGGAGCCCCCGTTGCTGAGCTTGGAAGTTTTTTCTGCAAGGCAGCTAGAGGAGGCCAGTGCAACCTATAGCCCTGCTCTGAATGGCATCCTGTTGCCGATCGTCCAGACTGGCACGCTCGTTGGTGGTGCTTGGCTTGGCGTTGGCCGCGAGCCGAACCTTGAGAGTCTCGAGATCGGCTTGCTCTCGCTGCTGGCGGGGATGATCGGCGTCGCGATGGCCGATGACCATGCCCGGATCGCAGCTGAGCGTGCACGCCTTGCGGCCTTGGAGGCGGTTGAGGCCAAGTCGCGCTTCTTGGCCAATATGAGCCACGAGATCCGTACACCGATGAATGGCGTTCTCGGTATGCTCGAGATGCTGTCGCAGACAGGGCTTGACCGGGATCAGCAAGAATATGTCGAGACCGCTCTCAGTTCTGCCGACGCGCTACTGAGGGTGATTAACGATATCCTGGACTTCTCGAAGATCGAGGCCGGCAAGCTGGATCTCGAGCGGGTGCCGTTCGATGTGCGGTCCCTCGCCGAGGATGTCGCCACCCTGTTTGCGTCCCGTAATCCATGCAGTCGCGTCGAGCTGGCCTGCTATATCCCGGTCGACCTCAATACCCGCGTCATCGGTGATCCGACGCGCCTCCGTCAGATCTTGACCAACCTGATGGGTAATGCGGTCAAATTTACCGAGCAAGGAGAGGTCGTGCTGCGTGTCCGGCAAGGCAGCGCGGATGCCCCTGAGTCACCGGCTGTTGCTGATCCCTGCGTTCTTCGATTTGAGATCAGCGATACCGGCATTGGCATGACCGAGGCACAGCTTGGTCGCTTGTTCCAGCCCTTTGTCCAAGCCGATGGCTCGACGACGCGGCGCTTTGGCGGTACCGGGCTTGGACTTGCGATCTCCAAGCAACTGGTTGAGCTGATGGGTGGCGAGATCGGCGCCGATAGTGTCCTGGGCCAAGGCTCGACCTTCTGGATCAATCTGCCGTTCGATCGCCAGCAGGCTGTTGATCCTCAGCTGGACATCGCTGAGGGACTGGCTGGGGTATCGGTGTTAGCGGTCGATGATCACCGCACCAACCTCAACATCCTCTCGCATTACTTGCGCAGCTGGGGGCTGAGCTGCGAGACCACGAGCGATGGCTTCGATGCGCTGCGGCGGTTACGGCAAGCGGTCGACGCAGGGCATCCGTTTGGGGTGGCGATCCTGGATATGCAGATGCCTCAGCTCGATGGGCTCAGCCTAGCGCGTCTGATCAAGGCCGATCCAAACCTGGCAGATACGCAGCTGCTGATGGTGAGCTCTGGCGGTCCGAGCGCGTCAGAGCTCTCGGCGGCCGGCGTTCAGTTCAGTCTCTCGAAGCCGATTCGGCAATCCCATCTGCAGGATACCTTGGCGCAGCTGATGCACGCTGGTGGTGGGCGCGAGCAGCGGGGCGTTATTCCCGGTGCCCGACAGGAGACCAAGGCCAAGCTGCATCGGCGGTTTCGGGGCCGTCTCCTATTGGTTGAGGATAATGCGACGAATCAGCGGGTTGCTCTCTCGATGCTGGCGCGACTCGGCCTCAGCGCAGAGGTTGCCAAGGATGGCGAGCAGGCTCTCGACGCGGCTGAGCGCAATCCTTACGACCTCATCCTGATGGATTGTCAGATGCCGGTGATGGATGGTTTTGAGGCGAGCCGCGAGCTGCGCCGACGGGAACAGACCCAAGAAAGCCCATCCCCAGCCTGGCCACGACCAGTCATCGTGGCGTTGACCGCAAATGCGATGCAGGGCGATCGTGAGCGATGTATTGCAGCCGGGATGGACGACTATATCGCCAAGCCGCTCAAGCTTGAGCAGTTGTCCCGTTGCCTAGAGCGCTGGCTCGAAGAAGCGCCAGCTGCAGCGGCTGTGACATCGGCGCTCGATACCGACCCGGGCACTGATCCGTTGATCACCTTGGCGGTTGATCCGGATGCGATGAACAGTTTGAAGGAGCTGCTCGAAGAAGGCTATGGACATTTTCTCGACCTATTCACGCAGAAGACCCAAGAGCTGACCACCGCAGTACGGCAGGCAGTGGATGCGCGTGATGCGCCAGCGCTAGCCGCGGCTGCTCATGCCCTCAAGGGCAGCGCCGGTAACCTAGGGGCGAATGAACTCCTGATGCTGGCGCAACGTCTCGAGCAGAAGGGGCAAAACGCCGATTTCCGCGATATCGACCAGCTCGTCGATGAGACCTGGGATTGCCACCGTCATGTGCTCGATGATGTTGCCCGCCTACGCGCCCTCGAGCCGACCGATGCAGGTTCAGGTGCAGCCTGAGGATGCCATCGTCTGCGTTTGCAGCCCTGCATCCAGAGACTTGGCTAGAATAGGCCGCGCAGGTCATAGACAGCGTCTGGCAGGCAGCGCGTACGCAGTGCCGAGAGATCCATGGCCTGGGCAATCTTGGCGTAGCCTTCAGGGCCAGGATCGCGATAGATCCAGAGGGCTTGGCCGGCAAGGTCGACGAGCCAGCTTTCCGGAATGCCCGCGCGCGCATAGAGTGGCAGTTTCTTATCGCGATCGTAGCGCAATGAGGTTTCCGCGACCTCAATCAGGAGCAGCACATCTTCAGGTCTGGGGTGGCTCTTGGCATAGAAATCATCGCGCGGGCGGAGGAGGGCAATATCAGGCTCGGGCTCGGAAAAATCGCTTAGTCGAAGAGGGTCTTGGACGGCCAGGATGGCATCAGTTTCGTTGCATGCCCGCGCGAGTCGGTTGGCGATGCGCTTGACCGCACCGCTATGTGGGCTGCCAATGGGCGGCATATCGATGATATCCCCATCGATGAGTTCGACGCGATCCTCTTCGCCGAGGATGTTGGCCAGCCCCATGCGCTCGTAGTCATCGACGCTCAGACGGTGACGGTGATAAAGCGCTTCAGCGGTGGCGGACATGGGTTAAGCGTCACTCCTTGGCGGGCGGCACAGCATGCTGGCTGGTCTGAGTATTGGTCTCGGTAGCCTCTTTCGCCGCCTCCTCGGCCTGTTTTGCTTCGCGCTCTTTCTTGAGCCGCCGCAGGTTGTTTTGCTGGCTGAGGATAAAGTAGCCAACAACGCCGATGATCAATAGAAGCTCGAGTGCTTGGATGGAGCCGGAATCCATGATCTGTCCTCCGCAGGTGGATAGGGTGAGGAAGGGTAGCGTTTCGATTACTAGTGGTCAGCAATGGGGGCCGTCAGCGTCAACCGCAACGGTGACTGGCGTCGAGCAGGCTATACTAAGGCTTTTAGGTCTTCAACGCGGGATAACGGCGTTACTAGACTGGAGTCGATGGTGGAGATCGCTTTAAGCAGTGTACGCAATGTCTAACCCGGGCTCTCATGTGGATCAGGTGGCGCTGTTGTCGTCAGAGCGACGCCAGATGCTCATCGGACTTGAGCGCGTCACTAGCTTGCTCGTCGATGCGCGCTCCTGGCGGGGTGCGCTTGATCGGGTTGGCTTGGTCCTCTCCGATGTGCTGCATGCCGAGCGTTGGTCGATCATGCTCAAGACCGAGCTCAACGTGATTCGCATCAGCTTGGCAAAGGGCTTACCGCAGAAGGTGATCCGCGAGACTCAGCTCAAGCTTGGCGAGGGGATTGCTGGGCGTGTTGCTCGCGATGCGTCGCCGATGCTGTATTCAAACGTCGAGTATGAGCTTGGTATCACCTCGGGCGGTAACTACGCAACGCCTTCGGCGATCAGTGTGCCGATCGTGCTCCGGGGCTCAGTGCTCGGCGTGATTAATCTCAGTGAAAAGCGCGACGAAGACGGCCAATGCACCAACTTTGATGCCGCTGATCTTTCATTGGCGATGATGGCGGCGAACCAGGCCGCGTTGATGATCGAGATGCTCCGCAATCTCGAGAGGGCCGAGGGGCGTTCCGCAGCAGGCGACGGCCGCGGTAAAGCGGTCCATAACAGTTTCGATGTGATGATGCAGGCATCAGCGTTCGATCTGCTGAGCCGTGTGACTGACCTGATGACTGTCAGTGGTGATCTTGATCGGGTGCTGATGGCCGCTCTAAACGGGGCCTGCGAATTGCTGAATGCGACACGTGGCTCCGTCATGCTCAGCGATGAGCAAGGACAGGCGCTGCGTATTCGTGCCCATATTGGCATGCAGCCAGCGATGGCGGAGCAGGTGCGAGTCAAAGTCGGCGAGGGGATCGCCGGCCGGGTGCTGCAGACCGGTGATGCGTTGTTGCTCACCAACGCCCCCGAAGCGCGCCTAGGCACAGACTATGGTGATCGTTCAGATGATCATCAATCAGAGCGCTATCGCAATCGCAGCGCGCTCAGCGTGCCTCTGAGTATTCATGGTCGAGTGCTCGGCGTCATCAACATCAACGACCGTCGCGACGACCTTAATTTCTCAGATAACGATCTCTACATCGCCCGGGTGATCGCTAATCAGGCCGCGGTTGCGATCTCAGCTGCGCAACTGCTGAAGGAGTCAGTCGAAGCGGCTGAGATGCAGCGGCTCATGGATTTGGCGCACGATATTCAAGCCAATCTGTTACCAGGGAAGCCGAAGCTCATCGGCCTTGATGTCGCGGGTCGTTCTGAGCCCTGCGCCTCCGCAGGGGGCGACTATATCGACTATTTCGAGGGGGCACGCACCCAGGCTGTCGAGGTGCCGCCGTTCTATCTGGCCTGCGGCGATGTCTCCGGGCATGGAGTCGGAGCGGCTGTGATCATGGCCATGGCGCGTGCCTTCTTGCGTGCCTTACTCAGCCAGAGCCAGGATCTAGCCTCCGTCATGTATAAGCTGAATAATCTTATCGAGGCTGACACGCCAACCGGTCAGTTCATGACCCTATTCGTGGGCATCCTCGAGCCGAAACGCGATCGCCTGCGATTCGTCTCGGCTGGCCATGATCCGGCCTTGCTGTACCGGGTGCGTAACGACGAGATCATCGAGACGCAATCGACCGGGCTGCCGCTAGGTATGTTTGAGCATCAGCACTATAAGGTTTCGGAACTCTGGATCGAGCCCGGCGACTTGCTATTGCTCTCGACCGACGGCATCGCCGAAGCGACCAATATCCACGGCAATTTCTATGGCCGCGAGCGCCTGAAGCAGGATCTGCGTGAGCTGCGTCAGTTAAGCACCGATGAGATTGTCACTGCGATTGAGCAACGCGTCATTGAATTTACCCGACCGAAGGCGATCACCGATGATCTAAGCTTGATCGTGACGCGTATCCTGCCCGCAGCCTAAGACGATTTGCTAGGTTAAATGCGGGTTAACCCAGAAGCTGATATTTGGTTGACAGCGTCGATCGCGCGGCTAGTCTAGTGCACTGGATCGCAGTGGCGTTCAGCGTCACTTTCACCAAACCTGCCGTCGGAAGTCCCTCATGTCGCCAAGCCTCTCGCGCGCCTCAGTCCCCTCCCATCATAAGACGCCTCAGCGTCACGACTGGTCCACGGGGGAAGTGACCGCACTCCTCGACGAGCCGCTTAACAACCTGCTGTTTGCCGCGCAAACGACCCATCGTCATCATTTCGATCCGAACCGCATCCAGGTCAGTACCCTGCTCAGCATCAAGACCGGCGCCTGCCCGGAAGACTGTGGCTATTGCTCGCAGAGTGCCAAGCACGAAACCGGTCTCGAGTCCGAGCGCCTGCTGCCGCTGTCCGAGGTGCTCGAGGCAGCGCGGGCGGCGCGCGAGGAGGGTGCCACCCGCTTCTGCATGGGTGCGGCTTGGCGCAATCCAACCGACAAGAACCTAGAACAGGTCATCGCCATGGTCAGCGGGGTTAAGGCGCTGGGTATGGAGACCTGCGTCACCCTTGGCATGCTCGAGCAGGACCAGGCGCTGCGCCTGCGCGAGGCGGGGCTCGACTACTACAACCATAATCTCGACACCTCGCCCGAGTTCTACGGTCAGGTCATCAGTACCCGCACTTACCAAGACCGGCTGCAGACCCTGGACTATGTGCGTGAGGCCGGGCTGAAGACCTGCAGTGGGGGCATCCTCGGCATGGGCGAGTCACGCCGGGATCGCGCCTCGATGCTTTGCCAGCTGACCAATCTGCCAGCGCATCCCGAGTCGGTGCCGATCAACCTGCTGGTGCAGGTGGAGGGCACGCCCTTGTTCGGCACCGAGGCGCTCGATCCGTTCGAGCTGGTGCGCACTATTGCCGTCGCCCGCATCATGATGCCGGCCTCTTATGTACGCCTCTCGGCCGGTCGCGCGAGCATGTCCGACGAGCTGCAGGCGCTCTGCTTTGCTGCTGGCGCCAACTCTGTGTTCTATGGCGATCGGCTACTCACCACCGATAACGCGGATGCCCTGCGCGATCAGCAGCTCTTCGCCCGTCTTGGTCTGCAGCCCGAGGAGGCCGAGATCGAGGGGCGTGATCAGCCCGGCGGCTGCCATAAGTCGATTGATCGTCCGGCACAGCAGCGCCAGACCAGGAGCGATCAGGCGGCTAGGGCCTGACTAGGATTCTGACTAGGGCCTGGCAGTTTGGGATGATTCAGATCGCCGCTGAACTCGATCGTCTACGCGACGCTGGCCTCTACCGCCAGCGGCGGCTGCTCGCCGGCCCGCAAGCGGTGCGACCGCGCATCGACGGCCGTGAGCTGCTCGCCTTCTGCAGCAACGATTACCTCGGGCTCGCCGCCCATCCGGCGGTGATCGAGGCATTGCGCGAAGGGGCTGCGCGCGACGGTGTCGGCAGTGGCGCCTCGCATCTCATCTCCGGTCATCACGAGGCACACGAAGCACTCGAAACCGCACTTGCGGCCTTCGTTGGCCGTGAGCGAGCGCTGCTGTTCTCGACCGGCTACATGGCCAACCTCGGCGTGATCCAAGCCCTCTGCGGCCGTGGCGATCAGATCCTCGCCGACCGGCTCAACCATGCCTCGCTGGTTGATGGTGCCCGGTTGAGCCAAGCCCGGCTGCGCCGCTACCCCCATGCCGACATTGACCGGCTTCAGGGCATGCTCATCAACGGCAACGGCAACTTGATCGTGACCGATGGCGTCTTCAGCATGGATGGCGACCTTGCGCCGATCCCCGCCCTGGCAAGCCTTGCCAGCCACAGCGATGCATTGCTGATGGTCGATGATGCCCATGGCATCGGCGTGCTCGGCGCTGGCGGTCGGGGTAGCCTCGAGCACCTTGGCCTTGATGGACCAGAGGCTCAAGCCGCGGTCCCGATCCTGGTCGGCACCCTCGGCAAGGCCATCGGTACCTTTGGCGCCTTCGTGGCTGGCAGCGCTGAGCTGGTCGAGCTCCTGATCCAACGCGCGCGCAGCTATATCTACACCACCGCGCTGCCGCCCGCGCTCGCCACGGCCACCCTCAAAGCGCTCCAGATCGCACAGCAAGAACCGGAGCGCCGCGAGCAGCTGCAGCATCTGATCAGCCGCTTTCGGGCCGGCGCTTACAGCCTCGGACTAGCCCTGGCCGACTCGCCCACACCGATCCAACCGCTGATCGCCGGCGATGTCGATACCGCCCTGCGCTGGAGCCGATACCTCGAAGACAACGATATCCTGGTCACCGCGATCCGCCCACCAACGGTCCCGCAGGGCTCTGCGCGCTTAAGAATCACCTTTTCAGCAGCGCACCAAGCGACCGATGTCGATCGGCTCCTCGAGACCTTAGCCAGGCTTCCAGAGCAACAGTGGGTCAAGGAGCGGCAAGCCAAGCAGCAGCGGTGAAACAACAGCAACGCCAAGCAGGCAACCGAACCGCATTCATGCCCGTTATCCGCACCAATAACCGATCAACGATGCACAACGACCGACCGAATCTCGTCCTCCTCCACGGCTGGGGTATGAACAATGCCGTCTGGGATGCGCTCCCGGCAACCCTGACCGATCGCTTCCAGCTGCACCCCATCGAGCTTCCCGGTCACGGTCAGGCGCCCTTTGAACCAGAGTGGCGCGACCTCCCAGACTGGGCCGACGCCGTGCTCGCCCAGGCCCCAGACCAAGCCATCTGGCTCGGCTGGTCGCTCGGTGCCCTCGTTGCCCTGCAAGCCGCGCTGCAGACGCGCGTTCCCGGCCGTCCACTTGGACCAGGACAGCAGGCGCCTACTGAACACAGGCCCGGCGATCGCTTCGCAACAAGCGGCGGCCAGGCTCTTAGAGGTCGTATCAGCGCCCTGATCTTGGTCACCGCCAACCCACGCTTCGTCCAGGCCGCCGATTGGCGAGCGGCGATGCCGGATGAGATTTTCGATGGTTTCCACAGCTCGCTGCTCGCTGATCCAAACGCCACCCTCGGGCGCTTCCTCTCACTCCAAGTCCGCGGTAGCGAGGATGCCCGTGAGACCCTCAGGCGCCTGCGCGCTGGCATCGCCGAGCGTCCACAGCCACAGCCCGACGCCCTGCTCGCCGGCCTCGATCTGCTGCGTGAAGAAGACCTGCGTGCGCGTCTCGCCGACATCCCACAACCCGCGCTCTGGCTATTCGGTGAGCGCGATACCCTGGTGCCGGCCGCCGTCGCCGAGCGCATCGAGCTGCTGATGCCGAACGCCCGCTGTCAGACCATTCCGGGTGCTGCCCATGCTCCGCTGCTGTCGCATGGTGATGCGGTTGCTGCGGCCATCGCTGACTTCCTCTATGGGACCTAGACGCTGTATAAGAAATAACTGCCTGATTTTGAAAGACAGAAACTCGGAAAGGTTCTGGCTATTGGACTGCCCTGTGGCCATTATCACGACAAGCTACTGATTTTTATAAGATGAGTTTCTCTACAGTGTGTCTTAGGCATGAATCTGATCATTGTCATGAGTCTGATCCTATGAGTTCGATCATCAGTCCAACCATGGCGCCAACCATGGGCCAGAGCATCAGTCCAATCGACAAACGCGCCGCGCGCCGCGCCTTCGAGCGCGCCGCCGCCAGCTATGACGAAGCCGCGGTGCTGCAGCGCGAGATCGGCAGCCGGATGCTCGAGCGGCTCGACTATGTGCGTCTCAAGCCGCAGACCGTCCTCGATCTCGGTTGCGGTACCGGGCAGGGCATCGACGCGCTCGCCAAGCGCTGGCGCAAGGCGAAGATCATTGCCCTCGATCTCGCCGAATCGATGTTACAGCGCGCGCGCCGTCGCGGAACCTGGCTGAATCGGCCACGGCCGCTCTGTGCGGATCTGGAGGCGCTGCCGCTCGCCGATGAGTCGGTCGATCTGGTGATCTCCAACGCCAGCCTGCAGTGGGCTGGCGATCTGCCGCGCGCCTTCGCCGAGCTGCGCCGCGTGCTGCGCCCCGAAGGCCTGCTGATGTTCACCACCTTCGGCCCGGATACCCTGATCGAGCTACGTCGCGCCTGGGCGCTGGCGGATGATGGTGCCCATGCCCATGTCAGCCCGTTTCTGGATATGCATGACATCGGCGATGCGTTGATGCGGGCCGGGTTTGCTGATCCGGTGATGGACGCCGAGCGCATCACCATGACCTATGAGAGCGTCCAGGGCCTGATGCGTGATCTCAAGGCGATCGGCGGCCGCAACGCCCTCCAAGATCGTCCGCGCGCGATGACTGGTCGGCAACGGCTCGGCGCACTCGAACAGGCCTATGAGCAGGAGCGGCACGATGGCCGGCTGCCCTCGACCTGGGAGGTGGTCTACGGCCAGGCTTGGATGCCGGCTGGCAGCAAGGCGCCAGCGCAGCAGCAGACCGCCGATGGGGTCGCCATCCCGCTGTCAGCAATCCCGCGAAGGGCAGCGCGATGAGCGGGACAGCGCTCCGACACCGTCGATGCGGATTCGGGACCGCCGCGTTTCATTCGCCAACGCGCTTCAGTACGGTTTCAATCACCTGTGCCGAGATGCGGAAGTCCGAGCGATGCAAGCGACTGAAGCGCTCCCGCGCCGAGCCGATCAAGCCCCGTGTCTTAGCCATGCCGATGATGGCGGCGGTGCCTGCGACCTGCAGGCCCTGCCCGATAGCAATGGCCCTGCCGGCGCGCTCATCCATCAACAACAGGCTGGGCCTGGGGTTGGCGAGGGCGATGCGAATGCAGGCGGTCTCGCCCTCGTCAAGGTCTGGGAGTTCGGGGGCGGCAGGTGCTGGCGTGCTTTGCCGCAGCCAGCCCGCGGCCTCGGCTGCCGCGATTGAGGCTTCGTCCGGGAGGTTTCTCCCGGGCAGTACCTCTTGGCGCACCTCGGGTGGCATCCAGACGGTGCCAAATAGCGCGCCGAGCCATTCCAGCCCATCAACCCGGCTGAGCCCGATCAACGGACTTGCATCGGTCAAGACGAGGCGAGCCATGACTCCAGGCTGTCCACATCTGATGCGGCCTCATCGGCATCCAGCGTCACCACGGGGATTCCCAAGCGGGAGACATGGGTGATGAACTCGGACAACGGCATCTCTGCCAAGCGGGCGGCGCGCGCTAACGATAGGCTGCCATCGCGGAACAGTGCCGTGGCCAGCGCTGGCTTGACACCTTTCGCGTCTAGTCCGCCTGCTAGCTCGACCCCGACCATCAAGGCATCAGGGCGGTCGCGGTTCAGCACTAGCACCACATCGCGATGCGACTTGCGCAGCGCCTCGCTGGGGTTGTTTTTCAGTCCGCTAACATTGATGGACTCCATGCCCATACCTCATGGGAAGATGACATGGGAAGAAGCATAGCAGAGGACAGAGTCGCGCTCTCGCTTGGTGCCGAATGACCCAATGCGACGAGCGCGATAATGATGAGATCAAGGCGATGACAATAAGATGACGAGAACAATGCTACGGTGCATGCGGTATGAGTGATGCGGTAGGGATCAGCTCAGCATCGGCGCAGTCAAAGAGGACGTTACAGCCCCAGGCGCAGGGACTCTTCATCACCGGCACCGATACCGATGTTGGCAAGACCGAGGTAACGCTGGGGCTCATGGCAGCCTTGCAGCGGTGCGGGCTAAGCCTGCTCGGGATGAAGCCGGTCGCTGCTGGTTGTGTGCTGACGGCCGAGGGTCTGCGCAATGAAGACGCGCTGCGAATCCAGGCTCAAGGCTCAACGTTGCTCGCCTATTCGGCCATCAATCCCTACGCCTTTGAGCCGCCGATCGCGCCACACATCGCCGCCGCGCAACTGGGTGTCGAGATGCAGATCGAGCCGATCAAGACGGCGTACCAACAGCTGGCCGCCCAGGCAGACTGGGTCGTCGTCGAAGGCGCTGGTGGCTGGCGGGTGCCGCTCGGGCCTGGTCTGACGCTGGCTGATCTTGCAAGTGCGCTGGATCTGCCTGTGGTCCTGGTGGTCGGTCTGCGCCTTGGCTGCCTCAATCACGCGCTGCTGAGCGCTGAGTCGATTCAGGCCTCGGGCCTTAGGCTTGCCGGCTGGGTCGCGAATCGGATCGATCCGACAATGGCCGCTGTCGATGAGAATCTGACAACCTTGCGCGAGTGGCTGGCGGCGCCCTGTCTGGGGGTGATCCCCTGGCTGCCGGCGCCAACGCCGGCGCAAATCGCTGATCAGCTGGTCGTGGCGGAACTGCTCAGGGCTTGATGCCCAACATCTCGGCGGCATGGGCGCGGGTGGTCGCGGTGATCTCGGTGCCGCCAAGCATGCGAGCGACCTCGTCGATGCGCTCTGCGGTGTCGAGCGGGTTGATCTCGGTGAAGGTCTGCGTCTCTTTGGCGAACTTTTTCACCCGCAGATGCTGATGCGCCTGCGCCGCGACCTGGGCGAGGTGGGTCACGCAAAGCACTTGCCGGCTGCCTCCTAGCCGGCGTAGCAAACGGCCGACGATCTCGGCAACACTACCACCGATGCCGACATCGACCTCATCGAAGACCAGGGTTGGGATGCCGCCGATCTCAGCGGTCGCAACCTGGATCGCCAGACTGATGCGCGAGAGCTCACCACCAGAGGCGACCTTGGCCAGTGGCTGCAGCGGTTGGCCGGGATTGGCGCTGACCAAGAAGGCGATGCTGTCGAGCCCTTGGGCGCTGATCGCCTCCGGGCCGCTGGCGCTGACCTCAACCCGGAATTCGCCGCCCGTCATCCCAAGATCCTGCATCGCTGCGCTGACGGTCTGACTCAGGCGAGCAGCTGCTTCAATCCGCGACGCACTCAGCGCCTCGGCGCGCTCACGCAAGGCCGCATGCGCCTGCGCGCGCTCTGCTGCAAGGGCATCTAGTGACTGGTCGGCCTGCTCCAATCGCTCGACCTCCGCATGCCGCTCAGCGGTGAAGGCGATCAGCTGCTCCGGTGCAACCCGATACTTACGCCCCAGATCATGGATGCGGCCGATGCGCTGCTCGACCACCCCAAGGCGGCCGGGGTCCATCTCGAGTCCGTCCAGATAGTGGCGCAGGTTGGCAGCCGCCTCTTCGACCTGCACCATGGCGCCGTCGATCAGCTCGCGCGTCTCGACCAAGCTCGGATCGATCGCGCTCAGACTGCCAAGCTCGGCGCTGGCCTGGCCGAGGCCATCACGCAGCGATTGCTCGCCCTCATAGAGTCGATCGACGAGCCTGGCCGCTGTCGTCTGCAGCTGATCCTGGTTTGCGAGCCGGCGCTGTTCGGCGTCGAGCGCGTCGAGCTCATGCTCGCCGAGCTCGAGCGCATCGAGCTCCTCGAGCTGGAAGCGCAGCAGCGCCAGGCGCTCCTCGCGCTCGCTGCGCTCTGCGTTCAGCGTCTTCCAACGCTGGTCGATCGCCTTGTAACGGCGATACTGCTCGGCCACCTCGAGGGTCAGCGGTTGATGATCGGCATAGCCATCGAGCAGGCTGCGCTGAGCCGCCGCACGCAACAGCGATTGATGCGCATGCTGGCCGTGGATGTCGACCAGCCGCTCGCCGAGCGCGCGCAACTGTGCACTACTCACTGCGCGGCCGTTGATATAGGCGCGCGCCCGTCCACTGCGCACCAGCACGCGCCGGATCAGGCAGTCGTTGTCGTCCTCCAACGCTTGTTCAGCGAGCCAGGCCTGAGCGGCGGGATTATGAGAGACATCGAAGTCGGCGCTGATCTCGGCACGCTCACAGCCGCTGCGGATCATGCTCGCATCGGCCTTGTCGCCCAGGGTGAGTCCGAGCGCGTCGATCAGGATCGACTTGCCGGCGCCGGTCTCGCCCGTCAGCGCGGTCATCCCCGTTGCCAGCTCGAGTTCGAGCCGGCTGACGATGACCAGGTCTTGAACAGTGATCTGGGTTAGCACGGGGTATCCGAGTGCGTATGGCCGCCCCAGCCGAGCTTGGCGCGCAGGATGCGGTAATGGTTGTGATCAGGTGGGTGTAGCAGTCGCACACGGCGACGACTGCGCTCGATCTGGATGCTGCTGTCGGATTCTAGCGGCAAGTCAACCTGGCCGTCGCAGGTCAGGCGCACCTGCTCGGGCTCCAGGTTGCAGATGCGGATCTCGATGCGACTGCTGCCTGGGACGACGAGCGGTCGATTGCTCAGCGTGTGCGGGCAGATCGGCACCAGCAGGAGGGCATCGAGCCGCGGATTCAGTAGCGGCCCACCGCCAGAGAGGGCATAGGCAGTGGAGCCGGTTGGGGTGGAGACGATCAGCCCATCGGAGCGCTGGGCATTGACGAACTGGCCGTCGATGTAGGTCTCGAACTCGATCATCCGCACAGAGTTCCATTTGTGGATGACGACATCATTGAGTGCGCGCTCAGGCGCCGCCTGGGCGCCGATCCGCGCGTCCAGTAGGATGCGGGTATCGGCATCATAGGCGCCACTGAGGATCTGCTCCAGCCGCGGCTCGATCTCATCCGGCAGGATATCGACGAGAAACCCGAGGCGCCCGAGGTTGATGCCGACCAAGGCGATATCGTGCTCTGACAGCCTGCGCGCGGCGTGCAGGAAGGTGCCGTCGCCGCCAATGACCAGCACCAGGTCGCAGCGCTCGCCAAGACTGTCGATACTGACCCCATCGGAACGTTGCAGCAGGCTGGCTGTGGTCTGCTCAATCGAGGTCTGCACGCCTTGGGCGCTGAGGTAATTGACGGCGCGCGCAACCGTGCTGGCGACGCGCGCATCGGCATACTGTTTGGCGATGATGCCGACATGGTGAAACCAAGCCATGGATGGCGAGCGATCCTGAGCAGGCGAGAATGATAGGGCGTCGAGCAGTCGATCTGCTCAATCTTAGTCGCGGTCTATCTTAGGCGATTTCTGTCAAAGCTCGTACCACCTTGCTGGTCTTTTCGCTTTCTTTCAGCGTCGCATCCTCAGTCAGGGAGCCCGGCGACGCGCCCGACAAGGCTCCTTGAAGGCAAACGAAAATCTTCCGCCACTCGGTACGCGCTTATCCGACAATCGCCTGTTGAGCGGGCGATTGCAGTGGTTGCGGTGCCGAGGAAAAGCCGCATCCGATCGCAGAACCGAGCGGAGGTTCTTGACATCGTCCAGCGAGCATCATAGATTGCCAGCGTTAGCACTCGTTTGGTTAGAGTGCTAACAGCCGATTTCTTGTCCGAGATCCGGTGGGTTTCGTTCATCTTTCAGTGAGTGAACATCTCGTATCAATGGACTCCCGATCTAGTGTCCGTGTTGCCGAGGGCCAAGTCAGCGAGCGCGCGCTACACTTCTTAAAGGTGTTGGTGGAGCGCCACATCCGCGATGGGCAGCCGGTCGGCTCGCGCACCCTAGCGCGCGATACTGGCCTCGACCTGAGCCCGGCGACGGTTCGCAATGTCATGTCGGACCTCGAGGATTTAGGCCTGGTCTCGTCACCGCATACCTCAGCGGGACGCGTGCCGACGGCATCGGGCTATCGACTATTCATCGATAGTCTGCTCAAGGTGGCGCCCTTGACCGAGGCCGATGTCTCGATCCTGCGCGACCAATTTGCGCGCACCACGGACACCGTGAACCTGATCCAGACGGCGTCCCAAGCCCTATCAGGGGTGACCCATTTAGCCGGGCTGGTGATGGTACCGAGGCATGAGCGAGAGGTGTTTCGACAGATCGAGTTCGTGCAGCTTTCTGGCCGTCGGGTCTTGGCGATCTTGGTCACGAGTGATGGTGAGGTGCACAATCGCATCCTCGAGACCGAGCAGCCCTTGTCGGCCTCACAGTTGGAGCAGGCATCGAATTACTTGACGCAGCTGTTTAATGGCCATGAGATGCGCGAGGTACGCCGCCAGCTGATGGCCGATCTGAAGCGGACCCATGCGCACATGGATGAGCTGATGATGCGCGCGGTGATGATGGCGCAGCGCGTTGTCGAAGCCGCTGAGCACAAGGACGATGTGATGATCGCCGGCCAGACCAATCTGATGGAGTTTACCGAGCTCTCCAGCATGGAACGGCTCAAGGCCTTGTTCGACGCCTTTACCGAGAAACGGCAGATCCTGGATCTGCTCGATCGCTGTATCGAGGCCGAAGGGGTACAGATCTTCATCGGTGAGGAATCAGGCTACGAATTGCTCGACGACTGTAGCCTGGTTACGGCGACCTACCGCGTCGAAGATCAGGTGCTCGGCGTGCTCGGCGTGATTGGCCCGACGCGCATGAACTATCAGCAAGTGATTCCGGTGGTCGACGTCACGGCAAAGCTGCTTGCAGCAGCACTGCGTAGTCGTTGACCCATGACAACTCACTCACAATCTACGGCAGAGGCCAGAGGTCTCGATGACGTTGTTGTCGATGTCCGCACACTGGCCCGGGGAGAGGTATGAAATGACAAAGGAGCAAGAAGAACAGCCGCTAGGCACCGCAGCGCAAACTGAAGCGTCTGCGTCGGTTGAGGATGTCGGTGCATCGCCTGGCGCTGGCTCGACAACAGAAATGCCGCTTGATGAGGCAGCCACGGATTCCGACCTGGCGACGGCTCATCAGGATTCGGAGGCGCCAGACGCTGAGCAGGCGACGACGCTGCATCAGGACCCATCCGAACTGACCATGCTGCTAGAAGATGCACGGTCACGGGCAGATGATGCCCACAACCAGGTTCTGCGCATCCGCGCCGAGATGGAGAATATGTCGCGGCGCCAAGCGAAGGAGCTTGAGAATGCGCATAAATTCGCACTCGAAGGCTTCGTCAAGGAGCTCTTGCAGGTGCGCGATAGTCTCGAACTGGGACAGGCAGCGGCGGCCGCCGAAGATGCGGATCTCTCCAAGCTGCGCGAGGGCACTGAGCTGACGCTCAAGCTGCTGCGTGATGTGATGTCGAAATTCGGCGTTGAGCGCATCGACCCCGAGGGCGAGCCGTTTAATCCGGAGTACCACCAGGCCATGTCGATGCAACCGCGTGCTGATGTGCCGCCCAACACCGTGGTGCAGGTGGTGCAGAGCGGCTATCTGCTCAACGGCCGCTTGATGCGCCCAGCGCTGGTGATGGTATCCCAAGCAGCCTGATTGCGCGGCGTCAACCAGCGTCTTGAAACTGACCTTATAGCCGCCGCTGGCGTGGCGAGAATGCTTGAGAATCGAAGGGTTTTGCCCCAATTCCTGCGCCAATGAGTCAATGTTGGCCGGCTTAGCCGACCACGAACATCGAAACAGATTTACTACTGGAGACAGACCATGGGAAAGATCATCGGTATCGATCTCGGGACCACCAATTCCTGCGTCGCCGTGATGGAAGGCGATAAGCCTAAGGTGATCGAGAATGCCGAGGGCGATCGCACCACACCGAGTATCGTTGCCTTTACCGGCGACAATGAGGTGCTCGTTGGGCAATCAGCGAAGCGCCAGGCGGTCACCAACCCAGCCAACACCCTGTTTGCGATCAAGCGCCTAATCGGCCGTCGCTTTGAAGATCAGGTGGTCGGTAAGGACAAGGACATGGTCCCGTACAAGATCGTCAAGGCCGACAATGGCGATGCCTGGGTCGAGGCCAATGGCAAGAAGATGGCGCCGCCCGAGATCTCGGCGAAGATCCTGCAGAAGATGAAGAAGACCGCCGAGGACTATCTCGGCGAAAAGGTCACTGAGGCCGTCATCACGGTGCCGGCTTACTTCAACGACTCGCAGCGCCAAGCAACCAAAGACGCCGGACGTATCGCTGGTCTTGACGTCAAGCGCATCATCAACGAGCCGACCGCGGCCTCGCTCGCCTACGGCATGGACAAGAAGCGCGGCGATCAAAAGCTCGCGGTCTACGACCTCGGCGGCGGTACCTTTGATATCTCGATCATCGAGATCGCCGAGATCGAAGGTGAGCATCAGTTCGAGGTGCTCTCCACCAACGGTGATACCTTCCTCGGCGGTGAAGACTTCGACTTGCGCATCATTGATTTCTTGGCCGATACCTTCAAGAAGGAGCAGGGCGTTGACCTACATAATGATCCGCTCGCCCTGCAGCGCCTGAAGGAGGCCGCCGAGAAGGCCAAGATCGAGCTCTCCTCGAGCCAGCAGACCGATATCAATCTGCCCTACATCACGGCGGATCAGACCGGGCCTAAGCATCTCAACGTGAAGCTGACCCGCTCCAAGCTCGAGTCGCTGGTCGAAGACCTGGTCGATCGCACCATCGGACCCTGCCGCACAGCCTTGAAGGATGCCGGCGTCGGCGCTGGCGATATCAGCGAGGTCATCCTGGTCGGCGGTCAGACCCGCATGCCGAAGGTGCAGGCCAAGGTCGAGGAATTCTTCGGCAAGGCGCCGCGTAAAGATGTCAACCCAGATGAGGCCGTGGCCATCGGTGCTGCCATTCAGGGCGGTGTGCTAGGTGGCGAAGTCAAAGACGTGCTGCTGCTCGACGTCACGCCACTGTCGCTGGGTATCGAGACGCTAGGCGGCATCATGACCAAGCTGATCGAGAAGAACACCACCATCCCGACCTCGGCGAACCAGGTGTTCTCGACCGCGGATGACAGTCAAACCGCAGTGACCGTGCATGTGCTGCAGGGTGAGCGCGAGCGTGCTGCGGATAACAAGTCGCTAGGTCGCTTTGACCTCTCGGACATCCCGCCGGCACCGCGCGGCGTCCCGCAGATTGAGGTCAAGTTCGATATCGATGCTAACGGTATCCTGAATGTGCATGCGAAGGACAAGGCGACTGGCAAGGAGCAGTCAATCATCATCAAGGCCAGCTCGGGTCTCTCGGATGACGAGGTCGAGCGCATGGTCAAGGATGCCGAGGCGCATGCCGAGGACGATCGCAAATTCCATGAGCTAGTCAGTGCCCGTAACCAGGCCGACTCGATGATCCATGCGACTCAGAAGTCGATGGAGCAGCTTGGCGATGACAAGCTCGAGGCTGGCGAAAAGGATCGCATCGAGAGCACCATCAAGGAGCTTGAGGAGGCGATGAAGGGTGAAGACAAGGACAAGATCGAATCATTGACCAAGGTCCTGGGTGAGGCATCGGGTAAGATGGCTGAGCGACTCTACGCCCAGGATCAGGGCGCTGCTGCCGGTGGCGCTGGTGAGGCTGGGGGTGCTGGCGCCAAGGCTGAAGCCGATGATGTCGTCGATGCCGAGTTTGAAGAGGTTAAGGAGGACAAGCGCTAGGCTGCTTGACGGCCCGAGCGCCTGCGCTCCGCTCCAGCCCGGGCTACGGCGCGTGGGTGCAGACCGCCCACGCGCCGTTTCCTTTTCGACGGCTGCATGCTGATCATTATTCTTCCCAACGACTGACCGATTACGCGAATGTCCCAGCGCGATTACTACGACGTCCTCGGCCTGAGCCGAAATGCCAGTGAGCAGGACATCAAGAAGGCGTTTCGGCGTCTTGCCATGAAATATCATCCGGACCGGAATCCGGACGACGCCGATGCCCTGGCCAAGTTTAAGGAGGCCAAGGAGGCGTACGACATCTTGGCCGATCCCCGCAAGCGCAGCGCCTATGACCAATTTGGACACGCTGGCGTGAGTGGCCAGGGTGGCTTTGGTAGCGGCCCAGGTGACTTCGCTGGTGGTGGCTTCTCAGACATCTTCGGTGATGTCTTTGGTGATATCTTTGGTGGCCGCGGTGGCGGCCGCCGCACCGCGCGTGGTGCGGATCTGCGCTACGACCTCGCGATGAGCCTAGAAGAGGCGGTCACCGGTAAGGATGTGAAGATTCGCATCCCGACCACCGTTGAATGTCACCACTGCGGAGGCACCGGTGCCAAGCCGGGTACGCGGCCTAAGGAGTGTCCAACCTGCCACGGCGCTGGTCAGGTGCGGATGCAGCAAGGCTTCTTTTCGATCCAGCAGACCTGCCCGGAGTGCCGCGGCACCGGCAAGGTGGTCGAAGAGGCCTGCCGCTACTGTCGGGGTGCTGGCCGGCTGAAGGAGGAGAAGACACTCTCGGTGAAGGTGCCTGCCGGCGTCGATACCGGTGACCGCATCCGCCTGGCTGGCGAGGGCGAGGCGAGCGAGCATGGTGGTGTCCCGGGTGACCTTTATGTGCAGGTGGTGGTCGAAGACCATCCGATCTTCAAGCGCGAGGATAGCCATCTCTTCTGTGAGGTGCCAATCAGCTTCGTCACTGCGGCCTTGGGGGGCGAGCTCGAGGTGCCCACTCTAGACGGCAAAGTTGTGCTCAAGGTGCCGGCTGGCACGCAGACCGGTAAGCTCTTCCGCATGCGTGGCAAGGGTGTCAAGCCTGTGCGTGGTGGGCCAGTGGGTGATCTGCTCTGCCGTGTCATCGTCGAGACCCCAGTGAATCTGACTGAGCGACAGAGAACACTGCTGCAAGAGTTTGAAGACAGCGTGACGGCAGGTGGCAAACACCACAGCCCCCAGTCCAGCTCTTGGCTCGACGGCGTTAAGCACTTTTTCGAGAAGATGGGGCTCTAGCCCAGGAGGACAGGCATGGAACCAATTCGTGTAGCCATCGCCGGCGCCGGCGGCCGAATGGGACGCACCCTGGTTACCGCGGTGCAGGCGACCGAGGGTCTCCGCGTCACGGCAGCCACCGAGCAGTCGGACAGCGCCTTGGTCGGTGTTGACGCTGGCGAACTCGCTGGTATCGGGCCGATCGGTGCCGCGATCCGTCCTGATCTGGACGAGGTGCTGGCCGATTTCGACGTCCTCATCGACTTCACCACGCCGCGCGCGACCATGCATCATGTTGCGCTCTGTCGAGATGCGCGCTGCCGAATGGTGATCGGCACCACCGGGCTCACTGCTGAGCAGCGCGAGATGGTCAGCGAAGCAGCCATCGATACTGCGGTGGTGCTGGCCCCCAATATGAGTGTTGGGGTCAATCTCTGCTTCAAGCTGTTAGATCTTGCAGCACGGGTGATGGGCGAGGATGTCGACATCGAGATTATCGAGGCGCACCATCGGCATAAGGTCGATGCACCTTCGGGAACCGCATTGCGCATGGGGGAGGTGATCGCCGACGCGCTCGGCCGTGATCTCGGTGAAGTCGCCGTCTACGGTCGCCATGGCCAGACCGGGCCTCGCGAGCGCCAGACCATCGGTTTTGAGACCATTCGCGCCGGTGACACTGTTGGTGAGCATAGCGTCTGGTTTGCTGCCGACGGCGAGCGCGTCGAGATTGCCCACAAGGCGAGCAATCGCATGACCTTCGCCCGTGGCGCTTGCCGCGCTGCTCGCTGGATCGCCGAGCGTGATCGCGGTCAGTTCGATATGCAAGATGTCTTGGGGCTGCGCGATCTAGGCTAGGTTTGGCAGATCGCGCCAGCGGATGCATCAGGTTAGCCTAGACCAGCTGATGCTGCTGCCGCATGTAGCTGTAGACCAGGCTCGAGACCTCGCGCATCGCGTTGCTACGGTTGGTGATCCAGGTGCCGTAGTAGTTGGTGCGCTGGCTCTTCTCGATGATGCCGATGAAGGTGTAGGGCCGCGGTCGGCCGCGCCGGTCGTAGCATTCGATGATGCCCATGTTGCCGCACAACATCGCCGTTGAGCCGGTCTTGTCATAGACCTTGATGTTCGAGGGCATGCCCTTGACGCGCTTAGTGATGCGGTCGTGATTGGGTAGGGCCATTAGATCTCGGACTTCCTGGGCGTTTGGCATCTGGTTGTTCCAGAGTGCCCAGAGGAAACGGCTGTAGTCGTGCGCTGAGGCAAGATTGCGATAGGTGCGGCCGTTGGCCGGAATGTACTCGACGATGCTCGTCTGCTGGAACACCCCAGGGGCGTGACGTTTAAGGACGCGCTCGACGTCTTTCGGCCCGTTGCTACCGTTGTGCCGACTCACGATGCGCATGATCTCGGTGGTGGCGGTGTTGCTGCTATTGCGGATCATCGCCTCCATGCTGTCGCGCACCGAGCCGGTATACCGCAGCTTTGAACCGCGCTCCTTCATGGTGAAGAAGAAGGCTTGCGCGACGAAGGGCTTTAACATACTGGCCGCTTGGCGCGGAACGTCTTCGTTGATCGATACCAGCTTCTTGGCGCCAGTGAAATCGTAGACCGACCAGGAGGTCTTCTCATCCGACCGGATCAGTCCCTCGGCGCGCTGGCGCTTCACCAGCCGAACCAACTGGTTCTGTAGCGCCGGACCACGCGCCGCCTCGCTCGGCATCGATGCACCGAGCAAGAAGGCGGCGGTTGCGCCACCGAGGGTACTGATAAATTGGCGACGGTCGATACCGCGCCCCTGGCTCCCTTGTCCCCAGGCTTCCTCAGCTCCCCAAAATCGCTTGTCTTCTCGCCCGCTCATCGCATTGCCTCGATGCGTGGTTAAGCCTGCTGCACAAAAAATGGACTGATGCCGGCGCCTGCGTACAGACGCCGTCCCCCGCATCAGCGTCCCCCATTGCTTACGAGGATAGGCTGACCAGCGCAGAAAAACAAGGCATGTTGTGAAGAAAAAATAGCTTTGCAGTCAGTGCGATCGAAAATATTTCTCGACAGCAGCTAATGGTTGGCCGTTGCGCTCTAGGGGCTAGCCGGCTCAATCAGCCGTCTGCAGCCGCGGGGGGCTTGGGCTCGTAGCGGGCAAGCGCCTCATCGATCTTGCGCGTGAGGCGCTCTTCGATCTGACCCTTCATCGCGGTCAGCAGGATGCCAAGCTTGATGGTCAGATCCATGGAGCGATCGGCGACGGCGATCTGGCCTGAGATGCCTGAACGTTTGAAGTACAGCACATCGCCGTCCCAGTGATACTCCGCATTGTATTCATCGCGAACTCGAGCAGCGATGCGCTCGACTTCCGCCCGCGCTGCTTCCAGGCCGAGATGATGTGGACGAGCGACATGGATGTACGACATAGGGTTCTCTCATCGGCTAGCGAGGACGCTAGTGTAATGTCGCCGGCTGCTGCAATGCACGGCGGTAGGCGGCTGAGCGGCGGTCACCGCCCCGCGGCCGCGGTCGTGCCCGACGGTTGAGCTTATCCTCGATGGCTTGGCAGAAGTGCTCATCGCCAAGCACCCAGGCCTTGTTGGTTGCCGCCCGGATGCGCTCGATGACCTGGCGGCTGAGGGGATACTCGAATTGAGCACGGTAGGCCTGCTGCCGCCGTGCTGGGCTTTCGCCAAGCGCTCGGTATACCTGATGCGGGCTGATCAGCTCGTCGTCGTGCCCGAGTGCGTTGGCGGCGTAGCTCGACCAGTCGTACTCCTCCGTGGCGCTCACCAGCTCGGCGCGCACCGCGTTGGTCTCGATATAGCGGCTGACTGGCAGCAAGAGGTCATCAGGATCGAGCAGGGTCGCGCGATAACGGCCCTCCCAAAGGGTACCTTTGCGATGATAGCGGCCATTGACATGCTGCACGAAATAGCGGCCGGTATACTGCATCAGCTTGCCGATGCCGTCTTCTTGCCAGGGCGTCAGCAGCAGATGGAAATGGTCTGGCATCAGTACATAGGCGTGGATGTCGCAGTGGAACTTATCCGCCGCATCGCAGAGCCTAGCCCAGAGGAACCAGTAGTCCTCCTCGTCGCGCAAGATGGTCTGGCGATTGTTGCCACGTTGGATCAGATGCTGCGGGAAACCTGGTAGCACAAAGCGGGGAAGGCGGGCCATGAGACGATCACTCCCTCTTAGCAATATCTTAGCAATGGAGTCTTGTCTGAGTATAGACGATCGATAGGGTATGGTCGGTTTGCCTGCTGCGGAGACCCAGGCTGGGGTACAATTGACCGTTTTTCATCCAACGGAGATCCTCATGGAAGACATCAACCCGGTTCGTGGGCAGATCGCTGACCTCAAGGGGCGCCTCGAGCTCCTTAGGGGGTATCTTTGACTACGCCGACAAGCAAGAACGCCTGACCGAGGTCTTGCGCGAACTCGAAGAGCCCGAGGTCTGGTCCGATCCTGAACGCGCCCAAGCGCTAGGGCGCGAGCGTGCCTCGCTGGAGATGGTCGTGAATACGGTCAAGGCGCTCGACGAGGGCCTCGCCGATGCCGATGACCTCTTGGCAATGGCCGCCGACGAAAACGACAGCGAGACGGTCGCGGCCGTGGTCGCAGATCTGCAAGGCTACGAGAAGCAGGTCGCTGAGCTCGAGTTCCGGCGCATGTTCTCGGGCGAGATGGACCCCAAGAACGCCTTCATCGACATTCAGGCCGGCTCCGGTGGCACCGAAGCGCAAGACTGGGCCGAGATGCTCCTGCGCATGTATCTACGCTGGGCTGAAGCGCATGGCTTCAAGGCCGAGCTGACCGAGGTCTCGCCGGGCGATGTGGCGGGGATCAAATCGGCGACGGTCTCGGTGCAGGGTGATCACGCCTTCGGCTGGCTGCGCACCGAGACCGGTGTGCATCGGCTAGTACGCAAGTCGCCCTTTGACTCTGGCAACCGACGCCATACCTCATTTGCGGCCGTATTTGTCTCACCTGAGATTGACGACTCGTTCGAGATCGAGATCAATCCGGCCGAGCTGCGCATCGACGTCTACCGCGCCTCTGGTGCCGGCGGTCAGCACGTCAACCGGACGGAATCCGCGGTGCGCATTACCCATCTGCCAACGAATACGGTAACCCAGTGTCAGAATGGGCGCTCGCAACATGCCAATAAGGACCAAGCGATGAAGCAGCTCAAGGCCAAGCTCTATGAGCTGGAGATGCAGAAACGTCGCAGCGAGCAGCAGGCCCTGGAAGAGACCAAATCCGATATCGGCTGGGGTAGTCAGATCCGCTCCTATGTGCTGGATCAGTCGCGCATCAAAGACCTGCGTACCAATGTCGAGACCGGTAATACTCAGGCGGTGCTGGATGGCGGCCTTGATCCTTTTATTGAGGCTAGCTTGAAGACTGGGCTTTGATTAGTGGTGAGCTATGAACGATATGCAGCCGACGGACCAGATGAATCCTTCCGCGCAGCCGGAGCAGGATGAGAACAAGCTGATCGCTCAGCGGCGTGAGAAGCTGAATGCGATTCGCGAGCAGGGTCCGGCGTTTCCGAATGATTTTCGGCGCAATGTAGTGGCCGGTGAGCTGCATGCGCATTACGCCGATATGGATAGCGCTGAGCTCGAGACCCGGAATGTGCGCGCTAAAGTGGCCGGTCGGCTAATGAGTCGGCGGGTGATGGGGAAGGCGAGCTTCGCGCATCTGCAGGATATGAGTGGACGTATCCAGCTTTTCGTGCAGCGTGATCTCTTGGGTGTCGATGACTACGCTTGGTTTAAGAAGGAGCTGGATATCGGTGACATCCTTGGTGTCTCTGGCCAGCTGTTCAAGACTAAGACCGGTGAGCTGTCGATCAAGGTCGAGCAGTTGCGGCTGCTGACCAAATCGTTGCGGCCATTGCCCGAGAAATGGCATGGGCTCGCCGATACCGAGAGCCGCTATCGCCAGCGTTATCTCGATCTGATCATGAACGAGGCCACGCGCGAGACCTTCCGGGTGCGTACCCAGCTGATTCAGGCGATCCGCGATTTCCTCAATCAGCGCAGCTTCTTTGAGGTCGAGACGCCCATGATGCAGGCGATCCCAGGCGGTGCGGTCGCGCGGCCCTTCGTCACCCATCATAATGCGCTCGACATGCAGCTGTTTTTGCGCATTGCGCCTGAGCTCTACCTAAAGCGATTGGTGGTGGGGGGCTTTGAGCGTGTCTATGAGATCAACCGCAACTTCCGCAATGAAGGCCTCTCGACGCGCCATAATCCCGAATTCACCATGCTCGAGCTCTATCAGGCCTATGCGGATTACCACGACCTCATGGACCTGACTGAGAGGCTCTTGCGCGAGCTTGCCGAGCGCGTGCTCGGCACCAGCCAGATCAGCTATCAGGGCGAGACCTACGATCTCTCGCAGCCCTTTGCACGCCTGACGGTGCGCGAGTCGATCCTAGCCTTCAATCCCGACCTGAGCGCCACGGATCTGGACTCGGTGGAGCGGGCACGCGCGGTGGCCGAGCGCCTGGGCATCCATCTCAAGGACAGCTATGGCCTAGGTAAGCTACAGATCGAGATCTTCGAGAAGACCGTCGAGTCGCGGCTCATGCAGCCGACCTTCATCACCGCCTATCCGACGGAGGTCTCGCCGCTGGCGCGACAGAGTGATGCTGATCCGTTCGTTACCGATCGCTTCGAATTCTTTGTCGGCGGCCGCGAGATCGCCAATGGCTTCTCCGAGCTCAATGACCCTGAGGATCAAGCCGAGCGCTTCCGCCAGCAAGTCGCGGACAAAGAAGCGGGCGATCTCGAGGCGATGCACTTCGATGCCGACTACATCTGCGCCCTCGAGCATGGTCTGCCGCCGACAGCCGGGGAGGGCATCGGTATCGACCGCTTGGTGATGTTATTCACCGACGCCCCCTCCATTCGGGATGTGCTCTTATTCCCGCACATGCGTCCGCAGGAAGAGCGCTGAGTATCCGTCATGATGAGTACCCGCTTTGACTTGGAATTTGCTGGTGAGCTGACGCCTGGGGCCAACCCTAACCAAGCCAAGGCGCGCCTCAAAGCGCTGTTTAAGCTGTCCGATGAGGCCGTTGACCAGCTCTTCAGCGGTACACCGGTGACCGTCAAACGTGGGATCGATAGTGCGCTTGCCGCTCGGCTTCACGCCGCCTTTGCGCAGGCCGGGGCGATGGTCCGTATCATCCCCGCCGGTGCTGAGGGCGCGAGCGTCGGCACAGCTGAAGACAGGGAGCGGTTATCTAGCGACCAGGGCAGCGGTCGGCCAGATGCCGAGCTGCCGACCTTGGATCTCAGCGGCGCCGCCAAGCCCAAGCCGAAGCACCCCATCCTGCACGCGGCATTTCACTACTTCGAGCGCAGCCTCGCCTTCGTCCTGCTGATCTTGATCGCGGGTGTTTCGGTGCTTGCGCTCGTCGAGCTCTGCGTCATCCTCTACAACGATGTCGTCAACATCAAAAACGACGGTTTTCTCCTCGGCCTCGATGAACTGTTCGAGGTCTTTGGCATGTTTCTCATTGTGCTGATTGCCGTTGAGCTGATGGCCAGCATCTACATGTACATGGTCGATAAGTCCGTGCATGTCGAGATGATGCTGCTGATCGCCATTACGGCCCTGGCACGCAAGGTCGTCGTGCTCGATCTTGAAGGCAAGGGCGATCCCGCGATGTACATGATCGGTATGGCGGCGCTATTGGCGACCCTGATCGGCGGCTATTACCTGATGAAAAGGCTCGATAAATCCATTTATCGGCAGCGGTCTGGCTAGCCTGGCCTGCTGCAGAGCAATGGCGCGAGCCTTGGATTGGGCTGCAGACGCATGAAATCCCGCTGCAGCCCCTCGAGTCGGCCGATGAAATGCTCCTGCTGACTCTTGCTCAGGGTTGGCTGTAGGCGCAAGAGTAGGTCGGTAAAGGCCTGGCGCAGCGCGGGCTGGGCATCGTTTAGGGTGGGTGGCAGATCCGTAAATTCGACCAGCCAGGAGATCAGGAATTGCTCGATAGCGGCGGCTGAAGCGCCCTCTCGGAGCAAGGCGAGCAGTGCCTCGCGTTGGCTCTGGCGATAGGCGTACCAGGCCGGTGCGGTATCTGGGATGCGGCGGGTGATCTCGCGCACCAGCCCGCGCTGCTCCGAGCTGAGGTCGCCGATCCACCAGCGCAGGTTGTCGACATAGCGCTCGGCGCGCTTGCGCGCACGGCGGGCTGCAGCCTCTACAGTGGCCTTTGCTGCGTCTTCCTCATGCTCCTCAGCAAAGGTCTTGGCGAGGGCATCGACTTGCGCTGGGGTCAGGCTGGCGAGCAATGGGGCAGCGGTGATTGAGGCGAGCCGGAAATGGCGCCGATAGAGGGTCTCGAACTGATCGAGGAGGCAATCGACCTTGGCCTCCGTCAGGCCCGCACCGACAGCTTGCGCCGCCTGGGCGAAGAAGCTGGCCAGATAAGGCAGCTCCTCGGTGCGATGACGTTTCAGCGCCGTCTCGAGCAGTGGCGACCATTGCTGCATCTGGGGGTTTTCAAGCCCCAGGTAGTCATCGGCATAGCGCTCGATGAAGAAATCAGCGCTGTTGTAGGCCAGTTGAACGCTCGAGCAGCCGGTGGTCAGGAGGCTGCTGACGATGAGCCATGCCAGGACGATCAGGGAGCCTAGGATTCGCATCGGTCGTGAGGTTGGCATCGCTAAAAACGTTCTTTGACGGTGGTTGTCCGCTTTGTCGCCGAGAGATCGCGCATTATCGCAAGATCGATCGGGCTGATCGTATCCATTGGATCGACATCACTCAAGAAGGAGAGGCCTTGGCCGCCGTCGGGCTTGATCTGCCAAGCGCGATGCGCCGGCTGCATGTGCAGGAGGCCGATGGGCGTCTGCTGAGCGGGGTCGACGCCTTTATTGCGATCTGGCGTCGGCTGCCGCGCTGGCGGTGGCTGGCGCATCTAGTGACCGGGCTGCGACTCAGACAGCCGTTGGAGTTGGGCTACCGTCACTTCGCTGAGCGGCGCTTTCGGCGTCGCTGTGCCGAAGGCGCCTGTACGCTCAACTGAGGCGGCCTTCAAGAAGCATGACTGGCTAGCCATTGGCGTTGCTGATCCTTGCGGCGGCGCTGCTCGAGGGCCTCATGGATGCGCTCGCGAACCTGGCTGAAGGGGAGGCTGTTGGCCGCATGAATGGCCTCGCAGAAGAGCAGATGAAAGCCTAGCTCGGACTCGAGGATGCCGCTGATCGCACCCTGGTCGAGGTTGAACAGGGCGGCATCGAGCGCCGGATAGAGCTGACCTTGGCGGATCTGCCCGAGCTGGCCGCCGTCCATCGCGGTTGGACATTCGGAGCCTTTGCGGGCCTCATCGCTGAATCGCTGCTGCCGCTCGGAGGGCTGGTCGCTCGCGGATTTGCTGCTGCTGGCCTTGCTGCTAGGGCTCTGATCCTCAGTTGCCTTTAGGCGTTCTGCGATGGCCTCGATGCGTGCACGAGCGGTGGCTCGGCTATTCTCCGGATAGTCCTCGTTGATGGTGATGAGGATATGGCGTGCGCTGCGAGTCTCGGGCGTGGTGAAGCGCTCCCGATGCAGCTCATAGAACAGCCGCTCATCGGCATCGGTGATCGGGGTGTGACGGGCGCCGACACGCTGCATGACGGCGTCAAAGCGCAGCTCGCGGCCTAGGGCTTGGCGCAGCTGGCGCGGGCTCAGCTGGTTGCGTGCGAGATCGGCCTCGAGCTCGGCTTGGCTCTGGTAGCGGGCTTTGACCGCCTGGTAGGCGCGCTGAACCTGGGTGTCAGGGATGAATACATCACGCGCCTCAGCGCTGTTTAAGACCTGCTCTTCGAGCGCGAAGCTGCGCCGCGCTTGGCGCTCGGCCTCGGCAAGTTCTGCTGGCGCTAAGGCGGGGATATTGCGCTGATAGCGAGCGGTCGCCGCACGCAATAGATGATACCGATAGCCCTCAGGCTCGGCTCTGTGCTGATCAGATGCTGCTGGCTTGGGGGCGATGGCCTGTGATGGACTCATGGACTCTGTTCCACTGCGGCTGGCTTGATGCTGACGTCGGTTGCCGTCGTTGATGCTGGTGCTGGTGCTGGTGCTGGTGCGAGGGCCGACTCTGGAACCTGCAGCAGGCTACAGCCCGGAAAGAGGACATGGTAAGCAACGCTGCCTGCTGCATCCGGGCTAGGCGCGCCGCGCAACACCTTGATGACCTCGCCGATCTGTCCTACTTCCACCAATACGCGTCCACCGCGGCCAAGGGCGATGCGCGCGCTGACCTTCTCGCGCGACTCGAAGCGGCTCGGGGTCCAGGGATCGGCGGCTGGCTGCAGCTCTTCCTCGCGGCAGCCGACGATCCGGTCGCTATCGAGAAAATGGACGCTGTAGATGATCTGGTCTTGGAGAAAGGTGCCGAGGTCGCGCACAAAGCCGGTGCTGCCGCGTCGCACCAGCAATGCGCCGGTCGGCTGGCCCGGAAAGGTGCCATCATTACGCAGATTCCGCAGTACGCGAACCTCGTCACCCAGGTCGTACAGGGGCCGCATCAGAGGGGCTGCCCACTCAGCGAAGCGGGTTTGTGGCCGCTGGCGATGAGCTGATCTAGGCCAACGCTGACCTGACGCGGCTCGCGCAGCTTGAAGACGCGAAAGACCTTTTCGGTGCGTGCGTCGGAGCCGACGAAGTCTTGATAGGCGCCCTGGAGCAGATCCGCGTAGAGTCGGTAGCGGGCCGCTGCGCTGTCTGGTGGCTCGTCGATCTCGGCGAGATAGTCGTGGAAGCGTTGCAGGATATGCAGCCGATTGACATGCAGGATCGCAGGCTCAAAGGCAATCCCGAAGTAATCGAGAAAATCTTCCGCAGCCTCCAGCTCATCAAGATCGGACTCGAAGCTGTCAAGCGAGTTTGGGATCGACTGAGGCAGGGCTTGAGGCAGCGCACTGGCTATCGGGTCGAGACCAGAGGCAAGTGGTGGCAAGCTGTTGAGATCTGGCATTGGGGTCTCCGGTAAAGGTGAATGTCGTCTGTTGATGGCTGACGCGGTGGTCTCAATCACCGAGCAGATGGACGTTGTTGCCAGCGTTTGCGATCTGCTCGCGCCGCAGCGCCTTCTCGGCCCAGCTCAGCAGATCAGCGGTGCCGAGCTGGTCCTTTGTATCAAAGGCGCGCACCGGTACCAGGCGCTCAATAGCCGCCTGCGGTTGATCTTGGCGTAGCAAGAGCCAGGCTGCGCCCTTGAGCGCCAGCAGCAGAAAGCGAGTGCTGCTCATCGAGCGCTCCGCTGCCTGCTCAAGATCGGTCTGCCCGAGCTGCCGCCAGTCCTCGCTCAGGCCGAGCTGACGGCAGCTCAGCAGGATGGCGCGATCGGCCATCGTCACCGCCTCCGCGTAGCGATGGCGGTAATAGAAGAAGCGATAGAGGGCGACGATCACTGAGAGGTGCTCTGGGGCTTGGAGATAAGCGCGCAGTAGCGCCCATTCGGCAGTGTCCACCGAGGTCAGCTGCAGATCATCCTCCGTGCTGCCATCGAGCGCTTGCGAGCGGTACTGTCGCCCGCTCTCGTCAAGCAGTTGCTGCACCTCAGCCGCTAGCGGCGTCTCGAAGTACATGGCCTCGTCGCTGATATCGAGTAGATCCATGCTGGTGTCTGCCTGGTGTCTGCCTGGTATCTGGCTCGTGGAGCTTGCGCTGATGATTAGGCTGGACGCGAGCTGAGAGGCGCGGCCAGACCAAGACTCGGACTCGTGCCGGGCCGCATTGGGCAGCCGCGTCTTGGCTCCGGCTCCACGGCTGTTTCGGTGCGGCTTGTCGCCTGTTCCAGGAACCGCCGCAGATCGGCATCTGCCGGGGTGCACTTGGTCGCGGTGACGAAGCGGCGCAGCAGGGGCAGCACGCGTTCTGCCTGCGCGGCATCGATGTCGAGCTGCAGCCGTTGCTGGTAGGCGAGGCGAACCGCCTGACGGCCGGAGTGCTTGCCGAGCACGATCTGATGGCTGCGGCCAACCTCGGCCGGGTCGATGCCTTGGTAATTCAAGGGGTCTTTCAGCAGCCCGTCGACATGGATGCCGGCCTCGTGGGTGAAGGCGCCGTCGCCGACCAGGCTCTTGTGCCAGCCGATGGCATGGCCGGAGGCGCGGGCGACCAGTTTCGAGAGGGCCTCGAAACGGGTCAGGTCGACCCCTGTCGTGACATGGTGCAGATGCTTCAGGCCCATCACCACCTCTTCCAGCGCGGCATTGCCAGCGCGCTCGCCGAGACCATGCACGGTGGTATTGACATGGGTGGCGCCAGCGCGCACCGCGGCCAGGGTGTTGGCGGTGGCTAGGCCGAGATCGTCATGGGCATGCATCTCGATCTCGCAGTCGCAGACACTGGCGAGATCGCGGATACGCTCGTAGGTTCCGAAGGGGTCGAGCAGGCCAAGGGTGTCGGCGAAGCGCAGCCGACGCGCCCCGGCCTGTTGCGCGACCTCGGCAACCTGCTTGAGCCAGTCTGGATCGGCACGCGAGGCATCCTCGCAGCCGACGCCGACCTCGAGTCCTTGCGCGCGGGCGATACGCACCTCTTGGGCGATACAGCTGAGCACCCAACTGCGGTCACGGCCGAGCTTGCGTGCGATCTGCTGATCCGAGACCGGGATCGAGAGGTCGACCAGATCGACCCCAAGGTCGGCGCAGGCATCGATATCGGCACTGCACATGCGCCCCCAGATCATCAGCCGTGCCTGGAGCCCGAGTGCGGCGACGGCACGGATCGAGTCACGCTCTTCCTCGCCCATGGCCGGGATGCCGATCTCGAGCTCAGGCACACCGAGGGCATCGAGCCCGCGCGCGATGGCCAGCTTTTCATCGAGCGAGAAGGCGACGCCAGCGGACTGCTCGCCATCGCGCAGCGTGGTGTCGTTGATGCAGACCTGAGAAGACGGCGGAGCGTGAGTGATTAGCATCGGTCTGGGCTCCAATTCAGGGTGATCGCAAAGGCATCGGCATCGCTGAAGTAGCAGCTTGAGGGCTGTTTCGAGCTTGCCTCTTGGGGATTGCTGAAGCTTGCAAGCAAATCTTGGGCCTAAATTTTTCAGCCTATAAAATCAACTACTTTGTGGCGAGGTCAGGCAGATTTGGAGCGACTGCGACGGGCTGAGAGTCAAGCCCTGTCGCAGATCCGACAAGGCGGTCGATGCATGCAGCCCTAGACTGGCGGCTGCACGCGGCGAGGAAAGATGCCGAGGCTCAAGCCGGCCTCATGGAGGTGTGCGGCGTTATTTTTCTCGTTGTCATCTGTCTTCTCAGTGATGTTTATTGAAGTTTATTGAAGTTGTATGAAGAGCCTGAGGCGCGAAGAAGCAAACTAAGTCATAAACCAGCTTGAGATAACGGATAAAGATTAAGAAGTATGCAGATCTGTTGCGCCAGCTGAAAAAATCACCGATTGTTAGCTAAGCTCATGATCATCGACAGCAAGCGGAGGTCGAATCCGCTAGCGCCTGTGGTTCACTCTGGTTCAATGAGTAGGGCATGTGATGAATAAGCGAGATGATGGGCGAGCGGTGTGGTCTGCTGATTCAGCGCTTGTCTTTGAGGTGGCTGCTGCTCGCATGAGCAGGTACATTGGCGAGACCGACCCTGAGGTTACTGAATACGGGGGCTTCGAGCGGGACTGCAACGATCGGGCAGTTCAGGCGCAGATGCGTCTCGCTGCGATCAGAGATGAGCGTCGCCGGGTCGCAGCAATGCAGAGTTCAATTGCTGAAGATCTGCCAACTGTGAAGCAGTTGTTCGGCACGACCACTTTGGCTGCACCCGTCGGTCGGCGTCAGCTCGTGCGTGGCGATTGAGGGGCCAGGTGCGCAGCATGGTTGGCAGCGCCTATATCAAAGATCGCGATGCGGTTGGCGAGATCGATAAATGGGCAATCATCGCAATGAGCCGCCCGGAAAAGATAGCGAGCCTAGCAACGGAGGCAATGGCAGACGAATAGTTTTTTCGTCGATCCAATCACGAATCATGCCGAACGCCGGGCCCTGTGCATAGAGGTAATCGATGCTGAGATGTTGATTGCGGCTGATCATCAGCTCGTTGCCTTGAGCATCGATGATCTTGTCTGATTCAGGATCAAAATCAGTCTCGCCGAGATACTTCTTGCGAATGTTGTCGATGATGAGATAACAGTCTTTGTCCGTTGGGTTCCGATAGACCCGCTTGGCGTAGAACAATCCACCTCGGTGAAAATGGAACTCAAACCGCACCTGAATCCCGGAGACGCGCTTGCGATAGAAGATCAGCTCCTCAGTCAGGGCATGCTGTGGCAAGAGTCTCAGACTGGGCTTGCCAAGCTTGCTGCTAAGCTCGCGAGCCGAGCTATCAAATGGCAGCTTCGGGTAGGGATTAATCAAGGAGTGGGTCGGCTTTGCCTTGAGCACCGATGATCTATCGAGGAGTCCTTGGTGCACAGCAACATGAAAATACTGCTCGAGTAACTGCTGAGAGGCTGGCGCTGCGAGAGCGTCAGGTTGCTCTCGTCTAAATCCAAGCGCATTTCCAATACTCATTAACATAGCAGGTTCTCCTGCGCACTGATTCTGCTGCTAGCTAGCTGCTCTAGCTAGCTAGATGCCCAACTGCTCTTGCTAGACCACGGCATAGATGCTGTTAAAGCTCGCATTATGTGCCCGCAGATAGTTGATTTGCAGCTCATCGCCATCGCGAGCAAACAGCTCGTTGCCTTGCACGTCAACAATCTTTTCCCGCTCAGGATCAAAGGGACCATCTTTGAGATACTTGGCGCGGATGGCGGAAAAGATCTCGTCGGCCTCGAGCATATTGACGCTGCTGAAGGTTCGCCTGGCATAGAACAGGCAGGATTTATGAAAATGGAATTCACAGCGCATCTTGTAGCCACCAGCCTTGATCCGGTAAAACAAGAGGTGCTCCCGTGGCGTATACAGGTTAAGCTCAGGATCACCAAGCACTTGTCTGAGCTGATCGGGCCTGCTGCCGAATTCAATGCCGGCCGACGGGGTAAGCAATCCCAAGCTGGGTCGTGCTGTTAGCGATGCCGAGATCTCATAAAGGGTTTGATAGGTCGCAGAACTCGCATAATCGGCGCAGACGGCGTCAGCGGCTGTATCACTGACGTCTCTCCTGAGCTGCGGGTTGGTGTCGAACAGTTTACCTAGCTTTGACAGCATCGTTGTTGCTCCGACGTCAGTTGATGGGACAGCGACAACCAGGCTGCAGTGAGAGGCTGCAGTGAGTGCCAATCTGATCTTGCAACGACAATCGGCACAAGTGGTCGTCTTGATTCTAAGTAAACACCACAGATGAAGTCTCAGCAAGGCAATGAAGATGAAGCTTTATGAAGACGCTTTCTTGCGTCGCTCGGGTACCGACAAGTTGACCCTAGATGAAGGTCTTCAGTTACTCAGAGGGATCGGAAGGGTCGGGTAGAGGCGCTGCATCCGGTTGCTGGCCAGCCTCTATCCAAGCGCGGAGCTGGGCAAATGCTGGCCCTTGCATGTTGAGATAATCAAGGCTGAGGTAGACGCCGGTATTGATTATCAGCTCATTGCCTTGGTGATCAACGATTTTCGCTTGGCGATGATTGAATTCGGTGTCATCGAGATACTTCTTACGAACGTTTTCGATGATCAGGTCATTCTCCTCTCTGCTGGTATGGCGAAAGACGCGTTTGGCGTAGAAAAGTGCGCCTTGGTAGAAATGAAACTCGAAGCGCACCTTGTACCCAGCAATCAGTCTTCGATAGAGATATAGCTGCTCGCTCAGCGCGTTCTCAGGTGAGAGTTTTAGGTTGGGTTTGCCAAGCCTCTTCTTTAATTCCCACTCAGAGCTGCCAAACGCGAGGTTGGGATAAGGCATGATCGCGGCATGAGTCACCCTTTCGGCAAGAGTGCAGGCTTTTTTGAGCAGGGATTGATAGACAGAGATATGGTAGTAATCGTCAAGCAACTGCTCCGAGGTTGATTGATTGATACTCTGCCCCCGAGTCTTAGGCTGGATTCCAAAAGCGTTTCCAATCATGAGTAACATTAACGGTTCTCCTGCCGATTGCCTCCAGCGTACTGAGCTGCGGTTGAGGGCAGGCGCGATTGATATGACTTGGCATCAATGCGACTAAGGCTCAGATCCTATGCCCAGAATAAGCCGAGTAGGTTATAAAGCTGGTGCCAAGGATAGTCCTGATCCTAGTGCTCAGTTCCATGGCGTTAGAGCTAAGTAAACAACAGCGCTCATGCCTCGGCAAGGCAACGATGATGAAGTATTATGAAGGCCTATCCGCAGTTTGGATCTGGGCATGTCGGCCTCCTGATCAGCCTTCTAGTCAAATAGCCTGTAGGGCCTTTAACAGTTGCTCGGGTACGATAGGCTTTCTCAGAACGGGTGGCCGTATCGTGAGCTGCTCGAGTCCAAAGTTGGCGTCGTCCTGTCCTGTCATCAGGACGATACGCAGATCAGGATGGCGTTCGCTGAGGATGATGCTGAGCTGAACGCCGTCCATCGTTGGCATCGCCAAATCGGACAGAACCAGGTCAAAATCGGGCTCTTGGGCTAGGCGCTGGAGGCAGGCGGTGGCGTCCTCCGCGATGGCAAAGGGGGCCCCTAGACGGCGCAGGAGGCGGCTCACCGATTCGCGCACCCGCGGGTCATCGTCCACCAGGAGCACCCGTGGTAGCTTGGCAGCAGGCGCATCGGCTCTGGACTCGCGGCTGGGGCTGGCTGGGGCGGCGGCGCTCGTCGGCAACAGCAGTTCAAACACCGAGCCATGACCTGGGGTTGACTCCAGTAACAGCCCAGCACCTGAGCGCAGTACGAACTCCTGCACCATGAATAGGCCGAGGCCATGGCCGCGCTGCTTGGCCTTGGTCGTAAACAGCGGCTCGAATAGTCTGCGCCGGGTCTCAGCGTCCATGCCGGAGCCGGTGTCGGTGATACGCAGCGCAATATATTGGCCAGGCTCGAGTTGACCAACCGCCAGCGGCTGGGTGCCATCCCAGGTGCAGTGCTGGGTCTCGATCTGCAGGCGTCCGCCATCGGGCATCGCATCGCGTGCATTCAGTACCAGATTGAGCAGCGCCGACTGTAGAAAGGCGGCGCTGGTGTTGGCGCTGATGTCAGGCTCGACCCTGACCGAGAACTGGATGCGCTCGGGTAGGATGTGTCGAAGGATTGCGCTCAGCTCAGCAATGATCGGCTCGAGCAGGGTCCTCTCAAGGTGGATGTTGCTGGCGCGGCTCAGCGAGAGCATGCCAGAGGTGATCACCTTGGCCTGGCCGAGGGCGCTTTGGGTCTCATCGATGACCTCGTTGACCTCAATCATCTCCTCAATCATCTCGCTGTTCTCGGGCTGCACCGGGAGTTCATTCAGCGCGGCCTGCAGAAAGTGCATGTTGGCGTCGATGACGCCGAGCAGGTTATTGAAGTCATGGGCAATCCCGCTGGCGAGATGACCGATGGTCTCGCGCTCTTTGGAGACGATCATCACCTGCTGTACCTGCTCTTCAAACAGCAGCGAGGCCAGGCGTTGGCCGATGAGTCGCGTCAACTCCTGATGCATTTTAGAGAGGCTTGGGGTGCATTGCCGACTCCAGAAGCTGAGCATCAGCGTCTCGCCTCGGCCATCAGGGGCTGTCCAGGGGATCGCCAGCGCGAGTGCGCTGCACCAGCCGGCGTCGCGGCTGCTCGGCGTTAGTATCTCGCTGTCGATCTGTTGTGGTTGACCTGGATGGGCTTGGCAGGTCGTCAACAGCCGCTGGCCTGGGCTGGGAGGCTGCCCTTGGTTGACCGGCGTGGCATAGTCCGTGCGCACTTGATAATGGCGCTCGCGCTCGATCCAACCGATTGTGCCGAGCCCCATCTGCAGGGTTTCGCAGCCGAGCGCTAGCAGGGCCTGCAGCTCATCCTCGATGCCCATCGAACGGCTGCTGAGATTGACCAAGCCCTCGAGTCCCTGGGTGTAGTCGGCGACATCTTGCTCGAGCCGCTTGCGCTGCTCGGTCTCTGTTTGAATATCGGTAATATCTTCGACCATGCCTAAGGGAACTGGGGGTTGACCTTGATCCTGTGGGATCAGCACCACGCGCAGGTCGCCCCAGCGGATCTCGCCGTTGGCGCGTAGGTAGCGTTTGGTGATGCGATAGTCCGAGCGTTTGCCGGCCTGCAGTTCTGCATACAACGAAAGCTCTCGGCTGAGGTCCTCAGGGTGGGTGAATTGATCGAGGCGCAGCCCGATCAGCGATGTGCGCTCGTAGCCGAGTAGGTTCGCCAAGGCCTGATTGGCCAGGGTGAGGCGAGCCTCTGGATCGGCGGTGGCGATGCCAATCGGCGCCTGGTTGAAGATGGCACTGAGTCGGGCCTCGCTGTCGCGCAGTTGCTGCTCTGCCTGATAGCGGGCGGTAATATCGATATCGATGCCACGGTAGCCCTGCAGCGCGCCATCATCGTCAAGGATGGGAAAGCCGTTGGTGTTGACCCAGGCCAGGCGACCATCGGCATGGCAGATGGGGTTGAGGAAGTCCTCAAAAGGTTTGTGCTGCAAGAAGTACTCGAAGGCCGCTGCCTTGAGATTCTCACGCTGCGTTTCCGGGAACAGCTCATAGAAATGGCGCTTGCCGACGAGCGCCTCTGGCGGATAGCCAAGGAGGTCTTCAATGACCGGGCTGATATAGGTGTAGCAGCCGTTGACATCGACCTCCCAGGCAACACTGCGGCTCTGACGCGCGACCTGGTCGAAGCGCGTCTGGCTCTGCACCAGATCCTGATGGATACGCGCGCGGGCGAAGGCGCCGACCATAAGGTTGGCCACCACCTGCAGGAATCGGACCTCGGCGGCGAGCCAATCCCGAGTCGCATAGACGGCATCGAAACCGATGAAGCCAGTCAGCTGCTCAGCGTCCATGAGGGGGACGAGCAGGACCGATTGGATACCCTGGAACTCCAGGATCTCGCGCTCTTCGGCCCAGTCCTCGTCGAGCTCGGCGACGCGGGGGACGATCACCGGCTGACCGACGAGCAGGCGCTGCATGGTTGCCGAGAAATGATCGATCGGCAGGTCTTGCAGGTGACTGATCATCGGCTCCACCCCTGGTGCGATCCATTCGTGGGTGTTGCTCATGCGGCCCTCGTCGGGGCCGAATTGGAACAGGTAGGCGCGATCCGAGCGCGTAAAGCTGCCCATCTGCTCGAGGACCTGATCGATCAGCCCCGCGAGCTTCTCGTCTTGCTGCACCACAAAGGCGGTCGCGAGCTGCAGCAGCTCAGCTTCGATGGCCTCGCGCTGGATGAGATCCAGCTCGGCGAGCTTGCGTTCGGTGATGTCGCGGCCAAGCGAGACGATGCCAGTGATCTCGCCGGCCTGATCGAGGATGGCGCGATCAACCCACTGCAGCCAACGCCAGCCCTGTTTGGTCGAGACATAATGCTCGGCGCGATGCATATAGGGCGGTTGCTGCAGTGCCTTGGTGAACTCGTGCCGCGTCTGCGGATCAGAGGGGCGCCCGTAGGAGCGGGCGTCTTGACCGATGAGTTCGGACTCGGAGCGGCAGAACAAGCGGCAAAAAGAGGGGCTGACAAACTCCAGCCGTCCTTGCGCGTCGGTGCGGATGATCAGGTCTTCGAGGTTGTCGATGACCAGCTGGTAACGCTGACGCTGGGCGCGCAGATCGGCTTCGATGCGACGTTGATGGGTCACGTCGAGTGTGGTGCCGGTCAACGTCAGTGGCTTGCCGTCAGCGTCGAAGCTGACCCGCCCCTGGTTCAGCAGGCGCCGCTCGATGCCATCGGCGCAGCGAAACCGACACTCGATGCGGTAGGCGCCATCTGCGCGCTCGGGGGCTGCCGCCAGCTCAGTCTGTACCGCCGCCGCGTCGTCTGGATGCACCACGGCAAAGAAGGCATCCAGACTCGCCGGCACCGCTTGGGAGGCATAGCCTAGGAGCCGGTAGGTCTCATCGGTCCAGGTCAGCTGGTTGGACCGATAGTCGAGACTCCAGCTGCCGAGGTGGGTGATTGCCTGCGCCTCTTGTAGCAGCGACTCACTGCGCGAGACGCGCTCGAGGGTTTGCTGAAGGGTGCTGAAGCTCTCCACGAGATGGTCGCCCATCAAGCTGATGGCCTGTGCAAGCTGCTCTAGCTCACGCACCGGGGTGGGCCTGATAGGCTCGATCGATCGGCCGGCGGTAATCTGAGCGGGCATCCGCGATGCCGCCTCAATCAGCCGCGCCAGCGGTTGGCTGAGGACGCTGCTGAGCCGTTCGGCAAAGACCGCTGAGATCACCACCAAGGTGAGCAGGATACTCAGCAAGCGGAGGATCCGCTCATGCAGCTGATCGATGACCTGGAGCGCGCTGACCTCGATCGCCAACTGCTTGGTGCCAGTGGTCGTCGAGACCGGGATCAGGACCCGATAATGGGCCTCGCGCCAGCGCTCCATGCGTGCCGGCTGCCCGCCTCTCGGCATCAGGAGTGAGAGCCCTTCGACCTTGGAGGGGACAACAAGGGCGGTCTCCTGCTCCGGCAGCCACTGGATGCTCGGCTGTGCTGAGGCCGGTAGGTGCGCCGCCAGGGATTGCTCCAGCTCGGCCAAGAGGGAAGAAGCCTGATGCTCATCGTCGAGCCTGGCGAGCTCGGTGAACCAGAGGAGGCGCTCGCGCAGGCCGGCTTCAATGCTGGTCCTGAGGCTCTGGTTCTGCCATACCATGAGGCTGATCACGGGCACCAGCATGGCGGTGAGGAGGATGCTGAAGAGCAACTGCCGCAGTGACAGCGATAGCCTTTGGCGCCTGAGCAAGGCGACACTGAAGAGGATGATCTCGGCGAGTGCTGCGTTGAGGATGCCGTTCAAGGGTTGTTTGATCGCGATCAGCATCACTTGGGTCGGCGGCATCGCAATGGCGTGCCGATAGAAGATCACGACCAGAGGCGCGCCAATCAGTAGCCAGTACAGGCTGACCAGCCAGACCAGCGGTGGCGATTCGCGCCCTCGCCGTCGTGCTAGCTGATAGAGGCCGCCCACACAGGTGGCCTCGGCGACGAAGATGATGAAGGCATAGGGATGATCCCAGAGCACATAGGTGTAGAGGCCGGAGATGGCCGCGACGATGATCGCCGAGCGCCAGCCCAGCCAGAACAGTGCCAGCCAGACCGCAACCGAGCCGAAGATGATATTGACGCCAAAGAACAGCGACAGGTTGTAGTGATTGCCAGCCAGGCCCAGCGCGATCAGCGCGAGCAAGAGTGCAAGCCGTTGATAACCGGTCAGCGGCTTCGGGGCATGCGCCGGAGCCGGCGGGAGCTGGCGTGTGGTCTTCGTGGCTAGTGGGGACTGCCGAGATCTGGCAGGACTGAGCTCAGAGGGCATCCGATAAAGAACGAGGCTTGGTGTTGGCCGAGCCCCTAGAGAAGCGCTCGACAAAGGCGTCGAGGGGTATCGCGCCGCCGAACAGGAAGCCCTGCGCAAGATCGACGCCCTCGGCGATCAGGACCTGACGCTGCGCTTCTGTTTCGACGCCTTCGGCGACCAACTGCATCTTGAGGCGCTGGCCGAAACCGATGATGGCGCGCAGGAGGTTCAGGGATTTGGGTGAGTCGAACATCTCGGAGACGAACGAGAGGTCGATCTTCAAGGTCTCGAAGGGTAGCTCAGCGAGTGCCCGCATCGATGAGTAGCCAGTGCCGAAATCATCGATCGCCAGGGTGGCGCCGGCCAGCTTGATACGCGCGGCTAAGGATTGAACCATCTGTGGAGACTGGCTGGCTGCTGTTTCGGTGACCTCAGCGCGAATCGCACAGATGTCGCCAAGACCGGTCACCAATGAGCGCACCAGGTCGACGATGTGTTGATCGTGGAGGCAGACGGGTGAGAGGTTAACGGCAAGAAAGCCTAAAGAGAGCTGCGCGAGCTGTGCTCTCTGATCAATCAGGGTGCGAAACAGGGATTCGGTGAGCGGGTAGAGCAGACCCTCGGATTCCGCCAACGGAATGAAGTCGCCAGCACCCAAGATGCGTCCATCGGGCAGGCGCAGGCGAGCGAGGACTTCGGCTCCACGCAGCCCCCCATCTGCGGGCGCGACGATCGGCTGCAAATACGGCTGGATGGCATTGCTGGCGATCAGGGATTGCAGCTGCTCCACATCTAGCCTGTCGTCCGCTGTGGGCGATGTCGGGGGCTCAGTCTGCTCAGAAGGCGGCTGCTGGGTGGGTGGCGCATTGGCGAGCGCTGGGGCTGAGCGCAGGCGCTTTAGCAATGCGGGAAGCTCGCTGCTGATACGCGCCTTATTGACGACGCCTAGGGTTGGGAGATCGCGTCCTTGCGCAACGCGCCGTGCGGTGTCGAGTACGGAATCGCCGTGCCCAGAGATCAGCACGACCGGGATTGCGAAACCGTTTTCTGCGAGCCAATGGATGATGTCGATGCCCGACTCCCGCCCCAGCCCGAGATCCAGCAAGATCAGGTCGGGCGGGTCCTGAGCAAGGCTAGCCTTAAAGGTCATTACCGAAGACTCGAAGCGCAGCCGGTGCCCGAGGCGGGTCAGGAAGCGGCGCAGGATCGACTCCATCCGCGGGTCGTCATCAAGGCAGGTGATCTGCATGCAAGAGCGTTCCTGAGACGGCAAAGAATAGGGAGTGTAGGTCCAGCGCGTGCTAGAGGTCTGAGAGATAGGTCGCAGTTCCATGTTATTTGATAGCGGTCAGTGCTTGCGCATCATGGACGCTGTTGGGATGCGGTAAGAAGAGGCTCACGCGAAGACGCGAAGACGCTTAAGTAAACCAAGCGCTTGAACCTAAAGTCGCGCAGCGAGGAGTTTACGCGGCAGCTGCGCCAGCTAAGATGAAGAATGATGAAGGCTAGGACTCAAGGCGCAGGCGATAGCCAAAGCCCCTAACCGGCCAAATGATCAGA
>POWB01000026.1 GCA_010912705.1 Halochromatium sp.
TGGGACTGCTCAACCAGGACTCCAGTTGCTCACCCGAAGGGTGTTATCAACGGAGAGCGAAATGCCTAAAAGCTGAATAAGCAATTTTGTTTAGGTTTTTAGGAACAGGTGGGCCTTGCTCCCTACATTCCGCGCGCTTAATGAGGCTATCGTAGAAATAGCATCGGTGAGTTTTTTCAGTCCAACGCCCTTATTCCAGCGCAAACCGCCACCATCCATCACGCAAGCTGGTGTAGATGTCGATCGGCACTTTCAGCAGTGCCAGAACCTGTTGTCGCAACGCGGTGAGCCCCTTGAGCGTCGTCTGAATCACCCGGCCCGAGCGTTCGATGCTCGCCAGATGGACACCGTGAAACGAATCCATGATGGTGCGCCAGGTCGGTGCCTTCGTTTGCATCCTGCCCGGGCGTAGGGGGAGGCGCTCGATGTGCGCTGTTTTCATGTCCAAGCGGATCCGCCGTTCGATCAGGCTGACCAACATCAGTGCGATGAAATAGAGACACAGCATGGCCTCGATCCGGCTTGGCGTCTTCAGAAAGACGGGGGCGACGTTCAAGACGGATTTTTTGGTACTGAAGCGCTTTTCCAGGTACGGCTGATGCTTGTAGGTGCGCAGGACCTCCACTGGGTCTAGGCCGGTGTTGTCGGTCAGCGGAAACAACCCATCGGTGCGTTGCGCCCGGGCGATTTCAGCCTCATCGCGTTGCCACTGCAGTTGGTAGCGGACGTGTTCAACCTCCTTGTAGCGGGTGTGGGGGCCTGGACGGCCACGCCCGATCTGTACCTGCTCGCTCGTTCGTGTTTCCTCAAGCGTCACCGCGAGGAAGGCTCCCACGGCACCGGTGGCCTTCTTCAGCGCCGCTTCGATCTGCGTGCGGGTCTTCAGCTGGCGTTGATTCAGACCGGATGCGAGCCTCTCCAGGGCCTGCTCGGCCTTGATCAGGCGCTGCTCACGCGCAGTGCGCTCCAAGCGTTCCTTGCCTGTGCTGTGCACCCAGAGGATGCGTGCACCGTTGTCCATGGCCTCGCCGACATGGATGCGATAGGTCTGCATCGCTCCGCGCTTGCGGCTGTCGGGAACCTCGTCGCGGTGTTGCCAAACGAGGGCTTCGCCGTTGCGCACGCGTTGCAGAAAGCCTTTGACTTCGCGAACGTTGCGCGGCACGACCGTGATGTAACGACCGCCGTGCTCGGCGATGGTGTTGAGGTTCTCCATCGAGCACAGCTTACTGTCTGCGACGTAGATGAAGTCCTCCTGATCGAGCAAGTCGCGCAACTGCTGCCAGTTGGGAATATGCGTCGTGACGTCGGCCTGGTTGCCGTCGTAGAGCTGGTGGCTGAGGGGGACGTCGCCGTCTGCGGTGATGTTCAACCCGAAGACGATCTGCTTGCAGTCCGGGCGATGATCTTTGTTATAGCCATGCGTGAGCGTCACCGCCTGCGCATCAGGCGTCTCGTAGGCGCCCAAAAAGGTCACGCTGGTGGAATCGTTGTGAATGACGTTGGTTTCCAACTGGTGCACGCGGATGGCCTCGGCGCTCAGCGCTGCTTGCAGGCTGCCGCGGTCGGCGGCGAATAATTGGTCCAGACTCCGCCCCAGCCGGTCATCGTTGTACTTGGCCGCTTCCAGCGGCTCTTCCGTCACCCCATCAAGATAATCGTGCAGCCACTCCTCGACCCGATACAGGGGTTTCGAGGACACCATGATGTTCATCACCAGCAGGCACAAGACCTGCGCCGGGGCGATCTCCGCGCCGTTGCTGTTCGGCACGAACCGGTCGAACAAACGCGCAAGCCCGAGTGCGTCCATGTAATATTTGACGAGCGGCAGGATTTCCACGGATTTGATCTTGGTGTTCATCGCTCCTCGAGGCTCTCTGACGGATCACGGTTCGCAACAGAACCGCGCTTGGCACTGTTGTGTCTCCAGACGCTGTTGATGCCGGCAGCTGCCGTTTTCAAGCCAAGCCTCTAATGCCTTGCTCCAGCGACACAGGCATGTTCCTGCGTGAGGGGTCGTCAAATTGGGAAGTCGTCGCAGGGATCGCGCGGAATGTAGGATCAATAGGGTCAAAGGTGCGGAACGTCCGATAAATATGAGTGTTAAAGATGGGCTAGCGCAGCAACAGCGTGGGCACCTTCGCCGAGCGCAGCAGGTCGGTGGTCTTGCTGCCGAAGAGCAGGCTGCGCAGCGGTGAGTGGCCGTAGGCGCCCATCAGCAGCATGTCGATACCTTGCTCCTGCACGTAGCGGGCGATGACCCGCTCGGTGTCGCCCTGGATCAGGGCCGCGGTGACCTCAAAACTGGCCTCTTCAAGTCTGCTGCGCGCCCAGTCGAGCTGCTTCTCGCCGTCGCGGCGGGCCTTACCACTCATCAGTACATGCACCGGTAGGCCGCGGAATAAGGGGCTTGCAGCCACCATCTCGACACCGCGGCGAGTCATGCTGCCGCCGTCGAAGGCAATCAGCACCCGTTCTGGCTCGCTGAACTGATCGGTGACGGCGAGGATCGGCTTGCTCAATGAGCGCACCATGCGCTCGACGTTGCGACCAAGGTCGCGCTGGGTGGTCTCGGCCGACTCCCCACGGCGCCCGAGCACGAACAGCCGCACCTGCTCTTCGGCGCCGACCAGCGTCTCTTCGAGATCGCCATAGCGCTGGCGCACATCGGGGGCGGCAACACCGAGCCCAAGCGCGCGCTCGCGCAGCCTGTTGAGAAATTTGCGGCCACGCTCGCGGTTTTCCTTGCTGCGCGATTCGTCCTGTTCGCTCAGCTCGCTGAGCAGATTCTGCTGGGCATTGACGCCGATGGCGCCGCTGTGGTCCTTGCCGATCACGACCTCTTGCTCGCGATCGAGGATATGCAGCAGCTCTAGCGGTGCGTTCATCTGCCGGGCCGCCCAGGCGGCGGCATCGGTGACGAAGTCAGCGAAGTGCGACTGATCGACGCAGGCTAAGACCTTGTCTTCGGTCTGCATGGGGTCTTCGAGTTGCATGAGCCTTGGTCCTATTGTTTGCGTGCGCGCGGGTCAATCATGCGGGACGATCATGCGGGACGATCATGGGGATCGAGCGGGCTGTCGCTCAATGGCCGCCCAATGGCTGTTCAATGCCCCATCAGGCTTTCAACGGCCTCAGGCTTGTCGTGCACCGCAAAGCGATCGACCAGGGTGCGGCTGGCCTGGTTAAGGCCGATGACCTCGACCTCGGTGCCCTCGCGGCGAAACTTGAGCACCACCTTGTCGAGCGCAGTCACGGCGGTGATGTCCCAAAAGTGCGCGCGGCTGACATCGATGCAGACCTTCTCGATGACCTCCTTATAGTCGAACGCGGCGATGAAGCGATCGGCGGAGGAGAAGAACACCTGGCCGACGACATGGTAGACCCGCTCGCGGCCCTCGCGGGTCGGGGTCGAGCCGACATAGAGCACGCGACTGACCTTCTGCGCGAAGAAGAAGCCGGACAGCAGCACGCCGACCAGCACGCCCTGAGCCAGGTCATGGGTGAGCACGGTCACCGCAACCGTGGCGATCATGACGATATTGGCGTCGAGGGGATGCTCGCGTAGGTTCTTGAACGAGGCCCAGTTGAAGGTGCCGATCGAGACCATGATCATCACCGCCACCAGCGCAGCCATTGGGATCTGCGCCACCCAGTCGTTGGCGAACACCACCAAGATCAAGAGCACGATGCCGGCCGTGAGCGTGGAGAGCCGGCCGCGGCCACCGGATTTCACGTTGATCACGGTCTGGCCGATCATCGCGCAGCCGGCCATGCCGCCCAAGAAGCCGGTGACCACATTGGCCGTGCCCTGGCCGACACATTCGCGGTTCTTGTTGCTCTTAGAGTCGGTCAGATCATCGACGATGGTCGCCGTCATCAGCGATTCGAGCAGCCCAACCACAGCCAGCGTCGCCGACACCGGGAAGATGATCTGCAGCGTCTCGAGGTTGAGCGGGATGTCTGGGATCAGGAACACCGGCAGGCTGTCTGGCATCTGCCCCATGTCGCCAACGGTGCGGATATCCAGGCCCAGATACAGTGTCACTGCGGTGAGCCCGACAATGGCTACCAGCGGTGAGGGGATAGCCTTGGTGAGATATGGGAACAGATAGATGATGGCCAGCCCTCCGGCCAAGACGCCATAGACCTCCCAGGTGAGCTGGGCGCCGGTGATCTCCGGCAGCTGCGCCATGAAGATCAGGATGGCCAGGGCGTTGACGAAGCCGGTGATCACCGAGCGCGAGATGAAGCGCATCAGGTTGCCGAGCTTGAGCCAGCCGGCCAGGATCTGCAGCAGGCCGGTCAGCAGGGTGGCGGCGAGCAGGTACTGCAGGCCATGCTCGGCGACCAGGTTGACCATCAACACCGCCATGGCCGCGGTTGCCGCCGAGATCATGCCGGGGCGGCCACCGACGAAGGCGGTGACCACGGCGATCGAGAAGGAGGCATAGAGCCCGACCTTGGGGTCGACGCCGGCGATGATCGAGAAGGCGATGGCCTCGGGGATCAGTGCCAGCGCGACCACCAGGCCGGCGAGCAGATCATTGGGGATATTGGACAGCCAGTCCTTGCGGAATGATTTCATACGGGGGCGTTTTCGGTCAGTGTTGCCGGGGCTGACGCGGACCTCAGGTCCGGCGGTGTGGCATCGACGCGGGTATGCTGAAACCGCGCGGCACGCTGCACTGCATGGTAGGCTGTTGAGCGCTTCGTTTTCAACCTTCTGCTACGCACCTCATTCAATGGAGATTTTGCACGCCTTCTGGCAGCCCGATCCCGCCGATGAGTTTGCTCGTCGTGGCTGTTTTCGCCTCTGGGTCGAGACCGACGCACACCACAAGCCGTCCCCCTCGCGCCAGACGCAGCCGCAACAACGCCCGGGGGCCAAGGCTCGAGCAGCCAGTCATGGGCCAGCGGAACACCCCTTTGCCTTGCCGCGGGCGGGTTGGTCTGCTCTGCGTGAGACGCTTGGATTAAAGGCGTCATCCGCATCGGCTGAGCCTGGGTTGCTGGCCTGTCCGGTCTGGCTGCCGAGCAGGCCGCAGGCTCCGCTGCCATCACCCGAACTGGCTCGCCGGCTTGGTGAGGCTGGACTCGGGGCTGAGACCGAGATTGATGCGAGGATTGAGACCGAGACCGAGTCTGGAGAGACTGAGACAGGAGTGGAGACCAGCGCGCATCGGGCTGATCCGATGGGGGCAGGCACAGAGGCTATCGTATTGCGCGCCTGGCAGGTTGAGACCTTGCCGTTAGAGGCACCCCTGCGCCAATTTCGCGAGCTGCGCTTCTTGACTGATGACGCCTTTGGCGATCTGCGCGCGGGCGCTGATCTGCTGTTTTGGCATTGGTTCACGCAACAGCTCAAGCAGCTCTTTTTGCAGGATCAGTATCTACCCGGCCTCCGCTATCGTCAGCCACCAACACCGCCCCGGCGCAAGAAGGCGCCACCGGCCGAGCTGCATCCGGTTTGGCAGTGGGCGGGGCGTGCCTACGAGCAGCTGATCGAGCAAGCGCTGCCGGCCATGCCGCCGGCCTGTGCCGCTGGCAGTGAGATCCAATTTGAGCCAGCCAGTCTGCTCGAGCACTGTGCCGCCGTGCTGCTTGATGAGTTGGTGCGCGCAACGCCGCTGCCGACGACCTTTAAGAAGCGGATCGATGGCAGTTTGGTGGCGCTCGGCTTCGATCGGGCACCAGGTCAACAACCCTTGGCTATGACGGACGAGCAGGAAGCGCTCTACCGCGCTTGGCACCGCTGGCGGCAGGCCATCGATGGCGGCGAGCAGGCGGCCCGTTTCACCCTTGGCTTACGCTTGCTGGAGCCGCCGGATGACATCGGGACGACGAAGGCTGCCGGTGCCGCTAAGACCTATGAAACCGCTGAGGTCATTGAGGTCGCCAAGGCTGCCAAGGCTGCCAAGGCTGCAAAGACCAATGGGGCCACTGGGGCGACCGGACCCACCGTGAACGCCGCTGCCGCTCAGGTCACCGAGACGGACGAGACTTCGGCTTGGACCCTGGAGCTGATCGTCATCCCCCGCCATGATCCCTCGCAACGGCTGGCGCTGGCCGACTATTGGCAAGGCACCCAAGGCGAGCGCAAGGCCTTCCGCGCACAGCTTGGCGAGTCTGATTTCGAGCGCCAGCTGCTGCTCGATCTGGGGCTTGCCGCGCGCATCTATCCCAAGCTCTGGGACGGCCTGAGGACGGCGGAGCCGCAGGCGGTCGCGCTCACGCTGAACGATGCCTTCGATTTCCTCAAAGAGGCCGCCTGGGTCCTGGAGAATGCCGGCTACAAGGTGGTGGTGCCAGCCTGGTGGACGCCGACGGGACGCCGCCGCGCGAAGCTGCGTCTGCGCGGCAGCGGTTCCTCTGCCAGCCTATCCAGTGGCTCGACGCCGGGCACTAAACGGTTTGCCATCAAGCAGCTGCTGCAATTCCGCTACGCGCTCAGCATCGGCGATGAAGAGATCAGCGAGGAGGAATGGCTGGCGCTGATCGACGCCAAGACTCCCTTGGTGCGCTTCCGCGGCGAATGGGTCGAGCTCGATCCCGAGCGCATGCGCGAGATGCTCGCGTTCTGGCAGCGCCAAGGCCAAGAGCCGGTCGAGCTGAGTCTACCGGAGCTGTTGCAGCAGACGGCCGAAGACGACGCACTGGAGATCGATCGCGACTCGGTGCTGGCCGATCTGCTCGAGCGCTTGGGCAATGACAGCCGCCTCGAGCCGGCCGAGACCCCCGCCGGACTCAACGCCAGCTTGCGCGATTATCAGCGGCGCGGCCTGGCCTGGATCGGCTATCTGGAGCAGCTCGGCATGAACGGCTGCTTGGCCGACGACATGGGTTTAGGCAAGACCATGCAGGTCATCGCCCAGCTGGTGCGCGAGCGGGCCGATGAGGCCATTCCCAGTCCGACCCTACTGATCGCACCAACCTCAGTGCTCGGCAATTGGCAGCGCGAGGTGCAGCGCTTCGCACCGCAGCTACAGACCCATCTGCACCATGGGCCGGCGCGCGAGCAGGACAAGCGCGCCTTTGCCGCCCAAGCCGATCAAGTGGCGCTGGTGATCACCTCTTATACCCTGGCACGCAAGGATCTGGCCTTGCTCAGCAGCGTCGACTGGCATCGCGTGGTGCTGGACGAGGCGCAGAACATCAAGAATCCCAAAGCGGCGCAGACCAAGGCGGTCTACAAGCTGCCGGCCACACATCGCCTGGCGCTGACCGGCACCCCGGTCGAGAATCGGTTGGGCGATCTCTGGTCCCTGTTCCAGTTCCTGCAGCCGGGCTATCTCGGCACCCAGGCGCGCTTCCGCAAGACCTTCGAGCTGCCGGTGCAGCGCGACAAGGACCCGGCGCAGACCGCGATCCTGAAGACGCTGGTGCAGCCGTTCATCCTGCGGCGGGTGAAGACCGACAAGGCCATCATCAGTGATCTGCCGGATAAGCTCGAGGCGCCGCAATACTGCCAGCTCAGCCGTGAGCAGGGTGCGCTCTATGAGAGCCTGGTGGTCGATGTCGAGCGCCAGCTGGAGCAGATCGAAGGCCCCGCTCGCAGCGGCTTGATGCTCTCGACGCTGATGAAGCTCAAGCAGATCTGCAACCATCCCGCGCAGTTCCTGCAGGATGGTAGCCCGTTCACGCCAGAGCGCTCGCAGAAGCTGCAGCGGCTGCAGGAGATGCTTGAGGAGGCCATGACCGAGGGCGACAGCGTCTTGGTGTTTACCCAGTTCACCGAGATTGGCGAGCAGCTCGCGCGCCTGGCCCGCCAGCGTTGGCATCTGAACACCTTCTATTTGCATGGTGGCACCTCACGCCAACGCCGCGAGGCGATGATCGCCGAGTTTCAGGACCCGACCAGCGAGCCGTCGCTGTTCGTTCTCTCACTCAAGGCCGGTGGTGTCGGCATCACCCTGACCAAGGCTAATCATGTGTTCCATTTCGACCGTTGGTGGAACCCGGCGGTCGAGGATCAGGCCAGCGATCGTGCCTTCCGTATCGGCCAGGAGAAGACCGTGTTCGTGCACAAGTTTGTCACTATCGGCACGCTCGAGGAGCGCATCGATGCCATGATCGAGGAGAAGAAGGCGGTGGCTGGGGCCATTATTGGCAATGATGAGTCTTGGCTGACGCAGTTGGATAATGATCGGTTTAAGGCGTTGATTCGGTTGAATCGGGATGCGGTGGGAGAGTGATTTTGAGGAGTGAGTGATTAGGAGTGAGGAGTGAGTGATGAAGAGTGAGGAGTCAGTGGTGAGTGGTGAGTGGTGAGTGGCGATGGGGCATCAGTGGGTGAGGTGTTGAGATGAGTAGCCGTGGTAAGACTTGGTGGGGACAGCGTTTTATTGCTGCGTTGGAGCAGCAGATGGATGCTGGGCGTTTGCAGCGCGGGCGTTCTTATGCGAGTCCGCGGCGTATTCTGAGCTTTGAGATCAGCGCGAAGGGGATTGTTAGCGCGACGGTGCGTGGGAATATCAATCCCTATTTTGGGGTGACCAAGGAGCCGCGTTATCAGGTTGCAATCCAGCTCGATCCGATTCCGGCGAAGGCGCGTAAGACCTTGATCGCACAACTTGGCGGGCGTGCCGATCTGGTGAGCCATCTGTTGATGAATGAGATGCCAGAGGGGATTGATGCGGCCTTTGCTGAATCTGGGGTTGGGCTGCTACCGCGCACAGAGAAAGACTTCAAGCGCACCGACTGCTCTTGTCCGGATTGGGCGAATCCCTGTAAGCATATCGCTGGTGTCTATTATCGGCTGGCCGAGCAGCTCGATCATGATCCGCTACTGTTGTTTGAGCTGCGTGGCTTGGCGCGCAATGCGCTGCGTACCGAGCTTGTGCAAACCCCGCTTGGGCAGGCGCTTGCGCCTTTGATGACTGAAGATGATCAGGCGCCGTTGGAGCCAGTGGCGTCGCTATATCCACCGTTGCGGCCCCTGGCTGACGAGGTGACGGGTGCGGCGAGCGGGGCGAGTGCGTGGCAGCAGCAGGCCATAGATCCAAAGGGCTTTTGGCGCGGACGCGCTCCGTTGCCGGCCGAGCCGTCAACCAGGATCGAGCAGGAACGCGACCGCATCTCTGCTGTGTTAGTGAAGAAGGGCGGCGATTATCCACCATTTTGGGAGCCTGCTCAATCCTTTATCGCCGTGATGGACGAACTTTATCGACGTATCTCGAGCAAGAATCGTCGTCTGCTTTAGGGCGGGATCAGGGCAAAAAAATGTTTGAGATATCCTAATGCAGTGCTTAAATTTAGCATGGGTGACGCTCCACTGCCGCGCCCGCGCCTGCTGCGCCAATCGCTTGGTTCTGGGTATTTTGCGATGCAGTGGCATCGCAGGCGGTCTCGCTCATGATCTTCGGTCACATCGGCAACCGAATCTGTAGTCAGGCTATCTTAGTCTGACAGCAACAGGGCTTGAAGCTCTGATTAGGCAGTGATCGCTGGTAGTTGGATCGGGCCATGATCAAGAGCGACATTGTAGTGCAGCCTCTTTTTGTGCTGCAATATATTGGTAAAGTCCTGTGATTGCTTTGGAATCGCGATGCTGCAGTGGATAGTCTCATGATCCTGATCTGAATGTACATATTCCTCTCAGCGGAGACCAGCATGAATCCCGTAAAGGTGCTTAAAACGATTGGCATCGTCATCGTCGTGCTTGCTATCTATCTTGGTCTACTCGCTACGCTCATTCATTTTGAGCAAGCGTCTGATGAGCCAAGTATCACCAATCTTGGTGAGGCAATATGGTACTCAATCGTGACCATGACCACGGTTGGTTATGGCGACATGTATCCAGTGACCGAGCAGGGTAAGTGGATTGGCTATTTGTTCATTATAGCCAGTATGGGAGTTCTGGGTCTGCTTATCGGCCGCATTAGCAATGTAATTAATGAGGTCCGCGAGAACCGCCGTCTAGGATACAATGGCACCGGTTTTACCAATCATGTTGTCATTATCGGTTGGAATCGCTATGCGCAAACGGTGCTAGAACAGTTAGTGGCGGCTGGGGTAAAGATTGCAATAATCCTGGATCGCCGCTCCCAGCTTGAGTTGCTGGCAGAAAATTATGAAAAGGATCAAGTTTACTTTTTGTTAGCTGATCATCATAATTTTGAGCTTGCACGCAAGGCAAATATTGAAGCAGCAAGCATCGTCTTTGTTAATTTGGATGATGATACCGATAAGCTCGTTTATCTGGTGAATAGCAGTAAATTTTACCATCGAAAGATTCGCCATGCTGCTGTCGTCAACGATCATGAGCTTGTACCTGCTTTTAAGGCTGCAGGCGCTGATGTCGTGCTATCCCGAGACGAGATTGATGCCAAACTAACCGCAAGCTTTATTTTTGAGCCAGAGGTGGCAAAATATACTGAGCAGTTGATCTCAACAGCAGTCGACGAAGAAAGTTTTGACGTTCAGCAATATCGTGTTATCGCTAAGAATCGTTTTAAGGATCGCTATTATCATGATGCTTTTTTCGAAATCAAAAAACAGCTTGATGCGATTCTTATTGGTTTGGCAACGACAGTCGATGGTGAGCATGTTGTGCTCGGCAATCCAGATGATCCTGAGCTTAAGATCTCCGAGGGTGATTATTTAATATTGATTACATCCGGTCGGGCCGCGAAGCAATTACAACGTGCTTTTGGTGTGGCGGAGGGGTCACTCTGAAACATCTTTTCTCTATTTACCATTGTTAATTGTGTGAGGCGTCTCATGGCTATTGAATTGCCAGGTTTTAAAGACTTTGTTGTGGTAATCGGCTGGGATAAGTTTGCTGCGCTGGTAACCGATCAATTAGTTGATGCCAATCGGCAGGTTATCGTGCTTGCAGACGATCACAAGATAGTTGAACGCATTACCAGCGCTTATGATGATCGCCAGGTTATTGCGATTGAAATGGATTTCTTGAACCTCGAGGAGATCAAGAAGATCCCCATGGAGCGTGCCTTTGGTGTGTATGTCAATCTCGCTTCCGATCGTGAACGTCTTCTTTTTATTTACAGATTGCGTGAATTCTTTGATGATGTGTCAATCATTTCGCCAGTCGTCAATCCTGAGTTGAAAGAAAGTTTTTCCGTGAATCGGCAAATTTTTCCGCTTTCTCGCGATGAAATAAGCGCTAAGATTCTTGCTAGCCATCTCTTCGAACGTGATGTTGCAACCTACTTGAATGAGTTGTTATCACCAGCACTGAGCGATGACGATCACGATATTCAACAGTATCGAGTGAGTCAGGATAATCCATTTTGCAATCAGATGTATGGTGATGTCTTTATTAGCCTTAAGAAAAAATATAATGTTGTACTGATTGGGGTTTCAAAGCAAACAAGTCAGGGATATCAGTTACGCAAAAATCCGCCCGATGAAACACTTATCCAAGAAGGGGATTACTTAATTGTCATACTAAATGGCAAGGCGTCGCACGAGCTTGATGCTGCCTTTGGAGTGATTGAGGGTGCCTAGCCTCATGCTTTATTCGCCGCTATAGAAATTTTTGACTAGCGACCAAAACGAGTGAGCAGTCGATGATGATCAAAGTTTTAATCGTCCCGCTTTTCAGCAAAGGTTGTGCATGGTGTGTTCGTCTGGGCAGCTTGATAGCCTTGTTCTGTTGTGTTCAAGCGACTGTGTTAGCACAGGTTGAGCCGACGCGGCAGGAAGTTCAAGCGATTCAACAACTGCTAGTAGATAATGGTTATATTATTGAGTCAATAGATGGCTTGCTTGGCTCGCAGACTATCAGTGCGATACGACAATTTCAACGTGCCAATAAACTAGAGGTCACCCCTTTCCTCGATGTAGCTGCGATCGAGGAAATCAAAGCTTTTATTCAGGCAACTTCTGAGCAGCCAGAGCAGCCAGAGCAGCCAGAGCAGCCAGAGCAGCCAGAACAGCCAGAACAGCCAGAACAGCCAGAGCAGCCAGAGCAACTGGGGCAACCGGTACAGCCGGTACAAATCGAGTCGACCGAGCAAGCGGAGAAAACAAGGCAAGTGGAGCCGCCAGAGCAATTAGCGTATCCACAGCAAGAAGTATTTTCTTTGCCGTTAAAGCCCGCTAGCCTTGAGCCAGGGTATCATGAGTATAGCAATGAGGAATTGTTAGAACAGGCTAAGTCAATCTATCTGCAAGAAGAAGATCATTTTAATGCGAAGCTACGGCGTTTAAAGCAGTTACGGACTTTATACCAACAGATCGAGAAAGCTAACGCTGATGGAAAAGCAGCGATAGAAGCAAAACAAGCACAGGCTGAGGATGCAGTGCAGGTCATCGTAGCAGAAGAAGGTAAAAGCAAAGAACAGGCTAGTAAAGCTCATGCTGAGCAGCAACTTGAGCATTATCAGGCACATTTGGACGATATTGAGCGCCAACTCAAGATTCTTGAGCAGCTCATGGCGCAAAACGAGGTGACGCAACAAGCAGTAGAGGCATTCCTCTTGGCGTTAGATAGACTCAACGTCATCGTGCTCGAGATTAGCTTGAGGGTTACAGATGGAACTTTGACTGAAGAAGTCCCTAGCTTCTTGACAGAAAGCTTGCTTCGTCAGAGGTCGCACAAACTGCAAGAGCAGCGTCAGAGTTTAGGCGATGCCCAAGAAGCTAATCGTGCCCAACTGCAGACTTTACAGGGGCAGTTTGAGCGTATCGAGCAATCAGTTACCGACGCAGAAGCTGCCCTAATGGCGATGACTGAGCAGCAAGAGCAAGAGGGCCAGCGCCGACGCTTCGAGGAAGAGTATCGCGATAAAAGTAACCAAGCGCTAAGCCAAGAGCTTATTGAGTTGGAGAACGAACGAATCTCCCTTCAGGGTGGGGTGCGGCTCTCGCTACTCGGTTTGCAAAGGGGACTCGCACGCCTCTCAGGGCTTGAAACCGCACTTGCGCCTTTGGCTACTGATGAGATCGTATCACTTGACGCGGGACTGTCTGTTGCTGAGGCACAAGAAGCTACTACCGCACTGAAAACCTTGATCACATCTTATGAGTCGCGGCTTGTCGAGTTGAATGGCTATGACGAGAAGTTTGCCGAGATCGCTAATTTGGCTCAGGTTGCTGAAGCAGAGGCTGTGATCTTGCAGGACCATCTAAAAAAGATGCGCCTTTTAGCAGACTTGATTGCAGCACGAGATGAGCCGCTAAATAATGCTCTCGCTCCGGAGGTTATCGAAAAACACATTACCTCAATTCAGTCGACAACTCAGGAAATAGCAACAATTAACCAAGACGTTGACGAACAGGCTGCGCTACTCGAAACGCGATTGGAGGAGATTCGATTAGCGCATGTGAAAGCCAACCAACGCCTGGCAGATTTTGAGCAAACCTTGGCGTCGGCGCGACAAGCACAGGAATGGCAACAACAGCTCACAGAGCTCGACGGTGAAGGACTGATTGCGCGGTTTCTTAGTGATGCTGAAACCTTGACGGCGCAACGCGAAAAGCTCGACGAGCAGCAGCAGGCGACCACTGAACTGTCGGAGCAAGCGGCTTCGCTGCGCAAGAATATCAATGCCTTTGCTGACCCGCTAGTGGAGATGTCACAACCGGCTGTGCAGCAAGAAAAGCAGCGCATCCAGGAGACACTCTATGAGCTCTCGGGGCTGGAAGCGCCAGCGACCCAATCCGCTACAGCTCCGATGACGCCAACGTCTGAGGCACCACAGGTAGTAGAGGATACCAAGGCCGATGACCAAGCGTTGGAAGAGAAGCAAACACAGGAAGAAGAGTCAACTGAGGCTCAGCAACCTGCTCAGGAAGGGCTCACTGCTGACGTTGCTGGACTGAAAGCGTTTCAAAATCTACTTTCGACTCGGCAGCAAAATGAGGTTGCACGTGAGGAAGACCGAATTCAGCTTGCCGAAGTGCTAAGCGCCTTAGAAAAAGCGCAAACGGCAGTGATTGATACGCTTTCCGACATTCACAGACTTTCACTCCAACAATTTGCTACTGCTGTTGAGCTTAAGAAGCAGCTTGGGCGTGGCGATTTGGTGCCTGAGCAAGCACCCGAAGGACTGATTGATGCGCTCGCAAAGGCGCCCATTGATGAGCTAGAACAGGAGCTTAAGGAGCTTCTCAATCGTCGATCACATGTTCGTCTGCGTCTTGCTCGCCTGAGTGTAGAAGATCCTGCTCGGCTAGAGCGGAAGGAACTGGCTGAGCAGCTACAATCGCTCGTTGGGCAACGACTCGATCTGTTGGCCGATATGCAGCGTCTTGAAGATCAGCGTTTACAGGAACAAGACCGTTTAACAGAGGGTGAGCGCCAGAGGCTTGAGCAACAAGCCGAGAATCGCATGCATGCGGGTAGCGGCCTGTTGGAATCAGCATTGAGCTTTTTGCCATCAGAGCGTGCAGCTGAGTTGACAGAGCTTTTGCGTAGCCATTATCAGGAACTGGTGCTGGTGGAATCGAAGCAGGCCTTACTCGCTAGTGAAAATGAGAAGGTAGCATTTTTGATTCAACTGGTGCGTGATGATCAGCAAACTATTAGTGACTATCTGCCCATGCTTAGCGCGCAGCTGCAGATACTAAAACGCCAGCAGGAGTCTGCTTGGGTGCGTTTGCGTGCACAATTCCAGCCGGAAGAGGCGGAGAAGATGCTTGCTGATTACGCGGAGCGCACCGGTGAGCAACTGGAGCTTGCGCCCCCGATTCTAGAGCAGGATCGAGCGGATTTCATTGCAGCTGCGAGCAGTGAGATGATGGCTCGTTATACCCAAATACTGGCCTTGCAACAATGGATTTCACTCTTTGAACAGCGGCAAGCCGATACGCTAGTGCGTGAAATGGCGCTTTATCAGGATCGTGAAGGTGAGATTAGTGCAATTGATTCCGCTTTGCAAAGGCAAGTGAAAAGGCTTCTAGGACATACGGAGGAGGAGCTCGCAGCGCAGCCAGAGAGTCAGCGCCCGACGACGCATGTAGCAAAAGCCTATTTTCTGCAAGGTGAGCTCGGCGTTGAGCACCAGCAGCGCAGTCAGGCACGACTGCGCGCACTCTTGCAGGTGGTCTTTGAGATCGTCGTAATTATCGGGATCGCCTGGCTCTTGGTGACCCTGACTAAGCGTCTGATCGATCGCAAGGTGCGTGATCTGGAAATGTCGGGCGCCCCTGAAAGTACGCATACTTTATTTGCGCTCTCATTTAGCTTCGCAGCCTTCCGAATTCTGGTCTTGGTGCTGGCCTTCATGCTGGTGTTGAGCAGTCTTGGCTTCAACATTGGTGTGATTTTAGCGGGTCTCGGTATTGGTGGCTTTGCCATTGCGATTGCCGCGAAAGAGACATTGTCTAATCTGATTGGTGGCATTACGTTATTCGTTGAGCGCCCTTTCCGAATCGGTGACATCGTGCAGATCAGTGATGATATTAAGCTTGGCGAGGCTGAGTTTGGTCGTGTTGAAGGCGTGTCATGGCGTACAACGCGGATCACTAATGTGATGAACTATCATATAACGATGCCGAATAGTCGGGTCGCCGAGTCAGCGATTATCAATTACACGCATAAGATGCCGTTACGCGACTTTACCCATATCTATGTCTCGCCAGCTTATGATGTCCGCAAGGTCTTACTCCTAATCACTGCTGCCGTCGATGAATGCCAATTGATTCGGCAGGATATGCAAAAGCAGATCCTAGCTGTTGGTACTGAAGTGGCTGGCGAGATGGTTCTGACAAAATACGAGGTGCGCTGGTACACCGATGTGACCTACATTGCCCGTGCCCGTGTACTCACCGAATTCTGGAACCGTATTTGGCAGAAATTCGATGAGGCTGGTGTGCCGCTTGAATATGTAGCGCGTCGAGCGATGGTTGATCCTAAACCGGAGCCGAGTAAGCCAGAGGTCAGTAATGCGCTGTTGCATAAGGAGTCAACATAGCGATCACGGTGCTAATTAACGTTCAGGTCGCTGGCGCTGAAACAGCGCCATCTGGCTGGCGCCGCCATAAACCGGATCTACACCGCCGATGTCGCGATGGCGCAGCCCATAGCCGTGCCGTTGTGCAACGCCGCGCGTCCAGCGCTGGAACCTTGAGCGATCCCATTCGAAGCGATGATCGGGATGGCGAAAGCGGTTCGGTGGCACCTCGAGCAGGGGGTTGTATTCGGCATTTGGGGTGGTGATGATCACCGTTTGTGGGCACATCCGCGCGAAGATCGCTTGCTCGACTTGGCCTAGGTCACGAGGGTTGATGTGCTCTATGGTCTCGATCAGCAGGGCACAGTCAAAGCCGATGAGGCCGCTATCGGGGGTGGTCAGTGAGCCCTGCCGTAGCTCGATCCTGTGGCCTTGATGATAGTTGCTACCGCGCGTCCTGCGCTGCTCGGGGACAGGAACGGCCTCTGACCTAGACTGTGCTGCGCTAGGGCTGGTCGCGAAGTGAGCGCGGCCCTGCTGAGCTAAATTGGCGTCATTACTCTCTGCCTGGGGGCTGAAGGCCGCTGCAACGTCGAGTCGTCGCCGCACCTGCGCTAGGCATTTGGCGTTCAGATCGAGCCCTAGGATGTGCTCGAGCCTGGGCTCCTGTGCGAGTCTGACCAGCAGATCCCCATCGCCGCAGCCTAGATCGAGCAGGCTGCGGGCGCTGCTTGCACGCACGGCATCCAGGACCGCTTCGAGGCGTTCTTCATGCAATGGCGTTGTGGCCTCCTGGTTCCAGTGCATCGATCTGAATCTGGCTCGCTAAAGAAGTGCCTTGAGGCCCATTGAGGGGCGGGACCCTGATTGAGTGCCCCTGATTGGCTACGGGCCCCTGAGTGCGGTTGATCTCGGGCTGCCTGTCCTGTGCTAGCCCTGGCGTCGATTGGTGCAAACGACCTGGTAGGGCACTTGCGGTGAGGTGGCCTGAGTGCCTTTCGGAAGCGGTTGCACGACGAGTTGTAGCCAGCTAGCGTCTGGTGACGATGCCTGTCTGCCAACGGCAGGCATCTCGGTTTTTGCCACGAGTGTGCCGGCGACTGCAAGATCCAACTCGATCGGAGGGGTTTCATGGCCATCGGAGCGCTGGAACCAATAGCGGAGCCGCGTCGGGGTGACTGAGCCGATCAGTCCGGTCGCCTTGATCGCGATCGGGCAGGGGCCCTGGTAGCTGCTTGGCGCCAGGCTCAAGCTTGCGCCAACTGGGCTCTGGTCTTCATCGATCACTGCAAATTGTCGCCAGTTGCTCCATTGTCTGCCTTGTCCTTGGTTGCGTGCTCGGACGCGCCAAGTGCCGGCCTGATCAATTGCGAAGATGACCGCTGTGCGTCTTGGTGAGCGCTTGGTCGTGCTGATCGGGTTGGGAAGGAAGGTTGCGGGTTGTTGTGGCTTAGGAGACTGGCCGGGGATCTGCAGGTTGCTCCGCGTAAATTGAAATTCCAGCTTGGCATCCTTGCGATGTGTCAGCTCAAAGGTGATCGCAACAGGCTCTGTGGCTCGGACAAAGAGCTGGTTGGGTGTTGGAGCCTGGATCTCAGGCTTGCAGCCGCTTAGCAGCAGACCGCCGCTGAAGATCCATGGCACCAGGTATCGCAGTTTCATTGGATTGACCCCTCTCATTGACTTAGTGGTATAGGCCATCTGCGATAGTAACAAAGCGGTGAGCTTGGTACGTACTGCGGCAACGCTAGGCAAAGCTCAAAGCTTAAAGGGAGGCGCCGCATCAACTGCTCGATGCGAGTGGGCGCTACCGCTAATGCCAGTCTGCTCCTGCGACAGCATCTCGTTGCTGATTCCTTAGGTGGTGTTTCTATGGAAGAATCGATCCGCAGGTCAGTCAGGCTCGTTCAGGCTCGTTGGCAAGCGCTCCACGAGTATCGCTAGGCAGCGAGTCGATGTTCAGATCCATCAGCGAGGCTCGGATCAGTTATGAAGCACTTCGCCAACATCCTCTATGTCTTGGATCAGGAGGCCGAGCAGCCTTGCGGTCTGGAGCGTGCCGTGGCTTTAGCGCGTGGCAATCAGGCCCGGCTCAAGCTGGTCTCGGTGATCGAGTCGCTGCCCGTTGGAGCGCCGTTGGAGGGGCTGGATCTCACCACCGATGACCTGCAGGCAGCGAGCCTTGCTGAGACTGAGCAGCGCCTAAGCGCGCTGGCCGCGCCGCTGCGCGAGAGGGTCGCGATCGAGACCAAGGTGCTGACCGGAAAACTGTTTCTCGAGGTGATCCGGGAGGTGTTGCGGCACGACCATGATCTGGTAATGAAATGCGTTGGCGCCAAGTCGCCGATGGCCGCATTGTTCGGCAGTGAGGATCTGCATCTACTGCGCAAGTGTCCCTGCCCGCTCTGGCTGGGACGTCCGCAGGATGCATTGAATTACCGCCGCGTGCTGGCGGCGGTCGATCTGGAGCCGCTCGCGTCTAACAAGGAGCAAGCGCAGCAGGCGGCGCTGAACGCGACTATCCTGGATCTCGCGGCTGCGCTGGCGACCTCGGAATTTGCCGAATTGCATGTCGCGCACGTCTGGGCTGCGCTCGGCGAGCCGATCTTGCGCGGCGGCATGATCGCCACCCCCACCGAGACCAAGATCGATGCCTACATCGAGGCCGAGCGTCGCCGCCACGGTCAGGCGCTGGAACAGGCGTTAGCAGATCTCGAGGCCCGGCTCGGTGCCGAGGCCTTGCGCTGGCTGAAGCCGATACGGCATCTGCCCAAGGGCTTACCGCGCGAGGAGCTGCCAGCGCTCGCGACGCGTATTGATGCCGACATCCTGGTGCTAGGGACGCTGGGACGCACGGGTGTTTCCGGGCTGTTGATCGGCAATACCGCTGAGGCGGTGCTGCAGCGGATCAACTGCGCGGTGTTGGCGGTGAAGCCCGCGGGCTTCGTCTGCCCAGTCGCTGCCTAACGTCCTTCGGCGGTGCGTTTACGCTGGATATCGATGATGTTGTCAGCGGCGAAATCGACTGCGTCGCGGAACGGGTAGAGGATGACCGGCGCACCGGCACGCCAGAGTTGGGCGCCACGGGCCTCGTCGCGCGCGACCACGGCGATCTCGCCGTTGAAGCGGCGTTCCGCCAAGGCCTGTAACAGCATCCGATTCGAGTCGATATCCGGCAGGGTGCTGATCACCCATTGCAAGCCATCCAGCGGCAAGGTATCGAGAAAGGCTGGATCGTGGCCATCGCCAAAGCAGACCGGGAGTGGGTCTTCAGCCAGGCTGCGCACCAGATCAGGGTCACAATCAACCCCGAGCACGCGCAGATCTGCGGCACCCAAACGCTTCGCCAAGCGCAGCCCATAGCGGCCAAGGCCAAGCACCAACACCTGCGGGCGCAGATCCGCGGACAGCTGCGCTTCGGCCGCGATCTCGCGGAAGGGTGTGCGGCGCTCGAAGACGCCGAGCACCGGCGCCAGCAACCGGTACAGCGATTGCGAATACAGGATCATATAGGTCGAAAGGGTAATGGTGACGATGCCAACCAGGGTAGTCACGCCAAGCGCCTCGACGCCGATGTGGCCGAGCCCGATGCCCATAGCGATGAAGACGATCGAGAACTCGCTGATCTGGGCGACGGTCAGTCCGGCCAGGAAGCCGGTGCGCTTGCGGTAGCCCATCACGCCCATGATGGCCATGACGATCAGCGGATTGCCGACGAGCACGAAGAGCGAGAGCAGGATCGCCGGCAAGACCTCGGCACCCAGGGTTGAGAAATCGAGCTCGGCGCCCAGGTCGACAAAGAAGAACAGCAATAGGAAATCACGGATGCCGCTCAGGCGCGCGCTGATCGCCTCGCGGTAGAGGGTGGAGGCGAGCGAGAATCCGGCCAGGAAGGCGCCAGCCTCTTTAGAAAAACCAACCCATTCGCCGAGTGCCGCCAGGCCGGTGCCCCAGGCGATGGCAAAGATCAACAGCAGCTCCTGCGAGCGCGCCATGCTGCGCAGCAGGGACGGGATCAGATAGCGCATGAGCAGGAACATCAGCAGGGCCGCGCCGAGGATGCGACCCAGTAGCGAGACGGCGATCTCCCAGCTCGGTGCGTCGCCGCCGGTGCCGAGCGCGCTCATCGCCATCATCGCCACCACCACGGCGATGTCCTGCACGATCAGAAAGCCGATGGCGATGCGCCCGTGCAAGGCGTCGAGTTCGCCCTTGTCCGAGAGCAGCTTGACGATGATGATGGTGCTCGAGAAGGTCAGGGCGACGGCGATATAGAGCGCCTCGACCACGCCTTTGCCGAGTGCCAGGATGAGCAGGAAGCCGAAGACGATGGTGAAGGCGAGCTGGCCCAAGCCGGTCGCTAGCGCCACCTTGCCGATGTCGCGCACGCGCGTCAGATCGAGCTTCAGCCCGACCACGAACAGCAGCACCGAGACGCCGATCTGCGCCAGCACGCTGACCTGATCGTGCGATTTCACCAACTCGAACCCGGCCGGGCCGACCGCGATACCGATGATGATATAGGCGATCAAGACCGGCTGGCGCAGTCGCACCGCGAGCGCGCCGGCCGCCGCCGCGAGCACCAGCAGCAGCGCCAGTTCGGTGAATGGATCGAAGGCCGGTAGGCTAATTGGCAGGCTAATGGGTAGGCTAATGGGTAGGCTGATTGGCATGGATTCACGCATCTTGAGAGCCAATTCATACACTAGCACGGGTAGTGATCCGGGTGGCGGCGAGGGCAGCAGTCCGGGCTCCGGCTCAAGCAACGATCAGGGCGGAGCCGGCGGACGTCGTCGAGGGCCTGTGTTGATGCCAATCTGGCTGCTGGCGATGCTGCCGCCGCTGTCGACTGGGCGCTGTATCTGGTCTCTCTGCGCTTTGATACGTCCGCCCGGCCTCGTTGGGCTTTGGAGTCGTCAGGTTCTGATGCTGTCGAAGCCAAGCCTCGGTTACACTAGCGGGTTTTGCGACGCGCCAACCAAGGCAGCCCGAGATCATGTCCCAGCTGGAAGAACAGCTCCATCGCCGGCGTACCTTTGCGATCATCTCGCATCCAGACGCCGGTAAGACCACCTTAACCGAGAAACTGCTGCTGTTCGGTGGCGCCATCCAGCTCGCGGGCACCGTCAAGGGCCGCAAGGCCGCGCGCCATGCGACCTCCGACTGGATGGAGCTCGAGAAGCAGCGCGGCATCTCGGTCACCTCCTCGGTGATGCAGTTTCCTTATCATGCGTCGATCGTCAATCTGCTCGATACCCCGGGCCATGGCGACTTCTCCGAGGATACCTATCGCACCCTGACCGCGGTCGACTCGGCCCTGATGGTGATCGATGTCGCCAAGGGCGTCGAGGAGCGGACCATCAAGCTGATGGATGTCTGCCGGCTGCGCAGCACACCGATCCTGACCTTCGTCAACAAGCTCGACCGCGAGGGGCGGGACGCCATTGAGGTCTTGGATGAGATCGAGAACGTGCTGCAGATCCGCTGCGCGCCGGTGACCTGGCCGATCGGCATGGGTAAGCGCTTCAAGGGCGTTTACGACCTGCGCCATGATCGCACCCATCTATTCAGTGCCACACACGGCGGTCACATCCAATCCGGCGAGGTGATCGAGGGGCTGAACAACCCGCGCATGGACGAATTGCTTGGCGACCAGGCCGATGAGTTGCGCGAGGAACTGGAGCTGGTGCAAGGCGCGAGCCATCCTCTGGATCTGGATGACTACCTGGCCGGTCAGCAGACGCCGGTGTTCTTCGGCTCGGCGATCAACAACTTCGGTGTCAAGGAGCTGCTCGATGCCTTCGTCGAGTACGCGCCGCCGCCATTGGCGCGGACGACCCGTGAGCGGCCGGTCGAGCCGAGCGAGCCGAAATTCTCCGGCTTCGTCTTCAAGATCCAGGCCAACATGGACCCGGCGCATCGCGACCGCGTCGCCTTCCTGCGTGTCTGCTCGGGTAGCTACAAGAAGGGCATGAAGATGCGTCATGTGCGCATCGGCAAGTCGGTGCAGGTGGCCAATGCGATTACCTTCCAGGCCGACGAGCGGCGGCAGGTCGAGGAGGCCTGGCCGGGCGACATCATCGGCCTGCACAACCATGGCACCATCCAGATCGGGGATACCTTCACCGAGGGCGAAGACCTCAAGTACGAGGGTGTGCCCTATTTCGCCCCCGAGCTGTTCCGGCGCGTGGTGCTCAAAGACCCACTGAAGACCAAGGCCTTGCAGAAGGGTGTACTACAGCTGTGCGAGGAGGGTGCGACCCAGGTCTTTCGGCCGCTGAAGAACAACGACATCATCCTCGGCGCGGTCGGTGTGCTGCAGTTCGAGGTGGCCGCCTATCGGCTCAAGGGCGAATACGGGGTCGAGGCGGTGGTTGAGGCGGTCAGCGTGAATACCGCCCGCTGGGTCGAGTGCGATGACCCGAAGATGCTCGCGCGCTTTCAGGAGAAGGCCTACGAGAACCTGGCGCTGGATGGCGATGAACGTTTGGTGTATCTGGCGCCGACGCGGGTCAATCTCGACCTGACCCAGGAGCGTTGGCCGGAGATCCGGTTCTTGGCCACACGGGAGCTTTGAGGTTTGCCCAAGGCGTTAGGCGATTTCCGACATAGATCCTTGCTGTTTCTATCCATCAAGCCTGACTGAGGTGCAGCGATGACCGAGCATGACCAGGGGGCTAAGGCGGGGTTACGGGTGCTTGCGCCGGGTCTGCTGGGTCCGGTGCCGCTGTTGCCTGAGCAAGTCCCAGCAACACCGGTGCTCGATCTGCTGCTCAAGCGCAGTCGGCCGCAGCATGCAGCTAACGCCCAGGACGAGCCAACTCGCTTGACACAGCGCTTGTTACAGCTCTTCGGTGCGGCGTCGAGCGCGCCCTATGCGCGTGCCGCGGATGACCCGAGCTGGGATCGGCAGGGCGTTGTGCTGCGGGCCGATCCAGTTCATCTGCGCGCAGATCGCGATCAGCTGCGGTTGTTCGACGCCCGACATCTGGGGGTCAGCCAGGCCGAGGCCGATGCGCTGGTTGCGGAGGTCAACGCGCATCTAGCTGAGGATGGCTTGCGGCTGCTGGCGCCGGTGGCCTCGCGTTGGTATCTGCAACTGCCTGAACTGCCGCGGCTCGAGACCCATCCGCTCGAGACGGTGATTGGCCGACATATCGATGGCTTCTTGCCGACTGGCCCGGATGCGCGACGCTGGGCGGCACTCATGACCGAGCTACAGATGTTGCTGTTTCAGTCACCGGTCAATGCGGCGCGGCAGCAGCGCGGACGACCGGCGGTGAATGCGCTCTGGATTTCGGGCGCTGGATGCTGGCAGCCGCTGTCGAGGGAGCCGGCGCGCCCGCAAGCATGGTCGCGACTCTGTGCCGATCAGGCGTTGGCTCGGGGCTTGGCCGCGGCTGCTGGGCTCGAGGTCTTGCCGGCCGCGGCGCCCGTGGATCAGCCTGGCACCTTGCTGGTTGCTGATGACATGATGGATGGCTTGCTGGATGCCGATGCCGACGCCTGGCTGACCGCAGTGGCGCGCTTGGAGGCCCGGCTGCAGACGGCGATCAGCGCGCTGAGGGGCGGTCGGCTCGCAATCATTGAGCTGGATCTCTGTGATGGACGCTGCTGGCGAATGTCCCCTGCCGGGCTGCGTCAGTTCTGGCGTCGCGGTCCCTCATTGAAGCGGCGCGTCATTGTGCATCCTATTGTTCAATAATGATTTTTATGATCTTTCCTGACCTTGCTACCTGGTCTTTTCTAGTCTATGTTTAAAGTGAAGGAGCGAGAAACATAGAGGGAAAGGATACAGCGAGGAAACAGCAAGGGGCAGCAAGAAGGAGGATGACCATGAACACGAAAGAGAAATCACTGAAGAAAGAGACGGAGAAACAAGAGGCACAAGCGCTGCAAGCGCGTGAGAACCGTTGGTTCGAGGAGATGGATCACCTCTTCGATCGCATGATGAGCCGCGGTGTGCTGCAGCCGTTTCGGAGTCTGTGGCCGGATTGGGCGCCGTTTCAGCCCGATCTCGATGTTCGTGTCCCGCGTGTGGATATGATCGATCGGGACGATGAACTGCTCATCCGTGCGGAGGTGCCGGGTATCGATAAGGAGGCTCTAAGGCTTGATCTGGCCGGTGATCTGCTGACCATCCACGGTGAGCGTCACCATGAGGAGACTCGGGATGGTGATCATGTCTACAGCTCCGAGATCGTCCACGGGGCCTTCAGCCGTAGCATTCGGCTGCCGACAGGTCTAAACACTGAGGCCATCGATGCGAGCTTCAAGAACGGCATCCTCGAGGTGCATCTGCCAAAGCGGGAGGGAGCCAAGCGGCAGAAGATCGAGGTCAAGTGATCCGTACAGCGATCGCCAGTTGGTCGACACTGTCAGAACCTAAGCCCGGCGGTTCAGCCGGGCTTTGTTTATTCATCGTTTTTTTGCTTGTTCCTAGCGTCGGCGCCAGACCAGCGTGCGGTTGTTCACTGGCATGGCGATATCGGCCTCCAGTGCAAGACCCGCGGCAGCGGCAAAGCGCTCGAGATCGCGGAGGTCGCGGACACCACTGAGCGGGTCGCGTAAGCGTAGCGAGCGGTCGAACAGGGCATTGCTCTCGCTGTTGTGCTGGCCATCGAGGCTAAAGGGTCCGTAGAGCAGGAACAGGCCCTCGCTTGGCAGCAGTGCGCCGACGCCGGTCAACATCCGCTCAACTTGCGCCAGTGACATGATGTGGGCGGTATTGGCGCTGTAAATCGCGTCATAATCAGTGCCGCTGAATGCGTCGATCCAATCGGTATCGACGTCGAGTTCCAGCGGGGCAGGCAGGTTTGGCAGTCCTGCCTCCTCGATCCACAACCTGATCCCAGGCAGGTAATCGGCGACATCTGTGCATTGCCAGCGCAGCTGTGGCAGTGCTGCGGCGAAGTGAACGTCATGCTGGCCAGTGCCGCTGCCGATCTCCAGCACCGAGTGCGCTGCGGCCAACCTGGGCGCAATGACCTCTAAGATCGGCTGCTTGTTCTCTTCGCTGGAAGGAGAGAAGGGTTTGTTCGTCATGCCTTAAGGTCGCTCGCTCGGTTTGTTGATCCTACTAAACCGCAGATGGCGCAGATGCGCGTAGATTAAATGTTCAGAAAGCCAGTTAAGGCTCGAAGAGCCTGTTCGCAACAGGTATCTGATGCTGGCGCTGATGCCAGCTGCATGGATCGGCTATGATGCGCATCAGCTGGCCGTTCACTGATTCCATTCTGATCAACCTCTGTGACCTCTGTTGTGAGACATCGATGCGTCGAACGCTCCTAAGCCCTGTGCTGATCAGCGTCGCGCTGCTGGCAGCCTGTGCTGCTGGTAGCTCGCGTGATGATGGTGGCGATGCGCTCGAGGCGCCGGGTGCACTGCGCGCCGGTCGCACGACTGTTTCGGGAACCAGCACAACTGCGCCAACGGGGGAATTCGGCGCGGGCTCATCGAGCGGATCAGCGGCCTCGGTGACCTTCGAGACGGGTGGTCCTGAACGCCAGCGAGGATCTGGCGAGCCGCCGATCTTGCCGAATGCAGGCATCTTGTTCGATCAGGGCGTGTTCGATCAGGGTGTGCTCTACGCAATGGCCTATCTTCCCTCATCGAGTGGCGTCGAGACTGAGCGGGCCAACAGCCTAGCGGAGCTCTATGCGGATGCGCGCCCTGGCTATGATCTCTACACCTTTGTCCTGGGTGGTCCGGTTGGGCCTCAGCCGGGTACCGAAGCGGCAGCTTACGATGAGCTGCTGCGAGTGATTGAGACCTATGTGCTTGGAAACCCTGCTGAGTCAGGCAGCGCTCGCGGGCAGCATGGCTTCTTGGTCCAGGTCGATCCTTTGCTCGATGGTCAGTTCGATGCTGGACTGTCTTCTGATGTGGGGTCAGAGGCTGAGCAAGCTTCCGACGCCGGATCATTCGGTGCCTCGCTGGCGGAGCGGGCGCGGCCCGGGCTCTCGTTGCAGATGCAGGTGGCGCTGGCTCGGCAGCTGCGCGTGCTTGGCCATGTCGAGTTGGCAGACAGGCTCGAGCTTTCGGACGGTCCATTCCTCGTCTCCAGCCTGCGACCGGCGTTGATCCCGATGACAGAGCAGGTGCCGCTGCTCATCGTCGATCTCCACAATCTTGGGCCTGAGTACATGTACTCGTTGATTGACGCTTATGATCGGCCAATTCCCGGCGATCTGCGCGGTCGCCCCGAGAGCTTGGCGGCGATTGGACGCCGCGTGCAGGGCATGTTTCCCAATCGGCGCCTCGATACTGGTGCTGAGCCGCCGCCCTCGGGAGCCTGGATTTGGCTGATCGGGGGTTCCGGCCGGAGCCTTGCGTCGGCGGCTGCGACTTTTTGAGGAGGTTTGATCTTGGGCGGACGACTGAGCGGTTTACTTCGATTCATGATCGGCATTCTGCTGTTGCAGTCAGCCACGGCATTGCTGACCTATACGGCACTGATGACCGATCTCGAGCAGACGGTCTATCTCTTTGCCGGCGTCGCCGCGTTGCTGGGCTTCTTGGTGGCGCTCTGGTTCGATTCCGTGGTTGGCACCGTGCGCGAGCAGACCCTAGCGCAACAGAATAAGCGACATGTCCGCGAGCGCGAGAAGCTGCGCATGCAGGCCGAGCGCGAGAAGGTCAAGCTGGCGGCGCGCAAGAGCAAGGATTCGGGTGGTGCTAAGCTGCGCACCGGGGTTGCGGTGGGTGGCGTGGTCGGGGTCGGCGTGGCGATGATGTTCGCCCAGTTCCTGACGCTTGGGCTGCTCACGATCGCTACCGCCGGTGGTGCGGCCGCGGGCTATGGCTTGCGCGTTCGTCAGGAAAAACGCCTGCGCATCCAGAATGCGACCCTGAACAGCGAGCGGTTAATCGCGTCCTCTGCCGAAGAGTTCCCAGCGCTCGAATCGCAGACATCGGTGTTGGGCCGGCGACGGAAGAAGCCCAAGAACGCGGCCGACTGACCTCAGGGCAGCTCAAGGACCGGCAGGGTCTGGGTTGTAAGCTTGAAAATTATTGGCGACAAATAAACCGGGGATTTGTCGCATAAACGCTTTTTAGCGACATATCACCCTTCGCATGCCGCAGCAGAGTTGGTGGACGAAGGGCAGGGCAAAGTTCGTCGCTCACCAGGATTGAGCATGCCGACCCCGGTGACCGTCCATGCTTGCGGATCAAAGATCAGGCAGGTTCTCGCGTAGTTCCTGAAGCCAGATCATTGCTTCGGCATCGCTAGGAGCGCGCCAGTCGCCGCGCGGCGAGAGCGAGCCGCCGGAGCCGACCTTGGGGCCGTTCGGCATGCAGCTGCGTTTGAACTGGCTGATCTGGAAGAAACGGAACAGAAAGACCTCGAGCCAGCGCTTGATCTCGGCGAGGTCGTATTGGTGCCGACGCGGCTCGGGCAGGTTCTCGGGCCACAGGCCTCGGGTCTTGTCGTGCCAGGCGTGCCAGGCGAGAAAGGCGACCTTGCTTGGGCGCAGGCCATAGCGGCTGATCCAGTAGGTATTGAAGTCCTGCAGCTCGTAGGGGCCGATCTTGGCCTCAGTGCTCTGTAGACCGCTGGCTGTGGATACTCCCCTTGCCATACTCGCATCGGCAGTTGCCGCATGAGCATGAGCGCTTGCGGTCTTTGCGTCGGCACTGTCCCAGTTGGCATCGGCCGGCACCAGCTCGGGCGAGATCTCGGTGTCGAGGATCGCCTGGAGCAGGGCGTTGGTGTGGGCGTCGAACTGGTCGCTGGCGATGACCCAGCGAATCAGATATTGGATCAGGGTCTTGGGCACCGACGCATTGACGTTGTAATGCGACATCTGGTCGCCGACGCCGTAGGTGGACCAGCCGAGCGCGATCTCGGAGAGGTCACCGGTGCCGAGCACTAAGGCGTTGTGATGGTTGGCGAGCCGAAACAGGTGCGAGGTCCGCTCGCCGGCTTGGACGTTCTCGAAGGTGACGTCATAGACCGGCTCGCCGTCGGCGAAGGGGTGGCGCAGATCCGCGAGCATCTGCCGACAGGAGGGACGGATATCGATTTCCTCAGCGCTGGTGCCCAAGGCCTGCATCAGCGCTAGGGCGTTGGCGCGGGTCTCACTGCTGGTCGCGAAGCCGGGCAGGGTGTAGGCGAGGATATGGCTGCGCGGCAGGCCGAGTCGATCCATGGTGCGGGCGGCGACCAACAGGGCTTGAGTTGAATCGAGCCCGCCGGAGACACCGATCACGATCCGCTTGATCCCGGTGGCGCGCAAGCGCTGGGCAAGACCATGGACCTGGATGTTGTAGGCCTCATAGCATTGCGCATCTCGCTCCGCGCTCTCGGCCGGGACATAAGGGAAGCGCGCGATCGCTCGCTGCAAGCCGAGATCGCCGCTCGGCAGTTCGGGGCTGAAGCGCACCCGGCGCATCGGTTGCAGGCGCTCGCGCTCGGCGCGGATGCTGTCGCTAAAGCTGGTCGCGCGCAGGCGCTCTTGTTGCAGGCGCTCCAGATCGATGTCGGCCGTGATCATCTGCTCGGCGCTCGGGAAGCGCTCGGACTCGGCCAGCAGCCGATCCTGCTCGAAGATCAGGGCATGGCCGTCCCAGGCCAGATCCGTGGTTGACTCACCAGGACCAGCGGCGGAGTAGAGATAGGCGGCGATGCACTTGCCGGATTGAGCGGCGCAGAGGTCATTGCGATAGCTCGCCTTGCCGATGGTGATGTTGCTCGCGGAAAGATTCAGCAGGACCGTGGCACCGGCCATGGCGGCATAGGTACTGGGTGGGATCGGTGCCCAGAGGTCTTCGCAGAGCTCCATGTGGAGGACCAGGCCGGGCAGGCTGCTGGCCTCGAACAGCAGGTCGGTCCCAATCGGGATGACTTGGTCGAGCAGCTCCGTCTCACGCCTGAGCAGGGCATCGGCCGCGGCAAACTGGCGCTTCTCGTAGAACTCGCGATAGTTTGGCAGGTAGGACTTCGGCGTCACCCCGAGGATGCGACCGGCATGGATGGCGACCGCGCAATTGAACAGGCGCCCATCGATGCGCAATGGCAGCCCCACCGCGATCAGCGGTCGCAGCGCGCGGCTGGCCTCGACCACCTGGGCGAGCGCCGCAAGCGCGGCATCGAGCAGGGTTTGCTGATGGAAGAGGTCGTCATTGCTGTAGGCGGTGAGCCCAAGTTCTGGGAACAGGGCGATGAGCGCACCGGCCTCATGAGTGCGACGGGCGAGCCTGATGGTCGCCTCAGCATTGGCGGGCGGGTTGCTGATCCGCACCTCGGGCACACAGACGGCGGCCCTGACCATCCCTTGCTGATAGAGATTAAAGAAATCGCTCAATGCGTCAGCTTCCTGGTGGCCAGGCTGAAGATTATCGATCGGCTAATTTGCCCGTTCAAGCAGCTCGCGCTCCTAGCCGTTCTCTGCCAGACGCCCCGCTGCGGGGGCGTTGTCGAAGCAGCGGGCGGCCTTTAGCTGAACCAGTGGCTGCATCCTCAGGGCGATGTCAAGCCATGCGCGTTAGTCCCCGGTATAAGGCTCCTTCAAGGTCACCAACTCCTCGGCACTGACCGGATGAATGGCCACGGTGTTGTCGAAGTCTTCCTTGGTCGCGCCCATCTTCACCGCCACGGCGAAGCCTTGCAGCATCTCGTCGACGCCATCACCGACCATGTGGATGCCGACCACGCGCTCGTTCTCACCGCTGCAGACCAGCTTCATCGCGGTGCGAGGCTCACGCTTGTTGAGCGCGTACTTCATCGGCGTGAAGGTGGTTTGGTAGATGGTGATCTTCTCGCCGGTCTCGCGCGCCTTGGCCTCGGTCATGCCGACCGAGCCGACTGGCGGATGCGCGAACACGACCGTCGGGATGTTCTCGTAGTCCAGATGCCGCTCGGGTTGGTTGTTGAACAGCCGATCGGCAAGCCGACGCCCCGCGGCGATGGCAACGGGCGTCAGAGGCGCCCGGCCAGTGATGTCGCCGAGCGCATAGACACCGGCGACATTGGTGTTCTGATAAGTGTCGGTCGGAATGACGCCGTTGGGGAGGTGCTCGATCTCGGTCGCCTCGAGGTTGAGCCCGGCGGTGTTGGCGCGGCGGCCCACTGCCCAGAGCGCGGTGTCGAACCCGGTGAGGGCGTTGCCATCCCGATCGATCACCGCGATGCCATCATCCCGCTGCTCGAGCGAGCCGACCGCGAACGGCAGGTTGAGCTTGATTCCCTCGTGCTCCAGGTTGTGCTTCACGGTCTCGCTGATCAGCGGATCGAAGGTCTCGAGCACCTTCGGCTCCAGCGCGACGATGGTGACCTCCGATCCGAGCGAGTTGAGGATGCCGGCGAGCTCGACGCCGATGTAGCCGCCGCCAATCACGCAGACCCGCTTTGGCGCCTGATCGAGCTTGAAGAAGCCGTCGGAGGTGATGCCCAGCTCATGACCGGGCACCGGCGGCACGATCGGCTGGCCGCCAGTGGCGATCGCAATATGGTCAGCGCTGTACTGTTCGCCGTTGACCTCGATGGTCTTGTTATCGACGAAGCGCGCGGCGCCCTGCAGCAGGGTGATGCCGAGCTGTTCGACGTAGCCGTTCCAGTAGTTGCGGATGCCGTCGATCATGCCCTCGCGGCCCTTGACCAGGGTCGGCCAGTCGATGGCGGTGATCTCGGCCTGGATGCCCAACTCCGGAGCGTCGCGCACCGACTGGGCGATCTCGGAGGCGTACCACATCAGCTTCTTCGGCACGCAGCCGACGTTGACGCAGGTGCCGCCGATCTGGCTGGCTTCGACGATGGCGGTGCGCTTGCCATAGGCGGCGGCCTTCTCGGCGATGGCCAGACCGCCGCTGCCGCCGCCGATGGCGATGAGATCGAAATGCTTATCCATGGAGCTCTCCTAGGGATAGAGGTGAAACAGGGTGTTCGAGTCCGATGGCCGATTGACCTGCCGTTGAGCGAGTCCAGGCCATACCAAATCGAGCCGAGTCTGTCAGTATCTAAGAGGATCTTGGGCCTTACGGCCATGCGATCGGCCAATCCTCTGGCTGCCTAGCTCAAGACGCGGCTCAGAACCCGGTGTTGATCGGGGAGCGCAGCGATGGGACAAGCCGGCAGCGATGAGGGTCCTGAGTTGCCCTCGACGTTTGCAATGGGGCCGCTGACCGGCTGCTGGCAAAGCCGGCAAGCCGATCAGCGGGGGGCAGATCCCTCTGTAATCGATTGATCGATTGATCCTTAGGTCGTGCGAGGGCTCAGGCTAGCATCGGCGCGCACTGACTTCAGTCTCGAGCGCTGCCTGTTACGCCTTAGCGAGTCTCGCTCAGTACAGCCTTATCGGCTCGCCATCCACTTCTCGAGGTCGTCGGAGCCGCCGATCTTGGTGCCGTTGATGAAGATCTGCGGCACTGAGGTCGCGGCGGCGACGGCACGTAGGGTCTCTTCGGTGTAGTCCTTGTTCAGCACCAGCTCTTCATACTGCATGCCGGCATCGCTCAGCATGGTCTTGGCCTTGGCGCAGAACGGGCAGCCGGGGCGGGTGAAGACGGTGATGTCGGCCGGCTTGGCGGCATTCGGCGCAATGTACTCGAGCATGGTGTCGGCGTCGGAGACGTGGAAGGGGTCGCCCGGCTCCTCTGGCTCGATGAACATCTTTTCGATGGTGCCGTCCTTGACCAGCATCGAGTAGCGCCAGGAGCGCTTGCCGAAGCCCAGGTCGTCCTTGTCGACCAGCAGGCCCATGCCGTCGGTGAACTCGCCGTTGCCGTCGGGGATGAAGGTCAGGTTCTCGGCGTTCTCGTCGTCTTTCCAGGCGTTCATGACGAAGCCGTCGTTGACCGACATGCAGACGATGTCGTCGACGCCCGCGGCCTTCAGGGCCGGAGCCAGCTGGTTATAGCGCGGCACGTGGGTCGAGGAGCAGGTCGGGGTGAAGGCGCCGGGCAGGGAGAAGACGACAACGGTCTTGCCCTTGAACAGGTCATCGGTGGTGATGTCCTTCCAGTCGTGGTCGGTGCGGGTGCGGAAGGTGACGTTCGGGACTTTCTGGCCGGTGCGGTCTTGCAGCATCTGGATACTCCGTGCGTGGTTGTGTGGATCGAGTGAAAAGGGATCGAGCAGGTACGATGTCCTGCTCAGCCCACAGAATGGGGTAAAAACCGCGAGCATCCAAATGGATTGTTTAGATGATGGCGATTGGTATTACCGATCGCTGATTGGCGCTAAGGATGAGCGTCTCTATCGGACGCTCAGGCTAAGGGGCAACTGGCCTGAGCGATCGTCCGTAAGGCCTTGATCTGGGAGCCTTGGCCCAAGCCGGTTGGCTGCGCTGTACTCTAGGCGCTGTCATCTCGGCCCAACAACGGGCGGCACAAAAGACTCGGCCCTGCTGGTTTCCCAAGCAGGGCCGAGACTGCAGCTTCTATCCCTGTGTCGCCGCGCTGGTCATGATTTCGTCACAATGATGAGACTGTCAGCGTCAGCATCAAGCTGATATCGGTGACCGCGCTGCCGCAGCCAGCCATACCAGCGCATTAGGGATGGCTTAGGCGAGTGGCTGAGTGGGCATCAGGATCGCGGCACTCTCGCCCTTCTTCTTGCCGCCACAGCTTTTGCCGTCGCCAGCGACAGCGGTGCCGGCGCCGAGGATCAGGGTCAGGCCGAAGAGCAGGGCGGTAGCTAGGGTTGCAGTACGCAGGTTCATATCGAAGCACTCCTCGCGACGGACGCGATTGATGTTAATCATGGCGGGATGCAAAGAAATCATCTCCGACAGCAGGGAGTATGGGTCCCTTGCTGCCGTGCTACAACCCCGAATAAATAATGATGATCTCTGTCCATCAGGTGATCACGTCTGGATCGGTGCGGCCAGTGCGCGATTCGATCTGTGCCAACTCGCGGGCGATCAGGATGAGCGGCGCAAGCGCCTCTTGGACGGGCTGGTCGTGGCGCCTACTATCGGCTTCGTACTGCTCGATGTAAACGCGTAGCGTGGCGCCCTGGGTACCGGTGCCAGAGAGCCTTAGTACGATGCGCGAGCCGCACTCGAAGCCGATGCGGATGCCCTGCTGCTCGGCGATGCTGCCATCGATTGGGTCGGTGTAGGCGAAATCATCGGCAAAGGCAACCTTGAACGCGCCGAGCTGTTGCCCCGGCAGGCTTGGTAGCAGGATGCGCAGATGGTTGATGAGGCCCTCGGCGGCCGCGCTGTCGATGCCCTCGTAATCGTGCCGCGTGTAATAGTTGCGGCCGAAGCGCTGCCAATGCTCGCGCACGATCTCGCCGACCGATTGGCGTTTGTCGGCAAGCAGGTTGAGCCAGAACAGCACCGCCCAGAGACCGTCCTTCTCGCGTACATGATCCGAGCCGGTGCCGAAGCTCTCCTCGCCGCAGAGGGTGATCTTGCCAGCGTCGAGCAGGTTGCCGAAGAATTTCCAGCCAGTTGGTGTCTCGAAGCAGTTCACGCCTAGCGCCTTGGCAACACGATCTGCAGCCTGGCTGGTAGGCATCGAGCGTGCGACACCACTGATGCCGTTCTTATAGCCGGGCGCGATCTGGGCATTGGCAGCGAGCAGGGCGAGGCTGTCACTGGGTGTGACGAAGAAGTCGCGCCCGAGCACCATGTTACGATCGCCATCGCCATCGGAGGCGGCACCGAAATCTAAGCCGTTCGGTCCTTGCGTCAGCGCCACCAGCGCCTGCGCATGGGCCAGATTGGGGTCTGGATGGCCACCGCCGAAGTCCTCGAGGGGCACGCCATTCATCACCGTGCCAGGCTCAGCGCCGAGCTGGTGCTCGAGGATCTCGGTCGCATAAGGGCCGGTGACTGCGTGCATGGCATCGAAGCGCATGCGGAAGTTGCCCGAGCGGAACAGTTGACGGATGGCGTCGAAGTCGAACAGGCTGGCCATCAATTCGGCATAGTCGGCCACTGGGTCGATCACCTGCACGATCATTGCGCCGAGCTTAGACTCGCCAACCTGATCCAGGTCGACCGGGTCAGCGTCGATGATGCGGTATTGATCGATCGTGCAGGTGCGCTCGTAGATGGCGTTGGTGACCGATTCCGGCGCTGGGCCGCCGGCATCGATATTGAACTTGATGCCGAAATCTTCATCCGGTCCACCGGGGTTGTGGCTGGCTGAGAGGATGATGCCGCCTTGGGTTTGGTACTTGCGGATGATGCAAGATGCCGCCGGTGTCGATAGGATGCCGCCCTGGCCAACCAAGACACGCGCTACGCCGTTTGCGGCAGCCATGCGTAGGATGACCTGAATGGCCTCACGATTGTAGAAGCGGCCATCGCCGCCGAGCGCTAGGCTGCCGCCGTTGAGCCTGCTTTGGGTATCGAAGATGGCTTGGACGAAATTCTCCAGGTAGTGTGGCTGCTGGAAGGTGGTGACCTTTTTGCGCAGTCCTGAGGTGCCTGGCTTTTGACCCTCGAACGGCGTGGTGCTGATGACAGGTGCTTGCATCGACATAACCCTTGATTTTGAGTTGGTTTGCCTCTACCACAGCGGCGCCGGCGAGGCATGGCAAGCACAATTGTAACCAGTGTGGCCGGCCCGCGACCGATCAAATTACAGAAGCGCTGGGCCTTGGCAGGCCAGTCTTCGATGACTCTTTAACTCACTAACGATAGGTGATTGACACCCATGACCGTTGATGCGCATAAGGAAACCCTCGAGTTCAAGGCCGAGGTGAGCCAGGTCTTGGACCTGGTGATCCGCTCGCTGTACTCGAACAAGGAGATCTTCCTCCGCGAATTGATCTCAAACGCCTCTGATGCCGCTGAAAAGCTGCGCTTCGAGGCGCTGACCGACGAGGCCCTGCTCGAAGATAATCCCGAGCTTAAGGTTCTGGTCAGCATCGATAAGGATGCTGGCACGATTACTGTCTCCGATAACGGTATTGGACTGAGTCGCCAAGAGGTGGTTGACACCATTGGCAGCATTGCCAGCTCCGGCACCCGCCGCTACCTGGAGGCGATGAGCGAGGGCGAGGCGACTGACAATGCCCTGATTGGCCAGTTTGGCGTCGGCTTCTACTCGGCCTACATCGTTGCTGATCAGGTGACCTTGGTCTCGCGGCGTGCTGGGCTGACCGCGGAGCATGGGGTGCGCTGGGAGTCCGACGGCCGTGGCAGCTTTACCCTGGAGACGGTCGAGAAGCCGAGCCGCGGTACCGATGTGATCCTGCACCTGAAGGAGGATGAGAAGGAATTCCTCGATGGCTGGCGCGTGCGCAGCGTGATCAGTAAGTTCTCTGATCACATCGCGATGCCGATCGAGATGGCCAAGGAGGACTATGGCGCCGAGGACGATGAGAAGAAGGACAAGGCCGCCGAGCCCGAGTTAGAGCAGGTCAATCGCGGCACCGCGCTCTGGATGCGCAACAAGGCCGACCTCTCCGAGGACGAGTACAAGGAGTTCTACAAGCATATCTCGCACGACTTCGATGAGCCGCTGGCCTGGGCGCACAACCGGGTCGAGGGCACCAACGAGTACACCGCGCTGCTGTTCCTGCCCAAGCGCGCGCCCTGGGACATGTGGGATCGCGAGCAGAAGCATGGTGTCAAGCTCTATGTGCGCCGGGTCTTCATCATGGACGAGGCCGACAAGCTGATGCCGCACTGGCTGCGCTTCGTCAAAGGCGTCGTTGACTCAGACGACCTGCCGCTCAACGTCTCGCGTGAGATCCTGCAGCACAACCGCAAGATCGACACCATCCGCGGCGCCAACACCAAGCGTATCCTCAGCCTGCTCGAGACCATGGCAAAGGATGAGCCGGAGAAGTATCAGGAATTCTGGAAGGAGTTCGGTAAGGTGCTCAAGGAGGGGCCAGCCGAGGACTTCGCCAATCGCGAGCGCATCGGCGCTCTGCTGCGCTTCGCTAGCACCCACAATGACAACGACGAGCAGACCGTCTCGCTCGATGACTACATCGAGCGCATGAAGGAAGGCCAGAAGGACATCTACTACATCACCGCCGACAGCCCAGCGGCGGCGCGCCACAGCCCGCACCTGGAGGTGTTCCGCAAGAAGGGCGTCGAGGTGCTGCTGCTGTCCGATCGGGTCGACGAATGGCTGGTCAACAACCTGCACGAGTACAAGGAGAAGCATCTGCAGTCGGTGACCAAGGGTAAGCTCGATCTTGGCGAGCTGGCGGACAAGGAAGAGAAAGAGAAGGCAGAGAAGGCCGAGAAAGAGCATAAAGACCTGCTCAAACGGCTCAAGGACTCGCTTGGCGATCGAGTCGAGGCGGTGCGCGTTTCGACCCGGTTGGTCGATTCGCCGGCCTGTATTGTCGTTGGCGAGCACGACATGAGTGCTAACCTAGCGCGGGTGCTGAAGGCGGTTGGGCAGGATGCTCCAAGCATGAAGCCGACACTGGAGGTGAATCTAGAGCATCCGATGGTGCGCCGTTTGGAGTCGGAATCCGATCAGGGTCGCTTCGATGATCTTGGCCTGATCATGCTCGATCAGGCTATCCTTTCCGAAGGTGGTCAGCTCGATGATCCCTCGGCCTTCGTTGGGCGTCTCAACAAGCTGATGCTAACTATGTTTATGAGTGGTGCCTAATGGCTGATGCCCCGGTGACCCTTGGCTGGCGCGAATGGGTTGGTCTGCCCGAGCTCGGGCTGCCACTGATCAAGGCTAAGGTGGATACCGGGGCGCGGACTTCAGCGCTGCATGCATTCCAGGTTGAGCGTTTTGTCCAAGATCGAGCCGACTGGGTGCGCTTTGCTGTTCATCCTGTCCAGGGCCGAGACGATCTTGTCGTGCACTGCAGTGCACCGCTGCTCGATCAGCGCCCTGTCACCGATTCCGGTGGCCATCGGGAAGAACGTGCGGTGATTGCAACCAAGTTGCAGATCGGTGGGCTGCAGTGGCCGATCGAATTGACCTTGACCGACCGTGACAGCATGCGGTTTCGGATGTTGGTTGGGCGCACCGCGCTCAGCGGTCGGGCACTCGTCGATGTGCGCCAATCCTTCCTGACTGGCCAGCATCAGGATGCTGCTGCGGCCTATGGTGACTGCCCGCCTTGTGACTCAGCCAAGGGCTTGTACCGTGATTCGTAGCTACAAGGTCGCCTTCGTTGCGCTCTTCGTTGGCCTGTTGGTGCTGACGGTCTTTGCTGTCTCGGTCAACACCTATCGGCATGCGACTCAGGTCTCGCTTGATCTCTCGGCGGACATCCTAGCCGAACTCTCAGCCAAGGTCATTGCAGAGACCTCGGCGCGGTTTGAGGCGGCGCGAGACATCGCCGAGATCAATGCGCTGTTGGTTCGCGAGCAGGGTCTTGATGATCACCAAGCGCTCTTTCGGCTCTTTGGGCGACAGTTGAGCTTATTACCGGAGCTCGAATCCATCTATGTTGCTGGCCCTGAAGGCGACTTCATACAGGTGCGTAGCGTGCCGCAAAAGGTGACGCGGTTGATCCGTCGTCAGGGACAGCCAGACGGACGCGCATCGCAGGCGATTGAGCGGCTGATCTATCGCGATGCCGATTTTGCACCCATTGCGCATATCAATGGCGATGCAAGCTATGACCCACGCCAACGCGACTGGTATCGTCAGGCGCTCGCGGCCGAGGGGCTGCAATGGTCGGCGGTGTATCCGTTTGCGAGCACTGGCGAGCCTGGCATGACTGCCGCGGTTGCGGTGCGAGAGCCCGATGGCTCGCTTGTTGGCGTGATTGGTGTCGACATCTCGTTGAGCAGCCTGTCGCAGTTTCTGAGCGAGCAGCGGATCGCGCGCGGTGGTATTGCTCTGATCCTGGGCGCGGATCGGCAGTTGATCGCCTATCCTCAGAGCATCGAGCTGCGGCAAGCGATGCATCAAGGCAGGGATCGAAGCGCGCCTGCCGAGCGAGCAGGGGATGCCCCGGTTGTTACGCAAGCGGCTGCCAATACCGGGCTGCCTAGGGTCGATGACCTTGGTGCGTCCTGGCTGGTCGATGCCTATCAGCAAGGCTCGCAATCGGTGCGCATCTCGGCCATCAACCGGGTTGAATATCGCCTGACCCGCACGGCTGGACAGCGCTACCTCTCTCAACGGCAGGCGTTTCCGGCTGAGGTTGGCGACGGTTGGGAGCTGATGATCGTGGTGCCCGAGACCTCGCTACTCGAGTTCGCGCGGCGACTGTTCAGCGAGGCGGCGGTGATCTCGCTGATCCTCTTGCTAGCGGCGGCAATCGCGGTCTCTTTTTTAGCGCTGCGTCTGTTCCAGCCACTCAAGCGTTTGGTGCGAAATACCGAGCTGATTCGTGAGTTTCGCTTCGCGGACGTCAAGCGGGTACCCTCGCGCTTTGCCGAGATCAAGGCCATGGACGAGGCGCTGTGGAAGATGAGTCAGGGCTTGCGCTCGCTGGAGAAGTTTGTGCCGATCGATGTCGGCCGGCGATTGATCCAGTCTGGTAAGCGAGCCGAGCCTGAGGCTGAGGTGCGCGAGCTGACCCTCTTGTTTACCGGTGCATCCGACCTCGCTAGTCTCTGTGAGGCGCTGCCGCCGGCACGCATCACTGAGCTGTTGGCACGGCAGTTGGATATCTTCACCAATACCATCCTGCGGCATAAAGGCACCATCGATAACTTTCTCGGTGAGAGCATCCTCGCCTTCTGGGGGGCACCAGTGGCGGTCGAGGACAGTGTCGATCGCGCCTGCCAGGCCGTGCTCGCTTGCCGTGATGCCGAGACCGCCCTGCATGCCGAATGGGCGAAGTCGCTGGCACCAGGTGAGCCAGCACCGCCACTGAACCTGTTCTCGGTGCATCATGGTCGCGCCATCGTTGGCACCATCGGCTCGCGCCAGCGCATGAGCTGGACCGCGATCGGCGATAACGTCGCCCTAGGCTGGGATCTACATCAGCTCAATCGACGCTATGGCACGCGCATCATCATCAGTGGCGAGGCGCGACAGCAGGTCGCTGATCGCTACTGGACGCGTCGGCTCGATGTGCTGCCGTTGAGCAGTGGCGCGCGCAAATTAGAGGTCTTTGAGCTGATCAACCGACGCGACCAGATGCTCTCGCCAGAACAGCTCGAGGCCATCAGGCAGTATGAGACCGGTCTCGATGCCTTGCTTGAAGCCGATTGGGAGCGTGCCGAGGCGCTCTTCCAACCGCTTGCTGACCGTGACCCGACTGATCTTGCAGTGGCCCTGATGCTGTCGCGCTGCAGTACCCGCGACGCCTGCTTCTGGCCCGGGTTGGCCGGACCCGGCGACGATCTGTTGGCCGGACCTTTCGCCGCTAGGGCGGTTGCTAGGTCGGTCCTGAGCCTCGATGCGCCGAGCCCCAATGGGACCAAAGGCTAATTCATGGAGCTGAGAGACGAGCAAGCGCTCGATCAGGCCATGGAGCGCTTCGCTGGCCTGATGCGTCGCATCGATGCACGTCAAAGCCGCATTGAGGCGCGGGTAGCGCTGCTGTATCAACTACTGTTTGGCGCCGTCATCGTGCTTGTCGCCTCGCTGTCGTTCCTGACCATCATCCTCTCGCGTCAGATCCCGGATGCGACCGCCGCGGTGACTGGATTGAATGAGCAATTCGCTCAAGTCGCCGATAATATGGATCGTATTGAGCATTCGATGAGCGTCATCGACACTGGCATGCGGAGCTTGCCGAAGGTCATCGGCCATGTCGATACCATGCATGGGGGGGTCGCCTTCATGTCTCAGGATGTGGCCGAGATTGCCCAGTCGATCGCCGCCATCGATGACAGCGTCGGGACCATGTCGACGAATCTCACTGATATGCGCCAATCCTTTCAGCTAATAGAGGCAAACGTTGGGCGCATGGGGCAGGATGTGAATCAGCTATCGCAGCCGATGCGCATGTTCAATTGGATGAATCCGTTCCGTTAACCTGACCTATTGAATCCCTAAGCCAGCTGAGTGCTAATCCATGATCGAGCGTGATCGTATCGAGGCCCTGACCGAGCTCATGGCTGCGCTCGAGCAGGATCTAGATCGCAGTGACAGTCTCACTGGGCGCCGCAGACGTGGGGTCGAGCTTTGGGTGCGGATCGTGATTGCGCTGGTCGCTGCGCTTGCGCTCTCCAACCTCTACTTCGTCAATGACCTGACCGATGAGGTGCGGCTGGTGATCACGCGCATGCAAGAGATGAATAGCCTCTTCACTCGCGTCTCGGCGCGCATGGATCAGATCAGCGTTGAAGTCGATGCGATCGAGCGCAACGTGCTGCTGATGCCCGTGGTGGCTGAGCAGATGCGTGAGATGTCGACCCATGTGAGGGTGATGGAGCAATCAGTTTCATTCATGGATCGTGCAGCGGCGCGGCTCGGTGACTCGGTCGCGGTCATGGATACTAATCTGCATGATATTGCCCTGCGCTTTCACGGCCTGAACCGGAGCGTCGGCGGCATGGGGGTCGATGTCAATCAGATGGCGCGGCCGCTACCTTAGGCTGTGGTGAGGCACGTCTGGCTGCTTGCGTGCTCGCTGGTCTTGCTGCCCCTGGCTGCCGAGCCGGAACCGGCATTGGTATCCGCGGCGGTTGTCGTCCAGGAGCAGCATATCAGCTTGGCTGGGATCGCCGGTGGTGATTTCTTCGGTTGGTCGGTCGCCATCTCTGGTGATACCGCCATCGTTGGCGCTTGGCTCGATGATGAGCGAGGACGTGATGCCGGTGCCGCTTATGTCTTCATTCGTCGTGGCGATGACTGGTTGGCGCAGGCCAAACTGATGGCGACTGATGCGATTGCCGGTGATTACTTTGGTGCCGCGGTTGCGCTGGATGGCGACCGCGCTCTGATCGGCGCGCCGCTGGGTGGCGATGATGCCTATTTCGCTGGCGATGCCGGTGCCGCCTATCTGTTTGAGCGCCGCGGCACAGACTGGACGCAGGTGCAGAAATTGACCCCAGCGAAGGCCGCTTCGGGTGATCTGTTCGGGCGCGCGCTGGCGCTGGACGGAGAGACCGCATTGATCGGCGCCTATGGAGATCGTGACAATGGCGTCAACTCCGGGGCCGCCTATGTCTTCACCCAGTCCGACCAAGGCTGGGTCGAGCAGGCCAAGCTCAAGGCCAATGACGGCCATACCGACGATCGCTTTGGCGCCTCAGTGGCGCTCGATGGCGACAGACTGCTGATCGGCGCCTATCGTCACGACGATCGTGGTATTGATGCCGGCGCCGCCTATCTATTCAAGCGCGGCGAGGAAGGCTGGCAACAACAGGCGAAACTGACCGCACAGGATGGTGTTGATCTTGCATTTTTTGGCTTCTCGGTCGCGCTGGCTGGCGAGACCGCCCTGATTGGCGCCTGGCGCGACAATGAGCAGGCGCCAGATGCTGGCGCCGCCTATCTGTTTCAGCGTGGTAAGCAGGGCTGGCAGCAGCAAGAGAAGCTGCGCGGCAAGATTGATCAGGGGCGGTTTGGCTATGCGGTGGCGCTAGAGGCGCAGCGGGCGCTGATCGGCGCCTACCGGGACGACAGTCTGGATGCGGCCTCGGGTGCAGTCTATCTGTACGCGCGTGATCAGCGCCGCTGGCGGCGGCAGGCAGTCCTCAGCGGCGAACGCTTGGATGCCGGTTTTGGGATCTCGGTGGCCCTGGATGGAGGCACGCTGCTGGTCGGTGCAGTGCTCGACGAGCTGGGGTTGAATCCTGGTGTGGCGCAGGCCTTTGTGTCGGGTGCTCAGGGCTGGCGACGGCAGGGGCGACTGAGCACACCTGAGGCGGCGATTGGCGATCGTTTTGGGGCTGCGGTAGCGCTGTCCGATGCCTATGCCCTGATCGGGGCGCCCAAGGCGAGGACTCAGCAGGCCGATCTTGCCGGTGCGGCCTATCTGTTTCAGCGTGATCCGCTTGGGCTTGGTCAACACCACAGCCTATCGGCTGCTGATGCTGAGATCGGCGATGGCTTTGGCCGTGCCGTTGCCATCTCGGGCGAGCAGTTGTTGATCGGCGCGCCTTCGGCGACGGTTGCAGGCGATCAGGCCGGCCTGGCCTACCTGTACCGACATGCGGATGGCGAATGGCGGCAGGATGCACGGCTCAGCGGTGGCGATGGTGGTGTGCGAGCGGCCTTTGGGCAGACCCTTGCGCTTGCGGGCAAGAGGGCGCTGATCGGTGCCCCGGGTGATCAAGAGGCGGGTAGTGGAGCTGGTGCGGCGCATGTCTTCGTGCGTCGCAAGCAGGGTTGGGAGCGCGAGGCGAAGCTGTTTGCGGCTGATCCATCGCTCGACGCGCAATTCGGCTCAGCGTTGGCGTTGACTGAGGATCGGGCACTGATCGGCGCCTACCGTGATAACGAGCGCGGCCGGCTGGCAGGCGCGGCTTACCTGTTCGAGCGCAGTGACCAAGGCTGGCAGCAGGTTCAGAAACTCATGGCCCTGGATGCGCGTGCCGGACAGTATTTTGGCTATGCGGTGGCTCTGGCTGAGGATTGGGCCCTGATTGGGGCCTGGGGCGATGATGACCAGGGCAGCAACGCCGGCGCCGTCTATCTTTTTGAGCGCACCGAGAGCCGGTGGCTGCAGCGCCAGAAGTTGACGCCTGCGCCTGCTGGTGCGCGGCTTGGCATCTCGGTGGCCCTTGTTGACGACAGCGCACTCGCTGGGGCCTATTTCGATGACGAGCAGGCCCAGCGTCTCGGAGCGGCGGCAGCGCTCGGTGGCGCCTATTTGCTCCGTCGTGTGGGAGGCGCCTGGCGCCTGCTAACACCGGTCCGCGCCGGCCCGGCCAATCCGAGCTATGGCATGAGGGTGGCGCTCACGAGCGATGCGGCGCTGATCGGCACCAGTCAAGCTGACGAGAGTGGCCGCGTTGCCTTCTTTCGCTTTGCGCTAGGGCAGGGCAGCGACGCCGATCTCTTCGCGCAGGATGCTGAGGAGAAAGCGGGGCGTGCCACTGAAGACTTGCCGGCGGAGTAAGACCAGCTGGCCTCTTTGATCTCGCTGAGTCACTGCCGGGCGAACGGGGGAGGCGACACCGCTCAGCGAGATCGCTGCCGATGCGTCATAATCAGCGACTTGTGCTTGGCTTGGTCCCTAGCCGGGCTCGGTCAGACGCCTGCGTTAATGTTGCTGAGGACAGTCGTGAATGAGTGATACGTCAGATCAGCAGTCTTCCGGGTCGGATATGGCGCGCTTTCGCCAGCTGCTGCTGGGCGATCAACTGAGCGAAGTGGAGCGTCGGCTGCGCGTCGTTGAGGCGCAGCAGGCGGTGACGCTAGAGCGCCTACGTGCTGAGCAGCAGGCACAGTTCGAGCAGGTCGAGTCCTTGATGCGCGGCGAGCTGGCACGGTTGAGTCGTGCGCAGCGGCGCGATCGTGAAGAGCGTAGCAGCGCGGTGCAGCAGCTAACGGAGCGTTTGGAGGCGCTGGCCAAGGAGTTGATGCAAGCGCTCAATCTGGGTTTGGAGTCGGTGAAGAGCGGACTTGCTGATGAGTCACAGGCACGCGAGACGGCCCTGCTGGAGCAGGCGAGGGCGCTCCAATCGGCGTTAGATCTGCGGCTGCAGGCCCTGGAATCGACGCTTGCGCAGGAGCGCGAGCGGTTACAACAGGCCAAGGCCGATCGTGATGAGCTCGCGCGGCTCTTTCGCGAGGTCGGGCAACGGCTGCAGCGGCCCCCCGAGCAGCCGCTGGCGTGAGCGACTCGCGTTTGGGTGTTGCTGATGCCGCTGGCTCGGCGGCCGATCGTGCTGCGCTGGAGCAGGTGCGCGGCCTATTACTGGGCGAGGACCGAGCCCGGCTCATCGCGTTGCAGCAGCGCTTGGAAGATCCGGAGCGACCTGTCGCCGAGCTTGCCGGTGCGCTCTCGGATGCAGTGCGTCTGCGTGCGGAGGATGAGCGCTTCATTGCCGCGCTACAGCGGCCGGTGGATCAGTGCATCCAGCATTCGGTAGAGCGCAATCCGCAGGGTTTAGCCGACGCCTTGTTCCCGGTGATGGGACCAGCGATCCGGCGCGCGATCAGCGAGGCACTGAAGGGTATTGTGCAGTCGATCAATCAGGCGGTTGAGCACAGTATCTCGGTGAAAGGGCTGCGTTGGCGTATCGAGGCCTGGCGCTCAGGGACCTCGTTTGCCGAGGTGGTGCTGAAGAACACCCTCCTGTATCGCGTCGATGCCGCCTATTTGATCCATAACGACACTGGTCTCTTGATCGAGCATGCGCTGGCCGAGACCCAGACCACCCTCAAAGATGAGGACGCGATGTCGGCGATGCTGACCGCGATCCAGGACTTCATTCAAGATTCCTTTACCGGTGCCAATGAGGGGCTTGAGAGCGTCGAGATTGGCGGCCGCTCGCTCTGGGTATTGCGTGGACCCAAGGCGACCCTGGCCTGCGTGATCACAGGCATGCCCCCGCGCTCGCTGCGCGAGCAGCTCGCGGACACCCTGCGCGACCTGCATCTGAGCTACCGCAAGCAGTTTGAGGCCTTTGATGGTGATAAGTCGCCATTCGCTGGGGTCGAGCCGCTCTTGCAGGATTGTCTGACCCTCGCCTATCGCGAGTCCAGTGAGGATAAGGCAAGGGTGAGCTGGCTGCCCTGGCTTTTGGTCGGTTTGCTGCTAGTCTCTGGGCTGGGCTGGCTGGGCTGGACGCAGTACCTCTGGGATCAGCGCTTGGATGCCGCACGCAGCCGCCTTGAGCAGGCCCCAGGTCTGGTGGTGGTGAATTGGCGACCTTCAGGCGGGCGTCGGGTTCTGCTCCTGGCCGATCCCTTGGCCGAGTCGCCAGCGGTGGTGATGGCGGATGCGGAGGTTGCGGCATGGCTCGACCTGCAGACAAGGCCCTATCTCTCGGCGGACGCTCCGATCCTGTTGCAGCGGCTGAGGCAGCAGCTTGCGCCGCCCGCAACCGTAACGCTCAACTTGAGCGGGGCCGTGTTGCATGTTGATGGCCAAGCACCGGAGGCCTGGATTCAAGGGCTAAGCGCGTTACAGGTGCTCCCTCTCGGTGTGGATCGCATGGATTTATCGGCACTGAACAGGGAGGCTACCGATCTGCTGGCTCGGGTCCAGGCCGCGATCGATCCACCCACTGGGGTTGAGCTAACCCTCGATGCGGCTGTGCTGAGCCTGACCGGTGTTGCCTCTTGGGACTGGATTAACGGGCTTGCTGAGTCTGTGGCTGAGCTTCCAGGGCTGGTAGGATGTGATAATCAGAGGCTGGTGGTGGCGGAACTGCGTCAGGCAGAGGCTATCGTCCAAGACCTCAATGGCATGCTGTTCGCTTTTGGTGAGAGCAATAAGCTGCTGCCCGATGCAGGGCCGCGCTTGGATCAGGCGGCCGCCCAGATCAGCGAGCTTCTCGCGCTGCAGCAAACTGTTCCCTTTGGACTGGAGATCGACGTTATTGGCTTTTCCGATCAAACTGGCACTGAGCGTTGGCGGGCTTGGCTACGAGAGCGGCGGGCAGAACAGGTGATTCGCCAGCTCGGTGAGCGCGGCGTGCCAACCGCGATCCTGCATCCGCTGCCAGGTCCTGGCTTCGAGCCATCGGACGATCTGGCGGCTGTTGCCGAGCAGGCTCAGCTGCGCGTGCAGCTGCAGCCGGTGCCGTTACCACCTTGCTGGGTCAGATAGGCCAATGGAAAGCCGTAAGATCTGCATCCTTGGTGACTTCGCGGTTGGCAAGACCAGCCTTGTGCAGCGCTTCGTTAATAATCAGTTCTCGGATAAATACCTGACCACGCTCGGTGTGAAGGTCGATACCAAGCAGGTCGCACTGGATGACGGACGTGCGCTCAAGCTGGCGATCTGGGATGTGGCAGGGACCGATACGCCCACTCAGCTCTTTCTGCGCTACACGCGCGGTGCCGCTGGCTATCTGTTGGTGGCCGATCGCACCCGTCCTGAGACGCTAGAGGCCTGCGTCAGGCTGCGGGATGCGGTCGCTGGCACACTGCGGCCGCTGCCCTATGTCTTCCTCGGTAACAAGAGCGATCTGGTTGATCAGTGCCGTCTTCAGCAAGGCATCGCCCAGGCACGGCTGCCAGACGCCCTCGACTGGCTGGAGACCAGCGTGCTGACCGGTGAGCATGTTGAGCTGGCCTTTCGTCGGCTGGCAGCCGGCATGCTCAGCAAACCCCCATCACAGGTGTAGACGCGATGGCCTTACCGCTTTCCATCGGACGCCACCTGCGTTCACTCTTGATCTCGCAGGCGCATCCTTGCCTGGTGCAGCTGAGTCTGGATTATGCCGTTGTCGAGGTCACCGGTGATGCTGCGCGTTATGGCCTTGATGCGCTGGTTGCTGGACAGGACATCCGTGACCAGCTGCCGCTGATGCATGGCTGCGATCTTGCGGCTGAGGAGCGTTGGGCCATGGTTGAGGTGGTGGCAGGCGTCCATGCCGATGTCTTGATCCGGCCGCTGGCAACCGGCGCTCACCTACTGCTGACCGATGTTTCTCACGAGCATGCCGAGCGCCAGGCCGTGCAGCAGCATGCGAACGAGGTCAACCTGCTCAATAGCAAGCTACGTCAGAGCCTGGAGGAGCTAGAGGCCGCCCGCGCTGAGCTGGAGGCGCGCAATCGCGAGCTCGATGAGCTGAATCGGATCAAGACCCGTTTCATTGCTGGGCTATCGCATGAGCTGCGCACACCGCTGACCGCCATCATCGGTCATTCCGAACTGTTGCGCGAGCGTACCTCTGAGGCCACGCCAGACCTGGAAGAAAGCCTGATGGCGATCGAATCGGGCAGTGGCTATCTGATGTCGTTGGTCAACAATGTGCTCGATCAGGCTAGCCTTGAGACGGGTCAGTTGGCGATGCATCCGGCGCCCACGGATCTCGCGTTGCTGCTCGAGGAGACGGCAGCGATGATGCGGCCGATGGCCGAGCAGCGCGGCTTGGTGTTTCGCTTCGAGGCACCCAAGGGCGGCCTCCCTGATTGGGTTGAGACCGATGCGACTCGGTTGCGTCAAGTGCTCATCAATCTCGTCAACAATGCCATCAAGTACACCGATGAGGGGTTTGTTGAGCTTAGCGCTGAATGGACGGGCGAGGCCCTGCGGGTGCTGGTTGCCGACACTGGACCGGGTATCCCAGAGGCCCAGCGTGAGCGGATTCTGCTGCCCTTTCAACGCGGTGAGCGGGTCGGCAAGCAGAGTGGTGTTGGGCTGGGGCTGGCGATTAGCCTGCAGATCATTCGGCTCTTGGGAGGTGATTTGGTGATTGATGGGCGCGATGGCGGTGGCGCGGTCTTTCGCGTCGAGCTGCCACTGGTCGAGATCGCGCATGAGGTCGAGCCGCTAACAGCAGGTCAACGAACAGCGTCATCGGCGCGTATCGCCGCGATGCTACCCTCGCGTCTGCCTGTTCTCTTGGTCGAGGACTCGCCAGGCATCCGCATCCTCTACCGACATGTGATCAAGGCGCTTGGCTATCCGGTTGAGGAGGCCATTGATGCGGCTTCGGTATGGCGGCACCTGGAATCTGCAGAGCCATCGATCATCATTGTCGATCTTAATCTCGGCGAGAGTGACGGGGCCGAACTGGTCCGCACTCTGCGCGCCGATGGCTATCGGGGCTTGGTGGTCGGCTGGTCAGCATCCTCCTTGCGTGATGATCAGGAACGGATGTTCGCTGCTGGCGCTGATGCCTACCTGGTCAAACCGGTTCCACCAGCGGTGTTAAAGGAAACGCTTCGCGAGCTGTTGATGACGCGAAGCTCAGAAAAAGGCTCGGATATGACCTCCGGGGGCTGAATCTTTTGCTGCAGCAGTTCAGCATTGCCCAACAATAATAGTCGGATTAAACCCGCTTTCGGTGCGATGGCTCTCCCGGATCTCATCTGCTTAGGCGCTTCCTGACAATCGGAATCCATGATGCAGGGTTTTACTTGCCGTTGCTGCTTGGCCGGCGTAGCATTTTACTGTCGGACTCGCTTGTCACCTCTTATCTTGACTTGCGGCCCGGCATTAGCTCCGGTTTCGCGCGTCCTCACGGCCGCTCAGCTGTTAGCGTCCCTGCGTCTCACTGAAGCGTGAAACGTCGGTTGTCGACGGATGGTTAAGAGTGGTTTCTAGTCAGCGTGAAAGCGGTTGTTCCGCCCAACGGCAGGGAGTTTTCTGCTTCCGCTGTCGACATAATAGAGAAGACGATGCTGAATAAGCGCAACACTATTGCCCTGCTGCCACTTGCCATTGCGCTAGTCGGTTGCAGCTCCGGCTCTGACCCCGTTAGTTATTCGGTTGATGTCGAGCCGGTACTGAATAAGCATTGTGCCGACTGTCATCTGCCCGGTGGAGATGGCGACGAGGCGAGTGGTTTTCTCGTCGACTCATACAGCTCGGTGATGAATGGAACCGCTCTCGGCCCTGTGGTTGTTCCTGGCGACTCGCTCTCAAGCTCCCTCTATCGCCTGATCGCGGGCAAAGTCGATCAGTCCATCCAGATGCCTCATACCAAGGAGCCGATGTCTGAGCAGGAGATCGCTGTGGTCGAGACATGGATCGAGCAAGGCGCGCAAAACAACTAACCTGCTTTCTCCGGCAGCCCGGCTTCTAAACAGGGCTGCTCGGTACAGGAGGTTGGCTCTAGGGACCACCTAACCCGGACTCTGGGGCTAGCCCGCTTACTCGAAAAGCGGAATGCTGAGTGCAAAGATGGTCGAGACCGGTGATAGCTGGCTCTCGTGCATGACCATCAAGGTGTTCTCGGTCTTGTGTTGTGGGCCGGGAGGGATAACGATGGCAAATTCACCCTCCTCGAGGTGAAATTCATGGATTTCACGTAGACCTTCCTCGGTCATGCAATGGCTTGAGCGATAGGGGTCATCCTCTCCATAGACGAGCCGGTTATACATCTTGAATAGGGTATAGAGGCTAAGTCCCTTCGGGAAGCTTGGCCAGCGTGCGGGAATTAGGCGCGTTTCCTCATCGATGGCTTGGCCTTTTGCTCTGGCGGCTGCAATGGCTTGCTCAAGCGGTTGCGCCAACAACGAAGCGCCGTTGCTTGGCAGCGGCTTTTGCTGCTCTCTCGCTACCTGGAAGGTTTGGTTGACCTGCTGGTAATCGTCAAACGTATGCAGCGGGTAGTCGATGTATTGAAGCTCGTCTGGCAAAAAGCTGCCATTCTCCCAACCGTGAATGACACGAAGGATCAGATGCCGCCGCCGCATTGGGCGAACAACGAGCAGGTGCAGCATGATATGGATGTGTAGGAGACGCTCTATCGCCTCATTCGAGAAGGCGTCGTAGGGTGCTGCAAAGATTTCGTGCAAACGCCCCGGGACGTGCTCCCTGGCTTCTTGATGGGTCATGATGGTTTCCATAGACTGTTGCCCGGTTGCTCAGTATTCCCCAGCATGACATCAAAAGTAAAAGGTTAGAGGTTAGATCGCGCTCTAACGTCTTCTGTGCCGATATTCTTGAGTTATTCGCTCTAGATTATGGCAGCTGGTGCGCCATTCGTCGTTCATCACCTCGATAAGTTATCGATCGATACTAGTCTCTGTCAAGCAAGTCTCGGCTAAGAAGTGTGAAGCGAAGTCCGCCTGTGATGGCTCAAGCGGGCATGTGGATGCATCGGCTGCTTGCTGACTAGGCGGCAACACGCTCGACAATCGCGTCGACGTCAGAGAACGAAAAGGGCTTTTCCAGTACCGCGGTCACATCAAGATGTTCGATGCGCTGCGTCTCTTTTTCGCGCAGCTCTGAGAATCCAGTAATAAAAATAGCTCGGCAGTGATGCTGCTTACGGCGCAGCCGCTCGAGCAGGTCGACACCATCGATCTCGGGCAGCACCATGTCGATCACGAGCAGATCATAGCCATCACGCTCGCAGAAGATCTCTGCTAGATGGCCATCGAAGGCCGCGACGGCCTCGTGGCCTCGGGAAATGAGATGGTCCGCGAGAATGGTTGCAAGCAACCGATTATCGTCAACGACGAGGATTCTCATGGCGCAGACTCCAGTGATAGTAGACGTTTGCTGCAATCGGGACAGATACCGTGGCTGATGCGCGGCATGGCATCAGTGGCGAAGAGCCGCAGCTGCATCACAGCCTGTTCTAACTCGACCCATGTCTGCTCGGTGAGGACTGACTTGCACCAGCCGCACATCGACAACAGCCGCGGTGACGTTTGTCCTTGCTGGCTAGGTGCTAGCAGCGGCATCGGCGCTCGTGCCTCTGTGCGCAGTAGTTGGCTCGCGAATTCGACCTCGTCGCTCGCGGCAAGGTAGCGCATCTGCATCCGCATCCAACGGCGATGATCCGGCGAGTCACAGCGATAGCTAAACGCCAAGATGTCGCGCGACGAGCGTGTCCGTTGAATCAGCAGCTTGTAGATGTGGCGCGTTTCCTCGTCAGCGATGACTGAGAACAACGGCCTCCCCAATTCGGCTTGGGGGCTTGTGTCGTAGCCATTCTCTGCGGCAAACGCGAGCCACTCCCTACTGACGAAGCTGATGCGTAGGTCAGCGTCGATGCGATGCACATAGGTTGTCTGTGCAGCTGTCTGAGCGGGTCGGGTTGCCATAGAAGGGACTGTCATCTCACTACAGCCTAGCAGATGCCTTGGATCTAGACTGGTAATTGCACGCATTTTTTCGCTCAGCCGGCCGATTGCGCCGACTGTTGTTGGCATGGTCGGTTTGCTTCTGCCCTGTCTTCGAGTTGCGTCTGCAGTCAGATCTCGTTAGTTTGTCGGCAGTTAGCGGTTTCGGAACCTGATCACTAGCGGCCTCAGCTAGGGCCTGAGCGCAAACGGTAACAAATCCTCCATACTATGCGGGGGTGTGGGCTTGTGAGGCGACTGGCTCCGTTCGAGATCACCAAGAAAGTGCCTGCTCGACCATGCTCTGCTGGTTGATGACCGCGTCGACGGTTGTCTGCTTGTTTGATCCACCATGGGAGTAATACTTGTGTCCCAAGCTACCTATAGCGCTTCCGCGGCCATGCCGCAGCGCGAGTCAAGTCCACTGATCCTATCGGTGCTGCCAGTGCTGGTTCTATTCGCCGGCGCGGCAACCCTGTTCTGGCTGAGTACCCAGGACTTAGCTCGTACCGTTCAGTACTGGGAGATCTTCGTCCCGGTGGTGGCCGTGCTATCGCTTTTTTCCGGATGGACACAAGTGCAAGCGCTTGAAAGTAATCGGCTTTGGTATCTGCTCAAGCAGTTTATCCACTGGGGGGGAGTGATCGCTGTCTTGTATCTGTTTAACGCGGTGGGTTTTCGTGACTTGCTCAATGATCAGCAGTACACCGTGATCCTGATTGGGTTCTTGTCCATGGGAACCCTGCTTGCTGCCATTCAAATGGACTACAAACTTATAATTTTTGCAGTTTTTCTGGCCTTCTGTACTTACGTCCTGTTCCTCCCAGCAGATAATTCCGTCCTTATCTGGACCGGTAATCTGTTCCGCATCACAGATCCCGGAACAAATCCTGCCGTAGTCGCTGCTGCTGCTGCAGGCGTGGGCTTTGTTGCTAGCTTAATCGTGCGCTATCTTATCCCGATGCGCCAGACTCGAGACAGGGGCCCGACAGTGACCACTGGTGAAACAGCCAACGCCACGCAAACCGCCGCCCCAACCGAAGCCGCCGCCCCAACCGAAGCCGCTGGCACGGGCGCAACCGCTGACACGGACGCAACCGCTGACACGGACGCAACCGCTGGCAAGGGCGCAACCGCTAGCTCGGGCGCAACCACCGCTAGCACTTGACCTATACAGGGCCGTTGCGCCCTGCATGGAGTGGGCAACAGCTTGGGTTGGCTGAGATGCCATAGTCGCCTGACACTGACGCCCAAAAGAGACGACCCCGGTGCTGTACTGCACCGGGGTCTTGTCCCGTTCTATTAGTCCCCCATGATCAGTATTTCTGGCGCTTGGCCGAGTGCTGATCGGTCGCCCGCTGCAATTGGGGAGCTGTTGCCCATGGAACCTAAAGACTCAACAAAAAACCAAGGATTCAAAGGCTTTACAAACAAGGATTGCCCATTTCTTCCGTGCCATGCTGGGGTCAAGCGAGAATTTAACTGTCTTTTTTGTTATTGTCCCCTGATCGCGTACGAGTGTCCTGGTCCCTACGAGGTCTTCACTGACGCTAATGGTGTCACGCGCAAGGATTGCACGGCTTGTACGCTTCCCCATGATGGCTACCAGGCCTCGTGGGCCTTCATCCAGACATGGCTAGCGAAGCCGGTGGTCTGGGACGGCCACCCTCAAGATGAGCGTTACATGCGCAAGGCTCGTCGCACATCGAAACAGACGCCGGGGCCAGCTAACTCTGCAGGGGGTTAGCGAGGTCGTTGCCGTCATCGATCAGGCTCATGACTTCGCTGCGAGGGCGTCGGCTAGGGCCTCTGCCGCGGTGCACTTGAGCCCGAATGGTTCGACTAGCACGGCGCTTAATCGGAGCAGCATAGCGCTCAAGCGAGCTAGCGCTACCCCTGGCCGAGGATTACGGCCGATGCGTCATCTCGATACAGCTCTTTTCGGATCTGTTGAGCATTGGGTGGACGTGCAGCGTTTTTTTGAACCGGACCAAGCGAACTTTTATGAGTGATCGAACTAACCTCCTGAAGCAACGCCTCGAACAAACCATCCTCATCCTCGATGGCGCCATGGGCACCATGATCCAGCGCCGCAAGCTGGAGGAGGGCGATTACCGTGGCGAGCGCTTCAAGGACTGGCCGAGCGATCTCAAGGGCAACAATGACCTGCTGGTGCTGACTCGGCCTGACCTGATCGCCGACATCCATGGCGAGTACCTCGCTGCCGGTGCCGACATCCTCGAGACCAATACCTTCAACGCGACCCGCATCGCGATGGCCGATTACGGCATGGAGGAGCTGGCACGAGAGATCAACGTCGAGGCCGCGCGACTGGCCCGCAAGACCGCCGACGGCTACGCAACGCCTGACAAGCCGCGCTTCGTCGCCGGCGTGCTCGGCCCGACCAACCGCACCGCGTCGATCTCGCCCGATGTCAACGACCCGGGCTTTCGTAACGTCAACTTCGACACCTTGGTGACGGCCTACGCCGAGTCAACCCGAGGGCTGATCGAGGGCGGCGCCGACATCATCCTGGTCGAGACCGTGTTCGATACCCTGAACGCCAAGGCGGCGTTGTTCGCGGTCTGGAAGGTCTTCGACGAGGACGGCGTTGAACTGCCGATCATGATCTCGGGCACCATCACCGACCAGTCTGGTCGCACCCTGACCGGGCAGACTACCGGGGCCTTCTACAACTCGCTGCGTCATGCTCAGCCGCTCAGCATCGGCCTGAACTGCGCGCTCGGGCCGCAGGAGCTGCGTCCTTATGTCGAAGAGCTGGCGCGTATCGCCGAGTGTCGGGTCTCGGCGCATCCCAACGCCGGCCTGCCGAACGAGCTTGGCGGCTATGATCTCGGCCCCGAGGAGATGGCAGAGGAGGTCAGTGACTGGGCGCGTAACGGCTTCCTGAGCATCGTCGGCGGCTGCTGCGGCACCGGCCCTGAGCACATCAAGGCGATTGCCGAGGCCGTGGCCGGGATGACACCGCGCGAGGCCAAGGTACTGGAGCCGGCCTGCCGCCTCTCCGGCCTGGAGCCGATGAACATCACCGCCGACAGCTTCTTCGTCAACGTCGGCGAGCGCACTAACGTCACCGGCTCGGCGCGCTTCAAGCGGCTGATCAAGGAGGACGATTACGACACCGCGCTGAGCGTGGCGCTGGAGCAGGTCGAGGGCGGTGCCCAAGTCATCGATGTCAACATGGACGAGGGCCTGCTGGAATCGGCCGAGGCGATGCACCGGTTCCTGAATCTGACCGCCGCCGAACCGGACATAGCCCGCGTGCCGGTGATGATCGACTCCTCGAAATGGGACGTGATCGAGACCGGCCTCAAGTGCGTGCAGGGCAAGGCGATCGTCAACTCGATCTCGCTCAAGGAAGGCGAGGCAAAATTCATCGAGCAGGCCCGGCTCTGCCGGCGCTATGGCGCTGCGGTGATCGTGATGGCCTTCGACGAGGTTGGCCAGGCCGATACTCAGGCGCGCAAGGTTGAGATCTGCGCCCGGGCTTATAAGCTCCTCACCGAGCAGGTCGGCTTCCCGGCCGAGGACATCATCTTCGACCCGAACATCTTTGCGGTCGCGACCGGCATCGAAGAGCACAACAACTACGCGGTCGACTTCATCGAAGCGACCCGCGAGATCAAGCGGACGCTACCGCATGCGCTAGTCTCGGGCGGCGTCTCGAACGTCTCCTTCTCGTTCCGTGGCAACAACCCGGTGCGCGAGGCGATCCATGCCGTGTTCCTCTACCATGCCATCAAGGCGGGCATGGACATGGGCATCGTCAACGCCGGTCAGCTGGCGATCTACGACGATCTACCCGAGGAACTGCGCGAGGCGGTCGAGGATGTGATCCTGAACCGTCGCGATGATGCCACCGAGCGGCTCTTGGATCTGGCGCCCAAGTACAAGGGCGACGGCTCGAGCGCCGAGAAGGTCGAAGACCTCGAATGGCGCAGCTGGCCGGTCAACAAGCGGCTCGAGCACTCGCTGGTCAAAGGCATCACCGAGTACATCGATGAAGATGTCGAGGCCGCACGTCAGGCCGCCGAGAAGCCGCTGCACGTCATCGAAGGACCGCTGATGGACGGCATGAATGTCGTCGGCGATCTGTTCGGCGAGGGCAAGATGTTCTTGCCGCAGGTGGTCAAATCGGCGCGCGTGATGAAGAAGGCGGTGGCCTATCTGTTCCCGTACCTCGAGGCCGAGAAAGAGGCCTCTGGCACCCAGCACGAGAGCAACGGCCGCTTCCTGATCGCGACGGTGAAGGGCGATGTGCACGACATCGGCAAGAACATCGTCGGCGTGGTGCTGCAGTGCAACAGCTACGAGGTCATCGATCTTGGCGTCATGGTTCCAACCGAGACCATCCTGCAGCGGGCGCGCGAGGAGAAGGCTGACATCATCGGGCTCTCCGGGCTGATCACGCCGTCGCTCGATGAGATGGTCCACGTCGCCAAGGAGATGAAGCGCCAGGGTATGACCCAGCCGCTGCTGATCGGTGGTGCGACGACCTCGAAGGTGCACACCGCGGTGAAGATCGCGCCGCAGCGTGAGGAGCCGGTGATCTATGTGCCCGATGCCTCGCGCGCGGTCGGCGTGGTCTCGAACCTGCTGAGCAAGACCCAGCGTGACGGCTATGTGGCCGGTATCGTTGAGGAATACGCCGAGGTGCGCGCCAAGCGATTGGCGAAGGGCAAGACTAGCAAGTTAATGGGTATTGCCGAAGCGCGCGCGAATAAAACCGAGATCGACTGGGGCAGCTATGAGCCGCCGATGCCGGTGATCCTTGGGGCTGGCGCTGACCCAGAGACAGGACAGATTCGTCGCGATGGGGAGACCGCGTTCGCCTCCTTGGGTGAGATACCCGGCATTGATGCCGAGACCGTCATGCTCGAACGCCGTGGCGATACGGTGATCTTGACGCTCCATGACTACCCACTCGACGATCTGGTCAAGTACATCGACTGGACGCCCTTCTTCAAGGCCTGGGAGCTGGCCGGCAAGTACCCGGCCATCCTCACCGATGAGATCGTCGGCAAGGAGGCGCAGCAGCTGTTCGACGATGCGGTGCCATTCCTCGAACAGATTGTGAAGGAGCGCTGGCTGCAGGCAAGCTGCGTCTGCGGCTTCTTCCCGGCCAATCGGGTCGGTGATGACGACATCGCGATCTACTCCGACGAGACCCGCGGCGAGACCACCGCGACCCTGCACATGCTCCGCCAGCAGATGCAGCGCACCGCCGGTCGGGGTCAGCCGAATGTCAGCCTGGCCGACTATGTCGCGCCGGCGGATTCACAGAAGCGCGATTGGATTGGCGGCTTTGCGGTCACCGCCGGCATTGGCATCGACGAGCACCTGGAGCGTTTCGAGGCCGATCACGACGACTACAGTTCGATCATGCTCAAGGCCCTGGCCGACCGCCTGGCCGAGGCCTTCGCCGAGCGACTGCATGAGCTAGTGCGCACGACGCTCTGGGGCTACAAGCCCGGCGAGCAGCTCGACAACAACGCGCTGATCGCCGAGAAATACGAAGGCATCCGTCCGGCACCCGGCTATGCCGCCTGCCCGGATCACACCGAGAAGGGCACGCTCTGGGAGCTGCTCAAACCGGATGAACGCATCGGCCTGACCATCACCGAGAGCTTTGCGATGCTGCCGACTGCGGCGGTCTCCGGTTGGTACTTCGCGCATCCGCAGTCGCGCTACTTCGGTACCGGCAAGATCATGAAGGACCAGGTCGAGGACTATGCCCGGCGCAAGGGCTGGACGCTGGAACAGGCCGAGCGCTGGTTGTCGCCGGTGTTGGGCTATGATCCGGAGTAGGATCAGAAGCGACACCGATCAGGAGAGACACTGATGACAAGCGATTTGACGATTGAGATCTTGCGCGAGATCCGTGATGGCATTAGTGGTCTGCGTGCTGAGTTCATTGAGCGGCTCGATCAGACCAATGCGCGGCTTGATCAGACCAATGCCAGGCTCGATCAGACCAATGCGAGGCTCGGGAATGTCGAGCAGGGGCTCAACGACCTTGGCAAATTCATGCGCCAGATCGCGTTGGACCAGGCCCAGCATGAGCGCTTTCATACGCATCATGTCGAGATCCTCGAGGAAGACATGAAGGATCTGAAAACCCGCGTCGAGCGGTTGGAGGCCCGGCACTGATCGACCTTGACCTCGCATAGGCCCTCTCGTATGACCGATCTGGCGACTCTGTACCAAACCGACTACAGCGCTTGGGCCAAGCGCAACGCCGAACTGCTGCGCGCTCGGCGTTTCGACGCGCTCGATATCGAGCACTTGTTAGAAGAGCTAAGCGATATGAGCAAGAGCGATCGGCGTGAACTGCACAGCCGATTGCTGGTAATGATCGCGCATTTGCTGAAGTGGGAATTTCAGTATCAAAACCTCGCCGAGCGATGGCGTGAATTCGATGGACGCCGTTGGCGCTCGACCATCATCCAACAGCGTGAGCAGATCGCGGATTTGTTGGCTGAATCCCCCGGATTGAAATCCCAGCTTGACGAGGCCATTGCCGGCGCCTACTCCGCCGCCGTCAGGCTCGCGCATAAAGAGACCCGTCTGCCGTTGGCGACCTTCCCTGAGCGCTGTCCCTATGCCTCGGAACAGCTGCTGAGCGATGATTTCTATCCTGGCGTACCTCCTTCTCTCCAGCCTTAAAGCTCGATCGACAAAGTAGGCCACACCGATTGAATCATTCAGGTAGCCGGCCATCACCATGACCGACAACATCGAGCATCTGATCTTGGTCGGCATCGGTAACGATTTCTGCCGAGTTTGGCAAAGTGGGTTTGCGACAGCCCCGGAGGCTCTCGTCCAACGGTTGCCGAGTACCAAAGTGAAGTCGCTCTCACTCTCGAACACGACTTTTGATAATCCAGAACATGCGGAGCATTCAAATGCAGCAAGTCAGCGTGCGTGAGGCTGAAACCCAGCTGTCCAAGTTGATCGAGCAGGCCAACCAAGGACATGACATCTTGATCATGGAGGGCGACGTGCCGGTTGCGCGTTTGTGTGCTATTGGGTCAACGCGGGTGGGACGCAGGTTTGGCGCGATGGCCGGTCGAGCGCGGGTCGATGACCGATTCTTCGAGCCGTTGCCGGAGGAAGAGTTAAGCGCCTGGGAGGGATGAGAGATGCGCTTGTTGTTCGATACGCACGCGCTGCTGTGGTGGCTCGATGGAGACCCCAAACTGTCTCCTGCCGCGCGCACTGCGATGCGTTTGTACCAGCATTCGGTGCTGGTGGTCTATGAGCCTGAATTTTACGGATTATGTCGAGCTGATTGATGCGCGTCATCGTCGCTGAAAAGCCCAGTGTCGCCCGCGATCTCGCGCGCATCCTGGGTGCGCGCTCGCGGCGTGAGGGCTACCTAGAGGGCCAAGGCTGGCGCGTCACCTGGGCGCTGGGCCATCTGGTGCATCTTGCCGAGCCGGATGCCTATGGCGAGGCCTGGGCCGGGCGCTGGTCCTTTGGGCAGCTGCCGATGTTGCCAGAGCGCTGGCGACTGCGGACCGACAAGAAGACCGCGGCCCAGTTCAAGATCGTCAAGGCGCTGCTCACCGATCCCAGCACCGAGCGGGTGATCTGCGCGACCGATGCCGGGCGCGAGGGTGAGCTGATCTTTCGCCTGATTGCCGAGCATGCGCGCTGTCGCAAGCCGGTGCAGCGGCTGTGGATCTCGAGCCTGACCGATGCGGCGATCCGCGCTGGTCTGGCGCAATTGCGCGATGGACGTGACTATGACGCGCTGGCCGCCGCGGCGCGCGCCCGTGCTCAGGCCGACTGGCTGATTGGCATGAATCTGACCCGTGCCTATACGGTCCACAATCGGGTGCTCTGCACCATCGGCCGGGTGCAGACGCCGACCCTGGCAATGATTGTCACGCGCGATCAAGCCATCGATGCCTTCGTGCCAACGCCCTTCTATGAACTGATCGCGCAGTTGGCGGAGGGCTTTGAGGCCAAGTACCACAAGCCGCCGCAAGCGCGGCAGGCTCAGCAGGCGCAGCGCATATCGCAGGCGCAGCACGCATCTCAAGGGCCGGAGCCAAAGCGAGCCCACGAGTTGATCCCGCAGCAAGAGACAGCGTCTGGCGAGTCGCAAACCCCAGAGGCATCCAACCCGCCGCGCGCGCCCTCAAGCACCAAGCGTGGTGGTGATCTTGCTCAGCAAGCGGCCGATCGAAAGTCACCCAAGGCAGCGAGCGGTGCGCCCAGCAACAACCATGGCGCTGTGGCGGGTGAGCATCCAACCCGGCTCGACAACAAGGCCGAGGCCGAGGCGCTGCGCGATCGACTGCGCGAGCGCATTCGCCCAGAGAATCTTGGTCAAGTCGTCTCGGTCGAGACCAAGCCGCAGCGCAACCGTCCTCCGCCGTTGTTTGATCTCACCACGCTGCAGCGCGAGGCCAATCGCCGCTACGGCTTCACCGCCGCCAAGACCTTGGAGCTGGCGCAGAGCCTTTACGAGACCTACAAGCTGATCAGCTATCCGCGCACCGAGAGCCGCCACATTGGCGAGGATCTGGTGCCGCAGCTGCCTAGCATCCTGCAGCAGCTCGATCATCCGCTCGCCGGTGAGGCGCTGACGCGATTGGAGGGTGGGCATCGGCTCGGGCGCGCCTATGTCGACCAGACCAAGCTGACCGACCACCATGCCATCCTGCCTACCGCGACGCGGCCGCCTTCCAGCCTGCCCGAGCCGCTGCGGCGCGTCTATGACTTGGTCGCGGCGCGCTTTGTTGCCGTGTTTCTGCCCGATCAGTGTATCGATGAAACCGAAGTTCAGCTCGACATCGGCGGCGAGACCTTCATCGCAAAGGGTCGGGTGGTGACCGATCCGGGTTGGACGCGTGCTGATCCGCGCTATCTCGGGCGAGTCGCTGGGTCAGCGGCAGGTGGCGCGGCTGTGAGGACGCAGCAGGCCGGTCGCAGCAGTGCCGATGAGGCTGACCTGCTACCGGCTTTGACACAGGGGCAGACCGTGCATGTCGCCTCGTTGGATCTCGCCGAGCGCGAGACGCAGCCGCCAAAGCGCTTCGAGGATGCGACCCTGTTGAACGCGATGAAGTTTGCCGGTCGCGAGATCGAGGACAAGGCCCTGGCCGCGGCGATGAAGGGCGCGGGTCTCGGCACGCCTGCAACGCGCGCCGAGACCATCGAAAAGCTGATCCGCACCGGCTATGTCGAGCGCCAGCGCAAGCAGCTCGTCGCGACCGACAAGGGCAGGGCGCTGATCGGCCTGGTTGCCGAGCCGCTGAAGAGTGCTGAGCTGACTGCCGCTTGGGAGCAGCGGCTGAAGGATATCGAGGAGGGGCGCGCCGAGGCCGCTGTCTTTCATGCGGATATCAATCGCTTCGTGACCGAGCTGATTCCGCAGGTGGCGCGAGGCGCTGCGTTGCCGCCAGAGCAGGTGGCGGCGGCGCGGGCAGCGCGTGGGACAGCCACATCCATCTCCTCAGGTCGTTCGCGCAAGAAGGCGTCTTCTGGCGGCAGTGCGGGACGTCAAGGACGTTCTGCGGGTCGCCAACAGCAAAGCGCGCGCCCCTCCGATTCAGGTACTCGCGGGCGCGCCACTGCGCCCGCGCCGCCAAAGCTAACAACGCCGCCAAAGCTAACAACGCCGCGAGAGCTAATAACGCCGCGAGAGCCGCGAGCGGATGCGGCGAGCGCGTTTTCAGCGCAGCTCGCCGAGATCCGCACAGCCTTGCAGCAGAGGCCACTGCGCTGTCCAAAGTGTGGTCAAGGCCAGCTCATCGTCGGGCGGCGCGGCTATGGCTGCTCGCGTTGGCGCGAGGGCTGCGACTTCGTGATCTGGCAGATCATCGCCGGACATGCGTTGAGTGAGGCCGAGCTGCGCGCCTTGGTCAAACATGGCAAGACAGCACCGATCGAGGGACTGCATGCGGATGACGGCCGCTACGGCCGCGCTGTGCTCAGTCTGGGCCGGGATGGCCAGGTGGCTCCGGTCTGGTAACGCCTGCGATGCCTTGCGACAATCGGCTGATGACGGTGATCAAACAGCTGGCCTTTGGAGACATGATCAATGGAAGCCCATAAGCTCAAGACGATCGATGATCTGCTGATGTCTGACGATGAGCGTGTCGAGCTGATCGGCGGCGAGATTGTTCAGCGGCCAATGGCGAGGTTTCAGCATGGGATGGTGCAGGGCAATGCCCGTGCCGAACTCAATGCGCTCACCCGCAGCTCCGGTCCCGGCGGCTGGTGGATTGCCACCGAGGTCAGCGTTGCTTATGAAGCGCACGAATGCCCCTCTCATGATCTCGCGGGATGGCGCAAAGAGCGTCTGCCGGGCATGCCAAGCGGGGTCATGGATCGCGCACCGGATTGGGTCTGCGAGATCGTCTCTCCCGGCCATGAGCGCAAGGACACGCTGCAGTTGCCTCTACTGCTGCAGCGCCACAAGGTGCCCTATTACTGGCTGATCTGGCCAGAGGATCACACGCTGATCGCGCACGCCCTCGAAGACTGCCACTATAAGGTCATTGCGACGCTCAAGGATGAGGCCAGCGCCCGCATCCCGCCGTTTGAGGCGATCGAGTTGGACTTGGCCTATATGCTTGGCATGGAGTAGGGGCGATCTGCGCTTCAGTGTGAGCGGCTTGCTAGCCGCCCGCTCATCACGGGCATGGGAATTGCTGGTCACCTGCTTACCCAGGACCTTGCCACCATTACTGCGTTCGCTTACGGCACGCGATGCCCGCCTTCGGCGACCCGTTCCGCGATCCGGGCCTGATTGAGCTGAGCGGTGGCTCTGCCGCTCCGCGAGCTTGGCGGCCTCATAGCTATGTGCTTCAGGTGCCTCTGGATAGACAATCCGAGCGAGGATGTCGGCATTGACAAAGGGGAGGCCGAGCGGCTCAAGATAGAGGCGATAGAAGGTACTTTTGCCCGCTCCGTTGCCGCCGACGAGCAGCCAAAGCTGTTTGGCGTTGGTCAAACCGCCTGCTCTTCGAGCGGGATGAAGACACCCTGGCGGAAGGTACCAATGGTATGCAGACCGTTGGCGTCGATCTGCTCCAGATAGCCTGGATGCGTGCGCGAAGCCTGATAGCGAATGGCAGCTTGGGTGACCTTTCGGGATAACGCCCCGGAGCGCCGATCGGATTCCACCGCCGCGAAAACCGATTCGGCAGCGACAGGCTGAGCCATGATCGGCTCGACGCGCAGCCGTGCCAAGCCTGCGGCGACATCTAACAAGCTCTGTGGATCGACAAAACCGGCGATTTGCTGCCCCAGCGAGGCCCAGTATTCGATCTGTTCAGCAGCACTACGGTGAAGCTGCGACCCAGCTAGGCTGGCGCTCTGCATCAGGTTTTCTTGGAGCCGGACAGGGGAGGCGGATTTCGGCATGGTCCTGTTCTGCTTGCTTGCGCAGACTCTGCTCGGGTTCGGGGAGGTCAACACAGTAGCAGATTGCTACAACGCGTCATAGAACCCGGTGGGGCGATCCATCAGCTCATAGTCGCGCACCGTCTCCAGCAGCTTGAGTACCTTGTCCAGTCTAACGTCGTGCTGTTCGCACAGCGCTCGCAGCAGTTGCCGGTCGTCATCGGCCAGTGTCATAGAGGCCTCTCCCTATTTGCCAGTGGGCTTGCCCGCAGGCAGGCGTTCGATCAGTTTATCGAAGTTGCTGCCCGCCTGGTCCTGCTCGCTGATCCGCCGTTGGCGGAATTTCGCATACTCGTCTTCCGCTCGCTGCTGCGCCATCTGGTGCGATATCTTGCCCGCATGGGTCATGATCTCGCGGTCGTTGATGTTCAGGAAGGCGTCGAGCTTGGCGACCCAATCGCCCATGTGCATCGGGATGCGGCGCATGGCCTGGCCCTCGGCGAAGATCAGGTATTGCTCGACCAGGTTGTTCAGTGCCGCCAGCTCGTCTTCGGTCAGATAGTTCTTGGCGATGCCCACATCCTGCTTGCGCACCTTGGCCCCGCGATAGTTGGTCAGGCCCATGTCAGGCCGCTCCGCATCGGCGCGGCTATGGACGATCTCGGCGGCGGTCTGGCCGGTGATGGCCCAGTGCATCTTGTTCTGCACCGTCTGGAAGAAGCGGATGCTGATGTCCAGTGTGGGATCGTAATCGATGCTGGTGGCGTAGATGTCCGTGATTTTCTGATAGAAACGCCGTTCCGAGGTGCGGATGTCCTGGATGCGGCGGGTCAGCTCCTCGAAATAGTCGAAGGGCTGATCCGGGTTTCGCAGCCGCTCGTCATCCAGCACGAAGCCCTTGATGATGTATTCCTTCAGACGCTGGGTGGCCCAGATCCGAAAGCGCGTCGCCACATGGCTCTTCACCCGGTAACCAACCGATATGATCATGTCGAGGTTGTAGTGGTCGAGGTTGCGCTGTACGGCTCGCGCGCCTTCCTGGCGAACTGTTAAGAATTTCTTAACGGTTGCTTCGGGAGCCAGTTCCCCATCCTCATGGATGTTGCGAATGTGCATGCTGACATTGGGCACGGTCGTCTGAAACAGCTCGGCCAATTGTTGCTGCGTCAACCAGACGGTCTCATCCGCCAACCGCACATCGATCTTAATGTGCCCGTCCTCGGCCGCGTAGACCAGGAACTGGCCTCTGGCGTCGCCGTCAGGTGGCTGATCCTTCTTCATCGCGCATCCTCCCAAATCTCGATCAAGAGATGCCGGACGCTGGATTCCACGTCACCCGGCATAGATCAGCTCCCGCGTCCGCTCGATGTCGGCACGCACATAGGGGTTGCGCACGGCCCGATATTCCACCAGATCGACGCCACGCCCAAGCAGGCGTTCCAGCTCGGTTCGGACGCTGAACCAGCCCCCCAGATCGGCCTGCGCATCCGGCGCGAACTCCACGAGGAAGTCGGCATCGCTGCGCTCGGGATCGAAATCCGTGCCGCGCGCGGCGGAGCCGAAGACCTCCAAGCGTCGCACCTGGTAGCGCCGGCAGACCTCGGCGATGGCAGCGCGCTGGGCGGCGATCAGCGGTGTACTTCCGGCAATCATGCGTGCCAGTTGCTAAACCCTCTGCAAGGATGAACGCTGCGGCAGCCGTCCGCCGATTAATCGAGCGAATGACTCCGCCAGCAATTTCTGCGGGACACGGCGCCTCATTTCCGGTACAACGTCGCGCATGGAAGCCAGATTGACCGAAAAACGCTACAGCGGGCGCGTCTTCGACGCCGCCGCGCTCGAGCAGATCCGCGCCATCCTGCGCGCGCATGCCGGAGCCAGCCGCCAGCAGCTGAGCTACCGGGTGTGCGAAGCGCTCGACTGGCGCAAGCCCGACGGCAGCCTCAAGGACATGAGCTGCCGGGTCGCCCTGCTCGGGCTCTATCGCGACGGACTGATCGAGCTGCCGCCCCCGCGGCAGCGCTATGAGCCGCGGCGCGCCTATTGCCGACGCACGCCACAAGGTGAGCCGGGTGTGCGACTTGAAGCGACGCTGAACGCGCTTGGAACGGTGCGCCTAGCGTTGGTCGAGCGATCGAGCAGTGGCCTCTGGAACGAGCTCATCGACCGTTACCATTACCTTGGCTACAAACCGCTACCAGGCGCCCAACTGCGCTACTTCGCCTATGCCGGCGAGCACTTGGTCGGCGTACTCGGCTTCGGTGCGGCGGCCTGGCAAACCGCCCCGCGTGATCAGTGGATCGGCTGGAGCAGCGAACAACGCCAGCGCCACTTGAGCGCGGTGGTCAACAACGCGCGCTTCCTCATCCTGCCCTGGATTCGCGTCCCGCATCTGGCCAGCAAGCTGCTCGGGCTGGCGGCGCGCACCTTGCCGGGGCACTGGCAAGCGCGCTATGGCTATCGTCCCTGGCTGCTAGAGACCTTCGTCGAGGCCGAGCGCTTCAGCGGGACCTGCTACCAAGCGGCCAACTGGCGCTGCGTCGGTCAAACCCAGGGCCGCGGCAAGCTCGGTGATCACCGCCTTGGCCAGGTGCCGGTGAAGACCGTCTGGCTCTACCCGCTGACCGCCGATTGTCGGCACCGCTTATGCCAGTAGCCGAGCCACAGGCTGTCAATGATCGCGCATATGGAGCCACTCGGGGATCGGGATAAAGGAGCCACCCTCTGACCGAGATAATGGAGCCACCGCCTGACCGGGATAATGGAGCCAGCTCAGGACCGGGATAATG
>POWB01000027.1 GCA_010912705.1 Halochromatium sp.
TGCGTGAGCAGGGTCTCGACCCCGCGCGTACCGGCGCGAGCGCTGGGCACGAAGTCCTCCAGATCGTTGCCGCGTTGCTCGCGCAGCAGGCCGATGCGCGCGAGCGGCAGCGGCTCGGTGATACAGGGGCTTGGCCAGCGGGTCAGGCGCAGCCCTGGGCGCACCGGGCTGAGGTTGTCATCATCGAGCCCCAGCCGCTTGAGTGTATCCGGCCATAGGTGCAGCCAGGATGCCTGCGGATGGGCCAGCCAGGCGCCATCCGCGCTGCGAGTGACCCGCAGTAGGCCATCGCTGACCAGCCGGAAGCCGCGTTTGATCAGCAGCGCCGCGGGGGAATAAGGGGCCGGGGTCAATTGATGCAATGCTGATCCAGATATCGATCCCGCTTCCTTTTTGCTTTCCAGCTCCCGAGCCCCAGCGGGTAGTGGCCTTGGCACCGAGCAGAGGGCGATCTTCAGATCCGGCGCCTGCTCAGCCTCGGCCGCTGTCGCGTCAGTCAAGGGCAGGCCGTACAGCGGCCAGTCGCTGGCCAGGGTGAGGCCGCAGTAGCAATAGCCGTGAGCAGCGCACGCTGATCGGCTTTGAGGTGGAAACCCTCAACTGATTGCCGGGCGCCGACGGGCATTGATCTGCGGTAACCTGCCTCTCCGCTTAACTGCAAAGTGATCTTTGATGTTTGCCGGATGCCTACTCACCCCATCGGCGTCATCCACTACCCGGATGCCGACGCAGCCCATCATTCCCGATTGTTTCCCCACGCCCGACCGATCCGGCACCTTCGCCAACGACCACCTGTGCCTCACCGAGCACCGCCGCTTCAACGCCCCGGCGGATCAGGATGCCGAGGTGCCCAAGGTCTGCCCGCACAGCGGTGCCGTGCTCGCCTTCTGGGGCCGGCTCGACAATCGGGCGGCGTTGATCGATCGGCTCGGTGACGCGGCCATGCCACTGTCGACCCGGCGATCAGCCGCCGTCAGCGCCGCCCCATCCGCAAGCGCCATCGACACCCCCACCGACGCTGACCTAGTGCTCGCCGCCTGGCGCCACTGGGGCGATCAACTCCCCGAGCACCTGCTCGGCGATTACGCCCTGGCCCTCTACGACCCCAACGCCCGCCGCCTGCTGCTCGCCCGCGACCCGCTCGGCATCAAGCCGCTCTACCTCAGCCAGCAGCAGGGCCTGCTCGCCTTCGCCACCAGCGTCTCGGCCCTGCGCGCCATGCCCGGTCTGCACCTGACCCCCGACGAAGACTGGATGGCGCGCTACCTGCTCCATCTCTCCATGAGCAACGAGACCACCGGCTACCGCGAGGTCCAGAAGCTCCCGCCTGGCCACGCCATGACCCTCGACGCCAGTGGCCAAAGCCGCACCTGGTGCCATCACCAGTGGCGCGACGACGCCCCCGATGCCACCCAGCGCGACCCACGCTGGGTCGAGGCCTACCGCGCGGTCTTAGAAGAGGCCATCCGCTGCCGCATGGCCAGCGACCATCCGCTCGGCAGCGAGAACAGCGGCGGCATCGACTCCGCCACCATCACCGCCTACCTGGCCCACTTCCTCGGCACCCCCGGCGACCGGCTGCACAGCTTCGGCTTCGCCCTCTGCGAGCAGGAGCCGGCATTCATTCTGGAGACCAGCCAGGCCAAACAGATCACCCACAACTACCTGATCACCGCCCGCGGCGCCTTCGACGACACCGAAACCCGCATCGACCAAGCGATACAGGTACTCGGCTACCCGGAAGAGCACGGCAACGGCTCCGGCCACGGCCCCTTCTACCGCGAGTGCCAGCTCCGCGGCATCCGCACCCTGTTCTCCGGCTTCGGCGGCGACGAGGTGGTCACCAATCCCGGCCATCTGCTGCGCTACGAGCTGCTCGACCAGCACCGCTACGCCAACCTCTGGGACATCCTCCCCGGCGACCCCATCCGCCGCAGCCTGCGTCTGGGCAAGGCCGCCACCCTCGGGCGGCGCTCCCCGGCCTACCGCCCGACCTTCCTCGCCGCCTGGAACCAGCGCTGGCCGCATCAACTGCTCAAACCCGAGGTCATCGAACGGCTGAATCTGCACCACGCGTACCTGGAGACCGCCCGCTACGACGCCCCCTACCGGCGCATCAACGCCTTCATCCTCGACGGCCTGCTGACGATGCCCTACATCGCCACCCGGCTCGAGAACTGCACCCTGATGGCCGAGAGCCACGGCATCGACTACCGCTGGCCGCTGTGGGACGTGCGTCTGGTGCAGCAATACCTCTCCACCCCCAGCCTCGAGAAGGTCGGCCCCAAAGGCATCGGTCGTTATCTGCATCGGCGCGCCATTGATCCCGTCGTACCCAAGCGCGTCGCCTGGAAGCCGAGCAAGGACATGGGCTACGCTGCCCTCATCGCCAGCCTTCAAGGCCCGGGCCTGATCCCGCTCGCCGAGCAGGCCCGTGCGCTCGAGGCCGAGCTGCACCCAACCCTGGCCGAGCTGGTCGACCGCCCCAAGCTCCAGCGCCAGATCGAGCAGGCCAGCGCTGGCCAAGTGAGCGATACAGGATTGGCCTTCAACTTTCGTCGCGGCGTCGGCGGCCTGCGTTGGCTCGACCGCTGGCTCAAGGGCAGCGAGATCGGATGCGACTCGGCGTGACGCGGCTGACCCGGCCCGAGCGGTGGCAGCGCCTTTCCCGCGAGCTCTGGCAACGCCGCCTGCCGCATGGGCTGCTCAGCCCGCGCTACCTCTGGCCCGGCCAGGATCGACGCATCCGCGCCCATCGCGCCCTCTGGTGGCGCGCCGGCGTGCGTTGGCCAAGGCCCCTGTGGCTGCTGCTGCAACTGGCGCTTTATCTGCGCTGGCTCTGCGTGTCCGGCCCCTGGCTGAGCCTCAGGGCCTGGCGCCGTTGGCGTGCCGAGGAGCCGGACCGCTACCCACCACGCAGCCTCTGGGTGCTGCTGCGTCTGACCCTGGGCTGGTGCATTCCGCCTCACGCTTGCCAACAGTTCGACCTGCTGGCCCGGCCTGGGCAGGCACTGGATTATGTGTACGATCATGAATTGCCGGCCTATCACGCCGCCCGCAGCGCGCCCTTGGGGCGCACCCGCGAGCAGGCCCAGTGTCTGCAGGATAAGGTTGTCCTGACCGAGACACTGGCCGCGCTGGGCATTCCGATGGCGCCGATCCTGCGGCACATCCCCCGCGATGCCCCCAACATACCCTTTGCGACTCTGATGCCCGAGGCTGCCCCGGTCTTCTGCAAGACCCGCTCCGGCAATCAGGGCCGGGGTGCCTTCGCCGCCTGGCCGACCGCGCACGGCTGGGCTGGAAAGACCTTCAGCGGCCAGCGCCTCGTCGATACCCAGGCGGTCGAAGCCGCCTGGCAAGCCTTGCGGACACTGGACAACGTACTCATTCAGCCCCGTCTGGACAACCACCCGCTGCTCGCCAGGCTGACCGAGAGTCCCGACGCGATCACGGTGCGCTATATCACCCGCTGGCGCGGTGAGCAGATCGACTGCCTGCAGTGCGTGCTGGAGGTGCCGCTCGGCGCGGATGCCGAAGGAGACCCGACGCGCTATGGCATCCTGCCGATCGATCCGGGAACGGGCGTGATCCAGCCCTGGCCATTTCCGGCGCGCCTACCCCAACGTGCCCGCGTCGCCTGTCAGTGTCTATTCGGCCTATCCCGCGAGCATCCGGCGCTGCCGGATTGGCCGTCCCTCATCGACTCCAGTCATCGCGCCCAGGCGCAGTTCCGCGGCATCTGGGCGATTGCTTGGGATTGGGTGCTCACTGCCGATGGCCCTACGCTGCTGGAGGGCAATGTCGGCTGGGGCGCGGCCGTGCCACAGCAGTTGCAGGGCGGTTGGCTGGTACGGAACACCGAAGAGGCGCCGGCAGACTGCGCCAAGTGATGTTGCAAGGCGCGGTCTACCTGACGCCTTTGGATCGCGCGATGGAGGCGCTGGAACGGCGCCTGGGCATCCGCTACCAGCGCTTCATGGATGACTGGGTCATCCTGGCGCCCAGCCGGCACAAGCTGCGGGTGGCGCTACGGGGACTGTACGCGGTGCTGGATGACTTGAAACTCGAGGTTCATCCCGATAAGCGGTTTATCGGTCGCACAACACGAGGGTTTGATTTCCTGGGCTATCGCTTTCACCCTGGCCGCAAACTGCGCCCCGCGCAGCAGAGCCTGGATCGCCTGTTTGAACGTGCCTGTCGGCTTCACGAGCAAGGAGCCGATCAAAAACGGCTTCGACAGTACGTTCAACGGTGGTTTAGCTGGCTGCATGGCGGCCTGCGCGGTCGGGTGTGTGTGCATGGGCGATGCCGCCGGATCTGGATTCAGGTACTCAGCCAACTCAATCGACCCGGCGCAGACAACCCACAGCCCTGACGGCCGCCGGCGGTCAGGGGGTATGGGATGCGTCGCGGGATTCTGCCGCTCCAGCTCGGTTCTGGGATGCCCATCTGCGCGCCGGCGTCAACTCGGTCCGTAGGAGGACACGTCGGGCAGCTCGAAGGGCGTGCGGTGCTTACCGCCTGCGGTGTCACGGTGTGACCTTGTCACGCGGTGGCTCTCGGGGGGGAGGTAGGGGCGTCGGACGCTTGGGGGGCCGCCTAGCTGAGTGGGCGTAGCGTTATCGGACGAGGGCTGTTTTGTCATATCGAAAGCTCACTTTTCAGATGACGGGCGGAGTGGGCAGACTCGCGTGAGTAGAGCCCGATCCAACGGAATCGCTGGACTAAGCCGATGCTATCGCACACCAGTGACTAAATGCTAGCCCACTCAACGGTGATGGGGCGGCCGCGCCATCGCCGCGCCGAAGATCCTTCGTGCACCGGTTTCGGTCATCACAAACCTGCTGGGACGCTCTGCGTGCGACAAGAGGCAGCTCGCCACCCTGCTTGATCAGCAATCCCGAAGTGCCGAGGTCCCGGCGCCCAGCGCTCGTGGTCTCCGCCGTCAGGTGCCCAGCAGCCCGGACGGCGAAACCGAACGCGCAACCAAAGGATCTCAGCCAACACTTGGGTCATCACGCTCGCTCGGCTCGCTCGGCCACAGGAACAACCGCTCGCGGTTGTGCGAGACCGTCATCGCGCAGACCGCGCCGGCGTCCAGCCAGCGTGCCTCAGGCAGCAGGTGCAGGTGCGGATCCCAGCTCGAGCGCTGCGGCGGGCGATTCTCGAAGGTGATCCCATCACCAAAATCCAGCTGGAGCCAGCGCAGCAGGGCCTCGGCGCGCCCGGCTTGCTGGGCGATCAGGTGGACCTCATGGCGGGCCTCGGCCGGCGCATCCTGGTGCAGATCGAAGCGGGCCAGCTCCACCGCCTCGGTCAGCAGCTCCAGCTCACCGCCGCCCTTGCCGGCGTTGATCTCCACCGGCGTGAAGCGATTGAAGGGCGACAGATCGAAGCCCATCACTTGGTCCATGCGATAGTCCTGCCAGTGGCCGTGTCCGCTGACCAAGGCGCCCATGGCCGAGACGGTGCGCGGCAGCAGGATGGCATCGGGCGTGAGGAACCTGGCGCGCGCCAGCTCGGTGAGCGGCAGCACCTGTTCCCCGAGCAGCGAGTTATCGACGATCTCGGCGACGAACAGGTCCGCCCGTTGCGGTAGGTCTTCACCCAGGCGCAGGTCATGCGCGTCCTTGGCGATCACCGTGATGCGGTCACTCAAGCTGTTGTGGGCGATGATTGCGCGCGCCGCCTCAGCGACATCAGCGCGCCGCTCGCAGCTGTAGACATGCGCCGCGCCGGCCCGCGCCGCGAGCATCGCCAGCAGGCCGGTGCCGGCGCCGATCTCGAAGACGATCATGCCGGGCTCGACGAAACGCTTCAGCGCATCGGCATAGGCCTGATTGCGCCGCTCGTCATGGACGATGCGAAAGTGCCAGAGCAGGCGCCTCGCGCCGCTGCAGCCAGTCGGTTAGAACCCGCACCGGGTAGTCGTACGGCGCCAGGCGCATGGCGGCCTGGGCCAGGGCCTTGGCGTCGGCCTTCATCTCGCGGGTGCGGAACACCAGCGCCATCTTGGCCAGGCGTATTGGCAGGTCGGGTTTGTCGGCAATCGCGCGGGTGAAGGACTGCGCCGCCGGGCCCAAGCGCGACCAGTCGATGAGCCCGTCCAAGACGGCTGGTGCTGGGTGTGCAGGCATCTGCTCCGCCAGGTCCGTCTCGGCGGCTGGCGTGGTTGGGTCGCTGGTGTTGATCATGGGTCTGTTGTTTCAGCGTGGTGGTGATTCGTTGGTCGGCGACTCGCACCAAGCCGCGAGCTGCGTGCTCAGCGCCTCCAAGCGCTCCCAGCCCCAGGGCGCCTCTAGGCGCTCCAGCGGGATCTTTGCCTTGAGCCCGACGGCCCACTGGAACAGGGTGCGCCGATCCGCCAGCTCCTCCAGCCAGGTGCTGCCGGCGGTGTGCGTGAGCAGGGTCTCGACCCCGCGCGTACCGGCGCGAGCGCTGGGCACGAAGTCCTCCAGATCGTTGCCGCGTTGCTCGCGCAGCAGGCCGATGCGCGCGAGCGGCAGCGGCTCGGTGAGACAGGGGCTTGGCCAGCGGGTCAGGCGCAGCCCTGGGCGCACCGGGCTGAGGTTGTCATCATCGAGCCCCAGCCGCTTGAGCGTATCCGGCCACAGCTGCAGCCAGGGTGCCTGCGGATGGGCCAGCCACTCACCATCCGCGCTGCGGGTGACCCGCAGCAGGCCATCGCTGACCAGCCGGAAGCCGCGTTTGATCAGCAGCGCCGCGGCGGTCGACTTACCGCTGGCCGAGGGGCCGATGAAGGCGAACACCTGACCGTCGCGCTCCACCGCCGCGGCATTGAGCATCCAGTCGCCCCGGCGCACGGCCGCCAGTGCCATGAGCGGGTGCAGCAGCATCAGGCCGAGGGCGTCGGCATGGCGATCGCCATCGGCATCGGCATCGGCATCGGCATCGTGATCCTGATCCTGATCCTGATCGCCCGATGGGTCGGTGCTGGGTTTGGGCTCAGGCTCCGGCTCCGACGTTGACTCCGGCTCGACGCGGATCTGGCGACCGCCGGCGCTGATCCAACAGCGCCCGATGCCGTCCAGCCACCAGAGCGCCTCGCGCCCATTGTGGGCGAAGGTGGCGGTGCGGCGCTGCTCATCGGGTAGCGACTTGGGCACCGAGCCGAGGACGATTTCCAGGTCCGGCGCGGGGTCCGGCTCAGGGTCAGGCGCAGAGTGAGGCGCGGCCCCTGGCCAGTCAGCCAGCGGCAGGCTCGGCAGCGGCCAGTCGCTGGCCAGAGTGAGGCCGCAGTAGCGGTAGCTGCTGGTCATGTTTCCAACACCCGCGCGGCGATTAGCGCCTCGACGCGCTCGCGCATCGCCTCCAGCGGCTGGCGCTGCTCAGCGCTGAGTTGTGCGAGCCCTTCGCCGACCTGCCCGCGGCGGAAGAAGGCCTGGGCGTGATGCGGGGTCTCGTGAAAGCGTTGCGCAGTCTCTTGCGCTTGCAGGTGCTCAAAGCGACTGGCCTCCAGCGCGGCCTCGATGGCGTTATCCCCGTGCTCCAGTCCAAGGAAACGCACCGCGCGGCGGAACTCGGCCAGCGGGCTGGCCTTCATCCGCTCGTAGCGCAGCAGGCAGAGGTCCATCGGCGCCTGCAGCCAGCCGCTGGCGTGTGCCTCCCAGGTGCCGAGGTCCTGGCGGAGCTGGCCACTCAGCCCTTTGCGGCTTTTGGCGACGGCGAACGCGGGATTGCAGAGGTTCTCCACCGCCTGCTCCAGGGTGCAGCCGAAATGATTGGTCATGGACACCGCCACATCCCAGGGATCGCGCAGGATGTAAAGCGCGGCATATTCGGGACCTTGGCCCATCATCGGCCGACCGTCGGGCAGGAAGGCGTAGCCATCATGCGCCTTGCGCAGCAGCAGCGGCTCATCCCAGACCCGCGCCAGCTCGGCATCGGCGGCGGGGCGCAGGCGGTCGATCTCGGCCTGGGTGAGCAGCGCCGAGGGCAGGCCGACCAAGTCGTCGAAATGGCCGCGGCTGGAGGCGATGGGGGTACGCTCGGGCAGCTCGTTCAGGTTCACCGGCGCCTGCTCAGGATGCAGCAGGTTGGCGATGAAGATCCGAAACCAGGTGTTGCCGGACTTGGGATAGGAGGCCAGCCAGACCGTGCGGGCGGGCTGGGCTGTTGCTGACGCTGGGACCGATGCTGGGGCCGATTCCGGGACGGATGCCGGGACCGATGCTGAGCGGCGGGCTGGCGTGCGCATCAGGATTGGCTCATGTGGCTGAGGAGCTGATCGACGGTCTCATCGAGCCGATCAAGCCGCCAGGGGCGCTGCAGGCGAAATACCTGGATGCGAGAGGCGACCCGCCCGCATTGGCGCAGGTGGTCGCCGGCGCGGCCCATGCGGCGGACCAGCCCGGGCCGGTAGGTGTGGGTCTGGATCAGGCTGATCGCCTCATGCCCGCGCACCGGCTCGATGCGCACCGCGTCATCCTCGGCGCCGCGCTCGAGCAGGTAGAGCCGGCGCAGCGGCAACGGATGCGCCTGAAAACCGTCATGGGCATCGAGGCGTAGGTGAAACTTGTCAGTGCGGGTCAGGTCGCGGATCAGCGGGCGATGATCCAGCCCGAAGTGGTCGAGCGCATCGCGCCAGAGCTTGATGCGTGGGAAGCCGGGGTAGAAGCGGACAGGCAGCATCTGGGGCTCGCGCGCTGCTCCGGGGCTGAGCGTGGCATTGAACAAGGCGCTGCGCTGGTCGTTCGGCTGGTCGCTTGGCTGGTTACTCGGCTGGTTACTCGGCTGGTGGTCGCCTAGCTGGTCGCTTGGCGCTGGCGGAGACTCGGGCACGGCCAGGCCGACATCGTCGGTCAGCAGCGCCAGACCGCGCCGGTGCAGCGCTGCGGCCAGCGTGGATTTACCGGCACCGGAGTCGCCGCAGAAGGCGTAGGCCCCGCCACTCAGCGCCAGCGCACTGACATGCAGCGGCAGCAGCCCGCGCTGATGCAGTAATGCGCCCAAGGCGGTGCCGAGCAGCCAGAGGCGTACATCGCCGGGGTCTGCGTCCGGCAGCGGGTCGACCAGGATCTCGCGGCCGTCCTGCACCCGATAGCGCGCCACGTCTTTGATAAGGAACTGGTAAAGGCCGGGGGCGATCTGGAACTGGTCGTTGGCGACGCTGGCATGATCTGACGCTGGCTCTAAAGCAGGCTCCAGTCTGGCCAGGCGCCAATGGCAGTCGGGGGAGGGTGCCGATCTGGCGGATCTGGCAGGGTCGCCTGCTAAGTTGCTAGCCGGTTCTGAGCCAGGTTGCTCGGGGCAGGGTGGGGCTTTGCGAAAACCGTTCTCCAGGTCGACCTCCGGCCCGAGCAGCTCGGGGCAGGGGATCTCGGATGCGACGTGAAGACCGAAGACCTGGTAGTGCTCGACCAAAGTGCGTGTCGTCATTCTCATCTGTTGCGATAATGCGGTCGCCAATACGATGCGACACGCGCAGTATAGCGCCAGCCGGCGACGTCGACGGCGCTAATCAACCGTTGCGACAGGAGACACCGATGGGGATGCGCGCTGCTCGGGGCCTGTTGCTCATTGGCCTAGTGCTCGTCTTCGTGCTCGGCGCGCTGGCCATCAGTGCCCATTTTGGGCCCCGCCTGTTGGCGCGCTGGCAGGATCTGCAGCCGCGGGTCACCGAACTGGCGCCGCACTCGGCACCTCCGCTCGCGGTGCAGCCAGCTGTGGCGGCTGCGGCCGCACTCGCCGCCCTCAGCCGGCCCTTGATCGGCGGCGGCCAGCTCAGCGTGCTCGGCAATCCCGCCGCGCTGCGCTACCCGGACTGCCACCTGGCCTATGCCCGCAACCCTTGGGATCTGGCGGCCTTCGACGGCGGGCTCTACATCGGCCTGGGCGATGCGAGTAACCAAGGACCGAGCCCCAATGCCGGCCCGGTGCCGCTCATCCGCTATGACCCGGTCTCGGATCGGTTTCACGAGGAGCTGATCCTGCCCGAGGAGCAGATCGGCCGCTTCTTTCGGCGTCAAGGCGCCTTGTGGCTAACGGGCGATGATCCGCGCCAAAGCTGGCGCTGGGGCAACCTCTACCGGCGCGATGCGCACGGCGGCTGGCTGCAGTATCGGACCCTGCCGCGGACTATCCATGCTTATGCCCTGGCTTGGCATCAGGGCCGTTTGTTCGCCGCCATCAGCATCACCGAGGCGGTGCCGGAAGGGGTGGGTACTGAGCGCCATGGCTCGGCGGTCGCGGTCTCGACCGATGAGGGCCTGAGTTGGTCGCTGATCCCGCTCGGCGGCTGGCGCATCTTCGATTTCCTGCAGCTGGACGGTCAGCTATTCGCGGCCGATGTCTTCCCCGGCCCGGGCATTCAACGCTGGCTCGATGCCGAGCAGCGCCAAGGCTGGCATGCGCCGATCTATGCGCTCGAGATGAGTCCGGCAGAGACGAGCCCCGCGGAGACCATCACGGCAGAGGCGAGCACGGCAGAGGCGAGCACGGCAGAGGCCATGCCGACCGCCCGCCGCCGTCTCGATCTCGATGCCAAGGCCCTTTTCCCAAACACTCCGCAGGCCGGCGAGCGCGCTGCCGTTGTCGCCCGCGCTCTGCCCTGGGGCCACCGTGCAGCCTACCTGGGTGTGTTCGCCCGCTGGCAAGATCCCTGGCCTGAGCAGGGCGCCTATCTGGCCGAGAGCCTGCGCGAGGGCGATGTCCGCGTGCGCCGCATCCCGTTGCCTGAGGGTGCGATTGCGCTCGATCTGCGCCTGGAGGGCAATGCGCTGCAAGTCCTGTTCGCCGTGCCCGAGACTGATGTTGCAGATGCCGATGCCGCATTGGATACCCGCTGGCGCAGCAGCCTCTGGTCGAGCCAAGACGGAGAGCGGTGGGAACCGATGTTGAGCTTCAGCGCCAATGCCCCGGCGCGGGCGGTCGAGCGACTGGGGGATGATCTGTACCTTGCTCTCGGCAGCCTGAGCCCGCCTGATGAGGGTCGCTGCACAGCGGCCGATCAGGCAACTGGCACGCTGCTGCGCTGGCGGCGCTGACTGACGAATGCGCGGTGCCGCGCCAGCCCCGGTCGCCATGCCTTCCTCGGCAGATGAATCGCGCGGGATTTCGGTGAGCGGTGTTGGCCCGCGGCAATCCTCTGCAGATGAGTCGCGCAAGATTCGTGTTAATCAAGGGACCGACTGCTGGGTATACTCGCAACTTCCTGTCTTTTTCATAACAGTCCCGGCGACCTCCGATGGCGCCGTGATCGAGAGCCGAGCCGTGACACCCGAGACGCCCGCACAACCCAGCCTGACCCTTGAGACGCTGATTCGCCAGCACCCTGAACAGATCGCCGCCGAGGCGGACGGCGAGGTGCTGATGATGCACATCGAATCCGGCAACTATTTCGGCCTCAACGAGGTCGCGAGCTTCATCTGGAACCAGCTCGAAGAGCCACGCCGCATCGACGCGATCTGCGCCGCGGTGCTCAGCGAGTTTGATGTCGACGAGGCACGCTGCCAGACCGATGCACTGGCCTTCCTGCAGGGCATGATTGACGATGAGCTGGTGCAGGTTGCCAGCGCTGAGCCGAGCCCCGAGACCGGTTCCGAGCCCCGCTCTGGTCTCAGTTCTGATCCCGGCTCTGATCCCAGCTCTGATCCCGGCAAGGGGCCGCTCGCCGACAAGTCAGCATGATGCCGATGCTCGGAGCGCTGCGCCGCAAGGCGGCCACCTTTCTGCGCCAACCGCTGTTCATCCAGGCATGGTTTGTGCCACTTTGGCTGATCCTTGGCGTGAGCAAGGCGCTGATCTTCACCGTCTCCTTCCGGCGGCTGGCACCGCGGCTGGGACAGAAGTCCGGTATCGCGCCCTGGCTGCCGCTACTGAGTCCGTCCGAAGAGGCCCGCGCCCTGCTCATCGGCCGAGCCGTCCGCTTGACCGCGAAATACACCCCTTGGGACTCGAACTGCTTCCCGCAGGCGATCGCCGCACGGCTGCTGCTTGGGCTCTACGGGCTTCCGTACATCCTCTACTTCGGCCTGATGCGCGACCCGGATGATCCAGCCGGCATGAAGGCGCATGCCTGGGTGGCGGCCGGCCGCGTGCGCGTGACCGGCGGCACCAGCTTCGGTCAGTTCACGGTCGTAGGCTGCTTTGTCTCGCCGCTGTTGACACAAGTGGCGCGCGGTTGACGGCGCTGCGAGCCTTTTGGCGTCTGCTGCGCGAGGCGCCGCGACCTCACGGCGACCGCACCTCGACCTCGCGGCGACAACGCTAAATCGATCAATGTCCACTCAGTTCATGTCGAATCGCACGCTCGACCAGCGCATTCAAGCTCGTCCCTTCCGCCTGCGCCGCCGTTGCCGCCAACTCGTGCAGCTCAGGCGACATAAGGACCATGAACTTTCCGCTGGCGGGCTTGCGCACCGGACGTCCGTGCTTCTCGCACATCGCCCTGAAGAAATCCAACGATGCCTTAAACTCGCGCCGCAGCTCCTCAGGCGAGCGACCGTGAAAATCCGCAGTCCCATTCAGGCCTTGGATCACCCCACGAAACCAGTCTTTGTCCGGATCGTAAGTAATGATGGCCGTGAATCCGTCGAGTGTCATGGTGTTCATGGCTTGACTCCGTGGTTGCTGAGCCAGTCGCGCAGCTCCGCTACTGCGGCATTAGTTACCAACAAGCTGGGGCCATGTCGAGCATGAGGCCGCTCCTGGCCTTCTGGCGCCTGCTGCGCGAGGCGCCGCGCGGGCGCTTGATCGCATTGCTTGTGCTGATGATCCTGGCTAGCCTGAGCGAGGGCATCGGCCTGCTGTTGCTGGTGCCGCTGCTCGGGGTCTTGGATGAGGTTGGCGGGGCGGCGTCGGGCGTTGGAGCTGCTGGAGCTGCTGGAGCTGCCGGCGCCATTGGATCTGTCGGAATTGGCGATGATGGCGATGCTAGCGGCAACAACCCGCTGGTGACCCTGCTGTTAGATGCGCTGTCTGGGCTCGGCCTTGCCCCCACCATCGGCGGGCTGCTGCTGGCCTTTCTGGGCATGGTGGCGTTGCGCGCTGTCGTTCAGTATGGCCGCGAGCGACTCAGCGTCAGCCTGCAGCACCAACTGGTCGACCGACTACGGCTGCGCGCCTACCGCGCCCTGCTCGGGGTCGAGTGGCGCTGGATCGCGGCCAGTCGGCGCGCCGATCAGGCCAATCTGCTGCTGACCGATATCAGCCGCGTTGGGATGGGTCTGCAATTCGGCATCGGCCTGCTCGCGGCTGGGGTGACGCTGCTGGCCTATCTGACCGCGGCCTTGGCCCTGTCCTGGAGCATGACCGCGCTCGCGCTGGTCAGCGGTGGGCTGGTCTTTGGGCTCTTGTCGCGCCAACGCCGGCACGCGCTGGCACTGGGCCGCACCCTGGGGGCGGCCAACCGGGATCTGCATGGCACCGTGCAGGAGAGCCTGGCCGGCATCAAGCTGACCAAGATCCTCGGCCAGGAAGGCCGGCATCTGGAGCAGTTCCGCCAGACCTTGGCGCGGGTGCGCGAGCAGCAGGTCGGCTTTGCCGCCAGCACCAGCCTGTCGCGGGCCTTCTTTCAGATTGCGGGCGCGGCATTGCTGGCCGGCTATCTCTACCTGGGGCTGGTGGTCTGGCGGACGCCGGTGCCGGAGCTGCTGACCCTGGTGCTGATCTTCAGTCGCGTGATCCCGCTGTTCATGTCGGCCCAGCAGCAGCTGCACCATTGGCTGCATGCGCTGCCGGCGCTGGAGGAGACCGAGCGGCTGCTCGCAGACTGCCGCGCGGCGGCTGAGCCAGCGCTTGATTCCGACCTGGCGCCAGAGCCGAAGCCGACACCGACACCGAAGACAGGTCGAATGCATGCGTCCGATCTGGCGATAGCCTCCAGCGCAAAGACGCCGAGTGGGCACCCCGCTCAATCACCGGTCTTGTCGTCCGGTCAGTCGCCCAGCCAGCCGGCGGATGAACCTTGTGCGCAATCTTGGCCGGTGCGTGAGGCGATCGAGCTCGACCGCGTTCAGCTAACCTACAGCGAGCGTGACACCCCGGCGCTGGACGGCATCAGCCTGCGCCTTCCGGCACGCACCAGTACCGCGATCATGGGGGCTTCGGGCGCTGGCAAGAGCACCCTGGCCGACGTCTTGATGGGCCTGCTCGAGCCCGATCAGGGCCAGCTGAAGATCGATGGCGAGCCGATCACCGGCGCGCGCCGTCGCAGCTGGCGCCGTGCGGTGGCCTATGTGCCGCAAGAGGTCTTCCTGTTCAACGACAGCATCCGCAACAATCTGCGCTGGGGCGCTGCCGGGGCGAGCGATGAGGCGCTGCGGCTGGCCCTGCAACGCGCCGCCGCCGACTTTGTGTTCGCACTGCCCGAGGGTCTCGAGACCCGCGTGGGCGATGGCGGCGTGCGCCTCTCTGGTGGCGAGCGCCAGCGCCTGGCCTTGGCTCGCGCGCTGCTCAAGCAGCCCAGCCTGCTGATCCTGGACGAGGCCACCAGCGCGCTTGATCGCGAGAACGAGGCACGGGTGCGCGCCGCCATCGAGCAACTGCACGGTGATCTGACGCTCGTGGTCATCGGCCATCGGCTGGCCACCTTGGAGCATGCGGATCAGGTGGTGGTGCTGGAGGCCGGGCGGGTGGCCGCGTGCGGCACCTGGGCGAGTGTCAGGTCGCAGGTGAACGAGGGCCAGATCTGATACCCGCCGCTGTCGGCCCTGTGTGCTGTGCTATGGTCAACCTCAAACCTCGTCCTCAAGCGAGCCCCGTCTTTATGAAATTCCCCTACGCCCTGAGCGACTTCGGCACCCTGATTCAGGATGGCTATTTCTATCAGGATCGTACCGACCGGATTGCCCAATTGGAAGACGCCGGGCGACAACTGATCTTCATCAGGCCGCGCCGCTTCGGCAAGAGCCTGCTGCTCTCGATGCTGGAGCATTATTACGACGTCAACCGGGCCGACCAGTTCGAGGCCCTGTTCGGACACTTGGCGATTGGCCAGAATCCCACGCCCCTGCATAACCAGTTCTTCATCATGAAGTGGGACTTCTCACTGGTCAAAGCCCAGGGTGATCTGAAAGAGATCGAGATGGCGCTGTATCAGCATGTGAACAACCGAATCATCCGCTTCCAGCGCACCTATGCCAAGGCTTTAAGCGCACCCATCGCGATCGACCCTAACAATGCTGTGTCGTCCTGGGAATCGGCCATCACCGCGATTGCCGGAACCCCTTATCCTCTCTATCTGCTGATCGACGAATACGACAACTTCGCCAATGAAGTCCTGATGACTGGGCGCCGACAGGCGTTCTATGAGAACTTGCTCTATGGCGAAGGCATCCTGAAGACGCTATTCAAGGCAGTGAAAGGGGGCATCCGCGGCATCGACCGCGTCTTCATCACTGGCGTCTCCCCGGTCGTGCTCAGCGACATGACCAGCGGCTACAACGTCGGCGAGGACATCTACCACAAGGCCGCCTTCAACGATCTCTGCGGATTCACCGAGGCCGAGGTCGCGGCGGTGCTGGAACAGCTCGCCGCCGAGACGCAAGGGGCGGGGGCGAGCTGGTCGCCTGCTGAAGCCCTGGACCTGATGCGCACCTTCTACAATGGCTATTGCTTCAGCGAGGACAGCGGCGAGCGGCTGTACAACCCGACCCTGAGCCTGTATTGCCTCAAGACGCTGCAGACCGAGGGACATTATCCACGCGAGATGCTGGATGAGAATCTGGCGATGGATCGCGGCAAACTGAGCTACATCGCCGAGCTACCACATGGCGAGGAGCTGCTAGCGCAGGCGCTCAACGGCGAGCAGGGCATCCTGATTCCGCGCCTGGCTAAACGCTTTGGCGTCGCCGATGTGCTCACCGGGGTCAAGGATCAGCCGTTCATGGCCTCGCTGCTCTATTACTTTGGCATCCTGACCCTGACCGGAGTCGGCCTGCTCGACAAGCCGATCCTCAACATCCCCAATCTGGTTGCCCGCTCGCTCTATGTCGAACGCTTACGCGAGCGCTGGCTGCCGACTTATGAGGATCAGGAAACGATTCCCCGGCTCGCCGAGACGGTCTATCTAACCGGCGACCTGGCGCCCTTGGTCGCCTTCATCGAACAGCGCTACTTCCCCATCCTCTCCAACCGCGATTACCGCTGGAGCAACGAGCTGATGCTCAAGCTCGCCTTTCTGACCCTGCTGTTCGACGACCGGCTCTACATGATGGTCTCGGAGACCGAGCTGGATCACGGCTATGTCGACCTGAGCCTGATCCTGCGCGCCGACCGGCGAACCACCACAGCGCTGGATCTGCTACTGGAGTTCAAATATGTCAGCCTGAAAGACCTGAAACTGACTGGTGAGCAGGTGCGCACCCGCACGCCAGAGGAGCTAGCGGCGCTGCCAGCGGTGACAGAGGCCCTCCAAGCCGCCGGTCAGCAAGCGCAACGCTACGGCGCCGCGCTCTCGGAACGCTATGGCCTGAGCGATCTGCGCCTCTATGCAGTGGTTGGGGTTGGGCTGGAGCGGGTGGTTTGGCAGGCTTTGAGCTAAATCGATCTGGCCAAGACGCGGCTTTCCGAGCAGGCGCTCACCGCCTGGCCGGCCGAATTGCCCAACTGGAAACTGGCGCTCCCTAGGGGATTCGAACCCCTGTTACCGGCGTGAGAGGCCGACGTCCTAACCACTAGACGAAGGGAGCAGAAGCGCTGCGAAGAATCGCGTATTATACGCAGGTCGTCGGCGCGCTCAAGTCTTTCTTCGAGCGCGTCGCCCCTTTTATCTCTCACCTTAAGGAATTCTGGTTCGCTTGCTCCCTGTTAATCGTCTCGAACCGCTCATCGTCCCGCGCCCGGAGCATCCGATCTCCCGCGCCAATATCAGCCCGAATGCGCTTAAGGTTCTCAATCGGCTGAAGCAGGCCGGGTTTGAGGCCTATCTGGTCGGCGGTGGCGTGCGTGATCTCCTGCTCGGCCATGAGCCGAAAGATTTCGATATTGCGACCAACGCGACGCCCGAGGAGGTGCGTGAGGTCTTCCGCAACTGTCGCCTGATCGGACGGCGCTTCCGGCTTGCGCATGTCTTCTTTGGCCGTGAGATCGTCGAGGTGGCGACCTTTCGCGGTAGTAACGCCGAGGCTGGCAGCGATGCACAGGTGACCGAGCAGGGCATGATCCTGCGCGATAACGTCTATGGCAGCATTACCGAGGATGCGCTGCGCCGCGACTTCACGGTCAATGCCCTCTACTACAACATCGCCGACTTTTCACTGGTCGACTATGCCGGTGGCCTCGCCGACATCGAGCAGGGGTGCTTGCGGTTGATTGGCGATGATCCCGTCGCCCGCTACCGCGAAGATCCGGTGCGGATGCTGCGCGCGGTGCGTTTCGCCTGCAAGCTCGGCTTCATCATCGATCCTGACTGTGCGGCGCCGATCCGCGAGCTGGCGGGGCTGCTTGGGGAGATCTCGCCGGCGCGCCTGTTCGAGGAAACCTTGAAGCTGTTCCATAGCGGCTATGCGCTGCATGCCTTCGAGAAGCTGCGGCATTTCGATCTCTTTGCGCAGCTGTTTCCGGAGACGGATGCCTGCTTAGCGCGCGAAGAGCAGGCATTTCCCATCACCTTTGTCAGTCGCGGGCTCGATAACACCGACCGCCGGATTCTTGAAGGCAAGCCGGTAGCGCCCGCCTTCTTGTTCGCGGTGCTACTGTGGGAGCCGGTCCGTCTTCGCTATCAGACCTTGCTCGCTGAGGGGCTGCCCTCGGCGGATGCGATGGCCTTGGCCTCGCATGAGATCGCCTCGGCGCAACAGCGTCGGGTCGCGATCCAAAAGCGCTTTGCGCTACCGATGCGTGAGATCTGGGCGCTGCAGCCGCGACTGGAGCGGCGTCAGGGTAAGCGGCCGCTGATGCTGCTGAGTCATCCCCGATTTCGCGCCGCCTATGATTTTCTGCTCCTGCGCGCCGAGGCGGGTGAGACTGATCCCGAGCTGGCGCAATGGTGGACGCGCTTTCAGGAGGTCGATGCCGCCGAGCGCGGCAAGATGCTTGGCAGCACGCCAGAGCGTAAGCGCAAGCGGCGTCGACGTAAGCCGAAGTCAGCGCCGCCGGCCGCTGGCTCTGCCGGGCCGGCGGAGGCCGCTGCCGCGGCTGGCGATCCGTCCGCCCGGCGTCCATCAGGCCCCCAGCAGGGCTCGGGGACGACCAATGACTGAGCCGCTCGCGATGACCACACCTGGGGTCCAGGTCTACATCGGTCTCGGCGCTAATCTGGCTGATCCACGCCGACAGGTCGAGCAGGCCCTGTTGGAGTTGCGGACCCTACCTGAATCTGAGCTGATGGCGGTATCCTCCTTGTACCAGACAGCACCGGTCGGCCCTGCGGATCAGCCCGACTTCATCAACGCCGTGGCGCGCTTGGATACCGGCCTCGAACCGCTGATGTTGTTGGCCGCGCTGCAGCAGATTGAGCGTCGGCATGGGCGCATCCGCAACGGTCAGCGCTGGGGGCCGCGGACCCTCGACCTGGATATTTTACTGGTCGGCGAGCAGGTGCTGAGGCTGCCAAATCTCTGTGTTCCGCATCCGCAGATGCACGCTCGGGCATTCGTGCTCGGTCCGCTGGCTGAGATTGCAGCGCCCTGGCTCGAGATTCCGGGCCGTGGGCGTTTGGAGGAACTGCTTGCGGCTGTTGCCGAGGATGCGGCAGCGATGACGCGGCTGCCGGCTGCAGAGCCGGCCCCGCATATCCCAACCATGAAGGCGCATACTTGGAGCCTCTGAGTCCAATGTCAGCTCGAACCATCACTAGGACCGCCTTGCTGGCGCTCAAGCAGCGTGGCGAGCCGATCGCCTGCCTGACCTGTTACGACGCCGCCTTTGCCCGCTTGCTGGAGTCTGCCGGGGTTGAGCTGTTGTTGGTGGGTGACTCGCTGGGCATGGTGGTCCAGGGGCAGCCGACGACGCTGCCCGTGACCCTAGATCAGATGGTCTACCATAGCCGCTGCGTGACTCGGGCTGCAAAGCGCAGTCTGGTCATCGCCGATATGCCGTTCATGAGCTACGCAACACCAGAGCGTGCCGTCGAAGCAGCCGCGCGGCTGATGGGCGAGGGTGGCGCGGCAATGGTCAAGCTCGAAGGCGGTGAGCCCTTGGTCGAGACCGTCGCCCGCCTGACGGCATTCGGCGCACCGGTCTGCGCCCATCTGGGGCTGTTGCCGCAGTCGGTGCATCAGCTCGGTGGCTACCGCGTGCAGGGGCGTGAGGCGGCCGATGCCGAGCGCATCGAGGCCGATGCGCTGGCATTACAGGACGCCGGCGCCTCGCTGCTGGTGTTAGAGTGCGTGCCAAGCGCTCTGGCGGCTGCGCTGTCGCAACGGCTAAGGATTCCTGTGATCGGTATCGGTGCCGGTAACGCCTGTGACGGGCAGGTGTTGGTGCTGCATGATGTGCTCGGACTGACGCCGGGGTCCGCACCGCGTTTCAGCAAGAACTTCCTGGTCGAGGCCGCCGCGGCTGCCAGTGTCGGACTGGGTTCTGAATTCAGCCTTGAGTCCGCGATCAGGGGCTATGTCGATGCGGTTAAATCCGGCGCCTTTCCGGCGCCTGAGCACTGCCTCGCCTAAGGTGACATCCATGCAGCGCATCGAACGTATCAGTCAGCTCAGACGGCAGCGTGCGGACTGGCGTCAGGCCGGGCTACGGGTGGCCTTGGTGCCAACCATGGGTAACCTCCATGCCGGTCATCTGTCACTGATTCGGGCCGCCGCTGAGCAGGCCGATCGGATCATCGCCACCATCTTCGTCAACCCGCTGCAGTTTGGTGCTGGTGAGGATTTTGCCGCTTATCCGCGCACCCTTGAGCGGGACTCGGATATGCTGCGCGATGCCGGCTGTGATCTGCTGTTTGCGCCAACCGAGACCGAGGTCTATCCGCGCGGGCGCGAGCGGCAGACCTTTATCGAGGTGCCTGGGCTGTCTGAGCAGCTCTGTGGGGCGAGTCGACCAGGACATTTTCGTGGCGTCGCCACTGTGGTCGCTAAGTTATTGAATATGACTCAGCCAGAGGTCGCGATCTTTGGCGAGAAGGATTTTCAGCAGCTGCTAGTGATCCGCCGCATGGTCGCGGATCTCAATCTGCCGGTTGAGGTGGTCGGGGCGCCGATCGTGCGCGAGCCAGATGGGCTGGCGATGAGTTCGCGCAATGGCTATCTCAGTGCTGCCGAGCGAGCCATCGCGCCGCGGCTGCAGGCCAGCCTGGTCGCTGCCGTCGGGCGGTTGCGTGCTGGCGCGGGTCTTGCTGAGGTTGAACGCGAGACCCTGCAAGCCTTGGCGGAGGCGGGCCTTGCGCCCGACTATGTCAGCATTCGCCGCCGCCATGATCTGGCCGTCCCCGATCCTAGCCTGCGCGGCGCAGAGGATCGAGCCCTGATCATGCTTGCCGCGGCGCGGTTGGGACGGGCGCGTTTGATCGATAATCTGGCGTGCGATCTTGAGTCGCCACTTGCTGACCTGACCCCGAATTTGAGACCCTAACGCTTTGCTGCGCCGCAGCATGCGTGAGCGAGACCCTGGATAGCGCAGCCTAATCGCTTGCCAGGGTCACTGGCCGGTGCGAGCATGCCGCTCATCGCGACGATGGATTCCACTGGCCTTTGCCCGATCACCGATTATCGAGGGGTGACAGCCCGCGCTATCGCTGCTGCCCCGGGAGACGACTACCCATGCAACTGACCCTGCTCAAGTGCAAGCTTCATCGCGTTTGCGTGACGCAAGCCGAACTCGACTATGAGGGCTCCTGTGCCATCGATGAAAACCTGATGCGTCAGGCTGGCATTCGTGAATATGAGCAGCTTCATATCTATAACCTAGCCAATGGCGAGCGCTTCAGCACCTATGCGATCCGGGCCGAGGCGGGCTCGCGGGTGATCTCGATCAATGGCGCCGCAGCGCACAAGGCGCGCCCGGGTGATCGGCTGATCATCTGCTGTTACGCGGCGATGACCGAGCAGGAAGCGGCCTTGTTTGATCCCACCCTGGTCTACTGTGACGAGCATAATCGCGTGACGCGCATCGGGCATCAAATCCCGGCACAGGCCGCTTGAGCTTGAGGCGCCGCTTGCTGGAACCGGGTGGGCCTGTTCCAGCCCGGCTCCCGAGTTACCGGATGGCCTGCTGGCCTGGCCGGGTGAGTCCATGCCAGACTGGGTTAGGCCGAGAGCGCGGCGGCCTGCTCTGAGCGCGATTGGAGCGCTTCTTCATAGAAGGCCTGGTAGCGTTTTGCACTGGCCTCCCAGCTGAGATCTTTGGTCATCCCGTTCTGCATCAATTGGCGCCAGTTGGCAGGCTCCTGGTGATAGAGCCGCAGGGCGCGCTCGAGTGCGCCCCAGAGCGCCTCGGCATTCGCCTCATCGAACAAAAACCCGGTAGCCTCCTGGCTGGCCAGGCTGTCCGCCGTGGTATCGACGACGGTGTCAGCAAGGCCGCCGGTGCGGCGCACGATGGGCACCGTGCCATAGCGTAGGCTATACATCTGATTCAGTCCGCAGGGCTCGAAGCGGGAGGGCATCAAGAACAGATCGCTACCGGCCTCGATCAAGTGCGCGCGGGCCTCGTCATAGCCAATGCGCACGCTGAGCTGGCTTGGATGTTGAGTGGCCTGGTCGAGCAGGCGCTGCTCCAAGGCGCGGTCGCCTTCGCCCTGAACCACGAGCTGGATGTTGCCCTGCTCGAGCAGGCGGGGGAGCAGGTCTAGGATCAAGTCGACCCCTTTCTGCTCGACCAGTCGGCCGATATGGCCGAGCACCAGACAGTGCTCATCCTCTGGTAGGTCGAAATGATGCTGCAGCGCCAGCTTATTGGTGGCCTTTAGCTCGAGGCTGTCGCGATCATAGTTCTGTGCCAAGCTGACATCTTGTAGTGGGTCCCAGGTCCGATAATCGATCCCGTTTAGGATACCGCGGAAGCGGCTTCCGAGCTGCCGCAGCAGGCCATCGAGTCCACAGCCGTACTGCGCCGTGCGCGCCTCATCGGCATAATTTGGGCTGACGGTGTTGATCCGATCGGAAAAGGCGATGCCGCCCTTTAAGAACGACATGCGCTGGTGGAACTCGATCCCTCCGATCGACCAGAGCGCTGGGGGTAATGCCAGTCGATCGAAGGTGGCGCGGTCGAAGACCCCTTGATAGGCCAGATTATGCACCGTGAAGACCGTCGCCGGGCGCTCCTCATAGCTGTTTAGGAAGACTGGCGCTAGGCCGGTCTGCCAATCATTGCAGTGCAGCACGTCGGGGCGCCAATCGAGTGTCGGTAGACCGAGCGCGACCCGTGCTAGCACGCGCGCAAACAGCAGGAAGCGCTCTGGGTTATCGCCCCAGTCACCGCCGCTGACGTCGGTATAAGGATTGCCTTCGCGGCAGAAATAGGCCGGTGCTTCAACTAAGTAGACTGGCAGATCACGGTCTGGCAAGAGGCCACCTAGCAGCGACACCGGTCCCTGGGTATTCTTCAGCCCTAGCTCGCTCAGCACGCGCAGCTCACGCACTAAGCGCTTGGCTTGCGGATAGGCCGGTATGATCAATCGCGCATCCTGGCCCAGCTCGCGCAGGGCCGCAGGCAGGCTGGCAGCAACATCGGCGAGACCGCCGGTCTTGATCAAGGGGTGCGCTTCGCTGCTGGCGAACAGTACGGCTTGGCCACCGGGAGCGATAGAAAGGGGCATGGGCGGGTCCAACGCTTGTGTTGTGGATGAAACTCTCCAACTGAACCTAGCACAAAACTCTTGACTCTAGGAGAATCCAATGCAAGACGATTGCACGCTGGTGATCTTTGGCTCGACCGGCAATCTGGCTCAGATCAAGCTGATTCCGGCGCTGTATCACCTGGAGCTGGCTGGCCATCTGTCCCCTTCGATGCGCGTGCTGGGCTTTGGTCGGCGCGACTGGAGCGACAGTCGTTGGCGCGATGAGGTGCGTGACTGGGTCAAACAGTCGGCACGCGGCGTGCTAGATGAGTCGGCACTGCAACGGCTGCTTGAGCGCTGTTACTTCGTCGAGGGTGATCTCAGTGATGCTGCTGGCTTTGCGCGGCTGGCGCAGCGTCTAGGTGGCGATGAGGGCTTTCCGCGCAATCTGATCTTCTACCTGGCGATCGCCCCCGGTCAGTACGGGAATACAGTCGATGGCCTGGCCGCGCAGGGACTCAATCAGCAGCAGGACGGCTGGGCGCGGCTGGTGGTCGAAAAGCCCTTCGGCTACGATCTGGAGAGCGCCGAGATCCTCGACGATCAGCTGCATCGGCACTTTAGCGAAGAGCAGATCTTCCGTATCGATCACTACCTCGGCAAGAGTACGGTGCAGAACCTGTTGGTGTTCCGGTTCGCTAACCTCTTGCTCGAGCCCCTTTGGAATCGTAACTACATCGACCACGTCCAGATCACCCATGCCGAGTCGCGCGGCATTGGTTCTCGGGCCGGCTTTTACGATGGGGTTGGGGCCCTGCGGGACATGATCCAGAGCCATCTGCTGCAGATGCTGACGCTGGTAGCGATGGAGCCGCCGCCGAGCCTGGATGCCGAGGCGCTGCGCGATGAGAAGGTGAAGGTGCTGCGCTCGATCCGACCCATCACCCGGCAGGCGGTGCATGCACAGGCCTTCCGTGCCCAATATCGTGCTGGCGAGGTCGAGGCTGAGAAGGTACCCGGCTATCTGGATGAGCCGGGGATTGATCCGCAAAGTGCCACCGAGACCTATGCCGCGCTCAAGCTCTATATCGACAACTGGCGCTGGCGCAACGTGCCTTTTTACCTGCGCACGGGTAAGCGTATGGCCGGGACCGATTCGCTGATCAGCATCCGCTTCCGGCATCCGCCGCAGCAGCTCTTTCAGGATACGCCAATCGCCCAGCTCGACCCGAACTGGCTGATGATCAACATCCAGCCGACCGAGTGCATCCGCATGGAACTGCAAGTGAAGCAGGCCGGGCTCGAGATGCGCACTGTCACCGAGCGCCTAGACGCCAATACCTGCTTCATGGGCAGCGAGCAGATCGATGCCTATGAGGCGCTCTTGCTGGATACCATCGAGGGCGATCACTCATTGTTCCTGCGCTATGACGAGGTCAACTACGCTTGGCGCATCGTCGATCCGGTGCTCAAGCTCTGGGCCACCGAGCGGAACTTCATTCATACCTATCCAGCAGGCTCCTGGGGGCCGGTTGAGGCGACGCGGTTATTCGATAAGGAAGATCAGGATTGGCGTAATGGGTTGGATGGATGAAGGATGAGGGATGAGGGATGAGGGATGAGGGATGAGGGATGAGGGGTTAGGGATGAGGGGTTAGGGGGTTAGGCCTGTGGTGACTGGAAGGTCTCGATGAAGCCTTGGTAGGCGGTCTCGGCGCCGGTGATGATGGCGGTCAGCGCTTCGGTGTTGGTGGCGGGCTGTGCGAGATAGTGGCTTAAGGCGGTCCAGTCGTCGCTGGCGGCTTCTAATTGTGTCCAGTAGGAAAAGGCCCCTTGGGTGATGAGCTGCGGGAGTTGGGCGCTGATCCGGGTTGAGAGCATCTTTCCGCCCTGGCTGGCGCCCTCGAGTACGTAGCGGATGCCGATGTAGTGGGCGCGAGCCTGGGTGACTGAGGCTGTTGGGAGCTGCCGCGGTGCTTTGGGGATCTCGCCAATGGCGCCAAGCCGGATGAGATCAGCGCGCAGTGCCGGCAGACGCGGGCGATAGGCGGGTAGCCCCGCTGGGCAGACCTCTGGAGCGCTGGCGGCTAGCTGCTGCAGCTGGTGCTCCACCTTGCTGTGGGCCGCTAGCAGGCCTTGCAGCGCGGCGACATACTGCGCTAGCGTCAGCTCCGGCCGAATCAACTGACGCAAGACCGCTGTGCTATCGAGCTTGCTGTGCCAGACAGCGGTGTTGGCCTTAAGCTGTTGGTGGATGCTAATGCTTGGGGGCTTGGCCGATGTCAAGGCGTGGTCCTGTCTCTGCTTGTGAAGGTGGGGTGTCGTCGTCCCAGTCGCTGAGCTTGCCCGTGGATGCGCATGGTAGCTGCGTACCGATGCGGATTGCGCGTGGCCGCTCCAGTGCTGAGACTTGGCTGGCAAGCCAGGTATCCAGACGCTGTGGCAGGGTCTCTGGCGCGGTGCAGGCGATGGCCGGTACCACGAAGGCCTTGAGCCGACCGCCTTGCTCGGGGCTTGCCTGACGAACCGCGGCCTCGGCCACCTCCGGATGTGAGCACAGCAGCCGCTCAACCCGCTGCGGGAAGACATTGATGCCGGCAATCTGCACCGCGTTATCGCGGCGCCCAAGCACTTGGAAGTGTTGATCATCGAGCCATTGTAGCTGGTCCTGTATCCTGACCGGTTCTGAAACGCCTCTGGTCTCTAGATCCCCCTGCTGCTGGTGGATTTTGTCGCCGACGCGCGACCAAAAGGGTAGGAGTCGGAAGGGTGCCTCTGCGGCCTCGCGCGTGCCGATACCGGCGGTCTCTGTGCTGCCATAGATCTCGATCATGCGTGCGCAGCCGGCGGCCTTGAGCTGCTGCCAGAGTGCGGCTGGGCAGGCGGCGGTGGAGCTCAGCAGTGTCACATCCGCGGCCAGTCGTGGCTGCCCGCGCAGCGCGAGCGCGAAGAAGGCTGGATGGCCAAGGATGAGATCGCCCGGTCGCGCCTGAATGAGGGCGCTGCTGGGCAGCCCGCGACGCAGGTCGAGCACGGGAATCTGCAGCACAGCAGGCAGCATGACGCTAAACAGAAAGCCGTAGATGTGATGCGCGGGCACGCTGCTCAAGAGGCGGCGCCGGTCGCAGAGCTGATCGGCAAACCAGCGGATCTCTTGCTCGAGCTGGTGCATCGCGTGGCGGCACAGCTTGGGCTGGCCGGTTGAGCCTGAGGTCTGGAAGCTGATTGCCGCATCCCAGCGCCGGCGGCTCTCGAGGATGAGATCGACCCAAGTCCCGAGGCGTCGCTGCTGTAAGAGCTCGGTGTCTAGCCCGGTCTGCTGCAGATGAAACTGAATCGCGGTAAGGGTTGCGATGTCCAGGAATTCGAGTGAATCGAGCTGCAAGGCATCGAGTTCAAGTGCCGCGAGTGCGGGTGGTGCCTCTGCAGGACCTGTCTGCAGAACCTGGAGCAGGCTCGTATCGAGCCCAAGCCCGCCTGGGCGCAGTCGGCTAAGCTCGGCTTGGAGCAGGTCGGCGAGCATCCGTAGCAGCGCATCGCGGTTCCACCAGGGGGCTAGCTTGCCGGGCCTGAGTGGCGTCTGCGGGTCCTGATGGCTGATTAAGCGAGTCACAGTGACCATGGATTCGTCAGACCTTCAGGAAGGGCGCTGCTTGTGTCGGTGGCAGCGGTGGTGACCAGAGGTAGCCTTGCCCCCAATCACAACCGAGCATCTCGAGAATCTCCAGCTGCGCTTGGGTCTCGATGCCCTCGGCGACGAGGGTCTTACCGATTGAGTGTGCCATCGCAATCATCCCTGCGACCAGATTGCGGTCATGTGGCTGGTCGATATTCTGAATGAAGGTGCGATCAATCTTTAGCTCGCTGATTGGCAGCTCGCGAAGAGCGCGCATGGAGCTGAAGCCAGTGCCAAAATCGTCTAGGGCCAGATGGATGCCGCTGCGTGCAAGCAGCTGTAGGGTTGCTTTGACGGTTGGGGTCATGCGCAGCAGCATCGATTCGGTGATCTCGATCGTCAGCATCTGCGGTGGTACATCGGCCGCGTGTAGGTCTTCGATCAGCCGCTGGGCAAAGCCCTGTGCCTCCAGGTCGCTAGCGGCGATGTTGATCGACATCACTACCTCGTCCTCTCCGCGCTCAAGGCAGGCTTGCAGCAGGCCGAGGGTCTGACGGATGACGACCCCGGTCACCGAGCGGATCAGGCCGTTGCGCTCGACAGCGGGGATGAAATCGCTTGGCATCAGCAGCTCGCCGTCCTGAGTCCGCCAGCGCGATAGAACCTCGAAGCGGTGTTCGGTCGCGCGAGCGCGGATCGGCCGTTGCGGCTGCAATACCAGCTCGATGGCCAACGCCGGCGAGCGTCCGAGGATGGCTCGATCAATCGCCAGCCGCGCCAGTGCCGCTGTTTGTAAGCTGCTATCGAATTGCCGTGCACAGTTGCGCCCCTCTTCCTTGGCCCGATAGAGCGCGAGATCGGCCTGCTTGAGCAGCTCACTGGCGTCGGCTAGATGGTCGCCGGTGGTGACTCCCAAGGATGCGGTAATGGAAAAATTGCCCGCTTCCATGGTGAGTCTTTGGCGCAGCCCTTCGATCAGGCGTTTGACCTGTCGCAACGCCTCGCCCTGCTCGGTGTCTGAGATCGAATTTGGGGTCAAGTCTGGGATCAAGAGTGCGAATTCATCGCCACCGAGCCGGGCAATCAGGGTTGGTGGTGGCAGTATCTCAACAATGCGGTTGGCGACTGCACAGAGCAGCGCATCACCCTGATCGTGACCAAGGGTATCGTTGATGGTCTTAAAGTGATCGATATCGAGCAGGGCGACCCCAAAGGTTGAGTTGTCGCGCTGACTGCGCTCGATCAGCGCTGCTAGCGCATCGCGAAAATAGGCTCGGTTGGGGAGCCCGGTGAGACTGTCATGCAGGGCGCGATGGCGCATCTCTTCGCGTGAGCGTTGGAGCTGGTCGCGTTGACTGGCTAGCGATTGCGCGAGTCGCTCAAAGTGTGCGGCATGGGCCACGATGACTTGCTGTAGCAGGTGCTTGAGCGCCTTGGCCGTTGCAAGCTCGGTCAGCGACCAGGCGCGCGCATGATGGGTGCGCTCCTCGCGCCAGAGTGCAAAGGTGCGGTTGGGCCAGCCGAGCGGCCGCGGTTGCGTCGCGTCGACGAAGGGTAGCGAGTTCGGCTCGGCGCCCCAGTCGACGCTGTAACGCACCCGCTTGCGCCCGAACAGCAGGCAATGCTCACGCTGCTCATCGATGAAGATCGCTAGTACCCCAGCGAGTCGATCCGGGTAGACAGCGGCGGGCTCAAATTCAGCCGAGAGGCAATCGGTGCTCCAGATCGGTTCTGGCCGGGTCCGCACGAAGGCCAGCAGTGCCTGTAGCTGCTCGGGCGTGAGATGGCAGTCTTGGCCAATGAAGAGCGCGCGCCCTTGATGGAACAGCTGCACCATGTCGGCATCGATGAGTTGACAGAGGATCGCCTCCTTGCCAACCAGATTGTCCGGGAAGGGCTGCTCGACATTGATCTCGCCGACGATGGCGTTGACCTCGGCCACGCCCTGCTCGCGTGCTCGGTTGTGCTGACGCTCCTCGAGCAGTGATAAGCGGCCGGACAGATAGCAGGCCAGCTCGATCAAGCGCCGCCGCACATAGACCGTGACCGGATGCGGCGCTCGATTGTGAAAGATGATCAACCCCCATAAACGCTCGTCGTCCATCAGCGAGAGCGACATCGAGCCGTTGACCTCAAAGCGCTTGAGATAATTTCGGTGGATCGGTGATTGGGCGCGCATCTGCGCGATGCCAATGTCGATGCTGTTGGGCTCGTGACGCCGGCTCAGCAGCGCGACATCAGCATGATCGCGGCTGGGCGCATAGCGCAGTGGCGTCTCGGCATAGAGTGCGCGCGCCTGGCGGGGGATGTCCGTGGCCGGGTAGCGCAGCCCGAGGATCGAGGGCCAGGTCCCCGGCGCGATGCGCTCGGCAATGACCAGACCATCATGGCTGGGCTCGAGCTGATAGGCGACCACGCGCTCGAATCCGGTGAGGTATTGCAGGGCGTCGACGGCAAGCTGGCAGACCTGTGCTGCGTCCTCGCAAGCGCGCAGCTGGCGTTGGAAGTAGGTGAGATCAAAGCGGTGCATCCGAGCGTCCATGGTCATCTCGCCATAAGGCTCGAGTTCAAGCAGGATGTGGTCACGCCAGACATGCATGCGGACATCGACTGGCAGCTCAATATCCGGCCAAGCGAGGCGAAAATATGTGGGCGCAAACGCCAGGCCAGACTCCGGGCTGCCGCTCGGTGCTGGCTCAGGCGCGCCTGTGAGGGGAGGGTGCGAGCACTTGAGTGCTTCCGCTTGAAGCTGGCTCAGGCGGACTCGAAGCCCCTGATCGTCGGCGGGTAAGAAGCGCTCTAAGGGTGCATCGAGCAGGGCCTCCGGCTCCAGGCCCAGATACATTGCGGTGTTGGCGCTGCAGGCATCGATGTGCAAGGTGGCGGGATCGAGCACCAGGAGCACACCAAACGGCTGGATGGTGGCGCAGGTCGAGATCGGCTCACGATCGCAACGTGAAAAATCAAATGAGGCCGCTGAGAGCAGGACTTGGCGGTCATTGTATTTATCGGCAATCAGTCGTTCAGCGGCCTGTGTATCATGGCCACGCAGTTGCTGCAGGGGCTCGACGATGATCCAATATTCGCCCGGTCGCTCTGATGCGCGCATGGTGATCTGCACCTGCACCGGCTCCATCTCGAAGTCGAATACGAACTCGAAGCTGGTGGAGAGATCGCCGGTCAGCACACCGCGCCGAAAGCGGTCATAGAACTCGGGGACCACGGTGCAGGGTGCGACCTCAGTGAAGAAGTTGCGGCCAAGCACCATGGGTGGCTCGCGCTGGGTGATCGCCGCTTGGGCGCGGCTGTAGAACAGGATGATGCCCTTTTCATCGACGCGAATGGTCCCGCATGGCAGGTCTTCAAGCTGCGCTCTGGTCAGGCTATCAAGCCGTTTCGGGTCGTAGAGATCGATGGCGTTGTCGATAGTCATGCAGGGTGCCGGTGAGCGGCGATGGGGGTGAGCAACAACCGATCTGCCATTATATAGGACCATCGCCATCGGCAACCTTGCGAATGCAAGCGTACAATCGGCATGGCATTGACCATCCACTCAGCCGAGGAAGTCCCGAAGATGGCACTCGTGAGCTCTACCCCCGAATGGCAGGCGCTGCAGCAGCACTGGCAGCAGATGCAGGCTGTGCAGATGCGTGATCTGTTTGCTGCTGATGCTGCCCGCGCCGAGCGTATGACCGTGGATGCAGCAGGTCTGCATCTGGATTTCTCTAAACATATCGCCACTGATGAGACGTTGCGGCTCCTCTTCAACCTAGCTCGCGCGGTTGGACTCGAGCATTGGCGCGAGCAGATGTTCACTGGCGCACACATCAACCTTAGCGAAGACCGCGCCGTGCTGCACACCGCGCTGCGCAATCGCACCGATGTGCGCACTCTGGTCGATGGCGAGGACGTCATGCCAGCGGTCGATGCGGTGCTCGCGCGGATGCAGGACTTCAGCAATCGCGTGCGCTCGGGCGAGTGGAAGGGGCATACCGGTAAGGCGATCACTGACCTGGTCAATATCGGCATCGGTGGTTCCAACCTGGGGCCAAAGATGGTCTGTGAGGCGCTGCGCCCCTATCAGTCGGAGCAGTTGCGGCCGCACTTCGTCTCTAACGTCGATGGCACGCACCTGACCGAGACGGTCCGCGGCCTGAACCCTGAGACCACGCTGTTCATCGTCGCCTCCAAGACCTTCACCACCCTCGAGACCATGACCAACGCCCAGAGCGCTCGGCATTGGCTCGTCGAGGCGCTGGGTGATGAGAAAGCGGTACGCAATCACTTCGTCGCCGTCTCCACCAATACCGAGAAGGTGGCCGAGTTTGGTATCGATACTGATCAGATGTTCGAGTTCTGGGACTGGGTTGGCGGCCGCTACTCGCTCTGGTCGGCCATTGGCCTACCGATTGCGATCGCCGTCGGCTTTGATCGTTTTACCGAGCTGCTGGCCGGTGCACACGAAATGGATGTGCACTTCCGCTCGGCACCCTTGGAGCAGAATCTGCCGGTGATTATGGGGCTGCTTGGAGTCTGGTACATCGACTTCGCCGGTGCTAAGACCCAGGCTATCCTGCCCTACGATCAATACCTGCAGTATTTCTCGGCCTACTTCCAGCAGGGCGACATGGAGAGTGATGGCAAGCATGTCACCCGCGATGGCCGGCGCGTCGACTACAGTACCGGGCCAGTGGTCTGGGGCCAGCCCGGCACTGATGGCCAACACGCGTTCTACCAGCTCATCCATCAGGGTACCGAGCTGATCCCGTCCGACTTTATCGCGCCGATGAAGAGCCACAACCCGCTCGGTCGGCATCATGAGCTGCTGATTGCCAACTGCCTGGCGCAGACTGAGGCCTTGATGCGCGGACGCACATTGGAGGAGGCGAAGGACGAGATGTTGGCCGCCGGGCTTTCTGAGGCTGAGACGGATCGGTTGGCGCCGCATCGCCAGTTCGACGGCAACCGACCGACTAGCACGATCCTAACGGAGCAGATCACCCCGCACAGCTTGGGGGCGTTGATCGCCCTCTACGAGCATAAGATCTTCACCCAAGGCACCGTCTGGGGGATCAATTCGTTTGATCAATGGGGCGTCGAGCTGGGCAAAAAGCTCGCTAACCTGATCATCGGTGAGCTGGATGCCGGTGAGATCACTGAGACGCACGATGCCTCAACCGAGGCACTGCTGCGCTACTTTCTCGCCCATCGTTGACGAGAGAGCAAGCCGAGGACAAACCGAAGGCGAGCTACTGACCCTTTGGCGCCAAGTGTCGATAGACGTTGGAGCCTGCGATCTCCTGACGACGAGCAGGCTGCCAGGCTCACCGCTTCGATTGTTATGAACTGAGGACAGGATTGATGACTGAAGATAGCGACTTTTCTTACCTTCGCCACTCACCACTGACTAGCGGTCTGAGCGATGAGCAGGTGCAAGCCTTGGCTGGCATTGCCTATTGCCGACGTCTGGCCGATCAGCAGCTGTTGATCGCCGAGGGCCGCATTGAGGATAGCCTGCACATCATTGCCGAGGGTGCCATTGCCGTGACCCGTGATCTGGGCAAGGGCGAGTTCACCACCATCCATGTCCTGCGCACCGGCGACCTTGCAGGCGAGATGGGCTTTATCAGTAGTCAGCCACATACCGCAACCCTGCGCTCGCTGGGGCGCACCCAGGTCTGCAGCCTAGAGCGTGAGGCCTTCGAGACCCTGGTCGAAAAGGACCCATGGCTGGTCTATCGGGTGATGTGCAACATCATCCAGGTGAGCCAAGATATTTTGCGGCGGATGAATGCGCAGTACGTCGAGCTGACCAAGTACGTGCATCGCTCGCACGCGGTGTTTTAGTCGTTCAGACGGCTATTAGGCATTGGCTAGCCGTCCTCGGCCAGGCGAAAGCCGAGGCCGGCGTAGGCCTGATCTGGCAGGATGCCGCTGCGGCCGGCAGCGCGCAGAAGCTGGGGTCGACTATGCCAGGCGCCACCACGGATGGCGCGAAATCCGCTCTGACTGGCGGTGGCACAGCGTTGCTCGGTGCCGTCGATAGCGCCACTAAAGACCGAGCAGGTCCATTCCCAAACATTGCCGAGCATGTCATACAGGCCCCAGGCATTGGGTTGAAACTGACCGACTGGGGCCGTCGTGGCATAACCATCGTCGCAGTCATGATAGGGCGCAGAGAGGCTGTTCTCGCGCATCGAGGTCTGATCGTGCACATTGGCATAGGCGCAGGCTGCATCCCGGTCGTCGCCCCAGTAATGTAGCGTCTCCGTGCCAGCACGTGCCGCGTACTCCCATTCGGCCTCGGTCGGTAGCCGATACCGGCGGCCGGTCTGCTCGCCGAGCCAGGCCGCATAGGCCATCGCCGCTTCCCAACTGACATTGATCACCGGCCGATTGCCGCGTCCCCAGCCGGCGTCGTCTGCCGGCTCGCGACCGGTGCTGCGGGCAAAGAGGTCATACTGTGAGAAGGTCACCTCATGTCTTGCAAGCTGGAAGGCAGCAACACAGACCTGCTCTGTGCGCTTGCCCCGGTTGCGATTGCGGCTAGCCGGGATGCTCATCTGGAAGCAGCCCGCGTTGATCGGCGCCATCTCAGGCTCGTAGGCGAAGCGACGGGCACGCTCATTGAGCTGTGCAAGGCGCTCTTTGGCCTCGGCGCGGTGCCAGCAGCCGGTCTTGGCACAGGCCTTGAGGTAGGCACGGTAGGCGGCCTCAGTGTCGGCGCGCTGGGCCTCGGCAAAGGCGATTTGGTCCAGTTGGGCTGTTAGCTGCTCAATCTGTTGCTCAAGCTCGGTGGCGCGTGCGGCTTGTTCTGCCGTCTCGCGAACTGGCCCTGGTGGCTGCTCTGGGTGACCCTGGTCGGCCTCTAAGGCATCGAGTCGCTGCTGCGCCGGTCCGCGATAGAGGCAGTCATCATGCAGCGCACAGCGGTCGAGATAGGCGAGGTAGGCGGCCTCGGTATCCAGGTTGAGGGCTTGGCTGTAGGCGTCTAGGTCGGCCGCCTCGCGCTCTAGCTGTGCCGCTCGCAGCGCTTGCTCGGCCGATTCTTGTAAGGCCGTGATGCGTGCCTCGGACTCGGCTCGATAGCGACAACCGTTTGGACGACACTGCTCGAGGTAGGCCTGGTAGGCGGCCTCGGTATCGGTCCGTCGGGCATGGGCGAAGGCAGAGCGGTCAAGCGCGGATTTCAATGGCGCAGGCTCAATCTGCTCGAACCTTGGCTGCAGCCAGCCCCAGCCCGCAAGGGGCCATGGGGAGCCGGTGAGCCACCAACTGCCAGCAATCAGTCCAGCGGCCAAGAGCATGAGGATGACGAGGCCGAGTAGAACAGGACGCCGCCAAGATCGACCTTGGGGTGTTTGCCGGTTGTCCTTGGCAGGAGCGGGGTTGCCAGCGCCGCTGCCTGGACGGCGCTGATGCGCCCGCTGTGGCGTCGCTGTTGCAGCCCTGCGAGGGGGAATCGGACGGCGGAGGTTCTGAACTCGACGCATAAGCCTAGCAACCGCAGATGACGCAGATCGAAGCAGAGATCGAAGCCGATGAAGCCAAGGCTATCAATGGCCTTAGGCTCAGTCAGCAGCAAGCATGACTTTGACTGAGTAAGCACAGCCTTGACTGAGTAAGCACAGGTGCTTGTCTGCAGGAACCCAGTCGGGAGACTATGGTCGCAGTGCTCATCATCCGAGACTGGTCCCTGGAGGTGCAACCTTGGTCAAAGCACAAGCCAGTATCGAGATCGAACGATCTCCTAAGTCTGTTTATCGCTTCATCGCCGAAGATTTTGCGCGCAATTATCCGCGCTGGTCACCAGAGGTCAAAAAACTGCAGTTCCATACCCAGGGGCCGTTACGGGTTGGCAGTGTTGGTCGGCAAGTGCGAATCGACCAAGGTCGGCGCACAGAGTCGGTCTTCCGTATCACCGAGATGCAGCCAGCGCAGCGGTTGACCTTCGAGAGCGACTCGCCGAGCTTTCTCGTCGATTATCTCTTTGTACAGGATAGCGAGCAGCGCACCCAACTAACCTTTACCTTTGAGCTCAGGCGCTTAGACCTGATGATGCGGCCCTTCGAGGCGCTGATTCGGCATGCAGTGCAGGATGGTGCCCGGCGTACCGTGCAGAACCTGAAGCGACTGATCGAGGCTGAGCTGGAGCCGGCAGCGGCCTGATCAAGGCGCAGCAGCTGAGGACGGCTCAGCGGGGGCTTTCAGGATGGCTTCTCCCCCGGTCGCGGCAAGGGAATGATCTGCTTGTTTCGGTAAATATGAATCCGGTTGCGACCATTGGTTTTCGCCGCATACAGCGCCTGATCAGTATGCACCAGTAAGGCATCGAAGCGCGGATGCTCCTCCGCCCGTTGCGCGATGCCAAGACTCACGGTGATTTGCATGGGCTGCTCTTCAAAGCTGATGTTTAGCGCCGCAACCCGGCGGCGTAGCCGCTCGGCGCTGAGAATAAGCTGCTTCAGGCTGGCGCTAGCACTCAGGAATAGGAATTCCTCACCGCCCATGCGATAGACCGTCTCCTGCGCACCCAGATCCTGTTTAAGCGTGTCTGCAACATCGATCAAGACCTTGTCACCAGCGGCATGCCCAAAGGCGTCGTTGATGCGCTTGAAATGGTCGATATCGATCATGATCACCGACATCGCGCGTTCTGAGCAGTTCTCTTGCTGCCAGGCCTGCTCCATGGCTTCTAAGGCTGAGCGCCGGTTGGGCAGTCCGGTGAGCTGATCGGTGAGGGAAAGCAGCTCGGCACGGCGCTGGCTGAGTGCCAACTGGTTAGCGATGCGACGCATCTCGAGACGGTCCTTTTGATACTGGAGCTGCTGATCGGCAACCCGGCGCACCGTATCGAGCCGCGCATCGAGTGCTTGCGGGGACAGATCTTGCTGTAGGTAGGCTGCATCGATACCGGCCCGGAATGCCTGCGTGATCCGCCCAGGATCGTTATGCTCGAACAGGGCCATGACATAGATGCTGCGTCCCCATTCGGTGGAGCGAATCAGCCGGCAGAGCTTATCGCGTTTCGCGTGCAGCTCTTCGCAGCCATAGTCGTCGACGATGATCAGGTGTGGCCTCGTCTCCACTGCCAGCCGCAGCATCTCCTTTTGATCCTTGAAGACCCAGGCGATCACGTTGAGCTCGGTAAAGACCTTGCTTAGCGGGTGATCTTTGCCGGCGCGGCTAATCAGCGCCACGTTGAGGGCGGAATCGTCGATGACTGGAGTGGCTTGCGATGCCGTTGATGGTTCCAGTGGCTCAACGGTATTGCGCTTCGGGTTCGGCTGGCTGGGCAGTAAGCGTGCTTCGGGGGTCGGCAGTCTGAGCAGTTTTGACCAGTCTTCCCACTCATTGGCACTCTCTTCGAGCAGCTCGGCGATCTGCGTGACAGTCAGCCCGAAGCGGCGCACCTGTGGCCAGGTCGTCATGCGTTTCTGGGTAATCTCCACACCAACGCGCAGTACCGAGTCTGATAAGCGAAACCCTAAGTGGAACAGCTGCGTGAGCTTGTACTCGGGCGATCTCTCGGCGAAGCCAGAGATCTCCGGGCGTTCATGGAAGCGGGCCGGTTTGGCCAAGTCTTCGACAACCCCGAAATCCAATAGCATCTCGAGTGAGAGCTCATTGTGATCGAACCCGAACTGATCGCGCTCTGCCGCGGTAACATCCTCAGGCTGGCTGTCGAGCAAGCTGGCATATTCATCTGGATAGATGGTTGCAAAGGCCAGTAAGCCGATGCGCATCATCAAGGCGCAGGAAAAGAGGTTATCTGGTTGCGCGAGTGCGGTCTGTTGGCCAAGCCCTCTGCAAATCAAGGCCATCAACAGGCACTGCAGCCAAAATCGGTTGTAGTCAAATGACTTGCAATGGTCCTCAAGGTATTGATCGATCAGCGAGAAGGCCACTGCCAGCTGGCCAACCGTCTTCATCCCAACCTTAACGATCGCGGCCGGGATCGAGCTGACCTTGGTAAAGGTGCCCATGGCCGCGGAATTGGCCAGTCTTAACAACCGCCCAGACAGGGCAGGGTCGGACCTCACCAGTTGCGACAGCTCCTCGACACTGGTGTTCTCGTCGTCCCACAGCTCCATGATGGCAAGCGCGACCCCATTCGGGCTCGGCAATTTCTGTGCGGCGTTGTCGAGGAGTGTTCTTGGCGAGCTCAACGCAATACTTCCTGCAGCGGCATAGGCGCTTGATTCTAGATGGCAAAGGCAATGGCGATTTTAGCGCCGAATGGCGGACAGTTTGCTAAGCCCCACGACCAGTATCGGGGCCGATGGGAACGGCCCCGAACGTTGAGGATCAGAGGTCAGTTGGGGCAGTCTGTGGGGTGCAGTATAAAGCGCTGTGGACTTGCTGACCTCATTCTGTCACTGCTTGCGCCGCCACAGCAGCCATAGGGTGAGTATGAATCCCAGTGTGGCAAGCATCCAGGTCCAATGTGCAATCAGCCAGGGCTGCTCGGGCGCTGCTGTGAGTGGCGCTGCGGTACCCTCTGTGGCGGCTATATCGCTGCTCTGATCGCGGCGCCAGTCTGGGGCGGGCCGGCGCGAGCTGGAATCAAATGCCGCAACCTCTAATTGCCATGCTGGCGTCATCGCCTGCTCCCAACCTGCGCTGTCGACATTCCACCAGTCCAGGGTGACGGCAGCTAGTTGGAAAAGACCGGGCTCAGCGCTGCTGAGGGTGATGCGCTCGGTGCGATAGCCGGTGACTCCATCGGCGCCGCGCTCGTTCCAGAGCCGAGGCGCATCCTCTGCGAGCCGCAGCGGGAACGGGATCGGCACGCGGAGTGGCGGTAGCGCTTCGGCGCGGAGGCCGACCGCCTTGAGGGTTAGCATCCGTTCGATGACTTGCCCTGGTGCCAAGCGAACCCGATTGGCACCGGCTTCGCTCAGGGTCAGCTGTTGCGCGGGGAGCCAAACGCTCTTGGAGGCTGAGTCGGCTGGCAGCGGGGGTGCTGGCAGGACCTGAATGGTCAGGGCAGGGGAGCGTACCGCGACTGGGCCTTCAGCGCCCGGACGCCAGGCGGAATAGACCGAGGCAGGGATCTCGAGCTGGCCAGTCTGCTGTGGGAACAGCGCATAGTGACGGGCGTAGATCCAGCGGCCGCGAACGATCTCGCGCTCCTCGCCCAGGATCATCAGCTCAGCACCCGCGATCTCGGGCAGAACCAACCGTCCAGGTGGCAAGGGGCCGTCACCGATGACCCGGACACTGAGCACGATCTGCTGGTCGATCAGCACCTGTTCCCGGTCAATGCTGGCCTCGACCTGGATCTGTTCGGCTGCTGCCTCGGGCTCGGCGCTTGTATCAGGCGCGGCCCTGACGTCAGGCTCAGCGGCTGAGAGCGGACTAAGGCTGGCGACAACCATCAGCGCGCCTAGCAACTGTGCAATGACCAACTGAGGGGGTGATTGGCTTGCTTGCTGGAGCCGCTGCGCGGCGCTGCGGCGCTTCTCCGCGGCCTGGCTCATGGCCCGAGCGGAGCGTTGCCGCCACTGTCACCCTCATCGTGCTTGGCGCTCGTGGCAGCTGTTAGCGGTCGGCCGAAGGTCGCCGCATAATCCTCGGCATAGGGCGCGAGGCTACGATAGACGGAGGCCGGCACGATGCGCTGCTCAAAGCGACCGAAGCGTTCGCGCACATGCTGCAGATTCCGGAATAGCTTCATCTCGATGATGGCGCGGGCGAACTCGAGCCCACGCGGCCCACGGTTGCGCTGCAGCCAGGCGATCAGCATGCGGATCGGTTTGGGGGGCTTGCCGGGCGGATTGGCCAGCATCTGCAGATAGCGGGGCATGCCGCGGCTGCGATCACCGGCGCTGCTGGCGGGCTGGAATTCCAGCTCCGGACGCAACAGCTCGAGCAGCGCCTCGCCGCGCGCGCTGCGCGCCAGCACCCACTGCCAGCCGAGCGGTGCGCCCATGTAGCCGATGGTGATGTCGGCTAGGCTGTTCGGATAGTCGAAGCAGGACAGGCAGGCCGAGGGAAAGACGCCGTCGAGCTTGTCCATCGGGAAATCGATAAAGTTGAGCTGCTCGATCTGGCCATCCTCATGGCGCATCTTCAGGCTGTAATCCTGCATGAACTCATAATGAACGATGGTCTGCGGCGACTTCGAGACCTGATCTAAGAAGTAGACCAAGTCCGGATAGGCGACATTGTCGCTGCAGGGGATGCCGATCACATCCAGCCGCTCTAGGCCAAGCTCGGCCTCAAGCCGCGGCTGGGCCGCGCGCAGGATCTGCACCTGGCAGCTGGTGCCGATGAAGGCAAGGCGTTTGATGCCGCTCGCGCGCACCTCATCGAGCAAAGCCAAATTTGGCGACAGGGCGGGCTTATTGCCGGCGCTGGCGCGGACTTCATCTGGCGTGCGGGCGAGGATCGGGCGTGGCGCGAAACGGGCGCCAGGCATGGTGGCGGCGGTGATCACCGCCTCGACCTCGCCGCGCTCGAGCAGTCGCGCACCGAGTGTGGTGACCATGCCCGACCATTGCGCCCCTGGCACCGGTGGCTTCATGCGCGCAATCGCCATCTGACGATAGATGCCGAAGCGCAGTTCATCGCCGTCCTGGCGGTTGCGCCCGAACAAGCGCTGCTCAATCGCCTCGGTCTGATTGCGCACGAAGACACAGGTGCGCGCCATCTCCGGCTTCAAGAAGCTATCGCAGAGTCCGCAATCGCTACAGAGCTTGGGGCGCCCGGCCAAACGCACATCGCGGCTGAGCAGCGTCGTCTCGCGCAGGCCTTTGGAGGGGCCATCGCCGAGCAGCTCGGGATCGAGCGGCTCGGGATCGATGAACGCTGGATCAAGGTCTTGCAAGGCGGTAGCGGGCTGTTCAGGCATGGCGTTGAGGATGCTTTGTCAGCGGATTATTAGGGGGTAGCGCTGTTGTACCGCTGAAGCGCCCTGTTTGAGTATGCGTTATGTCAGCCTGAGCCTTAGCTTGTCTTTTCGCTCGAAGGCAAACGAAACTCCTAGGCAATTCGGTACGAGCTTTTCTGGCAATCGCCTTAGCGTGCTCAAGTCCTTGCGTGCAGCTGCTGCCAGTCAGCCTGGATCAGGTTGCGTGCCGCGCTCGAGAAGACCAGTCCGACCTCGAACAGTCCCTTGCGTTGTCAAGCCATGGGGCCATGGGTGTCGCATCTTCTCGGTTGTTTGCAACGCTCATCCAACGACTGGTACCAACTGTTCGATCAGCAACTGTGGGCTGCGCAGGCCGCGGTAGTCATTGACCTCGAGGCGGTAGGCAATCTGTGCCTGAGTGGCGCCGCCTGGATGTTGGTCGGCGAGGTTGAAGCCGATGGCATCGAGCGGGGGACCTTGGGCCGGACGCACGCGCAGCTTGAGGTGGCGCTCCTTGAGCAGGCGCGGTGCGCTGACCTCGAACTGGCCGTCGAACAAGGGCTCGGAGAAGCCCTTACCCCAGGGTGCGGCGAGACGCAGCTTCTCGGCGGTGGGCAGACTGAGCAAGGCTGGGCCTAGGGTGCCATCGGAATGCAAGACCGGGGTTGCCGGGTCAGGTCCGAGCGCCTCCTGTACGGCCTCGGCGAAGGCCTGCTCGAAGGGCTCGAGCGCCTCGCGCGGCAGGCTGAGGCCGGCCGCCATCGCATGTCCGCCGAAGCGCGTGATGAGCCCGGGGTGGGCATGATCAACCGCGGCTAGGCAGTCGCGCAGATGCAGTCCCTCAATCGAGCGTGCCGAGCCCTTGAGCAGCCCATCGCCGCCGACGGCGAAGGCGACCACCGGGCGTTGGCAGCGCTCGCGCACGCGTGCGGCGAGGATGCCGATGACGCCCTCGTGCCAGTCTTCGGCGAACAGGCAGAGGCCAGCTTTGAGTTCCTGTTGCGCAAGGATCTCCGCGAGCAGACGTTCGGCATCCTGGCTCATGCCGTGGGTGAGGGCGCGGCGCTCTTGATTCAGGGCCTGCAGCCGCTGGGCTAGGTGCATGGCCTCGAGCGGTTTATCGGTGACCAGGCAGGCAATGCCGGCGCTCATGTCCTCGAGACGTCCAGCGGCATTCAGACGCGGGGCTGCGGCAAAGGCGAGATCACGGGCACTGGTGCGGGTCAGATCAACGCCGGCGATCTCGAGCAGGGCGCGCAGGCCGGGGCGGCAGTGTCCGGCGCGGATGCGGCGCAGTCCCTGCTCGACCAGGATGCGGTTGTTGGCATCGAGCGTCACCACATCGGCGACGGTGCCCAGGGCGACCAGATCCAACAGCTCGGCGAGGTTGGGCTCTTTGCGCTGGCCTTGGAACCAACCCCGGCGGCGCAGCTCAGCGCGGGTGGCGATGAGCAGGTAGAACATCACCCCGACGCCGGCCAGATGCTTACTCGGGAACGGGCAGCCGGGCTGATTCGGATTCACCAGCGCCGCCGCCTCGGGTAGCTCAGTGCCGGGTAGGTGATGGTCGGTGATCAGCACTGGCAGCCCCAGCTCCCGCGCTCGCGCCAGGCCGGCATGGCTGGCAATGCCGTTATCGACCGTGATCAATAGGTCGGGCCGCCGCTCGGCGGCGATCTCGACCACGGCCGGGCTCAGTCCATAGCCCTGAGCGAAACGGCTTGGCACCAGCGAGTCGAGGGCGCCGGCACCTAGGGCACGCAGACCGAGTAGGGCCACTGCGGTGCCGGTGGCGCCATCGGCATCGTAGTCGCCAACGATGAGCAACTGGCGTTGGGCCTGAATCTGATCGGCGAGGAGGGCCGCAGCAGCATCGATGCCAAGCAGCTGACTGACCGGGTGCAGGGCACTCAGGCGATGCTCAATCCCGGCTGATAGCCCGCGATGACGGTAGAGGCGCTCGAGCAGGGCGTCGAGCCGATGCAGCGGCTGCTCGGCACCTGGGGGGCGTTGAATCGGGCGTAATGGGGTTGCGGGCTGTACTGGCACGGGCGCGGATCTGAATGACGATTGGGCTTGGGATGGCTTGACCATCGAGGATGGGGACGGTGCCTGAGCCTAGCACGCTGACGATGGATTGAGGCCTTGATTGCCGCGCCCGCGCTAATCAGGTTAGAGTCAGTGACCAAAACCTGGCTTGAACATGAGGATGATCTTGTCGCCCTTGTACTTTGATAGCGCGGCGACGACGTCGCTCGATCCCGATGTGGCATCCGCGATGTTTGCGGCCTTGCGCAGCTTGCATGGCAATCCCTCATCAGCATCACATTGCTTTGGCCAAGCGGCCGCACAGCGGGTCGAGACCTGCCGCGCCAGCATTGCCGCCGAGTTTCGCTGCGCGCCAGACGAGGTTATCTTCACCAGTGGCGCTACCGAGGCCGATAACCTAGCGCTTGCCGGCATCGCGCGCGCCCATGCCCATCGCGGGCGCCATCTCATCGTCTCCGCGATCGAGCATCGCGCGGTGCTGGCTTGCGCCGACCAGCTCGAGCGGGAAGGCTTCGAGGTCTCGCGGGTGCCGCCGGATGCCGCCGGCGTCGTCCAGCCAGAGGCTATCGCGGCACTGATTCGCCCGGATACCCTGCTGATCTCGCTGATCCACACCAACAATGAGACCGGCGTTCAGCAGCCGATCGAGACCGTGGCCGAGGTGGCGGCCGAGGCTGGTGTGCTATTGCATGTCGACGCCGCCCAAGCCGCCGGCAAATTCAAGATCGATCTTGATGCTGTCCCCATTGATCTACTGACCGTCTCCGCGCACAAGCTGCATGGACCCAAGGGCATCGGCTGCCTCGTCGTGCGCAATCGGCCTCAGCTACGTCTAGCGCCGCTGATGGTTGGTGGCGACCAAGAGTATGGCCTGCGCGCCGGTACGCTGCCCCTGCACCAGATCGTCGGCTTAGCGGGCGCGCTGCAAAAGGCTGCCATTCAGCGCGATCAGGATCTTGCCCAGGTGAGCGCCGTCCGCGACTGCTTGCTTGCCGAGCTGACAGCGGCGCTCCCGGTTGTTGTGCATGGTGACCCGCAGCGGCAATCACCTTACATCATCGCCCTCTCCATCCCTGGTGTTCCCAGCGATGCGCTGCGCAATCATCTCGCCGAGACCTTAGCGATCGCCTCCGGATCGGCCTGCTCCTCCGGCACGGTAGAGCCATCCCATGTACTGCGCGCCATGGGGCTGGAAGGCGATCTCCTCTATGGCGCGGTGCGGCTGAGCTTCGATCGTACCCATTCCCTAGCGGAAGCCGCGGAGGCCGCGCGCCGGATCATCGCTGCGGCAGAGCGCATTCGCGCATTGTGCGAGGCGTCTTAGCCCTTGCAGAACAGGTAAATCCCGATTTGAGCGCCACCGTAGGGCGATCATCGGGAATTAGAACAGGCACAGCTGCTTAGGACTGATTAGGACTGATTAGGACTGATCACGCCAACAGCTCGTCAAGCGTGCTTGCCGTCAGTATCCGATCGAGCCAGCGGTCGAGCTGGGGGATGTCGGCGGACTCGAGAAGCCGCTGCTGTTCTGGCGTTGGCGTGCCGAACTTGGCTTCGATCAGGCGTAGGAGGCTCTTGAGTTCACCGCGTTTCTCGCCGCGCTTCTCACCGCGTTTCTCGCCGATCTGCTCACTGCGCTCAAGCGCCATCTGCTCATAGCTCATGACATAGGGCATTTGGGTATTCTCCTCCAATGCAATCAGTTCGTTGCGCAACTCGAGCTCGAGACTGCGCGGCAGGCGCAGCATCCAGTCGATGGGTTAGCTGGTCTGTCGACGCGTTTGCGCTCGACGCAAGCAGGGGGTACCCTAATCGATCATTTGGTCCTTGAGCTAGCTGCTCAAATCCAGCGTTCGCAAGGAGGGGAGACCGCGTGCAGCTCAACCGCCAACACACAAGCTTCGGGCGCCACGAGACCTTCCCGCTGCGCTTCAGCTGGCTGCCCAAAAGCCTGCTCGCGCTGCGTGACAACGCGGCCCTGTTCGACCATCCCGAGTACGCCATGCGCACCCTGGGCGTCGGGCGCAACATGGTCAACGCCATCCACTACTGGCTGCGGGTCTGCGGCCTGATCTGTGTCGATGACAAGCTGGTTCAGATCACCCCGCTCGGCGAGGCCCTGCTCGGCCCGACCGCCGATCCCTATCTCGAAGACGACGCCACGCTCTGGATCATCCACTGGCTGATCGCCACCAATGCCGAGCTAGCGACAGGCTTCTACTGGTTCTTCAACCGCTTTGCCGCGCCGCGCTTCACCGAGCCCGAGGTCCTCAGCGCCCTGACCGATTTTGCCGCGACTGAGCTGCAGCTGAATCGCGCCGCCACCACACTCAAATCCGACATCTCCACGCTGCTGCGGCTCTATGCCGCCGTGCCCGGGCGCACCGATGAGCATCTCGACGCGCTGCTCGCGCCGCTGGGTCTCATTGAGGCCGATCCCGAAGGCGGCTATCGCAGCCCGCGCGCACCACGCCCCTTTCTGCCGCTGGTCGCGCTCGAATTCGCACTCGCCCAGCGCTTCGCCGCCGAGCCCGATCAGCCCGCGCTCTCGGTGCGCAGCCTGCTCTATGCCGAGGGCGATTGGGCCGCGCCCGGCGCCCTATTCCGGCTTAGCGAAGACGGGCTCATGCGCCACCTCGATGCACTGCTCGCCGCCTATCCCGGTCGCTATGAGCTGCGCGACACCGCTGGCCTGCATCAACTCTTCTGGCTCGAGCGCGACCAGCGCCCAGAGCCGTTGGCGGTCTTGCGGCGCTACTATGCTGGGAATGTGGCATGAGTCCGTCAGGCGCTCTCAAGCTAATCTTTTGCTGCGTACAGCCAGATTATTGAGTATTTCCACCGAGTAAATCCATGCGTATCGAAGCAGACCTCGATCCTCTTCACAGCGAGCGGTTACGCGCCTTACAAGGCAGATTGAACAAGCCTTTGGACGAGGTCTTGGGCGTTGCCATCGATGCAGCAATACATCACTTAGAGTCGATGCCCCAGGCAGACAGGTCGTCGTTATATGAGGCGCTGGATGCGATCGGCTTTATTGGCTGCATCGATGACGACGAGCAGCTCTCTGTAGACTACAAGTCGCGAATCGATTTTTCTAATAAGAGCGGTCAAAAGGGATGATCATTGTTGATACCGGCGCGTGGGTTGGGCTGGCGAATAAGCGCGACCAGTTCCATCAAGTCTGTAAGCGGTTCTTTCGCGAAAACCACGAGCCCTTGGTGACGACCTATCCGGTGTTAGTCGAAACCGTCCATCTACTCTTTCAGCGTGTTGGCGTGACCATGGCGCTAGCCTTCCTGGAGACGATTCGCCAGCAGGGCATCCGCGTGCATCAAGCCTTAGAAGGTGATCTCGATCGCGAGTTGTTACTGATGCAGCGTTATCGGAACCTACCGATGGATCTCGCCGATGCTTCCCTTGTGATCCTCGCCGAAACGCTCGGTGAAGGTCGGATTGTGTCGACGGATCAGCGGGATTTTGATTCATATCGGTGGAAGAATCACCAACCGTTCAAGAATCTCTTGCTAGCAGAAGCCTGAAGGATGGCTGATGAACGACTTGGCTGAAACCAGCACTGTCGCGCCACCACTCGCCGACAGCATCCAGATCCAATCCGTCTACACGCGCGCCATCAACCTTGCGCGCGACGGCGGGGCGCTGGAGCTGATCGCCGCCTACCGGCCAACCTCGCGCGCGCGCCAATGCCTGCGGCAGATGGCCGCTGGACTGAGCGCTGAGCCGAGGCCGCGCGCGCTCGCGGCAATTGGGCCTTATGGCGTGGGGAAGTCAGCGCTGGCGCTGTTCGCCGGCGCGCTACTCTCCGATCCCAGCAGCGAAGCCCATCAGACCGCCGCGCGCGTCTTAGGGGCTGTCGATCCAGAACTCACCGAGCAGATCAGCCAAGCCCTCAGCGGCACCGCCAGCCAGTCCACAGCCAGCCGCAACACCGCCAGCGCCGCTAGCCACAACACCGCCAGCGCCGCTAGCCACAACACCGCCAGCCGCAAGACCAACAGCACAGCCAGCCGTCACAGCAGCAGCGCCCCAGCCAGCCGCAGCCGCGGCTACCTACGCATCGGCATCAATGGTCTACCAGACAGCCTGCAGCGCCAACTCCTGCTGGCGCTTGCCGTCGCCACCGAACAGGCCGGTCTGCCCGCTGCCCTCACGAATGCACTGCTCGACACCGCCGAGCACGCCGTGCCGATGGACGCCGCCTTAACGCTGCTGCGCCGCGTCCAGCACGCCTGGGCAGAGGCCGGCGGTCGCGGCCTGCTGATCGAGATTGACGAACTCGGCAAATTCCTCGAATACGCCGCCTACCATCCCGAGCAGCGCGATCTGCACCTGCTGCAACTGCTCGCCGAGCACAGCCGCGATCCCGACCCCATCCCGGTGCAGATCCTGGTCCTGCTGCATCAGGCCTTCGAGCACTATGGCGCGCGCTTAGGCCGCGAGCTGCGCGATGAATGGCGCAAGGTGCAGGGCCGCTTCGAGACCATCGCCTTCCTCGAGCCCGCCGAGCAGTCCCTGCGCGTGCTCGCCACCGCCTTCAATCGCGACATCGCACTGCCCGCGCGCACTCAAGCCAGCCTCGAGCGCAACATCCAGCTGCTCGCCGAGGAGGGCGCGCTACCGCACGGACTCGATGCCGACGAGGCCACCCGGCTCTTCGCGCGCTGCTATCCGCTGCACCCCATCAGCCTGCTGTTGCTGCCCACCCTCTGCCAGAAGGTCGCGCAGAACGAGCGCACCCTGTTCTCCTATCTCGGCAGCCACGAGCCCTTTGGCCTGCAGGAGCGCCTGCGCCAGTTGCGGCTCGGCGGCTGGGTCTGGCCCTGGGACCTCTACGACTACTTCATCCTCAACCAAGGCAGCGCGCTCAGCGACCCCACCACCGACCACCGCTGGGCCGAGGTCGTCACCGCGCTCGAACGGCTCGATGCCAACCCCGACGACCCCGCTGACCCCGACGCGCGCGCACTCATCGCCCTGCTCAAGACCATCGGCCTGTTCAACCTGATCGGCGCCCAGCGCGGCTTCAAGGCCAGCCCGGCGCTGCTGCAGACGCTCTTCGGCCGCAAACTGCCCGGACTCATCGAACGCCTGCAAGCCAGCTCCAGCATCCACTTTCGCCAATTCAGCCAAGACTACCGGGTCTGGGCCGGCTCCGACTTCGACCTGCGCGCCGCGCTCGACGAGGCCCTTGCCGCCCAAGCCGGACGCTCGCTCGCCGACACCCTCAACGCCCTCGAACCGCTGCGCGCCCAGGTCGCCCGCCGTATCACCATCAACACCGGCAACCTGCGTGTCTTCAGCCCCCAGTTCACCGCCGCCGAGCGCTGGCCACCCAAGGCCAGCAGTACGCACGAGCTGCCGCTTTGGTTCTATCTCGCCGGCGAGCAGGAGCCGACCCCGATGCGCCCGACACCCGGTCAAGCGGCCGCCAAGGCAGCGCCGGCCGTGCCCCCTGTCGCACCCCGCGGCGTGCTCGCCCTCTGCTTCTTCACCGAGCGACTGCGCGAGGCCATCGACGAATGGATGGCCCTCTGCGACCTACCCAAGCAGCAAGCCGCCCTGCATCAAGACCCGGTTGCCGCGCGTGAGCATCGCGCCTGGCTCAGCCATGCCGAGCAGGAGGCCTATCAGGTCATCCGCGGCCTCATCGCCGCGCCCGAGCAGCTGCGCTGGTTCCGCGACGGCATCGAGCAGCCCATCCAGCACCGGCGCCAGTTGCAAGGCCTGCTCTCCGACTGGGCCGCTCGGCAATTCCACCAAGCGCCGCGCCTCAACAACGAACTGCTCAACCGCGACGCCCCCTCGACGAGCGCCAACCTCGGCCGCAAGCGGCTCATCGCCGCCATGCTCAGCGCCGCCGATCAACCCGCGCTTGGCATCCAAAAGACCCCGGCCGAAAAGAGCCTCTACATCAATCTGCTCGCCGCCACACGACTGCATCGCATCGAACACGGCCGGCTCGGCCTCTATCCGCCCGACCCCAAGCAGGACCCCTGCCAGCTGCGCCCGCTCTGGGACGCCATCACCGACCGCCTTGGCCAAGGCGGCGAGCGCCAGGTGCCACTGCCCGAGCTGTACGAGCAACTGCGCCAGCCGCCCTTTGGCGTCAAGCTTGGCGTGCTGCCGGTGCTGATCATCGCCTACCTGATCGCCCATCAGCGCGAAGTCGCCCTCTATCAAGAAGGCGCCTTCTGCGACCGCCTCGGCCTGGAGCACGCCGAACTGCTGTGTCGCCGTCCCGAGCTGTTCGCGCTCGAGCGCTTCGATCTCGGTGGCCTGCGTGGCGAGCTATTCAATCGCTACATCCACAGTATCGTTGGGCGGGTGCCGGCGGAGGCCAGCCTGCTCGATATCGTTCGCCCGCTGGTCGGCTTCATCAACGCGCTGCCCGAGTACAGCCAGCACTGCGCCGGCCTGTCTGCCACTGCCAGTGCCGTGCGTCGTGCCATTAGCGAAGCCTCCAGCCCGGGTGTCTTGCTGTTCGAGGCACTGCCTGCCGCCTGCGGCACCGCGCCCGAGGTCCTGAACAGCGAAGACCGCAGCGCCATCGAGCCTTTCGTCGACCGCCTAGTGAGCGCACTGCGCGAACTCAAACAGGCCTATCCGGCACTGATCGCCGACTGGCAGGTACAGCTCGGGCGCGCACTGCTCCGCGCCCCCCCAACCGAGCTTGCGGACCTGCGCCAAGCCCTCGCCGAGCGCTATCGCGGACTCGACGACTTCACCCCAGATCGGCAAGGGCTGGGTGCCTTCATCCGGCGCTTGGCCGATCCCGGCCACAGCAGCGACGCCACCTGGCTCGAATCGGTCGCCACCCTGATCGCCAAGGTGCCGCCGAGCAAATGGCGCGAAGAAAACCGACGTCAAGCGCTGTTGCGCCTGCGTGAGCGCGCCGAGCAAGCGCGCGACCTGCAGCGCCTGCGCCTCGGCGAGCAGGGCTCCTCCAGCGCCACCGAAGGCGCGCTCTTGCTCAAGCGTATCGACGCGCAACAGGGCGAGATCAGCCATCTGCTACACCTGAGCGCCGAGCAGCGGCAGCGCGCCACAGAACAAGCCCGCCAGCTCGCAACCCAGCTCGGCACCATCGACCCGACCGAGCAGCTTGCGGTGATTGCGGCCCTGCTCGAACAGCTGGCACCGGATTCCGCTGCCGCAGACAGCCTTGAAGGGATGCCATCATGAAAGTCGGGCATCAGCATTGCCGAGTGTTTCATCTCCCAAAATATTCTCTAATCCGCTCATCAGCCAAATCCCGTAAACGCTGGCGATCCTTAAGCTCTAATCGCTTCCACAATGCGGGCGCGATTCGCACCTGCGACAAATCCCTCGCGTAATCGATAAACCCGCGCTGCGCATACTTCTTGAAGGGCATCCCGAGCATTACCTGCTGAATCTCGCTCTCGGTCAGATCCTTGACCCGTGCCATGCGGAGGTTGCCTTTCTCGGCTGTTAGAGAACAGCTAAGCCGCTCAAGGTAAAAGTCCCGGAACGCTAGCGTCAGCAGATTCAGCGAGACCTTGCCTTCCTCATCAACGGTGTCCAGCAGTGTGCGCAGCAGCACAGGCTTGTAACTGGCGCTCATGTCCATGTCTTCGCAGAACGCAAAGAACCGCTCGCGGATATTGGCGGCGGTTACCGGCTTCAGGCCGAACTGGTCGGCAATCGCCTGTTTGCGCTCCTTGGCGAAGTAGAAGTAGCGGCGTCGGCCCAGGCTGAGGTCATGGTCGGGTGTTAGCTCGCCTTACAAGACCTTGTTGCGCAGGTAGCCTTCCGATGCCGCAAGTTGGCGTTCAAGCTCAGCGACCGGAAGCATGTCCTTGACGGTACTTTGCCAGTCGAAGACATCAATCTCCTCGAAGTGCTCGGTCCAAAGTCCGAGGTTGAGAATGATCGGGTCTTGTGGGCCGGAACGTTCTTCATCCTCGATGCGATCTTTTGGGGCGACGGCGAAGCCACCGGGCCGATAGCGCCGATTCCCAGTGACGCGATGAACATTCCAGCTTTGGTTGTAGCGGCCAGCGTTATCAACGAAGTCGAAGACCAAGAGGCTATCCTTGTCGGGTGCCTTGCGGGTGCCACGTCCGAGCTGTTGCATATAGATGATCTTTGACAGGGTCGGCCGCGCCATCAGCAAGACCTCAATGCCCGGACAGTCCCAGCCTTCGTTGAGGAGATCGCAGGCGCAGAGCATGTGCAATTCGCCTTGGGCGAAGGCATCAAGAACCGCATCGCGCTCCTTGTTGGGCATCTGGCCGGAGACAGCGCGTGCGGGTACGCCTTGAGCGCGGTAGCGCTCGGCCAGTGCTTCGCCGTGACGGACATTGATGGCGAAGGTGACGGCTTTGCGACCGCGCACATGCTCCAGATAGGTCTGCACGATCAGCTCATCGCGCGCCGGAATGGTGATCGCCTGCTCAAGATCCTGGCGGTGGTACTGCACTTCGTTGAAGCGCACACGGCTGAGATCGACATTGGTCTTGACGCGCACGCAGCGGATGGGCACCAGCTCGCCGCGCTCGATGGCTTCTTTGAGGCTCAAGCGATGGGCGGTATCGCGAAAGATGTCGAGAATCGACTTGCCGTCCGCGCGCTCGGGGGTGGCGGTCAGTCCCAAGGTGAAGACGGGGCGGAAGTAGGCCAGCACCTGCTGGTAGCTGTCGGCAGCAGCGTGGTGGGCTTCGTCGATGATCAGATAGCGGAAATGGCTTGGGTCGATTTCGTTCAAGCGGTTGCTGAGCGATTGCACCGTCGCGAGAACGAATTTCGCTTCGGGTTCAAAGCGTCCGCCCTGGATGATGCCCGTGCTTACCTCTGGCCATTGAGTGTTAACGGCACGCTCGGTTTGGCGAATCAGGTTCTTGGTGTGGGCGACATAGAGTACCGGAGCGCCAATGCGCCGGGCGTCTTCGATGGCGGTAAAGGTCTTGCCGACACCGGTGGCGTGGCCGAGCAGGGCGATGGTGGTGCCTTCGGTGCGGATGAGCGCGAGCCAGTCGAGTGCCTCGCTCTGGTGGGTGCGGAGGTTGAAGTCAGCCGCACACGCGCGTTGTTTGGGTAAGAAATCATCCATGTCGAGCAGACCTGGCATCCGCTCAAGGAAGAGCGCAAGTTGTTCCTTGACTCACTCTCGGCGCTGATCGAGTTCGTGATCGGTCCAGCGATACACCTGCCAGCCCTGATGGATCAGGCTGTTCTGACGCAGCAGGTCGTCTTCGTACTTGGTGCGGTCGAAGGCGGGTGGCTGATAGTGCGTGGGACCATCGATCTCGAAGGCAATTTTTTTGCCGCCGGCACGCAGGGCGAAATCGATGAAGCGGGCGCCACCGTCGATGTCCAACACCGCGAACTCGGGCGCTAGGAGGTGTGCCTTCTCTGGCCCAAACAGCTCAACAAAAATGCTAACGAAGTCGTCTTCGGGTTGGGTGGACTGGTGAGCGGAGGTCGTGGGTCTTTCCTGTGGCATCGTCTCTCCGTCGTTTTGTGGCAAATTGTTTCAGTACGTTAGGCTGCGCGTAGGACTCATGTCGCAACATCGCATACCGTTGAGGTCGGAGTTGAGGTCACGACATCCGCTAAGGTCCGCCTCGATGTCGCCGTCTATCTTTTACAAAGCACTCTACTGCATTGCCCGGTAGACCTTGAGGCTGGTCAACTAAAGCTGTTCGGCCCGATCCCGAGTGACCGTGAATCCGGTAATTTTCTCAAGGGGGCTAACCTCAAGGCCATCTATCTTGGCAGTATAGAGGGTTTCAACAGGCATCCAGCATCGCGTGAAGGGCAAGCGCGGCAGTGAGCATGCTTTGAACAACCTGATGCACAGTTTAGATCCCACCCTGGCGTACTACGACGCCGAGGCGGAGTCATTTTTCGCCACCACCGTTCATGTCGATATGTCGTCGCTTTATGAGCCGTTCTTGCGCGAACTGGTTGAGGGCGCGGCGATTCTTGATGCTGGCTGTGGCTCCGGGCGCGATGCACGGATCTTCAACGAGCGGGGCTATGCGGTCACGGCGATGGAGCAATCCCCGGCGTTGGCCGCACTTGCCGAGGCGCACTGCGGGCTACCCGTAAAGATCCGTCGCTTCCAAGACATCGACTGGTGTGGGTGCTTCGATGGCATCTGGGCCTGTGCTAGCCTGTTGCACGTGCCTTTGGCAGAGTTGCCAGAGATCATGCAGCGCTTGGCTCGGGCACTGAGAGCCGGCGGAATTCTCTACGTTTCGTTCAAGTACGGGCGCGGCGAGCGAGTGCACGGTGGCCGGCGTTTCACCGATCTTGACGAAGCGGGGTTGGCGGAACTGCTCTGTAGGGTGTCCGCATTGAAGTTGGTCGAGAGCTGGCTGACCGCCGATCGTCGCCCTGATCGTGAGAGCGAGCGCTGGCTGAATGCGCTCCTCAGAACCTGATTTCTTTCATGCCAATGAAGACAACCTATCACGCCGATGACGATATTCTGGAAATTCATATCAACGACAAGCCCGTGATGCGCGAGGTCTCTCAGGGTTGGAATGTGAATATTAGCTATGCAGAGGATGGTTGTGTCGTCAAGATCGTTTTGCTTGATGCCAAGAAACAAGGGCTATACCCTGTGGTCCAAGAATGAGACGCAGGCTAATCTGTTCTGGCTAATTAATGGCTAACTCTATGTGCAATGATCCCATTTTAGAAGAGATACGACAGTTACGAGCATCCTATGCTGAGGAGCATGGGCACGACATGGATGCGATCTTCCAAGATATTCTGCGCAGGCAGAAACAATCATCCAAGAAGTTTGTTCGCCTTTCGCCGCGATCCCCAGAAATAAATCTGAATGCGCCCAAGGATGCGTTATATGACAAAACAGGTTCAACCGATTGCTGAAGTAAAGTATCGTGGCACTCATGCCTTAATCAAGGAAATCGGGGTAGTCGATGCCATTCGATTTCTAAATCAGTTCCGAGCAGGTTCAGGAAACTATACGATTGATCGTGACCTGCTGTTAGAGGGTTTGTCCGTGAAGGATATTGTCAGTGAGATCAAGGCTAAGCGGAAACCAGCAGCATAGCTGATCGGTGATGAGCTTGTCGTCACAGACACCACTACTACTCAATTTCCCGCAGCCGCCTTTCACCGCCTATTGGTGCAGCGCCACGGCAACAAAAGCTATCTCAAAGGGCTCTCGACACTGGTGCCGCGCATGTATACCGAACGCGCCTGTTTTGGTGAGGCCGGCATCCTGACCGCTGCTCCGGGTGAGGATGGAAAACCGCTGTTGCGGCGTGCGCGTGCACCGCTGGAAAAGGGCCTGTTTCCGGCTTACGCCTTGTTGCTCTTTCTGCTGTGGGATGCAGGCTACAGCGCTGACAAGCAATTAGCCTTTGATGAACTCGCTCGTGACAGGCGTCTGCTGGCCTTGCTCGGCTGGGATGCAACGCAGGCGACCGAGTGGCTGGATTGGATGGCAAGCCGAGGGTTCGTTCAGCTCGATCGGTATACCGGCAGTGTGGTACTGCTGCGCCTCGCTGAGACTCCAAAGGTTGTTGCCGGGCTATACAGCGAGTTGGTTTGAGATTGAGCAATCATGAAGCAAGTTATAAAAAGCGGAGGGTATCAAAATGAATGATCCAAAACTCTTATATTTTGAGAAAGAAGATATTTTGCATTTAGCAATATCTGATGAAAGCGAAATGAGTAGTGTTGAAATTAGCCCAAATATTACTGCCGAGTTAAATATGGACGGTGAGCTTATTGGTATAGAGATATTGGGCGCAAGTTCTTTTTTGCGAGATTCACTATTGGAGTCTGCTCAAGCTAAATTATTGCAGCTGTCAAAAAAAGTAGCTTAAGAGTGCGATATAAAAAATCGTAAAATCCCTGCGCAATTTAGCTGGCTATTGATTTGGGTTAGTTTGCGATAGCGTGCTTGGCTTTCTCTCCATGAGGGAATGCACTGAGATATATATGCTAGCTAATGCTACTGCTACATATTTTGCGCTGGCGGGTTGTTTGCTGGGTGACAAGCATGAACACAATAGGCGGAGCAATCAGTGACGATTACGGCTGGGAGCTGACTATTTTTCATAAGCTTCGCGAAGCTAGCGATGGCATCGTCTTTTTTAACAGCATCATCAACTGGGATCGATACCTGGGCGATCATTCGCCCAGATTTGAATTACATCTTATTGACTTTAATTATACGATTATAGAGTTCAATGTTTACTACTTGCATCATCGTGACAATGGTTAATAGCGAGTTAGTCTGAGGTTCGAGTCCATGAGTCGCGAAAGTCATGATCACAACTTCAAGAACCTGATTCTTGATTATCCGCGCGAGGCGATCGCCTTCTTCGCGGCTGCCGAGGCACGGGCGATCGATGCCGGCGTACGCATCCTGCCGATCCGCGAGGAGCAGCTCAAGGAGCGTCTCGGCGAGCGGTTCCGAGAGCTCGATGTACCGCTGCTCGTCGAATGGCCGGATGGTCGGCGTGCCGCGCTGCTGTTCGTCTTTGAGGAGGAGACCGATCCGAGGCGGTTTTCGATTCATCGCCTAGCACACTATTGCCTGGATCTGTCGGTGCTCTACGAGACCGAGCGGGTGGTGCCGGTGGTGATCTTTCTGCATCCGGGCACTTACCCAGAGCAACTGCGGCTCGGCAGTGAAGAGCAGGCCTATCTGCAATTTCACTATCTGCAGCGCGCGCTGTTCGCCACCCCAGCGCGTGACTACCTGACCAGCGGCAATCTGGTTGCACGACTTACGCTGCCAAGCATGCGCTACGCTCCGGAGGAGAAGTTCGAGGTGATCGCCGCCGCGACCCGCGGATTGCTGGAACTGGAGCCTGATCCCGAGCGACGGCTCAAATATGCTGACTTCATCGACATCTACGCGATGTTGAGCGAGACCGAACAGCAAGCGTACCGTCACCGTTATCCGCAAGAGGCTACAGCCATGATGCGATTTTCCGAGCGATTTATAGAGCAGGGACGGCAAGAGGGCCAGAAAGAAGAAGCCCGACGGCTTCTCGGCAAGCAGATCCAGCTGAAATTCGGCGAGCTACCGGATTGGGCTGAACAACGCCTGACGCAAGCAGATCACGCCGTCTTGGAGGACTGGTCAGCAGCGATCTTATCCGCCGATAGTCTAGAGGCCCTGCTCAGGCAGCATTGAGTTTTCGGCTCATGAGCCGAGTTTTCTATAGGGAGCGGTCCATGAAAATCAGCGATCTGGTTCGGTTCAACGACGAACGATTCTTCGATGGCGCAGTGCAACTGCGCTGGGTGCAGGAGCGGCCAGAGCAGGCGCGTGAGGCGGCGACCGCTTTTGTGTTTCATGGCCCGCGCTATCACGGCGCAAGCGACGCGCGACAAGATGGCATCGATGGCGGCTATCGGCTGAAGGATACCGCGAGCCTGGTTGCTGATCTGCTGGCGTCCTTGCTGGCCGGGCAGCGCGGCGAGGAGCGCAATCCGTTCTGGTTGGCGGTGGCCGGCTACGGCGCTGGTAAGTCGCATCTCTCCACGGCCATCGCCTGCCTGTTGAGCGCACCCACCGATGCGACCGCTGCGCAGATCATCGCCAATGTGCAGCAGGCGGATGCCGAGATCGGCGCGACGCTGGCCAAGTCGGTGTCTGAGCTGTCGAAGCCGGTGCTGGTGTTGTGTCTGGATGGCATGGCCGGCTTCCATTTGGGCAACGCGCTGAGCCAGGCGGTGTTCGCGCAGTTGCAACGTTATGGGGTGGATGCGGGCGCCATCCGCGAGCTGTCCCCGCGCTTTCAGACCGCGGAGCAGTTTGTGCAGCGCAACCTGGGTATCCGCGCCGAGGCCTTCGGAAAGCGCCTGCCGGGTCTGGATGGCGATGCGATCTGCGCGCGGCTGCGCCATCACGATGAGGTCATCTATACCGAGGTCGATGCACTCTACGCGGAGGCCAATGGTGTGCCGATCCCGGTGACGGGCCAGGAGTCGGCGCAGGAGCTGATCCAGACCCTGTGTGAGGTCTATTGCGGCGAGGATGGGGCATTCTCGGGCGTGGTGATCCTGTTCGATGAGTTTGGGCGCTATCTGGAATATGCGGCCGAGAAGCCGCAGCTGGCCGGTGATTCCGCGCTGCAGCAGTTGTTTCAAGGGGTGCAAGACCATAGTGGCAAGGTGCGCTTCGTCGGGCTGATCCAGTACGAGCTGAAGGCCTATCTGAAACGCTTCAGCAGCGCCGATCTACGCCAGCTGCAGCGCTATATCACCCGCTTCGATGCGGCGGAAAAGCTGTATCTGTCGACCAATCTGGAAACCATCTTTGCGCACATGATCGGCAAGGATGAGGCTGGCATGGCGGCGGTCTGGGAGCAGACGGGGGCGGAGCGGCAACAGCAGCTGACCTGGCAGCGGTTATCGCGGGCGCTGCCGGAGTTCGCGCGGTTTCCGGTCTGGAGCGATGCCGAGCGATGCTCGCGTGTGATTGCGCAGGGCTGCTGGCCACTGCATCCGTTGGCGACCTGGTTCCTGACCCGACAGCGCGATCTGGTGCAGTCGCGCTCGGCACTGACCTTTATCAAGGATGTGGTCGAGCGCATTGGCGACGAGGAAGCGGTGAGCGCGGCGCGGTTGCGTCAGGTGAGCGCGGCGGAGCTGGTGCTGCGCAGCATGCTGCCGGAGATGATCGCCGCTGAGCAGCAGACCGGCGGGACTGTGGCCGAGACACTGTAATTGCTGCTGGAGAAGTTTCAGGGCCATCTCAGTGACGCGGAGCGGTTGCTGCTGGCGGGCGTTGCGGCCTTGGAAAAGCTGCGCGTCGGTAAGCAGGCGCAGTTGGACGCCGGGCAGCTGTTGGCGGAGGCGACGGCGCTCGATCCAGAGACCTTGCAAGCGGCGCTGCAACGCCTGAGCGAGGATCTGGGTGCGCTGGAATGGAATGCGGACCTCGGTCAGTACGAGCTGATTGCCGATGCCTACACGCGCGGGCAGTTCCAGCAGTGGCTGCGGCAGCGTCAAAAAGCGATTACGGCAGAGATGGTGCGCGATCTGTTCGTTGGTCGCGGCGCGGCCGACAGCGAGATCGGCAATATCGAGACCGGCTTTGGGGCCAGCCGTCAGATCGCGACCCCGGATTGAGTGGGAGCAGGGCATCGAGCGCGCCGAGCGGCAGAACAAGGTCGGTGAGCTGCTGCAGATCTCGACCCTGCTGTTCCGCCAGCGCCGGCAGGTCGAAGACGGAACCTGTTGGCCGAAGCCGTTCGGCACCGAGTGCGAGAAGCTGCTGGCGATTGGACGCGAGATGGTCTCCGAGCGCGTCGGCGACTGGATTCCACGGCAAGGCTGCCAGAGTCCGGCTGAAGTCGGGGCGTTCAGGCAGCGGATGGAGAAGGCCATCAGCAGCTTGAAAGACTTGGGATTTGAGACCGAGGCGAAGGCCCTCGAGCAGCAGGCGCAGCGCTCGATCATGCAGGTGGAGCAGCGCCAGAAGTACATCCTGATCCTGAACGAAAGCGACGACTATCCGCGTCAGACCGAGCCAAACAGCTCGACGCCGGTGCGCGAGCTGCGCGATGGGATCGCGAAAGGCGATGCCCTGATCGAGGGCATCAAGAAGACCCAGTCGGTGCTCGGGGAGGCCGAGATCAACGCGCGGATCAAGGCCATCGAGCATCGACAGCAACAGCTGCGCAAGGTCTTAGAGGACCAGAACAAGCAGCTCAGTGCGGTCTACAGTCTGAGCCTGCAGAGCGAAGAAGCCGTGCGGGAAGCGATGGTTCAGGTCAACCGCTTGCGCAACATCTTTGTCGAGACGCCGGATCTGAGTGACATCAATGATCTGGCCGTGCAGCTGCAGCGCGTGATCGCTGACAGTGCCGCCTGGACCGCGGATGATGTCTCGCCCGAGCGCCAACAGGAACTGTTGCAACAGCAGATCAGTGATCAACTGGCGACGCTGACGGACGACTTCGAGCAGCAGGAGATCGAGCCGGCCTGGGAGATGGCTGCGCTCTATCAGGCGCTGGCCAAAGAACGGGTCGCGGCAACACAGCGTCGATCAGAGGATTGGGTCAAGCCACGCCAGCAGCTGAATACTGTGATTGCCAAGGCCACTGCTGCCGACTGTGATCGTATTGAGAAGGAGCTGGCTGCAGCACCGGGCTATCTGGCCGATGCGCACCGGGAGCAGGTCGAGGCCCTGCGTGAAGCCCTTGCGCTGCGCCGGCAGGCTCTAGACAACGAGGCCCGCCTTGGACGCCTGGCCAAATGGCGCAGCCAGTTCCCGGCGACTGAGAACATCGACGACCTCGGCAAGCCCGAGACCGAGTTCCTGCTGAAGGCCTTGGAGAGCCCGCCTGATCGTCTGACGGCGGCGGAGAGCGCCGAGCTAGCGCCGATCACCAACGCCTTGGCTGCGCATTATGACCAGATGAGCATGGATGATATTGTTGCGCGCATTCGGCGACTGTCTCAAGAGCGTAGGCGGGAGCTGATGGCTCTGCTGACTGCGGAGATGGCCTGACCTGACAAGGCGATGCCGCATGGTATCCACCACGGCATCCTGATGCCTCCGATCAGCAAAAAGCGGCGGAGGATACCCGAGGCGGCTTGCACTATTCAAGACTGATTGGCAGGATATGCCAATCATGCAACCAAGGAGTCATGTCATGCCCACCCGCAATGTCGTGCTGACCGATGTTCAAGCCAAGTTCGTTGAACAAATGGTCGCTAGCGGCCAGTACCAAAACGCCAGCGAAGTCCTGCGTGAGGGCTTGCGCCTGGTGCAGGCCCGCGAGGCGGAGCAAGCGGCCAAACTCGCGGCCTTGCGCGAGGCGGTGGCGGTGGGCATCGCCGATATCGAGGCAGGGCGCTACACGGACTTCGATACCGCCGAGGCACTGGATGCGCATCTCGCAACCTTGGCTGATGTTGCCATCAACGGTGCATGATGAGCCGGTGGCCTGTGCGACTCTCGGAACCGGCTGAGAGCGACTTCTTCGCGATTTTGCGCTGGACGACCGAGCGCTTTGGTAAACGGCAGGCGCGTATTTACGCAACGACGCTGCGCGCGGCTTTGAAGGTGCTGGTCGATGGGCCGGGCGTCCTGGGTAGCATCGCTCGTTCGGAGCTGGGGCCAAACATTCTGACTTTGCATGTTGCACGCAATCGCCGCAAGGGTCGGCATTTCATCGTCTATCGCGCGCATGAAGGCGATCAACAGGTTGAAGTACTGCGTATTCTTCATGACAGCATGGACTTGGCGCGGCATATCTCGCCGTCTAAGGCTCTGTTTGCGCATGACGATGAGATTCGACCGATGTGAGGTTTTAGATGTCTGACAATGCAGAAATGATGCTTGGTCCTGAACAGCTTAGTCCTGAGCAGATTGAGAAAGACAACGAGCGGTTGTTGTCCGCTTTTGAGCAATGGCTTGGAGACGCCGGTCTTTCAGAGGCAACCGTTGATCGCCATGTCACTAACATCTCGTTTTTTCTTGAACATTTTCTCCAGTACTATGACGCCGTTGATGCGCGCAATGGCGCGGAGTATGTGGCGGAGTTCCTTGGCGATTGGTTCATCCGCAAGGCGATGTGGTCGAGTGAAGCGAGTATCAAAGGCAATGCTGCGAGCTTGAAAAAATTCTATGCCTTTCTCGCTGAGCGCGGTGAGGTTGAGCAGCAGGTGGTCAAGGATCTGAATCAGACCATTAAGGCTGGGATGCCGCTCTGGCTCGAGAGTATGCGCAGGTACATGGATTTGGACGAAGATGAGTGGTGAGCCTTAATCAGCCTATTACTGGTCAGCCTGCCGATGGTCTCGCGGATGAGCTGGCGGTGTTTGCCAATAGCTTGGGGGATATTGAGTTGATTGATGATGACGAGTTGCTGCTCACCATCTTTGCGGCCACTGGGGTGGTGTCGGGTCATGAATCAGTTTGAATTGATCCAATTATCAGAAGACTGTATACGTGACACCCTGCATCGCTATCTTCAGTCGGATACTGCGGTGTATCTCTATGGCTCTAGGGCGCGAGGTGATGCGGCTTGGAATTCCGATTATGATCTATGGGTCGATAGCGAGCTGTCCCGGCAGCAGATCAATCAGATCATCGAAGATCTCGATGAATCCTTTGTCCCCTTTCAGATTGATCTGGTGACGACGCCGATGCTGAAAGGGGTGTTTGGCGAGCGGGTTCGCGCGGAGGCGAAGCGATGGATGTGAGACTTGCTGCCTTTGCTGATGCCCTTGACGGCTTCAGCTATCTGGTGTCGCTCGACCTGCAGGAGCTTGGAAAAACCCTCGACGAGCGCGTGATTGATGGCCTACAAAACGGCAAGGTGCAGAAGTTCGAATACACCATTGAGCTATGCTGGAAAGCGATTAAGCAGGCGTTGCGAGCCTTGGAGGGTATCGATGAGGCGTCACCAAAGAAGGTCATCAAGGCCTGGTATCTTGCTGGTTATCTGGATGAGACGGATTATTTTCGGCTGTTAGCGGCCATTGATGATCGCAATCAACTGAGCCACGTCTACGATGAGGCCGCGTTCAACGCCATTATTGCCCGATTGCCTGATCATGCGCGCCTTCTTAAAGGGGTCTTGACTTCGATAAGTGAGGCTGTTGGTCAAAGCGATGGCGCGCGCTAACCGAGGCAAAACCATTGGTCGGCGGACCTATTTGCACGTCGATGCGCTTAGGAGTGCGCAGGCGAGCACTGGTTTGGATTGGCAGGCGCGGGTTGCCCTCGCTGAGCAGGCGGCAGGGGTGGAGCGCGGTGTGCGCTTCAACGTGGTGCGGCTCGATGCGCAGAGCGGCGAGGTTGCACTGCTGCATTATCCGGGGTTCTTCGATGATCCCTTCCCGGCGCTGCGCGAGAGCTGGCGCTTCGAGCCAGGCGCCGGCGTGGTTGCTATCGTACCTATGCGGACTCGCTGAATCCGCCAATCCTGCATCGCAAGGAGCTGTTGCTGCCGGCGGAGCATCCGCGCCTGGAGGAATATCGGGCACTGACCGAGGCGGCTGAGTCGATTGGCCTGTTTGAGGAGACCACCCGGATTGGCTACCGGCGCCAATGGCTCGAGCGGGTGCGCGCCGCGGGCTATCGCATCGAGGGCCATGCGCTGCTGCCGCTGGGTAATCTTGAGGCTGATGGCGCTGATCGCGATCACGCGCAAGGCGATGACCGGGATGGCGATTGCGGCAATGGCGATCAGGCTGTTGTCGATCATGCCGGTGGCCACGCCGGCGATGGCGATCGCGAGCGGCAGGCTGGCGAGAACCAGACAGGTGAGGACCAGGCTGGCGAGGATCAGGCTGTGGCTGGGCATGCTGGAGCAGCCTTGTATGCGGGCTGGGACCCTTATTTCGCCCCTGAGCAGCCGATCGCATCCGCCGATCTGGTCAATCTCGGCTTTGTCATCAACGTCATCAACGTCATCGAGGACTTCGATGAGCGCCTCGAGGCGCTGCAGCGGGCCTGGTCGCTGGCCGAGCGGCTACTCGTGGTCTCAGTGATGCTGGCCAATCAGAACGACCTGCGCGGGGCGCGCTTTCGCGATGGCGTGATCACCCAGCGCCAGACCTTCCAGAAGTATTACACCCAGCAGGAGATCAAGGCGTTCCTGACCGATGCGCTGGACGAGGAGCCGATTCCGGTCGCGCCCGGCGTGCTCTATGTGTTCCGCGATAAGGACGCCGAGCAGCGCTTCTTGGTCGATCGCTATCGTCGTCGGCGCTCGCGGCTGCGTGATCCCTCGGCGCCGGTTTCGGCATCGATGCGATCGCCACGGGCGCCGCGCATCAACCAGCGCCGCGACCGGCTCGTCGAGCAGTACGCGGCCTATCAGGAACCGCTTGAGCGGCTGTGGGAGCAGTGGCTGGGCCTTGGGCGGCGTCCGCGGAATACGGATCTCGATGTCCCCGAGCTGCTCGCGTTAAGCGAGGGGTTCGGCAGTCTCGGCAAGGCGCTGCGTGTCCTCGAGACCTATCAGCGCGAGATGCTGGGCGAGGAGGCGGTCAGTGCGTTGCTCGAGCGTGCCGAGTCCGAGCGCCTAGCCGATCTCGAGGTCTACCTGGCATTGCAGCAATTCGAGTGCCGACGCCCGTACAAGCATCTTGAGGCCGGTCTGCAGCGCGATATCAATGCCTTCTTTGGCGACTACGCGGCCGCTTGCAGCGCGGGCTTTGCAAGCCTGCTGCAGATCGCCGATGTCGAGGCCATCGCTGCGGCCTGTTGCGAGGCGGCGGAGCATGGCCTGGGCTGGCTCGAGCTTGAGCGGCCCGGCGCGGCGATGAGCGCCGCGGAGTCGGGCGCGGCCAGGACGCACCTCAACGCAGCGCAACCCACCGCTCGGTTTGCTGCCGATGCCGACGCCGATGCCGATGCCAAGCGGGCTCCGCGGGGTTCGCTGACCTTAGATTCCAGGCTGGTCGAGCAACTGCCGGCGTTGCTGCGCGTCTACATCAACGCCGCGGCGGTGCTCTATGGTGATCTGCACAATGCCGATTTGATCAAGATCCACATCGGCTCCGGCAAGCTGACGCTGATGCGCTTCGATGACTTCGACGGTCGGGCGCTGCCGCGCATGCTCGAGCGGGTAAAGATCAAGCTGCGTGAGCAGGATGTGGATCTGTTCGGCTACGGTGAGGTCTTCGAGCCACCCTATCTGTATCGCAAGTCGCGCTTTATCAATGAAGAGCATCCGGGCTATCCGGAGCAGGTTGCCTTTGATGAGGCGCTAGAGCAGCTCGAGGCGCGTGGACTGATCGACCTCTCCGGTTATGGTCCGGCAGCAACGGAGTTGGATGCGATCTTGGCGCGGCAGCGCTGGGAGATCGACGGGCTTCAGCTGCGGCGGGTGCGGACCCCAGCAGCGCTTGATGACAGCATTGGCCCAGAGCAGAACCGCCAGGTGGTGACCATGCTGCCGGGTCCGAGTGGCCGCTTGCTGCCGCGGATGGTCTCCAAGGAGGCTTTTCTGGGCTAGACTAGCCCACCAGGTTCAGGTGGTCGAGCCGGGATCAGGGGAGTGCATGAATGGCACGCCTTGCGCATGATGTCCTGGATAGTCTTGATGGTGGTGAGGCTCATTAAGAGATGGTGCTCAGTGCGGAGTGCCGGTCCAGGAGGTCGAAGTCGCGGTCATCATGCAGCAGTGATGCACCCTGATGGATGGCGGTGGCGGCGATGATACAGTCGTTGGTCTTGCGGATGGTGATGCCTTGTGCCCTGAGGTCGCGATACAGCTTGGCGGCGGAGATAAAGACCTGCTCTGGCATCGGCAGCAGGATCAACGGCCTGAAATGCTGTAGCACGCGGGCGAACTGGCGATCATGTCGAATGCCCTGCAGGCATTCCGTCAGCACGATGCCGCACAGCGCGAGGTCTTCGCGGTCTCGTATGCAGCGCTCGAGCCGCTGGACCCGGGGCGACTCTGTGCCGCCGAAGAAGTCGATCCAGACGCTGCTGTCGACCAGGATCAGCCCCATGCCCGCGCCTTGTCGTCGCTCCGCATGGCATCGAGGTCGCCGTCCCAGTCGATCTGTCCCTTGAGTTCCAAGAGCTTCATTTGCTGCTCGTGGCGTACCAGCTCGCGCAGGGCGTGGTCGATCAACGCCTGCCGGGTCCGGAGTCCGGTCAGGCGCATGGCGGTATCGACCAGCTCCGTATCCAGGACGATGTTGGTGCGGGTGGTTGGGCGTTCGGCGGCTTGGGGCATGGTTTGGCCTCGCTTGTTATACACATAGTAAACGGCTGCGTGAGCAGGCGCTGTTGGCTTTGACTGCGGCGACTCCGCAGATCCCGAAGGTCGGCGCTGCCGAAACGCTGGCCAATGAGGATCCAATGAAGATCCAATCCAATGAGAACGAACGGCATCATTGAGGTCTGATCGATGCGATCAGGGCGGCACGTGCTGCTTGACCATCGAGCTGATCCTGGTTGCTGGGCTATACAGTTTCGATTAGCCCAATAAATCGGCTTCACGCCACTGTTGGAGGCCGGCGCCAATCAAGGCGATCCCGAGGAACAAGCCAAGCAGGATTGCGGAGCCGAGGGCGCCAGTCAGGATCAGCAGGACACCGAGCAGAATGCTCGCCCAGAGTCCGACTTTGCGCAGGAGCGGCGGATTGACGATGCCCGCATCGCGAAGTGCGACCAGGCCGGTGATTCCGCTCAGAATCAGCCCTCCACCCAAGAGGACGGCGACCAGCCAGAGGGCCAGTTCTGGCCAGACGAGGATGACGAGACCAGCAATCATCTGTGCCCAGGAGCCAAAGACACTGACCGGTAAGCCCTGTCGGCGCACATCGATCACGAAGAGCAGCGAGACTAGACCGCTGGCCAGCATGACGCCGCCGAGCACGGAAACGGCCAGGGTTCCGAAGAAGTAGGGCAGGGCGATCGCGGCGATGCCCAGAAGGATTGAGATGACGGCAATGATTTTTCTTGATTGCACGATAAGGCTCCGTGGTGAGGTCGCGCTCCCGGATGAGGGATGCTCAGTCGCTGGCGATGTTCTACTTTATGATGATCAGCCTAATGATGATCAGCCTACACTGATGCCTCTGTATGCCAGGAATTCAGCCTTCGTTCAATGCGCTTGTCTCGATGTCAACCCTCTTTGTCGCTGCTGGCTGCTCTGCTCGCGCTGGTCGGCTGTTCGAGCCTGATACTGGCACCGAGCGATTCGGCTGTCCAACTCGCAGATCCTGGTCTGGATGGGCGTCGACCCGTTGAAGGCGTGCTCAGCTCGGCAACGGGGTGCTCGATCCATTATCGTCTCTACAAGCCGGCCGTTGCCGGAACCTCTGCGCAGGCGTCGACCCTGGTGATTCTGGGGCATGGCTTTCTGCGCTCACAAGCGCGGATGGCGGGGCTGGCGGAGACCATTGCTGCGGCAGGGATTCCAGTGGCGACCTTGGACTTCTGCAACATGCGCTTCTGGGATGGTCAACATCAGCAAAATGGCTTGGACATGATGGCCCTTGCGCGTCATCTGGGTGGTGTGCAGCCGGTGATCTATGTCGGCTTCTCAGCCGGTGCGCTGGCGGCGCTGGTGGCTGCGCGCAACGATCCTGAGGCCCTGGGGGCAGTGACCTTGGATCTGGTCGATGCCCAAGGGATCGGCAAGCGTGCGTGTACTTCCGGCAATCATGCGTGCCAGTTGCTAAACCCTCTGCAAGGATGAACGCTGCGGCAGCCGTCCGCCGATTAATCGAGCGAATGACTCCGCCAGCAATTTCTGCGGGACACGGC
>POWB01000028.1 GCA_010912705.1 Halochromatium sp.
CGCAGTGGGCGTTGCTGCCGGCGGCCGCACAGGCGCCGGTCCAGTTGAGCACCTGGAAACCGGCAGCGGGGACGGCGGTACAGGCGCTGTCGTCGCCGGCCGTGACGCTGGCGGGGGTGCAACTCACCGTGCCGTTGCCGCCGACGACCGTGGCGCTGACATGGTAGCTGCCGGGCAGGACATGGGCGAAGCTGACGGTGGCGTTCTGATCAGAATAGATCTGGTTCAGCGCGCATTGCGTCTGGCTGCCGGCCGCGGCACAGTCCCCGCCCCAGCCCTGGAGCTGGTAACCCGGATCGGGCACCGCGGTGCACACACTCGCGCCGCCGGCGGTGACGGTGCCGGGCGTGCAGCTGACCGCGCCGTGACCGCCGGTGACGGTGGCGCTGACGGTAAAGCTGGCCGGGGGGATCGGCTCGAAGCGCACGGTAGAGACTTGGTCGCTCTGGATGTTGCTCAGGGCACAGTGGACGACATGGCCGGTGGCGGCGCAGGCGCCGCTCCAGCTCGCGACCTGGTAGCCCGCGTCGGGCCGCGCGTCACAACTGCTGCTATCGCCCTGGTGGACCGGACTCGGCGCGCAGCTGACGGTGCCGTTAGCGCCATCGACGCTGGCGGTGACGCTGTAGGTCGGCAGGCCCTGGGACACAAAGGCCACGGTGGCGCGCTGGTCGGCCTGGATGTTGGTCAGGTCGCACTGCGTGGCCGTGCCGGCAGCGGCGCAGTCGCCGCCCCAGCTGTCGATGGCCCAGCCAGCGTCGGGCACGGCGGTACAGCTGCTGCTGTCACCGGCCGTGACCGTGGTCGGGGTGCAGCTGACGTGGCCGTTGCCGGCGCTGACGCTGGCGCTGATGCTGTAATTGGCTGGCGGCAGGGGCGCGAAGCTGACGGTGGATGTCTTGTCGGCCTTGATTTTGGTCAGGTAACACTGGGTCTGGGTGCCCCAGCCGCTACAGTCCCCGCCCCAACTGGCCACCTGGTAGCCGGTATCCGGTACTGCGGTGCAGGTGCTGGTACCACCGGGGTTGACGGTGCTCGGGGTGCAACTGACCGCGCCATGACCGAGCACGGCGCTGGCGCTGACGTGGTAGCTGCTGGGCGGGATGGCCGCGAAGCTGACGGTCGAGGTCTGATCCGCTTGGATATTGCTCAGCGCGCAGTGGGCGTTGGCGCCGGTGGCGGCGCAGGCGCCGGTCCAAGCCTGTACCTGATAGCCGGCATCGGGCACGGCGTCGCAGCTACTGCTGTCGCCTTGGGGCACCGGACTGGGCGCGCAACTGACCGTGCCGTTACCGCCGCTGACCGTGGCGCCGATTGTGAAGGTCGGCACCGGCAGGGCGCTGAAGCTGACGCTGGAGACCTGGTCGGCCTGGATGTTGGTCAGGTCGCACTGGGCGGCGCTGCCAGTCGCGGCGCAGTCACCGCTCCAACTGTCGACCTGATAACCGGCATCGGGCACGGCGCTACAGGTGCTGGCATCGCCGGCGGTCACGCTGGTGGGGCTGCAACTGACATGGCCGTTGCCGCCGCTGACCGTGGCGCTGACGCTGTAGCTGGCCGGCGGGATGGGCGCGAAGCTGACCGTGGCGGCCTGGTCGGCGCGGATCTTGGTGAGGTAGCACTGGTCCTGGCTGCCCCAGGTGGCGCAGGCATCGGTCCAGGCGGCGACCTGGTAGCCGGCATCGGGCACGGCGGTGCAGGTGCTGTTGCCGCCTTTGGTGACCGTGGTGGGGCTGCAACTGACCGCGCCATTACCGCCGGTAACGTTGGCGCTGACGTGGTAGCTGGCCGGCGGCAGGGCGCTGAAGCTGACGCTGGAGACCTGGTCGGCCTGGATGTTGGTCAGGCTGCAGTGGGTGTTGGTGCCGGCGCTGGCGCAGGCGCCGGTCCAGCCGTCGACCTGGTCGCCGGCGTTGGGCACGGCGGTGCATTGGCTGCTGCCGCCGGCGCTGACGTTGGCCGGCGCGCAACTGACCGTGCCGCTGCCGCTGCCGACCGTGGCGCTGACGCTGTAGGTCGCGGGCGGAATGGCGACGAAGCTGACCGTGGCGGTCTGGTCGGCCTGAATGTTGGTCAGGGCGCAGTGGGCGTTGCTGCCGGCGGCCGCACAGGCGCCGGTCCAGTTGAGCACCTGGAAACCGGCAGCGGGGACGGCGGTACAGGCGCTGTCGTCGCCGGCCGTGACGCTGGCGGGGGTGCAGCTCACCGTGCCGCTGCCGCTGCCGACCGTGGCGCTGACGCTGTAGGTCGCGGGCGGAATGGCGACGAAGCTGACCGTGGAGGTCTGGTCGGCCTGAATGTTGGTCAGGGCGCACTGGGCGTTGCTGCCGGCGGCCGCACAGGCGCCGGTCCAGTTGAGCACCTGGAAACCGGCAGCGGGGACGGCGGTACATGCGCTGTCGCCACCGGCCGTGACGCTGGCGGGGGTGCAGCTCACCGTGCCGCTGCCGCTGCCGACCGTGGCGCTGACGATGAAGACGCCGGCCGGACGGGGTGCGGTAACGATTGTAAAGATTGCCCCATCAGGCAAAGTCAGGGCATCAAATGTCAACACATTACTGGAGTAAGTGTCTGGTGTAATTTCTGTTACCGTTCCGTCACCAAAATTGCCGTTGCCATCTGTATCAATCAGCAGTTTGAAATCTGTTGCTGTTGTACCTGTTAGGCTAAGCCCCAATGTATTGAAGGTGAGTGTAACCGTTCCCACATCCTGGGTACGTTGTACTTTCCATTCTCGTGCAAGACGTTTAAAACCGATCAGCGCAGTAGGCACATCGGTGCTTTGCTCTGTTAGTGCGCCATTATCATCCCCAATCATTAAAAACTCGCCATCATCCAGATCGCTGGGAGAACTGATTGTCAGGGCTCCTTTACCACTAATAGGACTTGGAGTTGTACTTGTTGTATAACTGCTTGTGGAACTCGATTGATTGATGCCTGAATTATAATCGCGTCCTATACCAATAATATTATATTTAAAAGTTGCGTTGGCTGCCCAGAAAGCAGCTCCGTTCGATCTGATATAACTGATGGCGTCATTATTTCTTCCCAAAGGTATTCCGTACTTAATGGCCAAGTAAGACTGTACCCTGTGAATTTCTTGTGCTGTTAAAATACGTGGATAAATAATAATCTCCCACGTTACGGATGCGCCAGCTTGGAATGAATTTTTACCAATTCTAAATATTCCAGTTCCATTTGCAGCCTGGTAAGTGCCGGTTGCAGAACCAACTTCCGGCTTACCTTCATGATTCAAATTTATAGTACCTGACGAGGGAGTTGTGGTGACTGAAACATCTACCATAGTTTGCCTTGAGTTGGTTTCGGATAATATGGGAATTGCCAAAGGCTTTTCATAGCCATTTTGACTAAATGTACCAAGTGTACCCATTGCAAACGTACTAGCAGCGACACCATTGTTACCAAAATCATAAAGTGGATATTCGGTAGTTCCGGTATTATTCCTATGATAAACAACAAACTGGGTGCTAGCCACATCGCTGCCGCTGATTCCTGCGGGGTTTGCTATTGTATTAGATTCAAAATAAGTCGCGGTTGAGGTAAAAATATCTGTACTTACCCAAACACCAGGGTAGGAGTTTGCGTTAAAAAGCAATTGCGGCTTCGTCCCCGTTGCTGGATTACCAAACCCCGTAAGTGTCATGGGTATAGATCCTGAATTATCCCAGCTGTCTATTTTGGTGCCCGTTGAAAGGGTTATGCCAGCACCTGAATGGAGCCAGATGGTGGGTAAATCGGCAATACCACCGGGAAAAAGATCCGGAACTGTGACCAGCCCCGAGATGGTAAAGGTATATTCCACAGGATATGGATCTCCACTAATACCATCAGTCATTTTAACCAAATATACTCTGTTGCTGCTAGTTGGGAATGTATGAGGCCCACCACCAAAAAATGCATATATTTGTTGATCAACTGGAGTGCTAATGTTTGAGCCACAATTGGTGGATCTTTCATACACATCATAACCAAAGTCAGTGGTAGAACCACTTGGTGCAAAAGTCATTGTGACATCTGAGTTAGTTCCCTGGAAGTAAAACCAATCTTGATCGGATTGAGCACTTATTCCACCGGTAAATGTTCCGTTGCCGGTAATCTGATTGGCCGTGGAGCAGTCGTTGTTGGGTTCAACTTCTGCTGTTTGCGCAAAGAGGTTGCTTGAAGAAAGCAGCAGGAAAAGCAAGAAAGCAAGACCTGGTTTGAGCAGTTGTTCTATTTTTCTAAACATGCGGGAAGAACCTGGTGAAACAGGATTTGACTCCAAACCGGCATTCAAGGAAGGTGAGTTATCCACAGTTCCGAACTCCTCAGAGTTGTGTTAAAAAAAGATTTTTAAGGATAAAGGATAGTAGTTGGTCAGGGCGCAGTGGGCGTTGCTGCCGGCGGCCGCACAGGCATCGGTCCAGTTGAGCACCTGGAAACCGGCGGCGGGGACGGCGGTACAGGCGCTGTCGCCACCGACCGTGACGCTGGCGGGGGTGCAACTCACCGTGCCGTTGCCGCCGACGACCGTGGCGCTGACGCTGAAGGGTTGCAGAAATGTGAATGAGTTTCTGATCACATCGATAGGACGCGTGACAGTCCACAGCCGTTCAGTTTGGGCTGGCCGATCACGGTGACGCCAAGGCCGAGGAGCTTTTGAATCAGCGCCCATGGGTGGCCATTCCGAGTAATGGCAAAAGCGTGCGCCGTTGGGCTGGCACCAAGACCGCTGACGATCAAGATCGTCGCGGTCAAGGCGTGGACAAGTCGATTCATCATGGTGTCTGTGCTGACGCTCGACATCGGCTGTCTCTCCTGGTTCTAAAGGGTTTCTGATCCTGACCTGAGCGTGGCCGCCGCCGCGAGCCCGTGCCCTGTCGTCATGTTCGGTCGCAGACGACCGCTCGCGAACGGCGAGAGGTCCTGCGCTGAGCCATGCGCGTAGCGTGGAGGTATCGCTTCGCCATGCCATGGGCTCTTTCTTGTCGATCTCTCAGAGCAGCTCGCCGTCCAGGTACCGATTGGAAGCGCGCAACATTGCCGCTACCGATTGCACTGCCGGTGACGATCTGGAAATCCGTTGCGAGCGGCGACGGCGCGCCGGTGCCATCGGTATCCGTGATCCAGCTACTGAAATCACCCGTCTCGAAGTTGCCGGTGGTGATGTCGGCCAGTGCTGGCGTAGCGCCAAGGGCAAGAACGCAGCGCGTCAGGACAGCCCGCAAACCCTTCAGCGTCAATATCTCCATCATCTCGTGCCTAGATTGACCAGGATACGTTCACCGAGTGGAGGGTACCCGACTCATCGCAATTCAAAAATTAGGCAAAGTCCGTCAGGAGATGACTGACGTTGTACATTTGAGACGACTCGGCGCCCGTTCGAGCGTCACCTCGGGCTGTCTCCGCCGCTGGTGGTCAGCTCTGCGAGCTGGGTCTGGAATTGCCCACCCCAGAGCACAATCGGCGCTACCGGAGGCAGGATCAGGTAACCGAATTGGTAGGGTCTGTACCGTGAGATTGCCGAGCAGGATACCGATGAGCCTCGCCGACCAGGACGCCGGGTAGGCGAGCATCGCTGAGATCAGGATGATGCCAGCCTCGACCCCGTTACAGCCGGCTTCGATGGAGACCGCGAAGCCGCTCGTCGGGTCCCAGATCACCTTGCCTTGTGCCATCACCTCTGGGTCCCAGAGCTGCAGCAGGCCTCCGCTGAGGGTCGCCGCTCTCGAGCTGGCTGCTCCGGTTCACAACGCCGCACTCCGCGGCGCATGCGCTTCGGCATAGGTGTCCTTGACCTGGAGGATCGCCTCGAGCACCTCATGGAAGGCGCCGACCAGCGTCGGGTCGAAATGCTGCCCCGCGCCCTCGTCGATCAGCTTGACGGCGTCCTCGACCGACCAGGCCTTCTTGTAGGGACGCTCCGTGGTCAGGGCGTCGAAGACATCGGCGATGGCGACGATGCGCGCCGCGATCGGGATGTCGGCACCGGCGAGGCCCTGGGGATAGCCGGAGCCGTTCCATTTTTCATGGTGGGCCAGGGCGATCTCGCGCGACAGCTGCAGCAGATCGGAGGGATGGTCGCCGATGATCTCGGCGCCGAAGGCCGGGTGCCGCTGCATGATCGCCCACTCGTCGGCATCGAGCTTGGCGGGCTTCTGCAGGATGCGGTCTGGGATGCCAATCTTGCCGATGTCGTGCATCGGCGCGGCATTCAGCAGCAGCTCGGCCCAGTCGTCAGCGACCCGGATGGCCTCGGCGATGAGCTGGGAATAACGGCTCATGCGGATGACGTGCAGCCCGGTCTCGTTATCCTTGAACTCGGCAGCGCGGCCGAGGCGGCTGATGACCGCCAGCCGGGTCTCGTTCAGCTCGCTGGTGCGCTCGGCGACCAGGCGTCCGAGCTCGCGGCTCTGGTCATAGAGTGCGAGCTGGGCGTGGACCCGCGCCTTGACGATCGACGGACTGATCGGCTTGGTAATGTAGTCGACGGCGCCCAGCTCGAAGCCCATCTGCTCGTCGGCGACCTCGGTCTTGGCGGTGACGAAGATCACTGGTATCGGCGCGGTGACCGGGTCAGCCTTGAGCCGACGGCAGACCTCGTAGCCGTCCATCTCGGGCATCATGATGTCCAAGAGGATGATATCCGGCTTGGGGTCGCCGCCGGCGATGCGCAGCGCCTTCTCGCCGTTGGCCGCGACCTTGACCTTGTAGGTGTCGCGCAGCACGCCGCTCAGGACATCGATATTCTCGGGCGTGTCGTCAACGACGAGGACGGTTTGCTTGGCCGACATGGGCGTGGCTCCAATGTTGAACTAATGCAGCTTCGGCTGGCTGGCTGTACCGCGGTCGACGCGCTGCAGACTCTGCCTCAGGTCGCCGAGCATTTCGAGCGCTTCGTCGAACTCATAGCGTTCGACAGCCTTGGCGACTTGACGCGCGGCATGCTCCTGGGGGGTACCGGCGAGTAAGGGCCTGAGCTCCTCGAGCACCATGACGGCGTCGGCGTCGTCGTCGGCGAGCAGGCCCTCGAGCTGATCCAGCAAGGGGGCGAGGACCGCTGGGTCGGTCGGCACGCCGCTGTCGGCCGGCACTGAGGATGGCGCCGGCTCCGCTGCAGCGAGCGCTCGCAGTAGCGGCGCAAGCTGCTGCTCCACGGCCTGCAGCTGCACAGCCAGGTCGGCTGCTGGAGCCGCAGCGCCGGTCGCGGCCTCAAGTGCGGCCGCCTGCTGCTGCAGGGCGGTGGCGCCGAGGTTGCCGGCGAGCCCCTTCAGGGTATGGGCGATACGGGTCGCGCCCTCGCGATCGCCAGCGTCGAGCTCGGTCCCCAGCGCCAAATGGCTCATGCCAAGGATGGCGTTCATCGGCGTGCGGATCTCGTGCGACATGTTGGCGAGGAAGTCGGATTTGGCGCGGGTCGCCTCCTCGGCGATCTCCTTGGCCTTGACCATGGCCTCCTCGGCCTCGATGCGCTCAGTGATATCGGCGATGCTGCCAACCATGCGCAGCGGCTTGCCGTCATCCGTGCGCTGGACCACCTGGCCATGGTCTTCCACCCACAGGGTCTGACCGGAGCCGGTCAGCATACGGTGGATACTCTGGTAGGGCGTGCCGACGTTCAGGGCCTCTTCGATCGAGCCGAGCACCCGCTCGCGGTCTTGGGGGTGGATGAGGTCGCTGAGCAACGCGCGATCGTGCTCCAGATAGCTGTCATCGAGCTCTAGCAGCTCGCACCAGCGCTGGTTGTGGCGCACTTGACCCGCATCCACACGCCAGTCCCATACCCCCTGACCAGTGACCTCTAGGGCGTAGCCGAGCTGCTCCTTGCTGAACCGGAGCTGCTCCTGCTGCAGGGCAAGCGTTTGGGCCGCCTCGCGGCGGGCGGTCACGTCGCGGAAGACGACGACACTGCCGACAGTCCTGCCCTCGAGTGCGATGGGGACACTCGAATACTCAGCCGGAAAGGTTGAGCCGTCTCGGCGCCACAGAACCTCGTCGTCGACCTCGTGGGTGATGCCGAGCTGCACCGTCTTGCGCATCGGGCAGCGCTCGGCGGGGTAAGGATTGCCATCGGCATCGCTGTGGTGCACCAGGGCATGCATCGGCTGACCGAGCAGCTCATCGACCTGATAGCCGAGCATCTTGGCGGCAGCCGGGTTGACGAAGGTCACCTTGCCGTCGAGGTCGAGACCGAACACGCCTTCGGTGACCGCTTCCAGCAACAGCTCAGCGCGCCGCTGCAGGCTAGCATTGCGCGCTCGCAGCTCCTGGTCATCGAGCCAACGTTCGATGGCGCGTGAGAGCTGTTTCGCCAGCTCGGTGATGAGGGCGCGCTCTTCGGTCAGGAAGGGTCCCTCATCGGCATGGGGCCGCGCATCGAGATAGACGACGCGGATGTGGCCTGCCGTCTCGCCGCGAACCGCGACACTCGCGGACATCTGCCAGTCGGTCTCGCGGAAGCCGGGTGTGGCCGCACACAGAGACTCATAGCTGATCTGCGCCTGGGTGATCTCTGGGTACTGCCAGCCCGGCGGGATGACCGCAACGGCCTGTTCCAGCAGCTCTGCGAGCGGCAGCTCCGCCTGATCGAGGACCGAGGAGAAGCCATAAAGGCATCTCTGCTCTTTGATCCGCTCGCGCAGCTGATCCGCTTGCTGTTGCAGCTCCATCTCGCGCTCCCTGACCCGCCTGTTGAGCTGGCGGTTCCAGACCACGAACAGCCCGAGGGTCAGCAGCAAGCTGCCGACAACCGCTGCAGCCCAGATCGCGTAGCGCAGCAGATCGGCCGGCTGCGCCACTCGGGTGTTGATCCAGTGGCTCTTGATGGCCGCGCGCTCTGCCGGCTCGATGCTCGCCAATGCCTTGTCGAGGATGCTGACCAGCAGCGGCCAGTCGGCGCGCGCCCCCATTGCGAGATCGAAGCTGTACTCGGTGGGCGCGGCGATCTTTACACCCTCTGCCTCTCCATGCTGCATCAAGTAGCTTGCTGCCGCCAAGTTGATCAGTGCGGCATCGACGGCCCCTGATTGCAGGGCTCCGATGACGCCACGGACCGATGCAAAAGGCACGGCCTCGATATCTGGATAGTCTTCCAGCAAGCCATCGTGGGTGATGTAGCCTTCGCCGACGCCGACCCGGCGCCCGCTCAGGTCGGCGAGCTGACCGACATAATCGGCGCCTAAACGGGTCAGGATCACCGCCGGAAAGCTGAGATAGGCGTGGGTGAAGTCCATGTGGCGGCTGCGCTCAGGGGTTGGCGTCACCATGGGCAGCAGGTCGACCTCCCCGGCCTCCAAGGCACTCAGGCTATCCGTCCAGGAAGCCTTGCGGGTAACCTCCATACTGATGCCTAGGGCTTGCTCCAAGAGGTTGGTGAACCCAGCCGAGATGCCGCTGTGGCGCCCATGCTTATCGACATGCTCGAACGGCGGCCAGCCAGGATCGATGCCAAGACGCAGGCGCGGATGCTGCTCGAGCCAGGCGCGCTCCTCCATGGTGAGGTCGAGCTGCGGGCTCGGAGCGGGAGGCAGCTCCTGTTCCTGCGCCGGCGCCAATCCTGACAGCCAAAGCAATAGCAGGAGCAATAGCAGACGGTGATGCGGCTTCGTCATAGCATGGGCCTCAGGCGGACCCCGCCTTGACGCTCGCGGATTTGCAGTCGGCGAGAAGCGCTATGAGGCTGTCCAGCAACAGTAACGTCCTACTGGCCAGCCAATAGATGAAGCGAAAAGGTTACCGGAAAGACTCGAGGCAAAGAATTGGGCTTTCCATGTAAGGAAAAGCCTGACGAGCGCCAATTTCGACAACCTGCGACAGGACGCGCAAGCTCCTCTCTTTTAGCTGTTGTGGTGTGATTCCTTACGGATCACTCCCCATTCCGCCCTTGCCAACGCACTGCTAGGCTTCGCAGGCTTACCCAAACAGCCCGCCCGCAGAACAGCCGAAGTCCATCCCTCCATGAACAAGTCTCTCTCCCGATTATTGATCTCACTGCTGACGGTAGCGGCACTCTACCTTATCGCCGTCAACGCGGCGCTCAATCTGCCGGCCACCCGCGCCCTGGTCAACGGCTTGCAGCCGGAGCAGTTTCAGGTCACCTGGGAGCGGGCTTGGAGTCTGTATCCGCTGCGGCTGGAGCTGAATGGCGTCGCCGCCGATGGGCAGACCCCGACCGAGCAGTGGCAGGTCGATGCAGGCCATGCAGCAGCCTCGATTTCACTGCTGCCGCTGCTCCAGGGCGAGATTCGGGTGCACGACCTGGACCTGAAGGATATCGATCTGCGCCTGCGGCCGCGTCCCACGCCCGAGGCGTCCGCAGACGCTGATGCAGACAGGAACCCACTGGTCGCCTTCTATCCAATGATCCGCAACCGCGACCCCAACGCGGTCGCCGAGGCACCACCGGAAGCCTCAGACGGCACGCTGGTGCTGGAGATCGATGACATCCATGTCCAGGGTGAGCACCGATTTTGGATCTCGCATATCCGCGGCAGTCTGCCCGGCGCAGTCCGTGGCAGCCTGCGCATGGAGAGCGAGACCGGTCGGCTGGCCTTGGGTGGCGGCGCGATCGACCTCGCCTTGACCTCATTGACAGTCGGTCCTGAAGAGCCGATCACCGATGCCGCCTCGATCCAGGGCGAGATCGAGATCCCGCCGTTCAGGCTGTCCGAGAAGCAGGGTCTTGAGCTGATGCGCGTGCCAGAATTGGACGCCCGCATCGACCTCCCGGTGCAGAACCTGGATTTCATCGCACTGCTGATGCCGGTCTTAGATGAGCTGGCGCTGAGTGGAAATGGCCGCCTGAGCGGGCGAATCGCGCTGTCGGCTGGTGAGGTGCTACCGGGAACCGATCTGCGGGTCGAGGCCCACCAGCTGGCGATGGATATTGGCCCCTATGCGTTTAGCGGCGACGGCTCGGTCGAATTCAAGGTCGACCCAGACCACGAGGGGCAGGCTGATCTAAGCGTCCGTTTCAACCAGGTTCGCGCCGAATTGGAGCCTGGGCCAGGGCCTGCAACGGTCAGCCCTAATGCGTCGTCCCGGGAAGGCAACAACGCCCAACCTGACGCGCAGCAACTGTTCACAGGCCAGGGGCTGACGGCGCATATCCATGCCGAAGAGGTCGATCCTACGACCACCTCCACCGCGAAGCAGGTCGAGGAGTTGGCGGCTGAGGTGGCGCTGCGGTTCAATCTCGACATCCCTTCGATGGAGGTACCCGACCTGAGCGTTTACAGCCGTCTTTTCCCGCAGGACTGGGATCTGAGCTTGCTGGGTGGCAGCGGAACCCTAGCCGGCGCAGTCGAGATCAGATCGGAGGTATTGTCGCTCCAGCTGGACCTAGCCTCCGACGAGGCCGAGCTGCGCTATCAGGACTATCACGCCACCACCGACCTGCTTCTGCAGCTGCGGGCACGCGTCGACGATATCGCTGGTACCGAGCTGCACATGGACGGCACGACATTACGCATCGAAGACGCCCAGGTCGCCGTCGAACAGGCGGACGATGATGGAGGCGAAGGTGCCGCACAGGCAGCTCAGCCATGGCGAGCCGAGCTTCGGATCATCGACGGTGACCTGAGCCTGCCAGCGCCGGAGCGAGCCCCAGGATCGGGATCGAAGGCGCAGACAGAAACCGTCGCTAGCGACCCGATACCAGCCGTTGCCCGTACCCTAAAGGAGCAGGGCTTCGGCGCCCTGCTCGCCGACGCCGATGGTCGCCTAAAGGCGGTCCTGATCGTCTCCGAACTCGACTGGATCGCTGAGCTGCTCGACCGGCCGCTCGATCTGAGCCTGGAGGGCTCTGGTGAGCTCGACGCCGAGATCATCTTGACCAACGGTCAACCGGATGCTGGCAGCAGCCTTTGGGTGCCGCGCGAGCGACTCTCGCTCGCACTCATGCAGCATCGCGTCGATGGTCAAGGCAGCGCCCGTCTCACCCTAGAGCGCGGCGGTGACCGGCCTCGCTTTCGCCTCGATGTCGGGTTGGAAGATGCCCGCATGCGGCGACGCGACGAGCCGGAGCCAAGCATTGGCGAGGTGCGACTGGATGCCGAGATCTTGGTCACCGATCCACTCGCCGGTGGCGGCGACACAGCCGACCTGAGCCTGAAGCTGCACTCGGCGCGCGTGCATGACATGAGCACCTACAATGCCTACCTGCCCGAGAACGCACCCCTCTCGCTGCTCTCCGGTGAGGCCAGCCTGGTTGGCGATCTTCGTCTCAAGCCGGATAGCGCCGAGGGCCAATGGCTGCTCGAGGCCGAGGATCTCCAGCTCAGCCTCAGCGACAGCAAGCTCTCCGGCGACCTCCAGGTCGAGATCCTAGTCCGCGACGGCTCGGCACAGGATCTGCGCTTTGACATCAGCGGCTCCTCACTCCGGCTCGACCGCGTTCAGGTCATCGGCGCGGCCGGCTCAGCCCAGTCACCCGACTGGCATGCCCGACTGCAGCTGGAAGACACCGAGGTGCTGTGGCAAAAGCCCATGCACCTGGACATGCTGGCCGACATCACCGTCAGGGACACCCGCCCCTTCGTCGCACTGCTCGACAACGTCCGCGGCAAGCATGACTGGATCGGCGAGCTGCTGACGATGGAAGACTTAGCAGGCCATGTCCAGCTAGCCATCGAGGGTGAGACCGCAACCATCGAGGACGCGATGCTCAGTGCGCCAGAGCTTGGCATCCACGCCAAGGGCCGTTCCACGGCCTCTATTCGCGAGGCGATGCTCCTGCTGCGCTGGCACAACCTAAGCGGCGCGATGGAGTTCCAGAACGAACAGCAGCATTTTGACATCGGCAACGCCCAGGCGCGATTTGCCTCCTACTCGCCCGGTAAGACGCCGCTGCCGTCACTGGGCACGTCCCAGTCGGGACAAACCGCCCTGCCCTTCGCTGACGCGGATCACAAGGCTGCCGGTATTCGAACCACGGCTCTTGCTGAGTCGACGACCAACCTCAACGCTCAAGATGAGACGTCCAGCGGCAGTCACACGGACGCCGCCACCGAGACTGCGCCGGATCATGATCATTCGCCGGCACTTAACCCAAACCCCTTCCAAGACCATAGCCTGTAGCGCAGACAATCGTGCCACATCAGGTCCGCGGGCGATATTAGGTGGCCATGCCGTTTCAGATAGTCTGCGACATTCCGGAGTTCCGATCACGGGCGTTCAACACGACCCTTATCCTTGGCCAGTGAATACCAGTATCATCGACGCCACCCCAGAATCAACCGGAGATCACGGATGCCAAATCAAGCACATCCTCATTCGCAAGGCCCTTTCCGTGTCGAGCAGTTGCGCGAGGGCGATCGCTATGAGCTCAGCCAAGGCCACCCTATCTACTGCGCCCCAGCCGGACGCGACCATGCGGGCCGCAATCTGTCTGGCGCTGGTGCGCTGGAGACCGATCCAGAGGTGAACTGGGCGGGCATCGATGCCGGCTTCACGCCGGAGGCCGGCACCCTGCGCGCGCCGGATATCGCCATCGCCGCAGCTGGCGAGGAACGCGGCTGGATCCCCGGCGTGCCGCCACTCGCGGTTGAATATGCCGGAACCGGACAGGATGAACAGGAGCTGGAAGAGAAGATCGCCGAACTACTCGACCATGGCACCCAACAGGTCTGGGTGGTGCGTCTGGTCGGTCCGCGGCGTGTCGAGGTGCGCTGCCCCGGACAGCCGATACGGATCTTTGGACAGGGCGAGGAGCTGACCGCACCTGGCATCTTACGCAATCCGGTGCCCGTCGAGGCACTCTACGATCGCGACGCCAGCCATCGCGTCATGCTCCGCAATCTGCTGCAACGCTCTGGCTACGAGAGCATCGAGGCGATTCGCACCGAAGGTCTCAACGAAGGTCTCAACGAAGGTATCGAGCAGGGTATCGCCGAATCAATTCTATCCTTGCTAGCCGACCGCGGACTGAACCTCGACAACGACGACCGCGCGCGTATCCTTGCTTGTCGTGATCGCCCACAACTGCAACGCTGGCTCCTCGCCGCGGCGCGCGCGCAACATCCCGCTGAACTCTTCAATACCGAGACACCCTCGACTCACGAACGCCTTGGATAAGACTGTTCCTACGCTCTGCCCCTGATGATCCTAGGGAGCAGTCTGAGCGCCTGCTCCTGGGCTGGTAAGACGACCGGCAAGGCCATCAACGCCGTCGAGAAAGGCGCCGCGGAATTCGAGCAGGGCTATCAACAAGAACGCTCATCTAAGGATCAAGAGCAAACCACCGAATGAAACTCTACAATCTGTTTCCGCTGTTAGCCGGTCCCTTCGATCGTTGGACACCACATCTAGAGCGCGCCGCCGCGATGGGCTTCGATTGGATCTTTGTCAACCCGATCCAGCAGCTCGGACGTTCTGGGAGCCTGTACTCGATTGCCGACTATTTCAGGATTAACCAAGCCCTGCTCTCCCCTGACTCAAGCCTAGCGCCAGACGCACAGGTCCAGGCCATGGCCGAGATCGCCGGCGAGCAGGGACTATCGCTGATGATTGATCTGGTCATCAACCATTGCGCTGAAGACAGTCCATTAGTGACTGAGCATCCGGACTGGTTCGTGCGCCACCATAACCGCGTCGCACACCCGTTTTGCGTTGAGGCCAACGGCAACAAGGTGGTCTGGCGCGACCTGGCGCAGTTCGATCATGAGCGCGCGCTGCAGCAGGCCGATGATCCAGACGGCCTCCTTGCCTATTTCGTGGGCTTGGTCGAGCATCTCATCGGGCTCGGCTTCCGCGGCTTCCGCTGTGATGCCGCCTACCAGCTCCCCGCCGCACTCTGGGAGCAGCTGATTACCCAGATTCGCGACCGCCATCCGGATACCCTCTTCGTCGCTGAGACCCTCGGCTGCACCCCAGAGCAGACCCGCGAGACCGCCGAGGCCGGCTTTGACGCCATCTTCAACAGTGCCAAGTGGTGGGACTTCAATGGCGACTGGCTGCTCGATCAATACGCGCTGACGCGCCATATCGCGCCCTCGATCGGCTTTCCTGAGAGCCATGACACGCCGCGGATGTTCGAGGAGTTCCATCAAAATGCCGATGCCCTGCGCCAGCGCTATCTGTTCACGGCGCTGTTCTCAAGCGGCGTGATGATCCCAATCGGCTTTGAATTCGGCTTCCGCCGTCGCCTCGATGTGGTCGAAACGACCCCGGACGATTGGGAGACGCCGACGCTCGACCTCAGCGACTTCATCAGCCAGGTCAACGCCATCAAAGACAGAGTGCCGGTGCTCGATGGCGAGGGCCGCATCGAACGGCTCGATCATGCTGACTCGGCGATCTTAGTGCTGCGTAAGCACGCGGTTGATGGACCTGGGCAAGCGCTGTTGGTGATCAACAAAGACCCTTGGGCGCGGCAGCGCTTCTTTGTCGACGACCTGCGCCATTTGATCCAGTCGCCCGGACCGATCCGCGATCTCTCGCCAGACTGGCCGATGACCGAGCTGCCGGCGCCGTTTGAATTCTGGCTCGGACCGGGCATGGCACGGGTGCTGGTCTCATCGGACGCCTAAGTTGAGGGTCTGACGCTGACGCCGACGACCACCGATCGCGGTGATAGAGCCACCGTTGCCATTCGTGGCCGAGCCCTCGTTAAGCGCACCGCCGGTGATGACCGAGCGCAAGGCCTGCTCGGCCCCTACCGCGAGCGGTTGTACTCGGCTGCGCTCGAGGTAAAGCGTGTAACCACCCACCTGATAGCTCATCGGCAAGTAGACCGCCACGAGATCTTCTTGACCGGCCTCAGCACTCTTGGCACTGGCATCAGCGCGTGGCAACAGGGCATGCTCCTGCATGACGAAACCAACCAGTTGAACCATGGCGTCGCCTATCGGCAGGGTCACCACGACCGGACGGCCCAAGTCTTGATCGCCAGTCCGGGCAAAGAACCGGGCCACATCTTTCAGACCCTGAAAGAGGCTCTTGACCAAGGGAATCCGGTCCAGCACATGCTCGGCCACGGCAACCAGCCAACGTACCAAGAATAGGTTGGCAAGCAGACCCGCGGCCAATGTCACAATGAGCGCCGCCACCAGCCCCATGCCTGGGATATACCAGGCATGGGGCAACAGATGACGGAGCAGACCACCAACAAAGAGCTCTACCGATCGGCCGAGCCAGATCAATAGGGCCAGCGTGATGATCAGGGGCGCGAGCAAGGCAATGCCTTGCAGAAACCAGGTCCGGAGTTGGGTCAGCATCGAGGTATCTTGCATGAGCAGCCAAAGATCAGGCGGAGCGCAGGAGCGACTCTAGCCCGCGCGCCAGATCAACTTGAATGTCGGCCACATCCTCGAGTCCGACGGCGACCCGGATCAATCCCTCAGTGATCCCTGCCGCAGCGCGGGCCTCAGGACTCAGCCGGCCGTGAGTGGTGGTCGCCGGATGGGTGATAGTGGTCTTGGTGTCGCCGAGGTTAGCGGTGATCGAGAGCATCTGGGTGGCATCGATGACTGACCAGGCCGCCTCGCGCGCACGGCTGGAATGAGCCGACACGACCTCGAAGGCGATGATGCCGCCACCGGTTTGCTGTTGTGCTTCGGCGCTGGTGCCTGGTCGCGCCTCGGCACCAGTCTGCCGCTGCGCTTCTGCACCGATCTGCGCGCCATTTGCGACTCCGTTCGCAGCTCCGTTCGCAGTTCCGTTCGCAATGAGATCATGCTGGGGATGCTCAGGCAGACCAGGATAGTAGACGCGCGCGACCGCTGGATGCTCATCCAACCACCGCGCCAGCACCAAGGCACTCGCGGCGTGGGCTTGCATGCGCAACTGCAGCGTCTCCAAGCCTTTCAAGAACAGCCAGGCGTTGAATGGGCTGAGTGATGGGCCGGCGGTGCGCACGACTCCAAAGACGTCTTCGCCAACCCGCTTGGCATCGCCGATCACGGCACCGCCAACACAGCGGCCCTGCCCGTCTAGGTACTTGGTCGCTGAATGGATCACCAGATCGGCACCATGCTCAAGCGGGCGCTGCAGCGCCGGTGTGCAAAAGCAGTTATCGATCGCAAGCAGACAGCCCTGCGCATGGGCAATCTCACTCAGGGGCCGAATCGCGACCATCTCGGTGAGTGGATTCGAGGGCGTCTCGGCGAACAACAGCTTGGTCTCGGGACGGATCGCGGCGGCCCAGGCATCGAGGTCGCTGAGCGGGACATAGTCAGTTGCGATACCAAAGCGCGCGAGGTATTTGTCGAACAGCATGCTGGTGCTGCCGAACAGGCTGCGCGCTGCCAGGATACGATCGCCGGCCTGCAGCAGGCCCATGCAGGTCGCTAGGATCGCGGCCATCCCAGACGCCGTTGCAACGCAAGACTCACCGCCCTCGAGCGCTGCGAGCCGCTGCTCGAAGGCGCGTACGGTCGGATTGGTGAAACGGGAGTAGATGTTGCCCGGCTGCTCGCCGGAGAAGCGCGCAGCGGCCTCGGCCGCAGTCTCGAAGACGAAGCTCGAGGTGGCAAAGATCGGCTCGCAGTGCTCGCCCTCGACGGTGCGCTGATGACCCGTACGGATCGCTCGGGTGGCGAACTTCATGCGGTGTTGTAGAGCTCGATGACGGTCTCATCCTGACGTGACTGACGCTCCTCTTTGGCGCCATCGTTGCGAGCCCGCTCTAAGGCTTCAAGGTAGCCAGGGGTGACGTCGCCGGTCACATAAACGCCATCGAAGACCGAGGTGTCGAAGCGGTCGACGAGGCTCTTACCACGTTTTTGTACCGCATCGATGAGATCATCGAGGTCTTGGAAGAAAAGCCGATCTGCGCCCAGCTCATCCTCGATCTCGGCCTCGCTGCGATTGTGTGCGATCAGCTCGCTCGCCGAGGGCATATCGATACCGTAGACATTCGGATATCGCACTGGCGGTGCGGCGGATGCGAAATACACCCGCCGCGCGCCAGCGTCACGCGCCATCTGAATGATCTGCTGTGAAGTGGTCCCGCGCACGATGGAATCGTCGACTAAGAGCACGTTCTTCTTGCGGAACTCAAGATCGATCGCATTCAGCTTCTGTCGTACCGATTTCTTGCGCACCTGCTGGCCGGGCATGATGAAAGTACGGCCGATGTAGCGATTCTTAATGAAGCCCTCGGTGTAGGGGACGCCAAGGTGATTCGCCAATTGCAGGGCGGCTGTGCGACTGGTGTCCGGAACCGGGATGACGACGTCGATGTCGTGATTGGGCCACACCCGCTTGATCTTGCTCGCCAGCTTCTTACCCATACGCGAGCGTGCCTTATGCACAGAGATATTGTCGATGATCGAGTCCGGGCGGGCGAAATAGACAAACTCAAAGATACAGGGCGAGAGCACCGGCTGCGGTGCGCATTGCTTGGTGTGCAGCTGACCTTCGATATCGATGAAGACGCACTCACCGGGCGCGACATCACCGATCAGATCAAAGCCGATGGTATCCAGCGCCACACTCTCAGAGGCGATAATGTACTCTTCGCCAAACTGGGTCTTACGCTTGCCATAGACCACCGGCCGGATGCCGTGCGGATCGCGGAAGCCAAAGACACCAAAGCCTGGGATCATCGCCACCGCAGCATAGCCACCGCGGCAACGCCGGTGCACGCCCTCGACGGCACGAAAGATGTCTTGCTCGTCGATGCGCAGTTTGTTCTGCAGATGCAGCTCGTGCGCGAAGACGTTGAGCAGGATCTCGGAATCAGACTCTGTATTGATGTGGCGGAGATCGTCGACGAAGACGTCGCGTTTCAACTCCTCGGCGTTGGTTAGGTTACCGTTATGGGCCAGCACGATCCCATAGGGCGAGTTGACATAGAATGGCTGCGCCTCTGAGGAGCAGGAGCCACCAGCGGTAGGGTAGCGTACATGGCCAATGCCCATATTGCCGCGCAGCCGCAGCATGTGGCGAGTGCGGAAGACATCGCGTGCCAACCCGTTGTCCTTGCGCATGTGCAGCTTCTTGCTGTCACTGGTAACGATGCCGGCGGCGTCCTGACCACGGTGCTGCAGCACCAGCAGTGCATCATAGAGGATCTGATTCACCGGCGACTTGCCGACAATGCCAACGATTCCGCACATGGCCTAGCTCACAGCGCCTTGATGCGCTCGGTCACGTCTGGTGGCACCTGCTCGAGCATCCAGTCGGCCAGGATCTTAAATTGATCCAGCAGTTGCGATTGATCCCACCAGGGGTCTTCGGTGATCGGCGTTAGCGCCGCTAAAAAGACCACCAATGCAACCAGCACGGCACCCCGCGCAGCACCAAAGACCACGCCAAGGAGTCGATCAGTGCCGCTCAGTCCGGTCTTATCAACCAGGGTCGCTAGTAAGTAGCCAAAGATGGCACCAGCGATCAGCACGCCAAAGACTAAGATCAAGACCGCCACCCCGATCCGCAATGAGGGCGTTGAGATCCAAGGTGTCAGCTCTAGAGCAACTGGCTCGTAGAAAAGCCAGGCCGCCGCCAAGGCAGCGACCCAAACCACGAGCGAGATCACCTCTCGGACTAAGCCTCGCGCGAGCCCGATCAGCGCCGAGAGCGCGATAATGGCGATGATGACGTAATCAACCCAAATCATAGTTGGTCCTGCCTAAGCAACGCGACGGGCCTTTTGCTCTGTCACCGTCATCGGGCCCCGTGAAAAGATGACTAAATCGGTCTGAGCAGCGCGAGTATCAGAGTACTTAGCGGTAGCGCTGAACCAGTGGCTGACCACCCGTTTCAGCTGCCAGCTGCTTGGCGATACGGTCCGCCCTTGTGCGCTCGATCTCAGGGCCGACGCGCACTCGGTAATAGCGGCGCCCGCTAACATCAGCTTGCTCGACAAAGGCCGGATAGCCCTTGCTGCGAAGCTTGTCTTGGAGCCCCTTGGCAGCTTCTGGCGAGCCGAGACTGGCAACCTGAATCACCCAAGCGCTGGTACCGGATGGCACCGGCTTGGGACCAGCAGGCGCTAAGGCTGCGGTGTCGCCAGGGGCCTGTTCAGTGCGCGTCGTCGATGACGCCGAGCGCGCCGCACTGCCCGAATCCTCGGCTGAGGATGCACCGCCCTCACTCGGTGACACCGAGCGAGGATCAGCAGGCATCGGCTCGGCATCCCGCGCGGAAGGAGGCGGCTCTGGTGTGGGCAGTGGCAGCGGCAGCAGATCGTCCGGTTCGGGAAGCGGCTCATCAAACCTGGAATCGGCCTTATCTAGGTCAGCATCACCGTCGGCCACCTCTCCCCAATCTGGCGCCTCCGGGAGAACGATCGGCTCGCCCAGCTCATCATCGCCTCGCTCGACGAGCATTGGCACAAAGATCACCGCCAGCGCGACCAATACAGCCGCACCGACGAGTCGTCTCTTCGCCGCCTCATCCATCCGCGTCATGCCTTAGGGTATCCCCTCGTTGAACCATTGATGATTATACAGGAGCAATGATCAGACTGCGCAGTGCGGCCTCGACGGTCATGAACGACCCGAACACGAGGATAAGATCGTCCGACGCGGCCTCTGCTGCCGCTGCCGCGAGCGCCTGATCGAGACTCGCATGCGGCACAGCCGCCGCCGCAGGTGCGACATCGGCCAAGGCCCCCGTCAGATCCTCTAGGCCCATGGCCCGATCCGTCGCCGCCAGCCCAAGATGCCAGCGCTCGATCATCCCTGCAAGCGGCGCCATCACCGCGCGCGCATCCTTGTCAGCAAGCAACGACAGGACCGCGAGGCGGCGCCCCGTGCAAGGATAGCTTGCCAGGTTCTCGGCCAAGGTCTGCGCGGCCTCGGCATTATGCGCGACATCGAGAATCCAGGTCGGGCGTCCCGGTCGCACCGTAAATCGCCCCTCAAGCTTGACCCGCAACAACCCTTGTCGGATCTGCGCCGGGTTGACCGGAAGCCGATCACTCAGCTGCTCCAGCGCGCAGAGCGCGGTGGCCGCATTGTCGAGCTGGCGCTGACCCCGCAACGCGGGCAAGGGCAGCGCGCCGTACCCTTTGCCATTCGGCCCACGCCAAGTCCATTGTCCGACCTCAGCGGTCCAATCGAAGGCTTGGCCAAGCGGCAGCGGCAGCCCGCCAAGCTCCTCAGCACGCGCGCGCAATCGCTCGGGTGCATCGCGCTGTCCGATCACCGCCGGGCGCCCGGCACGGAAGACCCCGGCCTTCTCAAAGGCGATCTGATCCAGGCTATCGCCGAGCCAAGCAGCATGATCATGGCCGATACTAGCGACCAGTGCGACATCGGCGTCGATGATGTTCACCGCATCGAGACGCCCACCAAGACCGACCTCGAGCAGGGCGATCTCGACACCGGCGCGCACAAAGAGATCCAAGGCCGCTAGGGTGCCAAACTCAAAATAGGTCAGCGACGACTCAGCGCGGGCCTGATCGATGCGGGCGAAGGCCGCGCACAGGTCGGCATCAGTCGCCATCTCGCCATCGATACGGATGCGTTCGTTGTAGCGCAGCAGATGCGGCGAGGAATAGGCCCCACAGCGATAGCCAGCGGCCAGCGACCAGGCCTCGAGATAGGCGACGCAGGAGCCCTTGCCGTTGGTGCCCCCCACCGTGATCACCGCAGAGGGCAGCCGTCCCGGCGCCAGCTCAGGGTGGAGGCGCCCCCACACCGCACCCACACGCTCGAGCCTGAGATCGATCCGGCTCGGATGCAGGGTCTCCTGCCAGGCGAGCCAGTCCGCAAGGGTCTGCAAGCGCATACTCAGGTCGCGCGCCTCTGCCACCGCCTGCTCAGGCTCGAACCGCTCAGAGCGGACCGGGCAGCAAGGCGCGTGACTCGGCGACCACCAGCTCGGTGGAGCCCTGTCGCTCGGTTGCCGCACTCAGGTCGAGCAGCGAGCGGCGCATCAACATCGCGATCAGGTCGCTGATCCGATCGCGCAGCTCGCGTCGATCACAGATCTGATCCAAGGCGCCATGCTCGAGCAGGAATTCACTGCGCTGGAAGCCATCAGGCAGGGTCTCGCGCACCGTCTGCTCGATCACCCGCGGGCCAGCAAAGCCGATCAAGGCCCCCGGCTCAGCGATATTGATGTCGCCCAGCATCGCTAGGCTCGCCGAGACGCCGCCCATGGTTGGGTCGGTCATCACCGAGACGAAGGGTAGCCAAGCCTCGCGTAGTCGGCCGAGCGCGGCACTGGTCTTGGCCATCTGGAACAGCGAGAACAGCGACTCCTGCATGCGCGCGCCGCCGCTGGCCGAGAAGCAGACCAGAGCGGCATTCTGCTCCAGCGCGGCATCGACCCCGCGCACGAAGCGCTCGCCGACCACCGAGCCCATCGACCCGCCCATGAAGCGGAATTCAAACGCCGCCGCAACACAGGCCATCCCCCTCAGCTGACCACGCATCACGATCAGCGCCTCCTTCTCAGCGGTCTGTTTCTGCGCCTGGGTGAGCCGATCCTTATACTTTTTCATGTCCTTAAACTTGAGCGGATCGGTCGACTCTAGATCGGCACCGATCTCCTCAGTCGAGTCTAGATCGAGAAACTGCTCGAGCCGCTTGCGTGCTGTGACGCGATTATGGTGGCCGCACTTTGGGCAGACCTCGAGGTTGCGCTCCAGATCAGCTCGATAGAGCACCGCATTGCAGCCTGGGCACTTATCCCAGAGCCCTTCTGGCACCGCACGTTTACTAATCGCCTCGGTTCGGATGCGACTCGGGATCAGCTTCTCAAACCAGCTCATCGCCTCGCCGCGGGCCGTCTTTTCAGCCATGTTGGTCTCCATGGTCAGTCTCATCGATCGCGGCGCGCAGCTCGCCGAGGAAATCGCCAACAACGGCAGGGATACGCTCGACTTGGCCTTCCTCTGCGAGCGCTTCGATGCGGCCGACGATGGCGCTGCCGACAATCACCGCATCGGCCACCCGCGCCACCTGCGCCGCGGTGGCCGCAGTGTTGATCCCAAACCCAACCCCAACCGGCAGCTCGATGCGTGCCCGAATCGCGTCCAGCTTACTGCTGACCTCGTCAACATCGAGATGGCCGGCACCGGTCACTCCCTTGACCGAGACATAGTAGACAAAGCCCGAGGCCACCTCAGCGATCGCCTCGATGCGCGCGGCATCAGAGGTCGGCGCCAGCAGATAGACGAGATCGAGCCCCTGCGCCTTGACCGCATCGACCAAGGCGTGGCTCTCTTCCGGCGGCACATCGACGATCAGCGCGCCATCCATACCGGCCTCACGGGCGGCTTGCGCAAAGACCTCGCCCCCCATCACCTCGATCGGATTCAGATAGCCCATCAGCACGACGGGGGTCTCGTTGTCCGTCTCGCGGAAGCGACGCACAATCGCAAGCACATCACGCAAGGAGATGCCCTGCGCCAGTGCCCGCTCGGTGGCACGCTGAATCACCGGTCCGTCGGCGATGGGGTCCGAGAACGGCACCCCAAGCTCGATCAGATCGGCACCAGCACTGACCATGCGGTGCATCAGCGCCAGGGTCAGCTCGGGTGTCGGATCACCGGCGGTGACAAAGGGGATCAACGCGGTGCGACCTGCAGCCCGCAACTGTTCGAATCGGCGCTGGATGCGACTCATAGCTGCAGCCCCTCCAAGCGGGCAACGGTCTGCATATCCTTGTCGCCGCGCCCTGAAAGATTGATCAGGATACTCTGATCCTTGCGCATCGTCGGCGCCAGCTTGCTCGCCTGCGCCAGCGCATGACTGGTCTCGAGCGCCGGGATGATGCCTTCAGTGCGCGTCAGACCATGGAAGGCGGCCAGTGCCTCATCATCGGTAACCGCGACATAGCTCGCGCGGCCGCTGTCTTTGAGCCACGCGTGCTCGGGGCCAACGCCGGGATAATCGAGCCCGGCCGAGACCGAATGGGTCTCACGGATCTGACCGTTCGCATCTTCCATCAGATAGGTGCGGTTACCGTGCAGCACACCAGGCTCACCCGCGCAGAGGGGTGCCGCATGACGTCCGGTCTCAAGCCCATCGCCGGCGGCCTCAACGCCAATCATCGCCACCTCGGGGTCCTCGATGAACGGATAGAAGAGCCCGATGGCATTCGAGCCACCGCCGACACAGGCCATCACCACATCCGGCAGTCGCCCGGTCTGTTCGATCATCTGTCCACGTGCCTCACGCCCGATCACCGATTGGAAGTCACGCACCATGGCCGGATAGGGATGCGGCCCAGCGACGGTACCGATGATGTAGAAGGTATTGTCAACGTTGGTGACCCAGTCGCGCATCGCCTCGTTCAGCGCGTCTTTCAGGGTGCGGGTGCCCGATTTGACCGCGACCACCTCGGCGCCGAGCAGGCGCATCCGGTAGACGTTGGCCTCTTGGCGGGCGACATCGACCTCGCCCATATAGACCACGCACTCGAGCCCGAGCCGAGCCGCAACCGTGGCGCTGGCGACCCCATGCTGACCGGCACCGGTCTCGGCGATGATGCGGGTCTTGCCCATGCGCCGCGCGAGCAGCGCCTGGCCGATGGTGTTGTTGACCTTGTGCGCACCGGTATGGTTGAGATCTTCGCGCTTGAGGAAGAGCTGCGCGCCGCCAAGCTCCCGGCTCCAGCGCTCGGCATGGTAGACCGGTGAGGGTCGGCCAACATAATCGCGCAGGTCGGCATCGAGCTCGCGCAGGAAGTCTGGATCACCGAGATAGCGCGCATAGGCTTGGCGCAGCTCGGTGAGTGGGTGCATCAGCGTCTCGGGCACGAACATCCCGCCATAGGGGCCAAAATGGCCGCCGGCATCGGGCCACTGATAAGCCTTCGCCGCCATCACCGGCGGCTCACCGCCTCCGAGATCTTCAGCTCTGGTCGCCATCACGTACACCTTTCATAAAGTCTGTCATCTTACCCGGGTCCTTGACGCCCTTCGCCTGCTCGATGCCACCGCTGACATCCACCGCATAAGGGCGCAGTTGGCGAATCGCCTCTGCGACCGTCTCGGCACTCAGGCCACCGGCGAGGATGTGTCGCCCAGCCAGCTCGCTCGGCAGCAGCGACCAGTCGAAACGCCGACCGGTACCGCCGGCGAGCCTAGCATCATAGGTATCGAACAGCAGCGAGCTAGCTCCAGCGTAGCGCCGCGCCGCCACGGCCAGGTCGACACCGGGGCGCACCGCCACCGATTTGATCCAAGGCCGGTCAAAACTGCGACAGTACTCCGGCGGCTCGGCGCCATGAAACTGCAGCGCCGCCAGCGGCACCTGCGCCAGCACCGCACGGACCTGATCCGGCTCGGCATCGACAAACAGTCCGACGGCACTGACGAAGGCCGGCAAGGCCGCCACCAACCGCGCCGCCTGCGCCGGCTCCACCGCCCGCGGGCTGGCAGGATGGAACACCAAGCCGATCGCATCGACACCAAGCCCGACACCGACATCAACGTCGACAAGTCGGGTCAGACCACAGAACTTGACTCGGGTTCGCATCGCTCGCCGCAGCCCCTGATCGAAACCGCGCATTAGATCACAGCAGGCTTGTGCTCGTCTGGCCTGTGATGTGGCGATCGCTTGGGCAACACCTATAACCCCGCCTAGCGTCATCTTCCCGCTGGCAGCGATCGTAAGGCAGCAGATAGGCGCAGCATCCGCCTTGCAAAAGCAACAGTATCAGTATCGCTCCCGCGTCCAATCCAACACTGTCGTCAGCGGTACCCCGGTGAGTTGGGCAATAGCGTCCGGCGCTAGGCCATGCGCCAGCATTTGACGGGCGATCATGGTTTGGGTTTCGGCTTTACCCTTCGCCTCGCCCTTCTCGAATTGATCGCGACCAATCGCCTCATAGCTATACTCGTCCTTCATTCGAGCGCGATCCTGGGGCGTCAGGCCATCGCGCGCAATGAGACCGAAAATCTTGTGGATCAGCGGGTTGTGATAAGCGCTTTCATCCACTTCCTCATCGAGACTATCGGCGATCGCCTGCAGCCATTCCCGATACGGCTCGGGCGTGGCGTCGCTGACGTATTTCGGGCACAGATAAATCACCCGGTGGGCGATCTCGCCGAGCGGCTGGCCTTTTAGATCCTTCGGATCGAAGTCAATGCTGGCGTACTCGACCTGATGGCGATCGCCCGAGGTCAGCACAACCAGGGTCAGCACCTGTAAGGGCGGATGATAATCCTTAGCGGTGGCCACCTGCTCCAGTATCGCCGCGCAATGGTAATGGAGAAAGCGATGATAGTGATCCGGCAGTTTGACATGCTGAATGTCGATCACAATCCGATTGACGTGATCCTCAGCATAGAGATCAAAGCGCGAATCGACCAGACCAATCGGCGGGTCGAAGCGCTTTTCGGTGTCGACATGATCAATGTTCACGGCCACGCCGGTCATCGCTTCGACGAAGCCGGCGAAGATATCCGGCTCGCTGAAGGCTTTTTTGAAGATGACGTCATAGCGCAGCGGGGCGACTTGTTTCATCTGATAGGCTCCAAAGGTGATGCGGTCAAACACGCGCCTCGGGAATGCGCCTGAGTGCCTGAGTGCCTGGGTGCCTGGGTGCCTGGGTGGGTGACTGGGTGACTGGGTGACTGGGTGGGTGTCTGAGTGCCTGGGTGAGCGGGCCGTTGGCGGTGTTCATTTCCTTGACCTCCCAGAGGGCGCCGGTGACATTGTCGCGCACGCAGCTCCAGGCGGTGGCATCGGCGGGGAGCCAGCCCGCATAAGCGCTCCACAGACAGGCCAGGGGGCGACCAGGTGGGGATGCACCGCCTGATGCTTTAATGATCCCGGCGCTGCTTCGCCAACCAGGCTTCAATGGTGGATTGATCAAGCCCCTTGAGCCGCTCCTCGGGGGTCATGTTGGCGAGCACCAGCTCATGGGTCTCGCGCAGAAAGTCTTCCATCGTGTAGGCCATGGTCGGGTTCTCCCGTAGGTACATCAGATAGAGGCGTTCAAACAGTTCGCCGTGTCCGCCGCGGCGCGGGTTTGGGTAGCGGGCGCGATAGTGGATCAAGCCCTGGCGCATTCGATCTTGCTCGCTGGCGAAGAGTTCCCAGGGGGCGTTGCGTGGGTGTTTGGCAATGCCATTGAGGACGATCAGGCGGACCTGATGGGCGCCCCAGGGCAGTTCATAGACGCCCTCCCAAGCGGTGGCTTGTAACCGATACCGGCGCGCCAGTTTGCGCGGAAAGCGGGTAGCGACGGCGTAGAGGCCGAAGGCCGCGCGCGGATGGCGTTTGCCGTTTGGCTGGCGCCTGAGCTTGCGGTAGTTGACGTAGTGGCCGATCAACTCATCCAGGGTCCAGGCGTTCAGCGGTTCATGCTGCGATTTGTAGGTGAGTAGGTTGTGCGGGCGCAGATGCTCGAGCCCATCGCCAGCCTCAGCCGCCGCGAGCATAGCGAGCGGTCGGCTGGAGGCACTTGTTGGGCATTTTTCGCTTGCGTGCAGTTGCTGTAACCAGTATATTCCTCGCGCATGAGCAAGTATTTTACCACCGATGAAGCGGCCACATATCTTGGCGTTACGCCGTCCAGAGTTCGGCAGTACATCGCCGAAGAAAGGCTTCCATCTGAGAAGTATGGCCGAGACCACATGATTAAGGGGCAAGATCTCGAAAATTTCGCTCTTAAGGGCAAGAAAAAACGTGGCCGACCACCAAAGACTGAAAAATAAAAATTGCGCGTGCGTTAGGAATATGAAAAACTTTTTCGCATGAACAGCCCAAACAAAGCATCTTCTCAGTCAGCCACACCCGAGTACCAGCGATTCGAGTGGCCAACTCATGACAGACAAATTCTTGTTCTAAATGGAGACACTCGCGAGCTTATTCGATCTATTCCAAGCTGCTCCGTACAATGTGCTATTACTTCGCCCCCTTATTGGGGAGTGCGAGATTATGGCGTTGCTAATCAGATTGGCTCGGAACCTGACCTAAATAAGTATATCAACTCTCTCGTGGAAGTATTTCGTGAAGTGCGCCGCGTGCTTACGCCAGACGGAACCTTTTGGCTTAATATTGGGAATACATATTCATCTGGGGGGCGTAAATGGCGTGACGCCGACGACAAGAATAAGGGTCGTGCAATGTCGTATAGACCTCCGACACCAGATGGCCTCAAGAAAAAAGATCTTATCGGTGTTGCTTGGCTTCTTGCTTTAGCATGTCAGCGCGATGGTTGGTATTTACGCAACGATATTATTTGGTATAAACCGAATTGCCAGCCGGAGAGCGTTAAGGACAGGCTTACCGTTGCCCATGAATATCTATTTCTTTTTTCAAAATCTGAGCGATATTACTTTGCTCAAGATGCAATCAAGCAGCAAACGATCAATGGTAACGGGCTAAAGAACCGACGCACTGTTTGGTCAATCAACACAGAGCCTTGCCCAGATGCCCATTTCGCTGTATTTCCTAGAGAATTGGTGCGGCCCTGTATTTTGGCCGGAAGTCGCCGAGATGACATTATTCTTGACCCGTTCTATGGTGCTGGCACCACAGGAATTGTGGCAAAAGAATTAAATCGTCGATGCATCGGCATTGAGTTAAAAGGCGAATTTATAGAAATTGCAAAAAGACGGGCAGCAGAGGTTCAAAGTTCGCTTATTCTTGAGGAATAAGAAATTGCCAGACTGCATGCACGCGGCATTGGTCTTTAACTATATTCTTTATTTGAAGTTTTCGCTCAGCACCGCCATCAAAATATAAGTCGAAAAGCTTGCGCCCATTTTCATCAGAAACGTAGCAGTAACCCGGCTTCGGAGTTTGCTTGCTATTTACCTTCATTTCAAGAGTCCCAGAACGAGCAAGCGCCAGCAATTTTTTTGGAATTTCGACAAGCTCGTATTTCCAGTGCGGCCCTTTTTCGATGGAACGAAGGGATAGTATTCGATCATAACTTTTCATGTGTTCAAAAAACTGTTGCCTGAGTCCTTCCAAATCCGCTGGGTTATCTTTCCATTCCCCTTTACCCAGTTCCATGAATTTGCTAACCCAGAGCCAATTTTCCTTTATACCTTTATCTGCCTGAGTTTTAAGGGAAATTTTCACGCCATCGACAGTAATATCATGGCCAGGATTTCCTTTTGGGGCTAAAGTAGCTTTTCGACCAGATATTTTCAGTACTTTTACTAATACATACTCAAACTTGTCCTTACTAAAAGGTTCAGCGGAAAAACTGTGGTGAACGCGCATAGCGTCGCCGAAACTACATAGCACAGTCTCATCAAATATATCTGAACCAGTAACCGTAAACCTGTGATCTGTACTAAAAACCTCCACTACCCGATGAATCCAATGTAATTGCCCAAGCGTGAGATCCGGCATGGCGTCAACGAGTGCTTGGACGAGCCGTAGCTTTGCGTCAGTCATGTTTTGTATGTATCTGTGTGATGCCCAACAGGTAGCTCGTGGTGTAGCGCGCCCTGGCCCTTCAGCGCTGTGTGAGACGCGGTGCCTGTCTCGGTGGCCTCGATGATGGCCACATCGAGCAATTGGCTGCTCAGCGCCATCTCTTGTTCGAACTCGACCCGCTAGGGCGCGCCCTCGAACACCTCCCCTTAGCCCTTAGCCTTCAGCCTACGCCAGCACCAGCGAGAAGTTCCATTTCATGATGTCAGTGCGACCTTGGTGCCAGTAGCCGTCCCGTCGCAGGGTGCCGAAGTCGCTTAGGCCGTAGGGGAATTGCATCGGGTTGGCATCCGCGTGATGAGTCTGCCTCCAAGCTAGCACAGTGGCCGTTGGCAGGGCGGCCGGCAAGCCTCCGCGAGGCTTGCAGGCCTCGGGATCAGGGCAGCTCTGGGTGGAGCGGATTGCGCAGGGTCAGCGGTCGTGCCTGTCCTGGCAGCCACCACTGGAGCTGATCGCCGCGCGGACTGAAGGCCGGGCGTGCCTGCTCGCTGGCCTCGGCCAAGGCCGGCGGACAGGGCTGGCGGTGGTAGACCTGGGTGGTGCGATCGTAGAGGTGGATCTGGCAGGCGCGTGGCGCGTCCGCGGCGCCTAAGGCCTTCTGCTCCAGATAGACGACGAAGCGCCCATCAGGGCTGATCGCCGGGTGGTGGGCGTCGACTGAGTGGCCGTCTGGCACCGTGGCAAGGCTGAGGCGGGTCGCGGCCTCGCCGCTGCCGGTGGCGGTGGCGGTGATCAGCACGGCGCGGCGTCCTTCGTCGCTGCGCTGGTCGTAGAGGATCTCCTGCCCTTGGGCGTCGATGCCGGGGTGCGCGGAGGCGCCGAGCGCATCGGTCAGGCGTAACGTCTGCCCCAGGGCTAGGTCGTGAAGATAGATGTCGCTGACGGCATTCGTATCGCTCGCGACCAGATCATCGGCCTCGCTCTCAAAAACGATCAGCTCGCCGCGGGCATCGGCGGCCGGATGGCGGCTGGGGCCGTTGCCCGCCCTGCCCTGCTCGGTGGCGCTGATCAGCCTGAGCTGGTCGCTGAGCAAGTCGAGATGGTAGAGGTCGCTGACGCCGTTGTGGTCGCCTTCATGCAGGGCTTGGCGGGTCTCGAGAATCAGCCAGTGCTCATCGGCGTCGACTAGGCTGCTGGTCAGCGTGCTGGGGTCGGGGTCGATGCCCAGCGCGTGCAGCTGGTCGTGCAGCCAGACGGGTAAGGCGGCGGGGTCGGTCACGAGGATCGGTGCCGCTGTTACTGCCGCTGCCGCTGCCGCACTCTCGGTGAGGCCGATCGTCTCTTCAGCCTCGGCACTCATGGCCTCGGGCGCGGTGCGCGTGCTGGTAGCTGCCGCAGGGCGCGGGTCAAGGATTGCGCGATCCGCTGGGCAGGTCACTCCGGCGTCGGCGATGGCGCTGAGCTGGCCACCGGGCAGGACGCGAAAGCCAGGGGCGAAGTCGATGCGGGGGGCGCGCAGTTCGAGTCTGGCAGCCGTGGCGACGCTGACCGTGCCGGCGACCTGGATGCGGTGCTCGGAGCGCCAGTGCTGATTGCGGCCGCTGGTGATCGGACTACTGAGCTGGATGGCTGCTGGGCTGCAGCCGCCGTCGTCTTCGCCACTGTCGTCGCTGAGGCTGAGCGGGCTGGGCGCGGTGGTCGCGGGGTTGGTCATGTCGATGTCTTGATAAGACAATTCAGCGGCGAGCGTCTGCGGACCGCTGGCGTCGCTGGGGATGCGGACCTGGTAGCTGAAATCCAGCGGCAGGCGGAGCTGCTCTTCGAGGAACAGAATGGCGTCGCCATCGGGACTCAAGACCGGTCCCCGGTCGCCCTGTACCGAGACAATGGTCCAGCCGGGCGGCAGGCGGGGGTGCCACAGCAGCGCGAGCGGTGGTGCATCGCCGGTCTGGCCGATGCGGTTGTCGATGCGCAGGGTGCCGCCGGGGCAGTAGTGACTGAGGCTGGCGCTGTGGCTGGTTTGCGGGGCCTGAGCGCTGGCGGGCAGCGTCGCGTCGGCGCCCAAGCGCTCGCTGCTGCCGCGCGCCGGTTCGCCGGGTGCGTAGCCGTCGAAGCCGGCGGGTTCGGTGTGGTAGTCACGGGCGCGCCAGTAGGCCGCTAATCGGTTGACCTCGAAGCTGTCGATGCGCCAGGCCGGGTCTTGGTAGTCGGCGTCGTGGCGCTGTCCGTCGCTGGCGCCAGTGCCTTCGGCATAGCCATCGGGTGAGCTGGGGTCGCGGTGGTAGCCGCCATGTCGCCAGTAGGAGAGCACGCGATTGAGTTCGGTGGCGTTGATCGTCCAGTAGGGTTCCAGATAATCGGCATGGTGGCGCCGGATCTGTTGTTGGCGCAGCCAGAGGGTTCCGGGCTCGGGGATCAGTTCTTGGTCGGTCGGTTGCGTGTGGCGATACTTGACCACCGCGGTGATGGTTTTGGAGTCGCGGTCGCCGCTGGGCACTCTGACGTGGTAGCGGAAGTTGAGTTCGAGCGGCGGGCTCAGTGCGCCGAAGAAGACGATCTCATTGGCCTCGTCGACCTGGGGGATGCCATCGCCGTCGACTGCTTCGATGGTCCAGCCGAGTGGCAGTTGTGGCCGCCAGACGAGGCTGACGCGGTCGCTGCCGGGGTCGCTGAAGTGGTTGGTGACGGTGACCAGGGATCCTGGCACATAGGTCTCGGGGGCGGCATGGGTGGCCCGTGGGCCGCTGCCGACTGGGGTGAACTGGGCGCTGACGGTCTTGGCGCTGGTGACGTTGCCGAGCGTGCAGCTGGTGGCGGTGCCGGCGCTGGCGCAGTCATCGCCCCAGCCGGTGAAGCGGTAGCCGCTGTTGGCGCTGACCAGGCAGAGGCTGCTGCTGCCGTGGTTGACCGGGTTGGGGCTGCAGCTGAGGCTGCCGCCGGCGCTGGGGTCGGCGCTGGTTTGGATGTTGTAGGTCTGGCGCTCGAAGCTGGCGGTGACGGCCTGGGGGTTGGTGACGTTGCTGAGGGTGCAGCTGAGGCTGGTGCCGCTGCAGTCGCCGCTCCAGCCGATGAAGCGGTAGCCGCTGGCGGGGTTGGCGGTGCAGGTGCTGCTGCTGCCGTGGTTGACCGGGTTGGGGGTGCAGCTCAGCGTGCCGCCGTTGCTGGGATTGGCGCTGGTTTGGATGGCGTGGCTGATGCGCGCAAAGGTGACGGTGACCGTTTTGGCGCTGTCTAGGCTGAGCGTGCAGCGGGTGGCGGTGCCGCAGCTGGTTTCGCTCCAGCCGGTGAGCGCGGAGCCGGCGGCGGGGGTGGCGGTGAGGGTGATCTCGGTGCCGGGCTCGTAGGCTTCGCTGCAGTCGCTGCCGCAGTTGATGCCGGCCGGGCTGCTCGTCACGGTGCCGCTGCCGTTGCCACTGACGGAGACGCTTAAAGACAAAAGTCCAAACCACTGTCCCTCACGCACCAACCTCACCCGGTAGGGATTGTACTTATAGTAGCTGCCGTCGTAGCCGCTGGAGAAGTTGACATACCAGGCGCCGTCCGAATAGTTGGCAAACGGCGAGGCCGACCAAAACCAGTCCGATGGCGTCGCGGGGAAAAATGCCTCGTCGATCGCTGGGCCATAGGTGTTGTAGTCGACCAGCGAGCGCAGTTCCCGGCGGTTGGGTAGACGCCAATCGTTGTATCCGGCGAAGGTCGCGTTCTCGGCATAGCTCAGGGCCTGTTGCCAGGCCATGCCATCCGCACTCCCCGTGCCACAATCAGTGCCGCTCTGCCCCGCGCTGCATTGCGCCCACATCAGGCCGGTATTGGCATCGCTGATCGTGCCATCGCCGTTGTCAACAAAAGACAAAGACCACTGTCCCTCACGCACCAACCTCACCCGGTACCCATTGCCCTTACTGCTGCTGCCGTCGTAGCCGCCGTCGAAGGGGACACTCCAGGCGTGGTCCGAATAGCCGGCACCCGGCGAGGCCGACCAAAACCATGATGACAGCGTGTTGGGAAAATAGCCGGTATCGATGCTGGGATCAGTCCGCCCCAGATGGGTGATCCCCGCCAACTCCTTGATCGTCGGCATCCGCCAGTCACTGAAGCCGCAGAGGCCCTGGGCGTTAACGTCCTCGACGTACTTCTCGGTGTCGCAGCGGCCAGCGGTGGCGCAGGTGCCGCCATCCTCAGTGCCAGGCACGCCATCCGGCGAGTCAGGGTCGTACCAGCTATAGGTCCAGTCCTTGTCGCGCAGGCCGCCGTCGTCGGTCTTGACCTCCCAGATCGCACCGGTGACGTTGTCGCGCACGCAGCTCCAGGCGCTGGCGTCGGCGGGGAGCTCCCGGCCCTGGGCGTCGAGCTTGGTGTAGCTGAAGCCGGCATGGCCGTCGCGGTCGTCATGGTCGGTGACATCGCGCCCGTACTCGCCATCCTGACCCGGATAGCCGCTGACCGGACAGCTGAGGTTGTTGCGGCTGCCATCGGCGCACCAGTCGATGCCGGTGTCGTTGAGCGGGTGCGGCGGCTGAGATTGGGCGCTGGCGGACTCGCCAAGCAGTGCACTGGCAGCGAACAGCGGCACGATGAAAACCAGCCAAAGCGGCAACGATCGCAAGGCGGCAGACAGGCGCATCAGCAGACTCCTGAGGGGCGGTCCATGGGACTCCGTGAGGGGCGAGGCTGGCCTGCTCGATCTAGCGATCCACCGAGTCGGCGGTCTGCGGGCGATTGACCGCTGGCTCGACACAGAGACTGCTGCTGAGTTTAGCCGATTGGCCGCGTCGGTGCCTGGGGATGGTCGCGCCGCCAGTCAAAGCCGCTCACGACCAATCAACCCGGTAGCCCGCTCGGGCTGCTGACTCGATGAGCACAGCAGGTTGCGGATCAAACAGCTCGATCCAGTGCAAGACGGGTCTGCCCGCTGCCGCGGCCAGATGGGTCTGACAACCCACATTGGCGGTGGCAATCAGCGCTGGCGCACCGGACTCTAGGGCCTCGAGGCGATCGGCGCGCAGTCGGGTCGATAGCTCGGCCTGCAGGATCGAGTAGGTGCCAGCCGAGCCGCAGCAGCTCTGTGCATCGCGCACCGGGGTTAATTCAAAGCCGACGCTGGTCAGCAGCGCCTCAACGCGGCCCATCAGCCCTTGACCGTGCTGCAGAGTACAAGGTGGATGGAAGGCAATCCGACGCGGTACATCATGCGCGAACGGACTCGGCAATCGGGCCAGATCCTCCGCGCTGAGCAGTTCGCTCAGATCGCGGGCGAGCGCTGAGACTCGGGCGGCCTTCTCGGCATAGACCGGATCATCACGCAGGTGCCAGCCGTAATCCTTGACCACCGCGCCGCAGCCGCTGGCGGTGATCAGGATGGCCTCGGCCGGGGTTTGCTCACGATCTCTCGGCGCGATCTCGGGCCACCAGGCGTCGATATTGCGGCGCATGAAACGCTTGGCCTCGTCGGGCGCAGCCAGATGCTGGCTGATCGCACCGCAGCAGCCGCCACCTTTCGGCTGCAAGATCTGGATGCCGAGCTGATCGAGCACACGCTTGGTGGCCTGCACCGTCGCTGGCGTCAGGGTTGGCTCGACGCAGTTGTCGAGCATGAGTACCCTTCGCTGACGCGGCGCAGACTCCGCGGCCGCCGTCCCGGCCACTGCGTTACCGGCTACCGCAGTTCCGGCGACCGCAGTTCCGGCGACCGCAGTTCCGGCGACCGCAGTCCCAGCGACCACAGTCCCGGCGACCGCCGGCATCGAGCTGGGCACCTGCAACAGATCCAAACGGGGCGCTTCACCATTGTCCGCGGCCACCGGCACCTTGTCGCGCAACGCCCTCGGCAGCAGCGGCCGCAGCCATTGCCCTAGGCGCAGCAGCGGCACGAAGCGACGCGGATAGGGCAGCACCTGGCGCAGACCCCAACGCATCAGCCGCTCTTGCAGAGGGCGCGGCACCGATCGCTCGATCCGCTCGCGGCCGATCTCGACCAGTTTGTGATACTCCACCCCAGAGGGGCAGGTGGTCTCGCAGTTCAGGCAGGTCAGACAGCGATCCAGATGCTGCTGGGTGGTGCGCGTCGCCGGCTCGCCCTCGAGCACAAGCTTGAGTTGATAGATGCGCCCGCGCGGACCATCCAGCTCATCGCCCAAGAGCTGATAGGTTGGGCAGGTGGCGGTGCAAAAGCCGCAGTGCACACAGCTGCGCAGGATGCGATCGGCCTCGCGGCCATCGGAGGTCTGCAGGAGTTCGGGGATCAGTCGCGTTTGCATGCTGCTCGGATCGGTTGCTTACCGGAACAGGCGCCCGGGATTAAAGAGACCCTGGGGATCAAAGGCGCGCTTCAGCTCCCGATGCAACCGCGACAGAACCGGGCTGAGCGGCGCGAAGACGCCATCCGTCGGCGGCGCTGCGTTGGCGCCGGCGCGAAACAGCGTCGCATGCCCGCCGGCTGCTGCCCCCAGCCTCCGAATCGCCTCCGCTGATAATCCAGCCCGCAGCCAGCGCAAGGCGCCGCCCCATTCGATCAACTCAACCCCAGCGATCGCCTCCGCCGCAGTTGCTGGCGGCACCGAGACACGCCATAACGGCTGCTCACCGGCGAAGCAATCCAACCGCTGCTCGCGCACTGCGGTCCAGAAGGCATCGGCCTCCGTTGCCGCCATCGGCAGACCGCCCAGGATGCGCTGTGACTCGCTCAGTGCCTCCTCACTCCCCGCCACCCGCAGATACAGCCGGCCATCGAGCCAGGCCGTGCCCGTGATCGGCAACGCCTGCCCGGCCCAATGCTGCATCAGCTCCAGCGCGCTGGACTGATCCTGCTCCCGCACCAACGTGATCCGCCCGAGCGGGATCGGCATCACCTTGATCGAGACCTCCAGCAGCACACCGAGCACGCCGAGCGAGCCGACCATCAAGCGCGACAGATCATAGCCGGCGACGTTCTTCATCACCCGGCCGCCGAACTCCAGCACCTCGCCCTTGCCGTTGAGCATGCGCACGCCGAGCACCGCATCGCGGACGCTGGCTGCATAGGGTCTCCGAGGTCCAGACAGACCTGCTGCCACCATCCCGCCGATCGTCGCTCGCTCACCAAAATGCGGTGGCTCAAACGGGAACTCCTGCCCCTGCTCGGCGAGGAGTGCCTCGACCTCGGCCAGCGGCGTTCCTGCTCGAACCGTGATCGCTAGCTCAGTCGGCTCATAGGCGATGACACCACGGTGGCTTGAGCAGTCCAATTCGGCATCGGCCTGCACCGGATTGCCATAAAAGGCCTTGGTCTTGCCGCCATGGATGGCTAGGGTTGTGCCGGACGCGCGAGCGGCATTGACCTGCTCGATGAGCGCCTGCTCAGTCGTTGTGTCCAAGTGTTCAGCCATCGAAGTCGCGCGTCGTTATCCTGTTAATTCTCGACGTCATTCACTGGTAAATCGGTAGGTTCTCAGCCCAAGATAGTTGGCTGAAGCACGCATCACAGTATCAAGGGTCACTAGAATTGTGTTCGGTCGCTCAGCACACGCAAGCTGCAGTACATCGAGTGTGCGTAGGGCCGTGTTCCGGTTTGCGAGCCAATGTAATGCCCTCTCGAAGTGTGCCATTTCGACAGGTTGAACCAAGAACCGCTCAGAAACCAGATCCTCATGGAAGGCATGCTCAACGAGATTGGCCTGTGGCTCACTCAGTTCCCCCATTCGAACCCAACGAGCTAGAGCAGACGCAAACTCAACCTGGGCGAGCTGACTGATCAAGACTGGTGTATTTTGCGCAGCTAGCAGTGATTGAATGACATCACTATCCGACTCTGTTCGGTAGTAAGGTAACAATGCACTGGTGTCGAAATAGAGCATTTTAGAAGCGTGCGTCGTCGCGAAGTGCGCGAATGATCTCAGTCGCCCCTTCTTGCATTGGCGGAAGCTCGGCGCGCAGCGCAGAGCGATCCGGAAAACGGACAATCGGCTTTTCGACAGCAACGAGACGCGCCGCAGGGCGCCCTCTTCGAGTGATGACCACCTCTGCGCCCGCGGCAACCGAATCCAACCAGTGGCCCATCTGGTGACTTGCCTCAAGTACATCGATCTCTTTCACCGCAACCTCCTTCATTTACTTAATAAACGGTACATTAAAGCCATTGACATAGAAGCGCTTAATCTCGATCGCTGTAACCAGTCATACTGGCCTCAGTCACTCGATTAAGCTAAAACCGCGGCAGCTCGGGAAACTTCAGCTCCCCATGATGCACATGCATGGCGCCGAATTCTGCGCAGCGGTGCAAGGTCGGCACCGCCTTGCCTGGATTTAATAGCCCCTTCGGATCAAAGGCCGCCTTCACTGCATGCATCTGCGATAACTCCGCGCTGTTGAACTGCACGCACATCTGATTCAGCTTCTCGACCCCGACGCCGTGCTCACCGGTCACGGTGCCGCCGACCTCAACGCACAGCTCGAGGATGGCGCCACCCAATGTCTCAGCCTTCTCAAGCTCACCCGGGTTGTTCGCATCATAGAGGATCAAGGGATGCAGATTGCCATCACCGGCATGAAAGACATTGGCGACCGCTAATCCATACTCAGCCGACAGCTCCGCGATCCGATTCAATACAGGCCCCAACTCGCGGCGTGGAATGGTGCCATCCATGCAGTAATAGTCCGGCGAGATCCGTCCCACCGCCGGAAATGCCGCCTTGCGTCCCTTCCAGAAGCGCAGGCGCTCGGCATCGTCCGCCGCTGTGCGCACATCGGTCGCCCCGGCACCGATCAACAGCTCGCGCACCCGCATCACATCCACCGACACCTCGGCGTTGAAGCCATCCAGCTCGCAGATCAGGATCGCCGCCGCATCGATCGGATAGCCAGCATGGACAAAGGCCTCGGCGGCCCGAATCGCCGGCTTGTCCATCATCTCCAGACCGGCCGGAATGATCCCGGCGCCAATGATCTCAGCGACCGCTGCACCGGCTCGCTCGACGCTGTCGAACGAGGCCAGCAGCGCCTGCGCCCGCTCGGGCTTCGGCAAGAGCTTGACCGTCACCTCGACGATGATGCCGAGCATCCCCTCCGAGCCGGTCATCAGCGCCAGCAGATCCAGGCCCGGCGAATCCAAGGCCTCGGCGCCGACCTCGAACAGCTCGCCCTCGACGCTGACCAGCTTGAGCTTGAGGATGTTATGCACCGTCAAGCCGTACTTTAGGCAGTGTACGCCGCCGGAGTTCTCGGCCACGTTGCCGCCGATCGAACAGGCGATTTGCGAGGACGGGTCCGGCGCGTAATAGAGCCCATGCGCTGCCGCCGCCTCACTGATCGCCAGATTGCGCACCCCGGGCTGCACCCGCGCCATTCGGTTCGCTGGATCGAGGTCGATGATCCGATTGAACTTCGCCAGCGAGAGCAAGACCCCATCGGCGAGCGGCAGCGCGCCACCAGAGAGCCCCGTGCCCGCGCCACGCGCCACCACCGGCACCTCTAGCCGATGACAGAGCTGCATGATCTGCTGCACCTGCTCGACCCTCTCAGGCAGCACCACCACCAGCGGGCGCTGCTGGAAGGCACTCAGCCCGTCGCACTCGTAGGGTGCCAGCTCGGCCTCGGTCGCCAGCACGCTGGCTGCCGGTAGCAGCCGGCTCAGCTCGGCGATGACCTCAGGCCTGGGATTGAGCGGGCGTTCGTCGGGGATTCTGGACATGAGGCTTGAATCACCATTCCTTCAAGGAAAGAATTTGTAGATGTCTTTTCGATCCATCACCAGGATGAACACGACGGCATCGGCTTCCATGGCCATGCCCACACGAAAAGAGCCAAAGCGGGTTTTGTAGCAAGACCCGCGACCCTGCATCTTCATCTATGCTACCCAACTCAGCCATGGACTGAGCATTTGGAAGTTGCTCAAAGGCAAAAGCCTCAATTTGACTGCGAATCTCGACAGACAACCTCGCGAGCTGTTTTAGAAACCGCTTGCGATAGCGAACCTTCATTGCCTCGCAACCTGTGCACGGTAAAACAACTGGGCTTGATCAAGATCTAGCGTCTCATCGTCATCCTGATTGAGATCGCCTTCCTCCATGGCACGGATGAGTCCAACGTCCTCTAGCGCCTCTTCAATCTTGGCGAAGGTCTCCATGTCCAATTGCACAGCAACCCTGCGATTGGATTCATCAACAATATACTGGCGCTTGATCTGCATGTTTTACCTCAGCCAAAAAACGCTGGCACCCATGATCCATACTGCTCAGGGATCATGTCATGCCGACAGACGACAACCGCTGATACACCTCGGTCAAGGTCTCATCGCCCCCCACATTGCCCGGGAAGATCACCACTGGCAGATTCGGGAAACGCGGATGATCCTCGGGGCAGCGCACCACCGAGCATCCAGCATGCACCTGCCCGAGCACGCGCGCGGTACGCAATGCTAAGGCCTTGCTCAGCGTATCGTTCGAGGTGATACCGCCTTTGCTGATCAAAAATCCGATGTCGGCTGGCAATTGCTGACCAATCCGCACCAGCAGATCCGCGACCTGATCACCAAAGGCCAAGCGCTCTGCCTTGGTCGCAAACTGCCGCTCGCCACGGCTGGTGTAGAGCACCGCGCCGCGGCCTTGCTGCAGTGCCGTCTCAACCGCGGCGATCAAGTCGGCCACCAGAGGCAGCGTCGGACCCGTCGTGGCAGATGGGTCGCCCCCGGCCGCCTTCGTGCCTGGCCTCTCGGTCTCGTCAAGGCGATCGAGATCGATCTCCAAGCCCACCGCATCGGTCTCCGCCAGCAGATGCTGCAACTGCCGCGTCGACTTGCCGACATGCGAGCCCATCAGCACCACGCCCGGCCGGCTTCCGCGCACAAAGGTCGCCATCTCGGCCGCCGGCACCGGCTGCGGTGGCAGGGCGGCGAGCGCAGTCAACAGGCTCGCCGCGCTGCGGAACAGAAAACGCTTGCCCTGCCCTGCCGCCGCCAAGAGTTGCCGCGCAAAGCCGTCCAGATCCGCCTGCTGCTCAGCATCCACCACGCAGCAGCGATTGCCAGTCAGGCCCAACAAGCGATCCGTTAGATCGCCGCGCACATCAGCCAGCGAAAACCGCTCGACCTCCACCGCGCTGATCCGTCCGCTGGTCTTCTCCTGCACATAGTCGGGCAAGAATGCAGTGCTGAAGCCGAACACCGAATCGCGCGCAAACTCGGTCTCATGCACCGGCACCGGCTCGCCATCGACCATCAGATAATGGATGCCATCGCGGGTCACGCGCCCACCCTCGAAGAAGGCGGGCACCAGGAAATGCGCATCGAAAGGACCGAGTTCTTCGGCGATCACGTCGGTTTCGACCGGATAATGACCGCGCAGGGTGCTATCCGAACGGCTCACCAGTAGCGGCTGGATCGGCGCTCCGCTCTCGTCCATACGCGTCAAAGCGGTGCGCAGATTGATGCAGATCTCCCGGGTGATGCTCGCCGCCGACTCGGCATCCATGCCGCGCGTATTGCTCAGCACAAAGAACAGCGGCGACGCGTCCCGCAGCCCTTCCATCAGCGTCTCCACATCCCAGCGCGTCAGCAGCAGACAGCCATGCACCGTCTGCGAGCCCGTGGGGTCGTCATCGATCGCAATAATTTTTGTCACAGCGTCCGTCATAGCTAGCCTTGTCAACCTTGTCAACCTTGTCAGCTTTCGCTGATGTGAAAACCATCCCCGCATTCGTCAAGTCACCCGCAGCCTGTGGGACACTCTGTAAAAACCAAACCAGAGGCCCCGTTCCGTTCATCCAATCGCATCGCAGACCACAGCATGCTAGCGTGATCGTTTTGCAGCAAGGCTTCCCGGCAACGCCATGATCCACAGCGAACACCCCAGCGGGCAGCGAGCGATCCCGACGATTGAGCTGAAGCGCTACCCCAATCTCCGCCTACTCGCCTGGCAGCTCCATCAAGACTGGATGCCCGAGGACGAGGCATTCTCGCTGTACGAACGAGAATGGCGGCACGTTGATACCGCCAACCTGACCGCCGACGAGCAAGCCCTGATCGAGCACCTCACCGCTTGCTACGGGCAGGGTGTCATGAATGTTTGAACGCCCGCACCATCGCCGCATCCTTCAACTGCTCGAGAGGATGGATGATCGCTTCCTGGCCGACGCCGGCTGCTGTTTCGGCGGTGGCACCTGCGCTGCGCTGCTGCTCGACGAATACCGCGAATCAGTCGATATCGACTTCCTCTGCGCCAGCGGCCCAGGTTATCGACAACTGCGCAGCACCGTCACGAATCAATCCCTCGGCGCCCTGTTCAGGACAACTCCTCAGCTTATGCGCGATGTGCGCGCCGATCGCTACGGCATCCGCACTGTTCTCGAGATCGACAACACCCCAATCAAGTTCGAAATCGTGCTCGAGGCCCGCATCCAGCTCGGTTGCGAGCGGGTTCCACAGCTGCCGATCCCGGTCTTGAATCGCGCCAGCCAGATCGCTGAGAAGCTGCTCGCCAATAGCGATCGCGGCGCCGATCGCGGCACCTGCGCCCGCGATGCCATCGACCTGATCATGATGTTCCATCACTGGGGCGAACCCCGGGCTCAGGCCTGGGAGATCGCCGAACGCGCCTATGGTCCCCTGGTCAGAGCCGATCTCGAAAAGACCCTGGCCCGCCTCGCCGGAGATCCTGCTTGGCTGACCGATTGCCTTTCGCGACTCCAGGTCAAGGAAAGCGCGCGCCACATCATCCGCGGCTGTCTGTCCGAGCGCGAGGGTCTGCCCGTCCTTTAGGCAGACGCCTCAGCAGCATCCACGAATTCAGCACCACCAAGAGCACCTCGCTGATTCCTCTGATCAGTGGATCAGCGGGTCAGCGGGTCAAAACATCAGCCGACCAATCCAGCCGCCCGCCGTGCCAATGCCTCACCAGTGATGCCATTGAACGCCATGATCTCCGCCGGTGACGCCGTCGTCTCACCCCGCTGCCAACCAACCAGATCCCGCGCCTTGGCCCGCGAGCGCAGCATCACCGGCTCCAACGCCACCGTGCCGCCGCCACTCACCGCCAACAAGGCATCGCCATCGAACAGATCGGCAAAGGCGGAGTCATCCATAAACTGCCCATCCGCCTCTGAGCTGTGCGACCAGGCCACATCCCCCGCCCGGTACAAGCGCCGCGGATTGGCCGCCGCCACAATCCGCACCCGATGCCCCGCTGCCTCCAGCGCATCCTTGGCCTCGAACACCGGCAGCAGCACCATATCCCCAGTCACCGCAAACACCACCAAGGAGCCCGTCCCCGCCGCCGACTTATAGAGCGAGACGGCACCGGCCTCGATCGCCTCGCGCGCCTGCTCTGGCGTGGTATAGACCGGCAGTGCCGACTTGCTGGCAACGATGCTGATGCATTTATTGAATTGCGAGGTCGCCCAAGCAAAGGCCGCCTGCATCATGTTGGCATCGCAGGGATACAGCAGATAGCTATTGCCATTGCGCATCTGGCCGCCGATGTAGTTCTCGATCTCCGGGCGCTGATGGGTCCAGCCATTGCGGCCCTGTTCCAGCGCACCAGCGGTGAACATGCTCAGCACCGCCGGGGTGCGCCGCCGTAGCTCGGCCATCGCCTGCGCCACCGTCTGCACGATCGGCCAGCCATTGATCGCAAAGCTTTCATAAGAGAGCCAGAGCGAGCGGCCACCAAAGAGCGCGATGCCCGCCGCCAGCCCGGCGCAGGCATCCTCGCTCAGGGGCTCATAGACCTGACCGGTCGGCGCCTGGTTGTAGAGCGCATCAACCGTCGGATGGCGAATCTTCAGCCGCTCATTGATCACCTTCATCGCCGAGGCCTCGTTGCCATCGGCATTGGTCACCACGAACTCCGGATCGCGCTCGCCCAAGACCGCGACCATCTCCGCCATCGCCGTCGAGGGTACCGCCTTGTCGCCAACCGCAAAGGCCTGCATCGGCAGCTCGCCGATCTCCGGCAGCGTCCGCTCGGACTCGGTCACCGCCACCTGGCCAGCCGGACCACCGCCAGCCCGCGCCATCAGGGTGCGCACCAAGGCCCAAGCCTCAGGCGCCAGCGCCCCATGCTGCAGCGCCTCGGCGATGCTCGGCTTCTCTGGTTTATCGCCCGGATAGAGGTTGTGCGACTTGGCACCGCGCGCATGCACACCGGCACCCTTGAGCTGCTTGATGATCACTGCGGTCAGTGTCCCGCTCATCGCTGACTCGGCCGCCTGCTGCATCCCCTCCAGTACCGCGCGGGTGAAGGCCGCGCGCGCGCCGTCGCTGAACAGGGTGCTGTCGACATAGGCCTCCGGCTGATCGGCATCGTCGAAGGCCTTAGCATCGATCAGGATCACCCGCGCGAAGCCATGCACCTGCCAATAGGCGGTCATCTGCGCGTTATCCATCAGCGACACCATCGAATGGTGCTCTTGGCTATAACCGTTCCAGATCAGCACCGGCAGGAAGTTGGTTACCTGCGGATAGCTGGTGTTGAAGTGCTTCATCGCCGAGAGGATGTAGGGCTCGCCGAGGCCGCCATCGCCGATGGTGCAGGGGAACAGCTTGTCGCGATTCAGATAGGCCCCAGCCATGGCAAAATGCTGCCCCTGACCGAGAGGACCCGCGGGTGCCAGCAGCCCTGGAATCGCACCGGAAAGATGCCCGAGCAGCCCATCGCGCTCGCGAAAGCGCTCCTGCATCTGGGTCATGGTACTGATGCCCATCGCCTCCAGCGAGCCATCAAGGAACATGCTGCTGTAGAAGCCCGGCGCGTGATGGCCAACCTCAGTGACGATGTTCTTGTGGCCGAGCATGATCAGCGCCGCAATCGCATCCGCTGAGCTGGCAAAGCCACCTGGATGGCCGGATTCCTTCGACGCACAGAGCTGCAGCGTCGCATAGCGCAGCGCATCGGCGATCAGCCGGGTCTGGAACACCGCCGCCTCATCGACCTGAGAGATCGCCGACTGTCCCTCACCGATGGCCGGCTCGGAGAGCGCCGCGAAATGCTCCGGCAACGTGCCGAAATGCAGCACGCCCTCACAAAAGGCCGGAATACTGGCCGATTGAGCTTGGGATTGGCCAGCGGCGGCGGAAGCAGATGCGCTCATGGTGAAGATCCTCTTGATCGATGTGTCAGCAGTTATCGAGGTGACGGCAAGCCCGCAATCGGCCTGACATGCACTGGGGCTGGCATGCACTAGGCTTGGCATGCACTCGACCTGGCACGCATGCCGACCAACGACAGCGACGGCGACGGGCTCTATTGACTTGCCGCATAGAGTGAGACTCGCGACCACTTTTCGCAATAAGGAAAAGATTCCATAATGCGGAAAATTTGCAACTGAGCACCCCCAACGATGACCAGCGCCAAGCACCCGCCCTCATCAGCACTGACATCCGCCCCCGCCCCCAAGCCCCAAGCCGCCGCCCGCATCCAAGTCATCGACCGCGCCGCAGCACTGCTCGACACCATCGCCCGCTATCCCGAGCCGGTCAGCCTCAAGATCCTAGGCGCCGAGACCGGACTGCATGCCTCGACCGCGCACCGCATCCTCGCCTCGCTGATCCAGAACGGCCTGGTCGAGCGCGATCCTGCGGGCCACTATCGACTCGGCCTGCGCCTGCTCCAACTTGGGGTGCGGCTGCGCGGCGATGTCGATCTGCGCGCGATCGCACGCCCGGTGATGGAGACCCTGCGCGATCAGCTCGGCGAGAGCATCAATCTGACCATCCGCGAGGGCGATGAGGTGGTCTACATCGAGAAGGCCACACCGAATCGGATGATCCACGTCCAGCAGTTGATCGGCGCCCGCGCACCGCTGCATGTCACTGCGGTTGGCAAGCTGATGATCGGTGCCGGTGGCGCGGAGGCGATCAATGCCTATGCCGAGCGCACCAATCTACCGGCCTATACCCGCAACACCCTGACCGATGTCGCAGCGCTGCGCGAGGTCTGTCTGCGCGGAATCCACGAGGGCTACGCGCTGGATGACGAGGAGGCCGAGCTGGACGTGGGCTGCATCGGCGTCCTGCTCCACGACAGTACCGGACGCGTCGCCGGCGGGCTCTCGGTGTCGGCGCCGATCGAGCGGCGGCAACTGGCCTGGATCGAAGATCTGAGGCGCGCGGGACAGCGCATCTCCGAGCAGCTTGGCTAGCGGGCTGGCGGCAACGAATGTCTCGGATATTCGCTCCGCCCACCCGTGCTAACATCGTGCTTCCGCACTGTCGCTAACGAGGATGCCAAGATGGAAGTCGCCATTCGCAAGATGGGAAATTCGAGGGGGATACTGATCCCAAAGCCCATCCTGACCCAACTCGGACTCGAGGGTGTCGCGGACCTTCAGGTTCGCGACGGGGTGATCGAGATCCGCCCGATTTGCCGACATCCACGGGAAGGCTGGGAGAAAGATGCTGAGCGACTCGCCCAAGAGGGTGAAGATGCCTTGGTCTGGCCAGAGTTTGTCAACCAAGACGATGCTGACTTGGTATGGTGATGAGGATCGGGGATATTTGGCTGGCGCAACTCGATCCAACCGTTGGCCGAGAGACTCAGAAGACCCGCCCCTGCGTCGTCATCTCGCCGAATGAGATGAATGAGCACCTGCGAACCCTGATTGTAGGCCCGATGACGACGGGCTCGCGGCCGGCGGCTTTTCGCGTACCGGTCAGATTCCAAGGCAAGCAGGGCCTGATCGTTCTCGACCAGATTCGGACAGTCGACCGAGCCAGGCTCGTTAAACACCTCGGCACGCTGGATGCAACGACGCTGGAAACGACCTTGCGCAGGCTGCAGGCGATGTTCGCAACAACCCCCTAGCGACGCAGCCGCTGCCGACGCCCAGCCGCCTGCGGGCGTTTGCCGGACGGCCTTACCGCAGACCTGGGCTGCCGCCCTTGCGGGAACGACTCACCAGCACCCACTGGCTGACCACTCGGCACCAACTGCTGCTTACCGTTGCCAATCAGATCCGCCCGCCCCATCCGGCGCAGCGCATCGCGCAACAGCGGCCAATTCTCCGGATCATGCCAGCGCAGAAAGGCCTTGTGCAGTCGCCGCTGACGCTGACCGCGCACCACGCTGACCCGCTCGGCGCCCGGGCGCACCGGATGCAGCGGATTCCAGCCGCTGTGATACATCGCGGTCGCCAGCGCCATCGGTGTCGGCAGGAAGCCTTGCACCTGATCCGGGCGGAAGCGATTGCGCTTGAGCCAGAGCGCCAGGTTGAGCATGTCCTGATCGCTGGTGCCAGGATGCGCGGCGATGAAATAGGGGATCAGATACTGCTCCTTGCCGGCCTCGCGCGAGAACTGCTCGAACAGCTGGCGGAAGCGCTCGAAGCTACCGATGCCGGGCTTGAGCATCTTCGCCAATGGCCCGGGCTCGGTATGCTCGGGGGCGATCTTCAGATAGCCGCCGACATGATGGGTCACCAGCTCGCGCACATAGGCCGGCGAGTGCACTGCCAGGTCGTAACGCAGGCCCGAGGCGATCAGCACGCGCTTCACGCCCGGCACCGCGCGCGCTTTGCGATAGAGCTGGATCAGCGCCGAGTGGTCGGTCGACAGGTTCTTGCAGACCTCGGGGAAGACGCAGGACAGCCGCCGACAGGCCGATTCAATCGCCGGCTCGCGACAGGCCAGCCGATACATGTTCGCGCTCGGCCCGCCAAGATCAGAGATGGTGCCGGTGAAGCCGGGCGTGCGATCGCGGATGTCTTCGATCTCGGCCAGCACCGAGGCCTCGGAGCGACTCTGGATGATGCGCCCCTCATGCTCGGTGATCGAGCAGAAGCTGCAGCCGCCAAAACAGCCGCGCATGATGGTGACCGAGAAGCGGATCATCTCCCAGGCTGGGATGCGCGCATCGCCATAGGACGTGTGCGGGCGGCGCGCGAACGGCAGCTCGTAGAGCCGATCCATCTCGGCGGTGGTCAGCGGGATCGGCGGCGGATTCAGCCAGAGATCGCGGTCGCCATGGGCCTGCACCAGCGCGCGGGCGTTGCCGGGGTTGGTCTCCAGATGCAGCAGCCGCGCGGCGTGGGCGTAGCGCATCGGATCGGCACGCACCTGCTCGAACGCGGGCAGACGCAATGCGCTGGACACAGGCTCGACCTGCTGAGCCGGCTGGCTGGCTGCAAGGCCATTCAGGGCGATCGCGTCAGCGGCGGAGGATTCGCGGGGCGCTTGGCCCATCGTGGGCTCAGCACGCAATGCCGGAGGATCACTCTCCGCACTCGCCGCTGGCCCATGTTGCCGGTGTCGATTGCTGCTGCTCGGACCGCCGGGATCAGTAGCGTCGATCACCGTCCAGCCCGCAGGAAGCTCATCCGGGCGCATCAGAAAGGCCGTCCCTCGCACATCACGGATCGACCCGATCGGCTCACCACGCGCCAGCCGATGCGCAATCTCGCAGATGGCGCGCTCGGCGTTGCCATAGAGCAGCAGATCGGCCTTGCTGTCGACCAGCACCGAACGGCGCACCTGATCGGACCAGTAGTCGTAGTGGGCGACCCGGCGCAGACTGGCCTCGATGCCGCCGAGCAGAATCGGCACCTCCTTATAGGCCTCGCGCGCGCGCTGCGCATAGACCAGCACCGAGCGGTCAGGACGCCGACCACCGGCGGCACCGGGCGAGTAGGCATCATCGGAGCGCGGGCAGCGATCGGCGGTGTAGCGATTGACCATCGAGTCCATGTTGCCGGCGCCGATGCCGAAGAACAGGTTCGGCGGCCCGAGCACCCGGAAGGCCTCCGCCGAGGTCCAATCCGGCTGGGCGATGATGCCGACCCGAAAGCCCTGCGCCTCCAGCAGCCGACCGATCAGCGCCATGCCGAACGAGGCATGGTCCACATAGGCATCGCCGGTGACGATGATGATGTCGCAGCTGTCCCAGCCGAGCAGGTCCATCTCCTCGCGCGACATCGGCAGCTCGGGCGCGGTGCCGAGCTTATGCGCCCAGTATTTGCGATAGCCGAAGAGGTCGGGCGCGACGGCCCAAGACCTCAGCTCGCGGTTCGCGCTCAACGCCGGACGTGCTCGAGATGGTCGAGAAACCAGCGATAGGTCTGTGCGAGCCCGGTCTCCAAGTCATACTGCGCTTGCCAACCAAGGGCGTTGAGCCTTGAGACATCGAGCAGCTTGCGCGGCGGCCCGTCAGGCTTGCTCGGATCAAAGCGGAGGTTGCCCTGGTAGCCGGTGACCTTAGCGATGGTCTCGGCCAGCTCGCGGATGGTCACGTCGACACCGGTGCCGACGTTGATGTGCGAGCACATCGGCTGAGTGTTGGCCTGGTAGGTCTCGAGGTCCAGATTGAGCACATGCAGGCAGGCAGCGGCCATGTCGTCGACATGCAGGAACTCGCGCTTCGGCGTGCCACTGCCCCAGATGACCACCTCGGGGGCGTTGCTCTGGGTGGCCTCATGGAAGCGGCGCAGCAGCGCCGGGATCACATGGCTGTGCTCGGGATGGAAGTTGTCGCCGGGGCCGTAGAGATTGGTCGGCATCACGCTGCGGTAGTCACGCCCGTATTGGCGGTTGTAGCTCTCGCAGAGCTTGATGCCGGCGATCTTGGCGATCGCATAGGGCTCGTTAGTTGGCTCGAGCAGGCCGGTCAAGAGCGCGTCCTCGGCCATCGGCTGCGGCGCCTCGCGCGGATAGATGCAGGAGGAACCGAGGAACAGCAGCTGCTGGATATCGGCCTGATGCGCGGCGTTGATCAGGTTGGCCTCGATCATCAGGTTCTGATAGATGAACTCGGCCGGCAGACTGTTGTTGGCGAGGATGCCGCCGACCTTGGCAGCGGCGATGATGACCTGGTCGATTGGGTGCTGTTGAAAGAAGGCATTGACCGCCTGCTGGTCGAGCAGATCCAGCTCGGCACGGCTGGCGGTGAGCAATTCGGGCTGGGCTTGGGCTTGATCTGGGGCTCGGGCTTGATCTGGGCCTTGGGCTTGATCTGGGCCTTGGACCTGGAGTTGGCGGGCAATGGCGCTGCCGACCATGCCGCGATGGCCGGCGATGAAGATGATGGGCTTGTGGGTAGCGGTCATGGTTGGCGTCAGTCCTTGTTGCATTCAGATGGCGACAGCGTTGAGGTATTGAAAAGGCAACCCCGGGACGCGCTTAAAGCGCTCGTCGTTGCTCAGGAAAAGCGTTGCCTGGCCAATCAAGGCGCTGGCAGCATGGATGGCATCGGGCGTCTTGATGTTGACCTCCGCTCGCAGTCGGGCTGCTTGTTCCAAGACCTCCGCTGTTAGGGGCATCAGGCGCTTGACCTCGGGAGCCTTGAGCAGTTCTCGGTAGCTTGCCTGCAGAAGCCTATCTTTCGCCTTGAAAGGCTTGACCAGCACTTCAAGCAGGCTCAATTCACTGGTCATGACACCACCACGATGCCAGACCTGTTGCAGGAGAAGATCATAGGGCTCGATGTGCTCGACGCTGTAGATCAAGCAGTTGGCGTCAAGGTAGACCAAACCGGCATCCGGGAGCCTCAACTGTCCCATTGATCGCGCTCTGAGCGGATGTAATGGTCGACGTCGTCAGCACTCTTGAACAATCGATGCTTCGGGGTCTGCGCCAGAATCTCTATCGCCGACCGGGGTACTGTCGTCGACTCAGGGGCTTCCTCGCTCAGGAGGATGACTTTGACGCGACGCCCATGCCATGCCCGGTAACGTGAGGGCACCGGGATCAGGTCGTCTTGTAACTCAACGTCAAACTGCACAGCTTCCATAGGATTGATCTCACTGATGGGTGGCGCTGATGACGGGTCGTTGTTAGCGTCCGTCCTCACGCGCAATCGGAATCGCATGACCATGGGCCTTGAGCAGCGCATAGCGGCGAGCGCTTTGGAGATCTTCGGCGACCATCTCGGCACACATCGCTTGCACGCTGATCTCCGGCACCCAGCCGAGGCGCTCGCGAGCCAGGGTTGGATCACCAAGCAGGGTCTCGACCTCGGCCGGTCGGAAGTAACGTGGATCGACGCGGACGATGACATCGCCAACCTTGAGCGCGGGGGCAGTTTCGGGGTCGGCAATCGCGGTGACTCGGCCCTGCTCGTCGACGCCCTGCCCGGTGAACTCGAGGCTGATGCCCAGCTCAGCCGCGCTCCATTCGACGAACTGGCGCACCGAGTATTGGGCCCCAGTGGCGATGACGAAGTCTTCCGCCTGCTCCTGCTGCAGCATCAGCCATTGCATGCGCACATAGTCCTTGGCATGGCCCCAGTCGCGCAGGGCATCCATGTTGCCGAGATACAGGCACTGCTCAAGGCCTTGGGCGATATTGGCTAAGGCGCGGGTGATCTTGCGAGTGACGAAGGTCTCGCCGCGGCGCGGGCTCTCGTGGTTGAAGAGGATGCCGTTGCAGGCGTACATCCCATAGGCTTCGCGGTAGTTGACGGTAATCCAGTAGGCGTAGAGCTTGGCGGCGGCGTAGGGGCTGCGCGGGTAAAAGGGGGTGGTCTCGCGCTGCGGAACCTCTTGCACCTGGCCAAACAGCTCAGAAGTGGAGGCTTGGTAGAAGCGGGTCTTCTCGGTGAAACCTAAGAAGCGGATCGCCTCGAGCAGGCGCAGGGTGCCGATGGCATCGACGTCAGCGGTGTATTCGGGGGCCTCGAAGCTGACCGCAACATGGGACTGGGCGCCGAGGTTATAGACCTCATCGGGCTGCACCTGAGCGATGATACGGGTGAGGTTAGAGGTATCGGTGAGGTCACCGTAGTGCAGCGCGAACTGTTGGTTTTGCTGGTGCGGGTCTTCGTAGATGTGATCGACACGTTGGGTGTTGAAGAGTGAGGCGCGGCGCTTGATGCCGTGGACTTCATAGCCCTTCTCGAGCAGGAATTCGGCGAGGTAGCTGCCGTCTTGGCCGGTAATGCCGGTGATGAGGGCTTTCTTGGGCAAGGGCGATGCTCCTAAGTTGTAGGCTCCGTCGGATCGACAGGGAGAGTTTACCGCAGCTCGGACGCTCGGCGGGCCAACTTTCCCCTCGCCTTTCCTCGTCTACTCCCTCGTCTTCTGCCTCGTCTTGAGTACGCAAACGTCGAATGCCTTAGTATTGCAACGCCCTCATCACCATTGACGGAGTCTTCACCATGACTGAGACCAAAACCGATACCCTGCTAGCCCCTATCCCCCCCTTCGGCGACCTCGAGAAGAACTGGGGCTGGCTGCTGGCCTTCGGCATCTTTTCCATCATCCTCGGCACCATCGGCCTCGGTATGACCTTCATGCTGACCGAGCTGGCGGTCGTCTTCTTCGCTGCGCTGCTGATCATTGGAGGGGTCTTCCAGATCCTCGATGCCTTGAAGTGCCAGGGCTGGAAAAGCACCATCTGGCATGTCCTGATCGCGCTGCTGTATATCGGGGTTGGCGTCTACATGAGCATCCATCCGGTCGTCGCCGCCGTTTCCCTGACCCTGGTCGTTGGAGCCATGCTCATCGCCTCCGGGATCGTCCGGACGATCATGGCGTTTCAAGTTAAGCCCGCCGCCGGCTGGTACTGGCCACTGATCTCAGGGATCATCTCTCTCGTCCTCGGCGGTCTTATCTTAGCCGAATGGCCGCAGTCTGGGCTTTCCATCATCGGGCTGTTCATCGCCATTGAGCTGATCTTCAATGGCTGGTCCTATCTCTTCATCGCGCTTGCGGCAAAGGCCGCCGGTAAGGCACGCAAAGACGCCGGCGTTACCCTCGCTTGATCTGCAATAGGCCGTAACCATCCCTTGCGGCCAATAGCAGTCTTTAGCATGCTAGGGATTGTGCACTCCCGCAGGGCCTCGCTAAGCCATGCAGGAGTGCTGTTTTCCATCCAGCGCGCATTGACCACTTACGGAGAGAGCGGATGAAGGAAGGCGTCATCCTCGCCATTGACCAAGGCACTACCGGTTCCATGGCACTATTGTTTGATCATACCGGTCAGATTCGCAGCCGCGCCTACTCGGAGTTTACTCAGCATTACCCGCAGCCGGGCTGGGTCGAGCATGATCCCGAAGAGATCATCCTCATCACCATGAAGGTGATCGCCGATGCGCTGAAAGGCGGCGGCGTGGTACCGAACGAGATCCAGGCCATCGGCATCACCAACCAGCGCGAGACCACGGTGCTCTGGGAGCGCGCCAGCGGCAAGCCGATTGGACCTGCGATCGTCTGGCAGGATCGGCGCACCGCAAAGACCTGCGATCAGCTCAAGGCTCAGGGCCATAGGGACATGGTGCAGCAGAAGACCGGCCTGGTCATCGACCCCTATTTTTCAGGCACCAAGATCCAGTGGATGCTCGACAACCAATCCGGCCTGCGCGAGCGTGCCAAACGCGGTGAGATCTGCTTCGGCACCATCGACTCCTGGCTGGTCTACAACCTCACTGGCGGCAAGCGGCATATCACGGACTACTCCAATGCCTCGCGCACCATGCTCTACAACATCCGCGAGCTGCACTGGGATGAAGAGCTATTGGCCTTGCTTGATATCCCCGCCGAGATGCTGCCGGAGGTGCGCCCCTCCTCCGAGGTCTATGGCAAGACCGACCCGCAGATGTTCTTCGGCACCCACGGCATCCCAGTCGCGGGCATCGCTGGCGACCAGCAAGCGGCACTGTTCGGCCAGGCCTGCTACCGGCGCGGCATGGCCAAGAACACCTATGGCACCGGCTCGTTCGTGTTGATGAATACCGGCACTGAGGCGGTGGCTAGCAACGAGCGGCTGCTCACGACCATCGCCTGGGGCATTGGCGATGAGCCGGTCGAATACGCCCTCGAGGGCGCCATCTTCGTCACCGGCTCCGCGGTGCAATGGCTGCGTGACGGGCTGCAGATCATCGACGACGCCAAAGAGACGCGCGAGCTGGTGCGCTCAGTACCCGAGAATGAAGACGTCTACTTTGTGCCCGCCTTGGTTGGCCTGGGCGCCCCGCATTGGGACCCCTACGCCCGCGGCCTGTTGATCGGGATCACCCGCGGCACCAGCCGCGGCCATGTCGCCCGTGCGGTGCTCGAGAGCATGGCCTATCAAACGCGCGATGTGATCGAGGCGATGGAGCGCGACTCGGGCATCCAGCTCAAGGAGCTGCGCTGCGATGGCGGTGCTTCGGTCAACAGCGTCCTGATGCAGTTTCAGTCCGACATCCTCGGGGTGAAGGTCGAGGTGCCGAGCATCACCGAGACCACCGCGCTTGGTGCCGCCTATTTGGCTGGGCTTGCGGTTGGCTTTTGGGAGAGTCGCAGTGAGATTGCTGAGCAATGGGCGCTGGATGTGCGCTATCACCCGCGTATTGATGAGGCCAAGCGTGAGAAGCTGTTTAAGCGCTGGCATCGGGCGGTGGAGCTGGCGAAGGGTTGGGCGCTTGAATAGTGGTTAGTGGTTAGTGGTTAGTGGTTAGTGGTTAGTGGTTAGTGGTTAGTCGATAGAGTGGAAGATTTTCACCTGGGTCGTTGGGTAGATTTCGTCCTTTTGGTTTTTCGCTTTATGGGAGCCGCTTCCTCATAATGAATCTTAGAGACAGCAATATCGCTAAGCTCCCTAATCGGGTCTTCGATGCCCTCATCATCGGTAGCGGCATCAATGGTGCTGTGTCAGCGGCGGCACTCTCTGGTAAGGGCGCTAGCGTTGCGCTGATCGATCAGCGCGATTTTGCGGGCTTTACCAGTCAGCAGTCGTCGAACCTGGCTTGGGGTGGGATCAAGTACCTGGAGAGCGGCGACTATGGGCTGGTGCGCAAGCTGTGCCTGAGCCGTAATCATTTGATTGATAGCTATCCGAGCCGGGTGCAAGAGATCCGCTTTTTCACCACCATCGATAAGGGCTTTCGGTTTTCACCTTGGTTTCTGTGGATCGGCACCTGGGTCTATTGGCTGTTCGGTAATGGCTACACCCGCATCCCGCGGTTTCTGACTAAGCGCCGCATCCAGGCCGAGGAGCCGGTGGTCAACACCCGCAAGGCGGCTGGCGGCTTTGAGTATTCGGATGCCTATCTGCACGATAACGACTCGCGCTTCGTGTTCCAGTTCGTGCGCGCGGCGATGGACCGCGGCACCATCGCCGCCAACTATGTGGAGTCGCTGGGCTCGCGGCGCGAGGAGATCGCCCACGAGGAGTTGGGCACAGAGCCGGATCAGGACGTGGTCTGGATCACTGAGGCGCGCGATACCCAGAGCGGCAAGACCTTTCAGATCCGCTCGAAGATCCTGATCAATGCCGCCGGCCCCTTCGCCGATGGGCTCAATCAGCGCAACGGCGAGCAGACCGCGCATCAGCATCTGTTTTCTAAGGGCATCCATCTGATCGTGCCGCAGATCACGCCGCAGCAGCACATCCTGACCTTCTTTGCCGATGATGGCCGGCTGTTTTTCGTCATTCCGATGGGGGTACGCACCTGTATCGGCACTACCGATACGCCGGTTGAGAGCCCGTTTACCCTGGTCACCGATGAAGACCGGGACTTCGTGCTCGAGAACATCAACAAGCGCCTCGAACTGGCCAAACCGCTGACCCGAGCCGACATCATCGCCGAGCGCTGCGGGGTGCGCCCGCTGGTGGTCCAGCGCACATCCAATGCGACCAGCGACACCGAGGAGGGTGCGCGCGACTGGATGCAGCTGTCGCGCAAGCATGCGATCGATGTCGATCCGGCGCGCACGCATCTATCGATCTTCGGCGGCAAACTGACTGACTGCGTGAATATCGGCAATGAAGTCGCGGAGATTGCGACCCAGCTCGGGGTGACGCTGCCGCATCCACACTATCGCTGGTACGGCGAGCCGCATCGCTCCGTCTATCAGGAGTACATGCACCAGGCGCGGCTGATGGACCTCGACAGCTACACCTCGCCGGATTCGATCGAGCCGCTGTCGAGCCGGCTATGGCGCCGCTACGATCAGCAGGCGTTTGAGCTGCTGGCGCAGATCCGCGAGGACCCGCGCCAGGCCGAGGTGCTGATCAAGGGCACCGATTACACCCGCTGCGAGATCCAGCTTGCCAAGCGCCAGGAGATGATCGTCACCCTTGAAGACTTTTTGCGCCGACGCTCGAAGATCGCGCTGGTGGTGCCGCGTCAACAGATACAGCATGCTGAAGGCTTGATGGAGGCCTGCGAGATACTCTTCGGCGATCAGGCGCAGGCGCGCTATGACGAGTATTTTTGCCAAGATTGCGGGGTCACAGCGGCACAGTCGCGGCAGACGACAGCGGTGGCAGGGCCGCCGGGTGCGAGCAAGACCAACCGCCTCGTCGAGATCCTCACCCTTGCTGCGCGGGGAAAGGCGATCGTCTCGACGCAGAATCCGATCATCCTCGGCGATCTGTCAGCCCCACAGCCTGATCTGGCCCTGCTGCGTTATCGCGAAGATTATTACACGCAGGCTCATCCAGCAGCCGCCGATATTCTGCTCTTGGCTGAGGTTGCGGACACCAGCCTGCCGCATGACCGCAATACGAAGCTGCCTTTGTATGCCCGATTCCAGATCCCAGAGGTCTGGATCATCGATATCCGCGGCGGTCATCTGGACATCCACCGAACACCCGACGCGAAGCGCTATACCTGCCAGTTCCGAATCACGGATCTGTCTCGGGTCGAGGTCGCAGCCCTGCCCGAGCTTGTTCTCGACTGCAGCGGTCTATTCTGACTCATTAAGACCTTTTTAGTTTGCGGGCTTTAGAGGAAGATCAACACTTGAGTTTGAACAACCCGCACAGCGCGCCAGCCGCTTCATCAGTCGTTACCCTCATCAGAACCTCCTCATGCACCATCGACCCACGCGCCATCTACCTGCTGAATGGGAGCCGCAACAAGCGGTGATGCTGACCTGGCCGCACGCGGACACCGACTGGGCCGCACAGCTCGGGGCCGTCGAAGCCCTCTACCAACGCTTAGTCACCTTGATCACCGCAGACCAGCACCTGCTGATCGTCTGCTGGGACGAGGCGCATCGGAACGCCATCCAAGCGCAGCTCAGCGGACTAACCCATGGTGAAAGCCCTGACCAGACCGCGCGCATCCGCTTTGCCATCGCCCCAAGCAACGATACCTGGGCACGCGATCATGGACCGATCAGCGTCCTCGACCGCGCCACCAACGCGCGCATCCTGATCGACTTCCGTTTCAACGGCTGGGGTGGCAAATATCCCGCCAAGCTCGATGATCGGATCACTGCCCAGGTTTTCGCCGCCGGTGGCTTTGCAGGCGTTCGCGAACGCCTTGAACCAAGTCCTCTGGTGCTCGAAGGCGGTGCAATCGAGAGCGACGGCGCCGGCAGCCTGCTCGCCGTGCGGCGCACAATCGTCGATCCAGCCCGCAATCCAGACTGGAGCCAAGGCTCGATCGAGCGCGAGCTACGCAACCGCCTCGGTGTCGAGCACATCCTCTGGCTCGAGCACGGCCAGCTCAGCGGTGATGATACCGATGGACACATCGACACCCTCGCCCGCTTCTGCGATCCACAGACCATCTGCTATGCCGCAAGCAATGATCCCGATGATCCCGATTATCCCGCATTGGAGCAGCTTGCGGCCGAACTGCGCGCGCTACGCCAGCGCAACGGCGAGCCCTATCGGCTGGTCGCACTGCCGCAACCAGCACCCATCTATGACGAGGATGGCCAGCGCTTACCCGCTGGCTACGCCAATTTCCTGATCATCAACCGCGCTGTGCTCGTCCCGGTCTACGACGACCCCGCCGATGCGATCGCCTGCACAGGCCTCGCCGATTGTTTTCCGGGCCGCCGCATCGAGCCCGTCGATTGCCAGCCCCTGATTCGCCAGGGCGGCAGCCTGCACTGCATCACGATGCAGTTACCCGCCTAGTCGTCAATCCCGACAGCTTGCAGGCAAATAGCGCGCGGGAACGCCCTCGTTTCCAGACGGCGCAAAGCAGCGCCAGACCATCTGGCCGAGCGCCCCGAGGTCCGCCTGCAGATAGAGCAGCTTGTCCTCGATGGGCGCCATGCTGTAGCGAATCCGAATCTGCTGATCCGTGCTGTTCCACCAGATTCGCTCAACATAACGACCGGACGCTGCGCCCGATGTTACGCTCACCGGCAGACCCAACTCCTGCAGCAGCCTGAGCCAGTTGCTCGAGCTTGGCAGCCCGCCGTTCACCATCTGGTATTCAAGCACCGCGTTCTTAACCGGAGCCAGCAATACCAGACCCTCGCTGACCTTGGCTCGGGTCACAAAGTCTTGATAGGCGGGGACCGAGATGGCCGCCAAGACCCCGATGATGGCAACGACGATCATCAGCTCGATGAGGCTGAAACCACGAAACCGACGCTGAGCGCCACCCTGACTGAAAGCGCGCTCAGAGTCCCGTGCGAGGCTCAGCTCAGAGTCGCACTCAAGCAGAGATCTTGTCCGAGCTTGGACAGCATCCATATTGATCGCGGCCAACACCGAAGAATCGCCCCAGATGCCTCATGCTAAGAGCAGTCAGCTCATTGACTCAAGGACTCGCTCAGTCGTTCGCTCAAAGACTCAACAACGTCATCATCCGCTCCACCGAACAAGCCTCGAAGGCCGCCTGATCAGCGCAAAGCGCGAGGATCGCATCGCTGTTCTTCTGGCTGATGCGCCCGCGCAGATAGCGCTCGAACTTGGCCTCCAGCAGCGGGATGCCCTCGGCCCGACGACGCCGATGGCCGACTGGATAGTCGACGCTGACCTTGTCGGTGCTGGAGCCGTCGTTGAAGAAGACCTGCACCGCGTTGCCAATCGCACGCTTGTCCGCTTCGAGATACTCGCGGCTGAAGCGCTCGTTTTCGACCACCTCCATCTTCGCGCGTAGTTGATCGATGAGCGGATTCGCGGCGGCGCTGTCCTCATAGTCATCGGCATCAAGGCTGCCCTGGATCAGCGGCACGGCGACCATGTACTGCAGGCAATGATCGCGATCGGCCGGGTTGTTCAGCGGCCCGGTCTTATTGATGATCCGATCGCCCGATTCGGTGGTCTCGATCAGGATGCGCTCGATCTCGCCGAGCCGATCCTTGACCTGCGGATGCAGGGTGATCGCCGCTTCGACCGCAGTCTGGGCATGGAACTCGGCTGGATAGCTGATCTTGAACAGCACGTTTTCCATCACATAGGTGCCAAACGGCTGCTCGAGGCGAATCGGCTTGCCGTCGAAGCTGACGTCTTGGAAGCCCCAGCCCTTGGCCGTCAGTGCAGAGGGATAGCCGATCTCGCCACTGGCGGAAATCAATGCCAGGAGCAGCCCGCGCGAGGAGGCATCGCCGGCCGCCCAGGATTTTCGCGGGCCGGTGTTCGGCGCATGCCGATAGGTGCGCAGCGCCGAGCCATCAAGCCAGGCATGCGAGACGGCGCTGAGCACCTCATCACGGCTGCAACCGAGCATCGCCGCCGAAACCGCTGCCGAGGCAATGCGCACCAGCAGCACATGATCCAGCCCGACGCGGTTGAAGCTGTTCTCGAGCGCTAGGACGCCCTGGATCTCATGCGCCTTGATCATCGCCCGTAGCACATCGCCGAGCGTCACCGGCACCGAGCCACGCGAGCCGTTTTGGCGCGCGCGAAAATCGGCCAGCGCCAGGATCGCGCCCAGGTTATCCGAGGGATGGCCCCATTCGGCCGCCAGCCAGGTGTCGTTGTAGTCGAGCCAGCGCACCATGGCACCGATGTTCCAGGCCGCGCGCACCGGATCGAGCTCATAGGGGGTGCCCGGCACCCGCGAACCACCCGACACTTGGGTCCCCGGCACCATCGGCCCGAGCAGCTTGGTGCAGGCCGGATAGTTCAGCGCCAGCAGCGCACAGCCGATGCTATCCATCCAGTCATAGCGGGCGGTCTCCATCGCCTCGCGGCTCTGGCGGACATCGTAGCCCAGCACATAGTCGGCGATCTGTTGGATCACCTCGTCGTAGTCAGGACGCGAGGCGTCCAGGGTGGCGGCTTTGCTCATCAGGAACGCTCCTCAATCGGCACCCAGGGACGATTCTCGGGGCCTGTGTAGTGGGCGGATGGACGGATGATCTTGCCATCCTCCCGCTGCTCGATCACATGCGCGCCCCAGCCGGTGACGCGCGAGATCACGAACAGCGGCGTGAACATCGCCGTCGGCACGCCCATCTGGTGATAAGACACCGCCGAGAACCAGTCCAGGTTCGGAAACATGTTCTTCAGCTCCCACATCACCGATTCGAGCCGCTCAGCGACAGAGAACATCGTCATGTTACCAGCCTCTTCGGAGAGCGCCTTGGCCACCCGTTTGATCACCTGATTGCGTGGATCAGCGACCGTATAGACCGGATGACCAAAGCCGATCACGATCTCCTTGCGGCCAACGCGCTCGCGGATATCGGCCTCGGCCGCATCGGCGTTGTGATAGCGACTCTGAGTCCGGAAGGCTTCTTCATTGGCGCCGCCATGTTTCGGCCCACGCAGCGCACCGATCGCCGCAGTAATGGCCGAGTACATGTCTGAGCTGGTGCCGGCGACCACGCGCGCAGCAAAGGTCGAGGCATTGAACTCGTGCTCGGCATAGAGCACGAGCGAGGTATGCATCGCCCGCACCCAAGACGCCTTGGGCGCCTCACCATGCAGCAGATGCAGGAAATGGCCGCCGATCGAGTCATCATCGGTCTCGACCTCGATGCGCCGGCCATTGACCGCGAAGTGGTACCAGTACAGCAGCGCCGAGCCGAAGCTGGCCATCAGTCGGTCGATGATCTCGCGTGCCTCGGCAGCCGGATGTGTCTCCCGCTCCGGTAGGCAGCTGCCCATCACCGAGCAGCTGGTGCGCATCACATCCATCGGATGCGCCGAGGCGGGGATCGCCTCCAATGCCTGTTTCACCGCCTGCGGCAGACCGCGCAGCGAGCGCAGCTTGGCCTTATAGGCGGTCAGCTCGGCAGCAGTCGGTAATGCGCCGTGGATCAACAGATAGGCAATCTCCTCAAACTCGGCCTGCTCGGCAAAATCGAGGATGTCGTAGCCGCGATAGTGCAGATCGTTGCCGGTGCGCCCGACCGTACAGATGGCGGTATTGCCCGCGGCGGTGCCGGACAGGGCGACCGATTTCTTCGGTTTTGGTAAACCGCTGTTGCTGGTGTTGCTGGTGTTGCTGGTGTTGCTGGTGTTGCTGCTGTTCGCGTTATTGGTGTTGTGATCGTTGGCGCTGATGCTGGCGCTTGCGCTGGTCTCAGTGGCGTTGGTCTCAGTGGCATTGGTCATGGCCCTACTCCGCTGCGAAGAGTTGATCGAGCTTCTGCTCGTAGGCGTGGTAGCCGAGATAATCATAGAGGTCGGCGCGGGTCTGCATCAGTTCCATCACTGGTGCCTGCGTGCCTTGGTTGCGCAGGGCCTGGTAGACCTTGAGCGCAGCGGCATTGGCGGCGCGGAAGGCGCTGAGCGGATAGAGCGCAATGCTGACCCCGACACTGGCCAGCTCATCGACGCTGAACAGCGGCGTCGAGCCGAACTCGGTGATATTGGCCAGGACTGGCACACCAACCGCATCGATGAAGGCACGATATTGCGCCAGCTCGGTCACCGCCTCCGGGAAGATCGCATCGGCACCAGCCTCGACACAAGCCTGCGCGCGCTCGATCGCCGCATCCAGCCCTTCGACTGCAAGGGAATCGGTGCGGGCCATGATCACGAAATCATCATCCAGCCGAGCATCGACCGCAGCCTTAATCCGATCGACCATCTCCTGCTGCGGCACGATGGCCTTGTTCGGCCGATGTCCGCAGCGCTTCTGCTGCACCTGGTCTTCCAGATGCACCGCCGCCGCCCCAGCCTTGTTCATGCTGCGCACCGCGCGGGCGATGTTGAAGGCACCGCCCCAGCCGGTATCAATGTCCACCAAGACCGGCAGCTCGGTGACATCGGTGATGCGGCGCAGGTCGATCAGCACATCATCCATGGTGGTGATGCCGAGATCAGGAATCCCACAGGAACCGGCCGCAACGCCGCCGCCGGAGATATACAGCGAGCGGAAGCCAGTCGCCTCGGCCAGCCGGGCATGGTAGGCGTTGATCGCCCCCGCGCATTGCAATGGCTTTTCCTCGGCCATAGCGGCGCGGAAACGCGCGCCGGGGTTGTTTGCGATGGTCATGATTGATCCCCTCAATGGTCGTTGTGATCTCAGGTTATTTGAACCACAGATAAACACAGATGGACAGGGATCGAAGAGAAAAGGATCTGTGTGAATCTGTGTCCATCTGTGTCCATCTGTGGTTCAGTTCTTATGCATTCGCAGGCAGTTGTCATGAGGCGATAACCAGGCCTGATCATCTAAGTGCCTGCTCCAGGTTGCGCCGCGATGAGCGCACATGCTGGCGCATCACTAGCTCGGCCATCTCCGGATCGCGCGAGCGCAGCGCATTCAACAGGTACTGATGCTCCTCGAAGGCCTGCCGGCAGCGCTTGCTGCGCATGCCAAACTGCACTCGGTACATGCGCAGCAGGTGATAGAGGTCTTCACACAGGAGCGCAATCAGCTGCCGGTTCTTGCTGCCTTGAACGATGCGAAAATGAAAATCCAGATCGCCCTGTTTTTGGAAATAGGCCTGCCCCTGCTCCTGCTCGATCTGCTGTCCATGCTGCGCGAGCAGCGCGCCGAGCGCGTCGATCTCAGCCTCGGTCATCGCCGTCGCCGCCAGTCGCGCCGCCATGCCCTCGAGTGCCTCGCGCAGCTGAAAGATCTCGATCAGTTGCTCAGCACTCAGCTCGACCACGCGCGCGCCTAGGTTTGGCTTGCGCTCGACCAGCTTGCAGGCCTCGAGCCGCGCGATGGCCTCGCGCAAGGAGCCGCGGCTCACGCCATAGCGCCGCGCCAGCTCAGGCTCGCTGATCTTACTGCCCTGTGGCATCTCGCCTTCGACGATCGCCCGCTGCAGGGCATCAAACAGGCGATCGGTCAGAGTGCCGCCAGCGTTCGGTACGCTCGGATCAAGTTCGATCAGGCAAGGCTCAGTCATCACTGGCGCAAGCAAAGTGTCAACACCTCATCGATATTTATGCATGATTTTGGTAAAATACTAACAGATGACGACTAAATTGTCGACACACCAAGGGTCGCAGGTCAACAATTGACCATCACATCCGAACGCTCCTTGCGCAACTTCGCTGAGCATTACCAGTGCTGTTTACATCACCAACACCCTTGTGTAGCGTTGATCATCTAATCTTGACGCGAATGAACCGACATGGACCGCAAACAGATGTCACTCGACGCCGAGCAGCGCCAACGACTTGGTGACCAAGCACAGCCTCGCGGCGCCAGTTTTGCTGCATTGCTTCACAGCCTCGTCGACGAACAGCTTGGTCAGGAGGAGGATCAGCCACCGGCGGCAGACCCGCTCAATGCACTGATCGGCAGGGCGCATTCCCGATTTTCCGACTCGATGGAAACTGTTGGGCTGTTGAGCCCGGTCGTTTTGAGGGGACAGCGAGGCAGGCATTGCCTGGGAAAGGAGCTGGAGGGAGTCCACAATTCTCT
>POWB01000029.1:0-29538 GCA_010912705.1 Halochromatium sp.
CTGAGGCCATGCTCATGCTTCGCTCCTACTTCAAGGCCGGGCGTTGGAATTTACTGAAAACCATGGCAAATCCATCCGTCATGACAACCTCTACATGACACGGAAAATTGGGAATGCGCCCTGCCTGGGGTACGGTGTCGCTGCGACTCAAGATAGCAGTTGTGCGACGGTTGTGGTGCGATAGGCTACCGCAATATCGAAAAAGGGTTTGATGCCATGCGCTTTCCTTCTGAGCAACCGCCCTGCAGCGATTGTTTTGACGTCGACCATGATGACTTCGAGCAGGCTGTGATCCTGGCCTCACACGAGCGCCCGATCCTGGTCGACTTTTGGGCTGATTGGTGCGCACCCTGCCATCAGCTCAGCCCGCATTTATATCGGGTGATGGATGAGCTCGGGGGCTCAGTGGGGCTGGCAAAGGTTGAAGTCGACGAGGGCGAGAATATGAAGTTGGCCGGCCAATATCGGTTGCGCGGCTTTCCCACGGTTATGCTGTTCCAGCAGGGCGAGGAGCGCGGTCGTTTTAGCGGCTCGCGCTCGAGTGTGCAGATCCGAGCTTGGCTGGAGGAGCATCTGGCAAGCACGACCGGCTGAGCATGCTGTCGCTGAAGGCTGAGCTACTCTGCATGCTCGGCTGGTGTGATAGGGCTTCGACCGCAAGCTAAGCAACCTGCTGCATCCTGGCGCTATTGGCCATGCCGACGGCCCGGTTCAACGCCGAGAGCACTGCCTTCAGCGAGGCGCTGACAGTATCGCGATCGATGGCGACGCCGGCGACTGTTTGGCCGTCGATCGCGAGCTGAACATAGGCCGCGGCCTCGGCATCAGTGCCGGCGCCGATCGCATGCTCGCGGTAGTCGCGCACGTCGATGGTCTGACCAAAGGCCTTGCTCCAGGCATCGGCGAAGGCGGCGATCACACCCTCACCCTCGCCGTGGATGCGCTGCTCCTGTGCATCCCGCACCGTCTGCAGGCTGTGCCTGTCTTGCACAGCTTGACCAGTCACAGCTTCAACATCTGGCCCAGCGCTGACAATGGTCGCCTCGATCTGATCATGGCCATTGCGGCTGATGCGGTAGCCGCCGAGCCGGTGCGGCGCCTGATCGCGGATGAACTGGGTCTCGAACAGTGCTCGGATGCTGGCCGAGTCGATGACGCCGCCTTGCTCCTCGCTCGCGTGTTGCACCACCGGCGCCAGCTCCAACTGTGCCCAGCGGGGTAACTGCAGCCCATAATCCCGCTCAAGCACGAAGGCAATGCCGCCCTTGCCAGACTGGCTGTTGACGCGGATCACCGCCTCGTAGCTGCGACCAACATCCTGCGGATCGATCGGCAGATAGGCGACCTGCCAGGGCAGGGCGCGGTTGTGCTCAGCACGCTGATGCTTCAGGGACTTGTTGATCGCATCCTGATGGCTGCCGGAGAAGGCGGTGTAGACCAACTCGCCGATCCAGGGATGGCGCGGATGGCAGGCGATGCCGGTACAGGCATCAAGGGTCTCGATGATGCGGTCTGGGTCGCTGAGATCCAGGCGCGGGTTGATGCCCTGGCTGTAGAGGTTCATCGCGAGTGTGACGAGGTCACAGTTACCGGTGCGCTCGCCATTACCGAGCAGAGTGCCCTCGATGCGATCGGCCCCCGCGAGCAGACCGAGCTCGGCCGCCGCGGCGGCACCACCACGGTCGTTATGTGTGTGCAGGGAGACGACAACGCTTTCACGATGTTCGATCTGACGGCAGAACCACTCGACCTGATCGGCAAAGACGTTCGGGCTGGCCGATTCTACCGTCGCTGGCAGATTGAGGATGCAGGGCCGCTCCGGCGTTGGCTGCCAGACCTCGAGCACGGCGTTGCAGACTTCGATCGCGTACTCGGGCTCGGTCTGCGAGAAGCTCTCTGGCGAGTACTGAAAGGTCCAGTCGGTGCCGGGATACTTGGTCGCCTCATCACGCACCCATTCCGCGCCCTGGACCGCGATGGCCTTGACGCGCTCGCGATCGGCGCCAAAGACCCAGTCGCGCTGCACCGGCGAGGTCGAGTTGTAGACGTGGACGATGGCGCGCTGCACCCCATCTAAGGCCGCGAAGGTCCGTTCGATCAGATCCTGGCGTGCTTGCACCAAGACCTGGATGGTCACATCCTCGGGGATTTGCCGCGCTTCCACCAGCCAGCGCACAAAGTCGTAATCCGGCTGGCTGGCCGACGGGAAGCCGACCTCGATCTCCTTTAAGCCGATGTCGACGAGCAAGGTCCAAAGTTGCTGCTTCTGCTCAACGGTCATCGGTGCACGCAGCGCCTGGTTGCCATCACGTAGATCGACGCTGGCCCAGCGTGGGGCCTGCTCGATGCGGCGATCGGGCCAGCTGCGGTCCTGGATCGGCACCGGCTGATTCGGGCGGTATTTAGTGTGATGGGCGGGCATGATGATGCTCCATTTTCAATGGCGTCTGGATTCTGTTTGGCTCAGCTCGGCACTGCCACCTGGCACGCATCGCAAGCCGGCGGATGTTGCTAGCTTGCGATCTGGCCTGTTGATGGCTGCATTGCAGCAATCGGTTTAGATCGGTTTTGATCAGGAGTCCGGGTTTCGGTGGCTGATCAAGCGTCTAGATCAGGGTTATCGATCTGACGCTGCCGGTGCCTGATCTTGCACGCTGCCTTGTGGGCGGGTTGCTCGGATCACGCGGCTGCCGGCTTGTGGCCGACGCTTGATAGAATGCGCCTTTCAAAGCCGCAGAAGATTGCCATCTTCTGGTCTATAAGCGCAGAATACGCAATAATCTGCTAATAATCGGGGCTCAGTTGGCGATCTTGCGAAGATGGCATGGCCTCACTAGCCCTAACGGACAGTGTCTCAGGACCTAGCCGGTAGAAAGAATGAATGAAGCTTGACCGCTATGACCGCCATATCCTCGAGATCCTGCAAGCCGATGGCCGCATCAGTAATCAGGAGCTGGCCGATCGCATCGGTCTTTCACCCTCGCCCTGTCTGCGCCGAGTGCGGGCGTTGGAAGAGGCTGGCATCATTGCCGGTTATCGGGCGATGGTCGATGCAAAGAAGCTGGGGCTGAGCCTGATCGCCTTCGTAAGCATCTCGATGGATCGGCATACGCCAGAGCGATTTGCCAACTTTGACGCGACCGTCGCAGCGCTGCCAGAAGTCCTAGAATGCTCATTGATTACAGGTCGTGATGCGGACTATCAGCTCAAGGTCATCGTGCGCGACATGGAGGCCTATCAGGAGCTGCTGCTGCACAAGATCACCCGGATTGAAGGCGTCTCTGGGGTGCATTCGAGCTTTGTGCTGCGCCAGGTGCTGGAGCGCACTGCGCTGCCGCTGGGCTAATCATGATCAATCAGAGCCATTTTCTGCCAATGCCTGAGATCGCCTGCTTAACGAATACCGGTTGTGTGCGCGAGCACAATGAGGATGCCTATGCGGCGCGTCCTGAGCTTGGGCTCTGGGTGGTCGCGGACGGCATGGGAGGGGTCAGCGGCGGTGAGGTGGCGAGTGCCATCGCGGTTGCGACCATCGTCCGCGCGGTTGGTCAGGGAACGGCCCTGATCGCGGCGATGTGCGAGGCCCATGAGGCCATTCTCGAGGCCGGGGCGGCCGGGCAAGGTGGCCCCGGAATGGGCACTACCGCCGTCGCGCTGCGCCTCGATGGACTGCACTACGAGTTGGCCTGGGTCGGCGATAGCCGTGCTTATCTTCTTGAGCAGGGGCAGTCGTTGCGGCAGCTCACCCAGGATCATTCCTATGTGCAAGCGCTGCTCGACCAAGGTCTGATCGATGCCGAGCAGGCGGCTTCCCATCCTTATCGGCACCTGATCACCCGCGTCTTGGGCTCACCGGAAGCATCAGCAAGCAACGCTGATCAGATTAGCGGCGAATTGCAGCCTGGTGACTGGCTCTTGCTCTGTACCGATGGGCTTAATGGCGAGCTGAGCGATGCTGAGATCGGCGCCTTGATGAAGCAAGCGGATGCCTTGGAGCCGGCTGCTCAGGCCTTGGTCTCAGCAGCGCTGGAGCAAGGAGGGCATGACAATGTCACGGTGATCCTGCTGCGGGCTTGAGTACCTGGTCGATCCTTCAGCGCTGCTGCCACTCGACTGAGCATGCAGCTGTTGCCGCTCGGCTGCCTATTGACGGGCAAGCCGAGACCCTGTTAGCTCAGTTGCTGCGGTTTTATGATCCAGGCTGAAATCTCGCGTGTCTAGCGTGCGTTCAGCCACTCGCCGATCGCCGGCGTGACCTCTTTCTGCGCCTTGCCGCTAACATAGATACCGATATGACCGCCGGGGAAGGCGAGTTCGGTGTAGTCCTCGCTGCTGGTGAGGCCATTCAGGGCCTTGGAGGCATCCGGCGGCACTAGATGATCTTGCAACGCATAGATGTTGAGCACTGGGCAGCGGATCTGCTTGAGGTCGACCGGACGTTCGCCGACGCGCGCGGTGCCGTTGATGAAGGCGTTCTGCTGGTAGAAATCCTTGATGAACTGGCGGAAGGTCTCGCCGGCCTGATCTGGGCTGTCGAAGATCCATTGCTCCATGCGTAGGAAGTTCTTCGCCTTCTCCGGTTTGTCGAGCATGTCGACCATGTTCACGTACTTCTGGCCGGTGAGGCTGAACGGCTTCAGCGACAGAAAGGTCCAGTTCAACAGCTCACCCGGAATATTGCCCATGGTGTCGACGGCGAGGTCGACATCGACATGTTGCACCCACGACGAGAGCAGGTTGTCTGGCGTCTTGAAGTCGACCGGCGTGACCATGGTCACCAGGTTGCGCACCTTGTCCGGATGCAATGCGCTGTACATCAGGCTGAAGCTGCCGCCCTGGCAGATGCCGAGGATGTTGATCTTGTCGACGCCATGGGTATGACGGATGTGATCGACACAGCGGTCAATGTAGCCGTTGATGTAGTCGTCGAGCGTCAGCGAGCGGTCGGCTTGATCCGGATAACCCCAGTCGATCAGGTAGACATCCTGGCCGGTGGCGAGCAGGCCTTTGATGGTCGAGCGGTCTTCTTGGATGTCAGTCATGTAGGGGCGATTGACCAGGGCGTAGACTACCAATAGCGGCGTTTCCTGCTGGGCCACCTCGGCTGGGCGCTGATAGCGGTAGAGCACCAGCTTGTCTTCGCGGTAGACGGCATCCTTGGGGCTGACGCCACTGTCGATGTCGCCGGCGTCGAGCAGGTTCTGCATGCCCTGACCGAGCTTGCGGCTGTAGTCGAGCATCTCCTCGCCGAGCTTGTCGGGGCGGATATCGATCGGAAACATGGGGCAGCGCTCCTCTGTAGCGTGTTGGTTCGGACCCGTCTTGGCGGTGTCCCTGTTGTGTTTGGGGCCTGAGTTGGTGGTGTTGAGCTGGACCCCTCGGGGCGGCATCTGGCCCATGGAGCGTCCAGTTCGCATGGTCTTCCCGGGCTTGGCTGCGGCCTCGTTTGCCAGGCTCGTCGAGGCGCTGGTCGGTGCCTGAGACGCGACAGGCAGGCGCCTGCTAGCGATTGCGCTGGGCGCGGCCTTGAGTCCGGCATCAGTCGGTGCCAGGCGCCGCAGCGCATTCCGGGCTGAGCGGCCGGCGGAATCCGTGACTGAATCCGTGGCTAAATCGCTCGCTGCATGACTCGACGAACCGCCCGCTGTCGCCTCTTGATCCCTGCTTGGCTCTCGACCAGCAGGTGCAGGATGTGGCATTAGCTGGCGTCGGATTGGGTGCTCGGCTTTGCCGCGGTCTTCTTGCGGGCGCTGGTCTTTTTCGCCGCGCCGGTGCTCGTGCTACTGCTGGTTGAACCAGTGGTCGATCCACCTGTGCTGGCGCTGGCCTTGGCTTGACTGCTGGCAGGTGCGCTTGCAGATCCGGCAGGTGCACCCGCTGGCAGGGTCGCGAGCCGATGCTGGATCTGGTCCAGCTCTTGGCGCAGCTTTTTGTTCTCGCGGCGGGTCTCCTGCAGGCGATCTTGCAGCGTACGCAGCTCGCCGCGGGTGGGCATGTTCATGGCGCCGAGCGATTCGTCGACCATCACCGAGAGTCGCTGTTTGAGCGCCATCTGGGCGTTGATCAGTTGGCCGTGCACGCGCGAGTATTCAGGCGTGATGACCTCATCGGCATAGACCGCCTCGCAGCAGCCGACCCAGGTGTCATAGAGGCCGCGGGCGGAATCGATGGTCTCGCCGGCCTCGGATTTCTGCTTTAGCAGATCGCGCAGCCGGTGCAACGCCTTGACGCCGAGCTGATTGAAGAAACCACTGTAGGCTTGGAAGGCGCGCTGGTAGTCGATGCCGGCGCGCATCAGGTCTTGATACTGGGCCTGCTCCTCGCGGCTATAGCCAAGACCTGGCGCCGAGAGCATCTGCTCCAGACCTTCTTGCATTGGGCTGCGCATCATCCCGTGTGGCATGTTGCGCAGCAGATCGCCAGGCATCATCGGCGACAGCGACGACATCATCCGCTGCCAGTTATCGAGTGGCATCTCCCAAAAGCCGAGCATCCGGCGTAGGCTTTCGTCTTGGTCAGCGCCGATACCGCTGAAACCCTTCTGCATCTGCTCGATGGTTTGGTTCAGCCAATCCCAGGCGCGGGTGGTGTCACCGCCTTGGCCGAGGCCAGCGTCCCCGAGCCCCTTGGTGAACTGCTCGGCGAGGCCGAAATAGGCCTGGCCTTGGTCCATCAGGCGCTGCATAAAGTCACGCGCTGGATCAGTGGCGGCCGGTGAAAGGGTTTTCCACCATTGCTCCATCGCCGCCAGCCAGGGCGCTGAGGCTGCTGTGCTGGCCGCGCCGCTATCTGTGCCCATCGCCTGGCGCCCCATCTTGGCCAGTCCGTCCCAATAGTCGCGCTGTAGCTTGAGCCAGCTGTCGTCGAAGAATGCGTTTTGTGTCATGGTGCTTACCCTCTGCCAGGGCCTCCTCTGATCAAGTGTCGGCGAAGCTAGCACGGAAATTTGTGCACTGCAACAAAAGGCCGTAGACTTCCCTACGTTGATCGGTGCACCGCTCGCTTAGATTAAGAGGCGCGGGCACCTGCATGACAAATAAGCTCATTCGACCCCTGTCGAACCCTATCTGCGAGGAGGAATTCTGATGCCAGAAAATGTCGTGATCGTCGCTGCTGTGCGTACCCCGGTCGGAAGCTTCGGCGGTAGCCTGTCGTCACTGCCGGCAACCGCGCTCGGCGCCACGGTGGTGAAGGCGCTGTTGGACAAGACGGGGCTCGATCCCGAGCAGGTCGATGAGGTCATTCTTGGGCAGGTGTTGGCGGCGGGCGTTGGTCAGAACCCGGCGCGCCAGACCACGATTAACGCCGGCTTGCCGCATAAGGTGCCAGCGATGACGATCAACAAGGTCTGTGGCAGCGGTTTGAAGGCAGTGCATTTAGCCATGCAGGCGGTTGCCCTCGGTGATGCTGAGGTGGTGATCGCTGGCGGTCAGGAGAGCATGAGTCAGTCAGCACACGTGGTCCCAGGCTCGCGCCAGGGCAAGCGTATGGGCGACTGGACGATGGTCGATACCATGCTCAGCGACGGTCTGATGGATGCCTTCAATCAGTGCCACATGGGCGTTACCGCCGAGAACATTGCCAAGCAGTATGCGTTCTCGCGCGATCTCCAAGATCAGTTCGCGGCGGATTCGCAACAGAAGACCGAGGCGGCGCAGGCAGCCAATCGTTTTGCTGACGAGATCGTGCCGGTCGCGGTGCCGCAGCGCAAGGGCGATCCGGTGGTGTTCGACCGCGACGAGTTCCCGCGCCCGGGCACCAGCGTTGAAACCCTGGGCAAGCTGCGTCCGGCCTTCGATAAGGAAGGGACCGTCACCGCAGGCAATGCCTCTGGCGTCAACGATGGTGCGGCCGCGGTGCTGGTGATGAGCGAGTCGAAGGCCAAAGCGCTGGGCCTGACGCCGCTCGCGCGCGTCGTCGCCTTCGCCAGTGCCGGTGTTGATCCGGCGATCATGGGTACTGGCCCGATCCCGGCCTCGACCAAGTGCTTGGAAAAGGCCGGCTGGACGGTCGCTGATCTGGATCTGATCGAGGCCAATGAGGCCTTCGCCGCGCAGGCGCTCTCGGTGAATCAGGAGATGGGCTGGGATCAGGACAAGGTCAACGTCAACGGCGGCGCCATCTCGATTGGCCATCCGATCGGCGCCTCGGGCGCGCGGGTGCTGGTGACCCTGCTGCATGAGATGCAGCGGCGCGATGCGAAGAAGGGCTTAGCGACACTCTGCATCGGTGGTGGTCAGGGCGTGGCCTTGGCGGTGGCGCGCGACTGATCGGGTTGCTGGGATCATTGGCCCAGCGAGCCACCGCAGCAGTTCGCTGCCAGGGCCTGCTCGCGCTGATGGTTCGCCGTGAGCAGGCCCGGTCGCAAGCTTGCTAAGGCGAGTTGGCGTCGGCAGCCGTGGCTCGCCTCAGGCGAGATCCACGGCCGAGAAGCCCGCGGCACCTAGACTGGCTCTGTGGGATGCAGTGCGTTGATCCCACACAGTTTGCGCGGCTTGAGGCTGGGCTACACTGCAGCGATGAGTCAGTCACGCAGTAGGGCGACGCGATGACCGCCGAACGCATCATCAAGAAATATCCGAATCGGCGGCTCTATGACACCGAGTTGAGCCGCTACATCACGCTAGCGGACGTGCGCGCGCTGGTGATGCAGGGCACGCCGTTTCGAGTCTTGGATACCGCCAACGACGCGGATCTCACGCGCTCGATCCTGCTGCAGATCATGCTGGAGGAGGAGACCGGCGGCGAGCCACTCTTCAGCGCCAACATGCTCGCGCAGATCATCCGTTTCTACGGCGGCACCATGCAGGGGATGTTCGCGCACTATCTCGAGCAGTCGCTCGATGCCTTCGCCCGTCAGCAGCAACACTTGGCGGAAGATCTGGGCAGCAAGCCATTCGAACTCATTGGCCGCATGACTGAGCGCAACCTCGAGCTTTGGGCCAATGCGCAAAAGGAATTTCTCCGCGCTGCTGGCTTTGGTCACGGGGAGCCGGACCCTGGGCCTGAGCCCAAGCGTAAAGTGGAATAGCCTGCTCTTGATGCTCTTGATGCTCAGGTTGCCTGGGCCTTTGCCTGATCCTTGTTGATCTCATGGTGCTTCCAGTTGGGTACATAGACTGTCATCAGCGCCTTAAACAGCTTGCCGTGGTTGGGCACGCGCAGATGCAGCAGCTCATGGGCGATGACAAAATCCTGAAACTCAGGGGAGGCCTCAGTCAGGTCCTGTGCCAGGGTGACGGTTCCCGAGGTCGAGCAGGAGCCCCATTTTCGCGTCATGCGTTGAACCCGCACGATCTTGGGCTCAACCTTGAGCCGTGCGGCCCAGTCAAATGCTTTCGAGCGTAGCACCTGTTTGTCGTCTTCAATCGTCTTCATCAGACGCACCATCGAGCAGGATCGCGAGCAAGAGATCAACAACTCGAAGTCGGTCTTGCTTGTCGAGGCCTAGCAGTGGGCGATATAAGGCCGCTCGAAGCTTCCGCTGCTCGTCATCATTGACGGCTGCATTCGGGAATTTTGCGAGCAGGGACTCGGTCTCACGCGCGAGATCCGTGACCGAGATGCCGGCATTGCTTAATGCTTCGTCACCCTTCAGTGTCCAGAAGACCCCGAAGGCACGCGTTGATAGGCCGCTCTCTTTCGCGGTCTTGATCGCCTCGTCCTTCTCGCGAGCAAGCTGCGCCAACTGATTGAGGGCGGCCAGTCCGGCCGTCTTGCGCTGCTCCAAGTCCTTGAGTATCCGCTCAGCGCGCTCCTTGAGCGTTTGCAGAACCGGGGCTGAGTCGGGCTGTTCGTCGATCTCCTGTTGCAGCCCGCGCACAAGATTGAACACCTTGCCCTCATCCGCGCCCGGCTTGGCGCGCAGCTCGTCCAAGGTCTTGAGATCGAAGGTGACCGTCTTGGTGGTCTCGCCCAGTCCATACTGAGCGGCATGCTCCTTGACCAGGTTGGCCGTCTTGTTGGCGAGGTCAGCGATATAGCCGACGCGATTCGCGTAGGCATTGCGCACTGCGGCATAGAGCTGAGCCAGTCGCTTGAAGGTGAGGATGTGATCGCGCAACGCGGGCGATGGGGAGATGATCTCCCACAACGCCTCGATCTCCTTGTACTGCTCGAAGAAGACCTTGCGCGGCGCTGGGTCGAGAAAGCGGCCATAGACGAGCGTTTCCAGACGCTCGTCCGCGCCTCCCCCGTCGTCCGTTTCCAGATAGTCGACGCGTGCCGCCTCGAGCTTGGTCAGCAGGTCTTGCTGCAGTAGCTCCAGGCCCTCGATCACGCCGCTGACGTCGGAGCTATCGAACGTCAGCGCCTTCTTCAGCTCGCGCAGCACACCCACGAAGTCGACGACCAGCCCCACCCGCTTTTGCGCTCCATTGGCATCGACATAGGGCCGGTTGACCCGAGCGATGGCCTGGAGCAGCACGTGGTCGCGCATCGGCTTGTCGAGGTACATGCAGTAGAGAAGCGGCGCGTCATAGCCGGTCAAGAGCTTATCCGTCACGATCAGGATCTTCGGATCCTCGGCTGGCTTCTTGAACAACAGCCGCACATCGGACTCGCGCTCGTCCGAGAGCTGAAGCTGGGCCACCAGTGGCCGCTTAACGACATCCGCCTCATTCTTGGTGTAGACGGCCTCGGACCAGGCCGATGGCAGATGCTTGTCCAGCGCGCGCTTGTACTTGGCGCAGGCCTCGCGATTCACCCCAACCAGAAACGCCTTGTAGCCGAGCGGCTCAACCTTATCCCTGAAATGCTCGGCAACGTAGGCCGCCACCTGTTCGATGTGTTCGTCCGCGGTTAGGAAGGTGCGCAGGTTCACCGCCCGGTCGAGCACCTTGTTCAGCTCATCGATGTCGGTCACGCCCTCGGCGGCGGCGAGCTCGAAGAATTCTTTTTCCAGCTGCTCGGCCGGCACCAACATCTCACTCGGCGCCATGCTGTGCCGGATCGGCAGCGTGGTCTGATCGGCAATGGATTCGCTGATCGGGTACTTGTCGAGGTAGCCCTGCTCGTCGTCCACCCCGAAGATCTTGAAGGTGCCTTCGCCTTGCGCCGTCTTGGCGATCGGGGTGCCGGTGAAGCCGATCAGCGTCGCGTTAGGCACCGCCGCCATCATGTAGGAGCCCAAATCCTTGGCCACCGAGCGGTGCGCCTCGTCGATGAAGACGTAGATATTCTCGCGGGTGTTGGCGTCCTTCTCGATGCCCTCGAACTTGTGGATCATCGAGACGATCAGGCCGCGCTTGTCGCTCTTGAGCAGCTCTTTGACCTCGTCCTTGGTGCCTGCCCGCCACACCGGGATGTCCTGCTGCTGCATCTCGCCGAGCAGCTTCTCGACCCAGCCCTTGAGCTGTCCCTCCAGCTCGACGCGATCGACCACCACGATGACCGTGGCATTCTGGAAGCGCGCCTTGTCCTCGAGGATCAGCCGAGCGGCCGTCAGCAGGGTAAAGGTCTTGCCCGAGCCCTGGGTGTGCCAGATCAGGCCGCGTCGTTTGGCGGCATCCAGGCAGCGCTCAAGGATCTTGGCGATGGCGATGCGCTGATGCTCGCGCAGAATGGATTTCCGCGTCTCGCCGTCTTCGACATAGAACAGAATCCAATGCCGCAGGGTGCGCAGGAAATCGGTTGGCTCGAAGAAGGCCTCGACCGCAAAGCGATAGGTCTCGTCCGGCGCTTGTTTCCAGCGCGCCATGAAGCGGCGATTGGCGTTCCAGGTCACGCCATACCAGTAATCCAGCAGATGGGTCACGTTGAAGAGCTGCGGCATGCCGATCAGCTCGGGGGTCTCCAGCTCGTAGCGCTTGAGCTGGGTCAGGCCGCGGTCGATGGCGTCGCCGTCCTTGGGGTTCTTGTGCTCGACGATGCACACCGGAATCCCGTTGATGACGAACATCAGGTCGGCCCGGTTGCCCTTGCGGGCGGGGGGCTTCAGCTTCCATTCCCAAGTGACCTGGAGGACGTTGTCCGCTGGGCGCTCGAACTCAATCAACTGGACTGGCCGATGCCGCTGCTCATCCTCGTCGTACCATTGGCGCTCACCGCGCAGCCAAGCCAACAGCTCGCGGTTGCCGTCGATGGTCGGCGGAATCGCCTCCAGCTTCTCGACGACCTGACGGATGGCCTCGCGCGACATCCAGGGATTGAACCGCTCGAGCGCCCCCGCCACCTCGTCGCGAAACAGCATCCCGGCCTCACCGCCGCGCTTGTCCTTGGCGACCTGGGGAGTGATAGGGCTCCAGCCAACGCTCACCGCGTGCTTGACCATCGGGAACTGGACCGATCCCGCTTCGCTGATCTTCAAGTCGGACATAGGCTAGTGCTCCTGCTGGGGTGTCAGGGAGCCAAACAGCTTGCGCGCGGGTCGCAGGGAGCATTCCGCGTCCACCATGACGGCCGTCAAGGTGGGGGACATGTGACCGAGGAGGTCGGAAGCGCGGGAGCCTGAAAAAGAATGGCCCCGGGGTTCGGCATTCCCTGAATTGGTGCGGGAAAGCTTACTGCCAGGGGCGGATGACGTCTTAACCATAGCCAAACCTCGTCCCTGCTTCAAGACTTCATGCCGTTCAGACGATGCAGCAGAGCACCAACAAATTGATTCGGTGGAAATTTTTCTTGCGTTAAGGCGTTGCGTCTCACGCAAGCGCAACAACCTACTTTGCGTCTCATAAAAAGGAAATTTTGAGACACAAAAGAGTTTGTGATGCATGGGTGAGACGCAAGCGAACCTCACAACACATCTCTCCCCTCGGCGATATTGAGCAACATAGGGAAGGCGTAGATCGTTGGCCGACGACCCGAACCCTTGCGGATCGGCCGCAAGACGCCCGCTTTGCGCAAAAGGCTTAGAATTCGCTGTGCCGTTGGCTTGGGAATGCCCGAGCTTTCGATAAAGTGGGGGCTTGCAAATACCGGTCGCGAGAACAGAAATTCCACCGCTCGTCCGGCGTGTTGAGAGTGGGTCAGCTCGGGTGTATCAAGAAGCATGCGCTGATACACATCCAAAATGGCTTGCGCCTTGCGCTGGTTCTCTTGGGCTTGCTCGACCAGACCCTGCAGGAAGAAGGCGCACCAGTCGGTCCAAGCGCCGTCGCGTGAGACCGCGCGCAAGGCCTCGACATAGTCCTCGCGGCGTCGCTCCAGATAGTCACTCATGTAGAAGTTCGGTCCGCTGAGGATGCCCCGCTGGAACAGGAACAGCGGAAGGATCATGCGCCCGAGCCGACCGTTGCCGTCCTTGAACGGATGCAGCGCCTCGAACTCCAGGTGGATGATCGCAAGCTGCACCAACGGATCGAGCGGGTCTTGGCTTTGAACGTAAGCCGCCCAGGTCTCGATCCCGGCGAGCAGATGTTCTTGCGGAATCGGCACGAAGCTCGCCTGCTCGATCGCGCAGCCGCGCGCACCAATCCAGTTCTGTTCCGTTCGGAACGAGCCAGGGTTCTTGTCGCGTCCGCGAACCCCGTCCATCAAGAGTGCGTGCGCCTCGCGAAGCAGGTGTGGTGAGAGCGGGCGATCCTCCAGTGCCTTCGCGGCAAAGGTCAGCGCCGTGCGGTAGTTGCGGATCTCCTCGGCCTCGTCCCGCTTGGGCTGGGTGACACCCTCGCCGTCGCCACCCGCCTCGATCTCGAGCACCTCGCCCATGGTGACCGTGGTGCCCTCGATCTTGGAGGACAGCACGGCCTCCTGGGTGGTCAGCGGCGACAACAGGACAGTGGCGTTGGGAATGGCAGCGAGCAGGCCATCGAAGCGGGCCAGAGCCGCGTTGGCGGTGCCGATCAGCGGCACCAGCCGCGCCCAATCGATCCGGGCGGGCGGGAAACCGCCAAGATGGTAGCGGACCGGATCGCTCATGCAGCCAGCTCGGCCGAAGGATTCGGCGCCAGGGCCGAGAGGTCGAGATCGGCGACACGGATCTCGCCGGTCATCAGCTTGTGCAGCAGGGCCTTGAACAGATCATCGAGCACGGCACGCTTGCGGCGGTGAAGGTCGATCTTGCGGTCGATGGCGTCGAGGATTGCGACGATTTCGCTTTGCTCGTCAAAGGCTTGCGGTAAAGGTACGAGGATTTGCTCAATCCGAGTCAAAGCGAGCTTCGGCTGTGCATTCTTCGCTGTGGCCCGCTCGATCTGCTCTTGGCAAGTCTGACCTGCTAGGGCATACATCACATAGCGAGGCACAAGGTCATCGCGCTCAAATACGATCTTGGCCGCGTTTTCAGTGAGGTTTGCATCGTCGAGATGCTGAGGAACCTGCCCCACTAGTCCGATGGTCCCCGCGATAGAGATGTAAACGTCGCGTGCTGAAATCCGATATCGCCGAATGACCTCTTCGTAGCCACGAGGTACAAAAAGAATCCCCTCGTCACGAACCCTGTGGTCTTTGAAGTCGGTAACGCGAATGTAAGGGCGGCCGGTATCCTCTTGGACGAGCGAAATTCCTTTCGGCATCCGCTTTCCACCCTTCACTGTGCCGATTTTGGCGACAATTGTCGGCACCCAACTTTCCGGCACCAGCCCAATCTCGCTATCCTTCTGCGCCTCGCCTCTCAGCCCGCGCGTGAACAGCGTCCGCATCGCCGCGCGTTTAGCCTCCAGACCAGTCTCGATCAACGTCTCGTTGGCCGTGATGGCGTCGTGGATCTCCCAGAGGAGATCGGCAATGTCCGACTGCTCCTCGGGATCGAAGTCAGGCAACTCGTACTCGCTGATGTGGTGCCAGGAGGTTCGTGGATGCTGCACGCCAGTGGTCCCTGCGACCGCATGCTCAACGAAGCTAGGTGAGTGAACGAGGCCAACCAGAAAACGTGGGTCGACATCAGACCTCGGGCGCAGCACGAGCAGTTCGGTTGTGCAGATCCCAGTGTCAGGCGCGAGGACCGCCTTGTCCAAGTAAGGACGAAGCTTGCCGTAGAGGACATCATTGGGCTTGAAGAGATACTTCGAGCTTCGAACGTCTTCGGCCCTGCCTGCTCCAATCCGTTCAAAGCGGCCCGACGTGACATGTTCTAGGCCCACATAAACGTCCTCTCCGCGATCGCTCGGATCAACTTGATCGGCGACAAAATCACAGAGATCCTTCAGCTTCATGGTGCTGCCATCCCTCATGCCAAAGCTCGGAGCTTGGCGAGCGCGGTCCCAAGGTCGCGTGAAATGTTCGCCTCGGCGGCGATAATGGCGTCAAAGCGATCGAGGATGCCCGCAAGATCATCTTCGTTAGCGTCTGCGGCTTGCCCCACCCACCGACTCGGGCTCAAGTTGTAATCCGCCTCCTCGGCCTGCTGACAGGTGATGACGGCGATCTCACCCTCCACCGGCTCGCCCTTGAGATAGGCCGCCGCCAGTGGGCGGATCGCGTCCTCGGGGAGATAGTTCTTTGGCCGCCCCTTGAGCACGCGCTTCGAGGCGTTGAGCAGGACGATCTTGTCCTTGCGCGCGGCGGGCTTGCGCTTGGACAGCACGACAATCACGCCTGCCGCCGTGGTGTTGTAGAAGAGGTTATCGGGCAACAGGATGACGCCGTCGATTAGATCCTTGTCGACGAACCACTTGCGGATGTTGCGCTCCTTGTCCTCGTTCTTGGAGCCCGAGCCGCGCGTGACAGCGCCGGTGTCGAGTACCACCGCCGCCCGGCCGCGCGCGTTCAAGCAGGCCAGGCTGTGCTGCAGCCAAGCCCAATCGCCTTTGCCGCTGGTGATGCCACCCTGGGTGCGGAACCGATCGAAGGGGTCGTCCTTGAACAGATCCGTGTTGAAGGGCTGATTCCACATCGGATTGGCGACTACGATATCGAAGGTGCGAATCTTGCTGTCGGCCGTCCTGAACTTGGGATTGATCATGGTGTCGCCGCGGGCCAGCTCGACGCTCATGTCGTGGATGATGGCGTTCATCTGAGCGACGGCGTAGCTCTCAGCGGTCAGCTCTTGACCGTAGAGCTTCAACGGGATGCGACTGGTTGGGTCCAGCTCGCGGGCAACGAGTTGCAGCTTGACGAGGAGCCCAGCGGAGCCGCAGGCGTAATCGTGGCAGTCCTCGCCAGGCCTCGGGCGCAGGATCTGCGCCATCAGGAAGCCGACCTCGGTGGGGGTGAAGAACTCCCCGGCACTCTGACCCGAGCCTTCGGCGAACTTCCGCAGTAGATACTCGTAGGCGCGGCCCAAAAAGTCCGGTTGGACATCGGCCAGCCCGAGACGGTAGCGCGGATCGGAGAAGGTCTCGACGACGCCGCGCAGCTTGGCCGGGTTGATGTCGCGCTCGCCGTTGCGCTCGGCGGCGAAGTCGACCAGATCGATGACGCCGGTGAGCGTCGGGTTGTGGCGGGCGACGGCGCGCACGGCCTTGGTCAGATGCTCGCCGATGTCGCGTGGGCGGGTGTGTTGACCGCGCTCATCGGTCGGCCAGTCATAGGGCACGCGACCGTTGATGATCGACCATCGCGCCTCCGGCGGCAGGTAGACGCGCAGCAGCTCATGATCGTCTTCGGCGATCTCCAGGGCGATGTCCCGATCGCCGTACTCGTCGGCAAGGCGGTCGATCTCGTCATCGAACACATCCGAGAGCCGTTTCAGAAACAGCAGTGGCAGCAGGTAGTCCTTGAACTTTGCAGCGTCCTTGTCGCCGCGAATGGAGCAGGCCGCATCCCAGAGCATTTGCTCCATCGGCTTGGTGGTTGGTGTCGTTGACCGCTTCGACTCGCGACGGCGCCGTGTCAGTTGGGCGGCGGCCTTAGGCGCGGCGCTCGAATCGACGGTGTCGACGCCCGCTTCGGCGGCGAGTGCCGCAATCGTTGTTCGTGCAGCTTTTTGCGGTTTGTTGACGCCTCCTTCCCAGCGGTTGATCGTTGCACAGGAAACACCAAGCCGGTCGGCAAGTTGGTCTTGCGTCAGGTTGAGCTTGGCGCGAATGGCCTGTAGTGTTTGAGCGGCAGCATCTTTTTCTATCATGTTTGTTATTTTTGCAATATTAATTTTTTTGTCAACTCGGCATTGCGGGGTCTATTTGATCACGCACAAAAAACCCCGCCGAGGCGGGGTCTTGCTGCTCTGGCCATCCCTGGCCATCGCGCTCATCCCTGTTGCAGCTTGATCAGGCAGCGATACCGAGCTGGTCGCGCCAGCCGGCGAAGATCTTATCTGCATCGAACGGGAACGACTCGAAGGCACGGGCGAACTCACGATGGTCCTTGGCCCAGGCGATCGGGTCGGCACCGGCCTTCCAGCACTCATAGGCCTGACGCAGCGACTTGGCGCCAGCGGCGGGGCCGTCGATGTGGCCATAGGAGCCGCCGCCAGCGGTGTTGATCAGGTTGCCGTGGCCGAGGTTCTCGAAGAAGCCAACCAGGCGCAGCGCGTTCATGCCCCCGGAGATGATCGGCGTCGTTGGCCGCATGCCAAGCCATTCCTGGTGGTAGATCGGGCCGTCGGCGCTGTCGCGCTCGACCATGTAAGCGATGATGCGGTCATCCGCGTCGCCTTCCATCTTACCGTAGCCCATGGTGCCGACGTGGATGCCCGACGCACCCTGCAGGCGCGCCATCTTCGACAGCACGAAGGCGGTGTAGCCGCGCTTGGAGCTGGGCGAGGTGATCATGCCGTGGCCGGCGCGATGGTAATGCAGGTACTGGTCTGGGTACTGGCGACGGGCGGTGGTGATCATGCCGGGGCCACCGACGAAGCCGTCGACCAGGAAGGCAACCTTGTCCGCATCCGAGCCAAAGGTCTCGAGGATAAAGTCGGCGCGGGCGCACATCTCGAAGTGGTCATCGGCGGTGATGTTGGCCGAGAACAGCTTGGCCTCGCCGGTCTCGTCCTGGGCGCGCTTCATGGCGTCAGCGACTAGAGGCATGACCTTCTTAGTCGGCGCGAAGACCTGGTTGCCTTGCGGCTCGTCGTTCTTGATGAAGTCGCCGCCAAGCCAGAACGCATAGGCCGCCTCGGCAAAGGGCTCCGGGCGCAGGCCGAGCTTCGGCTTGATGATGGTGCCGGCGATGTAGCCGCCATCCTGTACCGGGCGGCCGAGGATGCGCCAGAGCTTGGTGATGTCGGTGGCCGGGCCATCGAATAGCTGCAGGGCACGCGGCGGCACATAGAAGTCGATCATCTGGGCGTTTTCGATGTCGCCCATGCCCTGGTTGTTGCCGATGGTCAGGGTCAGGAAGGAGACCAGCATCATGCGGCCGTCGATCATGTTGCGATCGAACAGATCGATCGGGTAGGCGATGCGCATGTCCTGGCTCGCCTCGTCGATCTGGTAGACCAGTGCGTCGACGCCTTTGGTGAACTCGTCGGTAGTGCAGACCTCGACATTGGTGCCGGTGGAGGACTCGGCGGCAAAGTGCGCGGCGGCCTCCAGATAGCCATAGCCGGCCTTCGGCTGCATCTTGTAGGCGCAGAGGATGTGCTTACCACCGGCGATCAGATCCTCTTCACGGAGGTCGAGATTGGCGTAGCGGGCGGATTGGTCGAGTGCCATGGGCGGGTTGTCCTCAGTGTTGTTTGGCTGCCGGGGCAGCGCTTAGCTGTGATCTTGGACGCGGACGGCAGGTGCCGACGCAGCAGTGCGATGCATCGCTGTCAGCTCGGCTTAAAGTGCCTGCTCAGCGTGGGCGCCGATTAGGCACCATCGAAGACGGAGGGGCCTTGAGGATTCTTCTGGCGGATCATTGCACTTGTCTATGCAACCCATTGTTGCAATCTGGTTGATACAGCCTGCTGGCTTGTGTAAGCCCTTGCCAAGGCAGCGTTCATCAACTCATTTTCGACTGGATGCCACTGTCTAGCAGAGCACTAGCAAAGCACTGGCAAAGCACTGGCAAAGCATGTTGAAGACGACGATAGGCGGTCACTCAGCCTGGGTCGAGCCCGCTCGCTTCGAGCCTGATCAAGACCGCTGGTGGGGGTGTTTGTGCTCACAGGTGCCGAATGCTGCGCTGCAACATTTTTCTGCTCAGACGTCTTGACAGCGGTCCTGGTGGATACTATTGTGCACTGCAACAATTGCTGCACTGCACAAACCGGAGCACCGCCATGAATATCAACGAAAACATGAAGACCCTGAACGAGCTGACCAATAACAGTGTCGAGCGCATGACCGCGCTGGGCGAGCTGAACATGAAGCTGGCCGAGCGTTTGGCGACCCGCCAGATGGATCTGTTCGGCCGTTGGATGGAGCAGGGCACCAAGCTGATGCGCGTCGCCACCGAGGCCCGCGGCTACAGCGATCTGTATAAGGCCCAGGTCGACATGACCAAGGAGGCCAGCGAACAGATGATGGCGGAGTCCAAGACCAACCTGGAGCTCGTGACCGAGGCCCGTGATGAGTATCGGGGCTGGTACGAGACCACCGTTGCCGAGATGCGTAAGGGTGGCAGCCTGGTCGAAGCCGCAGCCAAGGCCTGAACAGCGATCGGCGAGATTGGGCCTCTACTGATGAGCGAGCCTGCGGGCTCGCGAATCACCCCTGAGGTCCGGTCGTGGCGCGCAGCAGACGGGGAATTGATTGATATGACTGACTCAAACACAGTGGCTGTCGAACAGCCTGCTGGCCGCGTGGCGTTGGTCACCGGCGGCATCGGCGGCATCGGCACCGCGATCTGCCGGCGCCTGGCGCAGGACGGCTGGTGCGTGGTTGCAAACCATCACCCGTCGGAGCAAGAGGCCGCCGTCGCCTGGCGTAATGATCTGGCTGGCGAAGGCCTGAGGGTCGACACTATTGCCGGCGATGTCTCTGACTTCGAGGATTGCGGGCGGATGGTCGCCGCAATCAAGGCCGACCAAGGCCCCGTCGCAGCGCTGATTAACTGCGCCGGCATCACCCGCGACAAGACCTTCAAGAAGATGGACGAGGCGCAGTGGCGCGCCGTGATCGATGTCAATCTGAACAGCGTCTTCAATGTAACCCGTCAGGTCTGGGAAGACATGCTCGAGGCCGGTTTTGGGCGCGTGGTCAACATCTCCTCGGTGAACGGCCAGCGCGGGCAATTCGGCCAGGCCAACTATGCCGCCGCCAAGGCTGGTATGCACGGCATCACCATGACGCTGGCGCAAGAAGGCGCTGCTAAGGGCGTCACCGTGAACACGATCTCGCCGGGCTATGTCGAGACAGCGATGACCTTGGCTATGCGCGACGATGTGCGCGAGGCCATCGTCGCCAGTGTGCCAATGCGCCGCATGGGCCGGCCAGATGAGATTGCAAGCGCGGTCGCCTTCTTGGTCGACGAGGCCAATGGCTATGTGACTGGCGCCAATCTGCCCGTAAACGGCGGTCTGTTCATGCACTAAGGCTGTTGCCGCTAAACCCCGTGTATCAGAGTCCTCCTCGTCTCTCCCGAGAGACAGTTCTGCCCGGCATCTCTTAGCCGGGCTTTTTTTGGCAACTTGCTCGGCACAAACCGCATGGGGCTTGCTGTGGTTGACCCTACCAGCCCTGGGTGGCGATGAACGCCTCGAGCGCCCTGAGGCGCGCTGTCTTTTCCTCTGGGAAGTCATAGACGAAGAGCGGTTTGCGGCCTTGACCAACCAATCGAGTGATCTCGATCTCGAGCTTGAGGTCCTTGCGATCTTTGGGGCCGCCACCCCAAGGTCCTAGCCAGTTCGGCACGATACGCAAATCGCGTTTCTCGCCCGGTGCAAGATTGTCACGTAGGCGATGCTCGAGTGGCGCGTCGACCCAAGGACGGTCCCGTTCGGGACTGGTCAGTTGCCCGCGACAATGGCACCAAGAGATGGTCTCGCCAGTGTTATTGTGCACGCGGAGCTCGATAATCGGTTTTCGGTGGATCTGGCTCTCGCTCCAATGGAAGCGCGCTTGCTCAACGAGGAATCGGGACAGCGGCTCTCGTGCGGCCTCGGCCACGCGTTGCTCGGCGCGGATTCCTTCTGCTTCCGCCTTGAAGGCGCGTGCAATGCTGGCATCGCGCCAAGCGCCTAATGCCTTGGCCTCGGCAGCGATCGCTTCGTCCACGGCTGAGGTCTTGGTTGGCTGCCCTACTGACTGGTCTGCTTCGGGCGTTTGGATCGCAACGCTTTGGTTGAGCTTGTTGATCAGCATCTGTAGCCGCGCTAGCTCGGCATCATTGATGTCAGCGCCGGCAAAGGCTTGGCCATCAGCGCCGAACAGCCGCACCGGCCGGACGACCATGACCAGGCTGCCTAGGTCCGGCGGTGTCTCGACGGCGTCTGCACCAAACAGCTCGGCAAACTGCTTGGGCACAAAGCGCCGAGTAGCAGATTGGCCATAAAAGAGTCCACGGCTGAAACGCTGCTTGATCTGAAAGCGGCGCCAGGGCTCAGTGCTGTCGATAGGGAGCAGCTCAACCTCAAACAGCAGGGCGTAGATGCCGTTGCGAACCTGGCTTGTGAGCTCGAGCTCTATGGCCGGTAATCTCGATTTGTCATCAGCCTCTGTTGCTGAGGCTTGGTCCCTGTTGAAATCGCTGACATCAAACCAATCGCGAACAAGGCTGGTATCGTCCTCTGCGCGCTCCTCGAGTACGAGCTGAGCCCTGGTCACCGTCAAGCCCTGGAGCGTCTCCAATTCAAGGCCGCTGAGCTTCGCTCGGATGGTGCGGATGTCATCCAAGAGCTGACGACGCTCGCGCTCGCGCGCCAACGCCTCGGCACGCTGGCGGTTGGCCGCTCTCTGCTCGGCACCTTTGGTGGCGATGGCAATCACCTCGCGACCGGTGCGACCTTGGAGCTGTTGGCGCAAGGCCGGACTCAGTTGATCCAGGGCTGGTATTGGTAAGCGCTGACGGGGTTGGTTCAGCTGCAGACTGGTGTCGTTCAGCGGCTCATCGCCGGCGCCATCACCGGCGATGAGCGCGCTCAGTGCGGCATCAAAAGCGGCACTTGCATCGGCCGGTAGCTTGTCGCGGACTGCCATGACCGAGGCTCGAAACCGCTCGGCATTGGTCGTATCGAGCTGCGGCTTGGTACAGCCGCTGGTGAGCGTGATGATCAGTACGATGATCAGTATTAAGAAGACCGGCCAGGGTCTCCACAACCAAGTGAACATGTTAGTCTGCCCACCCCTAGGTGGCTATTTAGCGTTGAGGTTGATTCTAATGTCTCTGTTGCTCATGCGCTGGCATGGCGCCCGCGCCCTAGCGCTGTTGTCGGCGCTTGTATGCTCTGCGCTGCTGGTGATCGAGCCGGCGAGCGCCGAACAGCCCAGGTCTGCTGTAGACGCAGCCCAGTCGGATGCTCAGTGGCCAGCTGCGGACAGCACACCTCTCTATGTCGACGATGTGCAGCCGATCTTAAACAGCCGCTGCATTGCCTGTCACGGCTGCTTGGGATCGCCCTGTAATGTGAAGCTGGATTCGTTCCGAGGCATGGAGCGTGGCGGTTTTGGGCTCAATGCTTACTCGAATCATATCGGCAACTATCCGCGCACAGACATGGATGCGGCCGATTCAGTGAAAGCCTGGCGCAGCAAGGGTTTTTACCCGATCGTTGTTGATCAGGGCACGGCTGCGGAGAATCTAGATCAGTCGCTGCTCTATCTGATGGTTGAAGCTGGCATGCGCCACAATGGCCCTGGCTTCGCGCGCGATGCGCTTGAGGGTCTGCGCCCGGATCGCTTCAATGCCAGCTGTCCGCCGTCAGCGGCAGCCCTCAAGACCGAGCTGGAGAAGCATCCAGCCATTGGGATGCCGTTCGGGCTGCCGGCACTGACGGACACCGAATTCAAGACATTGAAAGCTTGGATTGCAGCCGGCGCGCCTGGGCCCAGTGACGCGCAGCAGCAGGCTGCTGAGAAGATTGCAGAGCCGACAGCCGTTGCGCGCTGGGAGACCTTTTTCAACCAAGACGACAAGCGCGCGCAGCTGGTCAGCCGTTACATCTTTGAGCATGTCTTCCTGGCGACCATCCTGCTCGAAGAAAGCCCTGGCGATCAATTTCGGCTGGTGCGCTCCAAGACCCCGCCTGGGCAGCCCGTTGCGATCATTGGTACCGGCTTGCCCTATGATGACCCCTACAGCTATGCGGACGTCGATCAATTTTGGTATCGGCTTGAGAAGCTCACCGCGCCACCGGTGCAGAAGAACCACTTCCTCTGGACCCTATCGCTGGATCAGATCGAGCATCTGACGAAGCTCTTTGCCTTGGATACGGGTCAGGGCTGGGAGCCAGAGCCTGACCTAAGCCCAGGCTGGGGCAGTGACAATGCGCTCCAGGTCTTTGCCGCGATCCCGGCCGAATCACGCTCTCGGTTCCTACTTGAAAACTCAGAGGTCGTTGTGGGCGGCATCACCTATGGCCCGGTCTGTAACGGCCAGACCGCCACCTACGCGGTCAAGGATCAATTCTGGGTCTTCTTCCTTGATCCAGACTATGATCCCTCGGTACAGGTACCGATGCTCGGGCTCGATAGCTGGGAGACCTTCATGGATCGCTCGGTGTTCGGCAATGCCGATTACCTGAAGGCCTTTGCGGCAACCAAGGACAAGCTGTTTCCGAATGGTTGGTCGCTCGATGCAGTTTGGGATGGCGATGGCACGGATCAGGATGCCTGGCTGACGGTGCTACGCCACGAGACCAACGTCTCGGTGGTCAAGGGCGCTCAAGGTGGCGTGCCGCGCTCGCTCTGGCTGATCAGCTTCGCCGGCTTCGAGCGCATGTACTACGATACCGTCGCCGGCTTTGCCTACTGGGAGGGTGATGGACTCAAGCTCGAGACGCTCCTCTTCTTCAACTTCTTGCGGCAGGCCTTCGAAGACAACTTTCTGACCTTACTGCCGGGCGAGGATCGGGAGTCAATCCGCCATCAATGGACACAGGGTATCGGCAGCATCGGTCTAGCGGCGGTACCCTTTGCTGGCAAAGCGCAACCGACCCAGGTCAAGATCAGCGGTGATGATCCACTGATGGATCTGATCGGGCAGCTCGAGCGCCGTCTTGGTCCGGCGATCAGCGGCCTGCCAGATCGGCTGAACCCACAACAGAAGCCCAAGGTCGAGCTGGACGCCCCGATGGACAGCTTCGACGCCTGGGAAACGGCGATCTCCACCCTGACCGCTGTCGAAGGACTGTCCTTTGTGCCGCAGCTGCCGAGCGTGATCATGCTGCGGCTCAATCAGGGCGACGAGCACCGAGTCTATTCGCTGATTGCCAACCGCGCCTACAAGTCCCAGTACACACTGGTCTTCGAGAATGGAGAGGCGATGCCCAAGAAGGATAGCATGAGCGTCTACCCAAGGCTGGTGAATGGTTTTCCAAACCTTTTTGTCGATCTGAATCTGGAGGATGCGCCAAGCTTCCTGGTCGACCTCAAGGCGGTTTCAAGCAAGGCGGACTGGGTCGCCTTCAAAAAGCGCTACGGCATCTTACGCAATAGCGAGGCATTCTGGCCCTTCTACGACTGGATCAATGCCTGGAACTTTGCCCAGCGAGGAGATCTGGCCGGCTGGCTGGACCTGACCTATTACGATGCGCCGGAGACTTGAGTCGTGGTGAGTGGTTAGTCGGTTTGGCTGGGCTTTTGTTTGGGATCGGTGTCGGGCTTGGTTCTGGTGCCGTGACCATCGTGCTTCTCAAGTAGGGTTTCGGGGGGTAGTCCGGAGTGGCTTGGGGTACGCTGGTGTAAGGCCGCTTTGGCGATGAGGTGTGCACTGACCGGGGCGGTGATGAAGAGGAATACCGCGACCAGGACCTCGTGCAGTGAGACGCCAGGCTCGCGCCAGGTAAAGAACACCGCTGAGGCGATCAGCAGGCTGCCGACGCCGAGGGTGGTGGCTTTGGTTGGGGTGTGCAGCCGCTCATAGAGATCGCTTAGCCGAACCAGGCCGAAGGAGCCGAGCAGGGTGAAGCCAGCGCCGATCAGGATCAGCAGCGCGACGAAAAGCTCGACCAGTAGCGTTGTTAGCTCGGTAGTCACTCGATGATGTCCCCCCGGGTCAAGAACTTGGCCAAGGCTACGGTGCCGACGAAGCCGAATAAGGCGATCAGCAATGCGGCTTCAAAATAGAGACTGCTGGCGAGCTTGATATCGAGCAGTACCAGCAGCGCGACCGTGTTCACATACAGGGTGTCGAGGGCCAGGATGCGGTCGGGCTGATCTGGGCCGATGATCAGGCGCCAGAGCGACAGCAATACTGCTGCAGTCACCAGCAGGAAGCCCACCGCTAGCGCCAGGTTCAGGATCAGCCCGGTCTCGGGCAGCTCGTTCATCGCCTTGTCTCCAACATTAACCTGACTTCGTCAATCATTGTCGGGATTGATTCACCCAAAAAGAGCATTTTCAAACACAGATAAGCAGAATTTTTAAGATACTGCTATCCACACCCACTTCACCCTTCATCCTTCATCCCTCATCCCTCCCAAAACCTCAAGTCTGCTCCAGCGCATCGAGCAGCGGTTGTTCGTAGCGCTCGCGGATGTCAGTGATGATCGCCTCGGGGTCGTTGCCTTGCAGCGCGTGGATGATCAGCTCGCTGCGGTCTGGGCTTAACGAGGCCGACAGGGTTCCTGGCGTCAGGGTGATGGTGTTGGCGAGCAGGCTGACGCTGACATTGCCCTTGACGCGCAGTGGCATACGAATGAAGGCGGGCTGGATGCGTGCTCTTGGTCCGATGATCAATCGCGCAACCGCAATGTTGGCGATCAGGATATCGACGAGCACGGTGCCGGTGAGCTTGAGCAGTAGAAGGGGTCGCCGGATATGGATCTGGGCCGTCCAGAAGCGCGCGGTGTAGAGCGGAATCAGCCAAGCGAGCAGCGCACCGAGTAGGATCTGACCGGGGCTGATCGAGTTGACTAGTAGTAGCCAGAGGCCAAGCAGCATGAGGGACAGAATCGGGTGTGGGAGCAGTTTTTTCATCGGTTAATCATGCCTGCCTGAGTCTGGAGGCACGCCGTGGGGCGTTGTCTCGCCGTTAATTAAGATCTCGCCGTCGAGGACCGCCTCAATGTAGTCCGCAGGACTCAGGAGCTGAGCGGCGGCTGCTTCGGTATAGCTGTAGATCGGACTGGCATAGACCACGTAGAGCAGGCTGATCCCGGCCACTGCTGCCACCGGGACCAGGTTAGCGGCATCCGGCAAGGTGGCGGCGCCGGCGTTGGTGTCGGTCTTGAAGAACAGGGTGCTGCCGGCGCGCGCCAGTGCCATCAGCGTCAGTAGGCTGGTGCTGAGCAGGATGGCCATGATCCAGGCCATCGCCTGGCTGTCAAAGCTGGCTTGGATGATCAAGACCTTGCCAATGAATCCAGACAAGGGCGGCACACCGGCCACGGCCAGGGCCAAGACCAGGAAGAGCCCGCCGAGCAGATTCGCTGCCGGCAGCATCGGTCCGGCACGCAGCTGGTCGGCAAAGGCACCGCGGGTACGGGCGACATTCTCGGTGAGCATGAACAGGGCAGCGGTGACCAATGCGGATTGGAAACTGTAATAGAGGCCGGCGCTCAGTGCTGCCTGGCTGCCAAGGCCAAACGCGGTCAGGATGCTGCCGCTCGAGATCACCACCAGGTACGCGACCAACAGGGCCAGGTTACGGCTGGCCAAGACCCCGATGGTGCCGACGACGATGGTCAGTAGCCCGAGCACCAGCAGCCAAGGCTCGACCAGGTTGGCGAGCGGACCCGCCTCGGCGCCAAAGATCAGGCTATAGACACGCAGGATCGAATAGCCGCCGACCTTGGTCATGATCGCGAACAGGGCAACCGAGGCCGGACCTGCGGCCGAATAGGCGCCGGGCAGCCAGAGGTGGAGGGGCACCAGCGCGGCCTTGAGTGCGAACACCACGAATAAGAGCAGCGCGGCCGCACGGACCAGACCGACCTCTTCAGGCGGCAAGGCGGCGATACGCAGCGCGAGATCGGCCATGTTCAGCGTGCCGAGCACGCCGTAGAGGGTGCCGACCGCGAACAGGAACAGGCTCGAGCCGACCAGATTGACGACCACGTAATGCAGGCCGGCCTTGCTCCGGGCTGCGCCACCGCCATGCAGTAGCATGCCGTAGGAGGCGATCAGCAAGATCTCGAAGAAGACAAAGAGGTTGAACAGATCGCCGGTGAGGAAGGCGCCATTCAGGCCCATCAGCAGGAATTGGAACAGCACGTGGTATTGGCGCCCGCGCCGATCGCTGCCCTGGATCGCGTGCATCATCGCGAACAGCGCGAGCACCGAGGTCACCATCACCATCGCCGCGGAGAGTCGATCGGCGACCAGCACGATGCCATAAGGAGCGGCCCAGCTACCGAGCTGGTAGACCAGCAGATCGCCGTTTGCAACCTGCAGCAGCAGCCAGAGCGAGGCCGCGAGCAGTAGCTGGATGCCGAGCATGCTGATGGTGCGGCGCAGCGGCGTCGCGCTGCCGCGCAGCAGCACCAGCAGGGTGCCGGTGAGCAAAGGCACCAGGATCGGCGCAATGACTACATGGTTGCCAAGCTCAGTCATGGCTCGCGTCCATCGACATGGTCGTTACCCAGGTCGGCCCGCGCCCGCAGTGCGAGTACGACGACAAAGGCCGTCATGCCAAAGCCGATCACGATCGCGGTCAGCACCAGCGCCTGGGGTAAGGGATCGGCATAGTCGGCGCGATTCGGCTCGAGGATCGCTGGTACCCCGATACTCAGGCGGCCCATCACGAATAAAAACAGGTTCACCGCATAAGACAGCAGGGTGATGCCGAGCACGACCGGAAAGGTCCGTCCGCGCAGCAGTAGGTAGATACCACAGGCCGTTAGGAGCCCGACGGAGAGAGCGATGAGTGCTTCCATTAGCGCTTTAAGTCGGAATCGTCGATGGCAACACGGCGTTGCACGAGACCAATGCGGCCGAGTCGGATCAGGATCACCAGGGTGATGCCGATGACCACCATCATGACGCCGAGATCGAACAGCATGACCGAGGCAAGCTCGAGATCACCGATGACGGGTAGATGCAGATGGCCATGGGTCGAGGTCAGGAACGGATAGCCGAAGTACCAGCTGCCGAGCCCGGTGGCAGTTGCCAGCAGCAGGCCCAGGCCGATCAGCGGATGCAGCTCGCCAGAGAGGCGCAGTTTGGTCCAGGCGATGCCATTGGCCAGATATTGCATCACCAGCGCCACCGAGATGATCAGTCCGGCGATGAAGCCACCGCCAGGGAGGTTATGGCCGCGCAGGAAGATGAACACCGCGACCATCAGCGCCAAGGGCAACAGCAAGCGCGAGAAGGTGGCGAGAATGAGCGGATTCACATCGCTGCTCCAGGGCCGGCCCTGATCGTCGGTGAGCGGGACGTCGAGCCGCAGATCGCGCAGCATCATGTAAATGCCGATCGCGGCGATGGCGAGCACGGTGATCTCACCGAGGGTGTCGAAGCCGCGGAAGTCGACCAGGATCACATTCACCACATTCGTACCGCCACCACCGGGAACGCTGTTCTCGAGCATCCAACCGGAGATGCTGTCGTAGGGGCGTGTCAGCACTGCCCAGGTCAGCAGTCCGGTGGCGCCGCCGCCAAGCAGGGCCAGCAGCAGGTCGCGCAGCTTGCGCGGCAGCGAGGACTCGCGCGGCGTCTGCTTGGGCAGAAAGTGCAGCGCCAGCAAGAGCAGCACGATGGTGACCATCTCGACGGAGAGCTGGGTGAGTGCCAGGTCCGGTGCTGAGAGCTTGACGAAGGCCAGCGCGATGATTAGACCGACCACGCTCAGCATCACCAGCGCGGTCCAGCGCTGCCGATGCCAGACGACCGTGCCGATGGCACCGGCTGCTAGGCAGATGGCGGCGCTGGTGCTGACCGGGTCGATCGGCAGCAGGGTGGCGCTGCCAGTGATGGGCATGCCCCAGAAACCGCGCGCCAGCATGACGAGTGCGGCACTGATCAGCACGACCAGCATGAACTGCAATGATCGACGATGGATCAGCTGATCTAAGGCGCGGCTGCTCCAGAGCAGGGCGCGCTCAAAGCCCTCGAACAGGGCGCGCGCATCGATGCGGCCGAACAGTTTCTCGTGCCAGCGGAACAGCGGTTGGCGAATCGCGTAGATCAGGGCGCCACCGGCTAGCGCCAGCATGCTCATGCCGAGCGCTGGCGTGAAGCCGTGCCAGACCTTGAGGCTGTAGTCTGGGGCGGGGCCTTGCAGCACGGCACCGACCGCGACTCCGAGCAGCGGCCCGAAGGTGAGGCTCGGTAGGATACCGACCGCGATGCAGATCACTACCAGCACTTCGACCGGCACCAGCATCCAGCGCGAGGGGTCATGCGGGGTACGCGGCAGGTCAGTTGGGGTGCCGTTGAAGAAGACATCATGGATAAAGCGCAGGGAGTAGGCGACCGCCAGGGCACCGGCGATCGTCGCCAGCACCGGCAGCAGCCAGGTGCTCTCCTCGAAGGTGGCCATGTAGACCGTCTTCTCAAAGAACATCTCCTTGGAGAGGAAGCCGTTCAGCAGCGGTACACCGGCCATGGCGGCGGCGGCGATCATCGCCAGTAGACCGGTCTGGGGCATGAACTTCCAGAGTCCGGCCAGGCGGCGCATATCGCGGGTGCCGGCCTCATGATCGATGATGCCAGCGGCCATGAACAGCGACGCCTTGAAGGTCGCGTGGTT
>POWB01000029.1:29637-53451 GCA_010912705.1 Halochromatium sp.
AGTAGACCGGTCTGGGGCATGAACTTCCAGAGTCCGGCCAGGCGGCGCATATCGCGGGTGCCGGCCTCATGATCGATGATGCCAGCGGCCATGAACAGCGACGCCTTGAAGGTCGCGTGGTTCATGATGTGAAAGACGCCGGCGACGGCAGCTAGCGGCGTGCCGATACCGAACAGGAGGGTGGTCAGGCCCAGATGACTGATCGTCGAATACGCCAGCAGGCCCTTGAGGTCGTGCTTGAACAAGGCGTTATAGGCGCCGAGCAGGAGTGTGGCCATGCCGACCGGGGCGACGATCCAGGTCCAGGCCTCGGAGCCAGAGAGCGCCGGGAACAGCCGCGCGAGCAGGAAGACGCCGGCCTTGACCATGGTCGCCGAGTGCAGATAGGCGCTGACCGGGGTTGGAGCGGCCATTGCATGCGGCAGCCAGAAATGAAATGGAAACTGGGCCGACTTGGTGAACACCCCGAGCAGGATCAGCACCAATGCCGGCACATAGAGCGGGTCGGCATGGATGCTCTTGCCGGCCGCGAGCACCGCGCTGAGATCGTAGCTGCCAACGATCTCGCCAAGCAGCAGGATGCCGCCGAGCAAGGCTAGGCCGCCGCCGCCAGTGACCGCGAGCGCGATGCGTGCACCCTGACGGGCATCGGCGCGCTGGCGCCAATAGCTGATCAGCAGGAAGGAGCTGATGCTGGTCAGCTCCCAGAACATCAGCAGTTGGATCAGGTTCTCGGACATCACCAGTCCGAGCATGGCGCCCATGAACAGTAGCAGATAGGCATAGAAGCGGCCCATCGGGTCCTGCTCAGCGAGATACCAGCGCGCGTAGAGGATCACCAGCAGACCGATGACCAGGATCATCAGGACGAACAGTAGCGACAGGCCATCGAGCCGGAATGCTAACGACAGCCCCAGCGCCGGGAACCAGTCGGTCTGCCAGATCAGGGTCTCGCCTTGCATCACGGCCAGGCCTGGCACCACCACCAAGGCCAGTGCTGCGAGCGCGACGCCACCGGTGACCCAGGCTGACCAGAGCCGCCCGGAGGTCACCGCCCAGGGCGGCAGCATGGCGCCAACGAAAGGGATCAGAACGATGAGAGGAAGACTGTTCATGGTGCAGAGCAAGGCTCAGAGGCTGGCGCGACTATCGATCCTATCGGTCGAGACATCTTGGAGCACACTGCAGAGGATCTCCCGCACACGCTGCTCTTGTGCGCAGGGCTTACCCTTGCGCGCAGCGGCAAAGAATTTGGCCATCGCCTTATGATCCTCGCCATCGAGGGCTTCGGTAAATCCACGCTGCTTCTTCGGCGACTGATCCGGCACCCGGTTGGGCGCCCCCTCATCAGCAGCCTGTCGGCCATGTGCCCAGTTCATCGCCCGGGTGCAATACAGAATGCTACGGTCGAGCAGGATAAATGGGAAGCGCGGGTTGCTAACCGGCCCTAATGTGAAGCGCTCGACGCCAAGCGTGCGCTGGATATCGAGCTTGGCCAGCTGGGAGGTGCCGAGCACCCCGAGCGCGCCACCGATGCCGGCGCCGATCAGGGTTCCGGCGCCGAACGAGAGGCCACCAACACCCAGATCGATCGCACCACCGGTGGCCGCTCCCGCGGCGGCGCTGGCGAGCACCGTTTGATGGCGATTGAGCCCAAGATGACGCTCGACCTCATCGGAGAAGAGGTCTTTGACCAGTAAGGAGTCGGGTGCGACGTTCCAGACATGGTGCTTGAAGTGGCCACGAATCTCGGCCTGTGCCTCGTTCTCGAGGCTGCGAAGTCCATCCTGCAGACTTTCCGTGAGGCGCTTGCGGATCATCTCGCGCGCTTGATCCGAGTCGAGCTCATTGACCTTGACGATCTTGACGACCTTGAAGGTCAGTGCCTTGCGTAAGAGCTCGAGGATGCTGCTGACGCTGTGATCGATGCGACGTTGCCAGTCACGCTCGAAGGCAAGCACCGTTTCATGCAACATCGGCTCCCAGCGCTGGTCGATGGTCTTGAGGGCGTTGAGCAGGGCGATGCGCTCAGCGTAGGTGGCGCGGTGGGCGTTGAACTCGCGCACCGAGTTGAACGACTTGTTCAGCGCATCCTGCCAGGCCGCCATGTACTTGTTGTTGGTAGTGAGGTTGTTGAGGATCGCCATGCGCGGCCGGCCGGTCAGGCGCAGTAGCTCCATCTCGGTGCGATCCTTCTCTTTGATCCGCTTTGAGCCATCGACCACGAAGATGATGCCAGCGCCCTCGGCGATCGGCTGCATGAGTGCGCAGTCGTGGCTGTAGAGCCGGTCGTCGCCATGGGTCTTGAGGAAGGCGCTAGGGAGATCGATCTCGTCGGGATGCTGCTGAAACCATTCCAGGATGTCGGTTGGATTCTGGAACCCTGGGGTGTCGATGAAGCGCAGGATGGCCTTGCCATCGATCTCGACCGGGTATTGATCCGAGCGCGTGGTGGTGCCGGCGCGCTTGTCGATGGCGATGTGATCATTCTCGGTTAGGGTGGCCACGACCGATGACTTTCCGGCGTTGGGATGGCCAACGATGGCGAGTGTTGGAATCTGGGTTTCCATCACGAGGTCTCATCTTCAGCGGGCGCAAGCATCACCAAGCGCAGATAAGGATCGGCCATCTGATCGATCTTGCGCTGCCAATCGGCAAAGTCGAAATCGCTCAGCGGTGGGAGTGGGTCATCCTCTAGGTCGTCAGGATCGCCAATCAGCGCTAAGAGCACCTGTGCTTGCTCGCCAGCGGCTGCGCGAATACTGCGGAGGAAACGCAGATTCTCGGTGATCGGCGGCTGCGAGCCATCCTGGATCAGGGCGATTCGCGCTGGTGGTGCATGCCAGATCGCGTTGCTGATCAGCTCGACGATTTGATCCGCCATGGCGCGGCCGCCGCCATAGGTGGCGGACGCCGCAACACGCCAGCCGGTCTGACCGCGTAGCAGCTGTTGCAGCCGCGCGTGGTCCTGCTCTTCGAGCAGGTCGGCAACGTCGATATGCAACAGCAGTAGGCAAGCATCGGCGTCGACGGCGATGCGATCCAGATCCCTGGTATCGAGCGCTGTTGCTTTGTCGGGCGCGGTGCTGGACGAGTCATTGACTGGTTTGCTGACCGGCTCGCTGACCGACTGGGGCTGTGGTGCCGCTTTTGTGACCGGCTCTGACCTTGGCTCGGGTGCCGTCGTCCTCGGCCTTGGCGTGGGCTCTGGCGCCGGCTTTATGGTTGGGTGGTCCTGGGAGACTGGAGGTTGTGACTCAGGTGCTGCTGTTGGCGCAGGTTCTCGCTGTGGCTCTGGTTTGGGCGGCTGCGCTGACCCGATTGGCGACTCTGGCTTAGATTCTGGTGCGGTCGGTGCTGCTTCAGCCTTAGGTGGGCGCGGTGCCGAGGTTGGCCGGGTGAGTGGCTTGAGTGGCGCGGGGATCGGCATCTCCTGCCCTTCGCCAGCGCGGATCGCAGGGGTCTCGAGGCTCGGTGTGATCATCCGCGCATAGGGCGCTTGCGCGGCCTGATGGGTGAAGGGCAGGGCTGCCAGTGAACGCCGCTCTTTGAATGCCGAGAGGCCAAGCAGCGCGATACGGGGTAGCAGGCCGTAGGTCAAGACAGAGAGCACCAGGAACCAACGCCAGGAGCGAAGATGTCCGGCGTCGAGGACATAAAGTGGGTCCTTGAGGCTGATGCGGGTGCCGGCGATCTGATCGAGGGTTGGCAGGCCAACACCCTCGCCAAGCAGCCAGCTCCAGGGTAGCGCGATCAAGCGCGTCAGGCCGTGGATGGTCTCAGGGCTGACGTTCATCGCTGAGCCCCAGCCAAATCCGAGGTCGGCAAACCAGATCAGGGTCACCGTCATGATGATGGCGCCAATGTTGAAGCCGATCCCGAACAGCTGAGCTGGAATCAGCACTGGCAGATAGCTCGCTGGTCCATAGAGCGCGAAGTTGGCCTGCAGTAGGCCTTGCTTGGACTTGGCGCGCTCACGGAGATCAGGCGGTACATGCGTTAGGCGCTGTTTTTGTACCCAGCGGGCGGCGCGCGAGAACAGGGGGCGTAGCAAGTGGCCAAGTAGCGAGATGTCTTGCGTAGCGCCCTTGATGAGCTTGGAGCGACGACCGTACCAGAGCCCGATCGTGGTGCCGACCAGGATCATCTGCAGCAGCACCAGCCAGAACAGATACCAGGAGACGTTGACGGGGTGATCGCCTTCGTATTGCAGCAGCGTTGACGCAACGCCGATGCCGATGGCAAAGCCGGTCAGGCCCATCGCGGTTCCGACCAAACGCTGGGCGCGCTTGAATGCCTGTCCGGGGAGTAGCTCGGCCATGGCCGGGTCTTCCCGCTCGCGGCGCCGCTCGAGCCACCAGCGCAGGGCGCGGTTGCGGTGTTGACGCGTGTGGGCATCCGCATCGCCGAGGAAGGGTTCGATCTGTTCCTTGTAGAGGTGGCGGTCGCGCTCACTCAGGCGCTTTCGCTCGGCGGGGTGCTCGCGCAGCAAGCGCTCATCTTCGTCAGCGTAATAGTCGAAGTCGATAAGGTCAGGGACTTGCCAGCGCAATGTTCCCGGCTTGTGATCGCGAGTGCCGTGTTGGTTTGGCGCTAGACGCCTGAGAGGAAAAACCATGGAGTTAAGAAGTGCGATTAACCGGTAAAGGTGCTTGCCCGGATGGCTAGAAGTGGCGGTGCCTGCATAGGCTCAGCATTCATAGCCGACTTTGGATGCAAGGTATACCGCCCGCGGTCTGTGGATCAAGCGGGTCACGCCTGGCTTGACACAAGGCAAGCGAGATGAACGAATCCACTTGCAGATGCTGGCGCACGAAAAATTTCGGCTGCTATACTGTCATGCATGATTGACATCAGCTTGAGTTGACACTTTGACTACCGATCCACCCCCGGCCGCGACCATCGCAGCCCGCTCGCGACAGGCAGGCCAGAAGCCACATGCCCTAATCATTGGCAGTGGCTTTGGCGGACTCGCCGCTGCGATCCGCCTAGGCTACCGTGGCTACCGGGTCACCATCGTCGAGAAATTGGATGCCCCGGGCGGTCGTGCCTATGTGCACGAGATCGATGGCTTCAAGTTTGACGCGGGTCCGACCATCATTACCGCGCCCTTCCTGCTCGAAGAGCTCTGGGAGATGTGCGGGCGTCGCTTCCAGGACGATATCGACCTACGTCCCATGGACCCTTTCTATCGGATTCGTTTCGACGATGGTGCGGTCTTCGATACCAACGGCGATGCCGAGGCGATGCGTGATCAGGTGCGGCGCTTTGCGCCCGCTGATGTCGCCGGCTATGACCGCTTCATCGAGGCCAGCGAAGCGATCTTTAAGGTCGGCTTCGTCGAGCTTGGTCATGTCCCCTTCACTAACTGGCAGGATATGGCCCGCATCGTGCCGAAGATGGTGGCGCTGCGTAGCTATCGTAGCGTCTACGCCATGGTCTCGCAGTATGTGAAAGACGAGCGCCTGCGGGTCGCCCTGTCGTTCCATCCACTGCTGATTGGCGGCAATCCATTCACGGTCACCTCGATCTATTCTCTGATCTCCTATCTCGAGCGGCACTGGGGCGTGCATTCGGCCATGGGTGGCACCGGCGCTATCGTCAATGGCCTGGTGGATCTGATTCGGGGCCAGGGCGGTGAGCTGCGCTTGCAGGCCGAGGTTGCCGAGATCAGGGTCGACAATGGCAAAGCGACCGGCGTCAAGCTGAAAGATGGCGAGCAGATTGCGGCCGATGTCGTGGTTTCCAACGCCGATGTCGCCTGGACCTACAAGCACCTGCTGCCGGGTATCGAGCGCAAGCATTGGACCGATCGCAAGCTCGACAAGGCACAGTACTCGAACGGCCTCTTTGTCTGGTACTTTGGCACCAAGCGGCGCTATGAAGATGTCAAGCATCATAGCATCCTGCTCGGACCGCGCTATAAGGGGCTGCTGCAAGATATCTTTAATCGCAAGCTGTTAGCGGACGACTTCAGCCTCTACCTGCATCGTCCGACCGCGACTGATCCCTCGTTAGCGCCGGAGGGCTGCGATACCTTCTATGTTCTAGCGCCGGTGCCACACCTGGATGCCGACGTTGACTGGTCCGAGCGCGCAGAGCCCTATCGGCGTGCGATATCGGCCTACCTTTCCGACACCCTGCTGCCCAATCTTGAGGATGAGCTGGTGGTGTCATTGATAACCACGCCGAAAGACTTCGAGCAGCGCCTCTGCTCGGTCAAGGGCGCTGGGTTCAGTCTCGAGCCGGTGCTGCTGCAGAGCGCTTGGTTCAGACCGCACAACAAGAGCGAAGAGGTCGAGCACCTCTACATGGTCGGCGCCGGCACGCACCCAGGAGCGGGGGTGCCAGGCGTCATCTCGACAGCGCGCGTACTGGATACGGTGGTCCCCGATGCCTCTGTTTTTGCGTGAGAGTAACTCCTCGGATGCGATAGATCTGGCTGCCTGCCGGCAGCTGCTGAGTAACGGCTCAAAGTCATTTTTTGCCGCATCCTTCTTTCTACCCAAGATGATCCGCGATCCGGCGGCGGCGCTCTATGCGTTCTGCCGGGTTGCCGATGATGCGATTGACGAGCAGCTCGATCAACAGGCGGCGCTCGAGCAGCTGCGCGAGCGGCTCGAGCGTGTCTATCAGGGGCGTCCTCTGCCGCTGGCACCCGATCGCGCCTTTGCTGCAACGGTCGAGCGTTTCGATGTCCCGCGTGCACTGCCGGAGGCGTTGCTCGAAGGTTTTGCCTGGGATGCCGAGGGGCGCAGTTACGAGACCATTGAAGGCGTGCTCGACTATTCGGCCCGGGTTGCTGCGGCGGTTGGCGCCATGATGACCGTCATCATGGGGGTGCGATCAGCGAATGTGCTGGCGCGGGCCTGTGATCTCGGCAGTGCGATGCAGCTGACCAACATCTGTCGTGATGTCGGTGAAGATGCCCGCAATGGTCGCGTCTACCTGCCCAAGGCCTGGCTGCGCGAAGAAGGTCTGGATATCGAGGCCTGGCTCACCAATCCCACCTATAACGACGCCGTTGGCGCGGTGATCAAACGGGTCTTGGACATGGCTGAGGCAATCTATCAGCGCGCCGAGTCCGGCATCGCCAAGCTGCCGGTCCCCTGCCGGCCTGGCATCTATGCGGCCCGTCTGCTCTATGCTGAGATCGGTCGTGAGGTCGCGCGCAACGGCTATGATTCGGTGACCACGCGCGCCGTCGTGCCTGCTGCCCGTAAGGTGGCACTCCTGAGTCGAGCGGTTGCGGCGACCCCATTCCCGGCCAGTCGAAACTGTGCCGAGCCAGCCTTGGCCGAGAACCAGTTCCTGGTTAGCGCGGCCGCGGCTGAAGGCTCCCCGGTCAGATCGCGAGCGGCAGCTCTGCGTTTTGGTCATGGCACAAGCCGGCGTCGAGCCGGCCAAGCTGTCCCGCAGTCGGCCGGTGAGAAATTGATCTGGGTGTTAGACCTGTTTGCAACGCTCGACGAGCGTCAACGGATGGCGTCACTTGGCCAGGAGGCTGGTCTGATGCGGGCGTCTACTGGGGGAGGTTGAGCGCGTGAGCTACTACATTGGCATTCTGGCGCTGGTGCTTGGCGCCTTTTATTTCTGGCGCAGTGCACGGCATCGCAAGTTGGTGATCAGCGCCCGTGAGCGCGCCGACGCCAATGGCGGTCGCGGTGAGGTTGATCCCATTTGGACCGCGATGGGCGCGTCCTTTATGCCCTTCTTCCTCTTTTATGGCGCCTTCGCATCGCTCCTGTTGATTGGCGGTTACTTCCTGTCCGACCTCAAAAACTATCTGTCATTGTTCGATCTGTTTGGGCTGCTGATCCTGATTGTGGCCTACACAGGCTGGATGCTGATTCGCACCCATTACAACAAGCTGGGGCTGGATTTTGCGAACGGTTAGGCGGCTATTTGGCCGGCCAAGGCTCGCGGTGCCAAACACCGGCACGATAGACGAGCAGCTCGGCCGCATCATCCTGCCAGTCGGATAACACCTGCCGCAGCAGGGGCTGGCCATCGAGCTGGAGCAGATGATCTCCTGGTCGATGGGTATGGCCATGGATCAGCCGGCCCGCGCTAAAGCGGCGCAGTTGACGGCTGACTGCGTCGTCATTCACATCCATGATCGCGTCCGGCTTGGTCGCCATCGCTTCGCCGCTGCGCTGTCGATACTGGGCGGCGATGCGTTGGCGCTTGCTCAGTGGTAACCAGAGAAACAGGCGTTGCACCAGCGGATTGCGCACGCGTCGGCGAAAGCGCTGGTAGGCGAGATCATCCGTGCAGAGCAGGTCTCCATGCATGAGCAGGATGGGCTCGTCGTTGAGCCGGATCAGAAAGGGGTCATGGATCAGGCGACAGCCGGTTGCTCGAGCGAAGCGTCGGCCAAGTAAGAAATCGCGATTGCCATGCATGAGCAAACATTCTGTGTGCTCTGCCTTAAGCCGCCAAAGTGCGCTGCGCACCTCCGGTAAGGGATCATCATCGTCCCCAATCCAGGTGTCGAACAGGTCGCCAAGGATGAACAGACGCGTCGCAGCAGGCGCGCGCTGCTCGAGAAAATCGATGAAAAGGCGGGTCAGGAGTGGCCGCTGCGGCGAGAGATGCAGGTCCGAGATGAACAGCATCTCGCCTGCAGCGGGGGCTGTATCCGCCGAGCGCAGGCCCAGCATTGGCATGGGCGTCGCCGCTTAATCCGTAATCTCGGCCTTCTCGATGATCACATCCTCAACCGGGACGTCTTGATGTCCTTGACGGCCGCCGGTCTTGCTATCCTTGATGGCGTTGACAACATCCATGCCTTCAACGACGCGGCCGAAGACGCAGTAGCCCCAGCCGTCTTGCCCCGGGTGATCCAAGAAACTATTGTCGGCAACGTTGATAAAGAACTGCGATGAGGCAGAATGTGGATCATTGGTGCGCGCCATCGCGATGCTGCCGACCTGGTTCTTGAGTCCGTTATTGGCCTCGTTCTCGATTGGTGGTCGGGTCGGTTTTTGGGTGAAGTTGACGTCCATGCCGCCACCCTGAATCATGAAGCCGTCAATGACGCGATGGAACAGGGTGCCGTCATAATGGCCGTCGCGCACGTACTGCTCGAAATTCGCAGCGGTGGCGGGTGCCTTGTCGTGATCGACCGCGATCAGGATATCGCCGTGGTTGGTCTTGAGCTTGATCATAAGTATCTCCTAGGTTTAACCCCCAGCTTATCAAAACTGGCCGCCAGATTCGCCCGTTGGCTGCCCTCGCTTGGGCTTGCTAGGCATTGAAGGCTAGGATGAGCCGTTTATGACACTGCAGACTTAGCCTGATACCGTTTTTGTCTCTCTCCGCTCAGTTTGGAGCCCCGCTGATGTTGCACATCTATAACAGTCTGACCCGCAGCAAGATCCCATTTAAGCCCATCGAGCCCGGTAAGGCGCGGATGTATGTCTGTGGCATGACCGTCTACGACTACTGCCATCTCGGCCATGCGCGGGTGCTGGTGGTTTTTGACGTGATCTATCGGTGGCTGCTGCGCTCTGGCTTCGAGGTGAGCTACGTCCGTAACATCACCGATATCGACGACAAGATCCTGGCGCGCGCGGCAGAGAACGGGGAGGCCTTTACTGACCTGACTGAGCGATTTATCAGCGCCATGCATGAGGATGCCGCCGCTTTGGCTGTCCTGCCGCCTACCGATGAGCCGCGCGCTACTGAGCATATCGACGAGATCCTCGCGATGATCGAGCGCCTGATCGCCAACGGACATGCCTACGTTGCCGACAATGGCGATGTCTACTACGCGGTCGCGAGCTTCCCAGGCTATGGCCGCCTCTCTGGCAAGGACCCCAAGGATTTGCGCGCTGGCGCTCGGGTTGAGGTCGGCGATGCCAAGCGCGATCCGCTCGACTTCGCGCTTTGGAAGGCTGCAAAGCCGGGTGAGCCGGCCTGGTCCGCGCCCTGGGGGGAAGGGCGCCCCGGCTGGCATATCGAGTGCTCAGCCATGTCCACCTGCCGGTTGGGCAACCATTTCGATATCCATGGTGGTGGTGCTGATTTGCAGTTTCCACACCATGAGAACGAGATCGCTCAATCCGAGGGGGCGACCGGCGAGCCCTTTGTCAATGTCTGGATTCACAATGGGTTCGTCCGCGTTAACGACGAGAAGATGTCGAAGTCGCTCGGCAACTTCTTTACCCTGCGCGAGATCCTCGAGCGCTACCAGTCCGAAGAAGTGCGCTATTTCATCCTTAGCAGCCATTACCGCAGCCCGCTCAACTATGATGACAGCCAGCTCGATGGCGCCCGTGCGGCCTTGACCCGTTTGTATACGGCGCTGCGCGGCCTGCCGTTGGCGGATGTCGGAGCAAAGGCATCAGCAGAGACTGGGGCGGCAGTAGGTAGCGGGGTAGTAGCTGGTACAAGATCAGAGACGGAGGCAGCCGGGGCGGCGGAGAGCGGGCAGGCGCGGGAACGCTTTAAGGCGGCGATGGACGACGATTTCAATACCCCGGAGGCACTCGCCGTCCTGTTTGATTTGGCGCGTGAGATCAACCGCATACGTGATACTGATCGGCCAGTCGCGGCCGCGCTTGGCGGTGAGCTACGCGAACTGGCTGGGGTGCTCGGCCTGCTTGAGCAAGATCCTGACGCCTACCTGCGTGGCGAAGGCGCGGCGCGGACATCGGGTCCTAGTGATGCTGAGATCGAGGTCTTGATAGCCGCCCGTGCCGAGGCGCGGCAAGCACGCGATTTCGCAGAGGCGGATCGCATTCGCGATCAGCTACAGGCCGCCGGGATTCTGCTTGAAGATGCCGCCGGCGGCACCAGCTGGCGTCGTGGCTGAACCGCGAAAGAGGATTTGCGGCCGCTCAAATTGCTTGGCGGTTTCGGTCATGCGTGCAGGCGAAGCCCGTCGCGGCCGCGGCAAAGACGGCGACCGCTGAGCCACCAGCGTCAGCCACTGTCAGCGAGGTCAGCCGCCTGCAAGGTATTCTCCAATAGACTGGCGATGGTCATTGGGCCAACGCCGCCCGGTACGGGTGTGATCCAGCTTGCATGCCGTTGCGCGCTGGCAAAATCGACATCACCACAGAGCTTGCCACTGGCATCGCGATTCATGCCGACATCGATCAGGATCGCGCCAGGTTTGATCCAATCACCGGGTACAAAGCGCTCGCGGCCAATGGCGACGACCAGGATGTCGGCCCCGCGCGCCTTGTCCGCCAGGGCTTGGGTCCGGCTATGACAGACCGTGATGGTACAACGCGCTGCCAGCAGTTCGAGCGCCATCGGTCGTCCAACGATGTTCGACTGTCCGATAACGACGGCGTCCAGACCCTCCAAGGCCCGTCCCGTGTGCTCGAGTAGGGTCATCACACCCTTGGGCGTGCAGGGGCGCAGTAGTGGCATGCGCAGCGACAGGCGCCCGACGTTATAGGGATGGAAGCCGTCGACGTCTTTGGTTGGCAGGATGCGCTCGATCACCGCCTCGGGATCGATCTGTGCCGGCAGTGGCAGTTGCACCAGGATGCCGTGAATCGCCGGGTCAGCGTTTAATCCGTCAACCACCTCAAGCAACTCCGCCTGTGACAGGCTAGCAGGTAGCTGCCGTAGCTCGGAGTGAAAGCCAACCTCCGCGCAGGCCTTGCGTTTGTTACGCACATAAACCTGCGAGGCGGGATGCTCACCGACGAGCACAACGGCAAGCCCTGGTGCAGGCCTTCCCGTTTGTAGGCGTTCTGTGACCTTGGCCGCCACCTCTGCGCGCACTGTCGCCGCAATGGCCTTACCATCAAGAATCTTTGCGCTCATCTCCGCCGTTCTCCTCACCTTGCTCGCCGGGTTTGTCAGCAGCTAATGCTAACCTTGTCGCGGCCTTGGTGCACTGGTCTTGCGCACAGGAGCTCGCTGATGTATTGACGCCAGATCACTCAAGGGGTACTCTAACGGGCTTATCGCTATAAGCGTGTACTTCGGGGTATAGCGCAGTCTGGTAGCGCGCCTGCTTTGGGAGCAGGATGTCGGGGGTTCGAATCCCTCTACCCCGACCATCGTAGACCATAACCGCCCAAGCCCCATCCTGGCTCAGGCGGAGACGACCAGTGCAATGAGCGCCCGTAGCTCAGCTGGATAGAGCAACGGCCTTCTAAGCCGTTGGTCGCAGGTTCGAGTCCTGCCGGGCGTGCCAAGCGTCCTGAGATGCCAGGTCGGATAAGGCCTCGCTTAGGTCTGCTGATCAGCGCTCTAGTAAGCGGTCAGCGATCATCATTTCAATGGTGGACGTAGCTCAGTTGGTAGAGCACAGGATTGTGGCTCCTGCGGTCGTGGGTTCGATTCCCATCGTCCACCCCATTTCCCTTTGACGGTCTTGGAGCAGTCCATGGCCCTGAAAGAGTCCCTTCATCTTCCGGTCCGTCCGGCTTGTCCAGTCTGTATAGCCACGCGCTCTGACTTCTGCAGGGGTTAGAGACTGAGCCTGTCAATCCTGATATTTTTAGCGCCTTTTGTCCGTCAATCAGGTGTAGTGGCTATGACAGGATCAAGGCGCCTCTGTTTGTTGCCTGACAGGCTCATGCTGGCGGTTGCGCGGTAGCCATTGAGCGAGTGCCTGTTCAAGGTCTTGGCGTTTGACCGGCTTGGACATGAAGTCATTCATGCCTGCCGCCTTGCAATTCTCTCGGTCACGCGTCAAAGCGGATGCGGTCATCGCAATGATCGGGATGGGGCTGAGGTCATGCGCCCGCTCATACTCGCGGATCTGGCGCGTTGCTTCTAACCCGTTGAGAACCGGCATGTGGACGTCCATGAGCACAAGATCGTAATCGCGATCCTTGGTCAACTGCTCAACCGCAAGCTGGCCGTTGCCGACCACCCTGATCTCGGCGCCGAGACGGGCGATCATCATCCGCACCACCTTCTCATTCACCGGATTGTCCTCGGCGACTAGGATGCGAGCATCGAATTGACGTGTGAGCTGCGGCTGTTGCCGCGCGGCTGGCTTGAGGCGTCGTTGGCTGTTCAGGCCGAGCCCTTTGACGATCGCCTCATGGAGGAGGGCTTGGCGGACTGGCTTGAGCAGACTAACAACGATCCCAGCGCGCCTCGCGTCCTCCCCCGGATAGCCCATGGAGCTCAACATGAGCAGCTGAGTGTTGGCGATGGCAGGGTCGCTCTTAATCTGTTGCGCAAGCTCGATGCCATCGGTATCAGGCATCTGCATATCGAGGATAGCGAGCTGAAACGGTTTGCTGCTTGCAGCCGCCTGGCGCAAGGCCGTTAATGCCGCTGAGGCCCCATCGCTGCTAATTGCCTCCGCGCCCCATCGGGTTAAGTATTTCTCGAGGATGATGCGATTGGTGGTGTTGTCGTCGACGATCAGCACCCGTACCTCGGCTAGGTCAGCGTTGATGTCCTCGGCGCTGGTGCGTGCATGGGCGAGACGTACCCTGAACCAGAAGGTTGAGCCTTCGCCGAGCTTGCTCTCGAAGCCGATCTCACCGCCCATCAGCTCGATCAGGCGCTTGGAGATGACGAGTCCGAGTCCGGTGCCGCCGAACCGCCGTGTGGTCGATGCGTCGGCTTGGGTGAAGGGTTGGAAGAGTGTCTTGGCGATCTCTGGAGCGATGCCGATGCCGGTATCGCGAACCTGGATGCGAACATCGATCCAGTCGTCGTTGGCCGCTATGAGACGCGCCTCCATCACCACCTCACCCTGCTTGGTGAACTTGACCGCGTTGCCCATCAGGTTGCTCAGTACCTGGCGCAAGCGATAGGGGTCACCGCGCACGCGTCTAGGAACGTCGCTCTCGACAAAGGTGGCCACCTCAAGGGCTTTATCGCGGGCGCTAGAGGCGACCAATGCGGCCACCTCTTCGAGCATGGTGCCGAGGTTAAAGTCGAGCTCTTGCAGGTCGAGCTTGCCAGACTCGATCTTGGAGAGGTCGAGGATGTCGTTGATGATGCCCAGCAGGACATTGCTCGACTTCTCGGCGGTATCGATAAACTCGAGCTGCTGCTCGGTCAGATTGCCATCGCGGAGTAGATCCAGCATTCCCATCACGCCGTTCATGGGCGTGCGGATCTCGTGGCTCATGACGGCGAGGAACTGGCTCTTGGCGCGATCCGCGGCCATCGCCTTGTCGCGCGTCTCGGCAAGCTCCTGCATCTGGCGTTTGGTTTCGGTCAAATCGCGCGCGATGGCGGTAAAGACCGGATAACTGCCCATCACCACCTCGCTGATCGCCAAATAAAGCGGAAAGCTGGTGCCATTGCAGCGTAGACCTTGCACCTCGAGTGCCACATTGAGCGGGGGCTCGGTGCCAATGCGCGCTGCAGCGAGACGGATCTTGGTCTCGATCTGCTGCCGATGCTCAGGGGTGAGCAGGATCGATAAAGGCTGGCCACGGGCCTCTTTGCTCGACTGACCGAACATCCGCTCAGCGGCGGCATTAAGCGCCACTAAGCGTCCATCACCATCAATGTGGATAGCACCGTCAACCATATTGTCGACGATGGCACGGTTGCGCTCGCGGCTCTCGGCGAGTTGGCCGATCTGTTCACGAAATGAGCGAGCAAAGGCAACGGCGGCCACCACCGCGAACAGCAGGACGCCGACCTTGGTCCCGAGCACCCAGGCATTGGCTTGCGGAAGTCCCTGCTCGGCAAAGGCCACTAGGGCTGGGGTATTGTTTGCATGGGTGTGAAGATGCTCTTGCACATGTCCGATCAGCCAGACATCAGCCAAGATGCTGGCCAGTGCCAACAGAATGACGACAAGCACGCCAATGCCCAAAATTCTGCGTGGGGGGGCGGTCAGGTCGAGGAGCTTGGGCTTGGCGTTCGGCATCGGCTAATCTGTGTGGCGAGGCTCCGAGGCAGGGTCGCGAAGCGGCTGCTCGGTCAAGAAGGAGGCATCATAACGTTCTGAGCCTTGTGGAGTGGTGTTTCGCGCAGCTGACCCTAAGTGAGCAGCTAGCCGGCAGCCAGCCGGAGGGAGTGCAATTGGATGCCGGTAAGCTGAGATCAAGACGCCACATTAGGGTTGTCCGCGCCTGCTTGCCGAACATCCGGTGGGCGTGGGGTACGCAGCCGCACAGCGAGACTGGCGAGGAATAAAAGGATATTGATTGAGCCGACAACGACGAAAGGCGCGCGCGGATCAACAGCGTCGAATAGCCGCCCCCCAGCAAGGGTGATCAGCAGGATGCCAAAGGCGCCTGAGATATTGAAGGCGCCCAAGACCGAGCCACGCTTGGTCAGTGGCGCCTCTTGGCCGATCAACGACTGCGCGGCGAGAAATACGCTGATCTGACCGATGCCAAGCAGCACGAAGAACAGGATGCCGATGCGCTCGAGCGGGTTGTCGAGCAGCAGCAGGGAGAGGTTGCCGATGGCCGCTAGCACCATGCAGATAGCCAGACCGGTGGCGCGATCGAGTCGATCTAGCATCGGGCCTAGGATCGGCGCCCAGACCAGCGCCGAGATCTGCGCGATAACGAAGATTAGGGTGCCGTTCATCACCGCCTCGGCAGAACTCATGCCAGTCGCCTTGGCGGCGAGCGTACCCCAGAGGATTAGGAAGGTGGCATTGACCGATTGATCACCGCGCGCGATGAAGGCAGCCGAGTAGGCGAGCGCAACCCTTGGATTGCGGGCCTCAGAGAAGCCACTCACAAAGAGCTGCCGCACGCTGGGTCGCTGCTCGCGGGCGACAGGAACCCCGGCCTTGAGGCCGATCTGGACCAGCAGGGCCGCGAGCACGCAGACGCCGGCGACCGCAAAATGGGTGATGCGCCCGGCGCTATCGCCATCGAAGCCAGCAGCGACTAACTGCTCGGGCAAGGCACCAAAGCCCTGATTGGTGAAGACGATCCCGAGCCCGCTGAGCACGCCGATGATAGCAACCAGCTTGCCGCGGGACTGCTCCGCCGGATAGTCCACCAGCACCGTCGAGAGCGCCCCGGCAACGGCGACCACGCCCAAGCCGTAGACGATGCGATAGTAGTAGAGCGCGTCGACCGTCTCGGCCAGCGGGTAGAGCACATAGGTTAGTGCCAGGAGTAGGAAGCCCACCGCATAGACTGAGCGTCGGCTGATACGGTCGATCAGGATGCCCGCAGGCAGAAAGAAGAGCAGGGTGACGATCTCGGTCCAGAACACCAGATCGCCGCTGATCGCGCCCTGCTCGGACTCAGGAATCCCGAGATGCTCGTTGAGCACATAGGTCTGACCAATGGTGACGAAGGTCATCATGCCAACGGTGAAGAAGGCAGCGACCAAGAAGCTCCAGCCATGCCGACGCTCGACGCCAGGGGCCAGGACAATCGGACCGAGCTTGATCGCGGGGACTTGGTTCATGCTGAGCTAGATCGTTTGGAGGTTGCCTAGTTGGCTCATGGCGCTTCGCCACCCTAGAGGAGGCAGTGTTGTCATGGACAGGATGGGCAAGCTCGCTTAAGGGGTGGTTGCCGGCCTCTGCAGCCGACTTGGTCCGCTGTCGCCGACCACATGGTCGGCGTTGATCAGCGGTCTAGGGGCGCAGGTAGACGTAGCCCTCAGATTGCAGCTCAGCGATACGGGTGACACCACCCTGCTCTGCGATGACAAACCCTGACAGTAGCTCATCGGGCTCGAGGTTGAGTGCGGTGAGGGTGTTGGCGCAGGCCTCGAAGGTGACGCCTTGCTCCTGTAGCTTGGCGACGTTCTCACGCACTCGATTCACTGCTTCGATGTCATTGAAGCGTTTCACCGCGGGGCCATGTGAGACCAGGACGATGTTGATCTTCTCGGGGCCACCGATACCATTGATGTGATTCTGGATATTGTTGAGCACAAAGCCGACCTTGTCTTCATCGCTGACGTGGTAGACCACATCAAGCTTGCCATCATCGGCCAGGCTGGTCATGGCGGCGGCCAACAGGCCGACGCCAAGCAGTAGGTTGCGCAGTCTGTGGTGCATGGGGGTTGCTCCTCTCGACGATCTTTGCTGGTTATAGGGCGCCGGAGGCGAAGTCCGCGAGCCTGGAGCGCTCGCCTCGCAGCAGAGTGATGTGGCCGCTGTGCTCCCAGTCCTTGAAACGATCCACAACATAGGTTAGCCCCGAGGTGGTCTCGGTCAGATAGGGGGTATCGATCTGCGCGATATTGCCAAGGCAGACGATCTTGGTGCCGGGGCCGGCGCGTGTGATCAGGGTCTTCATCTGCTTGGCGGTGAGGTTCTGTGCCTCGTCTAGGATGATGTACTTGTGCAGGAAGGTACGCCCGCGCATGAAGTTCAGTGAGGAGATGCGAATCCGGTTGCGCATCAGATCATTGGTGGCGGCACGGCCCCAATCACCGCCTTCAGTTTGCGTCAGCACCTCGAGATTATCCATCAAGGCGCCCATCCAGGGTGTCATCTTTTCCTCTTCGGTGCCGGGCAGGAAGCCGATGTCTTCACCTACCGGCACGGTCACCCGCGTCATGATGATCTCGCGGTAGAGCGCGCGATCGAGCACCTGCGCCAAGCCAGCGGCGAGGGCGAGCAAGGTCTTGCCGGTCCCAGCAGTGCCGAGCAGGGTTACGAAGTCGAGCTCGGGGTCCATCAGCATATTGAGTGCGAAATTCTGCTCCCTGTTCCGCGCCGTGATGCCCCAGACGTTATGGCGATGCAGTCGATAGTCCTCGGAGAGCTCGATGATCGCCTCGCTCTGACTGCGCTTTTCCCGGACCACCGCCTCGAAGCTCTCATCGCCCTCCAGACTCAGGCATTCATTGACGTACCAGTCCGAGACATCCGGCCCGCTGATACGGTAGAAGGTGCGACCCTCTTCCTTCCAGGCATCGACCTCCTTGGCATTGTGCTCCCAGAAGTCGCTCGGCAAGGTCGCCATGCCGGTATAGAGCAGGTTGACGTCATCGAGAACCTGATCATTGGAGTAGTCCTCGGCCGGAATACCCAGGACCGCGGCCTTGATCCGGAGATTAATATCCTTGGAGACGATGATGACCGAGCGCCCGTTTGGCTTCTCGCGCCGCTGTAGCTCCTGAGCGGTGGCCAGGATGTCGTTGTCGGCGGAGGTGCCCGGCAGCACGCTTTTGAGATCAGCCCCGAGGCGCTCGGTCTGAAAGATGAGCCGTCCGGTGGGCGCTTCGGTGAAACCGCGTCCGTACTCGCTCAACGGATGGATCGGCAAGCCGGCCTCGATCTCGTCGCGATCGGCGTCGCTCATCAGCTGATCGAGAAACCGGCTGACCTGGCGCACATTACGAGCGACCTCCGAGAGCCCTTTCTTACCGGCGTCGAGTTCCTCGAGCACGATCATCGGTAGGTAGATGTCGTGCTCTTTGAAACGGAACAGGGCGGTCGGGTCGTGCATCAACACGTTGGTGTCGAGCACGAACAGGCAGTGGTCGCTCTCGCGCTTAATCATCGATTCCTCAGGTCTGGCTCGACCAAATGCTGCTCGTTACCGGGAGACAAGCGCTTCCTGTGCCGTCTCGCGCTGTCAACCTGCTAGCGAGGCTCGCGTGCAATAGACGCTTCATCGTTCGGGGGGGTGACGCGCTATCTGCACTAGCCGAGCTCACGGACGGCCGCGAGCACTGCTTCAACATGGCCAGGGACCTTAACGCCACGCCATTCCTTGATCAGTATCCTCTGCTCGTCGATCAGGAAGGTGCTGCGCTCGATGCCTAGCGACTCCTTGCCATACATCTTCTTCAGCTTGATGACATCGAAGGCCTGACAGAGAACCTCGTCCTTGTCCGAGAGCAGATCGAAACTGAAGCCTTGTTTCGTCTTGAAGTTTTCCTGGGCCTTGAGACCGTCTCGTGATGCGCCGAGGATGGCCGTCTTGGCAGCCAAAAAATCAGCCGCAGCGGCCGTGAAGTCGAGGCCTTCCTGGGTGCAGCCAGAGGTGCTGGCCTTCGGATAGAAGAACAGAACCAAGCGTTGGCCGCGAAAATCGCTGAGCTTGATCTGCTTGTCTCCGGTGGCTGGCAGCTCGATATCAGGCACGGGCTCGTTGATCGCAACGGACATGATAGAGATCTCCTCTTAAGGTTGGTCGTGGACTCAACCTGGTAGTTGGCGTCGGGCAGGTTAGGCCTTCTGTGGCTCCAGCACTGCGTCTAGGTTAAGTCCATCGCAATAATCCATGAATTCTTCGCGGAGTGTTGCGATATGGGTATCCGCTGGAATACCGACTGTCATGTGTACGGCGAACATGGGGGTCCCGGTATGCGCAGCGGCATAGGTGGTCGTGGCCATGTCCTCGATATTGATCCGCCGCTCAGCGAAGAATCCAGCGAGGTTATTGACGATGCCTGGATGGTCCATGGCGATGACGTCGACCGCATAGGGCAGTTTGCCCTCGCCCTGTGCTCGGGCCCCAGTGCGCTTGCTGACAATGGCCAGATCCAGTGAGCGCTGCAGCTCAGGCAAGGCGTTCTCGACCTTGGCGAGGGTATTCCACTTGCCTTCGACCAACAGGATGGCCGCGAACTCGCCGCCGAGCACGGTCATTCGGCTATCTTCGATATTGCAGCCATGCTCTAAGATGCTGCGCGAGAGATCGTTGACCAGACCTGGATGGTCGGTACCGACGGCGGAGATGACGAGGTAAGTCTTATGCGTAGCCATGTCTCGGATTCCTGAGCGCTCGCGACACGAAGCACCAAAGTGTAGCAGTAAGCGATGATTTCGAGCCAAACAGCGCAAATGGCGCCACCTGTGCGCTTGTAAAGCCTCAACGGGCCAAGATACCATTCCGGTCACCATTTTTCCCGGAGTCGAGACGGAATGATAAGAGGCAGCATCGTCGCGCTAGTGACGCCGATGAGCGCGCAAGGCGAAGTCGACGGCGAGGCGCTGGAGCGGCTCGTCGAGCTGCACTTGCGATCCGGAACCGCGGCTATTGTTGCAGTGGGTACTACCGGCGAGTCCGCGACGCTTGATGAGTCCGAGCACTGCGACGTGCTAGCTCGTACTGTTGCGGCGGCGGCAGGACGTATTCCGGTGATCGCCGGGACCGGCGCCAACTCGACCACTGAGGCGATCCGCCTGACCCGCTGCGCGGCCGATACTGGCGCCGATGCCGCGCTGCTGGTAACCCCTTACTATAACAAACCGACCCAGGCTGGGCTGATTGCGCATTATCGCTGTATTGCTGATGCGGTCGATATCCCACAAATCCTCTACAACGTGCCTGGGCGTACCGCCTGTGATCTGTTACCGGCGACGGCCTCTGAGCTGGCGAGCCATCCGCGCATTGTCGGTATTAAAGACGCCACTGGTGATCTGACGCGAGTCTCTGAGCTGCGCGCCGGCTGTGGTCCGGACTTCGCCATCTACAGCGGCGACGACGCGACTGGCTGCGAACTGATGCTGCAAGGTGGTGATGGGGTGATCTCGGTGACCAATAATGTCGCGCCGGCCTTGATGGCACAGCTCTGTGAGCTGGCGCTAGCCGGGCAGCGTGATCAAGCCCTCGCATTGAATGCGCGCCTTGACCCTCTGCACCGCAATCTGTTCGTCGAATCCAACCCGATCCCGGTTAAATGGGCCCTGCATGAGATGGGGCTGATCGGCACCGGGATTCGCCTACCGCTGACCTGGCTCTCTGAATCGCATCATGCGGTGGTGCGCCAGGCCCTGATCGACGCGGCTGTGCTTTGATTAGCACGCCCACTGGCCCGAGGCCTCTGACTATTACCATGAAGATCCTGTCACCGCTGGCTCCTCGCGCGTCGGCGCCCTTGCTGTCGCGCTGTCTGGCTGCTTGGAGGCGTCGCCGGTTACCGCTGACCGCCTTGGGTCTGCTGTTGGCGGCGCTTGGGCTGCTGACGCTGAGCGGCTGCGGTGGCTCGATGAACGTCGAGCAGTATCTGCCTGATCGGCAGGTTGAATATAAGAAGGCGCGTGAGGCGCAAGAAAACCTTGCGTTACCGCCGGATCTGGCTGGCGCCTCGTTCAACGATGCGCTCGATATTCCGGGCGCCAGTGGCACCACGACCTACTCCTCCTATGCGGGTGGTCAGCAGGCGCGTCAGCGCATCGCCGGCAGTGGTGAAGTCTTGCCGGAGGTCTCTGGGGTGACCATGGAGCGTTCCGGCGACCAGCGCTGGCTCCAGGTTGATGCCCCACCCCAAGCCGTTTGGCCGAAGGTCGTCGCCTTTTGGCGGCAGCAAGGCATCCTGCTCGAGGAGCAAGACCCAGCCGTTGGGGTGATGAAGACCGACTGGCTCGAGAACCGCGCTGAGATCAGGAAGGACTTCGTCACCAACATGATGCGTAAGGTGGCGGGGGGGCTCTACGCGACCTCGACGCGGGATCAATACCGGGTGCGTATCGATGCCGGGCCGCGCTCCGGCACATCGGAGATCTATCTGACTCATCGCGGCATGGAAGAGCGGCTGGTGCGCAACACCGTTGGCGAGGGCTCGACCACGGTGTGGGAGCCGGCTCCGACCGATCCCGGCAAAGAGGCCGAGATGTTGCGGCGTCTGATGCTCTTCCTCGGTGTCTCGGATAGCAATGCGCAGCGCATGCTGGCGCAAGGCGGTGGCACGGCGGCAGCCGCGTCGTCACCCTCAGGGCGCGGTTCCGCGAGCAGGGCCCGCCTGGTGAGTTCGGGTGGCGGCAGCGAGCTGGTGATCCCAGAAGAGTTCCGCCGTGCCTGGCGGCAGACCGGCCTGGCCTTGGATCGCACCGGCTTTGCCGTCGAAGACCGAGATCGCAGCGCCGGCGTCTTCTTCGTCCGCTATGATGATCCGACCAAGCAGGAGAAGAAGAAGGGCATGCTCTCGAAAATGGCATTCTGGGATGGTGGTAAGCGTCCAGATAAGGCCAAGACCTACCAGATCCGCGTCGAGGGTAACGATCAGGAGAGCCGCGTCACGGTCCACGATGAGGCGGGTCAGCGCGATACCTCGGCGACGGCGGAGCAGATCCTGCGGTTGTTGAAGGAACAACTCGGCTGAATGCGGTTTGCCGCGCTTGGCAGCGGCAGTCGCGGCAACGCGACCCTGGTCGAGTCCGGCTCGACTCGGGTTCTGATCGACTGCGGCCTATCGGCCCAAGCGCGACGGCAGCCTCTGGCTCACGCTCCCCGGCAAAGGCCACCAAGAGCCGGTCGACACCAGCACCAAGTTCCTCCTCACCCGGCGCAGCCCCAGCTATCGCAACCCCTACGGCGAGGCCCTACTGACCCGCGCCTATTGGCCCTGGTTCTTCCGCCACAACGGCTGGCGCTTCTGGATGACCTTCCTCGAACGCTTCGCCGATCCGCTGCTCACCGGCCAGGTCTACAACGCCAAAGACTTCGTGGCAGCGATGCAAGGCATGGGCTTCAACGCGGTCATCGGCGTCGGCAAAGACGAAGAGGTTAAGGCCGTCACCCAAAGCGCGGCCGGCGAGTTCCAGCGCGTCGAGAACGCCCTGCTCGCGCGCATTCAACGCCTGATCCTCGGCCAGACCCTAACCAGCAACGTCGGCGACTCCGGCAGCTATGCCGCAGCCAAGGTCCACAACGAGGTCCGCGACGACAAACGCCGCGCCGATCTGCGCCTGGTCACCAACACTGCGCAAACCCTCGTCGACGCCCTCTGGCGCCTCAATGCCTTCAGCGGCGAGCTGCCCACCCTCTACCTGCAAGACGACACCGGCCTCGAGGCCGAGCGCGCCGAGCGCGACGCCAAGCTGGTGCAAGCCGGCGTGCTCAAGCTCACCGAGCAGTACCTGCTCTCGAAGTACGACTACGTCGAAGCCGACTTCGAGATCCCCACCGCGCCCGCATCGCCCCTTGCCGCCGCCTCCATGGCCGCGCCACTGATCGGCGCAGCAGGGCAGGGCGCCTCGCTCCCCTCGACCCTGGAGACGACGAACGGCGAACCGGCCCATAGCATCCACCTCGTCGCCAACGGTCAACGCTTCAGCGCCGATCAAGAACTGGTCGAGGACTTGGTGGACAACGCGCTCAGCCAAGCCGCCAGCCCAATCCCCGCCGAGCAGATCGCCAAAGCCATCCGCAACGCCAAAGACCCGGGCGATCTCGCCGAGCGCCTGGCCAAGCTCTATATCGGTTCGGACGCCGCGGAGTTTCGCGACCTGTCAATGATCGCGCATATGGAGCCACTCGGGGATCGGGATAAAGGAGCCACCCTCTGACCGAGATAATGGAGCCACCGCCTGACCGGGATAATGGAGCCAGCTCAGGACCGGGATAATGGAGCCATCGTCTGACCGAGATAAAGGAGCCAGACGGTCGTCGGGAAAAGAGGCTTAGGAAGTGGCGAGTTGGGGTCTCGAACTGCGTTCAACCCTTGCTACCGTGCTGCGCTTTTGCGCGGAGGTAGCGATGAGTAATCGGAGTTTCGAGATGTATGAGTATCGACAGGTCCTGGTGCGGATGCGCCAGGGCGATTCAGACCGCCAGATCGCCGCAGCGCGACTGATGGGGCGCAGCAAAGCCGCCAAGCTCAGGCGCGTCGCCAGCGAACACGGATGGCTCGAGGCCGAGCGCCCCTTGCCCGATGACACGGCGCTGGCCGAGGTCTTGGGCCAGCGCGAGACCAACCCCGGGCCAAGCTCCCAAGTCGAGTCCCATCGCGAGCGCATCCTCGCCTGGACGCGAGCCGGCATCACCGGCACCACCATCCACCAAGCCCTGGTGCGCGAGCACGGCTTCAGCGGCAGCTACTCGGCCATTCGCCGCTTCCTGCAAGCCAACGAGCCAGCCGTGTACTTCCGGCAATCATGCGTGCCAGTTGCTAAACCCTCTGCAAGGATGAACGCTGCGGCAGCCGTCCGCCGATTAATCGAGCGAATGACTCCGCCAGCAATTTCTGCGGGACACGGCG
>POWB01000002.1:0-238994 GCA_010912705.1 Halochromatium sp.
GCTATCAATCAATTGACCTGGTGATGGGCGACGCCGATCACCCCGGTTTGCACCTGCACATCGTTGATCATCGTTTTTATAGCGGTCTGTGCACCTGCGGTCATGAGACCCGCGCCCGCCCCGGTGAAGGTCCGGTTGACGACCCCCGTCTGGGGACCGTCGCCCTGAGCGAATGGCGGCTGGTCGGTCCTGGTCTCGCGACCCTCATCGTCGCGCTGCATCAGCGCTTTCGGATGTCCTACCGGCGCATCCGTGAATTCCTGCACGACTGGCTCGGCCTCAGCCTGAGCGTGGGCACGCTCAAGGCCACCGTGCATGAGGCGGCCGCCGCCACGGCGCCCTTGGAAGCCGAACTGATTCAAGCGGCCGTCGACAGCGACCTGCTGCACATCGACGAAACCTCCTGGCCGCAAGGCGTCGAATTACTCTGGCTCTGGGTCTTCACCAGTACCACCGTCACCCTGTTTGCGATGGCCAAGCGCGGACGCGAGATCTTGGATCGCCTGCTCCCCGGCTTTGGCGGCTGGCTCATGACCGACGGCTGGCAAGCCTATCGGCACTTCCCCCAGCGGCTGCGCTGCTGGGCGCACCTCACGCGCAAGGCGCAAGGGTTGATCGACAGCTTCGATGCCGAGGCCCAGGCCTTTGGGCGACAGGTTCAAGACACCTTCGACACCCTGATCGAGGCCATCCATGAGGCGCGCGCGGGTCCGCCAGGCGATTTGCCCGCCCGCTTTGCGCCCTTGCTGGATCAACTGCAGGCCGCCTGTCGGCGTCTGCTCGGGCATCGGCATGCCAAGACCAACGCCTTAGCTGTGGAGTTGTTAAATGACTGGGAGGCCATCTTTCGCGTCCTGGAGAACCCCCAGTGGCCGATCACCAACAATGCCGCTTATGCCGCGCGCGGCATAAGCGGCATTATGCCGCATCCTCGGTTATGCCGCATGGCGCGCCGCGTCTGGCATGGCTCGCGCCTTTTCGGCTTTACCTGTTCGGCATAATGCCGTCGGCTCTCAGGTCTGGCAACACCGCCAGATCTGTGGAGAGACGCTATGTCCGAGCAGCACTTTGCCTCTGGGCCTTCTTGCTGTGAGCCCGATCTTGATCACCATCTTGAGGCGTTCCTTTCCGGCCTCACCCAAGCCGGATATGCCGAGAACACCCGGCGCGGCAAGGCGCGCCGGATTGCGCCGTTTATCCAATGGACCCACAGGTCGGGGATTCGCCTGTGTGAGGTTAACGACCTCGATGCCTGTATCGATGCCTTCTTGGCGAGTCCCGGTCGTCGTCTTTACAAGCATCGCAGCGCATTGCAGGCGTTCCTAGCCTATCTGCGTGAGGCGAAGGTTCTGCCGCCACGCCCGATGAAACGATCGACGGCGGACGCGCTGCGCCACAGCTACCTTGAGCATCTGCAGTCCCAGCAAGGACTCAGCGCTCACTCGATCGCGGCTTACGCGGTCAGTGTGCGCGGTTTTATCGAAGCCATGCACCTGCCCGAAGAGGCCGCTGACCTGGATGCGCGCGCGATCCAGCGCTACCTGCTCACGCTCAGCCCGGAGCATGCCGTTGCCACCGTGAAAGTGTATGCCGCCGGGCTGCGCTCGTTTCTGCGTTTCTGCCTTCTGAAAGGCCTCATCAGCCGCGATTTTTCCACCGCTTTGCCCTGCATCGGACGCTGCCAGCCCAAGCCCATGCCGCCGATCCTGGGCGATGAGGATATCGAGCGCGTGCTGGCGACGGTTGATCGCTCGTCTCTGCGCGGCTGTCGGGAGTTTGCCGTCTTGCAACTCTTGGCGCGTTTGGGCTTACGCGCGAGTGAGGTGCTTGCGCTGCGTTTGGAGGATCTGCATTGGGAGCAAGGTGAGATGCTGGTGCGCGGCAAAGGCGCCCAGTTCGATCGCCTGCCCTTGCTCCAAGACGTCGGCGACGCGATCGTGCAGTACCTGCGTGTCGCGCGGGGCCGCAGTGACTCGCGCCACCTCTTCTTGAGCCGCAAGGCGCCGCGAATCGCTCTGCAAGACCCCTCGACGATCAGTGCGATCGCCCATCGCGCACTTGAGCGTGCCGGGCTGCTGCCCAGTGGTCGTGTCGGTGCGCACATCTTTCGCTATAGCCTGGCCACACGGATGCTGCGCCATGGTGCCTCCTTGAGCGAGATCGCTGAAGTCTTACGCCACCGCTGCATCGCGACCACCCAAGGGTATGCCAACGTCGACCTTGAGCGACTGCGTGACGTTGCCCAAGCCTGGCCGGGCGTGCAGGAGGTGGTCCAATGACCGATCTGCACGCCGCTCTTGGTGAGTATCTGTCGATACGTCGAGCGCTGGGGACGCAATTGAAGTGGCCCGAATCGGTATTGCGCCAGTTTGTCGATTTCCTCATCGCAGAGCAGACCGATGTGGTGACAATCGCCTTGGCCCTACGCTGGGCCTGCCTGCCGGGCGGATTGCAACCGGCGACCTATGCGCGTCGCCTTGGCATCGTGCGCGGGTTTGCCAGCTGGCTATGGGCCAGTGATCCGCGCACCGAGGTGCCGCCACAGCATCTCCTGCCGACACCACACCGGCGGCCAACACCCTACATCTACCGCCCTGAGGAGGTCTTGGCCCTGATGGGCGCCGCGCGCCAACTCAACGCTGGCCTGTTGCAAGGTGCGACCTTCGAGACCCTGATCGGATTGCTCGCCGCCACTGGACTGCGTCCTGGCGAGGCACTCAAGCTGACTGTCGATGACGTTGATCTGCACGCGCAGGTGCTGATGATTCAAGGGTCGAAAGGCGGCAAATCGCGGCTGGTTCCGATTACGCGATCAACGACAGCGGGCTTGGCGCAGTATGCCGAGCAACGTGATCGTCTCCTGCCGCAGCGCCAGACCTCCGCCTTTCTGCTCACGCCCCAGGGAACACATGTCCCCGGTGATCGGGCGCGCAAGACCTTTGCGCGGCTGTGCCAGCCACTGGGCTTGCGTCCCCGTCAGCCTGGGCGCAGCGGACGGGGCCCTCGGCTGCAAGATTTCAGGCACACCTTCGCCACCCGTCAGCTGATCGCCTGGTACCGCGCTGGAGAGGATGTGAACCGGCTCATGCCGCAGTTGACGACCTACCTCGGGCATGCGAGCCCGCGCGAAACCTATTGGTATCTGCAAGCGGTTCCCGAGCTGCTCGCGCTGGCCTCCGAGCGTTTGCTGGCTCACCAGGGAGGTGAGCGGTCATGAGTGCAACGCCACTGCCGGCGCTCATTCAGCGCTTCTTCATCGGGCGGTTACAAACGCAGCTTGGGGCGAGCCGGCATACCATCGCTGGCTATCGCGATACCTTTCGCTTGTTGTTGGGCTATGTGTCGCAACACCGCCAACAGCTCCCTTCGCAGTTAACACTCGAGGATCTGGATGCCGCGCTCCTGTGTGCCTTCCTCGATCATCTGGAGCACCAACGCGGCAACGGCATCAGGACGCGCAACTGTCGATTGGCTGCCCTGCATGCGTTTTTTCACTTCGTCTCCTATGAGGCGCCACAGTGTTTGCTGCAATGCCAACAGGTGCTGGCCATCCCGACCAAGCGCTACGCGAAGTGCACGGTCGAGTTTCTCAACGAGCAGGAAACGGCTGCACTTGTGGCGGCACCGGACTTGTCGACCTGGATCGGGCGGCGAGATCGCGCGTTGCTGCTGCTGGCTGTTCAGACGGGGCTACGTAGCCAGGAGCTGCGTGCCTTGTGCGCGCGTGATGTCGAGCTCAACGCCAGTGCCTTTGTCCGCTGTCTGGGAAAGGGGCGCAAGCAACGCAACACGCCGTTGCGTACCGATGTCGTGGTGATCCTGCGCGATTGGCTGGCTGAGCAATCCCCACTCGCCGACCAACCCGTCTTTCCCAGTCTTCGTGGTCACTGTCTGAGCGCTGACGCCTTGCAGCACATCGTCCATCGGCACGTCTGTTCAGCGAGCACCACATGCGCGTCGTTACGAGACCGTCGGATCACGCCCCATACGCTGCGCCATACGGCAGCTATGGCGCTGTTGCAGCATGGGGTCGACCTCGCGGTGATCGCCTTGTGGCTTGGACACGAGTCGATCGAGACGACACATCAGTACCTGCACGCAGATATGCAGATCAAGGAACGCGCTCTTCACTGTACTGACCCGACTGATGTTCCACCAACTCGGTTTCAGCCTGACGATAGCTTGCTCGCCTTCCTGAAGGGACTGTGATTATGCCGACTCAACATGCGCCACGAATCAGAGACCCAACCCTATCCGTTGAACCGATGCACTGCCATGCGGCATAACCGAGGATGCGGCATAATGCCGCCGAGCAAGCCCTGCGCCACTGGGTCATTGCCCGCCGCATCATGATGGGAACGCGCAACGAGGCCGGGTCACGCACCTTCACCTTGCTGGCCAGCGTGATCGAAACCTGCCGCAAACGCGGGCATCTGCCTTGGCCCTATCTGAGCGCTGTCATCACGGAGCGACGCGCCGGCCGGACGGCTCCGGCGTTGCCGGCTCCAATGGTGGGCGTCTGAACGACTACACGGAGCCAAGAATGGACAGCACGCAACAACTCACCGCCGACGAATTGAAAGCCGAACTCGAAGCGCTCAATCAGCAGCGCCAGACCCTCAGCGCCGCCCTCGAACAGCGCGCCGAGCAAGAGCGCATCGATCTCGCCACCGAGATCAAGGGCCTGATCAGCGAACGCGGATACGATCTCGAAGAGATCCTCGAGCTCTTGATCGGCCGCTCGCTCAAGTCCAAGCGCCGGCGCTCATCTAGCAGCGCCAACGGCAGCAGCGCCAACTATCCGCGCTATGCCGACCCCGACAACCCAGACAACGTCTACACCCGCGGCCGCATGCCGAACTGGCTGATCGAGAAGATGGCCGCCAACGGCTTCGACCCCGCCGACGCCGAGCAACGCCAGCAGTTCAAGGATCAGCACCTGGTCCAGCTCGCCGCCTGATCCCGCACGCCTGAGCGCGAGATCAGGCCGCCTGTCTGCTGAGCGCCGGCGTGCCACGCACTGAAATCCGCAATCTGCTTGGTCACGCCTCGATCACGATGACCGAGCGTTATGCGCATCTGGCGCCCGAGCGCGTCAGGAGCGCTGTCGCCAATCTCGACCGCGTGTCACGATTGAGTCATGCGACCGATTCATGCGAAGACAGGAGGGCAAGCTAAGTGCTTGATTTAATGGCGCGCCCGACAGGATTCGAACCTGTGACCCCTGCCTTCGGAGGGCAGTACTCTATCCAGCTGAGCTACGGGCGCGTATATCGGAGGGAGCCTTGTGTCAGGCTGCCCCTAGTGTCGGTTGAACCGCCACGACAGGGCAGCTAAGGATAACGCGATCGCTTGTGGCCGTCCATGGCTGCTGCGATTTAGGTGTCTATGCGTCCAGCCTTTGCAGCTGGTCTCGAGCTGAGCTGGCTGTCAGGGGCATCGAACTGGGCTCACATCAGGCGCCGATCTGCTTCAGCCTTACGCCCTGGCGCAGCCGCAGCTCCATGTCTTCGAGGCTGACGCGCCGGGTCTCCGGGGTGAATAGGAAGACGATGCCAAGCCCGATGACGCAGCAGACGGCGAAGAAGTAGAACAGCACCGAGCCACCGAGCCCTTGCAGGACGATCTCGCTACCCTGCACGACGCTGGCGGCGAAGACCCAATTGGCGATGGTGGTGATGGTGATGCCGATCTCGCGGCCTTCGAGTGGGAAGATCTCGGCGCAGATGATCCAGACGATGGGACCAAGCGAGATGGCGAAGGCAAAGATGTAGAGCAGGACGATGGCGACCGTGAGCACCTGATCGGTCTCGGTGAGTACACCGCCGCCTTGCTCATATTGGAAGATCGCGCCAACGGCGAATAGCGTCAGTGCCATCAGGACCAACCCGGTATAGAGGATAGGTTTGCGGCCTAGGCGATCGACGAAGGCCACCGCGAGTAGGGTCGTGACCATGTTGACGAAGCCGACGATGACGGTGGCAACGGCTGCGTTGGAGATGCCGGCCTTGTCGAAGATCTCAGTCGAGTAGTAGATCACCGAGTTGATGCCAGAGAGCTGCTGCAGCGCCTGCAGGGCGATGCCGAGCAGCAGCACCTTCCAGAAGAAGCCATGGCTGAATAGGTGGAAGCCATTGCTGCCCTTGGCGAGACTGCTTTCGATCTCGTTGATCTCGTGGTCGATCTCGGGTCTGCTGGCTCGAGTTTTTTCGAGCACGGCGCGGGCGTGCTCACGACGCTGGCGCAGCATCAGCCAGCGCGGGCTGCGCGGTAGGGTAAGACCGGCCAGCAGCATGACAATGGCCGGAATCGAGATGATGCCGAGCATCAGCCGCCAGCTATTGGGATCGGTGCCGAGGGTCTTTGCGACGGTGGCGTTGGAGACGAAGACCAGGAAGATGCCGATGGTGATCATCAGCTGGTACATGGCGATGATGCCGCCACGCATGTGCGTTGGGGAGATCTCAGAAAGATAGAGCGGGACGACAAAGGCCGCAGTGCCGACCGCGAGGCCGAGCAGGAGCCGGCTGGCGAGGAGGATCTCGTAGCTCTGTGCGGTGGCGCCAACTAGGGTGCAGGCAGCGAAGGCCAGCGCTGCGATCAGGATGGTGGTCTTGCGCCCGAGCGCTCTTGCGACCCAGCCGGCGAGAAAGGCACCGACCGCGGCGGCCCAGGCCAGCACGCTGGAAAAGAAGGCGGCCTGATCGGTGCTCAGCCCCATGTCTTTCTGGATCAGCGGCAGCGAGCCGTTGATGAAGCCCTGATCGAGTCCAAACAATAGTCCACCAAGGGCGCCAATAAAGGCGACGATGGCGACCTTGCGGACGATGGCGGGGGCCGATTTATAGGCCTCCGTGAAATGGTTGCTCGCTGTTGTCATCAATTTCTCCACGAGAAACCCGCTGTTAAGGCGGGAGGGAGGGCGGCTACCTCAGCCTAGCCGCCTTACATAAATGCAGGCTTTTCGCCTGCACGGCGCTCATGTTCATGGCGCTTGATCAGAAATCGATCGTGACCTGGGCGCCGATCAGAAAGGCATTGTCGATCTCGCCGGTGCCTGCTGGATCGATGATGTACTGGATGTCCGGTTGCAGCGTGATGCCATGGCCGAGAACGATCTTGTAGTTCAGCTCCAGCACAGTCTCGGCATGCTGGGTTGGCAGTCCAGAGGCGCGACGGGCTTGATGCTGCTGATCAGTGGCCCAGCCTTTGGTGAAGAGTAGACCGGCAGTGTCCTGTTTACGGCCCGGGATCAGGCCCTGGTAGACCAGGCCCAGGCTGACCTGCTGGTCGAGGAAGTTGACCTTGTCTTCTAAGCTGAAGACCCAGGCACCGAGCGCCGAGAGGCCACGCTCACTACCAGGCTCAGGGCGGTAGAGACGCTGATCGGCGAGCAGCCAGAGCATGGCGTTGCCATTGACGGTGGCGTTGTCGGTGCGCGAGAGGTCTTGATAGTCGCCATTCATCCAGAAGCCGCCGAGCTTGTAGGTGCCTGGCAGGCCGGTCTTACTGTCGCGCAGATGGTGATAGTGCAGTTCGCCAGCGAGCACGACGCCGTTGTCGCCGAAGCCCCAGGTGTCGCCGTGCGCATTGCGCGGTGGGGCGGCTGGATCACCGCCCTGTAGGTTGATGTCGGCGTCATAGACGGCGGCTTGGAGGGTCCAGCGGCGGTCGGGCGTGTCATAGCGTGCCCGCAGACCCCATTGCGCGCTCGGGTAGGCGCTGAAGGCGAACGGATTCTCGAAGAACACAGCCTTGGGGCTGCCGCAGATAGAATTGTTCAAGAACTGGCAGTAGAGGGGCGAGCGGAGGAAGTCGTCATTGGCGACGATGCGCCCATAGGCTAGGTCGAGGCGATCATCGAGCAGTGTTGTATTCAGCTGCACATTGACCAAGTGCCAGGTCTGGCCGCCATAGATCTGTTGGACCGGAAAGAGATTGCCGCCTTCCGATGGTGCGACGTACTCGGCTGAAACGCTGTCGCCGTCGCGCTTGGCGAGCTTGACCAGGAAGCGGGTTGCCGGAACGCCAAACAGCTTCGCAAGATCAAAGTGCAGGTCGAGACCGAGGTTCTGTGTGTAGGTGCCGCCGCGGCGCTCGCCGCCGGAAACATTCCACATCGGCTCGCTGGTGTAGTTGAGGTAGAAGGCGAAGCCGTCCTGTTGCCAGCGATCCCGCAGTCCGTTCCAATTGCCGGTGAGATAGCTGTCGCTCGGAAAGCTGCTGCTGGCGGCGCTCGCGAATGCCAAGCTTGTCGTTGCTAGCAATGCTAGGCTAGCCCATCCACCTAACCATGCATGCTGTTGTCGTGCCATCTGACTGCTCCTTGCCGCTTGAGCGGCATTATTGTTCTCTATCAGCGGATGCTGAGGTGCTGAGCGGTATAGCGCCAATCGGCACCGAGCTGCGACTTGGTAGCCAGGTTTTCGAGTCGCATGCCGCTAATTGAAGCGGTTTTTTCGCAGTTTGCAAGAAAACCGTCATAATCATTTTCAGCGCGGCCGCGCCAGCATCGCCTTGAGCGCCGAGAGATGCGCTTTGCCGCGCTCGCGGCGCTCGGCCTCATCCATGGGCTCCTGATCGACGCGGTGCAGGTCGGCGCTCGGTAGCTCGTCGATAAAGCGGCTTGGCTCGCAGAGCACCCGCTCGCCATAGCGCCGACGATGGCGCGCGAGGCTGAGGTTGAGCCGATTGCGCGCGCGGGTGATGCCGACATAGGCCAGCCGTCGCTCCTCCTCGATGTTGTCGTCCTCGATGCTATTGCGGTGGGGCAGCAGTTCTTCTTCCATGCCGACCAGGAAGACCTCCGGGAACTCGAGCCCCTTGGCAGCGTGCAAGGTCATCAGCGAGACGCGGTCGCCGCCTTCCTCTTCGTCCTGGCGCTCGAGCACATCCATCAGGGTCAGATGGGCGACCATCTCCGGTAGCCTGCCTTCCTGCCGTTTGCCTTCCTGCAAGTGGCTTTCCTGCAGATGGTCCTTGTGCAGCGTCTCGAGCCAGCCGATCAGTTCGTTGACGTTCTCAAGACGCCGCTCGGCCGACTTGAGACTTGGGCTGCTGTCCTTGAGCCAGCCGCTATAGTCGCTCTGATCGATCAAGGCACGCACGGCACCGATCGGATTGGTATTGGCCTGCTGCTGATAGTGCTCAATCCAGGCCTTGAAGGCTGCCAGACGCTGGCGTTGGCGCTCGTTGAGATGCTCGGCTAGGGCAAGGTCGGTGCAGGCGCTAAAGAGGCTGGTCTGGCGCTGAGCCGCAGCCAAGGCAAGCTTTTCCAAGGTGCCAGGGCCGATCTCGCGCCTTGGCACGTTGATGATGCGCAGGAAGGCCGCGTCATCGTCCGGGTTGGCGATCAGGCGCAGGTAGGCCATCACATCCTTGACCTCGGTGCGGGCGAAGAAGGCCGTGCCGCCGGAAAGAAAGTAGGGGATGTTCAAGGCCCGCAGTGCCTTCTCGAACGGACGCGCCTGATGATTGCCGCGATAGAGGATGGCGTAATCGCCATAGGCGCGGCCCTTGGTCTGATGCCCGTGCAGGATCTCGCTGGCGACGCGCTCGGCCTCGTGGGTCTCGTCGCGACAGTTGAGCAGGCGTGCTCGGTCGCCGGGATCGAGGGCGCTCCAGAGGCGCTTCTCGAATAGATGCGGGTTGTTGGCGATGAGGCCGTTGGCGAGGCTCAGGATGCGTCCGGACGAGCGGTAGTTCTGCTCCAGCATGATCACCTTGAGCAGTGGAAAGTCGTCCTTGAGACGGGCCAGATTCTCCGGTCGTGCGCCACGCCAGGCATAGATGGATTGATCGTCATCACCGACCACGGTGAAGGCGCCGTCGGGGCCGACTAGCAGCTTGACCAGCTCGTACTGGGCATTGTTGGTGTCTTGATACTCGTCGACCAGCAGATGCCGAATGCGGCCTTGCCAGTATTCGCGCACCGCCGGCACCTCGCGCAGCAGGCGCACCGGGCGCAGGATCAGATCATCGAAATCGACCGCGTTGTAGGCGGCGAGGCTGCGCTCGTAGCGGGCATAGAGCCGCGCCAGGCCGGCCTCGAACGCGTCCTCGGCTAGGCTCTCGGCGCGCGCCGGGTCGACCAGGCCGTTCTTCCAGTGCGAGATCTTGGTCAGTGCCGCGGCTGGGCTGGTGGCCTCATCCATGCTCGCCTCGCGCAGATGCTCTTTCAGGATCTGCTCGCCGTCTTGTGGGTCGACTAGCGAGAAACCGGGGCGCAAGTCGCTGTGGGCGATCTCGTGTCGCAGCAGCTCGAGGCCGAAGGTGTGGAAGGTCGAGACCCGCAGCCCATGACCGGCGCGGCCCTTGACCAGATGCCCGACACGCGTCTTCATCTCCCGCGCGGCCTTGTTGGTGAAGGTCAGGGCGACGATGCCGCGCGCCGCAACGCCACGCTCACCGATCAGATGGGCAATCTTGTGCGTGATGACGCGGGTCTTGCCAGAGCCGGCGCAGGCGATTACCAGCAGCGGTCCCTGGCAATGGCGCACGGCCTCGATTTGCCGCGGATTAAGGCCTCTCATCAATGACTCCAGTTTGGATAATCGATCAATAGCGCAATGGAGAAATAGCGCAATGGCGAACAGCGGGTTGGGCACGCGGGTTCGCTCCGAGCTAAACTAGGCGACCAAATCCCGCATCGAGCACGAGGCCCATGTCAGCGTCTGTCCGTCTTCCGACCCCCGCCCATCTTGGCCTTGCCGTCCTCTGCTTGCTGTGCCTGGTGCTCATCCCAGCGGTGTTGCATGCGCAAGACGGCTCAGGTGGCTTCCTCTCTGCCCCCGAGGTGCCTTCGATCCCCGGGCGCTATGCCGGCGATAGCGCGAGCGCACCTGAGGTCACCATCACCGAGACCGATGAGGGGACCGTCTATGAGTATCGGGTCAAGGGCCAAGTCTACATGGTCAAGATCCAGCCCATGGTCGGGCCTCCGTATTTTTTGGTCGATACCAATGGCGATGGCGTCCTCGACGTGGAGGAGCGGCGAGCGCCTGATCTCGCGGTGCCGCAGTGGCTGCTGTTCAGTTGGTAGCGCCTGTGGCGCCTGAGGTAAATGCAGCGCAGCGCGGTCTGCTCCGACTCGCCGAGCGCCTCGAATGGATCAACCGTGCGGTTGGGCTCGTCGTCGCCTGGCTGGCGTTGGCGATGGTGCTGGTGACCTTCGTCGTCGTGGTGCTGCGCTATGTCTTCGACTCCGGCTCGATCGCGCTGCAAGAGTCGGTGACCTACCTGTACGCGGTACTGTTCATGCTTGGCGCCGCCTACACGCTGCAGCAAGACGGGCATGTCCGGGTCGATATCCTCTACCAGCGCTTTTCGCGTCGCGGCCGGGCCTGGGTCGATCTGCTGGGCACTCTGTTTCTCTTGGTACCCGTCTCGGTATTCCTATTGCTCTCGTCTTGGGACTATGTCGCCGACGCCTGGGCCGTGCGTGAAGGCTCGCGTGAGGCCGGCGGTATCCCTGGTGTCTGGCTGCTCAAGACCCTGCTGCTGCTGATGCCTGTCCTGATGTTGGTGCAAGGGCTGATCTGGCTGCTGCGCAACGGGCTCTTTCTCGCGGGCGTCGATGCTGCTCTTGCTGCACCCGGCAATGACCTAAGTCGCACCGCTGCCGGCGATACTCACAGCGACGTGCCTGATCAACTGAAGGCCAACATCGATGGCTGAGCTGATGCCCCTGCTGCTGGTGTTGGCAGTCGGTGTGGTGCTGTTGCTTGGCTATCCGGTCGCACTCTCCTTGGGCGGTACCGCGCTGGTGATGGCGCTCGTCGGCGAATGGTTTGGCTACTTCGATCATGCCTTCATCGAGGCCCTGCCGAATCGGGTCTACGGCGTGATGACCAATGAGACCCTCATCGCCGTGCCGCTGTTTGTGTTCATGGGCGTGATGCTGGAGCGCTCGCGGGTGGCTGAGAACCTGCTCGACACCATGGCGCTGCTATTCGGCCCCCTGCGTGGTGGGCTTGGGATCTCGGTGACCCTGGTCGGCATGCTGCTCGCCGCAAGCACCGGCATTGTCGGCGCGACCGTGGTCACCATGGGGCTGCTGACCTTGCCAACCATGCTCAGACGGCATTATGACCCCAGCGTCGCCGCTGGCACCATTTGCGCATCAGGGACCCTGGGTCAGATCATCCCGCCCTCGATCGTGCTGGTGCTGCTCGGCGATGTGCTCTCCTCGGCCTATCAGCAGGCGCAGCTCGACATGGGCATCTTCTCGCCCGACACGGTCTCGGTCGGTGATCTATTCATCGGTGCGCTGATCCCGGGGCTGATGCTGGTCGCTGGCTACATCACCTATATGATCGGCGTGGCGGTGTTTCGCCCGCAAGCGGTGCCGGCGATTCCGGCGGCCGAGCGGCCGCGGCACGATGCGCGCTTCTGGCTGCGGGTGGTGCGAGTGCTGTTGCCGCCGCTAGCGCTGATCGTCGCGGTGCTGGGCTCGATCCTCTATGGCATTGCGACGCCGACTGAGGCGGCATCGGTCGGTGCGGTGGGCGCCATGCTGCTTGCCGCTGCCCATCGGCAGCTGAGTCTGAAGACCCTGTTCGCGGTGGTCCGGCAGACGACCCTCGTCACCAGCATGGTGTTCCTGATCTTTATCGGCGCGGCAATCTTCTCGCTGGTCTTCCGCGGCTTCGGCGGCGATGAGCTGGTGACCGAGTTTCTGAGTGATCTGCCGGGCGGTACGGTCGGGGCGGTGGCATTGGTGATGCTGGTGCTGTTCCTGCTCGGGTTCATCCTTGACTTCATCGAGATCACCTTCGTGGTGGTGCCCATCGTTGGTCCGGTGCTATTGGCGATGGGGCTCGATCCGGTCTGGCTCGGGGTGATGATTGCGATCAACCTGCAGACCTCGTTCCTGACGCCGCCGTTCGGTTTCTCGTTGTTTTATCTGCGCGGTGTTGCGCCACCCGAGCTACGAACCGCCCAGATCTATCGCGGGGTCGCGCCCTTCATCCTGATTCAGCTGCTGATGCTGGCCACCCTAGCGCTGTTTCCAGGGCTCGCCACCTGGCTGCCGGGTCAGGTCTATCAGTAGTTCGGCATGCCGGGGCGGGGAGTCGCGGGCGGGGAGGGAGAGGGAGAGGCAGCCTCCGATTCGGAACGGCTGTCAGCGATCGCTAAGCACGGAGCTGGTCAGCCGTATCAGCAGCAAGCACTGGCGGCAGGGTGGCATTGGCGTCGTCGGTGAGCGCCTGAAACAGGGCGGTCTGAGCCGTCTGGAACATGACGCCGATGCCGCTATTGTCGCCATGGATCACAATCGCGGGCAGCAGCCAGCGCTTGCCTAGGGTACGCAGCTCGAGCTCGATTTGGGTGCCGGTTGGCAGCGTCAGGGCCTTCACTGACAGAAACATGCCTCCCGCCGAGACGCTGCGCGCGGTCGCGGTCAGGAATGGGCGCTTGTGGTAGCGGATGTAGACGGGCAGCTCGAGCTGGTGTCGAGCACAATAACGTTTTTCCTCAAACATCTGTTGTCTCCTGATTCTGGTCTTTCTATCTGTGTTCTTTCTATCGATGATCCGGCATCTTAGATGCTTAACTTTACCGCCAAGTTCAACTTCGATGACGGCTGCATGACCAAGGCCAGGGTCCGAGCCAAGATTCGAGCCCAGATCCAAACGCTGTTGTTGCCGTCAATCGGTATCGCGCGGATACTGCTGGCACTGATCCCAGACCCAAGAGTGAGCCACGCGTGTTCCTTGAAGACGTGATTGTGCCAACCGCCGTTGCGACACCAGGCATGTCGATTGCCGAGCTGTTTCGTGAGTGTATCGATAAGCAGGTTCCCGGCATCCCATTTCGAGATGCCAGTGGCCGCCTGGTTGGTAAGGCCAGTATCCGCCATGTGCTGAAGATCACCTGTATCCCTGATTTCATGGTTCAGCACGCAGCTTTGCTCGGCGACGGGCTAGAGAGTCTCAGCGTTACCTCAGCTAAGGCACGCGAGCTGCTGGCGCTGAAGGTCGATGATTTCGTCTTGGCCACCGATGCCTGCGTGACGCGAAAGGCCTCGGTGGCGAAGGCGCTCGCCGTGATGGAGCGTAACGATACGACCTATCTGTTCGTTGCCGATGGCGACGACTATGCCGGTTGTGTCTCGATCATGGGGATCAGCGCGGCCATCATTGCAAATGCGGCGAGCGACAACGAGCACTAGCCTGGGCGTCCGGCGCTACACCAATGCGCTCGCGCTCAGGGTGACTTGCTGGCCCTGCCTTTTCACCTCAATAACGTCATCACAGGCCCGTATAGCATGGAGCCCGGCAGTCCCTTTCACATGGTCCTTGCGGCGGCAATTCTCGTCGGCGCCTACATCCTGATCTTTTCTGAGCGTATTCATCGCACCATTGCTGCTTTGGTGGGTGCGGTCGCGATGGTGATCGTCGGCGAGATGGCCGGTTTTTACGGCCAAGAAGCCGCCCTCGCCGCGGTCGACGCCAATACCATGCTGCTATTGCTTGGCATGATGCTCTTGGTCGCGCTGCTGCGCCCAACCGGCGGCTTCGAGTATCTGGCGATCCGCCTTGCCAAGCTGTCCGCGGCCTCACCGCGCCGGCTGCTGGTCTATCTGACACTGGCGGTCAGCCTGCTCTCGATGTTTCTCGACAACGTCACCACAGTGATCATCTTTGCGCCGCTCACCGTGCTAATCACACGCATGCTGGACCTGAATCCGGCCCCGTATCTGATGGCTGAGGCGATGCTCTCGAACATCGGCGGCGCCTCAACGCTGGTGGGCGACCCACCGAATATCATGATTGGCTCTGCGGCGGGGCTCGATTTCAACGCCTTTCTGGTGCATTTGCTACCGGTGATCGTGCCGGTTTGGCTGGTGACCGTGGCACTGATCTTGGTCTTATTTCGCAACGACCTGCGCTACAAAGCAGGCGGACGCGCTGAGGCCCACGCCTTAGCCCTTGAACTCGACGAGTCGAAGGCGATCAAGGAGCCCGCGGTGTTGCGTCGCGTGATGCTCGCGATGGGGATCGTGATCGCACTGTTCTTTATCCACCATCATCTGCACCTGTATCCGGCCTTTGTCGCCTTCATTGGCCTGGTCATCGCCCTAGCCCTGGTCAGGCCTGACCCGGAGCACCTGCTCAAGCAGGCCGAATGGCCGGTTCTATTGTTCTTTGCGGCCTTGTTCGTGATCGTCGGTGGCGTCGAGGCCTCCGGGCTGCTCGATCTGATTGGCGGGGGGCTTGCCGGCCTTGCCAGCGATCCCTCGCATCTGCTGCTGACGGCGCTGCTGTTGATGTGGGTCGCGGCAGTGGTCTCAGCGGTGATCGACAATATCCCCTTCACGGTCACCATGATCCCGATCGTCGCCGGTCTGCAGGCTAAGGGGCTGCCGGTCGAGCCGCTTTGGTGGGCGCTCGCGATCGGCGTCGGGCTGGGTGGAAACGGTAGTCATATCGGTGCCACGGCCAATATCATCTGCGTCGCTGAGGCCGAGCGCTCGGGGGTGCCGGGGGCGCGCATCACGCCGGTGCGCTGGCTGCGTGCTGGTGTCCCGGTTGCGGTCGCCAGCCTGATTGTGGCGAGCCTCGTCTATGCGGCGCTCTACCAGCTGTTGTTCGTAACGGGCTAGTGGGGGGGCATGCTCGGTGTGTACGCGATACACGCACAGCGATCATGTGATGAAGGGCGCTACCGAAGCCCGCTGCTTCTTAGAGTAGGTGTAGCGATCTTTGGCTTATTGGCATAGATATTGCTTATCCATCTGTGATTGATGGGGTCTATTTCAAGGTGTTTCCTCATATGAAAAAGCCTACTGGCAAGCTTGGTGAGATCCTTGTCCAAGAAGGGCTAATTAATATGAATATGCTTGCCGAGGCACAGACAATACAGGCGTCATCAGATATCTACAGGCCCATCGGGCAGATTTTTGTTGAGATGGGAGTCATTACTTCCCGGCAGCTTAATTACATCCTTGATCAATATAGTTATCGCCCTGCGTTAGGGGAGCTGTTGATAAAAGAAGGCAGGGTGAATGATTCCGATATTCGTGCTGCATTAAAGCGGCAACAGGAAAAAGGCGGGCGTCTTGGTGAGTGTTTGGTAGAGCTGAATCTATTGTCAGAAAAGGAATTAATGCAGGCGCTCTGTAAGCAACTAAATGTACCATTTTTAGACATAGATCAGATCAGTATCGATCAAAAACTTTCTGCGCTTATAAACAAAAAATATTGTAAACGCCATGGCGTCTTGCCGATCGCAAAAGTTGGTTCCGTGCTAACGCTTGCGATGGAAGATCCTACGGATTTTTCCATTGTCGATGAATTAAGTGCCTTCACTGGATTAGAGATCAATGTCGCTGCATCTTATTGCGGTGCTATTCAGCGTGGCCTAACCAGGCTCTACGGAGAAAAGATTGATTCGCAACAAGAGCTAGAAAGTCCTAAGCTTTTTCGTATTGTCGATGATCTTGATGAGCACGAAGGCAGTCTAGACCCGCTTGCTCCGGAGGAGATGCAGCGAGCCGACGAGATTGTGGAGGAAATTCTCAAAATAGGTATTAGGCACGAGGCTTCGGATATCCACATAGAAACCTACCAGCGAAGGTTGCAGGTACGTTTTCGCGTTGATGGTATCCTTAATGAGTTGCCGCTCGGTTATATTGAAGGAGTCATGCAAGGGCTGACGCGGCAAGTCATTTCCAGGATAAAGATCATGGGACGGCTTGATATTGCGGAAAAGCGCCGGCCGCAGGATGGAAGTTTTAGCGCAATTCTTGATAGTGGTGGCCATACCGCTAGAGCTGATTTTAGAATCTCAGTTGTACCTGGCTATTACGGTGAGCACATCGTGCTGCGAATACTGGATTCAAGACGAGCCCCGAAATCAATCGATGAGCTGGGTTTTTCTCCCAACATCAGGGATGCTTTGAAGGCGCTGATGCGGCGAACATCCGGTATTATCTTGGTGGCGGGGCCAACGGGGTCCGGGAAAAGTACAACGCTCTATGGTGCGTTAATGAGTTGCTACCGACCTGAAATCAAAATACTGACCGCAGAAGATCCTATTGAATTTGTCTACAATGGTATTACGCAGTGTCAGGTAAATACAGCAATTGGGAATACCTTTGCTAGCTATATTCGCGCATTTCTTAGGCAAGATCCTGAAATTATTCTGGTTGGGGAGATAAGAGATGGAGAAACCGCGGAGATGGCTTTTCGGGCGGCTCAAACTGGCCATCTGGTGCTCAGCACGGTGCATACGAACGATGCGATTGGTGTTATACCGCGATTATTGGATCTGGGGGTTGAGCCAAACCTGATCTCATCTTGTCTTTCCGGTGTTGTGGCGCAACGGCTAGTGCGTAGGATTTGCCCCAAGTGTAAAGCTGAGACGGTGCCAGATAGTGATTTGGTTAAAGAGTTTTTCGGGGCTCCGCCGGAAGATATACGCTGGGTTAGTGGTCAAAAGTGCTCGCATTGCAACCACTCTGGCTACCGCGGTCGTACGACCATTGCTGAATTATGGATTCCGGAAGAAGCAGATATATTGGCAATGAATAAGGGGTTGGATATCGAGTTGTTGAGAGAGTCGCTTTATCGCAGCAAAGTTTCAACTTTAATGGTGGAGGACGCGGTATTAAAACTGAAGACAGAGCAGACAACTCTTGAGGAATTGTCGCGCGTACTTCCGTTCTCGGTTGTTTATCAATTTCGCCGCCGATTCGGAAGCAGTTATCCACAGGGCTCCACTAAAGCAAAAAAGAAATTTGTTTCGGATCAGCCTCTCATGTGATGCGGTTTAAAGAATGTTAGGATGGCGGTCAGAAATGATGCTTGATGGATGTTGGCTTTTTATGCTGTCGGATATCGTCTGTAACGGCCTTCACAGTCTCGGCATCGAGCAGACCGCCACCATGGGCGAGTCGATAGTTCAGTGCTAACTTGCAGAGCCTGTTTACCGCTCGAGGAATACCTCGAGTCACCTGATAAACGATATCGATCGCTTCGTCGGTAACCGGAGGCTCACCCTGGTAACCGCTAACACGAAATCGGTGACGAATGTAGTATCCCGTTTCCTCTCGGTCTAAGCCGGTCAGATAAAAACGCTGACTGACGCGCTGTTCTACCTGAGGCAGTTGTTTCAGTTGCACATTTAACTCTGGCTGCCCGATTAGGATCAGCGTCAAATAACTGCCGTCTTCTGGAGAGATATTTGTTAATCCCTTTAATGCCCGCAGGGTGGCAATCGACAACTCTTGGGCTTCATCAATCAAAATGACTAGGTGCCTGTCGCGAGAGGCAACTTCATCTAATATCAAGCGCTTTAGTGCTGCTAGACGTGAGTAGCGGTCGGGGAGGTCTGCTATGGAGACGCGCTCACCTTGCATTTGGCTAATGATCTCGAGCAGCATTCCGTCAAAGTCAAGCAAGCTATTTTCGATGCTAACGCGGACAAAATCGTCATCAGAAAGTCGAGAATAGAGCAAAGTTCGTACAAGTGTTTTACCCGCACCTATCTCACCGGTCAGCACTCCGATTCCCATGTTTCGATCTTCAGCTGACATGAACAGCCTTGAGAGCGCTTCTGCATGTCGAGCGGATGGAAAGAAAAAGTTGGTGTCGCGAATGTTGTCAAACGGCGGATGGGGTGGATTGCCTGGGCTCAGCCCTGACTGCTGCCGCGGAGAGTGATGGGGGTTTGCATTGGCCTTGGCTAAGGACGTCTGAGGGTCTGGTTTCGGCTTGGGACCTGGGAATCGATGTGAGTGACCATCCACGCGCACGCTGAATGAGAGAGATTCATCGTCTAATGCTTCAAGGTTGACGTCCAGGTTGAAAGCGTGCCGACCATCTCCGATCGCGGCGTCCAGCAAGTCCTGACGGAACTGATCTGCAGTACCGGTTGCTACAACGTCATCGCCATGCATGATCTCGATGATCAGTGGTTCTCCAGGTCTAGATGCGTCGAATACCCACCCGGTTGCGCGTCCATTAGCTAGGCTATCGAAAGAGCCGCGTAGCTTGTTATGAGTAGGATGCGCATCGGAAGTCGCTTGAAAGGTGACAGGCGTGCCGGGTAATTGCCACCCAGTCAATTGCTCATACGCAATCAGTTGGTGTGGCTTGCCGTCTAGCAGCGATTGATCTAATTGCAGCAAGAATCCGTAAGCGCCGTCACCGATGCCGGCGTTTGCAAGATCCTCGCGAGGCAGGTTGGCTTCTGCTCTTGCTAACGAGAATCCATCCAGGATGGTTTCGACGGTTAGGCGCTGTTCTGGCTGATTGGAATCGAATAACCAACCGGTTACCTTTCCATCTTGAATCCTGTCGATGCCGCCGCGGATATTGGGCAGCTGACCGTTGATTGTGGTGGAATTAGCCTCAGGATTAGGTTGAGTGATGTCATGAGTTGTATCTTGCTCAGCGCTTTGGGTGGAAACGTCGGAACGAGCGTCTATGTCTTCGCTCTGCAGTTCTAACTCAATCTTGGATATCATAGTCCGACCTCCCCTTACTGCTTGCATCTAACGAGAGAAGATGATGTCATGCATCAGTGCATCGAGTCGCTTTCTGGCAAACAGGAAGTCATAGGGTGCATCATAAATCGCGAGAGAAGGCTTGCCAACTTAATCTTTTTCAGCTCGTTGCTCACCAGGTGTCTCATTGAGCATCTTATGGAACGAGGCCTGAGATGATTTAAATAAGTCTGTCAGGATAGAGGATAAGCCTAGCTGTCGTTCGCGCGGCTTCATGTTATCCTGGAGATATCGCTGCGTGATGATGCTGTATATTGTCCAGAGGCGGGTGTTATATCAGCCCCTTGAAAACTGAGATCATTCAATCGACCAGCCTCTGCTCGCTATAGAGACCGCTTATGGATCGTCAACAAGCTGCTAAGTTCGTGCTCGACTGTCTGCGCACCATGCTCGCACGTAAGGGCTCTGATCTGTTCCTCACGGCCGGTTTTCCGCCTGCTTGCAAGCTCGATGGCAAGCTCACGCCCTTGAGTCAGCAAGCCTTGAAGCCGGAGCAGGCGGCCGTTTTGGTGCGCTCAATTATGAACGATCAGCAGGTACGTCAATACGACGCGAGCAAGGAATGCAACTTTGCCATCAGTCCTCCTGGGATCGGCCGTTTCCGGGTCAATGCGTTCGTCCAACAAGGCTATCCTGGTTTGGTTCTGCGCACCATCCCGACCGAGATTCCAACCGCCGAGCAGCTGGGTCTGCCACCGATCCTGCCCGAGCTGGTGCTCTCCAAGCGCGGTCTGATCCTAGTCGTTGGCGGTACTGGCTCCGGTAAATCGACGACGCTAGCGGCCATGCTGGGCCATCGCAATCGAGAGACTTACGGCCACATTATCACCATCGAGGACCCAGTTGAGTTTGTGCACGCGCATCAGCACTGCCTGATCACCCAGCGTGAGGTCGGCGTGGATACCGAGTCTTGGGACAATGCGCTGGTCAATACGCTCAGGCAGGCGCCCGATGTGATCCTGATCGGTGAGATCCGCGCGCGCGAGACCATGGAGCATGCGATCAATTTCTCCGAGACAGGGCATCTCTGCCTGTCGACCCTGCACGCGAACAGCGCCAACCAGGCGCTTGATCGCATCATCAACCTGTTCCCGGAAGAGCGTCGCGCGCAGCTGCTCATGGACCTCTCGCTGAATCTTCGCGCCATCATCTCGCAGCGACTGTTACCAAAGGTCGGCGGTGGACGGGTCGCTGCGATCGAGATCATGATCAACTCGCCGCTGATTCAAGATCTGATCTTTAAGGGTAAGGTTCATGAGATCAAGGCCATTATGCAACGCTCCAAGGAGCAGGGCATGCAGACCTTCGATATGGCCCTATTTGATCTCTATGAGGCTGGTGTGATCAGCTATGAGGATGCGCTGCGCAGCGCTGATTCGATGAACGAGCTGCGCCTGCGGATCAAGCTCGAAGGCAAAGACGCGGTCGCCTCCGAAGCACTGGGCGATGAGGGGCTCTCACTCTTGGAGGATGGTGATATACCAGCCGAGATGGACGAGCGGAAGCCAAACTGAGGTCAGTATGGATTTCAAGCCTTACTTAGAGATGATGATCGCGAAGAAGGCATCCGACATCTTCGTCAGCGCCGGATCGCAAGTCCAGATCAAGATTAACGGCAAGCTGCATCGGATTGGTGAGACCGCCTACACGCCAGAGATGTGCCGCGAGGCCGTCTACTCGCTGCTGAACGAGGCGCAGATTGCCGAGTTTGAGGCGCAACGCGAGCTTGATTTAGGCGTTGGTATTCCAGGCCGTGGGCGCTTTCGCATCAACGCCTTCCATCAGCGTGGCTCGGCTGGCATGGTGGTCCGCTATCTGTCGAACGAGATCCCGACCATCGAGCAACTGCGTGTGCCCGAGGTGCTCAAGGATCTGGTGATGCACAAGCGCGGCATTGTGCTCATGGTCGGTGCCACTGGCTCTGGCAAGTCGACCACGCTGGCAGCGATGATCGACCATCGCAATGGCAACAGCAGCGGCCACATCCTCACGATCGAAGATCCAGTCGAGTATCTGCATCGTCACAAGGGCTGTATCGTCAACCAACGTGAGCTTGGTGGCGATACCCTGTCCTATGCGGCGGCGCTGAAGAGCTCGCTTCGCGAGGCGCCAGACGTGATCCTGATCGGCGAGATTCGCACTCGCGAGACCATGGAGGCTGCCATCGAGCTGTCCGGGACGGGTCACCTCGCCATCTCGACGCTGCATGCCAATAATGCGCATCAAGCGATGGAGCGGATCATCAATATGTTTCCACAGCTGATGCATAAGACCCTATTTATGGACCTCTCGCTCAATCTGCGGGCGATCATTTCGCAGCGCCTGGTGCCGACCGTCGACGGCAAACGCACCGCCGCAGTCGAGATCCTGATTAATACACCACACATCGCGGATTTGATCCGTGAAGGCCATATCGATGAGATCAAGGAGGCGATGGCGCAGTCCACTGAAGGAGGGATGATGACCTTCGATGACGCATTGCTCGCGCTCTATCGGGAAGGCCGGATCAGTCTCGAGAGCTGTCTGGCCAATGCGGATTCAGCCGCTAACCTGGAGACCAGGATCAACTTCGGCTAATCGTTTGGCAGCGCCTGTTGTTGTGCCGCCGCTGCGGCATTTATTCACATGCATTCACTCACATGCATTCATACTGAGGAGAGACCCATGTTCCGGTGCAAAATGAACCACTCCGGCCAGACCCTGATGTTTGGAGCCCTGCTGATCCTTGGCAGCAGCGCAGCGCTGGCCGAGAACCCCAAGGTAGCGATGGATGTGACCATCGGCGGCGAGCCGGCCGGCACCATCGAGGCCGAGCTATTTGCTGATGTGGTGCCAAAGACCGCCGAAAACTTCCGCGTGCTCTGTAGCGGCGAGCAAGGCGAGGGCATGCGCTACGCCGGCAGCCCGTTCCATCGCATCATCCCCGGTTTCATGATCCAGGGTGGTGACTTCACCAATGGCAATGGCACCGGCGGCAAGTCGATCTATGGGGACAAGTTTGCTGACGAGAATTTTGAGCTCAAGCATACTGAAGCCGGCCTGTTGTCGATGGCTAACGCCGGTCCCAACAGCAACGGCTCGCAGTTCTTCATCACTGTCGCGCCGACGCCTTGGCTGGATGGTCGTCACGTCATCTTTGGCAAGGTGACCTCGGGCATGGATGTGGTTGAAGCGCTGGAAGCGCAGGGCTCGCGTCAGGGTCGTACCAAGACTGAGGTCATGATGAGCGATTGCCGGCTGCTCTGAGGAAGTGCGTTGAGCGGGTCAGGCCGTGCAAGTGCGCGGTCTGGCGCAGAGGCTAATCGCGCAACGCGAGGCGTCGCCCGGCGAGCCAGACCAACAGCAGCACCGGCACCCCGATCAGCGTCGTAAAGATGAAGAAGCCAGGATAGCCAATGCCATCCACAATCGAGCCCGAATAGCCGCCGATCACCTTCGGCAACAGCGTCATCAGCGAGCTGAAGATCGCATACTGCACAGCAGTGAACGACACGCTGGTCAGGCTCGACAAGAAGGCGACGAAGGCAGCGCTCGCCAGTCCTGCTGCCAGGTTGTCAGCGGCGACTGTTAGATAGAGCAGCGGTAGACTGTGGCCAGCATAGGCGAGCGCGACAAAGATCAGATTGGTTAGCGCCGAGAGCACCGCGCCGAGCATCAGGATGCGCATGACGCCGAAGCGGGTCGCCATCAGGCCGCCGATGAAGCCACCGGCGATACTGACCACGACGCCGAAGGTCTTCACCGCTTGGGCGATCTCGGGCTTGGTGAAGCCCAGGTCCTGATAGAAGACGTTGGCGATCACGCCGAGCACGATGTCCGAGATCCGATAGAGCCCAATCAGTGCCAGCAGCAAGAGCGCGGTCTGCAGCCCATAGCGGCGGAAGAAGTCGAGCACGGGTGCCACCCAGGTCTGCCGGGCCATCTCGCGATTGACGGCGCCGACGCGCACCAAGGCCCAGCCGACCAGCCCGGCGATGCCGAGCGCCAGTGCAAAGTGGAGTGTCTCGAGCAGGAAGGCGCCGATCGGACCGCCGCCAGTCGCCTGCTTCAACAGGGCGATCGTGCCGCCAGTGAAGAAGAAGGTGCCGGCGAAGGCCGCGACCGCGAGCAGGAAGACCAGTACTAGCCGCGCATAGTCCGCCGGGCCATACTGATAGACATCGGCACGCTCGACCTCAGGCTCGCGCACCAGCAAGGTGGTGGCGACGCCGATCAGCATGGTCGCGGCCATGATCAGATAGGTGAGTCGCCAAGCCTGGTAGGAATACTGCTCCATCGATGACATGAACATCGCCGCCAAGAACAGCGCGCCGGCACCGCTGGTGACCATGCCGATCCGATAGCCGGCGATGTAGGCCGCCGAGAGCATGCCTTGCATCGCCGGCGGCGCGATCTCGATGCGATAGGCATCGATGCAGATGTCCTGAGTCGCCGCCGAGAACCCGAGCATCACCGCCGCCAGCGCCATTAGCACTAGACTGTGATCGCCTTGGGCCGGGTCGACCGAGGCCATCAGCGCAATGGCAGTGATGATCGCGATCTGCGCCAGCAGTAGCCAGCCACGCCGACGCCCCAGGCGGCGCGTCAGCCAGGGTAGCGGCAGCCGATCGACCAGCGGCGCCCAGATGAACTTGAATGAGTAGCCAAGCGCAGCCCAGCTGAAGAAGGTCACCGCACTACGCTCGACCCCGGCCTCGCGTAGCCATAGCGACAGCGACGAGAAGATCAGCAGCAGCGGGATGCCGGCGGCGAAGCCGAGGAAGAGCATGGTCAGCACGCGTCGATCGCGCAACGCGCTCAGGACCTTACGCCACCCCTGATGCCCCTCGCCGGCGGTGGCTGAGGATGCGCTAGTCGTGGTAGATAAGGATGCGCTGGTCTTGGATGTCGTCATCAGGGTAGGCAGCTCGGTGAATGGCATTCAAGGTTGTTAGGATTGACGGCGCAGCCAATCTCAGCATAGCGCGTCATGCTAACTGAATATTCAAGATTTGCGCGAACCGAACAGGGGAGAGGGGCACCATGTTGAGATCGACGATCTCAAGGATGCGCACAAAGCTGATATCGTGCCGACCAGCGTCCCTACCCCTACCATCGGCAGTTCACCACTCACCACTCACCACTCACCACTCAACCGGCACATGGACCTGAGCCCCTTCTTATCCGAACTCTGGATCATCAGCTTCCTCAGCCTGCAGACGGCCGCGGTGATCCTGACCACCATGCATCTGGTGCTCAGCAACCGCGATGTCCCCTCGACCGTGGGCTGGACCGGGCTGGTGCTGCTGACGCCCTTGGTCGGCGTGGCGCTCTACTGGGTGTTCGGCATCAACCGGATCGAGCGCAAGGCACATCGGCTACGCCCGGAGACCTCGATCCTAAGCGACGAGGCTAGCGTGCGCGCCGAGCAACGCGCCCACCGTCTGCTCGCGAGCCGCTTCCCGGGGCTCATCCCGCTTGGGCATCTAGGCGATGAGCTAACGCTCTCGGTGCTCGAGTCCGGTAATCGGCTGACCCCACTGGTCAATGGCGATGCGGCCTATCCGCAGATGCTCGCCGCGATCGATGCCGCGCAGCGCAGCGTTGCGCTCTCGACCTACATCTTTGATAACGAGTTCGCCGGCCGCCTGTTCATCAATGCGCTGCAGCGAGCGCACCAGCGCGGTGTGCAGGTGCGGGTGCTGATCGATGGTGCCGGCCAATGGTACAGTCGCCCGCATACTCCCAAGATCTTGCGCCAGCTCGGCATTCCGACCGGGGTCTTTCTCGAGTCCGCACTGCCGATCCGTAACCCTTACCTGAACTTGCGCAATCACCGCAAGATCCTGGTGGTTGATGGGCGCCTAGGCTTCACAGGCGGGCTCAATCTGCGCGAAGGCTGTCTGCTCGAGCGCAATCCGCCCAATCCAGTGCAGGATCTGCATTTCAAGGTCGAAGGACCGGTGGTGCGCGGGTTGATGGATACATTCGGGCTCGACTGGGCCTTCACCACCGGCGAGCGGCTTGGTGGCGATGACTGGTACCCGGTATTGGAGCCGGCCGGTGACAGCATCGCGCGCTGCGTGCCAGATGGTCCGGACGAAGACTTCGATGTGCTGCGCCGATTGATTCTGGGCGCGCTCGCCCATGCGCGGCAGCGGGTACGGATCATCACGCCCTATTTTCTGCCGGATCTGACCTTGATGGCGGCGCTCAATGTCATCGCGATGAGCGGGGTCGAGGTGCAGATCCTGGTCCCGCAGCGCAACAATCTGCGCTTTGTCCAATGGGCATCCGAGGCGCAGGCCGAGCAGATCCTCGATGGGCGCAGCCGCATCTTTGTGACACCACAGCCGTTCGACCATACCAAGCTGATGCTAGTCGATGATACCTGGTGTTTTTTCGGCTCGGCCAACTGGGACCCGCGCAGCCTGCGCCTGAACTTCGAGCTGAACATCGAGTGCTACGACCGCAGGCTGGCGAGCCAGCTGAATGTACTGGTTGATGAGAAGCTGGCGAGCGCAATCGAGATTCGCGCCGCCGATATGCGCGCCCGAACGCTGCCAGTTCGGCTGCGCGATGGTTTCGCGCGCTTGCTCACGCCTTATCTTTGAAGCGATGGGTTAGGGGTCAGGTCTTGCAATCAATCTATAAACCGCAGATGACGCAGATGCGCGCAGATTAAAGAAATATAAAACAAGGCGTTAGCGGTTTTTGCAAGGGCACCTAACAGGTGAAGGAATGATGAGCTGCAGCGTATTGAAATCTCTGCGTTAATCTGCGTAATCTGCGGTTCAAATGCTCTTTTTAGGATCAAGCTTCCGCCTGCTAGACTCCAAGACATGGCTAGACCCCTACGCATCGAGTTCGCTGGCGGGCTGTATCATGTCACTTCACGCGGTGACCGCCGTGAGGCGATTTATCATGACGATGAGGATCGCCAAATGTGGCTGAGTCTCTTGGGTGAGGTCTGTGGCCGTTTCAATTGGCGTTGCCATGCCTACTGCCAAATGACCAACCATTACCACATCGTCATCGAGACGCCCGATGCCAACCTTTCCAAGGGCATGCGTCACCTGAACGGCGTATTTACCCAGAAGATCAACCGACGCCACGGGCTGATTGGCCACCTCTTTCAAGGGCGATTCAAGGCTATCCTAGTGGAGCGCGATGCGTACCTGATGGAGCTTGCGCGCTACCTGGTGCTGAATCCGGTGCGCGCCGGGATGGTGCCGGTCGCGGAGGACTGGGCCTGGAGCAGCTATCGGGCGACGACCGGGCAGGTACCGGCGCCCGCATGGCTGCAGACCGATTGGCTGCTGGCGCAGTTCGCCGATGAGCGATCCCAGGCGTAAGCCCGGTATGCCGATTTCGTTCGCCAAGGTGTCGACCGGCCGAGCGTCTGGCAAGGGCTACGACATCAAGTATTTCTCGGCAGCGACGGTTTCGTGGAGCGCCACTGCGCTGCGGCCCAGCCCTTGGAGCGCCTGCGCGAAGTCCCACGCGCGCAGCGTCGACCCTTGGCCAAATCACTTGCCGAATTTGCACGCTGTTATCCGGACCGCAGAGAGGCCATGGCCCAGGCTTTCGCGACCGGCGTCTACAGCATGCAAGAGATCGCAGCGTTTTTCGGCGTTCACTACTCGACGGTAAGCCGAGCCGTGCGACAATTCGAGGCCAAGCCCGACTCTGCTCCAACAGTGTAGATGTGTAGTGCTTGAATGCAAGACCTGACCCCTCTGAGAGCCTTAATATGCTGACACGCCTGGACACCATTACGCTGCAGACGACGGCGCCGATCCAACTCGTCGACATCTCCGAACAGCTGCGCGAGTGCTGCGCACGGAGCGGCGTGCGCCATGGGCTGGTGACGCTGCTCTCGCGTCATACCACGGCCGCGATCTGCCTGAATGAGCGCGAGACTCAGCTGCAGCGCGATATGGTCACCTTCCTCAAGCGTCTGGTGCCGCGCGATGGCGATTACTTGCACAACTTAGCGCCGGTCGATGATCGCGACAACGCGCATGCGCATCTGATGGCGCTGTTCACCAATGCCTCCGAGACCATCCCGATCGCTGATGGCGAGCTGTTGCTCGGCGGCTGGCAGTCGGTGTTCTTCGTCGAGCTGGATGGGCCACGGCCGGAGCGTGCCGTGACCCTGCAGTTCCTTGGTCAAGCCGCGGAGGATTGAGCGATCATGAGAGCTGCTGATATCGAGGGTTTCTACAGCGATGCGTCGACGCTCGATGCCGAGGCGCATCTGATCCTCGACTACCGCATCGAGTGCTCTGGTGATCCGCGTGTCGCCGCGGCGCATCTGTGCAGCGAGCAGTCGACCGCGCAATGGCGCCGGGTCGATGTCGACGAAGATTATCGCCCGCGCTTCGCGGCCAAGGTGCTGGATCTGGAGGTCGAGACTGAGCTCTCGGGCACCAGCTATCCGCTCCTCCCGCCGGTGGAGGGTCCGGTCAGCGTCTGCCGGGTGCGCATCGCCCATCCGCATGCGAACTTTGGCCCGCGCATCCCGAATCTGCTCAGCGCGATCCTTGGTGAAGGCCCCTTTTTCGCTCCCGATGTGCCGCTGATCAAACTGCTGGATATCCAGTTTCCAGACAGCTTCCTGGCCGCGTTCGAGGGGCCGCAGTTTGGGCTCGTTGGGTTGCGTGAACGCTGGCAGGTTCACAATCGGCCCTTCTTCTTCGGCGTGATCAAGCCCAACATCGGCTTGGACCCCGAGCCTTTCGCCGAGCTTGGCTATCAGGGTTGGCTTGGTGGTCTGGACATCGCCAAGGACGACGAGATGCTAGCCGACCCGGACTGGTCACCGATCGCGCGCCGCTCGGCCCTGCTCGGCGCCGCGCGCCAGCGAGCCGAGCAAGAGACCGGCGAGCACAAGGTCTATCTCGCCAACATCACCGATGAGGTCGATCGACTGCTGCCGCTGCACGATCTTGTGGTTGCGAACGGCGCCAACGCGGTGATGGTCAATGCCCTGCCGACCGGCTTGAGCGCGGTGCGCATGCTGCGCAAGCAGGCCCAGGTGCCGCTGGTGGCGCACTTCCCATTGATCGCCGCCTCGAGCCGGCTGCCTTATTTCGGCGTGCATACAAGGGTCTGGACCAAGCTGCAGCGTCTGGCCGGCTTCGATGTGGTGATCATGCCCGGGTTCGGCCCACGCATGATGACAGCGGAGGATGAGGTACTGGAATGCATTGCGGCCTGCGTCGAGCCGATGGGACCGATCAAGCCCTGTCTGCCGGTGCCAGGTGGCAGCGATTCAGCGGTGACCCTGCCGGGCGTGCATGCGCATGTCGGCAATGCGGATTTCGGCTTCGTGCCTGGCCGTGGCGTGTTCAGCCATCCGATGGGGCCGCGCGGCGGAGCGGCGAGTCTGCGCCAAGCCTGGGAGGCGATTGCTTCCGGCTTGCCGCTCGCTGAGCATGCCGCTCAGCATCCAGAGCTAGCGGCAGCGATCGGTGCCTTTGGATGAGCCCGTCCTGTTGAGAGCTGTCTCGGCGGGCGAGTAACGTCTGTGGATGCGAGTGTCTAATGCAAATCATAGGGCCATTTTCGGGGGTGTCATGGCGACTGGATTACTAGGGCGACTCCGCTCTGAAGCGCTCGGCTTGTCTCTGGCCGACCGGGCCGCTTTAGCTCACGAACTGATCAAGAGCCTCGACGGGGCTGAAGATCATCCGGTCGCGGTGGCCGAGGCTTGGGATCAAGAGATCGTGCAGCGGATCAATGACGTTGATGAGGGCCAGGCGGAGTTCTTGGACCGCGATGCCTTTCAGAAGAGGATGCAGTCAAGGCTCGCGAGGGATTGATGCGCCGTGTCAAGATCTTGGAGGCGGCTGCAGCGGAAGCGAGTGTAGCCGCTGCCTGGTATGAGCATGAGCGCTCCGGGCTTGGGGCGGAATTTGCGGCTGCTGTTGAGGCTGCCCTAGATCTGCTTGAAGATGAAGGGACACCGCTTTCACCAATGCCTGCCGAAGCGGGCGCCCGGGGAGCCATGCGGTTGATGCTTCGACGCTTTCCTTATGATGTTGTTGTGATCGAGCGCGGTGACGAGTGCATCGTCGTCGCAATCGCTCACCAGGCGCGCAAGCCAGGTTACTGGCGGGGACGAGATCGCCTCTGAGACGAGGACCGCGTCGGCGCCCAGCGGACGCCGACCGAACTGGACAATCTCCCAGTCGTATCAGCTCGCGTTAACCGCGAGTGGCTGCGCGGGTTTCCGCAACAGCTTACGGTTGAGCTTGAGCAAGGTCTCGAGACTCTTCCACTGCACCAGGATCAGCGGCAGCATCAGCACGAAGAACGCCGGCGTCAGCGGCGTGACGAGGCCGTTGCCCACCAGTCCGAACATGATCCAGAACCAGCCGAAGACGAAGAAGGCCACGCCTGGGCAGATCAGGCTATAGGCGCCAGGGCTCTTTTGCTCGCCGCGCAGATAATCACGGAAGTAGCCGAGGCGCTGCATGACCACGTAGCCGAGCAGGCCGAATAGGATCTCGAGCGAGAGGATGATCGAGGTCAGCACGAACAGTGCGGGCTTGGGAACATCGAGGTCGAAACCATGATGCAGGCCCATGATCAGCCGCACCAAAGTGATTCCTGACAGGGTCAGGATCGGGATCAAGATCCAGAGGCTAGGTGAGGCGCTGGCAGTGAGACCGTGACGCAGCATGGCGTTGACGCCGACCACCAGTTTGACGAAGCCGAGCAGCGCCGAGAGGCTCAAGAAGAAGATCGCGAAGAACAGCCCAATGGCATTGATGAGCTGATTCTGGCTCATGGCACCTGGCGCGGCGAAGGCCACGGCGATCATCGCAAAGGCAAAGATCGGCATCATCTGGCTCAGGTTGGCGTTGCCGATGAAGTCGAACGAGCCAGTCATCACCAGTCTGGAAAGATAGTTGCCGTACATACGCAGTGCCGCGGCGCCGAGGATGATCAGCACCACCAGCACGCCAGGGAACAGATATTCGGCAATACTCCAAAGACCCGGAATGGTGGCGGCACCGACTGCGAACAGCACATTGATGGTCATGGTCAGGGTCAGTGGGATGGCCATGAAGGCGACGTCCTTATTGCGCGCCTCGATTTGCGCCAGATCGCTCGTCTGGCGCCAGCGTCGATATCGCACCAGGTTCCAGATCAGCAGCCGGATGTGCATGAAGGCCATGGCGAGCATGCCAGCAATGCCGAGGATGATCAGCGGGCGTATCCAATTGGCGCCAGTGGCCCAGAGGTTGATCAGATGATCCGCGGTCACCACTGGCGTGTCCGGGTGTGGCACCAGGAACATGAAGTAGAGATAGAAGGTGACGGTCAGCCCGCCCGCACCGAGGGCGGCCAGGAAGTAGAGGGGATGATATCCCTGCTGCTGTGTCTCAGTCATGATACTGCTCCGATTGAGAAAGAATATTGGAGCAGTATATTAGAATCTTCTAATAATCTCATTGAGAGATCGCAAAATACTTGATCGCTGGTGCGCTCTGAATTCCAGCCGCAAGCACGCGCTCGGCATCGGCAAGACCTGGCTGGGGACTGCTGTGCTGGCGCCAGAAGCTGAGAACGATCAGGGGGATGGGCTCGCGCCGGCGCACGGCCGGCGCGAGTGCAAGATCACGGCTGGAGCGGATTCACCAGCGTGATCGGTGACGCCTGTCCAGGCAGCGACCAGGACAGTTCATGCGCGTCCGGGCTGAACATGGCGCGTCCTGGGTCGGTGGTCGCCGCGAGCGCAGCCGGACAGGTTTGAGACGCGCTGACATCGGTGACGAGGTCACGGATCTCGACGCTGCAGACGAGTGACCCATCGTGATGCGTCAACTGGCGCAGATAGGCCAGGTAGCGCCCGTCGGCGCTGAGCGCCGGATGGTGTGCATCGGTCCAGGCATCGGCAGCGCTCAACGCGACGACCTCGGCGGCCGCGCCATCGGCCAGCGCCTGCCCCAGGATCTGACGCGGGCCAGCCTCTCTGCTCTGGTCATAGACCAGCAGCATCCCTGCGGTATCCAGCGCCGGATGCGCCGATGCCTGCTCGACCAGCGTCAACCGCTCAGTGAAGTCCAGCGCCAGATCGCGCAAGAACAGATCACTGACCGCATTGGCATCGCCGGGCACCAGATCACTGGCGTCACTGGTGAACACCACACGCTCGCCGTTGGCATCAGCGGCTGGGTCGCGGCTGGGACCGTTGCCGGCGGTGCCAGCCTCGGTGACGCTGATCAGCCTGAGCTCATCGCTGAGGAGGTCGAGGCGGTAGAGATCGCTCGCTTCGTTGTCATCGCCGGGATGCAGCGCTTGAGTGGTTTGCAGGATCATCCAGCGCTCCTCGCCATCGAGCAGACCGCCGCTCAGGGCCTCAGCCTCGATGCCGTAACCAAGGAGATGCTGCTGGAGCCAGCGCGGCAGGGCCTCGATGCCGGCGAAGAACGCAGGGGCGGGCAGCGTGACCGGCGCGGATGCGGTGGCGCTGGTCGCGCCGGCACTGCTGGCAGCGGCACGCTGAGTCGAGGTCACGGCGGCTGCAGTGCAGCTCACCGGGGCGGCGATGGCCCTGAGTTGCCCACCCTGTTCGACGCGGAAGCCAGGCTCGAAGCTGATGCGCGGGGCGCTCAGCTCCAGCGAGGCGCCGCTGGCGACCGAAACCCCACCAGTGACCTGAATGCTGATCTCGGAACGCGCCGTTTGGGAACCACTGTTCACCGGTGCGTTGAGCATGATCGCGTCGGTGCGACAGTCGCCACCCAAGTCGGTGTCGCCAAGGATGAGCGGATCAGGCGTGGCCGGGGCGGTCTCGGTGTTGATCATGCCGAGGCGCTGGTAGGTGAATGCCGCGCTAATGCGCTGATTGCCGCTCGCCGTGGCTGGCACCTGCACCTCGTAGCTGAAGGTCAGCGGCAAGGTCAGCGCGTTACTCGCTGTGAACAGGATCTCCGCACCCGAGGGGCTGAGCTCAGGGCTCCCCTCGCCACTGACCCCGCTCAGGGTCCAGCCTTCCGGGAGCGTCGGCACCCAGACCAGGTTGAGCAGCGGGTCGTCGCCGGTCTCGCCAATGCGATTGATGATGGTCAGGGGGGCGTCTGGGGTGTAGTAGCCCAGGCTGGATGACTGCGTCGCCAGCGGGGTGGTCGCGTCCGCGAGCGTTTGGGTCAAGGGGCGCGACCCAGCCGCCGCGGTTGCACTCGCCTGGCCGCCGGGCGCATAGCCATCGACACCTTGTGGTTCGCTGTAATAGGACGGCGCGCGCCAGTAGCCAAGGACGCGATTGACCTCGAAGGTATCGATCTCCCAGGCTGGCTCTAGGTAGTCGGCGCTGTGTCGATCACCCTCGGTGTTGCCGCTGCCCTGGGCGTAGCCATCCGGAGTGGCGGGGTCGATATGGTAGTCCTGGGCGCGCCAGTAGGCGAGCACGCGGCTCGCCTCGTTGGCGTCGATGCGCCAGGGCGGATCTTGATAATCGGCCTTGTGGCGGACGATCTCCGCCTGCGCGATGACCAGGGGATCGGGGGCGGCGGTCAGGATGGCGGCATTGGCCATGGTCGAGGACTGGTAGCTCAGGGTAGCGGCGATCTGTTGCTCTTCGCGGGCATCCTCGGGCACCCGGATCTGGTAGCTGAAGTCGATCGGCAGCGCCAGATTGCCGGTGAAGAGGATTTCGTTACCGGAGACCTGGGGTGAGCCATCGCCGCTCGCGCTGGCCACCGTCCAGCCGGCGGGGAGGTCGGGCAGCCAGGTGAGACCGCGCGCCTCGTCGCCACTGGTGTCATTGAACTGGCCAGTGACCGTCAGCAGACCGCCGGGCACATAGGTGGCGGTGGTCTCCTGGGTGGCGGTGAGATCGGTGGTCTCAGTGAAGGCCGCGGTGACCGAGCGGGTGCCCGTGACCACGCGCAAGGTGCAGTGATGATTCTCGGTGCTGGTGCAATCCCCGCTCCAGGCCGAGAAGCCATAGCCGCTGGCCGGTCTGGCAGTGCATCGGCTGCTGTCGCCGTTGGGTACCGGGTTGGGTTCGCAACTGACGGTTCCGCCATCAGTGGGGTCGCTCCGGGTGGTGATCGCATAGCCCTGCTCGAAGTGGGCGATGACCACCGTGGCCTCGGTCAGCGTTAGGGTGCAGGTCGGCTCGGTGCCGGAGCAGGCGCCGCTCCAACCCGTGAACACCATATCGTCGGCGGAGGTGCTGGCGGTCATGGTCACCTCGGTGCCGGCCGCGAAGACTTCATAGCAATCGGAGCCACAGTCGATCCCGCTCGGTTGCGAGGTCACGGTACCGACGCCACTGCCTTCCAGGCCAACATTGAGCTCAGCCAGGGCGGGATCACCGGTGGGATTTTCGTAGGCGCCGATGTCGACCACCGCGCCGACCACCCGTGGACGACCCGCCACATCGGTCGCCGGCAGCCCGTTGGTGACGGGGTCGCCGGCATTGACCATCAGGGAATTCTCCGACAGGCTTAGGTCGTCATTGGCCAGATCGACGAATAGCGGATCGACAGTGTCTAGATTGCTGGCATCAATGGGGATCGGGATGGGGGTAATGGAGATGCCGTTACCGACGGTCTGGTCGAGGTTGTTATAGACAATCTCGAGTGGATAGAAGGCAAAATCGCCGTCACCATCATTGTTAATGAGCAGATCTTTGCCCGGCGTGCCAACATTGGCCCAAAACAGATTGTTGCGCAGCCTGCCACCAACCGATGCACCTTCGCCGGACAGGTACAGATACATGCCTCCACCCTGTGGCGCGTCATTGTTCGCCAGGGTGTTATTGGTCAAATCGAAGGTGCCATCGGTTGCATTCAGATGGAGTCCGCCGCCGCCCGCATCGGGGTCAGCCGCGCCTGCTGAATTGCCGAGTAGCAGATTGCTGACGATGCGGATGGTGGCGGCATAACGCGAATAGACCCTCAGTCCGCCGCCAGACCGATTGGCCTCGTTATCGATCATCCGGTTGTTGATCGCGATCAGGGAACTGGATGTCCAAGGACTCTCATACAGGTGAATACTTGCTGCACCACCAGATTCTGATGCTGTATTTTCAACAAAGTCGTTTTCCGTCAGCGTCAGACCACGGACTCGGTAATAATCGACGCCGCCACCATAGCTTTGCGAACTGTTACTCGAGAACTGATTCCGCGTGAGGCTAATATATGATTGATCAGAATATCCATAAAATTTGGCGCCACCACCATTGTCTACTGCTGAGTTGCCGATAAAACTATTTTCAGTAAGAGTTGCGGAGCCATAAACGTATAGCCCGCCGCCTTCGCCTTCACTGGAATTGTTGGTGAAGGTATTGTCCGTGAGTATCGCATTGCCGGAAGGTATATACAGATACGCACCACCACCATGTTGATTATTACTTGTGACACGATTATTGGTAAAGCTGTTGCCCGTCAAGGTTGCCGAGCTAGCGCTTTGCACTTCGGCTCCACGCCCCATATTGTCCCTGAACTCATTGTCGGTCAGAAAAACCGCATCAATGTAATACAGACTCAAAGCAGGACCATTGTCCGAAAAGACGTTCTCAGTCAGCATCGCCGTCGTGGTCGCGCTAGACGGCCCCTCAATACGCATGCCGGTATAGCCGCTCCCGGTATTGTTGGCGAATTGATTGCCAGTCAGATCGATCCGGTTGGCATTGAGATAGCCTCCGCCGCCGGTATCGCCCGCGGCATTGGCCGTGAACTGATTGTCCGTCAGCGCCACCTGGCCGGAGAGGATATAGACGCCGCCGCCTCGTTCATTCGCGCTATTGTCGCTGATGATACTGGAGCTGAGCGTGACGGAGCTGGTCGTTTCGGCGCGCAATCCACCGCCATGACCATCGCCAGCGGTCCGAGCGCCATTGCGCAGGGTAACGGCGTCGACGGTGAATTTGGCCGCCATCTCGCGCGCGATCAGGATTAGCACGGTACTGAGACCGCCGCCATCCAGCACCGTGTTGGCGGGGTCTTGTACCCGAGCGCTACAGTCACTGTTGTAGCCGCCGAGGATTTCAAGGTCATTGGGGGTGACGCTGGAGTAGACAAAATTTCCTGCGTAGCTTCCTTGTTGCAACAGGATGCGGTCATCGGTTTGGTCGAAGGCTGCGGTGGTCAGCGCGGTTCCAAGTTCGGCCGCACTGCCGACACAGAAGTCTTCGGCGAGCGCTGAGCTGGCATTGAAGAGCAGGCCAAGCGCGCCAAGCAACGCGAATCGCCAGCGGCTACAGGATGGGGACATGAGGGGCTCCTTGAGTGAATCACGCGTCTAACAGCATGAGGCCATGGGGCGCTTTGGAGATCATGGCGACGCTTGGGTACAGTGGCGCGGTTGACTGTTCCACTTGTGGCGCTCAGTCCGACCCTTCCTGCGGCAACGCGAAATCCGCAGGCAAATTCAATGCGCTTCCAAGGCGGCGAGTCGAGCCTAGCGAGCACGAATGCTGAAGTCAACGTTTCACGTGAGTCTCAACAATGAGCCCCGGCTAGCCGGGGACGCTGTCTCAGTGACTTTAAGATCATAGCCCTCTGTCGTCGGAAGACATCCAGCTCTAAGGCACGACTTGTGTGCTGACTGCGTCTTTAGCGACAGCTGCGCTGCCCACCAGACGAGGGTCTGAAGACGCGTAGAGATAAGGCTCGAGCATCGCCCGCAGATCAACCTCGGCGCGCAGGCGGCGACAGAGCATGAAAATGCCAGCGAACTTGCGCTGCAGGAACATGGTTGCCGGCTCTGGCATGTGGCTGAACATCTCGTCTTGGAACATGTCTCGGCCGCGCGTAAAGAGCCGTTCAAACAGCGTTGAATGGCCGAAGTCGTAGGGGCCATCGCTGGTGATGACCTCGCCCGAGAGGCTAATCAGGTCGATGAGCTGCTCCGCCTGCGCGGGCGGTACATCCTCGCCGATGTAGCCCAATGCCGCTGCACCTTGGCGCATTCCGACGCGGTCATTGTCGATGGTGGCGCGAGCCAGTGCGCGATAGCCTGCGATCAGTGTTTGCGGGATGGCCCGTGTGGCGCCAAAGTCGAGCAATACGATGCGACCTGACTCAGCGTCGTAGAGGAAGTTGCCGAAGTTCGGGTCGGTCTGCATCAAGGCGAAGTCAAACAGTTCGCGGATCATCAACTGCGACATCAGCCTGGCAACGCGGTTACGCTCGCTGCGGCTATAGTGGCTGGCGCTGAGCTGGTCGATCGAGATGCCATCCGCGAAGTCCATCGCTAGGATGCGTGAGGTCGACAGATCGGCATGAACAGCAGGGACGAGGAAATTCGGGTCATCGCCAATCAGAGCACGATAGGCGATGAGCGAGGCCGCCTCGGCCTCGTAGTCGGCCTCCTCGTGCAACTGCAGCCGTGCCTCCTCGAGCATCGGGCTTGGGTCGAATCCGGACGGCATCATGCCGAAATGGCGGCTAAGAAAGCCTAGGTTGGCGATGTCGCTGTCGATGCTCTCGCGCACACCGGGGAATTGGACCTTGAGCGCTAGGCGGCGACCGTCGCGGGTCTCGGCGCGATGCACCTGACCGATCGAGGCGGCGGCAATGGGCTGGAACTCGAAGCGCTTGAACTGCTTGTTCCAGTCCTTACCCCATTCGGCAGTGAGCACGCGATTGAGCTGGCTCAGCGGCATCGGCTCGGCGCGGTCGCGCAGGGTGGCCATGATCTCGGCGGCCTCGGGCGTGAAGACGTCGGAGCCATCCATCGACATCAGCTGCCCCATCTTCATCACCGCGCCGCGCATGCGAGCGAGGCGGTTGGTCAGGCGCTCGGTCGCCGCTGGGCTGAGGCGGATGCGCTGGCTTTGGCCCTCGCGGCTGCGCGCTAGGTCGATCATGCCGCGCAGGCCGATGCCGGTGGCGAAGTCAGTCGTGGCGCGCCCCATGTGCCAGAGGCGGCTCAGGCGTTTGCTCGGGACTGCAAGTCCAGTTGTCGATGTTTTGCTCGCCATGATTGGTCTCAAGATTGTTAAATGCGATGATCTGTCGACTTGGGTTCTCGACAATTAATGCACAAGACTAACAGCGCCCATCATCGGTTGTAGATGACAGATCGCACCAAGCCTAGAGAGGAATCACTCCATGAGCAGCATGATGGCCGTGCTCTTAAACGGCCTTGCCCAGATCGAATACGATCGCACCAAGCCTTTGCCCGACTATCAGGGGGCCTATCTCGACAAGATGGATAGGAAGATGGAGTCAGAGGGCATCGATATCGATGGCGAGCGCGTGCTCGCCCCAGCTCTGGCACAGAAGGCACAGTTTGTGGCTGCCAATCTAGCCAGCGCGATCATGGCCAACGAGGAGGCACAGGTCGCAGCCATGACGACCTGGCTTGCGGTGCGGCTGCCGGAGCTGAAACAGGTCAAGCTACGCGAAGAAGATGATGGCTTCGCGATCGAGCTCGATTTCGACGAGGCTTACATCAAATAGCATCCGATTCAGATCACCCCGCGCCGCCACTGATCAGCGCCACTGATCAGTTCAGGCAGGCGCATCCAGTCCAGGCAAGCGTATCTGAGCCGCCGATGGCCGCTTTCATGCAGCGCCTCCGACTCAGACGCCGCGAATGGCGCGGTCGATCCGCGCCTTAGCCTCGACCCAAGCCGGATCACCGATGCCCTCGACCACCGAGCGTTCCATCAGCCCATAGGCGATCTGCCGCTGCTCGGCGGCCAGATCGCCCAGCTTGCTGAGCTTGAACAGGCGGCCGGCGCGGTCATACTCCAGGGTATTCACTAGCGCATAGAGGGTGAGTGCGGCCGCTGATTCTGGGGCGGCCTCGATGAGGGCGATGGTCTGCTCAATGGCTTGGCTGTGGTCGATCATAGCCGCTCACTCACCGGCAATGGTCATCTCTTCCAGCAGCCAAGAGCCGGTGGTGGTGCTGCCGACAAAGTCACAATCGTTGCCAATCGCCACCAGCCCTTTGAACATGTCCTTCAGATTACCGGCGATGGTGATCTCCTCGACTGGATACTGGATCTCGCCATGCTCGACCCAAAAGCCAGTCGCCCCACGCGAATAATCGCCGGTGACGTTGTTCACGCCCTGGCCCATCAGGTCGGTGACGAACAGCCCGGTGCCGAGTTCGCGCAGCATCGCCGGCCGATCCCGCTCGCTCATGCCGACGCTCATGTTGCGCACGCCGCCGGCATTAGCGGTCGTCGTCATGCCGAGCCGACAGGCCGAATAATGGTCGAGCAGGTAGGTCTGTAGCACGCCATCGCGCAGGATGTCCTTCGGCGCGGTCGCGACGCCATCGCCATCAAAGGGCGCGCTGGCAAGGCCGCGCGGGCGCAGTGGATCTTCGCTCAGGTGCACGAAGTCGGGGAAGATTGGCTCGCCAAGCTGATCGAGCAGGAAGCTCATCTTGCGGTAAAGACTGGAGCCATTGATCGCACCACAGAGATGGCGCAACAGCCCGGCCGCCTGCTCAGCGCGAAACAGCACTGGCGCGCGTCGAGTATCTAGCCGCCGGGCACCAAGTCGAGCGAGGGTGCGCTCGGCTGCGCGCCGGCCGACGCTCTCGGCCGATTCCAGATCCTCTGGCGCGCGCGCCGAGGTCCACCAATAGTCGTGCTGCATGTCGTCGCCGACCTTACCGACCACGGCGACGCTGAGGCCATGGCGCGTGCTCGGATAGCCGCCGACGAAGCCATGGCTGTTGCCATAGACCTTGATCCCGGCATGGGTGCTGAGGCTGGCGCCTTCTGAGTTGACAATGCGCGCATCCTGGGCGCGCGCGGCGTCTTCGCAATCGGTTGCCAGGCGCACCGCGTCTTCAACGCTGATGCCCCAGGGATGTTCCAGGTCGAGCGCCGGGATCTCGGTTGCCATCAGCTCTGCTGGTGCCAAGCCAGCGCAAGGGTCTTCCTGCGTGTGCTTGGCGATACTGCAAGCCTGAGCGACGGCGTCGCTAATCGCCTGCGAGCTCAGATCAGAGGTGCTCGCCGAGCCCTTGCGCTTGCCGAAGTAGACGGTGATGCCAAGCCCGTGATCGCGAGTGTGCTCGACGGTCTCGATCTCGCCCATACGCACCGCCACCTCGAGTCCGGTGCTGGCGCTGACGCCGGCCTCGGCGGCGCTTGCGCCACAGCGCTTGGCTTCGCTCAGGAGATGATCGATCGCTGCTTCGAGCCGTTGGAGCTGGGTGCCGCTGTCTGCGGTGGCCAAATTTGCCATGATGTGATGTCTAGTGCTGCTTGCTGAAGGTGAGTGTTGTCTGATCCAGGCGATGCCCCTGAACCTGAATCTCGCGATTCATCTGCCAGGGGGCGCTACGTCCTGCGCGCTGGGCCAAAGATTGCAATATATCCGACAGGATGTGGCGATCACTGGTGAAATCCGCAACGTCTGGATACCTGCATCCCAGTCGCTGGCCTTAATTACATCGCCACCTACCTCAATTACATCGCCACCTACCTCGAGCGCGATGTCCGCCAATTGCTGGCTCCTTAGGCTAGCTGACCGCCGCTTCAAGGAGCCGCAGGCGGCCGAGATCCCCATCGAGCTCAGCGTGGGCGCCGATCGGCACCAGGGTTTGATCCTGGACATGGCCAATCATGAAACCACGCACCACCGGCACGTCTAGGTCAGCGCAACGCTGCGCGATCACATCCTCGATGGAGAAGCTGTTACCGCAGCTTTTGGCGTCCGTGAACTTTCCAAAGGCGATACCTGCCGCCTGCTGTAGCCGACCGGCGAGCCAGAGCTGCGTCAACATGCGATCGATGCGGTAGGGTGCCTCGCCCACATCTTCGAGAACGAGAATCTTGCCGCGGAAATCCGGTTCAAACGGCGTTCCCATCAAGGCGGTCACCAGACTCAGGTTGCCACCGATCAGGCGGCCTTGCGACTTCCCCGCCTTGAAAACGGTGATGCGATTTTCCGCTTCGGCGCGACCGCGTGCCGTTTCAAATGGTGGCGCCGCGCCGATCACGACCGGCGCCTGTGCCTGAAACAGCACCTTGTCGAACTCTTCGAGGCTGTAGTCACTGAAGGTCTGATTGGCGACGGGGCCATGAAACCCGATCAAACCGGTCTTCAGAAAAATGGCGTTGAGCAGAGCCGTGATATCGCTATATCCGATCAACGCCTTTGGGTTGCGCCGGATCAGGTCGTAGTCCAGCAGCGGTAGAATGCGCGACGCCCCATAGCCTCCGCGGAGGCAGAATATGGCGTCGACGCTCGTATCGGCAAACATGGCCATGAGATCGCTTGCACGCTCGCGGTCTGTTCCCGCGAGGTACTGCGTTCGTCGATAGAGATGACGACCTTCGACGACCTCGAAGCCGAGGGAGCGGACGATATCCAGGGCGAAACGGGTGCGCTCGTTGTCCTCCGTCGGGCTCGCCGGCGCGACGACACCGACCCGCATCCCCGTCTGCAGACGCCGGGGTTTGATGACCTGGGCAACGGCTCCACTGGCCGCGGCCTCCAAGGGGATCGAACCGAAGAGCGTGGCAGCACCCAGCACAGTGCCTTTGATCATTTCACGGCGTTTCATTCATTCCACAACCACAGATGGCGCAGATGTGCGCAGATAAAGAGATGATAATCAATCGAATTATGATCGCGTTATGATGCACGTTGATATTGTTTACCTTTGTCCGCCTTACCCATGACCCGTTCCGAATTTATCACTGCCCTCGCTCGTCGACCAACGCCGCTTCCGCCCGAGGGCATCGACCTAGCGGTGAAGACCCTGATCAATCTGATGCGTGAGACCCTAGCCGCCGGTGAGCGCATCGAGATCCGCGACTTTGGTGCCTTTGAGCGGCGCCAGTACGCCCCTCGCCACGGACGCAATCCAAAGACTGGTGAGAGCGTCAGCGTGCCAGTGCGCTATCGGGTGCACTTCAAGCCGGGCAAGGCATTGCGTGAGCGGGTGGATGCGGGGAAGACAGTCGATGGCGCTGGCTGATGCGTGTCCGGCGTGGGGAGCGGATTGGATGGCTGCTCTAGCGCTATCCCCGGACCCGCTACTGGCGGCTGATGATCGCGCCCTATCTGGCGATACTTGCGGCGGTGCTGGCAGTTCAGCGACTGCCGCTGAACCATCCCGTTCTGCCGAGGTCTCCCGCAGGCGCTCGACATCGAGACCGCGCGCTTGCAGATGTGCGATCAGGCTGATACCACGGGCAGCGTATTCGGTTGCCGCGGCATCTGGAGGATCAGCCGGACCGGGAGGCTTTGGAGGTGCGGTTTGAGGAGTTTTTGGGAGTCTGAGCAAAGCTCTCGCTGAAACGCTATCCCTGTGCAGTGCTAACGCCTACAGTGGTGAGCGCGCGTTATACTCCCTGAACACTTTAAGTGCCGCCTTGGCCTGAGGAGAACTGATTCAGGAACATGGCAACATCCTCGCCTGCAAATCGCCTCCCAGCAACGAAGGCTGCGACCTCATCCGCATCCACCCGGATGCCGCGCAAATCCGCTCCCGCGTTCCAGGTCCAATTCAAGCGTCACGCCGTCACCGCTGGCGATCGCGGCTTCCGCCAAGCAACGCACATTCGCCGCGTTCGATTTCCAAGCAGAACGATGGCCCGTCCTCTGGCATCGGCACCGAGACCAAGGGAGAGCCCACCAGATGAGAGCGGCTAGTAAAGCAATCACGGACCATTCCAGGAGGAATTCATGCTCGGCTTAACACTCCGTGACGAGTTCAAAAGCAGTCGCCTGAAAGGCACAGCGATTGAGCTCACCAACAAGAACAACACCGGGGCCACGCAGGTATCCGCCGAGGAGTTTCTGCGCATCACCTATCCCTCCCATGATGTGCTCAAAACCCTTGAGGCAGCGGGACCATCACAGGGTCGACCGGTCACCATCAAAGGCGAGCGCGGCCAAGGCAAATCGCACCTGATGGCCATGCTCTACCATGCCTTCACCGATCATGAAGCGACCCAAAGCTGGCTGTCTGACTGGTCGCAAACACTCGGCGACCCGAAGATCGGCCAGTTGCCCCTCCGCCCTGGGATGCACGTCATCGGTGAAAGCCTGCACCGCCAACGTTACAAAGCGCTGTGGGATCTGCTGTTTGAAAAGCATCCGTATGGCGAATACTGCCGGGGCAAATGGGAAGGGCTGGGAGACAAAAAGACCGATATCCCCAGCGACGAAATCTTGCTCGAGCTGTTCCAGCACACACCAACCGCGCTGATCCTCGATGAGTTCCAGACCTGGTTCGACGGGCTGACCGACAGCAAACAGGCGCCGCGCAAGGCCTGGGCGTTCAATTTCGTTCAGCTCCTCTCCGAGATCGCCAAGGAGCATCCAGAATCCCTGGTGCTGGTAGTCTCGGTGCGCAACGGCGAGACCGACGCGTTCCAGCAGATTCAACGCGTCAACCCGGTGATCGTCGATTTCCAGGGGCCATCGGCGAAAACCGATCGCCTGCGGTTGCTGCTCCACCGGCTATTCGACAACCGGCGCCAAGTCGATGCCGCCGCGATCCATGGACTGATCGGCGCCCATATCAGCGAGCACAGTCGCCTTCAGAACATCGCACCCGCCGAGCAGGCACGCATCCAAGATGAGTTCATCGAGGCGTGGCCCTACGCGCCGCACCTGATGGATTTACTCGAGGACCAGGTGCTGATCGCCACCAGCGCCCAAGGCACGCGCGATCTGATCCGCATCCTGGCCGATCTGTTCAAGCGCAACGGTGAGAAAAAGGCCCTGTTGACAGCAGCGGATTTCCGCCTCAACGACGAGCACAGCGGCATCGAGGCCCTGCTCGATTCGGTCTCCAACCAGCATCACGCCAAGCTGCGGGAAAAGGCCCTGCGCAACCTTGAAGCCGTCACCGAGGCCATCGCCGGCACCAGTCAACAACTCCCTCATCTCGAAGAGGTCATTGGAGCGCTGTGGCTGCGCTCGCTGGCAGCGGTCAATCAGGCCGGCGCAGACCGCGCCACGCTGCAAGTGGACATCACCCGCGACAAGCCGGTTGATGACAACGCCTTCTATGTTGAGCTGTCCAACATCGTCGAGAACAGCTTCAACATCCACGAGGACGGCAACCGTTATCTGTTCCGCGAAGAAGAAAACCCGCAAGCCAAGCTCATTGCCAGCGCCCGCAACGACAAGCTGTTTCCAGAGCATCAAGATCGCTGGCATTTGGCCAAGGAAACACGCTTTGTACTGGAAGGCGGCGGCGAGGTCGATGTGCCCTTTCGCGTGGTTGTGTTGCCGATCGGCTGGCGGTCAAACCCCTGGGAGTCGCTCGACGAGCGCGACACCCCGGCGCAATGGGGGCCGCGCATCCCGATTGTCGTCCTCCCTGAATCGCCCGCGAAACTGAACGAGAGCCTCGGCCAATGGCTGCGGGACCATGTCCAGTCAAACCGCAACGTCGTGCGCTTTCTGCTTCCAAAGGATGGTTCAGGCAACCTCTTTCTCGACCGCGACCTCCTGATCCTCGCACGCTGCGTCTATCTCGCTGAGCAGTGGCGCAAGCAGAATAGCGAGTACGGCCGCCTGCACGGCCGCTATCAGAAAGAACTGCGGGATCAACTCAAAGCGCGGTTTGATCGCTTCGCCATCCTCGCCACCTGGAACTTTCAGCAACCGCAAGCCTGTCGATTCTTTATCGAAAGCCACAAGGCCGAGGGTGCGAAGATCCCCGAGGCGATCGACAAGAGCATTCAGGAAAACCTGTTCATCCCCGAGGATTTTGACGACTACGTGCTGCAGGCTGCACAAAACAACGAGCCGATCAGCAAACTCCTCAAAGAACTGAGGGAACCGCGCCCCGGCGGCCAGGATTGCATTCCCTGGCTCGGTGAAACAGCGATCAAAGAGCGCCTCCTGCATCTGTGCGCGCGCGGTGAGATCGCCGTCAACCTACGCGGGATGGAATACCTGCAAGTACAGGATGGCGAGAGCACCGATAGCGCCTACCGACGTCTGCGCGGCAAGCTCGGCACCGGCAAACATCTCGAAGAGACCTTTGTCCTGCTGCCGCAGAATGTTCCGGGTACCGGTGGCGTTGATCCCGGGTCTTCCCCCGTTCCAGGGCCGGGACCGAGCCCAACGCCTACACCCGAGCCAGGCCCAACGCCCGTCCCGAACCCGCAACCCGGACCAGGCCCGGAGCCGAGCCCGAGTCCCGGCCCAGGCAGCATCTTTGACGGTGTCGGAGCCTATACTCCCTTCAACGCCCCGCCGACCTCATCGCTGAACCTGCTCGGCAAGATCGAATCCTGGGGCATCGGCACCGGCACCCAGGTCAAAGCGCTGACCCTGCGAGTGGATCAGCTCACCGGCGCCCAGCTCAACGAGCTGCTCCGCAAGCTCCCTGACGGCATCACCTACGGCCTGGAGCTGCAGAAGGAGGAATCATGACCCTCCCGCTCGCCCTGATCACAACCCTGCAACAGGCACCTGCCGAGGAGGCTTGGGCGGCGCTGTTCGAGTACGCCTGGGAGCGATGCAGCCAACCCATCACACCCGGTAAGGCCGCCGCTGACATTGCGAAACGCGACGGCAGCTTGGCCGATGTGGATCACTATCTGGCCACCGCCGATTGGGAGCTCTGGGCCGCCTACGAGGCCTCGGTACCGCGCACCGCGCAAGTGCTGGCCGACTGGTGGCAAGCGCACCCGCCAGGGCGCGCGGTGCTGATCCTAGATGCCTGCTCACTGCGCGAGTTGCCCTGGATCCTGCAACAAGCCGAGGCGCGCGGCTTCACCGTCCAACAGGCGCAGCCGACGGGCGCGGAGTTACCCCCCAACACCACCCCCTTTGCCAATGCGCTGGGCTTCGCGCAGCGCTCGGCGCTGGGAAACAACGGGGGCAACAACGGCGCCGACCAGGGCCATGTCTTCCCCGGCGCGCGCACCGAATCCGCTGATCTCCCCTGGACCGATGCCGCCGCATTGATCGGCGCCGAGCCCGACTGGGTGTTCTGGCACCACTGGCCGGACCATCGCTTGCACGACCACGACGCCCCCGGCAAGGGCTTGCAGACCCTGACCGAAGAGGTCGAGGCGCACCTCAGCAGCGATGCCTTCTGGGCCTTTCTGGAACGGCTCGCCAGCGGGCGGCGCCTGGTCATCACCGCCGACCACGGCTATGCCGCCAGTGGGCAATTCCCCGATAGTGGCAAGGCCGAGGGCGAGCTGCTCAAGGCCCGTTACAAGAGCGGGCGAGCAGTGGCGTCAACCGAACCACCCGGCGACTGGTCGCCGCCGATCGACCTGGCCCTCGACAGCGCCCATGGACGCCATCTGTACGTCAATGGTCGGCGCAAATGGAAAAGCCAGGGCGGCTATCCGACGCTGACGCATGGCGGGCTAACGCTGCTAGAACTGGTCGTGCCCTTTGTTGAATTGAGAAAAGTCCCGTGAAATTGAAAGTGATCGTTCATCCAGCGCAAGAAGGTGGGTTTTGGGCGGAAGTGCCCGCGATTCAAGGTTGCGCGACGCAAGGCGAGACGCTTGAGGAATTGCAAGCCAACCTGCGCGATGCGATCGAGGCTTGCGCTTCTGGTGCCGAGCGTTTCAACAGACTGGATACTTCATCATGCAACTGACACTCACCATTCCCGACGATCTGGCTGGCGATTTTCAAAACGAAGATGAACTCCGGCGCACGCTGTATGAGGATTTCGTCATTGCGCAACGCCAAGCCGGCGCGATCAGTTTAAGCCGAGCCGCCGAGTTGCTTAATCTGAGCTACGAGGAATTCTTCGCGCTCCTGGGGCAAAAAGGTCTGTCCTTCATCAACGCTTCCACGAAAGAGATTGATGCAAGTTATCGCGCTTTTAAGGATCTGATGCAACAACGATGATCGTTGTCACCAATGCAAGCCCGCTGATCGCACTCAGTCAGGCACAGGTGTTACCGGTTCTCGGTTCACTCTTTGGTCATGTGTTGCTGCCCGAAGCGGTTTATCGGGAAACCGTCAGTGGTTGCAAGGTGCCCATGCAACAGCAAGCAATCGAAGATGGTATCGGGATTTTCCTCGAAATCGCCGCTCCCGTCATCGGCCGTCGCTTTTCAAGAAACCTCGGTGCGGGCGAATGCGGGGTGTTGAATCTGGCGCTGGAGCGCCAGGCGGACTTGTTGTTGATGGATGACCGGAAGGCGCGTAACGAAGCCAAGTGTCTGGGGCTGGCCTGTGCTTTTACGACCGATATTCTGCGGTATGCCGAGCAACAGGGGTTGCTCGATTATCCAGCCGTGATCGATACGCTGCGTCACCATCGTATTTACCTTCCCTAGCCGACAAGGACTCTGCCTGATGGCCACCAAGAAAGAACGCACCGCCCAAGCCGTTGCCCAAGCCGTCGGTGCCGGCCGCGCGGTCGCGCTTGAAACGGTCGATTTCAGCGATCCCAACCGCCCGAAGACCTGCCTGGAGGTGGATTTTCCGATTCTGCCGGTCAATCAGGTGGCCATCATCGAGGGCAACGCCGGCAAGCCGATCTACCAGATGTCGAAATGGTGGGCGCGGCGCCGTTCCAGTGTCTTCCGCTCGCTACTGATCGCGGCGGCCACCAAGGCCCCGGACGATCCCACCGAGGCGGCCAAGCAAGTGTGGGACGCCTACTACGCTAATCATCAGACCAAGGGCGCGTTCAAGCATCTGAAGGTCGCCGACATCTTCATGGGCGGCGGCACCACGCTGGTTGAGGGCTCGCGGCTCGGGATGCAGATGATCGGCAACGAGCTGAATCCGGTCGCTTGGTTCGTGGTCAAGCAGGAATTCGCCCAGGTCGATCAGGAGGAAGTCCAGCGCCTGCTGGACGACATCGAAGCCGAGGTACGTCCGCAGATCATGCCCTTTTATGCCTGCGACGGCCCCGAAGGCGAGCGCGGCACCTGGACGCATCTCCCGAGCGGCCGCGTCGAGGGACCAGACTTCGATCCGCTAACACTCACGCCCGAACAGCGGCGAGAGTATCGCTACGAGGGACCGGAGATCATCTACACCTTCTGGGCCAAGCACGGCCCCTGTCAGGTCACCGGCTGCGGTCATCGCACGCCGATCATGAGCAAGCCGGTGATGGCGGTGAAGGACATTAACATCAAGTACTGGGACCACCACTGTGGTCAGTGCGGTGCTGGGTTTCATGTCGAAGAAAAGGCCGCGCGCATGGCGCCCGATGTGCCGCTCGCTGTGGGGCCGGGGGAGACGCTTTTTGCGATCATGGATCGGAACGGCCGTGTGGTCTGTCCGAACTGCGGCCAGACGGAGGTCGTCAGTTTTGACAAGCGCAAGGGCAAGAAGAAGAAGGTCTGTCTGTCCTTGTTGGTGCATCCTGACTGGTTGGCGGGTGCGCCGGGAGCAGATGACGAGGGACGGGTGTTCGGTGGATCGGCGCAGGATGATGCCGAGTCGACCACTCGTTGGAACCAGGAGCGGGCATCACGGATTCGGCTGCTGGAGGTGCGGGGCGTCTTGCCGCCAGAGGTGACCTGTCCTGAAACGGGAGTGACCTTTCAGACCGACAAAGGAACAGTGCCGAAGAAGTCCAATTTTGAATGCGGCTCCGACGGAAAAGTTCAGGATGTGCTCGACAGCGTTAAAGCCACCGGCAAGACGGGGCCGATGGCAGGCTATGCCATTCAAGGCTATGCGCCCGCACGCGATGCGGCAGGAGCCGCCTACAAAGGACGGTTTTTTGCGCCTTTCAATGAAAGTTTTGCACAACAGTATGGCGCGGCGATGGCGGAGTGGGAGGTGCGTAAGGAAAGCGATCTTAAAGAATATTGGCCGCATTCGGAGGTGCCCTTTGGCTTCATGACCCACATGAACAATGGTGGCATCCCGAACCATGGCTATACCCACTGGTGGACGATGTTTAACCCGCGCCAACTGCTTATGCACACTCAGGTTTTAAAGTTTTTTTTTAACGCAACGAGCAGGGGATACAGTCAAGGAGCAGTAAATACCGTAGTAGGCACATATATTCAGATAATACGCTACCATTGTTTATTCGCATTTTTCCAGAAAGACTACGATAAACTGATACCCCATTTTTCAAACAACAACTATCATCCCAAAAACACCCCCGTCGAAGGCAACCTGTTTAGCTCCGTAGGAGCGGGAGGTATCAACGCTCTCAGAGATTGGCTTGAAGATGGTCTTAACTGGAAAGATCATCCGTGGGAGATAGTCTCAAACATCAGTTTAAAAGGGAGTCATTCTGAATTAGCTTCTAACTCTTCGGGAAAAAGCGTAAAAGTCTACCCCAACGATGCCGTCGGCACTGCTGAACTGACATGCAGTTCCTCCACCGATCTCGCCCATCTACCCGACGCCAGCCTTGATCTGGTCATCACCGACCCGCCCTTCGGAGGTCTCCTGCATTATTCAGAGCTGGCGGACTTCTTTTATGTCTGGCTGCGCTTGGTGCTCAAGACGCACTATCCCGACGCCTTCACCGCCGATTACACCCCAAAGACCCTGGAGGCTGTCGCCAACCGAGCCCGCGAACCGGACGACCCGGATGCCTTCTACCAGCGCATCCTCACCCAATGCTGGCGGGAAGCACATCGTTGCCTGAAAGCCGGGGGCCTGCTGGCCTTCACCTTTCACCACAGCGAGGATGCACCTTGGGTGTCGGTGCTGGAATCGCTGTTTGACGCCGGTTTCTATCTCGCCGCCACCTATCCCATTCGCTCGGACGAAACCAAAGGGGAAGGCGCAAAACCTGGAACATTCGGCTCGCAAACCATCGAATACGACATCATCCACGTCTGCCGCAAGCGCCAGGACGCGCCGAAACGCATCTCTTGGGCCAAACTGCGTCGCCAGGTCTTGTCCGATGTACGCGACCTGCAAGACCTGCTCGAACACCACCAGAACGAAGGCTTGCCCGAGGCCGATTTGCAGGTAATCCGCCGCGGTAAGGCGCTGGAATACTTCTCGCGCCACTATGGCGAGGTCTACAAGGATCCGGACACCCCGATGACGGTGCTGGAGGCGCTGCTCGGCATCAATCAACTACTCGATGAGGAAGCTGGCGGCGTCAAGGAAGCCCCACCGGCCAACGCCGAGCCCTTCACCCGCATGTTGCTCCGCCTGTTCGACGAGAAGAGCCAACTGCCACGCGATCAGTTTCAGAAATACCTGCGCGGCACCGGCAGCGCTACGTCCGATTTCATCGAACGCGGCTGGGTGAGCGAGCAGAAGAAGGTCTTCTACCTCACGCCTCCGCTGGATCTAGCCCAAGGCTGGATCAACAAACACCGCAAAGGCCTGCAAAGCGATTACGACCAGGCGATGTTCTTGGTCGGTGCCTGTGTCGAAGGCAGCGGCATCAATGTCAGTGACACGCTGAACAACCCCAATTTCAGGCCGCACCCAGCGCTCGAGGCGCTATTGATCTGGTTCAAGACCCACGGTGCCGATCGAGAGACCCGAACGGCCGCCGGCGTGGCGACCAGTCTCTATCAAGGCTGGGCGGCGAAGAACCAGTCCAAGATCAAACAGCTCAACCTGTTCGATGCACTCGGGGAGGACTAACGCCCATGGTCAGAACGCGCGTCAACAACGGCTGGCCTCGCAGGGGCTTCGCGCTGCTCTGGGATGCCACCACGCTGGCCCGGCTGGTGGCACCCAAGGACATCCTGCCGCTGAGGTCATTTTTCGCCAAGGTCGATGACTGGTGCGATGAGGATCTGACCGCCGCCGATGGTCATGCACTGGTCGTCTCGGGTGTCGAGGGCTGTCTGGATGTGCTCTCCGCCGAGGATGCCGTCGAATGGGTCGAGACCGCGCTGAAAGACGCGGTGCTGTCGTTTCAGGATTTCTCCCAGGGCCATGGTGGCTTGATCCTGTGGCTACCCAGCGGGCGCAATCGCCTTAGCATGAAGTTGGCCAGCGAGACCTATCGCTGGAAGCACCGCCCCTCTGGCCCGGACGGTCTGCCGTTCGGGCAGCTGCTGTTCGCGGGAGCCGAGAATGAGGTCGAACGCCTGCTCGATACCGATGCGCCCAATGCCGACTATGACGGCAAGCATTGGATCGGGCTGCATCATCCGCGGATTAGTTGAGAACCCTCATGTCACATTCTGTTATTGATGTTTCCGTGAGCGCCGAGGAACTGCGGCGCGATTATGATCGCATCCTTCGCGAAGCCGATCAACATCCCATTGCCATTCTCAACCGCGACCAACCGGAAGCCTATCTGCTGCCCGTCGATTACTACGAGCAGTTAATGGCGTATCTCGAAGATCTCGAAGATGCCGCGCTGGTACGCGAACGCGAGGCGGGGCCTTTTGTCAATGTCTCTATCGATGATCTATGAGCTGCGGTTCCATGAGCTGGCGCTTGCGGAGTGGCGCAAGCTCGATCCTAGTGTTCGCGAGCCATTGAAAAAGAAACTCAACGAGCGTCTCTCTCATCCCCGCGTCCCGGCCGCCGCTTTGTCGGGCATGGCCAATTGTTACAAGATCAAATTACGGAAACTTGGGTTTAGGCTCGTTTATCGCGTGGATGATGATGTGGTCTATGCCACCGCCAGGAAACGGCTTTTGACATGAAGCATGAGCTTAAATGCGTAAAATTAAAGCGGCGCGGCGCCGAGTATGTCGCCAAGCTGACGGCGGGCATGTCGATGTCCGAACAACTGACATTCTGGCAACAGCGCACCGAGGCGATGCTCCGCCGTCAGGAACAGCAACACACGCTAGAATTCGGCCACACCGAGATCGTGTGCGAGCCATCGTGCCGTTAGCATGACTTTGGCGCTTATGGTCCGGCGGATCATCGAATATTGAATCGGGCCGCATTATGCGCGCACCAGTTAAAAGAAATCCCATTATGGCTGATTTGATTACGATTGATCCGAATATCTGCTACGGCAAGCCTTGCATTCGCGGCCTGCGGTATCCAGTCGAGAATGTGCTCGAATGGCTGGCCAGCGGCATGACGATTGAGGATATTCTGACCGATTACGAAGAATTAACCCGCGAAGACATCCTGGCGGCGCTCGCCTTTGCCGTGCGTCTGATGGCGGTTAAGCGTGTTGACTCCTTGGCGGCCTGAGGTTCTTGTTGACGATTAAATGATGAGCAATCACCACTTCCAGCTCGGCCAGCGGGTCCAGCATCCCGAATTTGGCGAGGGTGTGGTGGTGCGCCTGGCCGCCGATGGGGCGGTCCGGGTGTTCTTTGCCAGCGGCGAGCGCCAAGTCTTCGCCGCCGCCTTGCGCCCGGCGATCAGTCGCATCGAGCAGATGCTCTCTCAGGTGCAAGCCAGCGCCGAGCAACTGCGCACCGCCTGGTTGCACGTCGAGGCCCACGCGCTGCCGTTGATGGACAATGCCGCCGCGTTAACCGCCGCGCGCATCGATCTGCTGCCGCATCAGGTGGTGCTGACCCACCAGGTGGCCACCGCCTTACCCCGGCGCTTTCTGGTCGCCGATGAGGTAGGACTGGGCAAGACCATCGAGACCGCGCTCATCCTGCGCGAGCTGGCCAGTCGCGGCGAGCTGAACCGGGCGTTGATGGTGGTGCCCGCTGGCTTGGTCAATAACTGGCATCGCGAGCTGAACGAGGTCTTCCATCTCGATTTCGAGGTGTTCGGCAGCGAGGGCGATGTCACCGACCGCAAGAGCAACGCCTTTGCCAAGCATGACCGCCTAATCGCCAGCGTCGATACCCTCAAGCGCACGGCGCGCATCAAACGGCTCAAGGAAGCACCGCCTTGGGATCTGGTGGTGTTCGACGAGGCCCATCATCTCTCGGCCTATCGCAACGGCCGCAAGGTGCGCAAGACCGAGAACTACAAGCTCGCCGAAGCGCTGCGCGATCACGCGCGCGATCTCATGTTGCTCTCGGCCACGCCTCATCAGGGCGACCACTTCCGCTTCTGGATGCTGATCCAGCTGCTCAACCCCGCGCTGTTCAAGAGCCCCGAGGACATGGTGCAGGAGCGCCACCGCTTGAATGAGGTGGTCTTTCGGCGCACCAAGGCCGATGCCTGTACGCCCGATGGCGCACCGCTCTTTTCCCGCCGCTGGGTGCATACCGAATCCTTCACCATGGAAGCCGCCGAGCGTGACTTCTACGCCAAACTCCGCGACTACCTGCAGGACGGCTTTGATCTCGCCAAGCAGCAGGGCACCCAGGGCCGGGCACTCGGCTTTGTGATGTCGATCTTCCAGAAGATCGCCGCCTCCAGCTTCGCCGCCGTCAGCGCCACCCTGCGCCGGCGCCAACTCGCCCTGACCTTGCACGAGGCCATCCTCAAGGAGCAAGCGCTCGACATCGACGCCCAACAGGCGCTGATGGCCGAGGCCCGCGCCTTGGTCCATCGCCAGACCGGCTTGCCCGATGATCCGGTCGGACGCGGCGAGGTCGATCGCATCCTGGCCGATCTCAAGCTGCGCTTACTGCGCAAGCTCGACGAGGACAATCTCGCTAGCGTGGCATCCTCCGATTCGGCGGAAGCCGTGACCGCCGGTGGCGAGGAGGCCGCCGCCACGGCGGTCGAGATCGCGTTACCCGAGGAACGGATGCGGATCGCAGAACTGCTCGCACTCTTCCCCGAGGGACGCGAGACCAAGATTCAGAAGCTCCTGCGCGGCTTGGGCGCCTTATGGCAGCAAAATCCCAATGAAAAGGTCGTCATCTTCGCCACCTACCTGGCCACCGTCGAGCTATTGGGTCGAGAAATCGAGGCGGCCTACCCGGGTCAGGGCGTGGTCGTGCTCAAAGGTGGCGACCACGGAAGCAAGACGGCTGCCGAGAAGCGCTTCCGCAAAACCGACGGCCCCCGCGTGTTGATCTGCACGGCAGCAGGGCGCGAAGGCATCAACCTGCAATTCAGCCGCATCCTGTTCAATTTCGATCTGCCCTGGAACCCCATGGACCTGGAGCAACGCATCGGGCGGATTCATCGCTACGGCCAGAAGGACACCGCACAGGTCTATAACCTGGTGCTCTCCGACACCATCGAGGGCCGCATCTTCCTCCTGCTGAACGACAAGCTGCAGGAAATCGCCCGCACCCTCGGCAAACTCGACGAGCAAGGCAACGTCGCCGAAGACTTGCGCAGCCAGATCCTCGGCCAGCTCAACGATCGCCTGAGCTACGACCAGCTCTACCGCGAAGCCCTCACCGATCCCGAGCTGAAACGCACCCGCGAGGAACTGGAAGCGGCCATGTCGAACGCCCGTGACGCGCGCAAGGTGGTGTTCGAGCTCTTCCAAGACCTCGACCGCTTCAGCCTCGACGACTACAAGCCGCTCGCCGACATCGAAGACAGCCAAGCCCGCCTGCTCGCCTTCCTGCAAGCCGCCGCCGAGGCGAGGGGAGGCGCCTTGCGGCCCATCGACGAAAGTCGCTTCGAGCTCATCGCCGACCACGCGAGCACCCCAATCAACGGCACGCTCGACCGAGACCTCGCCCAAGACGACGACCACCTCGAGCTGCTCGGTCTCGACCACCCGATCATCGAGCGGCTCGCCGCCCACTGGCGTGACACCGACCCCGCGCACCTCGGCGCCACCGCACAGCTCGGACTGACGGCACCGGCCGCACTGACCCTCTGGCATGTGCGCACCTTCGACGCCAAGCGCGGACAGGTTGCCCATGTGCTCCCAATCGCCGTCACCGCCGACGGTATCCGAGCACCAAACCTCGAGAAAACTTACAGGCGTTGCTTCACGGCGCCGCCTGGAAAAGCCCAATTCGATCCTTCTCAACGCCTAGCATTGCTGCATGAGCATATCGAGCCAACGCTCCAGCGAGACATCAGCTACCGGGGGTTTGGCAATCCAGAGAGTGGGTATGCCACGGAGTTGTTGGCTTGGGTGGAGGTTGAGTAAGTCTTGGAGTCAACAGGTTACGGATCTGTCAAAGGTACGCAAATAATGCCGCTTATGCCGCGCGCGGCATAAGCGGCATTATTGGTGATCGGCCAGTGGGGATTCTCCAAGACGCGGAAGATCGCCTCCCAGTCGTTCAGCAGCTCCACGGCCAAGGCATTGGTCTTGGCATGCCGGTGCCCAAGCAGACGCCGACAGGCGACCTGCAGTGAGTCAAGCAACGGGGCATAGCGGGTTGGTAACTCGCCCGGCGGATGGTTCGGAGTCGGTTTTTTAACGCCAGGATGGCGCTCATGCTCGCTTCGCGCTGGGGTTGGATGAGACTATCGGCACTTTTCCAGCCAATCTGTTGCCGCCTCGGAAGTCGTGCGTCAGGGCTGCGCGTCTGATCCGACACTTGCTTTTTTACCACAAACGTAGGATGGTCTTGTGCTGATTTTCACTAGGAGACAAGAGATGAATACCTTGCGTTGGTTGTGCATCGTCGCACTCGCTTTTGCAGTCACTGGCTGTATCAAGGTCGATCAGACCCTAACGCTTAGTAAGGATGGCTCTGGAACGCTCGACATGCGCTACGGGATGTCGGAACAGGCCCTCGCTCAAGTCGAGGCGATGGAACAGATGGGGCAAGCAATGCAAGAAAGCGGTGGCGAGGGGTTGGACATGGATGCTGACAGACCGTTCGACCTTGATTTTGACGAAGCCAAGGTGCGTGAAGAGTTCGAGACACAAGGGCTCGAGGGTGTTGAATTGGTCTCCGTGAAGTCCGAGAGCGTCGACGGCTGGCGTTTCATGGAGATGAAACTCACCTTCGATAATCTCACAGCACTCAAACAGACGGACTATTTCGATGACAGCGAGCTATCACTCTCCAAAGACGCTGATGGCAATTATGTCCTGACACAGCGCAGCACCGATAACGAGGATGGCGGCGACAATGAGGAGATGGACCCGCAGATGCTGAAGCAGATGGCAGCGATGTTCACCGGTATGCGCATCGCGAACCGGGTCATCGTCCCGACGGAGATCGTCGAGACCAATGCAACGAATGTCGATGGCCGCTCGGCCTCCTGGGTGTACGATATTGAGAAGGATCCCACCATCCTCTCGCAGATCCAGAACTTCAACATGCGCGTTGTGTTCTCAAGCGAGGGTACTTCGATCGCGATGCCCTGACGCACCTGAGGAGATAGGTTTGGGCTACCGGCTCTAGGTGCCCAAGCGGCTCTAGGTCGCATCGACATCGAAGGTGATCGTGGTCGTCATGGTTCCGCTCACGGTTGTCACGGCTTCAAATGATAGAGTCAAGCTCCGGTATTCGGGGTCAGGGCGAGCGCGTATAAATCCTCAGCCAAGACGACCTTAGCGCGGTAGTCATCGTTCCACGTGGCCTTGCGGCGCTTCTTGACCATGCGTTGCTTGGAGGATTCGCGTTCGAGCAAATTCATGCAGAGATGGCGGATCGAGGTCAGAATCGCTGGGGCGTTGCCTTTGCGGATGCGGCAAGCGTCTTCGCGAAACAGGACATCCAAGCGCCAGTGTAGAGGATTCTCGACGCCCCAATGGCCGCGTACCGCCTCGGCAAACCGCGGCGCCTGTGCCGAGATGGAGTTGATGAAAAAGCGTCGTTCGACGCTGTAATCCTCCCCGATCCAACATTCACGCTCCACCATGCCGATGCTGCGCAGCCCCTTCCAGCGCTCGGTCTCCGAGAGGGTGCTCAACGTCTCGGTGATCCAGTACCGGCGCACTTCCAGGCGCCCATGGTCCTTGTCGGTCTCCTCGGTGAAGTCATGGGGGACATCGGCAAACTCACCGGCGCGCGCGGTGTCGAAGAAATCCTCAACCTCGTCGTGGAGTGTGCTCTGATTGCCTTTGAGCCCAAGGACGTAGTCGCCACCTTGATCGATAATCTGCTCGGCGATCTTGGTCTGGCAGCCCATCGCATCGATGGTCAGGATACAGCCTTTGAGTTCAAGGAGTTCTAGCAACACCGGGATCGCCGTGATCTCGTTGGATTTCTCCTCGGTGGCTTCTTGCCCCAGCACCAGTCGGTTGCGGTTGCCCCAAGCGCTCACCATGTGCAGCGCCGCTTTTGCGCGCCGGCGATCACGCGAGCCGCGTGCGCTCTTGCCGTCGACGGCCACGACCTCGCCGTCGGTGACCGCGCTGATCGCGCGCGTCCAGCTGACAAAACAGGCTTGAAAGGTCTTGGGATTCAGCCGCGACATGACGCTGGCGATACAGTCGTGCGATGGAATCCCGTTGGCAAAGGGCGCAAACTTGCGCAACCAGTCGAGTTTCTCCTTGCCGAATTCCTCCATCGCTTCCCAACCCTCAGCACCACTGATCATCGCGCAGACCACGAGGAGCAGGATTTCCATGAGTGGATAGCGTTTGTTGCGCTCAACTCGCGGGTCGCTGAGGGAAGCAAAGTGCTCGACAAGACTGGCAGACATGGGAAACTCCTAGGGGTCGTTTCCCGATAGACTGCCGCAACTGATTCTATTCGCAAAATTTTATACGCGCTCGCCCTGGCGGGCCTGTGGATCAGCCGCCGCCAGCTCGCCGAGCCTGGTATCATTCTCGATCCAACCCTCCAGTTCACTAGGCTGGATGCTTTCGTAGTCGATCAGGTAATGTGTCATCATCGCATCCTGTTCCAAATGGCTGCTCCATCAAGCGGCTCAGGCGATCGACAAGGAGGCCATCATGAGCTTTCGTTTCTGGCGTCGGGTTCAGCTCTTCCCTGGCGTGAGCCTGAACCTGAGCAAATCCGGCGCTTCGCTCTCGCTGGGACCCCGTGGCGCCAAGTACACCATCGGCCCACGCGGCACCCGAGCCACCGTCGGGCTGCCCGGTACCGGGCTGTTCTACAGCGTCCAGAATCCCGGTCAGACCCGTCACACGGCGTCATCCGCTCCTGAGCCTCCTGCCCCCTTGCCGGTGGCGCTCAAGGCCACTCATGATTGCTGATTCGGCTCGGGTTTACTTGGATATTGGAACGAGGATGGCCATGCACGCAGTCGTCGATGAAGGAACTGAACAGGAAGGCATCTCACGTCAGATCCTGCTGGTGGTGACGGGACTGACACCGTAGGTCGTCACCGAGACCATCTACGCGCTCTGGCGCACCGATCCGGCACTGGTCCCTGACGAGGTCCATCTGGTCACCACGCAACGCGGCGCGGAACATGCGCGGCTCAATCTTCTCTCGCCGCGCATCGACTGGATGGGCCGGCTGCGGCGCGACTATCAACTACCACCGATCGATTTCCATGCCGGGCATATCCATGTCATTCCCGGGCCTGACGGGGCGGCGCTTGAGGATATCCGCACCCCCGAGGACAACGTCCGGGCGGCCGACTTCATCACCGATCTTGTACGTCAACTGACCGCCCGCGAGCAAGATGCCCTGCATGTCTCGATCGCCGGCGGGCGCAAGAGCATGGGCTATTTCGTCGGCTATGCGCTGTCGCTGTTCGGCCGCCCCCAGGATTGCTTGTCGCATGTGCTGGTCTCGCCCCCCTTTGAGAACCATCGCGACTTTTACTATCCAACCCCGACGGAATGCCCGATCCACGTCCCCCAGGGGGACAAGGAAGTGGCCTATGACTGCCGGAACGCAAAGGTCGATCTTGCGTGGATACCCTTCGTGCGGCTGCGCTCGGCCCAGTATGAGCCCTTGCTCACCGGTACCGCGCAGTTCTCAGCCTGCGTCAGTTCCGTGCAAGAGGCGCTCGCTGAGCGCGAATTGGTCATTGATCTGCACCGCAAACGCATCCGCGCGGGCGGCCAAATCATCCGCGTGCCACAAACGGAACTCGCCTTTCTGTCTTGGTTTGCGCGCCGAGCACAAGTGGGAGCGCCGCCATTACCTGGGATCACCGCCAAGGACTCGGAGCAACGCGCTGAGCCCTATCGTGACGCTTATGTGGATGAGCTGCGTCGGATCGATCCTTTACTGGATGAGGAGGGCAAGACATTGCGCGCCACGGGTTTGCGGTACGGCATGACACCGGACTACTTCAACGCCAAGAACGCCAAGCTCAATGCCACTCTCCGCGAACGCCTAGGCGCCTTGGCCGCGCGGCCCTACCAGGTGCTGCAAGAGACCGAAAAGGCCGGCTATGCCCTGGCGCTGCCCACCAACGCAATTCACTACGCCGCACTGCCAGCAGACCCCTCGCAAGCTTGCGAACCTGGCAGAACGCAGCAGCGAAAGGAATACTAACCACTCACCACTCACCACTCACCACTCACCACTCACAACGGATGTTGTTCACCATGACCCAAGACACGACCACCCTAGTGAGTTTCCTCGGCCGTGCACGCCAAGACCCCAAGACCGGCTATCGGATGGCACGGTACTGCTTCGAGGATGGCACGACACAGGACACACCGTTCTTCGGCTTGGGCTTACTTAAGGCCATTCGTCCCAATCGGCTGGTCCTGCTTGGCACCGCCGGAAGTATGTGGGATGTGCTCATCGAGCAGTTCGCCGCGGAGGGTGAGGAGGAGGAATTGCGCCTTGGGCTGATCGAGGCAGCGAGTGAGGGACGGGTCGATGCACCCTTGCTGGCGGCAGTGACGCCCTTGGTGGAACGCGCGCTGGGTGTGCCTTGCCTCCTGCGCCTAATCGATTATGGCCGCGATGCCGAGGGACAAGCACGCATCCTCGAGACCATTGCTGATGCGGTCCCGAACGGACGGGTCTGCATCGATCTCACGCATGGATTCCGTCATCTGGCAGCCATCGGTTCCTTATCGGCCTTCTTTCTGGAGCGTGTGCGAGGTCTGAACGTTGCCGGCATCTACTATGGCGCGCTCGACATGACCGACCCCAAACAGGGCGGAACGCCGGTGGTGCGTCTCGACGGTCTGATGACCATTGAGCGCTGGCTGGATGCGTTGAGCCGGTTCGATCAGAACGGGGATTACGCGTTGTTTGCGCCCTTGCTGGAGCGCGACGGAGTTCCAGCGGACAAGGTCCGCTGCCTGGTCGAAGCCGCCTTCTTCGAGCGCAGCCTGAATCTGGCCGACGCGCGCCGTCGTATCCTGACCTTCCTGCCGGTGCTCGATACACCCTTGAACGGCGTATCAGCGCTGTTTCAGACAGCACTCGCCGAACGGCTTGCCTGGGTGCGGGAGGCCGGCCTGATGGACTATCAACGTCGGTTGGCCCGCTTCTACCTGCGCCAGGGCGATTATGTGCGTGCCGCCATCTTAGGCTTCGAGGCGGTGATCACCCGCGAGTGTGATCGGCGCAAGTACGGCCATCAGGATCATCAGCAGGATCGCAAGCCCGCGGAGGATGCATTCGAGGCGGAGATCCGTGCGAAGGAGCATCCGCGCACCGTCGCCGACGGCTATTGGATGCTGAAGAATCTGCGCAATGCGCTCGCCCATGGGAATCCATCTAAGTCGGATGATGTGCGTCAGATCATCGCTAATCCACAGCGCCTGCCCGTTGAGCTGGACAAGGCGATGCAGCGCGTCCTGAGTTGAGCACCCGTTTCAGCCGGACCGTCCGAACCTCGTACCGCGTTCAAGGAGTTTTCAGCCGTGCCCGAGTCCCTCGAAGCAACCTACCGGATCGTCACGCCGATGTTCATCGGTGGTGGTGATCAGATGCCGACGGATGGTATCCGTCCGCCCTCGTTCAAAGGCGCGCTGCGGTTTTGGTGGCGGGCGTTGAATTGGCAGCGATATCGGCACGCAACCACCTGCGATGAGAGCGCGTTGATCCTACTGCATGATGAAGAGGCGCGTCTGTTCGGCATCGCGGCAGGGGATCAAGGTGCCGGACAAGGCAGGTTCCTGCTGCGGATCAGTCAACAGCCGAAACAACGCATCGAAAGCGCCTGGCCGAAAAACAACACCGGCAGCGGCTATCTCGGCTATGGCTTGATGGAAACCAACGAGGCTCCTCATCGCCAAGGTATCCAGGAAGACCAGGACGTCTCCGTGCAACTGACCTTCAAGCCAGGCACACAGCCGGCTGATATTGAGGCGATTCGCCAAGCCCTCCAGACGCTCGGTCTCTTCGGCGGCTTAGGCAGCCGGGCAAGGCGTGGTTTTGGCTCGTTGACAGTGCTGAAGCTGGACGGTCAGAACCTGATGCAAGACCGTGTCGAGTATGAAAGCGCCGCGTTGCAGCGGCTTCAGGCGGGCTCCACGATCAGCGAACTTCCACCCTATACCACGTTTAGCAAAGAGTCTGGATTTCGCATCTTGGCGACCGCGAAGAACGCACGCCAAGCGCATGCCGAAGCCGGCCAACGCTACCGCGAGCATCGGGGTCAGGCCAGCACGCTGCGCGGTGATGCCAAGGTCCCTTTTGGACTGCCTTTGCAAGGCATCGATCAGGATAGCCGCCGTGCCAGTCCGCTCTTTTTCCATGTCCAGGCATTGCGCAATGGAGATTTCGCTGCAGCCGTGCTCTATCTGCCCGCAACCTTTCATCATGATGCGCGTTATCAGGCTGCTGATCCGATCACTTTCTATCGTGACGTGGCCCAGTTCGTCAAAGAGGGTGATCGCCCATGAGTGAGCAAACCTTCCATTTCACCCTCGGCCCGGTGCAGGGTTTTGTGGCTCAAGCACGGCGCACCCGTGACTTCTGGGCGGGTTCCTTCATGCTGTCTTGGCTCGCCGGCGCGGCGATGCGCGCGGTCGATGCCCAAGGTGGCGAGGTCGAGTTTCCGAAACCGGCGCAAGGCGCGATCGGCTGGTTGGAAGGCATCGGTCAGGGTGAGCCGCCCCGTCAAGGCAGCATCCCCAATCGCTTCAAGGCGATTCAATGCAAGGTGCCAGAGAGCTTTAAGCCTGAGCACGTGACGCAAACCGTGCGCGATGCCTGGTCGGCGCTCGCCGATGCGGTCTGGCGACAGGACTTGAGTCATCTGCCCGAGGGCAGCGCGACGCGCGTGATCTGGGAGCGGCAGATCAACGGCTTCTGGGAGATCAGTTGGGTGCTGGGCGAGGCGAGCAATCTGCTTGATCGACGCAAGAACTGGCGCAGCCATTTTGCGCCCGAGGAGCCGGGCGTAAACTGCTCGGTGATGGCCGGTTGGCAAGAACTGTCCGGTGCCGAGCGTCCAGGTGATCCCGTACTGAGGGCTTTTTGGCACCCCTTCCAGGAACAGTTTCCGCGCGACTTCGACGCAGACGAAAAGCTCTGCGCCATCGCCTTCGTCAAGCGTCGCTTCGTCAAGGTCTTCGCCGAGCTGCGCGCGCCCATGCCCAATGGCTGGACCCTGCATGGCTGGCCGCTCAAGGGCCAGATGCCCTCGACGCTCGACCTGGCCGCCGCGCACTGGGTGGCCCGACTCGAGGGTGCTGACAGCGAGCTGCTGTAGCGGCTGCATGCATTAAGCGATACGTTGCTCGATGGCTCCGATGACGGACTCCGCCTGTTGCGTTGCGTGCGCGAGACCGATAACCCTTCGCTGCAGGGACTGCACTCGAGCGCGCTATTCCCACATATCCTTGAGAACCCCAAACTCTGCCCGGATCGCGACAAGGTTCAGGCTGTACAGCGCGTCCTCAAGGCCCTCAAGGATCAGGGGTGGATCAAGAACGCGCCGGCGCCCTTCTACGCCATCCTGCTGATGGATGGCGACAGCTTGGGCAAACTGCTGCAAGACGGCGACCCCGACACACCGAAGAATATCTCCAAGGCGCTCAACGGCTTTACCGGTCGAGTACCGGACCTCGTCGCTGAGCACAACGGCTTCCTGATCTATGCCGGCGGTGACGACGTACTCGCCCTACTGCCGTTGGAGGATGCGCTATGCTGCGCCACGGCGATTCGTGCAGCCTATCTGGAAACCTTCAAAGACGCCTTTAAGACCCATCAGAGTCCGTCAACGATCTCTGCCGCGGTCACCTTTGCCCACGTCAAGATCCCGCTGACCCGGCTGCTGCGCGACAGCCATTATCTACTCGATGACATCGCCAAGGATGCCACGGGGCGTGATGCGCTGGCGGTGCGGGTGGTCAAGCAAAGCGGCGAGGCGCTGCAGTGGGCGCAGCCTTGGGAATGCGCTTGGAGCGCCCAGCAACCCGGTCGACTCGCCATCGAGCAGTTGGCCGAGCAATTTGCCGCCAATGAAGCCAACGGTGAGGCCGCGGATTACAGCAGCAAGTTCTTCTATCGCGTCCGCGAGCGGTTTCGTTTCCTCAATCCATCGGCGAAGACGCCGCGGGCTGAGGCCGTCTTCAGCCAAGACGAAACCATCTCGCTACTGGCGGTGGATTATCTCGCCTCCGGGGGGAATCGCGAACGGGGGTTAACACTCCCACAAGCCGAACAGCTGATTCGGCCCTTGGTCACGCAGTGCTACCCGGTGCAACGTTGCCAGTCGGGGGAGTCCGAGCCGCCCGGCAGCCTTCTGCTCGAACAACCGAGTGCAGAAACGGGAGTCCGGTTCTACCAACAACCTCGCCTCGAGGCCGATGGCGCCCTACTGGTGCGCTTCCTCGCGCAAAAAGGAGCTGAACGCGCATGAACGAGACCCAACAGTGGCGGTTCGATCCGCTCGATACCTGGTTCTTCCGCGAGGCCCGCGGCTTTGAGACCAGTGGTCACAACGAGTTGAGCAGCCTGTTCCCGCCGCCGGCACGCACCGTCGCCGGCGCCATTCGTACCCTGATCGGCGAGCAGCAGGGGGTCGACTGGTCGCGTTTTCGCGAGGCGCCTGAGTCCGCCGCCCTGCGCACGTTAATCGGCGATGGTGACACTCTCGGACAACTCCAGCAGCGCGGTCCCTATCCGCTGTACAACGGCGAACGGCTCTATCCGGTGCCGTTGCACCTGCTCGGCAAGGACGACGCCTATCGCTTTCTCGAGCCCGGCGATCCCGTGAGCTGCGATCTTGGCCGGGTGCGCCTGCCGAGGATTCGCGAGCAGGCTGCCGGGCCACTGCCAGGCGCCAAGCCCCTAGAGGGACATTGGCTCGGGCGCGACGACCTGCAGCGGGTGCTCATCGGCGAGCCACCGCAACAGGTCATCAAAGCGAGTGATCTCTATCACGTGGAGCCGCGTCTGGGCATCGCCCGCGATAACCGACGTCGCACTGGCCAAGAGGGCCTGCTCTACCAGACCCGCCATCTGCGCCCGCGCCCCGGGCTGGCGATCGGTGTCGAGACCGCGGGATTACCGGCGGCGCAGTGCCCCAAACCGGGTGTGATCCGCTTTGGTGGTGAGGCTCGTCCGAACGCGGTCAGTCTTTATGAGCAACCTCCGGCCCGGCTTGCGGCGCCTCCGGCCACGCATCAACGTCTTCTGCTGATGCTGCTGACCCATGCCGACTTTGGCGACGCTAACCATGGCTGGCTTCCGTCTAGCTTCGAGCCCAGCGAGCAAAACGGCGCGCGCGTCTGGAAAGGCGCGATCAAAGGCATCTGCCTGACCTTGGAGTGCGCCGTGCTCGGCAAGGCCGTGCGCGAGGGCGGCTGGGATCTGGCCCGTCAGCGCCCGCGCCCGGTGCGCAGCCTGGTCCCCGCGGGCAGCCTCTATTTCTGCACCCTCGAGGCTGATCCCGCCACGGCCATTCAAACCTTGCATGGCGCGCAAGTCGGCCAAGACCGTGAACTCGGTCGCGGTGAGCTGGCCGTCGGTCTTTGGTAGCACGAACGAGATGGACACTATGGAAACCACGAGTCAAACCGCCTTACTCGGTCTGCTGGCCGAAACCTCTATCCATGCCGGCGCTGGTCAAAGCGGCGGCGTGATCGACCTGCCGATCCAACGTGAGGCGCACACCGCCTGGCCGGTGATCTTCGGCTCCGCCGTCAAGGGTGCCCTGCGTGCCTTGGCTGAGGAGCGCATAGAGACAACAGCACCTTGGCTGACCAGCGTCTTTGGCCCTGACACTCACAACGCCTCCGACCATGCCGGCGCCCTGCTGGTCGGCGATGCCCGGCTGCTGCTGCTACCGGTGCGCTCGTTGACCAGTCACTTCAAATGGGTGACTTGTCCGGCGCTGCTCAAGCGCTTTGCCGCCGATGCCGCGCGGCTTGGCCTCCCTTGCTTCGCGGTGGATGCGATTCCCAAGGTCGAGGGTCGGGACTTGGCGCTGTTACCCGAACCTGGCCCCGAGGCGCTCTATCTGGAGGAGTTTCGCCTGCGCACCGAGTCGGCGGATTTTGGGACCATCCTGCCCATCCTCGCTGGACTGATGGCCCGTCCTGATGCGCGGGACGCGCTGGGTAAGCAACTGGCCTTGGTCGATGATGACCGCTTCAATCATTTAGCCCAGTTCGCTACTCCAGTCAATGCCCATGTCTGCATCGACAATCAGCGCAAGACGGTCAAGCCTGGCGCGCTCTGGTACGAGGAGACGCTGCCGCCTGACACTCTGCTCACGGTGGCGCTGCACGCCCAAGGAACACGTCAGCAGGGCCAGAAGCGCAGCGCCGCCGAGGTACTCGCTCATGTGACCCGCGATCTCCTTGGAGAGCGGCCTTATTTGCAGCTCGGGGGCAATGAGACCGTTGGCATGGGTTGGTGCAAGGTCAGCATGCAGGCTGCGGGGGTGGAAGGATGAGCAACGGCAGAGGCTCTAAGCGGAAACACAACAAGTCCGCCAAAAATGCGACAGCGAGCGCATCCACACAGACCGCACCGGTGACGATTCGGCGAGCTTCAACGGCCCCCACGGAGGAAGCCGCTGCACCTAGCTCCGCGTTGCATGCGCAAGCAAAGGCATCCGCATCGGCGCCCGCTCCAAAGTCCTGCTCACCAGCCTTTGCCACGCCAGAGCAGGCGCGCGCCCGCTTTGCCCTGGAGCGCATCCAGGCGCTGCGCGACGAATGGCAGGAGAAGCTCAAGGAGCAAAAGGAATTCAACAGCTACGCCAGTGCCATGCCATTCATGATCCGCGCGAACGGGCTGGGCCAGACGGCTGCGTTCTACCGCCGCAAGGGCACCGACCATGTGTACTTCCGCCTCTACGCACTGCTGGGTGCTTGGCTGAGCCAACCGCAACGCCCGTTCGAGGGCAAACCCGATCTGCTCGAGGCCATCACTCAGTGCGACCAAGAGACCTATCTGGTGGCACAGATCGAGGCCCTGCTGTTTCTGGACTGGGTCAAGAAGCTGGCCAGCGCCTTCCTGGCCCGTGAAGAGGATCAAACGGCGACCACCGCGGCGACGGAGGCCCAGCCATGAACTTACCGCTCTATCGCGATCATCAGGCCCCGTCGACGCTGCCCGAGACCGGCCATCGCGGACTCTGGTATGAGCGCTTTTTCGATCGCTATGACGTTGACTGGACCGTGCTCAAAGAGAAAAAGGACAGCAAAGGGAAACGCCTACAGCGCGAAGGCAAGGCGAGTTGGGTCGAAGACAACGCCAAGCTCGCGGGTCAGGGCGATACCCTGGATCTGGCCGTCCAACGCCAGCTCGCACTGGCGACAACACTCGGCGGACGCGGCGCCGTGTTCCAGGCCGACTGGCACTTCGCGACCGGACTCGGCCTGCCGCATCCGGTCGAGAATGGGTTCGCCTGGCATCCCACCCTGGGCGTGCCCTATCTGGCTGGTAGCGCGGTCAAGGGCTTGGTGCGCGCCTGGGTCGAGGTCTGGGATGAGTCGCTCGGGGATGCCAACAGCAAGCCACGCCAACAGCGGCTCGAGCACTGGTTTGGCTTCGCCGATCAGCCCGTTTCCGTCGACGGCCAGGTGGGCGAACGCCGCGCCAGTCAGGCCGGCGCCTTTCTCTTCTTCGACGCCCTGCCGCTCAAACCGGTCTGTCTGCGTGCCGATGTGATGACCCCGCACTTGGGCAAATGGTATGAGCAAGGCGGCGAGATCGAGGACTGGCGTCATGAACCGGACAAGGTGCCAGCCGATTGGCACGCCCCGGTGCCGGTGCCCTTCTTAGTTGTCGACAAGCCATCGCTGTTATTCAGCATCGCACCGCGTTGTCCAGATTGTCCCAAGGAGGAGCTGGATGCCGTTTTCAAGGCACTGAAACAGGCGCTGCAGTGGCTGGGCGCGGGCGCCAAGACGGCGGTTGGTTATGGGCTGATGCAGGAGGATGAGAAGGCGACGAGCGACCTGTATCAGGATCAAGAGCGGCGCGAGCAGCAACACAAGCAAGCCGCTGAGGACAGGCGTCAAGAAGCCGAACGCCAGGCCCAGCGAGCAAACCTCGATCCCTTCGAGCGCGCCTTGCTCGAGTTGATCGACGCGCGGCCCAATCCGCAACAGAGCGAGATCGCTTATCTGATTGCTGAGGTCAAGAACGGCCGCTGGCAGGGACAGGAAAAACAGGATGTCGCGCGCTGGCTGCAGGCCCGGATGCAGACTACCAAGGGGCAATGGAAACCAGAATCCAAGGCGAAGAAACCAGAGAAGGATCGCGAACACCAAAACACCTTGCTGGTCATGCAATGGCTCAAGGATGGCTGAGGGTAAAGTTCGCACCCAGCCAGGGTACAAAACCATGACCATCTACTTCGTCACCCGCCATCCTGGTGCCCGCGATTGGGCTGCAGAAGAGGGACTGACCGTAGAGTGCGTGCTCGCGCATCTTGACCCGGCGATCATCAGGCCAGGCGACCTGGTCATTGGATCGCTGCCGGTCAACCTCGCCGCCGAGGTCTGCGCGCGCGGCGGGCGCTACCTGCACCTCTCGTTGGATCTACCGCCCGAGCTGCGCGGACGCGAGCTCAGCGCCGAGCAGATGCGCGCCTGTGGCGCCTGCATTGAGGAGTACCAGGTGAGCCGACGATCCTGATTGGCAAATTGGCAAGCTTGCGAAAGCAGCCAGAGGCGATGCTGTTCGGCATCATGGCATCAGGCTTTGCCAAGGGCAGCAGCACTCATAGCAAAGGATTCGATCACGCATGTTCCAACGTCTCTATGAACTCAGCCAATGCCTACCCGAGCGGGAGTCCTGGGAGCGCCTGAATGAAGGCATGCCTGACCAATACGATCGGGGACTGGCGCTCTGCTTCGACGCCGCTGGCCAGTGGTGCGGCGTGCGCACCTACAACGGCAACCAGGGTGTGTTCTATCGCTCGGGTCCACCGAATGGCACCGACTTCACACCTTGCTGCAAGCTGGCAGGCAATACCGCCAATCGCTTGGCAAGCACTATCGAAGCCTGCGCGCAAGCACCTGAGCTCAGTGCACAGCAACGCCAATGGCTGACTGACAGCCTCGCCAGCTTCCGCACCCGTCAGGCGGCCATCTGGGCCGAGGTCGAGCAGGCCCGTCAGAGTGCCGGTATCGACGACAAGACGCACCTTGGCTATGTCTACTGGGCTGATGCGCAGATGCAGCCGGTGCATGGCTGGCCTGAGATTCAGGCGCTGGTGGTCCGCCAAGTGGTGAAGACCTTCGCAAACAAGGGTGGTGTACGCGAAGGCGCGACCTGTGCCGTGTGCGGCGGCGATGAACGACGCGTCTATGGCAACTACAGCGTGCTCGCCTGCTACAACCTGAACAATCGTGGCAGCATCGCTGGCGGTTTCCGCGCACAGCAAGCACATCGCAACCTTCCAGTTTGCGGTGATTGCGCGCTCGCCATTGCCAATAGCTTTACCTTTGCCGAGACGTACCTCAGCAGCAGCATGGCCGGGCAGACCTATCTGGTGTTGCCCTATAGCAATGCGCCTGAGGTGCGCGAGGAACTTCGCCTACGCCTCGGACAGCGTCCGCAACGCTACAGCCTGGGTAAGGCCCGTGATCTGATCGCGGATGAATGGGCACTGATGGACGAATTTGCTGACTCTGGCGATCAACTGGCCCTCGCCCTGGTCTTCTTCAAGCAGCAAAAGGCCGCTTGGCGTGTGCAAGCCGAGGTGCAGCAACTGCTGCCAAGCCGTTTGCATGCGCTGCAGGATGCAGCCAAGGCGATCGCGCGCGCCGAGGATCTGATCACGATCACTAAGAAACAGGAAGAACAACCCGTTCAGATCGGCGCCGGCACCTTCAGGACCTTCTCCGGCGCTGGCGACAAGCCTAGCGAGGAAACCCTACGTGATTGGCTAGCCGCGCTCTTTGCCGGGCGTGCCATCGACCGCCGCCACTTTTTGCATGCCCTAGTCGCCAAGCTGATCGCGACCGGTCGTGCCAACCCCAGCTTTTTGCACTGGACCACCCGCCAGGCCTGGGGCCTATACCGCTATGCCAGCCAGGTCCGTCTGATCGTTTCCGCTCCCACGGAGGAACACCCCGCCATGTCCGACGTCATCCCCGAGAGCCCTTATGGACGCTATGTGCGCGAGCACGCTGACTTCTTTCGTCGCCCCGAGCTGGTGGTCGCCTTCCTCACCGGCTGTTATGCCGCTACGGTAGCCTCTGTTCAATACCAGGAGCGCAAAGCCCAGCCCTTCACCAAGAAATTCATCGGCCGTTTGCTGACCCGTCAACACCTGCAGCGGCTCTATCGCGAGGGGCACGGCAAGCTCGCCCAATACGGCAAGCTCGGCCTTGTCATCACCCGTCTCGATCCGGACCTGGCCAACGCCTGGGTCGCCTGCGCCGATGCGTGGGCGATCAGCGATGAAGAAGCCACCTTCGCCTTCACCATTGGCTACAGCCTGGCCTATCGGATCGGACAGTTGGACCGCGCCGCGCTCGCCGACGCTGAGGCTGAGGCTGAGGCTGAGGCCGATCAGGTCTGACTGAACACCGAGCCATGGGCTCACCTGAACCTCTCCAACCTGTCAAGGAGACCGACACCATGTCCGTCATCAGCCACCGCTACGAGATCCTATTCCTCTACGAGACCAAGGACTGCAACCCAAACGGCGATCCCCTCGACGAGAATCGCCCACGCACCGATCCCGAGACCGGCGAGGCGACCATCAGCGATGTGCGCATCAAGCGCACCGTGCGCGACTACCTCTTGAGCCTGGAGCCGGACGCCAAGCAGCGCCTCGACGCCGGGCGCGAGATATTGATCCGCGACACCCTCAAGCCAGATGGACATCTGGCCCAGGGCGAGGATCGCGCCGAGCAATTCCTCGATGCCGCAGCCAAGGGCAAGAAGGGCGAGGTCAAACGCCAAGCGGTGCAGGAGGCGGTATTGTCGGCTTGCATCGATGCGCGCCTGTTCGGTGCCACCCTGCCGCTCGGCAAGACCAATCCCTCGTTGCAACTGACCGGCCCGGTTCAGTTCGCGGCCTTCAATCGCTCCTTGCATCGCGTCAGCCCAATGCTGGTCCAGCAAACCGCCGCCTATGCCGGCAGTGCCTCGGCCAATCAGAAATCCTTCGCCGAGCGCTGGCTGCTGCCTTATGCGTTGATCGCGGCCTATGGTGTCGTCAACGAGACCGCCGCGCACACCACTGGGCTGAGCGAGACCGACCTCAAGTACCTGCTCGAAGGCCTCTGGCAGGGCACCGCCGCACTCAACACCCATTCCAAGCTCGGTCATGATCCGCTGTTGCTGGTGGTGGCCGAGTATCAGCCTGGCTATCGCCTCGGTGCGCTGACGCACCGCATCGCACTGGTCGACAAGTGCGGCGAGGACACGGCGCTGCGCTCGACCCGCGACTATAAGCTTGATGTCAGCGAGTTGCTGGCCGCCTGGCGCGACTATGCGCCCTTGAATGGGCTGCAAGTGCTCCAAGACCCGCGTCTGCAGTGCCAAGCGCAGGGGGAGCAAGCCCTGTTCACGGCGCTGGCCCAACAGGCCAACTTGCCGGTCAAGGCGCTCGATCTCTAGCCATGCGCACCCTGAGCTTCGACATCCGCGGTGACTTAGGGCTGTTCAAAAAGCCCTATTCGCCGATGAGCCCGGTGAGCTTTCCCTTGCCGCCACCACCGTCAGTGCTGGGGATGCTCGGCGCGGTACTGGGCTTGGGCAAGGAGGATTACCATCAAGCGCTCGGTTGGGAGCAGGTGCGGATTGCGGTTGGCTTGCGCGCTCCGGTGCGGGTCTTCCGCGCCGCGCTCAATCTCCTTCAGACCAAGGATGGCACCGATGGCTATTTTCGCCCGCGTGCCGGGCAGAACACCCATACCCAAGTGCCCTGCGAACTGCTGCGCGAGCCGAGCTTTCGGATTTATGTCGCCGGTCTACCGGATGCGCTCGCCGATGAGTTGGCCGACGTGCTTCGCGCCGGGCGCAGCGCCTACACCGTCACGCTTGGGTTGGCGAATTGCCTGGCTGATCTGCGCTGGGTCGGTGACGACATCGCCGAGCCTGTCAAAGCGCGCGACCAACAGGGGCAAGATGGCAGCGTCTGGGAGGCCAGTACCGCCGTGCCGCTCGCCCCTGGACTGCGCATACGCTACGAAGAGGCTCGCCGTTATCACCGCCTGCGCATCCCGGCCTGCATGGATGGGCAACGGGTGGTGCATCGCTATCAGGAAATCGTCCTCGCCGAAGACGGGCAGCCGATCCGCGGCCAGGGTGGAATGGGAGTGCTTTATGCCGTTGGCTCCGACTTCATTGCCTTTCTCTGAGACCTTTGCGCATCCTGGTGACCCCTTGCCGCTGCATCTGGAGCGGGTCGCACAGCGCGCTGCAGCGAGCATTGCGCCCAGCGCGCGCCCGGAGATTCGCGCCATCGCCTTGCTCGCCGGGCTGTTTCACGACCTAGGCAAGGCGACGCCTTGGTTCCAAGCCTACCTGTTACAGGGTGGTCGGCGCTCGGTGCTCACCCATCATGCCGAGCTTGGCGCGCTACTGCTGTGGTGGTATAGCGCCGCGTTGAACTGGCCTCTGTGGCAACGCCTAGCGGCCTTCATCGCCGTGCGCCGCCACCATGGGGCGCTGCGTTTTCAGGCATGGCCGGCGTTGTTTGAGCAGACCCGTGCTGAATGGCGTGACCCTGAGAGCCCGCTGCGCCGCCAAGTCGAGGCACTGGATCTCAACGGCATCCAGGTCTGGCTCAAGGCCGTGGCGGTCCAGCATCCGCAACTCGCGCTGAGGGATGTCCTAGAAGAACCGCTCACCCTTGAACGGATCGATGCGCGTCTGCGCGATCGCCAAGCTGTTGGCTCCAAACTCAGCGTTACCTTTACCGAACTCGATGAAGCGCTGGCCATGCTCGCGGGATTCGGCGCCTTGCTCGCGGTCGATAAAACCGATGCGGCCCTGCAAGGCGCTCAGCTCATGCGGCAGACGCTGCCAGCGGATGCGGTGACGCGTTACAAAACGGGTGACTTCACGGCGCAACGCAGCACAGATCACCTCAATCAGCGCCGCGAGCAGATCGCCAACACCGTCACCCAAACCTGGCTCGATCATCTGGATCAACCACTGCTGACGCTGACCGCGCCCACCGGTGCGGGCAAGACGCTCACCGTGCTGCATGCCGCACTGCAAGCACGCACCCGACTCGAAGCCCGCGATGGCGTGGCCCCACGCATCATCTACTGCCTGCCATTCACCTCGGTCATCGACCAGAATCATGCCGTCTTCCAGGCCGTGCTCCGCGCCAATGCGCTCCCCGACCGCGAGGATCGGTTGCTCAAACATCACCATTTAACCGATAGCCTGTTTCGTACCGAGACGGCCGAATACCAAGCCGATGGTGCTGGCCAATTGCTCACCGAGACCTGGCAAAGCGAACTGGTGGTAACGACCTTTCATCAATTGCTGCACTCGCTGCTCAGCACGCGTAACGCCAATCTGAAGCGCGCCGGTCAGCTCACCGGCGCTATCGTGCTGCTCGACGAGGTGCAGGCACTGCCGCTGCGGTATTGGGAAGCCCTACGCCAATTACTGGCGGCCGCGGCGCGAACGCTAGGTGCGCGCTTCGTGCTGCTCACCGCAACCCGTCCGCTCATCTTCCACCCAGGCGACGCGGTTGAACTGCTACCGGACCATGACGCCCATTTTCGCGCCATGACCCGTACCCGGCTGCATGCACGGCATCGTGAACCACTTACGCTGGAGCGCTTTGCTGAGCGACTGATCGCAGAACTGCGCCAGAGCCATCCGCCCATGCTGATCATTCTCAACCGTCGTCGCGCTGTGCGGCGCCTGTTTGAGGCACTGCATGAGGCGCTTCCGGAAAGACCCCTGGTCGCCTTGTCGACGGATCTCACCCCCTTGGATCGGCGCGCCCGCATCCGCCTCATCCGCCGTCTGTTACGCCAAGGTCAGCCCGTCATCGCCATCACCACGCAGTTGGTCGAGGCCGGTGTCGACTTCAGCTTTCCGGTGGTCCATCGTGATTTGGCACCGCTTGATGCGCTCATCCAGGCCGCTGGTCGATGTAATCGTCACGGCGAAAGTAAAACAGAGCCAGGCGGGGTCTATCTGTGGCAGCTCCAAGACACCAAGCCCGATGGACAGACCGGCGAAGCACTCTGGCGACGGGTCTACGATGCGGCGTTGATTGAGGTGACCGTGGAGACGCTTGGTAGCGCTGAGCACTGGGATGAGAGTGACTTTCTGGCGCTGACTCAAGATTACTTCAGCGGCTGCCGAGCGCGGCAAGATCAACAGCGCATCGATCAACAGCTCACGCAAGGGGATCTTACCGGGATGGAACAGGCCTTTCAGTTGATCGAGGAACAGCCCAAGGTGGCCCTATTTATCGCTCGCACGCCGCTCGACCAGCGACTCTGGGCGCGTTACCAAGCACTGCGCGATGATCCGCAGCTGACGCCCGCTGAACAAGAACGCCAGTTTCGGATATTCAAACGCGCCTTCTACGAGCGCGTGATTCAGGTGCATGCCCGCACTGCGCAAGGCTTAGAGCGCGACACCATTCACTGCCTTGACGCGGGTGAAGAGACCTATGATCGCGCCGCTGGATTCCTCGCGCTGCCAGGAGAAGCGCCCACATGCATCCTCTAGCCCAGATCCCCTTTGCCCAGGTCGAACTGACCTGGGATCGTACCCTGAACGGCAAGCCGTCTCAGCGCGCCCGCCAACTGCGCGGTGCCGTTGCCCATGCCTTTGCTGATGATCCGCTGTTCCACCAGCATGACCTGACCACGGGGAAGCCGCTCTATCGCTATCCCCGGGTGCACTATCGCTGGCAGGATGGACATGGGTTGATCGTCGGTTGGGGCGACGCTGCTCAACAGTTACTTGAGCGCCCCTGGCTCGATCTAACGCTGAGACTGGGCGAGGAATCGGTCGCCATTGAGGATGCGGCATTGACCTTGCGGCAAGGGCAGTTTGCGCTCAGCGAGCGGCTCGAGCGCTACCGCCTGCGCACCCCGGCGCTGTTGTTCAATCAGGAAAACTATGCACGCTATCAGCAGATGAGCGAGGATCTGCAGGACCGAGAGCGTAATCGGCTGCTGGTCTCCAACCTACTGATCGCGTTGCGCGGGCTGGAGGTCCATGTTCCCGAGCGACTCTATGCTGGCTTCACTCAGTTCCAGTCCCAGCCCTGCCACTACAAGAATCAACCGCTCTTGGGCCTGACCGGAACCCTCCTCTGTAATGCGCACCTGCCCGACGGACTGGCGCTCGGGCATGCGGTCAGCCACGGATTTGGCTGGCTCACTCGCTAACCGTCCAACAGTTCTTTAACAATTCAGAGATCCGCGATCCTCGCCCCGTTCGGGGCGAGGAGTTCGGTCTGCCGATAGGCCCGTTCGCAAGCTTGCCAACTCTGCCAAAGGCCTGGGCCTGTTGTGCAATCACTGCTTTCCCAGCATCCCAGCAAGCCACCCAGGCAGCACCCTCTATGGACCTGATTCTCACCACCTTCGGTACCTATCTGCACCGCCGCGACGAGTTGTTCGTCGTCAAGGTCAAGGATGAGAAACAAGAAATCTCCTCGCGCAAGGTGCGCTCGATCTTGATCACCACGGGCGCCAGTCTATCGACCGATGCCATTGCCCTGGCGATCGAGAAGAACATTGATGTCGTCTTTCTCAATGCGGTCGGCGAACCCTATGGGCGTATCTGGCATGGTCGACCCGGCTCCACCATTGCCATCCGCCGTGAGCAGTTACGCCTTGCCGATACTGAGCAGGGGTTTAGGCTAGCCCTTGGCTGGATGACCCGAAAGCTCGATAACCAGATCGAGTTCTTGCGGTGCACGCGCAAGCGCCGCACCAAGCTCTCAGCCCCACTCACGGACGCGCTGCACAAACTCGAACAGCACCGTACCGACCTGAATGCCCTGACGGGTACGCTCGATGAGATCCGCGGGCACCTGATGGGCATCGAAGGACGTGCCGGGCGCACCTATTGGGAAACCCTGAGTCTCCTGATGCCCGAAACGTTCCGCTTCAGCGGTCGTTCCCGCAACCCAGCTCAGGATGAATTCAACTGCTTGCTCAATTATGCCTATGGCGTGCTGTATAGCACCGTAGAGCGTGCCTGCATTCTTGCCGGACTTGATCCCTATGTCGGCTTTGTGCATACCGATCATTATCAGAAAAAATCCTTGGTCTTCGATCTGATCGAGTGCTATCGCATCTGGGCAGATGAGACCGTCGTCGGACTCTTTGCCGCGCGCAAGATCAAGCCATCGCAGTTCGACTGTCTGCAGAACGGCATGAAGCTCAACAAAGAAGGAAAAGCGGTCTTGATGGAAGCATTCGGAGCGTTTCTCGATGACACGATTCGCTATCGAAGCCGCAACATCAAACGCCGAGACAGCGTGCAGCTTGATTGCCATCAAATCGCCAACAGCTGGATCAAGAAGGAGGCATCATGAAAACCACGGAAACCCTGGTCTGGGTCATCTACGATATTGTCAAAGATAGACCAAGGACCAAGATCGCGAAATGCTGTAAGAATGCGGGGTTGTATCGGGTGCAGAAATCCGTTTTTCTTGGCACCATTGCCCGCAACCGACTCGATGAACTGCGTCTGCAGATCGACGATCTGATGGACGAAGAGACTGATTCCGTCTATATCTTTCCGCTCTGCGAGCCGGATTTCCGCAAGGTGATTCTAATGGGGCAGGCGTTTGACAAGGACATGGTAACGGACGAAGTGCGAGCGCTTTTCCTATGATAGCCAGTGTGCAGGATACAGAACACACGCCGATGCTAACGCCATCGGAGGTGCTCGAGCATATTTACTGCCCGCGCTTCACCTGGTACATGAATGTCCAGCATATTCCACAACATGAAGATACACGCTTCAAGGTATTAAAAGGTCGCGAGGTGCATCGGCGCAGGGCCACGGAGAATCGGGATTATCTGCGCAAGCGAATCGGTGCCGTGAAACGCGAGATCGAAGTCTACCTCGCCTCTCCCACGCTCAGGCTCCGGGGGATCGTCGATGAGGTCCTCTGGCTCAAGGATGGCACCATGGCACCGCTCGACTACAAATATACTGAGCCCCGTGAACAGGTCTTCAAGACCCACGAGACCCAAATCCTCATCTACGCGATGCTGATCGAGGCCATCTACCAGACGCCGGTAAGAAAAGGCTATCTCGCGTATGTTCGCACGGGTCAGCATCTGCAAGAAGTCGAGGTGACCGAATCAGCGAAAGCAACTGTTGTCGCTGTGGTCGATCAGATTTTTGCTATCCTAGACACTGGAAAACTTCCTTCCCGCGCACGCTCAGCACGCCGCTGTGAAGACTGTTGCTACAAAAATATTTGTGTATAACCTAGAAGAGATGATAAGTGTATGACAAAAAATACATTTTAGGGTTTTTGTCGTTGCTGAGCAGCTGGCAAATATGGCAATGTTGGTGTTCCGAAGGGTCAAAACAGCACAAAACAACCTCCTCCAGTATTTTGCAAGATACTGTTTATTTTGTAAATTTTGGTGCTGGGCGGTCCGCGACCTCAATCCACTACAACAAGGATTGAAACGTTTCGGCGGCGCGGCGCTCGTAGCGCTCGGCTTCCCGTCCGCGACCTCAATCCACTACAACAAGGATTGAAACTCTGCCAACTCATACAACCAGGCGCTCACGTCCGGTCGTCCGCGACCTCAATCCACTACAACAAGGATTGAAACAGATCGAAGTGCGCGCTTCGGGTGTGGACAGGAATACTGTCCGCGACCTCAATCCACTACAACAAGGATTGAAACGCTCAAGCCGACGACGCATGAGGAAAGGGATCTCTGGTCCGCGACCTCAATCCACTACAACAAGGATTGAAACCCTTCTGTCGCACCAGCCTGGGAATCTCGTCGGGGTCCGCGACCTCAATCCACTACAACAAGGATTGAAACTATCTTGGAATCCTTGATATACGGCGCAGGTATAGTGTCCGCGACCTCAATCCACTACAACAAGGATTGAAACGCCCTGGGCTGCTTACGTATTGGGCTCCTGGTTCAAGGTCCGCGACCTCAATCCACTACAACAAGGATTGAAACTCGCAAGGCTGGGGCGGATTAATCGGATCGGGAACTTGTCCGCGACCTCAATCCACTACAACAAGGATTGAAACACGGAATCAGCTCAAGCGCCTTTGGCGCCTTGGCTGTCCGCGACCTCAATCCACTACAACAAGGATTGAAACGTCTTCAACCACCGGCGGGAGCCCCGCGCCTGTTACCGTCCGCGACCTCAATCCACTACAACAAGGATTGAAACATGAAGCTGAGCAAGTCTGGCCGTCTGGCGTCAAGAGTCCGCGACCTCAATCCACTACAACAAGGATTGAAACTGCAAAAGCAACCGTAGACGACAGAACAGCACCAGCACGTCCGCGACCTCAATCCACTACAACAAGGATTGAAACCTGCTGCGACGATGGCAGCGTCGCCACCCGAAAAAGTCCGCGACCTCAATCCACTACAACAAGGATTGAAACTTTCCGGCCCCTGGACGCATCCCATACTCAAGCGCAGTCCGCGACCTCAATCCACTACAACAAGGATTGAAACAACAGGCTCAGGCTGCCCTTAATGAGGGTTTTTCTTGTCCGCGACCTCAATCCACTACAACAAGGATTGAAACCACACTAGACGAGGATCTGGGCAAGCCGGCGCAGCTCATCGATGGTCCGCGACCTCAATCCACTACAACAAGGATTGAAACCTTCGCAACGGAGCCCACCCACCAGCCCCGCAGAGGTCCGCGACCTCAATCCACTACAACAAGGATTGAAACCTGCCGCGACGATTGCTGCATCTCCACCGCTAAAGTGTCCGCGACCTCAATCCACTACAACAAGGATTGAAACACCAAGGGGGCCAAGGCTGAAGATGCGGAACGCTTGTCCGCGACCTCAATCCACTACAACAAGGATTGAAACCTCGCTCGCGTTCGCTGTCGGTGAATATGTCGTCAAAGGTCCGCGACCTCAATCCACTACAACAAGGATTGAAACTGTCAAAGCAACGCGCGCGCTGGCTCGTCAAGGTCAGTCCGCGACCTCAATCCACTACAACAAGGATTGAAACAGCTGTGTCCGGCTATGTGATGCACGGTGCAGATTAGTCCGCGACCTCAATCCACTACAACAAGGATTGAAACTTGGTATCAACAGACGCCAGCGCACCGCCGACCAGCAGTCCGCGACCTCAATCCACTACAACAAGGATTGAAACTCCAGCGCGTCGGACGCAAGTTCGGCAACGGCCGCATGTCCGCGACCTCAATCCACTACAACAAGGATTGAAACGCCTTGCGTCGCGAGACCCCCTGCGGTTGCCTGCTATGGTCCGCGACCTCAATCCACTACAACAAGGATTGAAACCTGATCTGCTGGCTTGCATCGTCCATCTCCATGAGCGTCCGCGACCTCAATCCACTACAACAAGGATTGAAACCTCGAGTGCCAGCCGGCCAGCCTGATGAGCGCCATCGTCCGCGACCTCAATCCACTACAACAAGGATTGAAACATCTGTACTCTCAAACGTGTCGTGAGCGTCGTATAGGTCCGCGACCTCAATCCACTACAACAAGGATTGAAACCCGAGCGCGCCGCTAATGGCGGTCGCCGCTTCGCTGGGTCCGCGACCTCAATCCACTACAACAAGGATTGAAACATGCTCAGCGTTAACTGCCCGGTCACGCCATCGACCGTGTCCGCGACCTCAATCCACTACAACAAGGATTGAAACTTCATCGTGCGTTGGGTCGATGCTCGGCTCCGGGGTTGTCCGCGACCTCAATCCACTACAACAAGGATTGAAACATCCGCTCGACGCCAGCCCAGCCGCTCAACCTCCCGCGTCCGCGACCTCAATCCACTACAACAAGGATTGAAACTCCAAGTGCTCAGGCTCTTGCCCCAGCCACCCGATCGTCCGCGACCTCAATCCACTACAACAGGGATTGAAACCCTTAGCAAATTCACCGTCGACGACAGCCGACATGTGTCCGCGACCTCAATCCACTACAACAAGGATTGAAACGTAACGGTGGCGAGATCGGCGGCCAGTTCGGTAGCGGGTCCGCGACCTCAATCCACTACAACAAGGATTGAAACATGTGGTGAGCACGACTGAGGTTGGGCGGCTAGCCGGTCCGCGACCTCAATCCACTACAACAAGGATTGAAACACCTCGAAGTGCCATCGGGCTGAGCCGCTCCGTTTGGCGTCCGCGACCTCAATCCACTACAACAAGGATTGAAACGCGCATATCTCAAACGCTGGCGTATGGGGCTGGTTCGTCCGCGACCTCAATCCACTACAACAAGGATTGAAACCTGGATAGCTTCGCATTTCGATCTCCTGGCTAGGTGTGTCCGCGACCTCAATCCACTACAACAAGGATTGAAACCAGATAAGCAAGATCCGACGACTTGGGCAATAAAAGAGTCCGCGACCTCAATCCACTACAACAAGGATTGAAACTTTTCGGCACATTGAGCGCTGCAGCAACATCATTGAGTCCGCGACCTCAATCCACTACAACAAGGATTGAAACCTGTGCTGCGCGTTGTGCCTCGTCTGCCGCTTGCTGTGTCCGCGACCTCAATCCACTACAACAAGGATTGAAACGTCGAGGGTCGATGCAGCCCTTGCAGAGGCTGGGTCTGTCCGCGACCTCAATCCACTACAACAAGGATTGAAACTCAGACTCGCACCATTGCCGACTTGTGGCAATGGTGTCCGCGACCTCAATCCACTACAACAAGGATTGAAACAACACGCCAGTGTAGTACGTCCGGGTGTTTGTGAAAGTCCGCGACCTCAATCCACTACAACAAGGATTGAAACCACGTGGGCACGATGTGGTCGTGCCATAGTCGCAATGTCCGCGACCTCAATCCACTACAACAAGGATTGAAACGAGCTGCGCTCGAAGAACCAGTACCTGTAGCTGAGGAGTCCGCGACCTCAATCCACTACAACAAGGATTGAAACGTGCAGATGCAGGGGCCGTTCGACAACCTCAATCGGAGTCCGCGACCTCAATCCACTACAACAAGGATTGAAACCGCTGTATGGCGAGTGGTGCTCGGAGGTGACGTCGAGGTCCGCGACCTCAATCCACTACAACAAGGATTGAAACGAAGTCCAGCCAGCCGGACCTTGACACTGTCGATCTGTCCGCGACCTCAATCCACTACAACAAGGATTGAAACCTGCTTGCCGTTGCCACGCGGACGCCGACGCATTGAGGTCCGCGACCTCAATCCACTACAACAAGGATTGAAACATGGCCGCAATCTGCGCATCAACAAGCGCCCGCTGCGTCCGCGACCTCAATCCACTACCTCGACTTTGGCCATTTTGCAGGCATCCAAAGGCGCTAACTGCCTGAAAAATCGTAAGGGCAAGAATTTAGAAGGGGTCAGCAAGCCAGGACTCCAGAAGCAGACCCCTCGCTAAATCCTTTCCACAACACAAGCCACTGAAAGTAAAGGGTTTGCGAGCCGCAAAAAATGGCCAAAGTCGAGCACTACAACAAGGATTGAAACTGTTCCTGCAGCTCTTCTCTTTTCCGGTGCTGCTTTGTCCGCGACCTCAATCCACTACAACAAGGATTGAAACACGAACCAGAACGTTGCACCGCGCCGGATTTCACGTCCGCGACCTCAATCCACTACAACAAGGATTGAAACATTAACAGGGTCTTTTACCCATGGACAGCAAACAAGTCCGCGACCTCAATCCACTACAACAAGGATTGAAACACGCTCAGACAGCCCGGAAGCTATGAGCGCCTGATAGTCCGCGACCTCAATCCACTACAACAAGGATTGAAACATGTAAAGCGTCAATCCTCGCGTCTTCTTCATCTGACGTCCGCGACCTCAATCCACTACAACAAGGATTGAAACCCAACTTGCGGGCCACCATGGCGCGTGGTTGATTCGGGTCCGCGACCTCAATCCACTACAACAAGGATTGAAACGGTCTACCCTCTCCCAGTTCAGCTTGAGCGCTTCGGATGGTCCGCGACCTCAATCCACTACAACAAGGATTGAAACCAACGAGCGCGGTTGAGACGACAACCGAGACACTGAGGTCCGCGACCTCAATCCACTACAACAAGGATTGAAACTTAGCCTCTTGCGGGGGCGTGGTGGGTGTTAGATGGTCCGCGACCTCAATCCACTACAACAAGGATTGAAACTTGGCACAATAGGAAATCCGTCAACATGGGTGGTATGTCCGCGACCTCAATCCACTACAACAAGGATTGAAACTTCTCCAAGCAGGCTGGGTGGTTCTTGTCTGAGGGCGGTCCGCGACCTCAATTCACTACAACAAGGATTGAAACGCGTTCTGGCGCTGCGGCTTGGTCACCTGATCGACGTCCGCGACCTCAATCCACTACAACAAGGATTGAAACGCAATTCGACCGCGTGACCGATCCCGAGCTGAAAGCGTCCGCGACCTCAATCCACTACAACAAGGATTGAAACTGCACCATCAAGCGTGCACCCGCCTCTTCGACTTCTTGTCCGCGACCTCAATCCACTACAACAAGGATTGGAACAGAACACCGGGACCGTCACTGAAAATCGACCAATAGACCGGAGACCAACGCTTGCACTGCCTTGATGTGACCATGGTTCTGACGCAACGGATTCTGGAAGAGATGTCGACGCCGACCGATCACCTGCATCCAGGTCGGCTCTTGCTCGCGGCCAAGCACGAGCCCGCTGTAGTTCTTGGTCTCGATGACGAGGATGCCGTTGGGTGTCAGTGCCAGACGATCGATCTGGGTTAGCCCACCTAGCCCATTGGGCAGGATGATGTCGTTGGCGACATATCTGGTATAGCGCTTGAGCACACGCGCCACGGCGCGCTCGCCGAGCATGCCGCGTAGTTGCGGGCGGTAGGCTCGCAGCAGGGCAACGAGGAGGATGACGGGAAACAGCCGCAGCAAGGGTGTGACGACGGCGTTGATGAGCGGGCTGTAGTCCATGATGACTCCTTGCCGATGTACCTGATCGCTGCTGCCAGGGTCAGAGGCTGAGCCTGAAGAAGCCTATCACGCCGGGCATGTTAGGCTTGTCACGCTTCATGAGCCGCCATCTTATGTTCCGTCTCGATTTTGGCCGTTTTGGCCGTTTTGGCCGTTTTGGCCGTTTTGGCCGTTTTGGCAGTCTCCCTGCGCGCTAACTGACTGAAAATCGTGCGAGGAAAAATTTAGAGAGGTTCTGCAAGACTGCACCCCAAAGGTAGAGCCCTCGCTAATTTTTCCTGCATCACAAGCCTTTGAAATGATATGTTTTTTAGGCGGGATTTGGAGAGACTGATCTCCTCATCAAGTGCCTAGTGAGCGTTGGTACAGGGGGAAAGACTGCTCAGGCCTCACCACCAGCCCCAGTGCCACCCACCGTCAGTGCATCAACCCGCAGCGTCGGCTGCCCAACCCCAACCGGTACACTTTGCCCATCCTTGCCACAGGTGCCAACGCCCTCGTCGAGCTTGAGGTCGTTACCAATCATGCTGACGCGGGTGAGCACATCGGGGCCGTTGCCGATCAGGGTCGCGCCCTTGACCGGACGTCCGATCTTGCCGTTCTCGATCAGATAGGCCTCGCTGGCGGAGAAGGTGAACTTGCCGGAGGTGATGTCGACTTGGCCGCCACCAAAGTTGACCGCGTACAGCCCTTTCTCGACCGAGGCGATGATCTCGCCTGGATCATGGTTGCCGGCGAGCATGTAGGTGTTGGTCATGCGCGGCATCGGTAGGTGGGCATAGGATTCGCGGCGGCCGTTGCCGGTGGGTGCCATGCCCATCAGGCGGGCGTTGAGCCGATCTTGCATGTAGCCGACTAGCACGCCGTCCTCGATCAGGGTGGTGCATTGAGTTTGCGTGCCCTCGTCGTCGATGTTGAGTGAGCCGCGGCGGCCGGGCAGGGTGCCGTCGTCGACCACGGTGACGCCCTTGGCGGCGACGCGCTGGTTGAGCCGGCCGCTGAACGCCGAGGTGCCTTTGCGGTTGAAGTCGCCTTCGAGTCCGTGGCCGACCGCCTCATGTAGGAGTACGCCAGGCCAGCCGGCGCCGAGGACGACGGTCATGGTGCCGGCTGGGGCGGGGCCAGCTTCCAGGTTGACCAGGGCTTGGCGCACTGCCTCGCGGGCGAAGCCAAGCGCGCGGTCTTCGGCCAGCATCCAGCCCAGATCTAAGCGCGCGCCGCCGCCACTGTGGGCCTGCTCGCGGCGGCCGTTCTCCTCGACTACGGCGACGACGCTGAGGCGGATTAGCGGGCGCACATCAGCGCTGAGCCGGCCATCGTCGGCGACCACCAGGATGGTGTCTTGCACGGCGACCAGGCTGGTCATCACCTCCTTCACGCGCGGGTCCATGCGACGCGCCTCGGCGTCGACCCGGTGCAGCAGATCGAGCTTGGCGGCATTGTCCAGGCTCTCGATCGGATCCATCGGCTCGTAAAGGCGCTGCCGAGCTGGCAGGTTGCTGCCGATGCTGACCGGCGCGGCACCGCCGCCACGGGCAATGGCACGAGCGGCATCGGCGGCCTTGGTCAGCGCCGCGAGCTCAAGTTCATCAGAGTAGGCAAAGCCGGTCTTCTCGCCACTGATGGCGCGCAGGCCGGCGCCTTGCTCGATGTTGAAGCTGCCGTCTTTGACGATGCCATCCTCGAGCATCCAGGATTGCAGGCGGCTGCTCTGAAAATAGACATCGGCGGCGTCGATCGATGGGCTGCGTAGTGCGCCGATGAGGCGATCGAGGTCGCTGTCGCCGAGGCCGAAGGGCGCGAGGATACTCTGGCGCGCAAGTTCAATGGAGTCGGTCATGAGAGTCTGGTGTTCAAATCGTTGCAGCGGTGGGCATTGCCCGATACCCGATGAGGTGGGAGGCAGAGCGCAATTTTTCCAGCGTGCCAGTCAATCGGTGCGCGATTGCTGTTGTTGGCGGTCAACGACACTTGAGGCGCCGATGTTCGAGCACTGGGAAGGTGCGGCGGATCGAGGTCTGGCGATCGCGATCGAGTGCGCAGCAGATCTGGCCGACGCCGCGCTCGATTTGGGCGAGCACATTGCCCCAGGGATCAACGATCATGCTGTGGCCATAGGTTTCGCGGCCACTCAGATGGTAGCCGCCCTGTGCGGCGGCGATCACGTAGGCGAGATTCTCGATGGCGCGCGCCCGGATCAGGGGCTCCCAATGCGCCTTGCCGGTGAGCGCGGTAAAGGCGGCTGGCACGGCGAGGATCTCGAGCCCGCTGTCGATCATCCGCCGCGCGGTCTCCGGGAAGCGTAGATCGTAGCAGACCAGGACACCGAGGCGGCCAAAGGGGGTGTCGACCACCGGACTCTGATCGCCGGGCTCGATGGTGGCTGATTCTTGATAGCGCTCGTCGGCGTCTGGCAGCACCACGTCGAACAGGTGCATCTTGTCGTAGCGCGCCACCCGATCGCCCTGGGCGTTGTAGATCAGGGTCGCGGCGCGCACGCGCGCTGGATGATGGCCGCGCAAGGGGATGGTGCCACCGACGATCCAGAGGTCATAGCGCAGTGCCATCTGGGCTAGGAAGTCCTGCAGCGGGCCGCTGCCATCAGACTCCACCAAGGCGAGCAGATCGCGATCCTGCTGGCCCATGAAGGCAAAGTTTTCGGGGAGCACAACCAGGCCGGCACCGGCCTTGGCGGCGAGACTGATGAGGCGCTCGGCTTCGATCAGATTGGCCGTTGCATTCGGGCCTGAGGCCATCTGCACGGCGGCGAGCTTGGAGGATTCGCTCATGGACGCTCGTAATGGTTAAGGTTCTGTAACAATAGCACCACTGCGGCATGGGTCGCGATTGGCATCTTATAGATCCTCCAGAAACGGGTTGCTCGGTTCGACGGCACCTGCAGCTGCGGCGTCTTTGCGCTCGGTCCCGGTGTCTCTGGGCTCATGGGCGTTGGCGTTGGCGCTGGCGCCAGCAGGCTCATTGGCGGGAGCCTCATCCACAAATAGATTGCCGACCGAGGGCGAGCCGCCGGTGTCGACGCGGCGGATGATCGGGTCACGCCAGGGGCCTGTGACCTGATAGGCGTAGCGTCCAAGCCGCTCAACGGCGCCATCGGTGACCTTGTCGGCAAGAAAGACCGCGGCGCCCACCACCGGGCCGCCCGCGACCGCACCAGCAAGCGCCAAGCCGACACCGATCTTGGGTGTGACCACAACCTCTTGGTCGAGCATCCCGTCGACCAGATTGGTGCGGCCGGTGATGCGGATATTCGCCGGTGGGGCCTGCATCTCGAGGTTGCGGATGCTGGCCTCGCCACTGCCGATGGCGATCTCGCCGGTGATACGATCGAAGCTGAAGCCGTCGTCGAAGACGTCGCTGAAATCGAGGCTGAGCCGGCGGCCGAGCGCGGCGGTGTTGAGGATGCCGAGCATGCGGCCAACGCCGGGCTCCATCTCGAGGAGGCGACCGGCGCCGATCTCGATCTGCATCGAGCCGCGCGCGCGCGCAAGAGAAAGCTGACCGGGGCCGCCGGGCCAGCTGAGATCGAGCTGCAGCGCGCCGGGTGCGCCGCTCAAGGCGCTGTAGAAGCCGCTCTCGCGCAGGAGTTCGCCAACCGCGTTGCTCTTGGCGTTGATCTGCAGCGATGAGGCAATGTAATCGGTGGCGTCGATCAGCCAGTCGCCGCTGCCGCTGGCGTCGACATGGGGGCCGAGCAAGGATAGGGTCGTAAAGCGCAGGCCGTTTGTCTGCGGCTGGCTCTGGATGCGCAGCTGACCGAGCAGGTCATCGCCATAGGCGAGCTGCTCAACCTCGAGGTCGAGACCACCGAAGCGGCGTGGGTCGACGCGTGCAGCGGTTGTGCTGTCGGCGCCGGATTGGCTGTGGGCCTCGGCCAAGGGCTCCAGATTCAGCTGCTCGAGCCGGATGCGTATGGGCTGCCTGCCGTTGGTGTTGGCACCAGCGCTTGTGCCAGTGCTCATGGCGGGCAGATCGATCTGGCTAGCGCCGGTTTGTTGTGCGTTGAAGCCAATGTTCCATGCGCCACTGGGCTCTGGGGTCAAGACCGCATCGAGCTTACTCAGCTGCAGGGCGCCGAGGCGCAGATCCTCAATCTGCAGTTGGATTGGGAGCAACTGCAGGCGAGCACTGGCATTGTTGCCTTGAAGGGCCTTGAGGTCCGCCTGACCAGCCCAGTCGAGCCAGGGACTTAGCGCCAAGCGCTCAAGCTTGCCGCCGATCTGGATGCTTCGCGCCGGCGGCAAGCTTGAGGGTTGGCCATTGAGATCGACCGCCAGGCGTTGCAGTTGGATCTCGCCGTTGGGCCTGCGATCGACCTCGATCAAGCTGCCAAGCGTGCCGTAGTCGAGCGTCAGTCTGAGCGGCCATTGGTCTTGGAAGCGGCCACTCAGCTGGAGGCGACGTTGCGCCTGAGTCGGTTTGCCGATGGGGGCCGGGAGTGCAAGGTCGATCCCCTGCAGATCAGAGCTGAGGGCGAAATCGATCGGTGGTCGCTGTTGCGCTGCATCAGCGTTGCTGAGCGTTAGGCCGAGCCGCCAGTTGAGGTTGCCGCGAGCGAGGGACCAGAGGTTGCTTGGAAGGATTTCCGCGAGCTGATCAACGCCGGTGCGACCACGCAGGCTGATCTCGGTGCGGGCGTCGTCGCCACCGCCATCACGGGTGTCGACCGCGATCTCGAGGGCCTGCTGCCCAAGGCGCGCGCGGATTCCTTGTGCGGTGATCTCGCTCGCATCAAAGCGCAGGCGACCAGTGATCTGGCTGAATTGGAGGTCGGTGCCGCGGATGCGGAGGCTGCGGTCTTCGTACGCTTGGTCGAGCCTGGTGTCGGGCGCGCCTGGGGCGCGGCTGGCATTGCGCGGCTGGCTGCCTTCGGTGTCGGCGCTGGTCTCGATGCTCGTCTCGATGCCGGTTTCTGATTGGGGCCTCCAGATGAGCTCGCCGGCATAGCGGAAGGGCAGGGCCTGGTTGAGTGGCACGCCTAGCTGCAGCCGGATGTCGCCGTCGCCGCTGACCTCGACTGCAGAGGCGAGGCCACCGAGCTGATGCGCTAATGGCGAGGTCGCAAAGAGATGCATGCCGTCAGCCAGAGGGCCTGAGCCGCTGGCGTCGATCTCGAGGTAGGTCGGTTGCCAGAGGTTGGGCAGGCTGACCCGTCCGGCGTCGATGTGGCTGTTTAGGATCTCGGCGCTCGGCACATCGATCTCGAGGCTGCGGTTCTCGAAGCGCAGCGTTGCCGCGATCTGCTGCAGCAGCGGCCAGCGCAATGGTGGGCTGTTGTCGGCGTTGCTAAGTCCGGTCGCGAGGGCTGGCGATGGCGCTGCGACGCCGTAGTCGAGCACGCCATCGACAGCGCGCAGCTCGAGGATGAACCGCCCCTGTTGGTCATCGAATGGGAACTGGTCGAGCGGTCCGCGTAGCAGCAGATCACCGGATTCGAGTCGGCCATCGAGGATGGCACGCTCTAGCCAGTCCTCGAGGCGATCATCCATGATCCCAACCGGTAGCCAAGACGGCAAGGCGTCGATCTCGCCGTTGCCTAGATGCGTGTGCAGGTCGATGAAAGGATTGACACCCGATGGATGCAGGCAAAGGCTGAGGCGGCTGAGGGTCTGCAGATGCTTGGTGTCGAGGCTGAGCGCCTGGGTCCAGAGGTGGATTGAGCCGGCTGGCATCATGCGCCATGCAAAATGGCCATCGAGCTGCGTGAACCGATGTGGCCGTGCGAACAACGGCCGCAGATCGATCTGGACTGCGCTGCCGCTGACCTGGGCATAGCCGCCCCGCGGACCGAGATCAAGGCCGAGATTGAGACCGGAGAAGGCTGGGATGCTGGGGCCTGTTGATGCGCTGGCCGATGCGCTGGCCGATGCGCTGGCCGATCTGCCGGTTGCAGTCTTGGCTTGAATGCCAGCGGAGGTTTCAGCAGGGGTGTTGGCTCGGGTGTCGGCGGGAATGTCAGCATCGAGGGTCAGGTTCTCGAGCTTTGCACTAAGGCGCCAGTCGTTGACGGCGGGCGCAATCTGTACTGCAAGATCGCGTACTCGTCCCTGTGGCTGCCTCCGACTGAGCGCGATAACCGGTTCGGGTAGATCGGGCATGGCCAGCGCGATCGCCTCAGCGACCGGTCCGATCTCGAACGCGCCGATCGCAGCAAAAAGCTTAGCTGAGGGCACCGGCGTTGGAGTAGATCTCGTTGATGGCGATGGCGATGGCGATGGCGATGGCGCATAACGATAGACAAGGCTTGCAGAGGTTGGCTTCGCAGCAGGTCTGCCGGGCAGCTGGAGATCGGCGAGGTCTAGTCGCCAGCCCTGCGCGCGCTGCTGCCAGCGCGCGAGTCCAGCTAGGTTGCCGAAGTGGGCCTGTTTACTAGACTCTGGCGCCTCGAGATTGAGCGCCTCAAAATTGAGCGCCTCAAGATTGAGCCCTTCGAGCTTGAAGTGCGTTAATCCGTTGATCAGCTGGCCCTGCTCGAGCTGGTTCCAGCTCTCGATGTGGAAACGGTTGGAGTTGAGTCTCACCGGGAGCGGCAGGAGTCTGTCCGCGATCATGCCGAGATCGCCGCCTGCAACACGCAGATAGAGACGACCGGACCAACGCTCGGGATGCTGGGCTTGGCCGTTGAGCTGGCCGAGGATCTCGAGCGCGCCTGCCGAGTTGCTTGCTGAGGGCGATGCGGCGACGCTGCCTTCACGCATTGCCCGCAAGCGCAGTGCATGGCTTTGACCCTGGTTTGCGAGCTCGGCAACCTTGATGAGCAGGGTTTGGGCGGCTGCCTTGGTCTGCTGATCACGCCAGATCAACCGGCTGTCGAGCAACCGGAAACGCCCTTCGCGGAGGAAGAAATCGAGCGCTTGGGTGTCGTTGCCCTGCATCGAATCCAAGCCCAGTATGCGAATTTGGCCATTCGCGTCGCGCAACACCTGAATCTCGGCACCGACGAGGCCGATCGCCTCGATCCGCGGTTGGCGAGCCCTGAGCGTGGCCAAGAGGTCAAGGTCAACGTCCAAGCGCTGCGCCGAGAGGAGCAGTTGGCTGGGCTTTGGGGGCGCATCTCCAGGCGATCCCTCGCTAGGGGGCACGTCAGTAGCAAGTGCGTCTGCGGATACCCTGTTTGTAGGCGTCAGCAGCTTGGCATCGGTAAAGCTCAACGCCGGCGTGAGCCCGCGTAGGCGGATCGAGAGCCTGTTGACCTCCACCTGCACCCCAAGGGTTTGGCTGATGTGCGCCACCAGTGTTTCCCGCAGCCCGTCTGCATGTGGCAACAGCAGCCTGACCACGACCGAGACCATGGCAACAGCAATGATGGTAGCGGCCACTGTGGCGACTGTGACTCGATAGAGCCGAAGTAAGGTTCGCGTCATCGCGTTGGTGTTAAGCCGATGCCCACAGGGGGATCGAGTCCGGGCGTTGGCGCCGCAGCGACTGGGGCTGCGAGGCCAGGCCGTTCAGGATCGATCGCGGGCGCTGTCTGTGCTTCCTCCTCAGCCTTAGATCAGCACCACATCATACTGCTCTTGGGTATAGAGCGATTCGGCCTGCAGCTTGATCGGCTTGCCGATGAACTCCTCGAGCTCGGCGAGATGGCCGGATTCCTCGTCTAGCAGCCGATCGATGACCTCTTGCGAGGCCAGGACCAGCAATTGCTCGACCTCGAACTGGCGCGACTCACGCAGGATCTCGCGGAAGATCTCGTAGCAGGTGGTCTCAGCGGTCTTCAATGAGCCACGGCCATTGCAGCAGGGGCAAGGCTCGCAGAGGATGTGCTCAAGCGATTCGTGGGTGCGCTTGCGGGTCATCTCGACCAGCCCGAGTGCCGAGACCTCGGTGATATGGGTCTTGGCGTGGTCGCGCGCGAGGCACTTCTCGAGCGCACGTAAGACCTGGCGCTTGTGCTCCTCATCGGTCATGTCGATGAAGTCGATGATGATGATGCCGCCGAGGTTACGCAGCCGCAGCTGGCGGCAGATGGCCTGGGCCGCCTCCAGGTTGGTCTTAAAGATGGTCTCTTCGAGGTTGCGATGGCCGACGAAGGCGCCGGTATTGACATCGATGGTGGTCATCGCTTCGGTCTGATCGATGATCAGATGGCCACCCGACTTGAGCTGTACCTTGCGCTGCAGGGCCTTCTGGATCTCGTCCTCGACCCCGTAGAGATCGAACAGCGGTCGCTCGCCGCCGTAATATTCGATGCGATCGACGATCTCTGGAATGTACTTGACTGCGAAGGGACGCGCCTTGTCGACGGTGGCGCGGGAGTCGATCCGCACGCGCTCCACTTCTGGCGTGACCAGGTCGCGGAGTGCGCGCAGCGCGAGTGGCAGGTCGTCGTGGATCAGGCCGATCTCGGAGGTACCATCGGCGCGCTCGCGGATGCCACTCCAGAGCTTGGCAAGAAAGGCCATATCGCGGCACAGATTCTCGTCGCTCACCGTCTCGGCGGCGGTGCGGGCGATGTAGCCGCCGGCCCCTTCGTGGGTGTCGACATAGGCCTGTAGGATCTCGCGCAGGCGCTTGCGCTCATCGTCGTCCTCGATCTTCTGCGAGACGCCGGTGTTGCCTAGCCGCGGCATGAAGACCAGATAACGTGACGCGATGGAGATATTGGTGGTCAGTCGCGCGCCCTTGCTGCCGAGCGGGTCTTTGACCACCTGCACCAGGATCGGGTCGCCCTCCTTGACGAGGTTGTTGATGTGGTCGCTGCGTACATCGCTGTCCGTCGACATGATGTCGGAGGCGTGTAAGAAAGCCGCTCGATCGAGGCCGATCTCGACAAAAGCGGCCTGCATGCCGGGCAGCACGCGGCAGATCCGCCCCCGGTAAATGTTCCCGACCAGCCCGCAGCGCTCGGCGCGCTCGATGATGATCTCCTGGACGACACCATTTTCGACCACCGCGACGCGCGTCTCCGGTGGCGTAATGTTGATGAGGATCTCTTCGCTCATCGTCGGGCCGCAGTGGTTGCGGCAGTCTTGCTCAGTGGCATGGGTATCGGCCTCGTGGTTGTCGTCTTGTTAGTGAGTGAGTCTGAACGCCCCTGATCAACGGCCGAGCGGGTCGATACCTTGCTCGCGCAACAGTGCCGCGGTCTCGAACAGCGGTAGGCCTACAACATTGCTGTAGCTACCACGGATCTGCTCGACGAAGATTGCGCCGCGACCCTGGACGGCATAGGCCCCGGCCTTGTCCTTTGGCTCTCCAGTCTCCCAATAGGCCAGTGCCTCAGCCGCGGTGATGCTGCGCATCTGGACCTCGGTCGCGACCAGCACGGCTCGTTGTCCGGGGGCTGTGTCAGCGCCGATCGCTCCTGTTCCAGGTGCTGGCAATGATCCAGGCCCAGGCCTGAGCAGACAGACAGCGGTCAGCACCCGATGCCAGCCATTGGAGAGCAAGGCTAGCATCTGCAGGGCCGCTTCGGCATCTTTCGGCTTGCCAAGGATCTGTCCGCCAGCCACCACGGCGGTGTCAGCGGCGAGCAAGGGCAGGCGGACCGGTGTGCGCAATCCAGCCCAGCCAGCCTGCGCCTTGGCGCTTGCAATCCGAGCAACATAGGCCGCTGGCGATTCGCCCGGCGCGACTGTCTCGTCGGTGTCAGCGGCGATGACTTGCGGGCTGATACCAAGCTGCGCTAAGAGCTCGAGCCGACGCGGCGAGCGCGAGGCCAGATAGAGCTGTGGACCCCGGTTGGCCAGTGCCACCAGGCTGCTGGTGCTGCTCTCGCTGCTATTGCTGTCGTTGCTGTCGTTGATCATGTCGATCCGCGATGGTAAGGATGGCCCTGGAGGAGGGTCCATGCCCGGTAAAGCTGTTCGGCGAGGATGACACGCACCAGGGGATGCGGAAAGGTCAAGGGCGAGAGCGACCAGCGTTGCTCGGCGCGGGCGAGGCAGTCCTGAGAGAGGCCATCAGGTCCGCCCACCAGCAGTGCAAGGTCGCGACCGCTAGCCATCCATGTCGCAAGCTCAGCAGCGAGTGCCTCGGTGCTCCAGGCGCGTCCGCCCAGATCGAGGGCGATCGCCAAGGCTGCGCCCGGGGTTGCCTTCAGAAGCCGTTCGCCTTCCTCTGCCAGTAACCGGTCGCGCTCAGCGGCTGAGAGCTGTGCGCGTTGGCCGGCCTTGCTGCGGCCGCGACCGCGTCCTTTGCCGCGCGCCGCCGGCTCGATCTCGACCAGCGACAGGGCGCAGCTCGGTGGCAAGCGCTTGGCGTACTCGTTAAAGCCCTCGTTGACCCAGGTTGGCATGCGTCGGCCGATGCTGAGGAGTTGGATGCGCATCTCAGTTTGGTTTGCTGCTTGTCGCTAAATTCTGTTTGGATCGCCGCAGTAAATCCCGATTAACTCTTGCGAAATTGCCTCAGGTAGGCGAGGATTATCACTGTTTTCGCTCACAATAGCTGAGGAGGTCATGGTCGCGTCATGAGTAAGCCAATGGGGATCTATATCGACTCGTCGGTCGACCTGCCAATGACCAGCCTGGCTAGGGCGACTGGCGGCGTCAGAGGACGCTCGCGCAGAGGATGGGCGCGATCAGCACCTCGCTCGAACATGGCGCTGTGGACAGGGACCCTGTGGATATTAGCCTTGTTGACGCTCGCCATCCTCAGCGGTTGTGGTGGCGGCTCCAATCTGCGCGCCAACGATATCGCCAAGATTGACTACGATAGCAGTGGCCTGTTTCCGGTGCCGCAAGAGATCCAGCCAAACGTTGACTTTTGGCGCCATGTCTACGGGGTCTGGAGTCGTGGTCAGGTGGCCTTCCATGACGATGAATACATGGGCGTGATCTACGAGGTGAGCGCGCTGCCCGGGCCGATCGAAGAGAGCTACACCAGTGAGCAGCGCGCTTGGGTCAAGGCACGCAAGGCCTGGTACCGCGATCAACTCAGCGCACTGGAGCGCAAGGTGCGGGAGCGGGCGCCGCTGACCTCAGTCGATAAGGCGCTGCTGGCCAAGATCGAGCAGGGTGCCGGCAAGGTGGCGGTCTATGGTGCTGCAGATCGACTACGCAGCCAGCGCGGCGTGCGCGAGCGCTTTAAACGCGGGCTGGAGATCAGCGGTCGCTATGATCCCTATTTCCGCCAGATCATGAGCGCCAAAGGCGTCCCTGAAGACCTGGCCTATCTGCCCCATGTGGAATCTTCGTTCCAGACCCATGCGCGCTCGAGCGTTGGTGCCGCTGGGATCTGGCAGTTCATGCCGGCAACCGGTCGCGACTATGGCATGCAGGTAGACCGCACGATCGATGAGCGGCTCGATCCGATCACCTGTGCCGATGGCGCCGCCCGCTATCTGTCCGCGGCGCACCGTAAGCTTGGCAGCTGGCCGCTGGCGATTACCTCCTATAACCATGGCAAGGGCGGCGTGGCCAATGCCAAGGCCCAGTATGGCGACGACATTGGCAAGATCGTCAAGCACTACAAAGGCCGCGCCTTTGGCTTTGCCTCACGTAACTTCTATGCGTCTTTTGTTGCCGCGCGTGAGGTTGCCGATCATCCTCAACGCTATTTCCCGGAAGGCGTACACTTTGATGCGCCTTGGCCGCATGAGCGGCTGGTCCTGCGCAGCTCGATGCCGGCCCATCATGTCGCCAATCACTATGGCGTTTCCACGGCAAGTTTGGCGCGCCTGAATCTACACTGGCGCGACCCCGCGGCAGAAGGGCGAGCGCAGCTGCCTGCCGGAAGCACTGTCTGGCTGCCAGCCGGTAGCATGCGGCGCGTGGCCGGGCATCCGCCGGCCTATCGCGATCGCATCAGCCTGCCCGCGACTGCGACCCTGGTGGCGCGCAACGAGCGCAGCTCAGCGAAGACCATGACAGTCGCCAAGTCCACGCCCAAATCCACGCCTAAGTCCAGGCCCAAGTACCATGTCGTGAAACCACAGGAGACACTGTATCGAGTTGCCGTTAGCAATGGCATCTCGGTCGACAAGCTCCGCAAGCTCAATCAGCTTGGTCCAAATGAGAACAAGATCCGGGTTGGGCAGCGGTTGCGCGTGAGTGGCTGAAAGATTCGCTCACCAGGGTCGATCGATGATCAGCGCTCGCTGTGCTCAGGGGCGCAGTTGGCGCGGTCGGAAACGGCGGACCTGCTGGCAGAGCTGTTGTGGCCGCTCGCTGCCTTTGCTAGGGCGGTAGCGGAGGTCGAGGTAGGTATCGACGATCGGGTCGATCGACGACTTGAGATCGGGACGGGCGCTTAGGATTCGCTGCCGATAGTGCAGCGGCCCTTCGTGACGCGCTGGTCCCAGACCGATACCTGCGAGGCGGCGGCCGAAGCGTTGCCAGCAGCGTTGGACGGGATCTGAGGCTCGTGGCTGGCGAGCCAGTGCAAGCGCCCAGCCCAGCATCACCGCCGAGCCAGCGATGGTCATCAGCAGCGCAAGGCCATATTCACGCAGGGCGCCGAGACCGAACTGATCCAGGAGCCGGAATTGATCGCGGCTGGAGAAGCCGAGCACCCAGTTCTTCCAGCCAGAGTCAAAGGCATCGGCGAGGAAGCGCGCTCCGCGCACCAGTCGGCCTATGGCGCTGGTCTCCTCGACTCGAAAGCGTGCTGGGGCTGAGCGGCCCAGTGTATCGACGCGCAGCTCGCGCTCGACGCGCGCGGGGTCGATGGCTGCGGTCGGGTCGATACGGGTCCAGCCGCGCCCCTCGAGCCAGACCTCGGCCCAGGCATGGGCGTCGGATTGACGGATCAGGTAGTCGTCGCTGAGCGGGTTGTACTCGCCGCCAAGATAGCCAAGCAGGATGCGCGAGGGGATGCCGGCCAAGCGCATCAGCAGCACGAAGCTCGAGGCATAGTGCTCGCAGAAGCCGGCCTGGGTCTCGAACAGGAAGGCATCAGTGGGGTTTTCACCGAGCGCGGGCGGCAGCAGGGTGTAGCGAAAGGGGGGTTGACTGAAAAAGGTCAGCGCTTGCTGCACGACTTGCGCTGCGGTGTCAGATCTGGCCTGCCAGTCGGCGACTAGGGCCTGCGTCCGCGCGCTGATGTTCGGCGGTAATTGCAGTGCCGCTTGCTTATGGGCAGGCGAGAGTCGGCGCATCCGGTAGTCGATCACCGAGCTGGCGCGGTAAAGCCGCAGGTCCCTGACCGGCTCATCGGCGAGGAGCTGAAAATCGGGCGTGAGCCGGGAGCGCTCCGGTAGCTCCGTGGGCAGCTCGAGTGCAAACAGCCAATGTTGGTCGGTTGGCTCGAGCACGACGCTGTAGCTGATGGGGTCGCTGAGGAGCTCGCGGACCGGCAGATGATCGACTGGTGGCTGGTTGGATGCCGTTGAGGCCAACGCTGGCTTGGGCGCGGCTGAGGATGCGTCGAGTGGTAGCCAGCGCTGACCATCGGTGCGCCAGAGCACTGGTCCGCGCCAGTAGAGGCTGTTGATGGAGAGACCTTGGGGAAGCGGCTGGGCCTGATCGAAACGCACTCGAAAGGCATCCTCGCCAGAGAGGATCAGCTCGGTGATCGAGCCCGGCTCGAGCCAGTCTTTGAGTCCAGTAACGGCACGCTCGTCGCCAAGCTGAAGATCCCAGAGCGGCGCGTCCAGACGCGGAAAGAGTACGAAGAGCACCAGTGCTAGCGGTGCAGCTTGGGCGGTCAGGATCAGTGCCAAGCGGCCAGCGGCGCGCCAGTCTGTTAGGCGTTGACCGGAACGCCCGGCGACACTGAGGTCAGCGAGCAAGGCAACCGCGCCGACCAGCATCAGCAGCATCCAGGCTGCGAGCCAGGGTGATTCGCCGAAGAGGAACTGGATCACCAGTAGGAAGCCGAAGGCGATGAGCAGAATCCGCAGATCGCGGCGCGTGCGGCTCTCCAGCCGTTTGAGCGCGATCATGGTCAAGAGCAGCGCGCTGCCGGCATTCTGGCCAACCAGCGAATGATACTGATCGAGCACGATCAAGCCGCCGAGCAGGGTCAGTGCAATCAAGACCCAGCGATTCGGCTGCAGGCCGGGCCAGCGAATGGCCGTGCCGCTGATCAGCACAAGGCCAATGATGAACAGGCTGACCTGCAGGCGCAGCACGAGCAGTAGGGGCGCGGCCCCAAGCCCGAGCAGGAGGGTTGCGGCTAGGCGCTGCCACTGATCTGGGGGCTGGTTGCGGTAGCGGTCTCGATGCCTCAGCTGTCGCCTGCTCATACTGCGCCTCCTGGGGGCCCTGAGCCAGCGCTAGCGACCAAGCCTAGACCGGAACCCTGAACGCCATCCCCCGGATAGCGGGCTAGGGCCTCCAAGCAACGGCGCTTGTGGCGCTCGCCTCTCTCGCTGGGGATCAGCTCAGTGCCGAGCTGCAGTCCATAACGTCGATTGCCGGCGTCGGCATCGAGCACCTGGCGCGTCAGTAGCGACAGCCGCTGCTCCAGGTCGCCGCGATGCTGACGCAGATCGAGCTGCACCTGGGCGGCTTGATCACCGCCGAATTGCTTGGTCACCAGGCCGCGCTCGCGGGCCAGCACCTTCCAGTCGATCTGTCGTGGCGAGTCGCCGGCGCGATAGGCGCGTGAGCCGATGAAGTCATCGGCCCCTAGGTCTTGCGATGCGCGAGCGGCCTCCTTCGCCCGCTGCTCTGGCGCGATGGCTAGTCCTGGTGGTGGTGCCTGCGGCGCTGGACGTGGATAAATCAGCACCTTTGCCGGGGTGCGCACCAGCGCCCAGGCGCGGAATAGGCCAAGTGGATAGCTGGTCTCGATCAGGAGCTCATCGAGTCGCATCAGCCCACGGTGCTGAGTGGTCAGGGAGAGGTCGATCTCAGTGTGGCTGCCGGCGGGGATCGCAGCGCAGTCACCGCCGCGCAGGCACAGCTCGCCATGCTGTCGGCCAGGCTGATTCCAGAGCTCGACTCGAAACCGGGCTGACTGGCCGCAGAAGGTCGGCTCGGCATCGGCACAGCGCACCGAGAGCCCGAGCAGGTTGTACCAGCAGTAGTGCATGCTCAGCAGCGCGATCCCGGCCATCAGAAAGGTTAGGAACAGCCCGAGGTTGTTCTGATAGTTGAGCGAGCCGAGCAGGGTGGCGAACAGCATGGCGCCAAAGGTGAGCCCGGTGCTGGTCGGCAGGATATAGATGCGCCGAGCGCTGATGCAGGCGACGCCTTGTTGATCGTGGGGGCTGCGGCGCATCAGTCCGTCGAGCCAGCGGTGGTAGCCAGATTCAGTCAGCATCTGCGCCCTGATCCCCTGCAGCAGCTTCAAGGAATAGGGACGGCGTCGAGGATCTGCGCGGCGATGGCTGGGTCGGCGCGCGCTCCCTGCTCGGTGTCTTGCGCCAACCGGTGTGGGACCACCGCTGGCAGCACCTGCTGGACATCGTCTGGCGCGACATAATCGCGCCCCTCGACCATGGCCCAGGCCCTGGCTGCGCGCAGCAGGCCGAGGCCAGCACGTGGTGAGAGTCCATGTCGGAAACGAGTGCTTGAGCGTGTGTAGTTGAGGATCTGCAGACAGTAGTCGATGATGGGCGGCGCTGCATGGATGCCATCAAGGCGTGCCTGGGACTGCATCAGCGTCTCGGCGTCGATCAGCGGTTGCAGCCCCGCCACCATGGCGCGTCGGTCCTCACCGGCGAGCAGGATACGCTCTTGCGCCTGCTCCGGATAGCCGAGCGCGATGCGCATCAGGAAGCGGTCGAGCTGCGACTCCGGCAGTGGAAAGGTGCCGATCTGGTGCGCCGGGTTCTGGGTGGCGATGACGAAGAAGGGTTGCGGCAGCGCCCTGGTCTCGCCGTCGGCGGTCACCTGACGCTCCTCCATGGCTTCGAGCAGGGCGCTCTGGGCCTTGGGCGTGGCGCGATTGATCTCATCGGCGAGTACCAGCTGCGCGAACACCGGCCCGGGATGAAAGCGAAACTGCTCCGCGGCGCGGTCATAGACCGAGACCCCGAGCACATCGGCCGGCAGCATGTCGCTGGTGAATTGGATGCGCGCATACTGCAGACCAAGCAGGCGCGCGAGCAGATGCGCGAGCGTGGTCTTGCCAACCCCGGGCAGATCCTCGATCAGTAGATGGCCGCCAGCGAGCAGGCAGACAAAGGCCAGCTTGATCTCAAGGGTCTTGCCGAGGATCACCGAGCCGGCGGTCTCGATCAGCGGCGCGAAGGGGCTTGTGCGGGAGCTGCGATCCTTGCCTGTGGCGGGTTTGCCGCGATCAAGCTTGGTCACGAGGGTGTCTGCAAGGGTCATAAGCTGGTTCCTGCGTTCATCGGCCCCTAAGTCTAGCCCCTGTGGGTGCCGCGAGAGGAAACCGCGATCCTGACTGCTAGCACTCGCGTTCGATCGCTTTCGTCAATGGCCTTTGTTATCGTCATCTCGCTGGATTGCTCAAGCGTACCGAGGAGGGGCTGAGACCATGTCACACCACGCCATCGCCCAGACCGATCCGTCGTCGATCGGTCTCGACCCCGATCCGCCCGCGGGCACGCGCGTCAGCGAGGCCGATTATTGGGCCTATTACTACGAGCATGAAAACGGCTACGAATGGAACGACGGTTATCTGGAGGTTAAGCCGGTGTCCGATACCCTGACCATCCGGGTCTATCAATGGCTGCTCCGGCTGCTGCAGTTCTATCTGGATACCCACGACAACGCCCAGTTGACCGCATTGGAGATGGGCTTTCGCCTGCGCCTGCCCGACAAGGTCGCGATCCGCAAACCGGACCTCGGCCTGGTGCTCGACAGCAACCCGATACCGCTTGCCGATCTGGATCGCTCCTACAAAGGCACCTTCGATCTCTGCGTCGAGGCGCTCTCCGACAGCACTCCAGCCGAGATTGCTCGAGACATGGAGCAGAAGCGGCGCGAATACGAGGCCGCCGGGGTGCGCGAATATTATATCTTGCACCATGAGCCGCGCTGGCAGCGGTTCTATCGGCGCAACGCCTTCGGGCTGTACCAGCCGATCCTCGCCGATGCGGGGGTCTTGCGGTCCGAGGTGGTGCCGGGCCTGCGCTTTCGTCTCGAGGATCTGCAGCGTCAGCCGGGTCCAGAGGCGATGCTCGAGGATAGGGTCTATGCACCTTTTGTGTTGCCCCGGTGGCAGCAGGAGCGGCAGCTGTTGGAAGCCGAGCGCCAGGCGCGCCAACAGGCCGAGCAGGCGCTTGAGCAGTCAGATCAGGCACGCCAACAGGTTGAACTGCTTGCGCAGCGTGAGCGTGAGGAGAAAGAGGCGCTTCTGGCCGAGCTGGCCCGGCTGCGCGGTGCTTCCTTACCGCAACTGACTCGCCGACGACCTAAGGGGCATGGCACTGGTACCACCCAGGCGGATGAATCGCGCGGGACGCGAGATTCACGTTAACATTCTGACATAAAAAGAGAAACACAAGGCCATGTTGGCGGAACAAGCCTATGAGGTGATCGTCGTCGGCGGCGGTCACGCTGGCACCGAGGCGGCACTCGCGGCGGCCCGCGTTGGCGCGCGCACGCTGTTGCTGACCCATAACATCGAGACCATCGGCCAGATGAGCTGTAACCCGGCTATCGGCGGTATCGGCAAGGGCCATCTGGTGCGCGAGATCGATGCGCTCGGCGGCTTGATGGCGCGCGCAACTGACCGCGCCGGCATCCAGTTCCGGGTGCTGAACCAGCGCAAGGGGCCAGCGGTGCGGGCGACGCGGGCGCAGGCTGATCGAATGCTGTATCGGGCGGCGGTGCGCTTGGCGGTCGAGACCGCGCCGAATCTTGATCTATTTCAGCAGGCGGTCGATGATCTGCTGCTCGAGTCCGACGGCCAGGCGGAGCGCGTGGTCGGTGTGCGGACCCAGATGGGGCTCGAGTTTCGGGCGCGCGCGGTGGTGCTGACGGTCGGTACCTTCCTTGGCGGTAAGATCCATATCGGGCTCAGCAACTATCAGGGTGGTCGCGCCGGTGATCCGCCATCGAATGCGCTCGCCGCGCGCCTGCGTGCGTTGCCGTTTCGGGTTGAGCGGCTGAAGACCGGCACCCCGCCGCGGATCGCCGCGCGCAGCATCGACTATGCTCGGCTGGAAGCGCAGCCAGGCGATACACCGGTGCCGGTGTTCTCCTATCTCGGCAGCGCCGCTGAGCATCCGCGCCAGATCAGTTGCCACATCGCCCGGACGAGCGAGCGCACGCATGAGATCATCCGCGGTGGTCTGTCGCGCTCGCCACTCTATTCGGGCTTGATCGAGGGGGTTGGCCCGCGCTACTGCCCCTCGATTGAGGACAAGATTGTGCGTTTTGCCGATAAGACCTCGCATCAGATCTTCGTCGAGCCGGAGGGACTGGAGAGCGGCGAGATCTACCCGAACGGCATCTCGACCAGCCTGCCGTTCGATGTGCAGCAGGCGCTGGTGCGATCGATCCCGGGCTTTGAGCAGGCGCATCTGACGCGGCCCGGCTATGCGATTGAGTACGACTTCTTCGATCCGCGCGATCTCTCGCCCGCGCTCGAGACGCATTTCGTGCCGGGGCTGTTCTTTGCCGGCCAGATCAACGGCACCACCGGTTACGAGGAGGCGGCGGCGCAGGGGTTGCTGGCCGGGCTGAATGCCGCGCGTCAGGTGCGCGGGCTCGAACCCTGGTCGCCGCGTCGTGACGAGGCCTATCTGGGCGTGCTGGTCGATGACCTGATCACCCGCGGCACCAATGAGCCCTACCGGATGTTCACCAGTCGCGCCGAGTATCGTCTGATGTTGCGCGAGGATAATGCCGATCTGCGTCTGACCGAGATCGGGCGCCGGCTTGGGCTGGTGGATGAGGCGCGCTGGCAGCGTTTCGAGGCCAAGCGCGAGGCGATCGAGCGCGAGCAGCAGCGGCTGCGCGCCTGCTGGGTGCGGCCTGGCACGGCAGTGGCCGCGGAGCTTGAGCAGCGCACCGGTGAGCGAATCGCGCGTGAGGCGCGGGCGCTGGAGCTGCTGGCGCGGCCGGCGGTTGGCTATCGGGATCTGGTGGCTTGCGCGGAGATCGGTGATCCGCTCGGCGTCATGACGACGGCTGTTGCGATGCCGCTTGGCGCGTCCGGACAGGTCGCTCGACAGCAGGGCGTTGATTCCTCTGCATATCCTGATGGCTCGGCCATTGCGGAACAGGTCGAGATCCAGGCGGCCTATGGTGGCTACCTCGCGCGTCAGCGCGATGAGGTGGAGCGCCAGCGCGGCCAAGAGGCGCGCTCGCTGCCGGGCGACTTTGATTATGAGCAGGTGCGCGGACTCTCCGCCGAGGTGTCGGAGAAGTTGCGGCGGGTGCGGCCGACCACGATCGGGCAGGCGGCGCGGATTCCAGGCGTGACCCCAGCGGCGGTGTCGCTGCTGCTCATCCATCTCAAGCGGCTGAGCGCCTGAGCGAGCCGCGTATCCCTTACCCTATGTCAGCCCATCCGGTATCCACTATCCCCATGAGACCAGCTTCATGAGACTCGATTTAAGTGCCCGTTGATCCTTCAGCGCTGCGAGCCCAGCTCGATGCCGGGTTAGCGGCGATGCCGGCGGAGATCGGCCAAGCCCTTGATCCGACCGCTCGTGACCGGCTGATCCAATATCTGCGGCTGCTCGGGCGCTGGAATCAGGCCTATAACCTGACCGCGGTGCGCGATCCTAGGGAGCAAGTCAGCCGCCATCTGCTCGACAGCCTGGCCGTCCTGCCCTGGGTCAGGCGCGGCCCGGTGCTTGATCTTGGCACTGGAGCCGGCCTACCCGGCATTCCATTGGCGCTGGCGCGGCCTGGGCTCAGGTTCACATTACTGGACAGCAATGGCAAAAAGACGCGCTTTGTGCGCCAGGCGGTGCTCGAGCTCGGGCTAGAGCAGGTCGAAGTGATCCAGATTCGGCTCGAGGCGTACCAGCCGGAGCGCAAATTCGCTACTATTGTTGCCCGCGCCCTGGCATCCCTGCAGGAGCTTTATCTTAGCGCGCTGGGCTTGGCCACTGACGATGGCCGTCTGCTGGCGCTCAAAGGTCGTCTGGCCAAGGAGGAGCTGGCGGCGCTGGTCGCCTGCCAATCAGCCGATCCTATGCTAGCTGACGCGGCGAGAGCGACCGGGGCGACCAGTGCGCCCGGTGCTCGGCTGAGCGAGCCCCGTATCCATCCCCTCGTTGTTCCTGGTGTTGACGGCGAGCGTACCCTGATTGAAGTCCCCCTCGGCGGCAGTATCCATGGCTACGACAAAAACCATCGCCATCGCTAATCAAAAGGGCGGTGTCGGTAAGACAACAACGGCAGTGAATCTAACGGCCTCGCTTGCCGCGATGGGGCGGCGGGTGCTACTGGTCGATCTCGATCCACAGGGCAACGCCACCATGGGTGTGGGGGCTGATAAGAATGCGCTCGAGCGTACCGGTTGTGACCTCTTGATGGGCGAGGCCGGTTTCGCCGACGCTGTTGTGCGTCTAGATGCGCCAGCGCCTGGGTTCGATCTGCTGCCCTCAAATGGCGATATGACCGCGGCCGAGGTCGGGTTGATGCAGTCAGAAAAGCGCGAGCGCACTTTGGCAGATGCCCTGGCGAGCGTTGCTGATGCCTACGAGATCATCCTAATCGACTGTCCGCCTTCGCTGAACATGCTGACGGTCAATGCGCTGGTCGCGGCGGATGGGGTGCTGATCCCGATCCAATGTGAGTACTACGCGCTGGAAGGGCTCTCGGCCCTCTTGGATACGGTTGAGCAGATTCGGGGCAGCCGCAATCCCCGGCTGCGGATCGAGGGCATCCTCCGCACGATGCATGACCCGCGCAATAATCTTGCCAATCAGGTCTCAACCCAACTCGTGGCCCATTTCACCAATGAGGTCTATCGCACCATCATTCCGCGTAATGTGCGTCTTGCCGAGGCGCCCAGTCACGGCCTGCCGGCACTGCTTTACGATCGTGGCTCACGCGGCTCAGTGGCCTATCAGGCGCTGGCCAGCGAGGTCTTGCGCCGTCGCGAGCGTACGCCAAGTGCGGCTTAACCGGTCTGCCTATCGTACCCTTAGCCTGGAGCCTCAGTGTCGATGACAGTAGCAAAAAAGAAGGGATTGGGCCGTGGGCTGGACGCATTGCTCGGCAGTGCGCGTGAGGCCAATGGGCAGCCGGAGGGCGACGCTGGGCAGGCGCCGGTTGGGACTGATGGACTGACGGCGCCCGTCCATGGGGAGCCGGTGCGCGAGCTGGCACTGGATCAGATCCAGCGTGGGCGCTATCAGCCGCGGCGTGATTTCGATGAGGAGCGTATGCGGGAGCTGGCCGACTCCATTGCGGCCCAAGGGGTGATTCAGCCGATTGTCGTGCGCCCGGTTGCATCCGGACTGTTCGAGATCGTCGCTGGGGAGCGCCGCTGGCGTGCGAGCCAGCAAGCGGGGCTTGCGCGCATCCCGGTCGTGGTACGTGAGGTGACCGAGCAAGCCGCATTGGCGATTGCGCTGATCGAGAATATCCAGCGCGATAATCTGCATCCGCTAGAAGAGGCGGGTGCACTGCGTCGGTTGCTCGAGGAGTTTGGTCTGAGTCACCTGCAGGTGGCCGAGGCGGTTGGTAAGTCGCGCAGCACGGTGACCAATCTGCTGCGGCTACTCGAGCTTGAGGATGCAGTCAAGGCACTCCTCGACGAGGGTCGTTTGGAGATGGGGCATGCCCGGGCTTTGCTGGGCCTGAGCGGTGAGCAGCAGGTCGCTGCTGCACGGCAGGTCGTGATGCATGGGCTCTCGGTGCGCGACACGGAGCGTCTGATCCGCCGTTTGCAAACCGATGCCGATAGCCTCCCTAGCGAGCGGTCAGAGCGGGCTCCAGATCCAAACATCCAGCGTCTGGAGGATGATCTTGCTGAGCGTCTTGGGGCGCGAGTTGCGATCCAGCATGGCACCAAAGGAACCGGCCGTTTGGTGATCAAGTACAACAGCCTGGACGAGCTGGATGGCATCCTGGCCCATATACAGTAGCCGCATCGGTCATCAACAATCTCTATGACTCCTATCGATTAGGGCTACTGTTGGTCTTGGCGCGCGCTCGTCGCGATGTTTCTTATATTTGATTTATATGGCTTTTTGTTGTCCTGTGGCGGTTCTGGGCGAGTTCTGGATCTGGTCTCTGCGGGACGATGATGGTGGCATCCTCGTCTATTGGCATTGACCGGTATATTCAACAGAACTTATACTTCGCCAGCTTTAGGAGGGCGGCCGCATTTCAACACGAGCGGACAGTCTGAATGCTCCTGACCGGGTGCAGCTTAAGCGGTTACTTATTTGGCAGTCAGTGGTGGCAGCCACAGTCATCTTCGCTACGCTGCCTTTCGGTCTTGATGCGATGTTCTCGGCAGCCGTTGGTGCTGGCGCATGCCTTCTAGCGAACTGGTACTTCGCGCACCTTGTCTTTCAGCGCTATCAAGCGCGGGAGCCAGGGCGCCTGCTCGCTCGAATCTACCGGGCTGAGCTCGCGAAGATCGCCATTGCCCTTGCCGTTTTCGGCCTGGCGTTCGCGCTTCTGGATAACCTAAGGCCGCTGGCGCTATTTGGCGCTTATCTGGCGGTACAACTGATGCCGGCCGTGCTCGCGCAGCGCCCGGATGCACGCTCGAATAGCTAAGAAAGAGACCTCATCGATGGCCACTGCAGAGCTTACTGCTAGCGACTACATCCAGCATCACTTGACCAACCTCACCTTGGGTTGGCTCCCGGACCAAGGGCTAGTCTTCGCCCACAGTGCTGAAGAGGCGGCGGCGATGGGCTTCTGGGCATTGCATGTCGATAGCCTGCTGTGGTCAATCGGTCTGGGCTACCTGTTCCTGCTGGGCTTCAGAAAGGTTGCCGATAATGTGACCGCTGGTGTTCCGGGCAAGGCTCAGAACTTCGTTGAGTGGATCATTGATTTCGTCAACGAAAATGTCCGCGGCTCATTCAGTGCGAAGAATGATATGGTCGCGCCCCTTGCGTTGACGATCTTTGCCTGGGTCTTCCTGATGAACTTGATGGACCTAGTGCCGGTGGATCTCATTCCATGGGCCTTTGGGCAGTTCATGGGGCTGTTTGGCGCAGATCCGCATCACGTCTTCATGCGCGTCGTGCCAACCACTGACCCGAACATCACCTTCGGTATGGCCCTGGCCGTGTTCTTCATGGTGCTGTACTACAGTATCAAGATCAAAGGTGTGGGTGGTTTTGTTGGCGAATTGACCCTGCATCCATTTGGCAAGTTTGGCATCCCGGCCAACCTCATCCTTGAAGGTATCAGCCTGTTATCCAAGCCGCTGTCACTCTCGCTGCGACTCTTTGGAAACATGTATGCCGGAGAGATGATCTTCATCCTGATTGCGCTCATGTATGGTCATAATATGGTGCTTAGCCTTGGTGGCGGTGCCCTGCAATTGGCCTGGGCGATCTTTCATATTCTGATCATCACCCTGCAAGCCTTCATCTTCATGGTGCTGACGATCGTCTATCTCGATATGGCGCATCAGACCGATCACTGATCTTTCCTTTCACACAACGCTCTCCCGAGGGGGAATTCAAATGGAAATCGCAGAAGCTCTTGTCATCGTTGCCGCTGGTCTGATGTTGGGTCTCGGTGCTATTGGTGCCGGTGTTGGTATCGGTGTCCTCGGTGGTCGTTTTCTAGAGGGTGCTGCCCGTCAGCCAGAGCTGATACCAATGCTGCGCACCCAATTCTTCATCGTCATGGGTCTGACCGACGCGCTGCCAGTCATCGCTATCGCGATGGGTCTGTACGCGATGTTCGCACTCTGATCTCGTCTCGTCCCGGACGGACAGCAACGCTCACCGCGCGTCCCCCAACGAGGCAATAGGATGAACATCAATCTGACACTCATCAGCCAGATGATCGCATTCGCGGTTTTCGTGGCATTTTGTATGAAATACGTCTGGCCGCCGATCATGAAGGCGCTAGATGAACGGGCGACCAAGATCGCTGAAGGCCTAGCTGCTGCTGAACGTGGTCAGCAAGAGCAAGAGATCGGCCGGCAGAAGGCGCTAGAAGAGATGAAGGCGGCGAAGGCCAAGGCGGCTGACATCGTGGCTCAGGCTCAGAAGCGCTACAACGAGGTCATGGATGAGGCCAAGCGCGATGCTCAGGGAGAGGCCGATCGGATCAAAACGGCGGCCCATGCCGAGATCGAGCAGGAGACTAACCGGGCGCGCGAAGAATTGCGTGAGCGGATGGCGGCACTGGCCGTGGCCGCTGCCGAGAAGGTCTTGGAAAAAGAGATCGATGCCAGTGCGCACAAGGCGCTGCTCGACTCCTTTGCGAAACAGCTTTAGGACACGCCGATGGCCGGAGACAGCACAACCATCGCGCGACCCTACGCCGAGGCCGCCTTCGAGGTGGCCCGCGCCAGCAACAGCTTGGATGCCTGGTCTGATGCCCTGGCCAAACTGGCCGAGATCATCGCTGACCCACAGGTCGCCTCGCAGATCGGGAATCCGAATCTCAGCGATCGCGAGCTGGTCGATCTGATCTTTGCGGTTGCCGGTGAAGGGTTGAGCGTCGAGGTCCAAAATCTGGTCCGTCTGCTCGCTGAGAATGAGCGCTTGACGGTCCTTCCTGATCTCGCTCGCCTCTATGAGGCCCGCAAAACCGCGATCCAGGGTGTTCGACACATCCAGGTCCGGAGCGCTTACGCATTGTCGGCTGCAGAGCAGAAGACCCTTCAGTCATCGCTGAAGAGCCATTTTGGCGCTGAGGTCGAGCTGACGGTCGAGGAGGATTCGACCCTGATCGGCGGTCTCGAGGTTCGCGCCGACGACGTCGTCATCGACGGCTCAGTGCGCGGCAGGCTGCAGCAGCTGGCTAACGAATTGCAATTCTGAACTGGACACCGCCATGCAACTCAATCCCTCCGAGATCAGTGATCTCATTAAACAGAAGATCGAGCAGTTCGACATCAAGACCGAGGCGCGAGCCGAGGGCACGATTGTCAGCTTGACCGACGGCATCGTCCGTATCTACGGGCTCTCTGACGCTCAGTACTACGAGATGCTGGAGTTCCCGAACAACACCTTCGGGCTGGCGCTGAACTTGGAGCGGGACTCAGTCGGTGCCGTTATCCTCGGTGACTATACGCATCTCTCTGAGGGCGATTGGGCGCGCTGCACCGGCCGCGTGCTCGAAGTCCCAGTGGGCGAGGGCTTGCTCGGTCGTGTGGTTGACCCACTCGGTACGCCGCTCGATGGCAAAGGCCCGGTTAGCGCTGCGGCGCAGTCGTCGATCGAAAAGATTGCCCCTGGCGTTATCGCTCGTCAGTCGGTCGATCAGCCCATGCAGACTGGCCTTAAGGCCATTGATGCCATGGTGCCGGTTGGCCGCGGTCAGCGTGAGCTGATCATCGGCGACCGCCAGACCGGTAAGACTGCCGTAGCGATTGATGCCATCATCAATCAGAAGGGCACCGGGGTTAAGTGTATCTACGTCGCCGTTGGCCAGAAGAACTCGTCGGTCGCCGCAGTGCAGCGCAAGCTCGAAGAGCATGGCGCGATGGAGCACACCATCATCGTCCACGCAGGTGCATCGGACTCGGCTGCACTGCAGTTCATTGCGCCCTACTCGGGCTGCGCGATGGGTGAGTACTTCCGCGATAAAGGTGAAGATGCCCTGATCGTCTACGACGACCTGACTAAACAGGCTTGGGCCTATCGGCAAGTATCCTTGCTGCTACGCCGTCCGCCGGGTCGTGAGGCCTATCCGGGTGATGTCTTCTATCTGCATTCGCGACTGCTGGAGCGTGCTGCGCGTGTCAATGCCGACTATGTCGAGAAGGCAACCAATGGTGCCGTCAAGGGTAAGACCGGCTCATTGACCGCGCTGCCGATCATCGAGACCCAGGCTGGCGACGTCTCGGCCTTCGTTCCGACCAACGTCATCTCGATCACCGACGGTCAGATCTTCCTCGAGAGCGATCTGTTTAACGCCGGCATTCGCCCCGCGATCAACGCTGGTCTCTCGGTGTCGCGTGTGGGTGGTGCTGCCCAGACAAAGATCATCAAGAAGCTAGGTGGCGGTATTCGTCTTGCGCTCGCTCAGTTCCGCGAGTTGGCGGCCTTCTCGCAGTTTGCTTCCGATCTCGACGAGGCGACCCGCAAGCAGCTCGAGCGCGGCGAGCGCGTGACTGAGCTGATGAAGCAGCTACAGTATCATCCAATGGGCGTCGCTGAGATGGCGGTCTCGCTGTTTGCGGCAAACGAGGGCTACCTGGATGACGTTGAGGTGAAGAAGGTCGTTGATTTCGAGCGCGCGCTGCAGAGCTACATGGCCAGCAGCCACAAAGGCCTGCTCGACGAGATCAACGCCTCTGGAAAATACGATGACGAGGTCCAGAGCGCCTTCCACAGCGCGATTAAGGACTTCAAGGCCAACAACACCTGGTAAGGCCGGGCTTGAGCCTCCTTGAGGGGCTCAGTGTTGGCTTCGCTCAACTCAGGCCCGCTTAGATACGGAGCACGCAATGGCAGGCGCCAAAGAGATCCGCACCAAGATTTCGAGCATCAAGAGCACCCAGAAGATCACGGGTGCGATGGAGATGGTCGCGACCTCAAAGATGCGTAAGGCGCAAGAGCGTATGCATGCTTCGCGTCCTTATGCAGAGAAGATGCTGCAGGTGATTCGCCATCTAGCCAAGGCATCACCCGAGTATCGACATAGCTTTATGGCCGAGGAGCGCGAGATCAAGCATGTTGGCTACATCGTCGTCTCCTCTGATCGCGGCCTCTGCGGCGGTCTGAACAGTAACCTGTTCCGGCGCCTGGTGGCCAACATCAAGGAGCAGAAGGCACAGGGGATCGAGCCTGTCTTTTGTACCATCGGTGGTAAGGCCCTCGGTTTCTTCCGCCGTTTCGGCGGCAAGGTTGAGGCGCAGGTCACCCAGCTTGGTGACAAGCCGCACATCGAGGATCTCATCGGCACAGTGAAGGTCATGCTCAATGCCTTTGAGAATGGCGAGGTCGATGCGGTCTACGTGGTCTACAACGAATTCGTCAACACCATGACCCAGCAGCCCAGGATTCAGCAGCTGGTGCCTTTGCAAGCTGGCGACGAAGAGCGGCCGACAGGGCCGATCTGGGACTACATCTACGAGCCCGATGCGCGGCTGGTCTTAGACAATCTGCTGACCCGTTATATTGAGTCACTGGTCTATCAGGCGGTGGTCGAGAATGGCGCCTGCGAGCAGGCCGCGCGTCGCGTCGCGATGAAGGCCGCCTCCGACAACGCTGGCGATCTCATCAGTGAGCTACAGCTGGTCTACAACAAGGCGCGCCAGGCCGCGATCACGCAAGAATTGTCCGAGATCGTCAGCGGCGCCGCTGCCGTCGGCTAGTCTGCGCACCGCTCGCAGTCTGTCAGGGCGCGCTGCCTTTGGCCGCGACGGCAACCGACTTCAAGGTAAACACGCCCTTGCGAACAGCCGCAAGGCAGAACAGAGGAATCCGCTATGAGTTCCGGTAAGGTGGTGGAAATCATCGGCGCCGTCGTCGACGTCCAGTTCCCGCGCGACGCGATGCCCAAGGTCTACGATGCGCTGCAGGTCGACTCGACTGGGCTGACCCTCGAGGTTCAGGCACAGCTTGGCGACGGTGTCGTGCGCACGATCGCGATGGGCTCGACCGATGGCCTCAAGCGCGGCATCGATGCGAGTAATACTGGCGCGCCGATCTCGGTCCCGGTTGGTCCCAAGACCCTTGGCCGTATCATGGATGTACTCGGTAAGCCGATCGATGAGAAGGGTGATATTGGTGCCGAAGAATCTTGGCCAATCCATCGCGATTCGCCTTCATTCGAGGAACAGGCCGGTGCGACCGAGATCCTTGAGACCGGCATCAAGGTTATCGACCTGATCATGCCGATCGCCAAGGGCGGCAAGGTTGGCCTGTTCGGCGGCGCCGGCGTTGGCAAGACCGTCACCCTGATGGAGCTGATCCGCAACATCGGTGCTGAGCACTCGGGCTTCTCGGTGTTCGCTGGGGTTGGTGAGCGGACTCGTGAGGGTAACGACTTCTACCACGAGATGACCGAGTCCAACGTTTTGGATAAGGTCGCCTTGGTCTACGGCCAGATGAATGAGCCTCCGGGCAACCGTCTGCGCGTGGCGCTGACCGGTCTCACCATGGCCGAATATTTCCGTGAGGAAGGTCGTGACGTGCTGATGTTCATCGACAACATCTACCGTTACACCCTGGCCGGCACCGAAGTCTCGGCGCTGCTGGGCCGTATGCCATCAGCCGTGGGCTACCAGCCGACCCTCGCCTCTGAGATGGGCGCCCTGCAAGAGCGCATCACCTCGACACATACCGGCTCGATCACCTCATTCCAGGCCGTGTACGTCCCGGCGGACGACCTCACTGACCCCTCGCCAGCTACCACCTTCGCGCACTTGGATGCGACCCTGGTGCTCTCGCGTCAGATCGCTGAGCTGGGTATCTACCCGGCCGTGGACCCGCTGGATTCGACCAGCCGTATCCTCGACCCGAACGTCGTCGGTCAGGACCATTACGATACCGCCCGTGCGGTGCAGGGCACCCTGCAGCGCTACAAGGAGCTGAAGGACATCATCGCGATCCTTGGCATGGATGAGCTGTCGGAGGACGACAAGCTGATCGTCTCCCGGGCGCGTAAGATCCAGCGCTTCTTGTCGCAGCCGTTCTTCGTCGCTGAGGTGTTCACCGGCTCACCAGGTAAGTACGTCAGCCTCAAGGACACTATTGCTGGCTTCAAGGCAATCGTCGCTGGTGAGCACGATAACCTGCCCGAGCAGGCGTTCTACATGGTTGGCTCGATCGACGAGGCCGTCGCCAAAGCGGAGAAGATGTGATCGCACAGCGATTGCGGAGGGCCTAAATCATGGCAATGACTGTTCACGTCGACATCGTCAGCGCCGAGGGTGCGATCCACTCCGGGCTGGCGGCGATGCTCTACGCGCCGGGCGAGATGGGCGAGCTTGGTATCGCCGCTCGGCACGCCCCGTTGATCACTCGGCTCAAGCCGGGTGATGTGCGGGTCGAGGACGAGCACGGCAAGCAAGAGCATTTCTACGTCTCCGGTGGCATGCTCGAGGTCCAGCCCGATATTGTCACCGTGCTCGCTGATACGGCCATCCGCGCCGAGAATATCGACGAGGCCAAGGCGCTCGAGGCCAAGCGTCGTGCCGAGGACGCCCTCGCCGGCCAGACCGCGGAGTTTGAGTATGCGAAGGCGCAGGCCGAGCTGGCCGAGGCTATCGCTCAGCTGCGTGCGATCGAGAAGCTGCGCAAGATGAAGGGCTGATCTTTACGGCGACTAGGCTGAGCTTCTCGCAAACCCCCGCCTCGAGCGGGGGTGTTGCGTATAAGCGCCCCTTAAAACAAGGTTCTAGTAGGTTTGGCAAGGCTGCCCAACAGGTGAAGCAGTGATCAGTAGCAGCGTATTAAAATCTCTGCGTTAATCTGCGTAATCTGCGGTTTAAATGTGCTTATTAGGATGAAACCATGAAGCTCGGTGTCGTGATTCTCGCTGCGGGCAAGGGGACCCGGATGCGCTCTGCCTTACCAAAGGTGCTGCATCCGCTGGCTGGGCGGCCCCTCTTAGGCCATGTGCTGGACGCTGCAGCGGCCTTGGGTGCGGCCAAGATCTCTGTGGTCTATGGCCATGGTGGCGCCCAGGTCCCCAATGCCTTTCCGCAGGTGAAGGCGGATTGGGTCGAGCAGTCTGAGCGTCTCGGCACTGGACATGCCGTGCAGCAAGCGATGCCGGCGATGGCGTCGATGGATCGCGTGCTCATCCTCTACGGCGATGTGCCACTGATCGAGCCCGAGACCCTTAACCGGCTAGTTGACGATACCGCCGAGACCCATCTTGGCTTGCTGACCATGGCGCTTGATGACCCGACGGGCTATGGTCGCATCGTCCGCGACAAGAGCAACCGCGTGCTGCGCATCGTCGAGCAGAAAGACGCGAGCAGTGCCGAGCGGGCGATCACCGAGGTCAACACCGGTATTATCGTTGCCGATCGTGCTTGTCTCGGCGATTGGCTTGGGCGGATCGGTAACGACAACGTCCAGCGTGAATACTATCTGACTGATGTCATTGGGCTTGCCGTTGCTGATGGCGTCGCCGTGGCAACTACGGCACCTGAGACCTTAGAAGAGGTTGCCGGCATCAACGACCGCGCTCAGCTTGCCCAACTTGAGCGTCACTACCAACGCGGCTTGGCCGAAAAGCTGATGCTTGATGGGACGACCCTTGCTGATCCAACTCGGCTCGATGTGCGCGGCTCGCTGATCTGTGACCAGGATGTCTTTCTCGATGTCAACCTGATTTGCGAGGGTCGGGTGCGCATCGGCGCCAATTGTCGTATCGGCCCCAACTGTTACCTCAAAGATTGCACCCTTGGTGTGGGGGTTGAGGTCATGGCTAATTCGATCATCGATGGCGCCACGGTGGCCTCTGGTGCACGCATTGGCCCCTTCGCCCGCTTGCGTCCAGCCTCTGAGATCGGCGAGGATTGCCACATCGGTAACTTCGTCGAGGTCAAGAAGTCGCGCATCGCCGCCGGCAGCAAGGTGAATCACCTGAGCTATATCGGTGATGCCGAGATTGGTGCTGGAGTCAACGTCGGCGCTGGCACCATCACGTGCAATTATGATGGTGCTAATAAGCATCTGACTCGGATCGGCGATGGCGCCTTCATTGGCTCGAATACGGCGCTGGTTGCACCCGTGACTGTCGGTGCAGGTGCGACCATCGGTGCTGGCTCGGTGATCAATCGAGAGGCTCCAGCCGAGCGACTCACCCTAACGCGGGCGCAGCAGACCACCATCGAGGGTTGGCAGCGGCCGACAAAGCGTTGATCTTCATCGATGAGCGCCGCTGAGAGTCGATCGCAGGATCTCTGTCCATTGCCTCTGGTATCAGGAGCCTAGCCATGTGTGGCATCGTTGGCGCTATCGCCCATCGTCCCGTCTCGCCAATCCTGCTCGAGGGTCTACGGCGCTTGGAGTATCGGGGCTATGACTCGGCCGGACTCGCGGTGATCCAGCCCGATGGTCAGATCGGCCGTCTACGCACCCTGGGTAAGGTCGCGGTGCTCAGCGCCGCGCTCGATGAGCACCCGCTTGCTGGTACGCTTGGCATCGCCCACACGCGCTGGGCGACGCATGGCGAGCCCTCCACCCAGAATGCCCATCCGCATGTGGCCCGTGAGCGTTGTGCCTTGGTGCATAACGGCATCATTGAGAATCATGAGCAGTTACGCCGCGAGCAGACTGCAGCCGGGCATCGCTTTACCTCGCAGACCGATACCGAGGTGGTGGTGCATGCCATCTATGATGCGCTCGAGGCCGGTCGTGACCTGATCGATGCCGTCCGCGAGACCATCGTGCGCCTGGCTGGGGCCTATGCGCTCGGTGTCATCGATACCCAATTCCCTGATCGCTTAGTCGCTGCGCGGCAAGGCAGTCCGCTGGTGATCGGTGTCGGTTTTCAGGAATACTTTATCGCCTCTGATGTCTTTGCGCTGTTGCCAGTGACCAACCGTTTCATCTTCCTTGAGGAAGGTGATGTAGCGGAGCTGCGGCGCGATCGGCTCAGCATCTGGAATGCCGAGGGCGAGCTCGTCGAGCGGCCGTTGCGGGAGTCTTCGGTCGCGGCGGACTCGGCCGAGCGTGGTCAGTATCGCCATTTCATGCAGAAGGAGATCTTCGAGCAGCCGCGGGCCGTTGCCGATACCCTAGAAGGGCGGCTCAGCAGCGACGCTGTGCTGCCCGAGGCCTTTGGGGTCGATGCCGAGCGCATCTTTGCCGAGGTCCAGGCGGTGACCATCGTCGCCTGCGGTACCAGCTACCATGCTGGACTGGTGGCGCGCTATTGGATCGAATCCCTCGTCGGACTGCCCTGTAACGTGGAGGTCGCGAGCGAATATCGCTATCGCAAACATGTCGTCCTGCAGGGCTCGCTCTTCGTCACCATCTCGCAATCGGGGGAGACTGCCGACACCTTGGCGGCCCTACGCATCGCTAAAGACAGCGGCTATGCAACCACGTTGGCGATCTGCAACGTACCGGAGAGCAGTCTGGTGCGTGAATCGGATCTGGTGCTCTTGACCCGTGCCGGCCCCGAGATTGGCGTGGCCTCGACCAAGGCCTTCACGACCCAGCTCGTCGCGCTGCTCTTGCTGACACTGACCTTGGCGCGCCTGCATCGGACAGCCCTGAGTGATCAGTGCGATGAGGCTGGGGTGACTCAAAAGCTTCCGGCAGGCGCAGGTGTAACAAGTGCAGGCGTAGCAAGTGAAACCCCAGGTGCAGGCGAAGGTGCAGGTGCAGGTGCAGGTGCAGGTGCAACGGCCTGGGGTGGTGCCGCCGGGCAGGTCGCCCTGTTGCGCTCGCTACCGGCCCAGCTCGAGTCTGTGTTGGCCCTGGATGACAAGATCGCTGAATTGGCCGAGCAATTCGTCGAGAAACATCACTGCCTGTTCCTGGGGCGCGGTGAGGCCTACCCGATCGCGATGGAAGGTGCACTCAAGCTCAAGGAGATCTCCTACATCCACGCCGAGGCCTATCCGGCTGGTGAGCTCAAGCACGGGCCATTAGCCCTGATCGACGAGGACATGCCGGTCGTCGTAGTCGCACCAAACAACGCCCTGCTCGAGAAGCTCAAATCCAACCTCGAAGAGGTCCGCGCCCGTGGCGGTCAGCTCTTCGTCTTCGCCGATGACCAGATTCCGTTCCAGCAAGACCCGGGGGTGACGATCATCCGCGTCCCCGAGACGGATGACCTGATCGATCCGCTGGTCTTCACTATCCCGCTGCAGCTCCTGGCCTATCATGTTGCCGTGCTCAAGGGTACCGACGTCGATCAGCCACGCAACCTGGCTAAATCGGTGACGGTGGAGTAGACAAGTCCAAAACGGATCACGAAATTCGTGTTTGGCCTCATTGTCGTTGGGAGTCAAAGCAAAAGCAGCGGTTCTCGCACCCAGTGCAAAATAACACTGGGGCTCAAGAATCGCTGCACGCGGTCAGTTAAGTGACGATGTTTCGCTTTCTCGGAATTGATTTGGAACAGGGCTATTCTGCCAGAGTTGTGGCGCCTACAATCGGGGTGACGCGTTCTGCGAATGGCTGCGTGTGGTTGATGCGGAGGCTGCTAGGGCAGAACAGGTTACTGGACCTGCTGTTGCGCTGAGTTGGCCTCCAATGGCAACACGAAAGCCGGGCTCAAAGCGGATACTCGGTGCGATCAGGGTGAGTTCAGCATCCCTGTTCACCGCTGCTGTTCCAGTCACCGTTATCGTCTGTTCAGAGCGCAGGTAATGGCTTCCGGTCTCGTAGACGTCGGAGATACGGCGGGCTTCGGTGCTACAGTCTTCCTGCTGCGGCGCAGATATCGGTGTGGGTATACCGTCGATGACCGCATTGCTGTCAAATGTTGCGCTGCGCGATGTCGCGGTCGCGGCTTCTGTCTGCAGGTTCAGCGAGAGACCATCAACCTCACGTCCGGATGCCAAGGTAAGCGCAAGCGTTCCAACAACCCCATTGGGCAGTGTTGTCTGATTGATCCCGTACACCAGGATGCGCATCCAGCCGGGCTCGACCAGGTTGAAGCGCGTCTGTTTGCCAACACTAGCTGCCGCAGGGCCGGTTGTAACTGACATCTGTGCGACATGTTCGGGATCATAGTACAGATCGGCGACGGCAACGCTCGGCTCCTCGGACGAGGTAAGTGTCAGATCATAGGTCACTTGATTCGCATCGATACGCGGCTGTCCAAAATCGAGCCGCCCGATGGCTTGTGTCTGGGCTGAGGCACTTCGGTCTTCTATCGCTTTTGACAATGCCGCTTCTGCGTATTCTGCGGATGCCGTAGCCGCGTCGTCGTCGGGAGCAACCTCAACATCGCCATTGATGTAGTGATTGACGATGTCAGTAAGATCTCCGGGCGCCATTGTTGCATAGTCACTTTTGACGCAGATGGGCGGGGCTGTGGGATTAGCTAGGGCGTTGGTCACCGCCGATTGCACCTCAAACAATTGCACCCGGCCGCTGCAATCGCAATCACCTAGCAGGCTATTGCAGCGTCGCTCGATTAAACGAGATCCGGGCAGACCAAAGATGATGTCATCAAGATCGCCTTCAATGGTTGCTGGTGAAACCTTCTCCATGCGCACGGTTACTTGTTGTGAGGATAGTGGAGGGTCATCAGCAGCAGTGCCGATATTGAGGAGGTTAAAACTGAGAGTGGCCAATAAATTATTAGTCAAGCCAATATCGATCCGACTAGCAGGATTAGAACTGCCACCAGTGTCGTCCTGATAGACATAGATCTCTAGTCTGCCATCGCCATGATCAGTCACTTGCCGCTGGGCTTCTGGTAAGCCCGCGATGACAGAACCCGGTGCCCAAGTGATGCTGTCATATCCGATTTCTTCGGGGTTATAGTACAGCTCAGTCTTGAAGGCGATGACGCCAGGCCCGGCCCGGTCTTTCAGCTTCAGCTGAAACTGAATTTGAGACGCTGCTGTAGGCGCTTCAGGATGAAGAGGTGCTAGATCTGTCTCTATCCATAATACGGGTTCTGTAGGGTCGCTACTGATGGTATCTAGGCGTGAGACGAAGGTATCGAGTCTGCCTACGTAAGCATTAAGTGTCGGGTTATTTCCGACTGGAAAATCATCGTCTTCAGCACTCTGGGTGTGACCAGCGAAGATAACAGAATTGGCGTTTGGACCGGACTGAATGGCAGTGATCTCGTCGGCCTTGATGCCGCCAAAATAGCTGGAAAAGCGAATAATCTGTCCGGAAGGGTCGAGACGAGTGATAAAGCCGTCACCTAAGCCAGCGTGGTAATGTTGATAGGAGTTCTGCACCGGGAAGGCGTTTGACTCTGTCCTGCCCGCCACATAGAGGTCACTGGTACCATTCGCTGCCGATGCATCGTCCAGCGTGAGCGCAAATGCCTGATCGCTACTTGCGGCGCCAAGGTAGGTTGAGAAATGGAAAAAGCGCCCTGAGCGGTCGACTTTGGCCAGCAAGCCCATCGGACTGCGGCTACCCTCAGGATACGTTGACTGTAGCGCATTCACCGTGGTCCAGTTGCTTGAACTGGTGTAGCCAGACACAAAGTAATGGCCGTCGCTATCCATCGTGAAATCAGTGAGGATGTCATCGTCCTCGCCGCCAAGGTAGGTATTGAAGATCAATTCGATGCCGCCGCGTGCGATGCGTGCCAGGAAACCGTCTTCGTCGCCGCCCGCATCGGATTGCAATGGATTTTTAAGCGGAAAGTCAGCTTGACCATCTCGGTCTGTCGCTGGCGATTTAGTCTGGCCTGCAAAAAACAGGTCGCCCGTGTCCGACACAATCAGATGATCGATGCTATCGTCGTCTGAGCCACCGAAATAGGTGGCGTACCCAAGCGCGGTGCCATCGGGGGCGAAGCGGGCGATGAAACCATCGTCATCTCCGGCGTGCACTGCCTGGATTGGATTGCGCAATACGAGATCAGGTGCGCTGCTCACACCGGCGATGTAGATGTTGCTATTTTGATCGAGGCCAATGGCCTTGGCGCTGGTTTCTCCATTACCTCCAAAATAGCTTGAAAAGCCAGTAGCGTCGGTGATTAAGAGGCCACTCGAGTCGAGCTTAGTGACAAATGCATCAGAACGCCCGGTTAGCACGCCAAAGAGGGGATTGATTATTGGAAAATCGTTGGAGCTGGTTTTTCCGACGACGTAGATCTCATTGTTGTTGTTGCTATCAACGTCTAGGGCATTGATCTCATCATCGCTACTTCCACCAAGCAACACCACAAATTGTAGCGCGGTTCCATCTACATTTATCTTATAGACGAAACCATCTTTGCGCCCAGAGGTTGCAGGGTCCGATGTGGTGGGAAAGTCTGACGATGCAGTGGTGCCAACCACAATGGTTGCTCCCGAACTGTCCACATAGAAGTCGCTGATGGTCTCGTCACTCGAGCCACCCACAAAGCTCGAATAGGTGAGCGTCGGATCAACAATGAGGGTACCTGTTGGATCGTAGGCGCCGATCTCAAAGCCATAGACGGGCGGGCTATCGGCGCTTGCCTGCTCAGCGAGCAGCTGAAATTGGCCGCTGACGGGCTCGCGCACGCCATCGTGCTCCTGATAGATGAACGGCGGCAGCTGGCGAAAGGTGCGGCCAGTCGGCAAGGTGGCGCTCAGGCTGCCATCGGACTCAATGCTCAGTGCTTGTGCGCCTTCAACAGCGATGCGAATCCGAGAGGGATCGGCGCCAGGATGGAGGATGAAGTCATACGCAAGCTGGTGATCCTGGGTGCGGAATGCGAGATCGATATCCGGGTAGAGGGCAACATAACGTAGCCCTTCATAGGTTGGGATGTTGGTATGCCATTGCTCAGGCCCTTGGCCGCGATAATCGTGCACCAAGGTTGGGCGAGGGTCGCTGGGCTGTATCTCCACCGCGGTATTCGCGGCGAGTGGCCGTAGGCGCAGGGTTGTGGCTGTGTCAGTGTCGTTGAGATGCAGTTCGATATGATCGGACTTGAAGAGCGCATCGACATCTGCAGCGCGCGTCAGATAGAGAAGATCTGGACGCCATTGGCCGACGTTCGGTACGAATTGCAGCGGTAGGGGCGTTGCGGGCGCTGTGGTGACCTCAGCGGTGGTTGGTGTGAGGCCTGTCGAGAGGGGGGCGACGGGATCGATGGCCGCGGTTGCGGTCGTTGCTACGACGATAATCTGGGCGACTAGGCCAACCAAGATATAGCGCATTGCCTGGGGGTTCAACATAAGGATTCTCCTAGGGATCGGCTCGCATGCCGAAAGATCCATGGACACCCTTGGAATTGTTGCACGGTAACGGCCGGTGTCAATGCCAATCGGCACCGCACTTTGTGCGCTGCGTCTCAGAAAGTGAAGCCGGATTGAGCATCATGGAATCCGGCTGATGATTAGTGAGGTGTTTAGGCGTGATACGGCCGGCTTTGCTCATGCACGGCCTTGACCATCGCCGCGGCATGGTCTGGGTTGACATCTGGATGGATGCCATGGCCTAGGTTGAAGACGTGTCCTGTGCCGCGGCCATAGCTGGCGAGCACGCGGCCAACCTCGCGCTCGATGCGCTCGGGTGAGGCGTAGAGGGTGCAGGGGTCGAGATTACCTTGCAGCGCAACCTTGTCGCGCACCAGCTTGCGCGCGTCGGCAAGATCCATGGTCCAATCGACGCCGAGCGCATCGCAACCGGTCTCGGCCATGCGGTCGAGCCATTGGCCAGCGCCCTTGGCGAAGAGCACGATCGGCACGCGCCGTCCCTCAGACTCGCGGGTCAGGCCTTCGACGATGCGCTCCATGTAGCGCAGCGAGAACTCGCGAAAATCCGATGGCGTGAGCACACCGCCCCAGGTGTCGAAGATCATCACCGCTTGGGCGCCGCGGGCGATCTGGGCGTTCAGGTAACTGGTGACCGAGTCAGCGACCTTGCCGAGCAGCTTGTGCATCAGGTTGGGCTGATCGAACATCAGCGCCTTGCTGTGGGCGAAATTCTTTGCGCTGGCCCCCTCGATCATGTAAGTGGCCAGGGTCCAGGGGGCACCAGAGAAACCGATCAAGGGCACGCGGCCTGCAAGCTCCTTGCGGATCAGCGCGACGGCGTCCATCACGTAGCGCAGCTCATCCTCCGGATCGGGCACGGCGATGGCCTCGATGTCGGCGGCGCTGCGCACCGGGCGTGCGAATTGTGGACCTTCGCCCTCAGCGAACGAGAGGCCCAAGCCCATCGCGTCCGGTATCGTCAGGATGTCTGAGAACAGGATCGCGGCATCGAGCGGGAAGCGATCAAGCGGTTGGATGGTGACCTCGCAAGCCAGCTCCGGGGCGCGGCAAAGATCCATAAAGCTGCCGGCTTTAGCGCGGGTCTCGCGGTATTCGGGCAGATAGCGGCCGGCCTGGCGCATCATCCAAACCGGGGTGTAGTCGACGGGCTCGCGCAGCAGCGCACGCAGGAAGGTATCGTTCTTAAGCTCGGTCACAGGCAAGTTCCGGCAGCGGTGGTGAGTGGGTGTTGTTGTGCCGGCAGGATACTACGGCGGTTCGGATGCTGTCAGGGGTGGATGCGAGTGCTGGGCCAAGCCGCTCAAAAAGGGGCCAGGCTAATAAAAAGGGGCCAGGGTCATTTATGTCGATCAAACAGCAGGGCGCCACCGACGCTGTCACCGGCACTTGCTACGAATTGATGCTAGCTGGGGTCGGGCCGAACAGCGCCTGCCTGAAGTGCCTAGAGATTGGCTTTTTGCTCCAGCCGCTGCAAGCCCGTGTTCCGAGTATTCTTGCGAAGAGGGCTAGGGATCGGGGCTGCACTGAGTCGTTCTCAGACAGTAGTTTGGATGCATTCAGGAGTGGATTAGCGTTTACAATGACGCCATGGATGATATCTCTCATATTCTCGACCCCCTGAATCCGGCCCAACGCGAGGCCGTAACCGCCGATACCGGTAACCGTCTGGTGCTCGCCGGTGCTGGCTCCGGCAAGACCCGCGTGCTGGTGCATCGGATCGCCTGGCTGTTGCAGGTCCAAGACGTGCGGCCCTGGCGCATCCTGGCCGTTACCTTCACCAATAAGGCGGCGCGCGAGATGAAGGGCCGCATTGGGGAGATGCTCGGCGAGCCGATCGGCGGCATGTGGGTCGGCACCTTCCACGGGTTGGCGCACCGCTTTCTGCGTGCACACTGGCAGGATGCTGAATTGCCGCAGCAGTTTCAGATCTTGGATTCGGATGATCAGTTCCGGCTGGTGAAGCGCATCCTGAAGGCGCTGGAGCTGGATGAGGCGCGTTGGCCACCGCGCCAGGCACAGGGGTTCATTAACAACCAGAAGGATGAAGGCCGGCGCCCGCAGCAGATCGATGCCGCTGGCGATTTCTTCCTGGAGCAGATGCTGCGCATCTACCGCGCCTATCAGGAGGCCTGCGAGAAGGCCGGCAGCCTCGACTTTGCCGAGCTGCTGCTGCGCACGCATGAGCTGCTGCGCGAGCGCCCGGACATCCTGCATCATTACCGCGAGCGTTTCGCACACATCCTGGTCGACGAGTTTCAGGATACCAACGCGATCCAATACGCCTGGCTCCGATTACTGGCCGGCGATCGGGATAATCTCTTCTTGGTTGGCGATGACGATCAGTCGATCTACGGCTGGCGCGGTGCACGGGTTGAGAATATCCAGAGCTTCCAGCGCGATTATCCAAATACCGAGATCGTCAGGCTGGAGCAGAACTATCGCTCGACCAGCAACATCCTGAGCGCAGCCAACGCGCTGATTGCGAACAACCCGAGCCGACTCGGCAAGAACCTCTGGACCGAGGACAGTGCCGGCGAGCCGATTCGGCGTTATGCGGCCTTCAATGAGATCGACGAGGCGCGTTTCGTGGTCGAGCGCATTCGACGTGCGAGCCAGGACGAGGGCATGGCGCGGAGCGACTGCGCCATCCTCTATCGCACCACGGCACAGTCGCGGCTGTTCGAGGAGGCGCTGATCCAAGCTGGACTCCCATACCGCGTCTATGGTGGCCAGCGCTTCTTTGAGCGCGCCGAGATCAAGGATGCCTTGGCCTATCTGCGTCTGATCGCAAACCCGAGCGATGAGACGGCCTTTGAGCGCATCGTCAATCTGCCGCCACGTTCGATTGGTCCACGTACGATCGATCTGCTGCGCACCCAGGCACGGGCAGATGGCAGCACGCTGTGGGAGGCAGCCCGCGCCGCGGTGAGCCGAGTGCTGCTGCCAGCGCGGGCAACCGGCGCGCTGCGCGGTTTCATCGAGCTGATCGAAGGGCTGGCAACGCGCGCTCAGGCTGAGCAGGAACTGCCAGATCTGGTGGCCGAGGTGCTGGAGGCCAGCGGTCTACCGGCGCATTTCGAGAAGAACAAAGATGGGCGTGGCATCGAGCGCTTGGAGAACCTAGAGCAGCTGGTCGAGGCGACCCGGCGTTTTGCTGCCGAGGCGCCGAACGACGAGGGCGATATTCTCGGCAGCTTCCTCGCCCATGCAGCGCTCGAGGCAGGAGATGCCCAGGCCGATGGTTTCGAGGACAGCGTGCAGCTGATGACCTTGCACAGCGCTAAGGGGCTTGAGTTTCCGCTGGTGTTCATCACCGGTGTCGAGGAGGGGTTATTTCCGCATAGCATGTCGATGTCTGATCCAAGCCGGCTCGAGGAAGAGCGCAGGCTCTGCTATGTCGGCATGACGCGCGCCAAGCGGCTGCTCTATCTGACCCATGCCGAGAGTCGCCGTTTACATGGGCGCGAGGATTACGCCATGCCGTCGCGCTTTCTGCGCGAGGTACCGGCCGAGCTGATCGAAGAGGTACGCGGTGGCGGGAGCTCGCGGCCGCGGGCTGGTCGGACTGGATCGGGTTTTGGGGCGATGGGCTTCGGGGCTGCGCGCTCTGGGGCCAGGTCCAAGGTCGCTGCTGCTGCTGTCGAGGCCGGCGGCGGATTCCATCTTGGTCAGCGTGTTCGGCATCCGAAGTTCGGTCCCGGCCTGGTCTTGAATGCCGAGGGGCATGGCAGCGGTGCCCGTATCCAGATCAATTTCGAGTCTGCTGGGGCCAAATGGCTGGTGCTCGAGTATGCGCGGCTGGAGCCGGCGGATTGATTGCCTGTAGATTCGCATGGTCCATGGCGTCCAAGATCCTGAGCCTAGGGGGCGAGGGGGCTGTTGCGCTGATGGTCAGCGATGCCTCGGCAACCAGATGTCGTTGCACCCTGGCCGTCTTCGAGACGAGCGTTACTCAATGCCTAAGACAACAAGAGGAATCTAGAACATGCAACGCAGAGCCTTCCTGACGAGTGCGGGAGCCGCTACGGTCGCCTTGGGCGCCGGTATCAGACCTGCCGCGGCCAAGGCCGAGCACACATGGAAGCTGGTCACCACCTGGCCGAAGAACTTCCCCGGCATGGGCACCGGCGCCAACAAGCTTGCCGAGCTGATTGGCCAGATGAGCGGCGGGCGCATTGAGGTCAAGGTCTATGGCGCTGGTGAGCTGGTGCCGGCGTTTGAGATCTTTGATGCCGTCTCACGCGGTACTGCCGAGATGGGCCATGGCGCGGCTTACTACTGGAAGGGGAAGAGCGAAGCGGCGCAGTTCTTTGCCAGTGTGCCCTTTGGCCTCACTGCCCAAGAGATGAATAGCTGGCTTTATTACGGCGGCGGCATGGAGCTTTGGCAAGAGCTCTACGCCGGCTTTAACCTGGTGCCGGCCGCAGCGGCGAACACGGGCGTGCAGATGGGCGGTTGGTTCAATAAAGAGATCAACTCGGTTGAGGATCTCAAGGGCCTGAAGATGCGCATCCCCGGCCTGGGTGGTGAGGTGCTGCGGCGCGCCGGTGGCACCCCGGTTAGCTTGCCCGGCGGCGAGATCTTCACCTCGCTACAGTCCGGTAACATCGATGCGACCGAATGGGTTGGCCCTTACAACGATCTCGCCTTTGGCCTCTATAAGGCGGCCAAATATTACTACTATCCGGGCTGGCACGAGCCGGGCACGACGCTAGAATCCTTCATCAACAAGGAGGTCTTCGACAGCTTAGCGGACGATCTCCAAGCCATCGTGCTCAATGCCTGCAAGGTTGCGAATCTGGATCTGCTTGCTGAATACACTGCTCGCAATCCGACTGCACTGCAGACCCTGATCAGCGAGTATGGTGTGGAGCTGCGTCAGTATCCGGATGATGTGCTGTTGGCGCTGCGCAAGCTCTCGAATGAGGTCGTTGCCGAGATCGCTGAGAAGGATGCGTTCTCGCGCAAGACCTATGCGTCTTATCAGAAGTTTCTTGCGGGCGCGAAGGAGTGGAGCGCGATCTCAGAGCTGGCCTATCTGCAGGCGCGCGATCAACTGACTGGATAGAGACTGGCGGGATGGCCGCTCTAGTCTGGCCGCGCGAGTCATACCGTTGATGCGGCAAGGTCAGAGAGGCCATTTTGACTGGCCTCCGCCGCTGGCGCTCTATGTGCATATACCCTGGTGTGTGCGCAAATGTCCTTACTGCGATTTCAACTCGCATGCCATGTTGGGCGGGATTCCTGAGGTCGTCTATATCGATGCCTTGTTGAGCGATCTCGATACCGAGTGCCAACGGCTTGCTGCTGGACCCGCTCGGCCACTGATCTCGATCTTTATTGGTGGCGGAACGCCGAGCCTGTTTTCAGGGGCGGCCATTCGCCGGCTACTGGATGGCGTGAGGGCGCGGTTTATCCTCTCTCCTGAGGCCGAGATCACGCTGGAGGCGAACCCGGGTACGGTTGATGAGGCACAGTTCGCGGGCTATGCCGAGGCTGGAGTGAATCGGCTCTCGATCGGGGTGCAGTCGCTCTCGGCGGATGCGCTGGAGCGACTCGGGCGCATCCATACGCCGGACGATGCACGGAGGGCGGTCGCAGTGGCGCGCGCGGCTAGCATTACAAACATCAATCTAGACCTGATGTTCGCGCTGCCTGGGCAGGATTTGGAGAGGGCAGGCGACGATCTGGAACGATTGATTGCGCTCGAGCCAAGGCACCTATCCTATTATGAGCTGACCCTGGAGCCGAACACCGCGTTCTATCAGCAACCGCCGGCTTTGCCCAATCCGGATCTGGCGGATGCGATCCAGCAGCAGGGGTTTGAGCTGCTGGCGGCAGCCGGGTTCGAGCGTTATGAGATCTCTGCCTTTGCGCAGCCCGGTTATCGCTGTCGCCACAACCTCAACTATTGGTGCTTCGGTGACTATCTTGGGGTCGGCGCTGGGGCGCACGGGAAGTTGAGCGTGGCGAGCTTGGGGACCGTCGAGCGTCGGACAAAGCGGCGTCATCCAGATGCCTATATCAAGGTCTGTCAGAACCGCTGTCTGAGCGCTAGCGACCCGACGAGCGCCGTGCGGAGCCTCTCAGAGCAGGATCTCATCGAGGAGTTTGCGTTGAATGCCTTTCGGCTGGTCGATGGTTTTACCAGTGCAGACTTCGAGCGCAGGACTGGTCTTAGCGCAAGGGTCCTCGAGCCCGGGCTGCGCGCCGCGTCCGAGCTTGATCTGGTGTCGCGGTTTGATACCGGAAGCCAGATCCTGATCCGTCCAACCGCGCGTGGTCTCGCCTTCTTGAATGATCTGGTCGCCTGCTTCTCGGTTTGATCTAACGACAAAGGCCGAGCGATGGCTCGGCCTTCCTCTTAAGTCACCGCTGGAGCTGACCCTGCAGGCTGATCACTTGGAGCAGCCGTGCATGGGGCAGGCAGCGACCAGGCTTAGGCAGCAGCGCGCACAGCCTCCTGAGTGCTGGTGCCTTCAATATAGCGTCCATTGTCACCGCGGATCTCGATCTTGCGCGGCTTCATGGCCTCTGGCACCTCACGCACCAGGTCGATGTGTAACAGCCCGTTCTCGAGCCTTGCATCGACCACCTTCACATAGTCGGCGAGCTGGAAGCGACGCTCGAAGCTGCGAGTGGCGATGCCGCGATAGAGGTAGCGCCGCGCGTCTTCTGCGTCATCCTGCTGGCGCGAGCCAGTGACTGTGAGCAGATTCTCCTTGGTTTCAAGACCAAGATCGCTCTCGGCGAAGCCCGCAACCGCCATGGTGATGCGGTACTTGTTCTCGTCCTCGACCTCGACGTTATAGGGCGGATAGCCGCCAGCCTCAGTGCGATAGGCGTTCTCGAGCGAGGGCGCCATCCGGTCGAAGCCGATCATGGAGCGGAACAGCGGTGAGAAGTCGATGGTTGTCATCGTCATATCCTCCAAACGAGCAATATGGGTTTCAGGTGGCGTTCCGAAGAACCGCCGGTTGTTGCAGACGCCGAGTTGGCCGTCTGTGTTATGTAAAGTAGTGCATGGAAAAGCGGTTTGCAAGCCAACATGGACAAACTGTAATGTTTTCCCGAAACGCTCTTCTAAGTCACACTATTTACAGATAAATATTCCTATTTTACCCTTTTCCTGCGAACCCTCGGCAGCGGACTATACTGAAGTTAGCGTTGATAATTCTCTAGCGGAGGACGGCATGCATCAGGTCATCCCGGGCGCTCCAGCAACTGGACTTGGACCGGCAGCTCCGAGCGATCGTCCTGATCCGGCCCCAGCGCGTATCGCCCAGGTCGTCGAGCGTTCGCTGGCCCGTCTCGGCCGCCGTCCAGAACAGGTGCTGCAGCATTTGATTGCATTGCAGCAGGCATTTTCGTTCGTCCCAGAAGCCGGCATCAGGGCGCTGACCGAGCGCTTAGATGTGACTAGGGCCCAATGCCTGGCCGCAATCGACTTCTATGCCTTCCTACACCGGACGCCGCGTGGTCAGTACAACATCCTGCTCAGCGATAACATCACCGACCGGATGTTGGGCAGCCAGCGGCTGATGCAACTGCTCTGCGAACGCCTTGGGGTCGACCCTGGCGTCCCGCGCGCTGATGGTCGCGTCAGCGTCGATGTCACCTCCTGCACCGGGATGTGTGACCAGGCTCCGGCCCTGTTGGTCAATGGTTTTGCGATCACGCGTCTCGACGAAGACCGCATGCGCCATATTGCCGCCCTGGTCGACACCCGCGTGCCGCTTCAACATTGGCCGCAAGACTATTTTGCGGTCTCCAATCATGTGCAGCGGTCGGGTCTGCTGCTGCGCGATCTGGAGGTGCGCGATGCGGGGCTGTCAGCCTTGTTCGAGCGCGGCGGCGATGCGGTGCTAGCTGAGATCGAGCGTTCCGGACTGCGTGGTCGTGGTGGCGCCGGCTTTACCACCGCGCTCAAATGGCGCTTCTGCCGTGAGACTGGACAGCCGCAAAAGGTGGTGGTCTGCAACGCCGATGAGGGTGAGCCCGGTACCTTCAAGGATCGAGTCCTGCTGACCGCCTATGCGGATCTGGTGATTGAGGGTATGACGCTCTGCGCCGGTATCGTTGGTGCGCGCGAGGGCTTCATCTATCTACGCGGCGAGTATCGTTATCTGCTGGAGCATCTAGAGGCGGTGCTGCAGCGGCGGCGTGAGCTTGGGCTGTTGGGTAAGCAGATCGGTGCCAGTGCCCGGACAGCTCTCAGGTCAGGTCTCAGCGTTGGGAGGGGTACTGATGCGGGGATTAACGCGGGCATCGGTCCGGACATGGATGTCATCAGCGGAGCCGCTCAGACTGGCGATCAGACGAGCAATCAGACGAGCAATCAGACGAGCGCCGTGCGAGGTCGGCTAGACGCCGTCGACGGTCCCTTCGATTTCGACATCCAGATCCATCTGGGTGCTGGCGCCTACATCTGTGGCGAGGAATCGGCGCTGATCGAGTCGCTCGAGGGCAAGCGTGGCGTGACCCGCAAACGGCCGCCGTTCCCGGTGACTGCGGGCTATCTGAATCGCCCGACCCTGGTCAATAACGTCGAGACCTTCCTCGCCGCGGCACGCGTTGCCGAGCATGGCGGCTATTGGCTGCGCAGCGAAGGCACGGATCTATCGGCCGGTAGCAAGATTCTCAGCGTCAGCGGCGATTGTGCCTTGCCCGGTGTCTACGAGGTGCCATTCGGAACCTCGGTGCGCGAGCTGCTTGATCTCTGCGGTGCGCAGTCGGTGCAGGCGGTGCAGGTCTCTGGGGCGGCGGGCTCGACGCTGAGTGCTGAGGAGCTGGATCGGGTGCTAGCGTTTGAGGATCTGCCGACCGCGGGTGCGTTCATGGTGTTTGGTCAGCAGCGCGACCTGCTGGAGATGGTGCGCAACTTCGCTGGGTTCTTCGTTCATGAGAGCTGTGGCTTTTGTACGCCCTGCCGGGTGGGCGGGGTGCTGCTACGCGATCTAATCGAGAAGGTGGCGAGCGGGCGTGCCTCGGCGCATGACCTCGAGGAGATGCGGCGGATTGGCGATCTGATGCGCCGCGCCAGCCACTGTGGGCTTGGGCATACGGCGCCGAATCATCTGCTCCAGACGTTGGAGAAGTTTCCCTGGATCTATCAGACGCGCTTGGCGAGTGCCGAGTATACGCCGGCCTTTGATCTGGATGCCGCGCTGGCCGAGGCGCGTCGGCTCTCGGGCCGTGATGATCCGGGCGCTCATCTTGCGTCTTAGCCGTTTTTAGTGGTGAGTGGTGAGTGGTGAGTGGTGAGTGGTGAGTGGTGAGTGGTGAGTGGGGAGGTGAGTGATGGCAATAGTAGAGGGTCGCTTCCGCCTTGACGGTGTGGAGATCCCGTTTCAGCCTGGCCAAACCATTATGGATGCGGCCCTGGCGGCGGCTGTCTATATTCCGCACCTCTGCCATCATCCGGCCCTGTTGCCGCATGGTAGCTGCCGCGTCTGTGTGGTGCGTGTCAATGGGCGCGAGGTTTCGTCCTGTACCACGCCGGCCACCGCTGGGCTAGAGGTTGAGAGCGAGACCGAGGCGCTGCGTGCGCTGCGAGTCGCGATCTTGCAGATGCTGTTTGTCGAAGGTAATCATGTTTGCCCGGCCTGCGAGCGGACTGGTGCCTGTGAGTTGCAGGCGGTGGCCTATCACTGCGGCATGCTCGAGCCGCATTTCACGCACTTCTTCCCGCGCCGCGAACTTGATGCTTCGCATCCGGATCTGGTGTTAGACCTGAATCGCTGCATCCTCTGCGAGCGCTGTGTTCGCGCTAGTCGCGATCTGGATCGGAAACGGGTGTTTGCGGTCGCTGGGCGGGGCTTAGATTCGCATCTGATCGTTGATTCGCCAACGGGCCGGCTCGGGGATAGTCGGCTGGAGCTGACCGATCAGGCTGCGCACATCTGTCCGGTTGGCGCTATCCTGCTGCGCCAGCGCGCCGGTGATGTCGGGGAGCGGCATGGGTTTCGGGTGCCGATCGGCGAGCGACCTTATGACCGCGAGTCGATCAGTCGGGTCGGCGATGTTGCAACCCTGGTGGAGGAATCCTGATGGTCGCAACGCATACCCACGATGCCACCGGTGCCACCGAAGCGACCTCTGACGCCATCACCAATGCCGAGCGCCAAGCGCCGAGCAGGACCCTGCCGCCAGCCAAGAAGCTGCGTGTGGCGACGGCCTCGCTGGCTGGCTGCTTCGGTTGCCACATGTCGCTGCTCGATATCGACGAGCGGCTGATCGATTTGATCGAGTTGGTCGATTTTGACCGCACCCCGATCACCGACATCAAGCACCTGGGTGACTGCGATCTTGGGATCATCGAGGGCGGGGTAGCAAACGCCGAGAACGTCGAGGTGCTGCGCGGCTTCCGGCGCCATTGCCGCATCCTGGTGGCGCTTGGGGCCTGCGCGGTGAACGGTGGGATTCCGGCGATGCGCAACGGCTTTGCGTTGAGTGAATGCCTGGAAGAGGCCTTTATCGACGGGATCGGTTTGTACAACCGCGGTATCCCGAATGATCCCGAGCTGCCGCTGCTGTTGAGCCAGGTGCATCCCATCCATGAGATCGTCAAGGTCGATTACTGTCTGCCCGGCTGCCCACCGTCCGGGGATGCCATCTGGGCCTTCCTGACCGCCCTACTGCAAGGCCGCCCGATCGCGCTGTCTGATAAACAGCTCCATTACGATTGAGACCGCGGCCCCAAGGTCAAGGTGCAAGCGATCGGTCACGGATGGGGACGTCAACAGAGATACCCTAATGAGGTCGCAACGATGTTGAGTTCACTCGAGACCGCCGCTCATCCAGAACGCCTCCGGCGAGTGGTGATCGATCCGGTGACCCGAGTTGAGGGTCACGGCAAGGTAACCCTATTGCTCGACGACGAGGGTCATGTGCGTCAGGCGCGGCTGCATATCGTTGAATTCCGCGGCTTCGAGAAGTTCATCCAGGGGCGCCCCTACTGGGAGCTGCCGGTGTTGGTGCAGCGTCTCTGTGGTATCTGTCCTGTCAGCCATCATCTGGCCGCGGCCAAGGCCTGTGATCAGCTGGTCGGCGTTGATCAGCTCACAGCCACCGCCGAGAAGGTGCGGCGGCTGATGCACTATGGCCAGGTGCTGCAGTCGCACGCGCTGCACTTCTTCCATCTCGCGTCACCCGACCTGCTATTTGGCTTTGATGACGCTGTCGCCCATCGCAACATCGTTGGCGTTATCCAGGAGCATCCCGAGATCGCCCGCCAAGGGGTGCTGCTGCGCAAGTATGGTCAGGAGGTGATTCGGATCACCTCGGGTAAGCGCATTCATGGCTCGGGGGCGGTTCCAGGCGGTGTCAACAAGGCCGTCAGTGCCGTCGAGCGTGATCTGCTGCGGGCGGATATCGGGCAGGTGCTAGCCTGGGCTCAGGCCGCGGTGGCCCTGATCAAGCGGCTCTACGAGGCCGAGCGGGCCGGGTTTGATCGCTTCGCGAGCGTTGCTTCAAACAGCCTGAGTCTTGTCGACGACAGCGGCCATCTCGAGCTCTACGAGGGTGGTCTGCGGGCCTGTGATGCCAGTGGGCAGATCCTGTTCGACCATGCGGATTGTGGCGATTATGCGCGCCTGCTGCGGGAGGAGATCAAGCCTTGGAGCTATATGAAGTTCCCGTTCATCGCGGCGCTGGGGCCCGAGCATGGCTGGTATCGGGTGGGGCCGCTGGCGCGGATCAACAATTGTGATCGGATTGCTACACCGCTGGCCGAGACCGAGCGACAGGCCTTTGTTGCCTTGGCAAATGGTCAGCCAGTGCAGGCAGCATTGGCGACGCACTGGGCGCGCTTGATCGAGCTGCTTTACTGCGCCGAGGCCATCGAGCGCCTGCTCGATGATCCCGAGCTGAGCGGCACCGAGCTGATCACTGAGGGAGTGCTCCGCCAGCGCGGCATCGGCGTGCTCGAGGCTCCGCGTGGGACGCTATTCCATCATTACGAGATCGATGAGAACGGGCTCATTCGCAAGGCCAATCTGATCGTCTCGACCACCAATAACAATCAGGTGATGAACGAATCGATCCGTCAGGTCGCGCGCTGCTATTTGGACGGTCACCAGCTCACTGAGCCCTTGCTGAATCAGATTGAGGTGGCGATTCGTGCCTATGACCCCTGTCTCTCCTGCGCGACCCATGCGCTCGGGCAGATGCCGTTGCAACTGGACTTGGTCGACGCTGATGGGCGGCTTGAGGATCGATTACAACGCCATGCGGATGGTACGGTCTTGCGCTGCGATGTCCCTGATGCCGCTGATGCTCGTGACAGGTTTGGTGCCTGCGGATGCTAAGCGCACCGGCCGGGTCCACTGCCGCTCATGGGTCTAGGTCGCTGTTGCGCTGTTTCGATCCCGGGCATGTGCATGCGGTGCCAGTCGCACCCATCTTGGTGCTCGGTTACGGCAATCCATCGCGCGGGGATGACGCCCTTGGGCCGCTGTTGATCGATCGGTTGCAGCAGTTGCAAGTCGTTGGTCGACTTGCGGGGGTCGAGCTGCTGACTGACTTTCAGCCCCAGATCGAGCATCTGCTCGACCTGCTAGGTCGCGAGCGCGTGATCTTCGTTGATGCCGCGCCTGGTTTGAGCGCGCCTTATCGGTTGCTGCCGGTCGAGACGACGCAGAGCCAGACCCAGCCTGAGCCCCAGCCTGAGCCCCAGAGTTCGTCTGCGTTGCAGGTTCAAGACGAAGCCCAGATCCAACCTGAGCTGCAGGTCCTGGGTTGGACAAGCCATCGGTTAACACCAGGGGCATTGGCGCATCTGTTTCGTTCGCTCTATGGCGAGCCGCCACGGCTTGAGCTGTTGGCTATCGGTGCCGAGGCGTTTGAGCTTGGGGCGGCGTTGTCGGCTAGAGCCGAGCAGAATCTGAGGGTCGCTTCCAATTGGCTGCTCAAGGTTTTGTAGGATTGGATTGCTTGGCACGTTCGATGCCGCCAAGCGAGAACAGCCAGACCTGCTCGATGATCGCGTCGAGCCGCTCGGCAACGGCGGGGCGGTCTGGGTGCAGCCGAGAGAGGATCGGCAGGGCATGATGGTAATAGAGGATCTGTCCGATCACGCTGGCAGCGCAGTCGATGGTGATTGGGTCAGTGGGCGTTGTTTCTAGTAACGCTGCGATGATCTCATAGAGTCTGCGGGCATCCGGCTCAAAGTGCTCACTGACGATGCGATCGAGTGCCTCAGTGGGGCGCACCATCTCATTGAGATAGAGTCTGCTGAGCTGGGCCTGCCGATCGCTGTTGCCCTCGCAGCAAAAAATCTCCTCGAACAGGGTCCGAATATGGACCCGCAAGCGGACCTCGGGGGCCGCGTCGGGCGGTAAGAAGGCGGTGCGTCGTTCCTGCAGGGTCTCGAACAGATGGCCGTAGATCGCCTCGTAGAGTTTGCGTTTGTCGCCAAAATGGTAATGCACTGCGGCTACATTCGCTTCCGCTCGACCGCAGATCTCGCGAATGGTAGCGGCGCGATAGCCCTGTTCGGCAAAGACCTCGAGTGCGGCCTGCAGCAGGCGCTCTCGAGTGCTGTTGTGACTGCCTTTATCCGGCAAGACCTGACCCCTTGGCTGATCGTTCTCTGGCTTAAGTGTAGATGACTGTCGGCGATTGGGCTTTACTGGCATCGCAATGGTTAATGGTGGCTCGGTTCTTCGTGTAGACTTTCGGCGCCTACTGCTTGTTTGCGATCGCTGGTGTTGGCCCTCCAACCTCTGCGAATCGATTGGCCTATTTTGAAGGGGTTGAGCCGGTTGGAGAATGATACGCGCGCGCAAGATCACCCTGGCTCGGTGAGCCATCAAGGCTCCTCGGGTAAAGTGACAGCGCAACCAAAGCCACAGCCGCCGCCTAAGCCGCGGCGCTCAAAAGGCCGCTCTAGGCGTCGCCGACATTCCGACGGCCCCATACTGGGGGTGCTCAGTTGGCTCGCACGGCTGGTTACCGCTGGCCTGGCCATCCCCTTCGATCTGGCGTTGATCGCGACCTTTGGCGCGGCCATCCTGCTCAGCACCATGGAAGCTGAGCTGCCGCCCGTTGATGCGCTGACTGAGGTCGAATTCGAGGAGCCGCTGCGGATCTTTACCGCGAATGGCTCATTAATGGCTGAATTCGGCATCCAGCGCCGGCGTGCGGTGGCCTTTGAGGAGATCCCGTCACTGCTCATCGATGCCTTTGTTTCGGCTGAAGACAGCCGCTTTTTTGAGCATACCGGTATCGACACCATTGGCTTGGCCCGTGCCGCGGTCAGCGTCGCGAAGAGCGGTGAGGCGACCCAAGGCGGCAGTACCATCACCATGCAGGTGGCGCGAAACTTCTTCCTCACCCGCGATAAGACCATCAAGCGCAAGCTGACCGAGATCCTGCTTGCTTGGAAGCTCGAGTCCAGCCTCAGCAAAGAAGAGATCCTAAGCCTATACCTGAACAAGATCTTCTTCGGACATCGCTCCTATGGCGTGGCCGCTGCGGCCGAGTTTTACTACCAAAAGACCCTTGATCAGCTGACCATTGCCGAGATGGCCATGCTGGCCGGCCTGCCTAAGGCGCCCTCGGCAAACAACCCGCTTTCCAATCCGGAGCGCGCGCTTGAGCGGCGTGACTACATCCTCGAGCGCATGCATGCGTTTGGCTATATCGATGACACCGATTTCCTGCTCGCGAGCACCGCGCCACTGACTGCCAAGCGGTATGCGCCAGCGATCGAGTTCCGTGCCGACTATCTGGCCGAAATGGCGCGCCAGGAGGTGGTGCAACGCTACGGCGAGGAGGATGCGTACCGGCTTGGACTCAAGGTCTACACGACGGTTGATGAGCGCTTGCAGACTGCCTCCGATGCAGCGCTGCGCAAAGGGCTGATGGCCTATAACCAGCGCCATGGCTACCATGGTGCCGAGGCCAAGGTTGACAACCTTATTGATCAGGATTTCGCCGCCCTAGATGCGATCCTCGCCGAGCGTCCCAGGGTGCCGGGACTACCGGTTGGGATCGTGATCAGTGCCTCGGCAGCGCAGGCCGAGGTCTATCTCGGCAACGGTGAAGTGCGTAGCCTCGGGCGTTCTCAGGTCAAATGGGCGCGGCCGTTCAAGACCGAGAACTGGCGTGGACCGGCGCCGCGCCAAGTGACGGACGCGGTTGCTGTTGGTGATGTGATTCGGTTGCGGGAGGCCAAAGCGGGTGAGTGGGTCTTGGCCCAGGTGCCCAAGGTCGGCGGTGCCTTGGTGGCGCTGGCACCAGAAGATGGTGCGATCCGCGCCCTCTCTGGCGGCTATGCCTTCGAGTGGAGCAAATTCAATCGGGCCGTCGATGCCCAGCGGCAGCCGGGCTCGACCTTCAAGCCCTTTGTCTATGCCGCTGCCCTCGGCAAGGGGTATACGCCTGCAAGCTTGGTGAAGGATGAGCGCTTTGAGATGCCTTCCGGAAACGGCGTCTGGCGACCAAAGAACGCCGACGGGAAGTTCATGGGGCCGATCCGTATCCGCGTTGCCTTGTCGAAGTCACGCAATCTTGCGGTGGTCAATCTGATCAATCGGATGAGCGTCGACTATGCACGTGAGTACATTCAGAACTTTGGCTTTGCGCCTGATTCGATGCCGCCGGATATGTCGATGGCGCTCGGCTCTGGCTCGGTCACGCCCTTGGAGCTTGCGCGTGGTTTTGCGATCTTCGCCAATGGCGGCTATCGGGTACAGCCTTATCTGATCGATCGGATCGAAGACACGCAAGGCAACTTGTTGTTCGAGGCGCAGCCACTGCGTGCTTGCATGGACTGTTGGCTTGAGCGTGGCGAGGAAGAGGCCAAGGTGCTGCCGGTCGGCGCCTTTGATGATCCGAAGGCACCCTTAGCGATCGATCCGCGTATCGCCTACAACATGGACTCGATGCTCAAGGACGTGATCCTGAGTGGCACCGCGACGCGCGCCAAGCGGCTAAAGCGCGAGGATATCGCCGGCAAGACCGGAACCACCAACGAGTCACGGGACTCTTGGTTTGCCGGCTATCAGCCAGAGCTGGTGACGATAGCCTGGGTCGGACGCGATGACAATAAGCCGCTTGGCCGCGGTGAGTGGGGTGGAACTGCGGCGCTCGGCATCTGGATCGACTTTATGGAAGAGGCCCTTGCTGAGATCCCGGTGGCGACGATCAAGCAACCGGCGGGCATGGTGCCGGTGCGGATCAGCTTGCGCTCTGGCCAAAAGACCAGCTCGAAGAGTGGCAGCATGATTGAGTTCATCCGTGATGAGTATCAGCTCATGACCTTGGGGCCGGACCCCGTGCGATATTCGGCACCAGTGGCGCGCAGGAAGGCACCAGCACGGCGACGGACGGCACCGCGCATGTTGGATGAGCTGTTTTAGGCGATTTCCGACAATCGCCTAAGGTAGGCGTGCTGTGAAGAGTACGGACGCTCGACTGCTGCGTAGTTCGGTGCGGCAGGCTGCTGGGATCACAAAGGTAGAACCGCGCTTGAGGGCAAGTGGTGCTTGCCTGGGGCTGTGCAGACTGACCCGCCCATCAAGCACGAGGCCGAGGCGCAGTTTGGCCAGGCTAGCAGTCGTCTCCGGGCTAGCTGCCGCGTCGAGCGGGTGACTGATGCGAGGCATGAGCGCTGGCTCGGGCTGAACACCGCCTCCAGGATTGATCAGGCAATGCTCACCGGCGCTGAGCTGGTAGCGCTCGAGCAAGAATTCGCGCGTTGGAGTCGAATAGATTTCTGGCAGACTCGGGCCAGCAGGCGGCTGTGGCTGCAGCACGACCCCAGGCGCGGGATCGACCCTGAGCGTTGTTAAGAGTGCTGGGACATCAATGTGCTTCTCTGTCAGTCCACCGCGTAGCACATTGTTGGAGTTGGCCATGAGCTCGATCGCAGCACCATGGAGATAGGCATGCAATTCGCCCGCGGGAAGAAACAGGGCCTCGCCGGGTTTCAAGGCGATGAGGTTCAATAACAGCAGTGAGAAGAGGCCGCGATCGTGCTGGCCGTTGGTCGAGAAGTATTGGTCGGCTTTGAGCAGCCAATCCCAGCGATCCCAGTCACTGAGATCCTGCTCATGGCGACCGTTGGGGTCGAGTCGAGTCTCCTCGCGTGCAGTCCCCGCTCGCTCCCGCTCTAGGCGTCTGATCAGCGGCACTAACAGGGCATCAACCTGTGCCTGCTCGAGCTGCATCAGCCATCGGTAGAGGTGCAGCAGCCCATCGGGACTTGGCTCGAACTGCGCCCGGAGTGGTGCTAGCTCAGGCGTGGCGGCCAGCTCGGCGTTGATCTCTGGGAGCGGACGGAAGCCGCGCAGCGCATAGAAGTCGGTGAGTGCGACGAGGAGCTCCGGCTTATGATTGCAGTCGCGGTAGCTGCGGCGCGGATCGGTCAGCGGCAGCCCGATCCTGTCCTCATGCTGATAGCCGGCGATGGCCTGCGCGCGGGTCGGATGGGCTTGGATCGATAATGGCTCGCGCGCCGCCAGGACCTTGAGCAGAAAGGGCAATTGGTTGTCGAATCCGGATGCGGCCTGGACGCCGAGCAGGGTGGTTGGTGCGGCGGCGATGAGTTCGGCGAGCGATAGGCGACAGCCGCCAAGCTGAACGGTCGAGAACAGGTCCGGATGGGCGCCGATCCAGAGTTCAGCAAAGGGCAGCCGGCGTGGGTTGCGAATACCGGTGAGTGCCGGGATGAAGTCTGGATCACCCCAGCTGTAGTGTTGAACGCCGCAGTGCAGGGGCAGCGGCCCTGGTGTTGCCTCAAAGGCGCGGATGGCAGCGATGAGTTCGTCCGGATAGTGCATCACATCTAGATCAGCGGGTTAGTACTCGCCTGCGTTGCCCGTCCACATCTCCGGCACGAAACGCTCGACACGATTGCGTCCGGCCTCCTTCGCCGCGTACAGCGCCACGTCTGCGTACTTGAGGACCTGCCAGAAGTTCTCACCGTCGGCCGGGTAGTCGGCGACCCCGATTGAGATGGTCTTCTGGATGGCGCCACCCGGGAGCTGCACGCGCATCTCCTCGACCTTGGCGCGGACCTTCTCAGCCAACAGCATAGCGCCTTGTGCATCGGTGTCGTTGAGGATGACGAGGAATTCCTCGCCGCCGAAACGCACGCAGAGGTCGCTTGCGCGCACCGACTGACGGATCACGCGGGCGAGCTCGATCAACACCCGGTCGCCGGCCTCGTGCCCATAGCTGTCATTGACCTGCTTGAAGTAATCCAGATCCAGCATCAGCAGGCCGAGCTGGGTCTTGTTGCGTGCCACGCCGGCGAGCAGCGTATCAAGATATTCCTCGAGAAAGCGCCGGTTATAGAGTCCGGTCATGGCATCGCGCATGGACGACTCGCGTAGGGTCTCCATCAGCCGTTTGGCCTCGAGCACTGGCGACGCCTCGCGCAGATGGACGCTTAGATTGGCGAGCTGCTGGTCGATGTGTGGCTTCTCATCCAGGGGGGCGACCACCTGTACCACGCTGCCGACGCCCCCCGATTGCAGCACCGGTAGACAGACATGCTCGAGTCCTGGCTCGATCCCCTTGCCGACGAACATGGTGCAGATGCCAGGCTGCTCGAAGGCGTTGACAGGGTGTCCGGTACGGCGGGCGCGACAGCTCTCTGAGCGGGCTAGGATTTGGGCATCACACCAGCGATTCTCGGCGCTCTGCTCGCCGTCGATGAGGGTCGGCACCAGCTTGTTCTTGGCGTCATCGACCTCGTAGATGGAGAAGCGACTAAAGCCGAGCTTGGTTCGCATGACCTGCGAGAGGCGCTGGTAGACCTCGGTCTTGGTCTCGTCTTCCTCGATCGCCTGCTTGAACTGAGCGGCATCGACCAGCTCATCGACGGCGCGGATGGTCTCGGTGAGCAAATGGCCGTTGGTCGGGCGCTCATACTGCACCAGGCGTGCAATCTGGCCCGAGATTCGGATCAAGCCATTCTCGAGCAGGTCCATCAGCCGGTTGAAGCTGGCGGCGATCCGGCTCGCTTCGTCGCTGCCGCTGGTCTGGACACGGGTCGTGAAATCGCCATCGCCAGCGCGCGCGACGGCGCTCTCGACGCCCTCCGCAGCGCGGATGATTGGTCGATAGAGCCGGTTGATCAGATAGAGCAGGAGCGGCACGAACAGTAGGATGATCGCGGCGAGGGTCAGGGAGGCCCAGTAGGATCGTTCAAGGATGTCGCTGATCCTGATGCGGATCGTCACGGCGCCGAGCACAGTTCCTTCTGGAACCTGGTGGCAGCTCAGACAGTTGGGCTCGCCATGTGAGTCAGCGATGTAGGGGATGGTGGCTCGAAACACTGCTTGCACCTGGTCTTGCTCGAGCCGGTAGAGCGGCCTGCCGGTCGTGATTACCTCGGCGGAGATGGCGTCGAGGTGCGGCAGCCCCTCTTGGCTGGGACCAAATTGCTCAATATTGGCTGGTGAACGCTCGACATTGAGTCCGACCAGCCCCTGGGTCTCAGCAAGCCGTGACTTCAGCCGGGGCAGGGTCGGAGTCGTGCCATTGAGCATCGATTCAGTCAGTGCGGTGCGTGCCATCTCAGCGACGGTTTGCGCATACTGGGTGGCACCATGCAGGGTATAGGAGCGGATGAGCGTGCTACTGATGAGCACCAGGACCACGGCCAGGACGGCGGTCAGCAAAAAGACCACAAGGCCCATCTTGTGTCGTAGCTTCAATGATCTTCACCCTAGCAGTTCACGAGTCCAAGCAGGTTCGTACAGGCTCAAGCAGTGCGTACTCGAGTCGTCTGACATCCGCAAGCGCTCAGCCGACCTGATGGTGCGCCAGAGGATAACCACAGTCACGATAATAGAGGTAGCGCTTGCGGCCCGCTTGGCGGATCTCGGGCGCGTGATCGAGCGGCTCGCAGAGGCGCTCGAAGCGGCTGAAGAAGGGTGGTGCCTCGGCGCTTGAGCTGAGATTGATCAGCACCTGGTCTTCGGTCTCAGGCTGGTCGTTGATGCTGATCAAGATTGGGGTCAGCGTCGGGTCGGTCTCGCCAACCAGCCCATGCGGTAAGAAGCTATCATCCCGATAGCTCCAAAGGAGTCGGTCGAGATGGCGTGCCTGCTGGACCTCGGGGCAATGGATCAAGACCCGCGGTGGCGGCTTGGTACCGTCTGGCGTGCCCCTATAGATGCGCTCGACGAGGCGGCAGCAGAGCCCGAAGCGGTTGCCGCGGCTGCCGTCCTTGAGCACGTAGAAGTCAATCCTTGTCATCAGCGGCGACCCGAGCTTGGTTGTTGAGCAGTTCCGCCATGTGAATGCTTAGAAAGCGTCCATCAACTGCTTCCCAATTTGAGTGCCGCTGTTCGGCAAGAATCGGGAAGTAGAAAATAGACGGCTACTTAGGCCCCGCGACCGGCCCGATCGAGTAGGAATTGGCTGAGCAGTGGCACCGGCCGCCCAGTCGCTCCCTTCTCCTTGCCAGTGAGCCAGGCGGTGCCGGCGATGTCCAGATGCGCCCAGGTGTAGGCCTTGGTGTAGCGCGAGAGGAAGCAGGCGGCGGTGATGGCACCGCCATCGCGGCCGCCGATGTTGGCCATGTCGGCGAAGTTGCTGTCGAGCTGTTGCTGGTAATCGTCCCAGAGCGGCATCCGCCAGACGCGATCGGCGCTGGCCTCGCCGGCCTGGGTGAGCGCCTCGGCGAGTGCGTCGTCGTTTGAGAACAGCCCGGAGGGATGCCGCCCGAGGCCGACGATACAGGCGCCGGTCAGGGTGGCCATGTCGACTACTAGGGCTGGCTCAAACCGCTCGACGTAGGTCAGGGCGTCGCAGAGGATCAGTCGGCCCTCGGCATCGGTATTAAGGATCTCGATGGTTTGCCCGGAGAGGCTGGTGACGATGTCGCCCGGCTTGTTGGCGGCGCCGTCGGGCAAGTTCTCAGAGGCCGGTACCACGCCGATGACGTTGATCGGTAGGTCGAGTGCGCAGAGTGCTCGGAGGGTGCCAATGACGCTGGCACCGCCGCACATGTCGTACTTCATTTCGTCCATCGCCTCGGAGGGCTTGATCGAGATGCCACCGGCGTCGAAGGTGAGTCCTTTGCCGACTAGGACGATCGGTTTGTCCTCATCGCTGCCACCCTGGTAGTGCATAAGGATGAGCTTGGCCGGCTGTCGGCTGCCACGGCTGACCGAGAGCAGGGCGCCCATACCGATCTCGGCCATGGCGTCTTCATCCAAAACCTCGACCTTGAGCTTGTCGGACTGCGCGCCGACGGCGATGGCCTGCTCGGCCAAATAGCTAGGCGTGCAGAGGTTGCCGGGTAGGTTGCCGAGATCGCGCGCTAGCGCGATACCCTCAGCGATGGCCAGGCCATGCGCGACACCGCGCTCGGCGGCCTCGGTTTGGGTGGCGTCTTCAATCCAACAGTCGAGCGCGGCCAGTGGTGCGGGCGCCTCCGTTGCCGGCTTCTTGGTCTGGGTATAGCGATAGGCGCTCTGGGCTGCGAGCAGCAGCGTATGGCGTATGCATTGATAGCTGTCCATGCCGTTTGGCTCGAGCGCGGTCAGCGCACAGAGGGCATTGCTGATGCGGGCGGCGTCGAGTCGTGCGAGCGCCGCCTTGAGGGCCTTCTCGTAGGCGCTGCGGTCGAATTCCTCGTGCTTGCCGCAGTTGACCAGGATGAGCCGTTCGGCGTTGACTCCGGCGACGCCGTAGAGCATCAGCGCGCCGCCGGTCTTGCCGTCGAGATCGCCCTTTTCAAGCACCGCGGTGAGTGCACCACCGCTGGCGGCGTCGAGGACCTTGGCGGGGTCGGAGAGCTGACGCTCGCTAAACACGCCGAGGATGAGACAAGGGGTCTCGACCTGAGTCAGGTCGCCGCTGGTGATTGTCGATTGCATCGGTGCTCCTTGAACTGGTTGCCGAGGGCTTAGGTTACTATGCGCGTCGCGTTCGTTTTGTCGTCGTCGGGCCAGCCGCTGCGATGGGGCTGAACGGCGATTGACCTATTCTGTGTCCGAAGTCTACAGGAATCGCCGCTGCTTCCGCAGTTGCCGGCCCGGTCTCTGCTGGCCATGATGGCCCTTTGTGGAGCCCGGCATGTCTTTCGTTGCCGTTCAGCTTGCCAGTTTTCAGTTTTCAGTTGCCAGTCATCAGTCACTCGCCTGAGTCTAGAATCGCCTGTGCCTATCCTCGACCGATATCTCGCCGCTGCTGTGATTGGTGGCACCCTGATGACCCTGGCGGTGCTGCTGCCGTTGTTAGCGGTGTTTGTGCTGGCCGATGAGATGGACCAGGTTGGCACTGGTGGCTACGCGCTGACTGATGCACTCTGGTTCGTGACCCTGACCATGCCAGGTTATCTGTACCAGGTATTCCCGATCGCGACGCTGATTGGGGCCTTGATTGGCTTGGGGCAGCTTGCCGCCCGCTCGGAGCTGGTGGCGATGCGTGCCGCGGGGCTGTCGATCGCAGGGATCATCCGCGGGGCGATGATCGGCGGCCTGCTGCTGGCACTGCTGGCTACCGGCGTTGGCGAGCTGGTGGCGCCGGCCGCCGAGCAGCAAGCACTGGCGGTGCGCGCGGCGGCGACCAGCGGGGATGCGGTGCAGGTCAGCGCCAGTGGGTTTTGGGCGCGCGATGGTAATGCCTTTATCAATGTGCGCGAGATCCAGCCCGGTGCTGAGCTCGCTGACATCAATATCTATGAGATCCTGGATGATCGACTGACCAGCGCAACGCATGCGCGCGAGGCGCGTTACCGCGATGGGCACTGGGTGTTGACTGACATTGAGCGCAGTCGCATCGGTCCCGATCGTGTTGAGGTTGATCGGCTCGAGCGCGCGCGCTGGGACTCCCTGCTGAATCCACGCTTGCTTGAGGTGATTGTCGTCGAGCCGCATGCGCTGCCAATCTGGGGCCTGTACCGCTATCTGCGCTACATGCAGCAGACCGAGCAGGACGCCGGCGCCCATGAGGTGGCCTTTTGGACCAAGCTGGTGCAGCCATTGTTGATCCTGACGATGATCTTTGTCGCGATCCCGGTCTTGCTCGGCTCCGCGCGTAGCAGTGGCACCGGGATCAAGCTGTTCATCGGTATCGCACTGGGCATTCTGTTCTATCTCGTCAGCCGCACCTTCACCTATATGGCATTGCTGTACGGGCTGAATCCGGCGTTGGCGGCCTTTGCGCCGCTCCTCTTGTTCACGCTTGGCGCGCTCTTCTTGCTGCGTCGGGTGGGTTGAGCGACTCAGTAGCCGTCCATTTTCTAATTCCGATGATCGCCCTAAAGTGGTGCTCAAATCGGGAAGCAGTTGATGGACAGTTTCTAAATATAGGTTTTGTGATGCGCTACCCAACGATCGAAGACTTGGTCGGCAACACCCCGCTCGTGCGGCTGCAACGCCTGCCGGGCGAGACCAGTAATCTCATCCTGGCTAAGCTTGAGGGCAATAACCCAGCCGGCTCGGTCAAAGATCGTGCCGCGCTGAGCATGATCCGTCACGCCGAGCAGCGTGGTGCAATCCAGCCTGGCGATACGCTGATCGAGGCGACCAGTGGTAATACCGGCATCGCGCTGGCGATGGCGGCGGCGATCAAGGGCTATCGCATGTTGCTCGTCATGCCAGAGCACATGAGTGTCGAGCGCCGCCAGGCGATGGCCGCATTTGGCGCCGAGATTCGGCTCACACCCAAGGCGGGCAGCATGGAGGCGGCGATCGATCTGGCGTGCGAGCTCGAAGCAGAGGGCGTGGGCATCCGGTTGGATCAATTCTCGAATCAGGACAACCCGCTGGCCCACTATGAGGGGACTGGCCCCGAGATCTGGCGGGATACCGCAGGCAAGGTGACGCACTTCGTCAGCGCCATGGGGACCACCGGCACGATCATGGGCACCAGTCGGTATCTGAAGGCACAGAATCCGGCCGTGCAGATCGTTGGCGTACAGCCGGAGGAGGGCTCCAGCATCCCCGGCATCCGGCGCTGGCCTGCGGCCTATCTGCCAAAGATCTTCGACGCATCACGGGTTGATCGCATCATCGATGTCTCGCAGACCGAGGCCGAGGAGACCATGCGCGCGCTGGCCGCCCGCGAAGGGATCTTCGCTGGTGTCTCCTCCGGCGGCTCGGTTGCTGCAGCGCTGAAGCTATCGGCTGAGGTTCAGGATGCTGTGATTGTTGCGATTATCTGTGATCGCGGTGATCGGTATCTTTCCACTGGTGTTTATCCGAGCGGTTGATCAGCAGCTTACTTGGCCTTGGCCTTGGCCTTGCGCCAAGGGTGCAAGGCTTTAATTCATCTTGCTGTAACCCGCGTCAGCTGGCACATTGTTCGACATGACTTCAAGTGTTGCCCTGTATGAAGCCCTTACCAACGCCTCAGATGAGCGCTCACGCGCGCGGCTGATTGCTGAGGCGTTTGAGCGGCTTGAAGAGCGCTATCCGCAGTTGCCGGATCTGGCGACCCAGGCTCATGTGCGTGAGAGCGAGTTAAGGCTACAGCGCGAGATCGAGCAGGTGCGCGTGGATCTGACGCATGAGATCGAGCAGGTACGCGTGGATCTGACACGCGAGATCGAGCAGGTACGCGCAGACCTGACACGCGAGATCGAGCAGGTGCGTGCAGACCTAACGCGCGATATCGAGAATCTACGCTCTGATCTAACGAGCGATAACGAGAAGATACGCGCTGATCTGAAGAATGATATCGAGAAGCTACGTGCCGATCTAACACGCGATATCGAGCAACTACGCACCGAGGTCGAGCGGGTCAAGTTTGAGCTGTTGAAGTGGCTGTTGCCGGTGATGGTGGGACAGGTGATCGCGATCGCAGCATTGGTGAAGTTGTTGTGAGTCGCGTTCCCTCAAACCCGCTCTGTGGCATGCGATGAGCAAGAAACGTAACCCCCTGCCGAGTGAGCCGATCGAGGCCGAGATCGAGTCGCTCGCACATGATGGGCGCGGCATTGCGCGCGTCGAAGGCAAGACGGTGTTCGTGCATGGTGCCCTTGCCGGTGAGCGGCTGCGGTTCCGGCTGACTAGGCGGCTGCGGCGCCATGACGAGGCGGTGGTCACCGAGGTGCTGGAGCCCTCTCCGCAACGGGTCGAGCCGCGTTGTGCGCATTTTGGCGTCTGTGGCGGCTGTACACTGCAGCACATGGACTCGGCGGCGCAGATCGAGAATAAGCAGGCGATCCTGGCCGATGTGCTGCAGCGGATTGGTGGTCTGGCGCCGGCGCGTTGGCTGCCGCCGCTGAGCGGAGAGCAGCCTGAAGCGCATTGGGGCTATCGACGTAAGGCACGGCTCGGGGTGCGCTGGGTGCCGAAGAAGGGGCGGGTGCTGGTTGGCTTTCGCGAGCGTGGCTCGAGCTTCATCGCCGATCTGCAGCGCTGCGAGGTCTTGCATCCGGCGGTGGGTGAGCGGCTCGAAGACCTGGCGCGGCTGATCGAGGGGCTGAGCATCCGCGAGCGTCTGCCGCAGATCGAGGTAGCACAGGGCGATGGGCCGGTGGTGCTGGTGTTTCGGGTGCTCGATCCCCCCACGGCCGCCGATTGCGATCGGCTGTTGAGCTTTGCTGCTCAGACCGGCTTTCATGTCTATCTGCAAGAGGGCGGCGTTGAGACCATTCGCCCGCTTGCCGGGCAGGGCATCGAGCTCAGCTATGGCCTGCCGAGCCAGAATCTAAGGCTCGCCTTCGAGCCTAATGATTTTACTCAGGTCAACCTGGAGCTGAATCGCAGGATGATCGAGCAGGCACTTGCGCTGCTTGATCCGCAGCCGGGCGAGCGCCTGCTGGATCTGTTCTGCGGGCTTGGGAATTTTACCCTGCCGCTTGCACGCCGAGCGGGCGAGGTGGTCGGGGTTGAGGGCGATGCGGGCTTGGTGGCGCGTGCTGAGGCAAATGCGATCCGTAACGGCATTGAGACTGTGCGTTTCTACACTGCGGATCTCTATGCTCAGGCTGGTGGGGCGCAGCCAGGTGCGCAGCAGCTCGGTGGACAACCGGCGATGCCTTGGCTCGATCAGCCGTTTGATCAGGCGCTGCTCGATCCGCCGCGCACTGGTGCGCTCGAGGTGCTTGACTGGCTCGCGGCCTCGGGTGTGCGTCGCATCCTCTACGTCTCCTGTTATCCGGCGACCTTGGCGCGGGATGCGGCGAAGCTGGTCGGCGAGCTCGGCTTTCGTCTCGAGGCCGCGGGGGCGATGGACATGTTCCCGCACACCGCGCATCTGGAGGCGATGGCGCTGTTCGAGCGGCGTTGCTGAAATCCTGATGTCAACACAGAGAGGCAGCCGAGATGGCCACTGAGATCGAGCGCAAATTCTTGGTTCGCGACGAGCGCTGGCGCGAGCAGGCGCAGCCTGGCGTGCAACTGATGCAGGGCTATCTGGCCGCGACGCCTGCTGTCACGGTGCGTGCACGCCTCAAGGGCGAGCAGGCCATGCTGACCATCAAAGGCGCGACCCGTGGTATCCGTCGCAGTGAGTATGAGTACCCTATCCCGGTCGCAGATGCCAAGGCGATGCTCAGTGAGCTGGCCGAGACCGGGATCATCGAAAAGACGCGCTATCGGGTCCAGTGTGGCGCGCATACCTGGGAGCTGGACCTGTTTGCCGGCGATAACGCTGGTCTGGTTCTCGCCGAGCTGGAGCTGAGCGCTGAAGACGAGGCCTTCGAGCGTCCGAGCTGGCTCGGTGACGAGGTCAGCGATGATCCGCGCTATTACAACGCCAACCTGGCGCGCCATCCGTTCAAGGATTGGTAAGCTGATCCCGCTGCTGGCCGATGCCGGTTATGCCGATGGCGAGTGTCTGCCACTCTCGTATAAGACGTATAAGACCTCGAGAGATCCGTTTCGGCTGCGGCTCGCTAGTCGCAATAGCCTGCTGTCCTCTTCAGTGGCTTGACTTGACATCAGCGTGCTTGATACTAAACTTCGTTTTTACATTAGGTTAGGAAGTTTTTATCGGGTAAAATGTCAATAGTAAGCGCCTTCTCCTATCTGCCAAGCTGCGCCTGCTGGATGCCTAGGTTGCTGGTCTTGGGGCTATTTATGGGCTTGGCCCTGAGCTTGCTGGGCTGCGCGGGGACCACTGAGACGCGCGGTGTTGAGATCGCTGGCGAGACCTTTGATCTGAGCGCGCTCGAGCCTAAGCGCGCTGATCTGGTCAAGGCAGCGCTGTCTCAGATTGGTACCCCGTACGTGTATGGTGGGGAGACGCCCTATCAGGCGCTTGATTGTAGTGGCCTGATGTTGGTTGCCCATGAGGCTGCGGGGATGCGCATTCCGCGCGTCTCGACCCAGCAACAGGCCGCGGCAAAGCCATTGCGTGGTGCCCCAAAAGCGGGTGATCTCGTCTTTTTCAAGACTGGACCAAGCCAGTACCATGTTGGCCTGATGGTCGATCAACAGCGCTTTGTGCATGCCTCGACCTCTAAGCGTCGAGTTCGGCTCGCAAATCTCGGAAGCACCTATTGGAGCGAGCGATTCCTTGGTGCGGGCAGCTATCTCTAGTGCGGCGGGAGCCTGCTACAGATCGATGAGGCCTGTGCCTGGTATCGCTGGAGCCGAGCTTGATCGCTGAGACTGATGGCCCTGAAGCCAGGCAGGCGACGCTGAGCCGGTGGCAATCGTTGCTGCTCAGGAACCTGCTCGAGGCCATACTGTCTAGACTTGTCGCTGATGGGCAGATATGGCGAGACATGGCCGCTGCGCGATCAGGGTCATCAAATCGTCGTCGTTCTCGCCTTTTCTTGGCCATTGGTGCAAAATGGCCGGCGGTCCGGGCCTGCGTGGTGACACCGGGCCGTTCAAGCAATCTCAGTCCACGCTCTGTAGGAGACGTCAGAATGTCCGATAAGCCAATGAACAAGAGCCGTCGTGACGCCGTCAAGATGATGCTTGGTGGTCTTGCCTCGGTGCCGCTGGTCAACCTGGTCGGCATTGCCGCCGCTCAGGCTCAGGATCTGCCGCATGTCGACCCGGCCACCGATCCGACTGCACAGGCGCTGAAGTACTCGGAAGATGCCACCCAGGCTGACCGTGCTGCGGCTAAGCGTCCAGGCAAGCCACCGGAAGAGCAGTTCTGCAATAACTGCCAATTCGTGCTGGCTGATTCCGGTGAGTGGCGCCCCTGCAGCCTGTTCCCGGGTAAGGCTGTGCATGAGACCGGCTGGTGTGCATCTTGGACCCTGAAGGCCGGCTAAGGCTGAATGGTCCTGCCGTGGCCTCTCGGCCCGGCGCGGGGCGCTTAGCGCCCCGCATAGAGCCATAAGGCTCGTTCAGCCCTCATCTTAGATCATCGCTTGATCGACGCTCGACCATTGCCTAATCAGGAGCCCGTTTGCCTTCTGCTCCGCTTGGCGACCAGTCTAGAGTCCAGAGCGGCACACTGGTCTAGCATGTCTTCCCGACTCGATTCCACTGCCAGCGCCGGTGTTGAACAGGTTGCTGCAGCGTCCTACCCTCATCTGTTTTTTGCTCCTATCAACCTGGTCTGGCCTTGCTGCAGGAGGCCATAGTCGTCTTCCTGTCTGCTTGATTATTTGCTTGAATGCCTGTTTGAATTCCCATTTGAAACTGAGCGACCGGAACGATCCGCCGGAACTGATCCATGAGTCTTGCGCTGCTACCAGTGACCCGCCAACTGCTGATTCGCACGCTGTTATGGGCGCTGATAGGGGCTATCTATGCCCCGCTGTTCATCGTCCTTGAGGCGCTGCTGAATCCCTATCTGGGAGCCTTATCCTTTGTCGCCGCAGCGACGGGTGCAGGTGCGATCGGCGCCTCCTACTACAGTGCGCGCCAGGCCGCATTGGCGGCTAGCCTGGTCGGTGTTGGTGCAACACTCTTCGTGCTGATTCTGTTCTACGAGCAGGCAGCATTCTGGCATGCGGCAGTGCTCTGCGGCGCGCTCGGTCTGGCGACGGGCCTATCGATTGAGTTTCCGAGCCGCTGTACCGCGAACGTGCCAGCGAAGGCCCTGGTGGGCGCGTTGAGTGGAGCCGCCTCCGGTGCCGTACTCTCACTGGTGAGCATGCTCGGTGCTGGTCTGTCATCGGTGGTAGCTGTCGCCTTCTTGGTCTCGGTCAATGGCGTGATCTATGTCGCATCGGTACGCAAGGTGGCGATGACGGCCGGCGGTCTACCGCGGCGCTGGTGCCCGCTTGCCGAGGGGCTGGTGATCGGGATCGTGGCGATCATCGTTGGCGGCAGCTTCTGGGCCTTTGCCAGCACCCTCTCCGGCTATGACCGGCCAGGCTATTTTCTGCAGGTGATCGAGAGCACCTCATCGGCCTTGCCGCTCGCGGTTGCATCGGGGATCGCGGCCGGGAGTGTGACGGGGGCTCTGCTCGAGCTGTTTGGCTTTGCCTGGATTGACGATCTGTGAGCGCACTGATGACGCTTGAGTCTTACTTGCATTGGCCCGGTGTGGCCTGATGTCAGGCCGCAAAGGCGATCGCCGCTGGATGCAGCGGCATCTCAGCGATCCCTATGTACAGCAGGCGCAGCGTGATGGTTATCGCTCAAGGGCGGCCTACAAGTTGATCGAGCTCGATCAACGTGATCGCTTCTTGCGCTCGGGGCAGTCTGTGGTTGATCTTGGTGCGGCACCAGGTGGCTGGTCGCAGGTGGCCGCGAAGCGCAACGGGGCAAAAGGGTCAGTCATCGCCATTGACCTGCTGGAGATGCAGCCGATCGCTGGCGTCGAGGTTATCCGCGGTGACTTTCGGGAGGCGGAGGATTTAGCTCGACTGGCTGCGCGGATTGGCGAGGGTGGTGTCGATCTTGTGCTTTCGGATATGGCCCCAAACGTCTCAGGCATGACGGCGGTGGACCAGCCGCGGATGATGTATCTGGTTGAGCTGGCCATCGAATTTGCAGTCCATTACGGGAAACCGGGGAGCGGTCTGGTCGTCAAAGCCTTCCAGGGTGAAGGTTTCGATATGGCACTGAAAGACCTTCGGCAACGTTATCAGCAAGTCAAGATTCGCAAGCCGGATGCGTCTCGGGCCAGTAGCCGAGAGGTCTATCTAGTGGCGAAAGGGCGCCAACTCCGGTAACGTCCAGCACATTGAGTATCAATTCTTAAAGAGGCACGATGTCGTGAGCGACATGGCGAAAAATCTGATTCTTTGGGTGGTCATCGCGATCGTGCTGATGTCCGTGTTCAATAACTTTACGGCTACGCAGTCGAGTCCGCAGACCCTGGCCTACTCCGATTTCATCGACCAGGTCCGCCAGGGACAGGTGAAAGAGGTGACGGTGCAAGGGCGTACGATCGATGGCGTCAACCAAAATGGTCAGCGCTTTACCACCTTCAGCCCAGGCGATGATGGCATGGTCGGCGATCTGCTCAACAACAATGTTGAGATCCGAGCAGCTCCCCCAGAGAAGCCATCGGTGCTGATGCAGATCCTGATCAACTGGTTCCCTCTATTCATCCTGATCGGCCTCTGGATCTTCTTCATGCGACAGATGCAAGGCGGTGGCGGCGGCCGCGGTGCCATGTCGTTTGGTAAGAGCAAGGCACGCATGCTGAGCGAGGATCAGGTCAAGGTCACCTTTGCCGATATGGCTGGCGCCGAAGAGGCGAAAGACGAGGTCGTCGAGGTGGTCGACTTCCTGAGGGACCCGTCGAAGTTCCAGAAGCTCGGTGGCAAGATCCCTAAGGGGATTCTTATGGTCGGCCCGCCGGGTACTGGTAAGACCTTGCTCGCCCGCGCCATCGCTGGCGAGGCTAAGGTGCCGTTCTTCACCATCTCGGGCTCGGATTTCGTCGAGATGTTCGTCGGTGTTGGCGCCTCTCGGGTCCGTGACATGTTCGAGCAGGCGAAGAAGCATGCGCCCTGCATCATCTTCATCGACGAGATCGATGCCGTCGGTCGTCACCGTGGCGCTGGGCTTGGTGGTGGCCACGATGAGCGCGAGCAGACCCTGAACCAGTTGCTGGTCGAGATGGATGGCTTCGAGGGCAACGAGGGCGTCATCGTGATCGCGGCGACCAACCGGCCCGACGTGCTTGACCCAGCCTTGCTGCGTCCAGGCCGTTTCGACCGACAGGTGGTGGTGCCACTGCCGGACGTGCGTGGACGTGAGCAGGTGCTCAAGGTCCACATGCGTAAGATCCCAACCGCTGAGGATGTGACGCCATCGTTGATCGCTCGTGGTACGCCCGGCTTCTCTGGTGCTGATCTGGCCAACCTGGTCAATGAGGCTGCGCTCTTTGCGGCCCGTTCCAACAAGCGCCTGGTTGACATGGAGGATCTCGAGAAGGCCAAGGATAAGATCATGATGGGGGCTGAGCGCCGCTCGATGGTGATGTCAGAGGACGAGAAAAAGCTCACCGCCTATCATGAATCAGGTCACGCCATCGTCGGGCGGTTGGTGCCTCAGCATGACCCGGTGCATAAGGTCAGCATCATCCCGCGCGGTCGGGCGCTGGGCGTGACGCTGTTCCTGCCCGAGGACGATCGCTTCAGCTACAGCAAGCAGCGACTCGAGAGTCAGATCTCAAGTCTGTTCGGCGGGCGGCTGGCGGAAGAGCTGATCTTTGGCGCGGAAATGGTCACCACTGGGGCCTCAAACGACATCCAGCGTGCAACCGACATTGCGCACAACATGGTCACTAAGTGGGGCCTGTCGGACAAGCTGGGGCCGCTGACCTACAGTGAGGATGAGCAAGAGGTGTTCCTCGGCCATTCGGTGACGCAGCATAAGTCGGTCTCGGATGAGACGACGCATCTCATCGATAAGGAGGTGCGTAGCTTCATCGATCGCAACTATGAGCGCGCGAAGACGATCCTCGTCGAGCACATGGATCAGCTGCACGCGATGGCCGCGGCCTTGATGAAATACGAGACCATCGATGCCGCGCAGATCAGCGACATCATGGAAGGTCGGGAGCCACGGCCGCCGAAGGATTGGAGCAATGATGAGCCGAAGCGTCCAGGCGGTAATGCTGATGCGCCGGTAACGCCCTCGGCCGATGGTCGCCCGGCCTCGGGTCCAATCGGCGGTCCGGCTGGCGAGCATTGATCAGCCTGGGCTTGGGTCTGTTCAACACGAGCCCTTGGCGATGACAATGCTGCAGTGCGGTGCTCGGTCACTGGATCTGACCGAGCCGCGCGTGATGGGCATCTTGAACGTCACCCCCGACTCCTTCTCGGACGGGGGTGATTTCGTTTCTGTTGCGCGCGCGCTCGAGCATGCCGAGGCAATGGTCGCTGAGGGTGCTGCGATCATCGACGTTGGTGGTGAGTCAACGCGGCCGGGTGCTGAGCCGGTGGCAGAGGCCCTTGAGATCGAGCGGGTAGTGCCGGTGATCGAGGCATTGGCAGCGCGGATTTCAGTGCCGATCTCGATTGATACCTCCAAGCCTGGGGTGATGCGCGCAGCAGCCTCTGCAGGTGCCGGCTTGATCAACGATATTGCTGCACTGCGAGCACCAGAGGCATTGGCGGTAGCGGCTGAGACGGGTCTGCCGGTCTGTCTCATGCACATGCAGGGTCAGCCGCGTACCATGCAGCAGCAACCGCACTATGAGGATGTGGTTGCTGATGTGATTCGGTTCCTGCGTTCACGCATCACTGCCTGCGAGCAGGTTGGCATCCCGCGCCATCGGCTACTCGTTGATCCCGGTTTTGGTTTTGGCAAGCGCCTCGCGCATAATCTCAGCCTATTGGCGCGGCTGGAGCAGCTCACTGAGCTGCGATTGCCGCTCGTTGTTGGACTGTCGCGCAAGTCGATGCTGGGTGCGCTGACTGGGCGCGAGGTACGCGACCGAGTTGCGGCGGGGGTTGCGGCGACCAGCATCGCACTGGCGCATGGTGCTGCTATCATCCGCACGCATGATGTCGCGGCCGCTGTGGATGCCGTCCGCGTCTTCACCGCTGTTGCGGAAGTCAAGCATCAAGTAGCCACAGGGTCGAGCGCGATACTGAATCAAGGCTGAGGATTGATTGGACCTAGAAAGGTGAAGAGTTGAAGCGCAAATATTTCGGCACCGATGGCATTCGGGGGCGTGTCGGTGACCCGAGCGTGAGCCCTGATTTCGTGGTCAAGCTAGGCTGGGCCGCCGGTCGGGTGCTAGGGCGTGGCGACGGCAGCACGGTGCTGATCGGCAAGGACACCCGGATCTCCGGCTATATGTTCGAGTCGGCCCTCGAGGCGGGTTTGGTTGCAGCCGGTGTTGATATCCGCCTGCTGGGGCCGATGCCGACCCCGGGCGTTGCCTATCTGACCCGGACCTTTCGCGCTGCTGCCGGTATCGTCATCACCGCGTCGCATAATCCGTACGACGACAATGGCATTAAATTCTTTTCAAGCCATGGCGATAAGCTGCCCGATGAGGTCGAGTGCGCGATCGAGGAGATGGTCGATCAGCCATTACGCACCGTCCCCTCGGCTGATCTTGGGAAGGTGCGCCGGGTTGAGGATGCGGCTGGTCGTTATATCGAATTCTGCAAGAGCAGTGTCCCCGCTTCGACCACACTGAAGGGGCTCAAGCTGGTCATCGATTGTGCCAATGGCGCTACCTACAACGTGGCGCCCTTCGTTTTCGAGGAGCTTGGTGCCGAGGTCGTGACGATCGGCACGCAGCCCGATGGTTTCAATATCAACCGTGAGGTTGGCTCGACCAAGCCCGGTGCCTTAGCCGAGGCCGTGGTTGCCGAGGGGGCAGCACTCGGCATCGCCTTCGATGGTGACGGTGATCGGTTGATGATGGTCGATGCGAATGGGCAGCTGGTCGATGGAGATGCCTTGATTTATCTGATCGCCAATTCGCGCCGGGCAGCCCATGAGCTGCGTGGCGCGGTGGTGGGCACCCTGATGAGCAATCTAGGGCTGGAGCTGGCGCTGCGGCGACTGGGCATCGACTTCGTGCGCACCCAGGTCGGTGATCGCTACATCATGGAGCAGCTGAAGCGCGATGGCGGCATGCTTGGGGGCGAGCCCTCTGGACACATCATCTGTCGCGATCGCACCACCACCGGCGACGGTATCATTGCGGCGCTGCAGGTGCTGCAGGCGCTGAGCGAGGCTCATACCACCTTGGCTGATGCGGTACGGCCGGTCGAGCGCTATCCGCAGGTGCTGATCAACGTCCGTCTGGAGCGACGCATCGATGTGATGACCCGTCCGCGCATTCAGGACGCGGTGCGTGCCGCCGAGGCGAGTCTGGGCGATCAGGGCCGTATTCTGCTGCGTCATTCCGGCACCGAGCCCTTGGTGCGGGTCATGGTGGAAGGTTGCGATGCCGCTCATGTCCAGACTCTTGCCGAGGAACTCGCTGGTTTAGTGCGTGCGGAGTTGGGGGGCTGAGCTGATGCAAACGACCTCGATTCACGGCATGTGGTCATCGCGACTCGCCTTTATCTTCGCCGCGACCGGCTCTGCGGTGGGGCTTGGCAATATCTGGCGTTTCCCCTACACCGCCGGTGAGTACGGTGGCGGCGCCTTCGTCATCATCTACCTGATCTGTGTTGCGCTCATCGGGGTGCCGATCATGATCGCCGAGATCATGCTGGGGCGCCGCGGGCGGCAGAGTCCGATCAACACCATGCGGGCACTTGCGGAGCGGGCTGGTGTGAGTCAGGCCTGGCAACTGCTCGGCTGGATGGGCATCCTCTCTGGGTTCTTGATCCTTTCGTTCTACAGCGTCATCGCCGGTTGGACCCTGGCCTATGTCTTCCGGGCCGGAACTGGGCTGTTTACCGGTATCGATGGGGCGGCATCGGAGGCGATCTTTGGTGACTTGATAGCCGACCCCGAGCGACTCTTGGCCTGGCACACCATCTTTATGGTGCTGGTGGTGATGGTTGTCGCGCGCGGCGTTGCCAGCGGCCTGGAGAAGGCGGTGCGTCTACTGATGCCGGCCCTCTTTGTGTTGCTGATCGTCATGGTCCTGTATGCGGCCCAAGCGGGAGACTTTGCCGCTGGGCTCTCATACCTGTTCACCCCGGACTTGGCAGAGCTCAGGGCTAATGCTGGAGAGGCGATCCTGAGCGCTATGGGACAGGCCTTCTTCAGTCTTAGTTTGGGCATGGGCGCGATCATGATCTACGGCTCCTATCTCAGTAGCCATGCCTCGATCGGCGGTAACGTGGCCATCATTGCGGGCATGGATACCCTCGTTGCCCTGCTCGCGGGCCTGGCCATCTTTCCTATCGTCTTTGCCAATGGTCTTGAGCCAAGCTCTGGCCCTGGGCTGATCTTTCAGACCCTGCCGGTGGCCTTTGGGCAGATGCCGTTCGGGGCCTTCTTTGGCGTGCTGTTCTTCCTGCTGCTGGCGTTTGCGGCCTGGACCTCGGCGATCTCTCTACTAGAGCCGATGGTGGCTTACCTGGTCGAGAACAAAGGCTTTAGCCGTGTGCGCGCGTCCTTGCTGGCTGGGGTTGCGGTGTGGCTGCTGGGTATCGCCTGCTTGCTGTCGTTGAACGCATGGTCAGGCTTTACGGTCTTCGGTAAGGGTATCCTCGATCTCTTCGATTACCTGACTGCGAATGTGCTGCTTCCGCTCGGCGGCATCTTGATCGCGATCTTCGTTGGTTGGGTGCTCGATGAGCAGGTGTCCCGAGAGGAGCTTGGTGCCACCAATGGTGCCCTGATGTATCGCCTCTGGCGGGGTCTGATTCGCTGGCTTGCGCCAGCCTGTGTCATCCTCGTCTTCTTGAACGCAGTTGGATTGATTTGAAGTGCCGCTGGTAAAGAAAAGTGCGTTGGTGCGTCACTCGACGCAACAGATGTTTGATCTGGTGGCGGACGTGGAGGGCTATCCGCGCTTTCTGCCTTGGTGTCAGGCTGCCACCTTACTATCGCGCAACGAGGACGAGCTCTGTGGGCGTATCGAGGTCGCAAGACTTGGTGTGCGGCAGGTATTCTCGACCTGCAATAAGCTCGAGCCTCCAGAGCGCATGTACCTGGATCTAAAAGATGGTCCCTTCCGCAAGCTCAGAGGTCTGTGGACCTTTACTCGCCTGCGCGAGGATGCCTGCAAGGTGGAGCTTGAGCTGGATTTCGAGTTCTCCGGTCGGCTCATCGACAAGGCCTTTGGTGGCGTCTTTGGGCAGATCGCAAATTCGATGGTCGATGCCTTTTGTAAACGAGCCGATGAGGTCTATGGTGACTGAGCAGACCCTTAACGTCGAAGTGGCTTATGCGCGTGAGCGGGCGCAGGCCCTGATCCCGATAAAGGGGCCGTCCGGCATGACGCTGGCGGATGCGATCGAGCGCTCCGGCATCCTGTCACGCTTCCCCGAGATCGACTTGAAGGTGAATAAGGTTGGTATCTTCGGCAAGGTGGCCAAGCTTGATCAGGTGCTCGCGAGCGGTGACCGGGTGGAGATCTATCCGCCTCTGATCGCTGATCCAAAGCAGGCACGCAAGCAGCGTGCGACTGGTGCTCAAGCAGAGGGGACGGAGGCAAAGCGGGCAGGGCGCGCAGCGGCGAGTGCCTGAGCGCTGGCTGGATAGCCCTGTGGCTTGAGCGGCGCAGCGCTCAATCCTCGGTCTCGACGCCGACGGCGTTTAGAGTGCGGCTGATGATGCCGCGGTCATCGCGCCAGTCCGGTACCTCGACTACCACCGTCTCTTCTTCGAGGGCCGCAAGTGCAGCGGCTGGATCAGGTTGGGCAAAACCCTCGATACTGACAAGTTGGTCATCTTCAAACCAGAGCGTCAGCCGTTTGGTCTCCATCGGCTGATGCCCGCGGCGAATGGTGTAGATGTAATCCCAGCGGTTGGTGTGAAATAGATCGGTCAGCAGTGGCGTTCCGAGCAGATAGCGCACCTGTTCGCGATTCATGCCCAACTGGACCTGATTGACCATGCGCTCGGTGATGATATTGCCTTGCTGGACCGTCATCTTGTAGACGAAAGGGAGGTTCGACAGCATGGAGCCGCTGGGACGATCATTGGGTCGCTCGCGGCCTGCGCAGCCGCTGGTGATGAGGACCGTTGCAAGGATCAGGATCGCGCTAAGAATGACAAGCCTTCGCATCAATCTGCTATAAAGGGTAGGATGGAACAGACATAGATGGTACCGCACATGAGCGAACGGCATCAGTTTCTCCGACAGACAGTAGGCATGCAGTAGGTCGATGGATAGCAAACCAACGGAGAACCAGCGTCAAATCAAGCAGGCTGGGCTCAAGGTCACCGTGCCGAGGCTGAAGATCCTGCATATCTTAGAGACCAGTGAGCAGCGGCACCTAAGCGCTGAGGAGGTCTACAAAGAGCTTCTCGCCGCTGAGGAGGAGATCGGACTGGCGACCGTGTATCGGGTCTTGACCCAGTTCGAGGGCGCTGGCTTAGTGGTTCGTCATCATTTCGAGGGCGGGCAGTCGGTGTTCGAGTTCAACCGGGGCAGCCACCACGATCATCTCGTTTGCGTCAAATGCGGCGCTGTGGTCGAGTTCTTCGACCAAGTCATCGAAGATAGGCAACGGGCGATTGCGGAGCAGAATGGCTTTAAGATCGTCGATCATGCCTTGGTGATCTACGGCGATTGTCTGCAGGCTGAGGACTGTCCTCGGCGCGCAGCACTCAAACGGGGCTCGTGACGCAACAGGAATCACAGCCGGATGCTGCCATTGATGCTGGTGCTCGACTCAGTATTCGGGTCAGCCTCAAGCGACAGCAATTGATGCTATTGCGCGATGCTGAACTGGTTGAGACCCTCCTTGTTTCAACTGCGCTGCAGGGACCGGGCGAGTTGAATGGGAGCGGTTGTACACCGCGCGGACGCCATCGTATCCGCCTCAAGATTGGCGCTGGCTGTCCGGCAGGCGCGGTGTTTCGGGGACGCCGTTGGACTGGCGAGATCTATTCCACAGCCCTAGGCGCGGCTGCGCCGGAGCGGGATTGGATTCTCAGCCGCATCCTCTGGCTTAGCGGATGCGAGCCCGGGCGCAATCGCGGTGGCTCGGTGGATACTCTAAGGCGCTATATCTACATCCACGGTTGTCCGGATAGCGAGCCGATGGGGATGCCTCGCTCGCATGGCTGTATACGGATGCGCAATACCGATGTGATGAGACTCTGCGACAGGGTACCGGTTGGCTGTCCGGTGCTGATCGACTGATTGAAGCCTTGACTGATACGGCTGACTGAAGGGCTCAATGAAGGACTCATTGAAGGACTCATTGAAGGACAGATTGAATGGCGATGTTGCCTTTGGCTGCTGCTCGCTTGAGCGCTGCGCTGCTGGTGATGCTCGGTGCCTGCGTGCTGGTCTTTCTGCTCATCCATCTGGTGCCTGGTGATCCGGTCGATGTCATGCTAGGGGAGACTGCGCACGCGGCAGATCGCGAAGCGCTGCGTGCGGCCTTGGGGCTCGATGTACCGCTCTGGCAGCAGTATCTTGCTTACCTGAAGGGGCTAGCGCAGCTTGATCTCGGCGAATCCTTGCCGCAGTAGCGGCCGGTGGTAAGCATCCTTGCCGATAAGTGCTGAGGGTTAGGGTGGTTCATGATGCGGATAGACAACAATCGGCCGACTGAGCGGCGGCCGCTTGGTCCAGTGATGCTGGATCTCGAAGGGACGCAGCTGAGCGCCGAAGAGTCTGAGCTGCTTCGCCATCCGGCTGTCGGAGGCGTGATCCTGTTTCGGCGCAATTTTGACTGTCCTGAGCAGCTCTTGGCCTTGACTCAGGCCATTCGTGAGGCCGACGATCGAGGTCTACTGATCGCCGTGGATCAAGAGGGTGGACGGGTGCAGCGCTTTTGTGAGGGGCTCACTCGATTGCCTGCGGCGGCGCGTTTTGGGCTGCTCTATGAGCAGGATGCGCACCGGGCACTCGAAGCGGCGCGTGAAGTTGGCTGGCTGATGGCTGCTGAGCTGCGCCAGTTGGGGATCGATTTCAGTTTTGCCCCGGTGCTGGATGTCGAGCAGGGGGTGAGCCGGGTCATTGGTGATCGCGCCTTTGCGACGACGCCGGGGGCGGTTGCGGCCCTCGCATCGGCTTGGCTGGAGGGGGTGCAGAGCGCAGGTATGGCAGGCTGCGGCAAGCATTTTCCTGGACACGGCGGGGTGGCTGCTGATTCGCATCTCGAGCTGCCTGAGGATGATCGACCACTCGCTGCGCTAGAAGACGCTGATCTGTTGCCCTTTCGTCGTCTGATCGCGCAGGGGCTCGAAGCGATGATGCCGGCGCATGTCCGCTACGCCGCCATCGATCCCCAGCCAGCTGGCTTCTCGGCATTTTGGCTGCGCGAGATGCTGCGTGGACGTCTGCGGTTCGATGGCGTCATCATCAGCGATGACCTCAATATGGCGGGGGCAGGTGTTGCCGGCGCCCCGGCGGCACGAGCACTTGCCGCCTTGCAGGCGGGTTGTGACCTGGCCTTGATCTGTAACCATCGGGAAGCGGCGATCGCCGTGGTCGAGGCCCTTGTCGATGGATGGACCTCCGAGTCTGCGGCACGTTTGCAGCGCTTAAGGGGACGAGCCGGGCTCGATCTGAACAATGCCAAATGCCGACAGGCGGCGCTGAGCGCGATCGACGACTTGCCACTCTGACTCCACCCTGATTCCATCAGCGGTTCTCATGGGGCTTGAGAATGGTTAGTCTTAGGCGGCTGGATGATCACCCCGCCCTCAACAGGAGTAATCGATGAATAAGCTGTCCGCTGAGCAATACCAGGCGATCGCCGGACGCACAGAATGTCTGGTCTCTACCGCTGAGGTGGAGGCCGCGCTGCAGCGGATGCGCGATGCCATCGGCGCTAGCCTCGGCGACAAAGACCCACTGGTGCTTGCGGTGATGACCGGGGGTATCGTCGCAACCGGCTTGCTGCTACCGCGGCTCGATTTCGCACTGCGGCTGGACTACGTGCATGCGACAAGATATCGCGGCGGTACCCGGGGTGGTGAGATCGAATGGCGGCATCGGCCCAGTGTGGCGGTGCAGGGCGAGCATGTGCTGGTGATTGATGACATCTTTGATGAAGGGCTCACGATGGAGGCCATCGTCAAGGCCTGCTACGAGGATGGGGCGGCGTCCGTGGTGAGCGCTGTGTTGGTGGAGAAGGAGCGTGAGCGCGATTGTGACTATCGGCCTGATATTGTCGGTCTTCGCGTCCCTGATCGGTATGTGATGGGGTTTGGGCTTGACTACAAGAGCTACTTCCGCAATGCCGACTGCATCCTGGCGGCAAGCTCAGTCGACATCTAGGCAGGGCTTTAACTGGCCCAGGCTGCTCTTAGGCCGATCTTTAAAAAACTAATATAATTAATGACTTTTTGACAATTGGCGATCGATGAGCTAAACCCATCCTGAGATTTTTCTAAAGAGGAGGATGGTGATGCAAACACTCGACGGCTACCGCAGTAGTCATGCTGAGCTACGCCAGATGATCGATGATCTTCGGCTGCTCACGACGCCAGAGCAGCTGAGGATCAGGCCAAATGCGAAGACGGCCTATCAGCTGTTGTGCGATCTTGCTAAGAAGGTCAAGCTCCATCTGGCTGAGGAAGATAAGCAGCTTTACCCTAACCTGCTTATCCACGAAGACCCCAAGATCAAGTCGATTGCTTGGGGCTTTATTAGCGGCGAGAAGCCACTGCGTCGAACCTTCGATGAATATTACAAGCGCTGGCTGAAGAACTGCGATTTCAACTTTAGTGACGAGTTCTTGCAAGAGACGCATGAGATCTTCGACATGCTTGCCTATCGGATCGACCGCGAAGAGCAGGTGCTGTTTCCGAAGCTGCTCGAGATCGGCATCTTTGCTGAGCAGCGGGTCTGATCTTGCTTCCTGCCTGAACTGGGGCAGGATTTTTGAGCCTGGTGTCGCTAGGTATCATTGATTGGATGTCGAGGTGGGCCGTCGCAAAAGGGGTGGCGTGAGTGTTCAAGCGTCGCCTAGGTCCAGTACAATGTCACTCTGTATATCAGGAGTGGCATTCATGTCTGTGTTGGCAATCATTGGCGGTTCTGGCTTCGCGGCCTTGCCTGGCCTCGAGGTCGAGGAGAGCCGGCCTGTTGAGACCCGCTATGGGGCAACCTCAGCGTCCTTGATCCGCGGGCTGCTCAACGGGCAGCCGTTGTGCTTCCTGGCGCGCCACGGCGCTGAGCACCGGTTGGCGCCGCATCGAATCAATTACCGGGCCAACATCCAGGCGCTCGTCGATGCCGGCTGTTCGTCGGTGGTTGCTCTAGGTGCTGTTGGTGGCATTCATCCAAGCTGCCCGCCCGGCACCCTTTGCGTGCCGGATCAGCTCATCGACTACACCTATGGCCGGGTGCAAAGCTTCTACAATGATGAGGCTGATGGCGTTTGCCACGTTGACTTTAGCGAGCCCTACAGTCCAGTCCTGAGGCAGCAGCTGATAGCCGCGGCCGCGGTCGCCGAGACTCCGCTATATGAGGGTGGAACCTATGGCGTCAGCCAAGGACCTCGGCTTGAGACCGCGGCTGAGATACGCCGTATGGCGCGCGATGGCTGCGACTTGGTCGGTATGACAGCAATGCCAGAGGCTGCACTTGCCCGTGAGCGCGATCTCGACTACGCCACGCTTGCGTTTGTGGTCAATTGGGGCGCTGGTCTCAGTGATGAGGCGATCACCATGGATGCGATCAACGAGCAGATCGGCTGCTGTGCCGATGCCATCGGGCGCCTGTTAGCGGTCTTTGCCGAGCAACGTGCTGCGCTGTCCGGCTAAGTCAGTACGAGTTTAGACTCATCCCCTCACACCCAACCAATACAACTTGCGGAGAAACAATCATGGCCGACGACCAGGAGCAAACCCCGGTGGCAAATGCCGAGCCGAATCCAGCAGAAGAGCAGGCGAAGCCGCGCATGGGCTTTTTACCAAAACTGCTGCTGTGGAGCCTCGTGCTGCTATTTGGATTCCTTTATCTCGGTTCGCTCGAGCGGAGGTCCGGCGAGCCGATGACCCCGCTCACGAAGGAGACCGAAGAGCCTAAGGCTCCAGCGCAAGCGACGCCGGCTGCCGTGGTGCCATCTGCGAGCAGCCTCACCAGTGCGGTCAGTGAAGCAGCGCGTCCTAGGCCAGTCCCGGCCCAGCAAGCAGCCCCAGCTCCTCAGCCGACGGCGCCAGCGACTGTATCCAGTACTGCGGCTCCGGTTGCTACCCCAGATGTGAGCAAGCAAGAGGCAGAGGCCTTTGCTCAGGCAGTCATGACCAAGAAGCCAGAGTCGGCGCCGACAGCGGTGTCGGCACCAAAACCGGCAAGTCAGGAGCCGATGGTGCAGAAAGCGCAGCAGCAGGTAAAAGCACCAGCGACCAGCATCCCAAGCCCGGCGACTCCATCCGTTCAGACTACGACCGATGCTGATGCCACAGCGCAGCCACAGCCGCAGCCGGCAAGTGCTACTAACTGGGCAGCGAAGCAGCGTGCAGAGGCTGAGGCCTACTATGCCGAGCGTCGCCGTGAAGTCGAGCAGATGGCCCGCCAGCGCTGGGAGGCCATGCAGCAGCGACTGCAGCCAGCGCCTTGGCAAGCTGCCCCTGCGCCTTATGGGGCCTATGGACGTTGGCCAGCATCGCCAGCACCTGGCTACTATCAGGGACCGGCTATGCCCAACACACCTTCATCATCGTCACCCAATTGATCCTGGAATGCGCGAATGCGGCTTGGCCCTTGCGGCCGGCCGCCCCAATGCAGGCACAGCATAGATGGCGGTGTGGCTCCCAAGACAGCGATGCTGCTGCCGTTACTCCCAGCGGAATAGACGTGCTGCAATGCCGATTAAGATCGCTGCCATCGCGACGAGCAGCGCTAGCTGCGGTGCAATCTCTAGCAGACCCGCACCATCAATCATGACTGCTCGGGCACCAGCGACAAGATAGGTCAGCGGCATCAGGTTCGAAAGTGCTTGGGCAGCGGCGCTGGTGCCCTCCATCGAGTACCAAACACCAGAGAGTAAGAGCATCGGCCAGGAGATGAAATTGAGCAGTCCGTCGGCCAACTCCTCGGTGCGGAGTCTGGCGGCAACGATCAGACCCAAGCTGATCATGTTCAGCGCCCCTGCCATGTAGATAAGTATCAGCGCCAGATAAGAGCCCCGCATCGGGAAGTCGAGCAACAACAGCGCACCCGTGTAGACCACCAGGCTCGAGGCTAACACGACGATCAGCCACGATAGAATCTGGGCGATGAGGAATTCGAGCGGTGTCAAGGGCGTTGCCTTGAGACGACGCAAGACCCCATTCTTTCGGTAGCGGACAACGACCCAGCCAACCCCCCAGAGGCTGGAAAACATCAGGTTCATCGCGAGCACCCCGGGCACGGCCCAGTCGGCGTAGCTTAATGCCTCGCCGCTGGCGGTCTTGCGAACCGGTCCCTCTTTGATTGCCGGCTGCTGCTGATCTGGTAGGCCATGATTTGGCGCAGCGCCGCTGAGCGATCCCAGCAAGAGGCGCTCGGCGATCTTGCCATTTGCCGACTTCGGATTGATCCAATAGCGAACAGGGATACCGGTATCCGCGCTGGTCTCAAGCAAGAGGTCGAGCTGATGCCGGGCAACCTTGGCGACGCCATCCGCTTGCTCCGTTATCGGAATCAGCTGGATGGTCTCGATGCTGAGGAAGTCGTTGAGCTGCGGCGCTGCCTGGTGCGAGCCGGGCGCATTCTGATCGTCGAGCAGACCGATCTTGAGCAGGGTTTGGCTATCTGCCCCAAAGATGAACGCGAAGGCAAGGATCATCATGACCGGCATCAAGATATTCCACATCAGGCCGGCGCTATCGCGGTAGAACTCGCGATTGCGGGCGATGAAGATCGCCTGGATGCGCCTCCAGCTTAGCCCAACAAGGGCATTAGGCCCGGCAGCTCGGCGCAGCCTAGAGCCAGCGTTCGGCGCCGTTACTTGTCTTGCACCTGGCTTCATCGTGTGGGATCAGGCTCGGAGGCTGTGGCCGGTCAGTTTGAGAAAGAGGTCTTCGAGGCTCGGTCGGTCAACTCGTAAGTCGATGAGTGAGGCGCCATGACGCTCTAGCTCCTCGAGCGCGGCGGGAACCTCGTCGACATAGAGTTCGATGCTAGTATCGCGATGCTCAGCGTTGACCGGTAGGGGCCTGTCCTTTGGCCAGGCACTGCTCGGCAGTCGCAGGATGGCTGTTGGAAAGTGCTCGCGAACCAGATCGCTCGGCCGGCCTTGGATGAGAATGCGGCCATGATCAACAATGGCAATCTCGTCGCAGAGACGCTCCGCCTCTTCCATGTAATGGGTGGTGATGAGGATCGTGGTGCCGCGCTCGCGAACGCGATCGATGAGCGCCCAGAAATTGCGCCTGGCCTGCGGGTCGAGGCCGGTGGTTGGCTCATCCAGAAAGACCAGGGTCGGGTCATTCACTAGGGCGATGGCTAGCAGCAGACGCTGGCGCTGACCGCCGGAGAGCTTGCGCGTGTCGCGCGCGAGGATCTCGTGCAGATGGCAAAGCTGGATCAGCTCGTCGAGATCAGTGTGGCGCTGATAGAGGGCGACGAACATCGCCAAGGACTCGCGGACGGTTTGGAAGTCTTGCAGCGAGGTCGCTTGGAACTGAATGCCAATCTGTTCGCGGAAATCGCGGTCGAGGGGCTGGCCGCGAAACAGGACGCGCCCTGCCGTCGGTGTCTGGATGCCCTCGAGGATCTCGAGGGTGGTGGTTTTGCCGGCGCCGTTTGGACCCAGCAAACCGAAACATTGGCCGGCTTGGACGCCGAAGCTGATGCCGTCGACGGCGCGCACGCCTGGAAACTGCTTGATGAGCCTTTCTGCGGCGAGGAGAACCTGGTGTGTCATCGGGCTCAGCGGCAGGATGGCATGTTGAGGGGATTCTGCTGGTTTATTATTGGGCCTGTTGTTGGGCACATCCTTGTGCCAACACCGAGGCTGAGCGCGCTGAAGTCTGACGGATCGAAAATAGGCTAATCAGTCATCTCAGGCCATCTCGCCTCGCTGCAGATTATTTCTTGTCGTTCTTGGTGGTGTCGATCCCGAGCGGCATGTAAGCCGCGCAGGTGCCAAGGTAGGCGGTTGCGAGCAGGACGAGTCCGACCAGGCTGAGCCACCAGGGACCGCCGAGGATGCTGATCAAGACCAGGACGCCGGCGGCGGCGTAGCGGATGTTGCGATCAGTTTGGCCGACATTCTTAACGAGGTTCATCGTGAGCTCCAAAGGGTTGATAGTCGAAGTTTCATGACGCTGGCGGCTGCGCCCTGATCGAGGGTTGGGTCGCGGCTGCCTTGACAGGGTTGTGAGGTAGATGGGGACGATGGCGTCGAGTTTCCCGCATCTGGACCGATGCCGAGGACCATGCCAGTGAAAGCGCAGTTGACCGCCGTCGCAGCCACCGCGTGAAAGCTTATTATATGAGTAGGCTCTTGATGTGGGCGTTGCGATTGGACAATCGATGCTGGGAATTCAGGGCCTTTGTCCGTGAGACTGGTTATCCTGAGTGGTCGCGCCGTTGTCAGATCGTTCTAAGACTCGTCATGCACGGATTCCAGTTGTCCCGCGCCCTGTTTTGGGCGGTGATCGCCTTTCTTGCGCTGCTCGCGTTCCGGCCCTGGATCGAGGGCTGGCTGATCGAGCACGAGGCGACACCACGACCAGTCACAGCGCGAGGTGAGCTCGCGGCCGATGAGCAGGCGACGATCGCGATCTTTGAGGCGGTCAGTCCATCGGTGGTGTTCATTACCACCACCGAGGAGCTGGTCAATCCCTGGATGCGTGATCCGAACGCCGTGCGTCACGGGACCGGCTCGGGCTTCGTCTGGGATGGCCAACGGCATATCGTGACCAACTGGCATGTCGTTGCCGAGGCGAGCGCGGCTTGGGTGCGGCTGGCCGATCAGCGCAACTTCCGCGCCGAGCTGATCGGCAAGAGTCCGGCGCATGATCTCGCGGTGCTGCGCATCAGCGGTGCCTGGCAGGCGCCGGAGCCGGTGATGATCGGTCGCAGCGCTGATCTGCGGGTTGGCCAGAAGGTGTTTGCGATCGGCAATCCATTCGGCTTCGATTACAGTCTGACCACCGGTGTCGTCTCGGCCCTCGACCGCACCATCTACAATGAGCGCTCTGGCGAGATCCGCGGGCTGATCCAGACCGATGCGGCGATCAATCCGGGCAACTCAGGCGGACCGTTGATCGATAGTGCAGGCCGGCTGATCGGCATCAATACTGCCATCTTCAGTACCTCGGGTACCTTCAGTGGGATCGGTTTCGCGGTGCCGGTGGATACGATCAATCGCGTTGTGCCGCAGTTGATCGCGCATGGCCGGTATATCCGGCCGCGGATCGGGATTACCGCGGACGATGCCGTCAGCCGACCGATCCTGAGGCAGCTTGGGGTTGAGGGTGTCTTGGTGCTCGGGGTCGGGCCAGGCTCGCCGGCCGCTGTCGCCGGCCTCCTCGAGACGCGTGTCAGCGCGGCAGGTGAGATCCTGCCGGGGGACATCATCCAGCGTCTGCAGGGTCAGCCGGTGACTGAGATGGCGGACCTAATCGAGATCCTCGAGGGTTATCAGGTAGGTGACCGCGTGACGCTTGCGATCTTGCGAGATGGGCGCCCGTTAGAGGTGGCGCTCCATCTCGGTGGTGAGTCCCTGCGTTGGGACTGAGCGCTGTGCCTTAGGTGCGGCGTTCAGTCCCACGGCTGCTGCCTTTAGTCGAAGCCGCAGACACCGGTTGGGCAGCAGCCGCCGGCACCGCAGGCGGGGGCTGGCGCATGACCACTGCCCAGAGCGCTGCTTGAGATCAGGTTGCCGCCAGTGGCCATGCGGCTAACCGGGGTCGATGCAGGGGTGTCGCCGCAAGGGATGGCTGCGCGCTCGCAGAGTTCCCCCCAGGTGCTGATGGTGTCGCTCATGCGGTGATTGACCTCAACCACGCGGCCATTGGTGTCGCAACGATAGTCATAGGTTGGCATGATAGGGATCTCCGTATATCGAAGTTTGCTGATATACCCAGATTATACCAATCGGTGGCCAACATTCGACAGTGCTCAATCGCTCAGGTTAGCCTCTAGTTGGGCGAGCCAGAGCCGAGCGCGCAGCCCGAAGCCTGTGGTATAGCCAACTCGGCGGAAGCGGATCTGACCGCCGCGATCGATGATGAAGCTGGCTGGGACGGCCTGGACTCCCCAGCGCCGAGCGATGTCGCCATTCGGGTCGGCGATTACCTGCAGGTCGAGTGCTCGCTCGCTGAGATAGCGGCGGATCTCTTCGGCACTGCCTGATTGCATGGCCACCGTGATCACCTCATAGTCTGCGCTAAGTGCCTCGATACTGCCTTCTTCGAGCTTGCAAATGGGGCACCAACTGGCCCAGAAATGGACCAACCTCGGCCGGTCCGCAGGCAGGCTGAGGTCGATCGGCTCCAAGGTCTCGATGGCCTGACCGCTGAGCGCAGGCGCTAACCCGTCGGCGAGTGGCCTGGCCTTGTACCAGTGCACCCCGGCAAGCAGGATGAGGACGAGCGCGATCTCGAGCCCCCAACGGCGCAGGCGTTGACCCCAGCTCGGCTTGCGCTTGCCGTTTGGCACCTGGCTATCGCTGCTTGATGTTTGCATGGTTAATGGCGCCGCTTGCTCGCCGGTCGTCTAGCCTGGATATTGCAAGAATCTCACGCGAAGACGCGAAGACGCGAAGGAAACCAAGCGCTTGGACAGGTTTTTTTAATCTGATGCATCGTTTGCGACAAACAGCACTCAGGTCAACTTTTGGCCACAAGACCCGTATTCTTCGCGTTCTTCGCGGCTTCGCGTGAAACATTCGGGCTAGTTGCATGCTTTGGTTGTGCATTCTAAACATCACTTGATGTTGCCGTGAGCGTTGTTGCCGGATGCAGGCTTACGCGTCTGCCGACTTGATCTGAACTTTAAATCTAGATAAAGGGCGTTGTTATGCCATTATCGATGCTGTCGCTCATCCTGATGGTCTTGTGCAGTGCCGGGTCGGCGCAGGCCGCCAAGCCAAGCGATGGGCTCTTCGATCTTGATGCGCTCGAGGTCAAGATCGCGCCCGATCTGCCCTATGTCGAGCTTTCACAGGGAGACGAAAAGGTGCTGCTGATGCGCCATCAAGACCCTGATCATCGCATCGTACCGCCCTATGAGAAGACAGCTCGGCCCTGCCCGCCTTATTGTGTGCAGCCGATGCAATTAGCCCCTGGGGTGGAGACCATCGGTGAACTCGAGCTCATCGAGTACCTGCAGCGCGCTGCCGCTGAGGTCAGTGATGTGCTGGTGATCGACTCGCGGACGCCAGACTGGGTAGAGCGGGGGACCATTCCAGGCAGTCTGAACATCCCCTACACCGAGCTTGATCCCGCCTATGCCAAGCCGGCGCAGATCGCGGAGCTTTTGCAGTTTGAATTCGGCGCTGTCGCCGCTGATGGACTCTGGGACTTCGAGAACGTCAAGACCCTGGTGTTCTTCTGCAATGGCGCTTGGTGCGGCCAGTCGCCGACCAATATCAAGGCGCTGCTCGGTCTTGGCTATCCGGCGCACAAGCTCAAGTGGTATCGCGGTGGCATGCAGGCTTGGGAGCAGCTTGGCCTGACCACGGTCAGCTCAGACGCTACATTAGACTGAATCCATCCTTGATGCGGATCTGGAGTGGTATCCAGCGTTGGATGATGCGCTCAAGCCGACCTGAGGCGCGCCAGCTCTTGAGCACTCGGTCAAGATCACGGCGCAATTGGGTGTCCTCGGTGCGCATGACGAATCGCCAATGTTCGATGCTGAGGGCTTGAAAGAGGGGGGTGAGCTCGGTTTCATGGGGATTGGCAGCCAGTGCCCAAGCGGTCGTCGCCGCGTGGATGAAGATGGCGATCTCGCCAGCACGTAGGGCGATCAGACCTGCGTTAGCGTCGGCAAACGGGACCCGTTCAGCACGGGGCAGTTGCGCCTGCACGAGCCGGGCGCCAGGGCTGCCGCGCTGATAGCCAACCCGCTCAGCAGTGAGCTTTAGGTCGATCAGACGCGGGAAGCGGCCTAGGTCATCCGTGCGAATGATCGCCATCTGGCCGCTGTCGAGCACCGGCTTGCTGCTGCTGAGGCCAAGGGCGGCAAGCTCCGCGCTCGGTAGCCCAGAGAGCAAGAGGTCAATGCGGCCACCACGCAAGGCGTCGATCAGCTTCGGCTCCGGCAACGCGTATAGGTTGAGCTGAAGCTTGAGCGCCGCGGCCAAGGCGCGCGCTAGGTCGACCTCCAGCCCCTGCACGACGCCTTCGCGCTTGAAGGCGAGTGGCGGGCTGTCGGGGCTGATCGCGAAGGCGAGTGTCGCTGGGGTCGTTGCAGCGGCGATTGAATGGCTTAGGATAAGCAGGAAGAGCATGACCAGTGCCGTCGCGCGGAATTGTCCGCCCCGCAAATCGGCGCCAGAGGCTCCCATCGATGGCTTGTGCGCTCAGTCGCCGGGCAGGATTGGGGTGGTCGCACCCTGTTCGGGATCAGGTTCGGTGTTGAACCAGGCCAGCTTCTCGCGCAGCTGCACGACCTCACCGACGATGACCAGCGTCGGCGGCTGCGGCGGATCATGCTCGACCTCGGCCATGATCGTCGCTAGGGTGCCGACATAGACCTTCTGCATGTGGGTGGTGCCTTGTTGCACAAGCGCGACCGGCATCTCGGGTGCGACCCCGTGCTCGATCAGCTTGTCGACGATCTGCGGCAGACCGACCAGGCCCATGTAGAAGACGAGGGTCTGATTCGGCTGTGCCAGCTGTGGCCAGTTGAGATCGATGCTGTGGTCTTTGAGGTGGCCGGTGACGAAGGTGACCGATTGCGCATAGTCACGGTGCGTCAAGGGGATGCCGCCGTAGCAGGCACAGCCATTGGCTGCGGTGATACCGGGGACGACCTGGAAGGGCACGCCCTCGGCGGCCAAGGTGTCGATCTCTTCGCCGCCGCGGCCGAAGATGAAGGGATCGCCGCCCTTCAGTCGCAATACCCGGTGGCCCTCCTTTGCGAGCCGGGCCAGCAGCCGATTGATCTCCTCCTGGCGCATCGTATGCTGGTTGCGCTGCTTGCCGACATAGATGTGCTCGGCGTCGCGTCGCACCATGTCGATGATCGGTTTGGCGACGAGACGGTCGTAGACGACGACATCAGCTTGCTGCATCAAGCGCAGGGCGCGGAAGGTCAGCAGGTCTGGATCGCCCGGGCCGGCGCCGACCAGATAGACCTCGCCGGTGCTGGCTTTGGTGCCTGCTTCGAGCGCCTGCTCCATCGCCACCCTGGCCTCCTCCAGATGTCCGGAAAAGATGCGCTCGGCAACGCCGCCTTGCAGCACGCGGTCCCAGAACCGGCGGCGATCGCGCTGCTGCTCGAAGCGGGCCTTCACCTTGTCTCGATAGTCGGCGCAGAGTTGCGCCAAGCGCCCGTAGCCAGCTGGTACCAAGGATTCCAGCCGGGCGCGGATCATGCGCGCGAGCACGGGCGAGGCACTGCCGGTTGAGACCGCGACCACGACCGGCGAGCGATCGATGATCGACGGCATGATAAAGGTGCAGTCCTCGGGCTGGTCGGCGACGTTGACCGGGATGCCGCGGGCGTTCGCCAGCGCGGCGATGTGTCGATTCACGTCGCGGTCGTCGGTGGCGGCGATGACCAGTCGCATGCCTTCAATATCACCATCCTCGAAGGTTCGGGCGCGATAGCTGATCTCGGTCTGATCGACGCGCGCGATGAACTCTTCGGAGAGTTTCGGTGCAACAACGATGACCTGGGCACTTGCGCGCCTGAGATTGTCGAGCTTGCGCAAGGCGATTGGGCCGCCACCCACGACGAGGCAGGGTTTGGCTTTGATATCAAGGAAGATGGGGAGATGTTCCATCGCTGACGCTGCCTCTGAGGGCGAAACTATGGGCTCTGGCCGGCCAGTTTGCGTAACCTGTGCTGGCCCGGATTGTTCTTTACGCTTGGTGGCTCACTAGAATCTGCGGCCAACCAGACCAATGATCATACGCCCTTGGAGGACGTGCTTGGGCACGAACACCGGCGACGGCGCTGCTTGAGCATGTTAATATACTGAAATACTTGGTCATTGGGTAGTCTAGCCGTGGTCACTGAGATTGATTCCGAAACCCTGAAGTCGCGACTGAGCAATGGCGACGACATCCTGCTGGTGGATGTCCGCACGCCAGCGGAGGTGGCGCAAGGCGCCTTACCGAATGCGATCCATATCCCGATGGCCGTGATCCCGGTGCGTGTCGCCGAACTGCCTCGCGATCGGGAACTGGTGATCTATTGCCGCAGTGGTGCGCGCTCGTACCATACCTGTCAGTTCCTCGCCCAACAGGGCTTCGACAACGCCGTCAACCTACGCGGTGGCATCATCGCTTGGGCCCGACATGGCTATGAGATTGGCCAGATCAGTGGCGGCTGACTGAGGTTGATCCCAGGCGATTCGAGACCGCGTGTGTTGCCTTTTTGTCCGGTTTCAGCTAAAAATCAGAAACTTCGTTTGTGCTGAAATACTAAAGCGTAAGCGTAGGTCTTGAGCTGTTGCGGCTCATTAACTTTTTCTAACACAAACTCCGAGGAGTATTCGATGGCAGACTTCAATCAAGAGCTCGACGCCAGTGGACTCAACTGCCCGCTGCCAATTTTGCGCGCGAAGAAGACGCTCAATGGCATGGAGGCAGGCGAGATTCTGCACGTGATTGCGACTGACCCAGGCTCGGTCAAGGACTTCGACGCCTTCTCGAAGCAGACCGGTAATGAGCTCATGGAGTCGAAGGAAGAGGGTGGCAAGTTCCACTTTCTGATCAAGAAGAACTGACCTCCGCCTCACCCCGAACAACACAACAGGGGCTCGGCGAACGGGCTCCACTGGGAGGAAACGATGGACGAAAAGAAACTGGCCATCATCGCCACCAAGGGCTCGCTCGATTGGGCCTACCCCCCCTTCATCTTGGCGTCAACTGCCGCTGCGCTTGGCTATGAGACGCAGATCTTCTTCACCTTCTACGGTCTCCAGCTGCTGAAGAAGAAGCTCGAGCTGCAGGTCACGCCGCTTGGTAATCCGGGGATGCCGATGCCGATGGGCATGGACAAGTGGTTCCCTATCCTAGGTATGACCCTGCCTGGCATGCAGGGCATGATGACCAAGATGATGAAGCAGAAGATGAAGGATAAGGGCGTCGCCAGTGTCGAGGAGCTGCGCGAGCTCTGCCAGGAGGCCGAGGTGAAACTGATTGCCTGTCAGATGACCGTTGATCTGTTCGATATGGATGCCTCGCAGTTCATCGACGGGGTTGAGTATGCTGGGGCTGCAGCCTTCTTCGAGTTCGCTGGCCAGAGCGATATCTGTCTCTATATCTGAGGTCTTGATCGTCTTCTGGGGCAGCCTTGCTGGTGTCCTTGTGCATCCTGGGCCGTCGATGTCCAGACCTGGGGGCATGAGCATCCACCCAAAAAGAAGGCCGCTCAGCGATGAGCGGCCTTTGCAATGCGCGGCGAGGTGTCCGCGCTTAGGGGGACTCTGTCGTCGGATGCTTGCTCGGGACGCTCAGAACGCGTCGAATGACTTGCTGACTTCAAGCCCGATCAGGTGTGCGTTGGCTTCATAGTCGCCATTGATGGCATCAGTGCCATTGATCTCAGCACCACCTAGGTATGGGGTTGCGCTGCGATAGTTGCGGTCTTGGAACATGACATACATGTAGCCGGCCTCGAGCTCCCAGCCATCGCCGAGGCTGTGGCCAACGCCGATGCTAAAGAGGTGACGGTCGTTGTCTGGCACCCGCGCGCTGAAATGACTGTCGCCTTGTGGAGTCTCGTCGTAGGAGTAGCCGAAGCGTAGCTGTGTCTGCTCCTGCAGTTGATAGGTGAGGCCGAGCCGATAGGCATTTGCGTCCGACCAATCGTTCACATCCCGTGACAAGATGGCGCCGTTGAGGTCGCCCTTGACCTTGATCTCGTCAAAGCTGCTCCAGCCGGTGCGCGTCCAGTCGAGTTCGACGGCTAGCGCCGGTGTCAGCTCATAGCGGGCGCCGAGCTGCAACCGCCATGGTAGATCCAGATCCAGCTCCGCAGTTTGGCTCGTCGGTAGTGCGCCGATCAGGACCAAGGTTGGGTTGAGTGCGCTGAAGGTGCCCTCGACATTGATGGTGCTGCTGGAATGGAAGTTGATTCCCGTGCTGAAAGGACCCTTCGCATAGAGTGCGCTGAGGTTGAAGCCAAGCCCGGTACCATCCCCCTCCAGCTGGGTGAGCGAGGAGTTGAGCCTGGCCGACTTAACCCAGTAGATATCTGCGCCGATCGCAACCGCGAACTCGTCGGTGACGGCGTAGGTGACGCTGGGCGTGAAGTCGATGATCTCGAGGCTGCTTGAGGTCGGTTGTGGGCTTGCCGGTACGCTGCCACCTGGACCTAATGGTGGCGGAGGTAATGCGATGCTACCTGTGAGTGGCGGGAAGGTATCGGTCTTCCAACGTGTCTCCAGCCCAAAGGGTGCGGTGAAGCCGAGTCCTGCTGACCAGCGTTCGTTGATCTTGACTGCAGCCTGAACCATGGGCGCTGCGAGCCAGTCGGCACCGGCGCTGTCGTGATTGCCGCTGGCGGTGTTAACCGAGAACGTCGGGCCGATGAGGAGGCTGCCAACCGAGAGCCAGCTCTGGTCGTGGAAGGCGATGGCGGCTGGGTTGTAGGGGACGGCGCCGCGGTTGACTGGGTTCGCCACCAGGGCATTCGCTGTACCGATGCCTGCGGTCGAGAGTTCAGGCACGGCGAAACCAGATGCTAGCGTGTTCGCAGACAGGCAAGTACCGAGGAGCGCGCCTGAGATGGCAAGCGCCGACCGGTTGCGGTTGTCGTGGATTTCGTACATTAAACGTGCCTCCTCAGGCCGCCTTGCCGTTATCGTTGCAATATTATCAGCGTGCTGTTTGTGTGGTGAATATACACTTAGTTGTTGTAAAAATCCAGGTATGTTGCGAATCTACTGTTCGCGCAATGGATTGGACCCTGCAACGGCACTTTGACCGGATGTCTGTGCTATAACGTCAGTCGCTGAAGGCAGCTATGAGGAGACCATGGCAGATCGCAGACTGCATGTATTTCATACGGTTGCACGCTTGATGAGCTTCACGAAGGCGGCCGAGGCCCTGCACATGACGCAGCCAGCGGTGACCTTCCAAGTGAGACAGCTTGAGGAGCAGTTCAACACGAGGCTGTTCGATCGCGGGCGTAATCAGATCAGTCTCACCGCGGTTGGTGCCCGAGTCTTCGAGTACGCTGATCGCATCTTTGCGCTCTATGCCGAGATGGAGCAGGGTGTGCGTGAGCTCACCGGCGATATCAGTGGTGCCCTGACCATTGGTGCGAGCACCACGATTGCTGAGTACATGCTGCCGACCCTGCTTGGCGACTTTAAGCAACGCTATCCCGAGATTGCGATCCATCTCAAGGTCTCGAACAGCGAGGGCATTGTGTCACTGGTCGAGCGCAATGCCATCGACCTCGGTGTGGTCGAGTCACCGGTCTCGAATCGTTACCTGGTCGTGGAAGCCTGCAAGCAAGACGAGCTAGTCGCGATCGTTCCGCCCGGTCACGACCTGGCGCGCTCTGATCGTGCTCCCTATCGTCAGCTCCTAGAGTATCCTTTTATCTGCCGCGAGGAAGGCTCTGGAACGCGTGAGGTGATCAACGATTATCTGGATGGCATGCAGGGTGCTACGGGCGCCCTCAAGATGGCCATGGAGCTTGGGAGCCCTGAGGCCGTGAAGGGGGCCGTCGAGGCCGGGATGGGCGTTTCCATCGTCTCTAAGGCAACGGTTCAGAAGGAGCTTAAGCTGGGCACCCTAGTGGCGCTCCGGCTAGACCCGCCACTCTTTCGTCCGTTTTCCTTTGTTCACCAAAAACATAAGTTTAGGATGCGTGTGATGGAGGAGCTGCTGGAATTTGCGCGCGCCTACTGCAAAGGTCAAACAACCTGATGATGGTACGGGCAAGAGGCTGAGATGATCCCTGTGGAACCGATTGCGGCGCACGAGCGCCGGCTGCTCAAGATTCTACGTGCCCTCAATCAACAGGACCGCGGCGCATTGATCGCCTTCGGCGAGTTCCTAGCGGCAGGCGGTGCGGCTGGCGGGGGCTTGGCAGACAAGGCTGAGCCTGCACCAGTGGTGCCGAGCGAGCCGCAGCATGAGCCGCGCCCGTCGCAAGAGAGCGTTGTTGCTGCGATCAAACGGCTGCGGCGGGTCTACCCCATGCTTGATCCAGGTGAGATGCTGCATGAGACATCGGCGCTGATGGCAGCACATGTCCTGCAAGGCCGGAATGCTGATGAGGTCATCGATGAGCTAGAGGTCTTATTCGTGAGTCGCTATCAGGCCCGTCAACGATGCCCATGCAAGCCTTGAGCCGCTGGCTGAGTCGCTATTTTTCCGACCCCCAGATCCTGTTTCTGATCTCGGCGCTCTTGGTGCTGTTTGCGGTCTTGTTGTTCTTTGGTCGCATGTTGACACCGGTGCTTGCCAGCATCGTCATTGCCTATCTCCTCGAAGGGGTGGTCAGCCTCTTGGAGCGCCTAGGCTGGCCACGCTGGCTTGCCGTGTTTTTGGTCTTCGCCCTGTTCATGCTGTTTGTGGTGTCGATGCTGCTTGGCGTACTGCCATCGGTCTCACGCCAGATCCGCGATCTCTTGCAACAGCTCCCGAACATGCTAGCGCATGGGCAGCAGGCGCTGATGCAGTTGCCAGAGCGCTATCCAGACCTGATCAATAGCGATCAGATCGCCGAGCTCATCAACAGTATCCGCCGTGACATCGCCGGGCTTGGGCAGCAGCTGTTGTCATTGTCGCTGTCGTCGGTGGTCGGCGTGATCACGCTGCTGGTCTATTTGATCTTGATGCCTTTGTTGGTGTTCTTCTTTCTCAAGGACAAGGATCTCATCCTCGGCTGGTTTCGGCGCTGGCTGCCGCGTCACCGCGCGATTGCGAGTGACGTCTGGAGGAAGGTCGATCGACAGATCTCGAACTATGTTCGCGGCAAGGTCTGGGAGATCCTTATCGTCTGGGTAGTGAGCTTTGTGACCTTCTCGCTGTTTGGTCTCAACTATGCGCTCCTGCTCTCGGTGCTGGTCGGCCTCTCAGTGATCATCCCCTATATCGGCGCCTCCTTGGTGACCATCCCGGTAGTGCTGATCGCTTGGTTTCAGTGGGGCTGGGGGCCAACCTTCATCTGGCTGACCTTCTCTTACATCATCATCCAGGCATTGGACGGTAATGTCCTGGTCCCCTTGTTGTTTTCTGAAGTGGTCGATCTGCACCCGGTCGCGATCATTGTCGCGATCCTGGTCTTTGGTGGCATTTGGGGCTTCTGGGGCGTGTTCTTCGCCATTCCGCTGGCGACTCTGGTGCAGGCGATCTTGAGTGCGCTGCCGCAACATATCGATGCCGAGCGTGCCAAGGATAAGTCCGCCGACTTGGCACTTACCCCGGGCGCAGGCGATGTCTGCCAACATCGATAAACCCAAGGCGATTTCCGGCAAACCTCATACCTTCGTCCTTGCACTCTGCTCACTCAGTCTTTGCTCAACAGTCGATCGAGTGCGCGTAAACGCTCTGGGGTGCCGATATCCAGCCAGTATCCGCGATGATGCAGGCCACTACAGCGTCCCTTGGCCATGGCTGCGCGCAATACTGGGGCAAGCGGGAAGGCGCCAGGCTCGCAGTCTGCAAACAGTTGTGGTCGATAGAGACCGATACCGGAGAAGGTGAGGCGGCCATTGCCGTCTGGCTGAACCCGCTCTCGGAGCAATGCAAAGTCGCCTTCGGGGTGATGTGGTGGGTTATCAACCAGGACGATCTGTGCCAGATCTTGAGCGTCGAGTCGCAGCTGGCGGTAGTCGAAATCGCACCAAATATCGCCATTGGTGACGAGAAAGGGGTCATCTCCAAGCAGGGGTAGCGCACGATAGATGCCGCCGCCGGTCTCGAGCGCGCGGCCTTCCGTCTCCGGCGAATACTGAATCTGCACGTTGAACGCGCTGCCGTTGCCTAAGGCCTGCTCGATCTGCGCACCGAGATGGGCATGATTAATCACCAGCTCAGTGAAGCCAGCCTCACGCAGGCGTTGAATCTGGTGGACGATCAGTGCGGCACCGCCGACTTCCAGCAGTGGCTTTGGGGTCTGGTCGGTAAGTGGGCGCATGCGGTTGCCGCGCCCCGCGGCCAGGATCATTGCCTTCATGGTGTCTGACTCGCTTGCGGGGCTCGTGCCTCGAGCAGTGCCGATAGAAACAGGCTGGCGATCACGAAGGCGAGGAAGAGGAAGAATCCCAGCTGCAGGCTAGTACCGTTGGTGCTCAGTAGGTCAACCTGTTGACCACGGCTGCTGAGCTCGGCGAGCTGGCTGCTGATCAGCCCATCAAAGCCAATGTAGGCCATCAGTATGGCGACTACCAGCACATCGGCCATCGACCACTTGCCAGAGCGCAGCGCAAAGAAACGCACTAGCGTGCGGCTGCGCCAGCCCCTCAAATTGCTGTAATAGATGAGACTCGCCAGGATCTTGGCAGCAGGAAAGATCAGGCTGAACAGCACCACCAAGAGGGCGACCAAGAGCATATCCGCGGCGCCGGTAGCGGTGAGTACCTGCACCAGGTCAAGGATGCTCTTGCTCTGGAAGTACAGAACCTGATCGGTGAAGACCAGGGGCTTGCCGAGTAGGCTTAGGCTGAGTTCATCGATGCGCGCCTCGACCTCGATCATCGGCGTCATAACACCGGCCGCGAGCAACAGCAGTGTCGCTATCGACAGCATCAGCATGCTCTCGGGCGTAAGACTGTCGCATCGAGCCTTATTGGTCGTTGCCGTCGCTGTCGTGGGTGAAGATGGAGTAGACCGCCCGGCGGCATCTGCGGCGTCCTCGCGCTCGCTACCGCCCCGCAGCCGGTGTTGAGTGGAGCCTAAAGATAGGCAGGGAGTGAGCCAGGTGAGAATGAACAACAGGCTAATGCAGCCCAGTACCCAGAGCGCACCAATGCGTGCAAGCGCTTGATGGGCGCTCGCGGCTTGGCTGAGCTGGGGTATACAGCTAGCCCCAGTCGCGCAGCCTTGGGCCTGTTCGATCTGTCGCTGCAGTGAGCGATCGACCTTGGTGAAGGTGGCATCCGATGCCTGCTCAATCGCCTGCAGGAGCTGGCGCTTGATCTCGCGGCGGGTCTCGGGCTGGTCAAGCTCATCGAGCAGGGCATCGGCATAGAGCGGCACCCGGGCACGGAGCCGATCAAAGTCGACGAGCCAGTCTTGCACACCTTGACGCAGGCTGCCCTGCAGGCGGTCGACCCAGTTGTCACCCTCGGTGTTGCGGCGGCGCAGGACTTGCTCGACCTCGGAGAGCATACGATCGAGCAGGATCTCAAGGTTGCGCTTGATCTGCGGCCGATTCTGCTCGGTGAGTTCGAACTGCTCGATGCGCTCGGCCAGGATGCTGGAGATCTGGTCGACCCAGAGCTCGGCATCGAACAGCCCATATTTCACATCCTGGAGCTCAGCGCGCTGCCATTGGATCTGCTGCAGTGCGCGTAGCTCATGGATCAGCTGATCGGTGGCGACGGCGGCACCGATCAGGAGCACCGCCGAGATCAGGCCGACGATGATCCGTTTTGGCTGTGCGGACATGAGCGGTCAGTGTTAGCCCCGCATCGAGTCGAAGAACTCGTTGTTGGTCTTGGTGGTCTTGAGCTTATCGAGCAAGAACTCGATCGCCGCTAGCTCGTCCATCGGGTGCAAGATCTTGCGCAGAATCCACATCTTCTGCAGCTCAGGAGTCGGCATTAGTAGCTCCTCGCGGCGGGTGCCAGAGCGGTTGATATTGATCGCTGGGAAGATGCGTTTCTCGGCGATGCGCCGGTCGAGGTGCAGCTCCATGTTACCGGTGCCCTTGAACTCCTCGTAGATCACATCATCCATGCGCGAGCCGGTGTCGATCAGCGCGGTGGCGAGGATGGTCAGCGAGCCGCCCTCTTCGACATTACGGGCAGCGCCGAAGAAGCGTTTCGGCCGCTGCAGGGCGTTGGCGTCGACACCACCGGTCAGCACCTTACCTGAGGAGGGCACCACCGTGTTGTAGGCGCGTGCCAACCGGGTGATGCTATCGAGCAGGATGACGACATCGCGCTTGTGCTCGACCAGCCGCTTAGCACGCTCGATCACCATCTCAGCGACCTGTACATGGCGGGTGGCTGGCTCATCGAAGGTCGAGGAGATCACTTCGCCGCGTACTGAGCGAGCCATCTCGGTCACCTCCTCCGGGCGCTCATCGATGAGCAGCACGATCAGAAAGACTTCCGGATGGTTATGCGCGATTGACTGGGCGATGTTCTGCAGGATCATCGTCTTACCAGCCTTTGGCGGTGAGACGATGAGGCCGCGCTGGCCCTTGCCGATCGGGGCGACCAGATCGACCGTGCGTGCGGTGAGATCCTCAGTGCTGCCGTTGCCGACCTCGAGTCCGAGTCGCTGCTGCGCAAACAGGGGCGTGAAATTCTCGAACAGGATCTTGGTCTTGGCATTCTCGGGCCGGTCGAAGTTGATATCGCCGACCTTGAGCAGCGCGAAGTAGCGCTCGCCGTCTTTCGGTGGGCGGATCTTGCCGGTGATGTTGTCGCCGGTGCGCAGCGAGAAGCGCCGGATCTGGCTCGGTGAGACGTAGATATCATCCGGCCCGGCGAGGAATGAAGCGGTTGCTGAGCGGAGAAAGCCGAAGCCGTCTGAGAGGATCTCGAGCACGCCATCGCCGTAGATATCTTCGCCACGTTTCGCCTTGGCTTTAAGGATGGCGAAGATGAGGTCCTGCTTGCGGGACCGCCCGACACCTTCGAGCTCCATGGACTGCGCGAGCTCCACTAGCGCAGGGACGGGCATCAGTTTTAGCTCGGTGAGATTCATGGATGGCTGATTCGACGAGGCTCGGCTACGCTCCCCGCGCGAGGATCGCGGAGGATTTGGCGGGGACGAGCTAGGCTCGTCAGTGATGGGGATCTCGGAGTCGGCCTGATTGCCGGGCTCCGTCTCGATGTTGCCGGATCGATTCCTTGTGTTATTCCCGGGCCGGCGCCGCGGGCGAGTGCGTGGCTGATTCAAAGGTTGCTGTCGATGAAGACGGTGAGTTGAGACTTGGAGACCGCGCCGACCTTGATCGCCTCGGCCTCACCGTTCTTGAACAGGATCAGTGTCGGAATGCCCCGGACATTGAAGCGCTCAGTGACAGCGCGATTCTCGTCGATGTCAAGCTTGGCCACCTTGATGCGGCCTTCGTATTCTTCCGCGATCTCTTCGAGAACGGGAGCGATCATCTTGCAGGGGGCGCACCAGTTGGCCCAATAGTCGACGAGCACAGGCTGGTCGGACTGCAGCACGTCTTGCTCAAAGGTGTCGTCGGTCACATGGACGATTCGGTCGCTCACTTCGGTATCTCTCCAGGTTGGGGGGGGCATATTTGGCGCCTGCACTGACCTTTAGCGTCTTTGGCAATAGCTTGCGCCCGTGCAATGTGGTTAGGATGATCTCGGTGATTGCGCCAAGGGCGAATCGGAATGATGGAGCCGTCGCTCAGGGTGTTGTTTAGGTTGAGTGATCGAACAGCTGGGATAGGGGTTAAGCCGGCGAGCCCACTCGCTGCTGGCGTTGGACGCGGCGGACGCAGGTGGCTGGTCCAAGCGCTCGCCTGACGCGCCTTCCGCTTAGGTGCGGTGCGATGAGACGATAGGAGGCGGGCATGTTGGCTGGCGTTTAGGCCGCCGCCAGCGTTAGGATGCTATTTGAGCTAAAGATATCAAGTTTTGCAAGTCCTGCGCATCCCAATCATCGCTCCGATCATCGCGGCGCCGGCCTCGTCTTCACCTGTTCGCGCTTCTATGCCCCAGACTCATCTTACCGATACCCGTTTCGATCAGTTCGCCCTGCACCCGAGTATTCTTGCTGGTCTCGAGGCCGCGGGCTTCCACTTTTGTACCCCGATTCAAGCGGAAACGCTACCGCTTGCGCTGGCCGGGCAGGATGTTGCCGGACAGGCGCAAACTGGGACCGGTAAGACAGCCGCCTTTCTTGTGGTGGCGCTGCAGCGGCTGCTCGAGCAGGAGATGGCCGCAGTGCCAGCTGCGGAGACTATGCAGGCAGCATCCGACACCCAATCCGGTGCAGGGCTTGAGGGTGGGGCGCCACAGCCCGGAGTTGAAGCAGGCGTCGAGTCTGCGACGGAGCTTGTTGATAAGGCGCGCGCCGAGCCGGTGTCGAGCAGAGCTCGCCAGCCTAGGGTGTTGATCTTGGCGCCAACCCGTGAGCTCGCCGTGCAGATCCACAAGGATGCCGAGCTGCTCGCCTCGCACACCGGATTTCGCCTGGGGCTGGTCTACGGCGGAACCGGCTATCAAGCGCAGCGCGATGAGATCGCCGCCGGTGTCGATATCTTGATCGGCACCCCGGGGCGCTTGATCGATTATCTGAAGCAGCGTGTCTTTGATCTGCGCCAGGTCGAAGTGGTGGTGCTCGATGAGGCCGATCGGATGTTCGATCTCGGCTTCATCAAGGATATCCGGTTCGTGCTGCGGCGTTTGCCGCCGCCGACCGAGCGACTTGGGCTCCTGTTCTCGGCGACGCTCTCGTACCGGGTGATGGAGCTCGCTTACGAGCACATGAACGACCCGAGGATGATCGAGATCATGCCGGAGCAGGTGACGGCCGACCGCATCACCCAAAAGGGCTACATGGTGGCCAACGAGGAAAAGGTGCCGCTCCTGATCGGTTTGCTGCGCCAGTTCAAGGACGCACGTAGCATGGTCTTCGTCAACACCAAGCGTGAGGGCGAGCGCGTTTGGGGCTATCTTGAAGGTAACGGACTCAAGGCCGCGATGCTGTCTGGCGATGTACCGCAGAAGAAGCGACTCAGCCTGCTCAAGCGCTTCCAAGAGGGCGAACTGGCGATCATGGTTGCAACCGATGTCGCCGCGCGTGGTCTGCATATCCCAGGCGTGACCCATGTCATCAACTATGATCTGCCCGATGATGCCGAGGACTATGTGCATCGGATCGGCCGTACTGCGCGTGCGGGGGAGGCCGGCGATGCGATCAGCTTCGTCTGTGAGAGCTATGCGATGGGCTGGCCGGACATCGAGGCCTTTATCGGTGCCCGTATCCCGATCAGTACCGTCGAGCCAGCGTTGCTTGCGGAGGTTGATCCAAAGACTCGGGTTCGGGTCGAGCGTCGTTCGCGCGACAGTGGGCGTGAAGGACGGCGCGGGGCGCCGCGCGAGCGCTCTGGCCGGCCCGGAGATCGGGCTGCGGGGCGTGCCGCTGGAGGACGTGGGCGCGGTGGTACGCGCCGCGAGCCGCCAACAAAGCGCAAGCAGCCAGAGGCTGGACAGGCGCATCCGCCAGCTTCGCCTGCAGCCTCAGACGATCTGGCTGCTGTCAATCCTGTAGCCGCAGGTCCGGAAGCTCAGGCTGCGGTTTCTACGACTGCCAGCAGTGACGCAGAGGCACCAAAGAAGCGCCGCCGGCGGCGCTCTCGACGCCGCTCGGAGGCAGCAACAGAGCCAGATCCGCAGGTTTGAGGGATGAGGGATGAGGGATGAGGGATGAGGGATGAGGGATGAAGAATAAGAACCACAGATGGGCTGTGGCTGGTTGATGGTCCGTCAAGTTCCGCGCTCCTTGGTACCCTGCAATCAACTGGAGTCGATCGAGTCGATGATTTGTCCTAGATTGAGCCGTCCGTTATTGATCATCAGCTTGCTGATGGTGCTCGTGCTTGCTGCGGTATTCCCCGCGATGTCCTCCGCTCAGGTTGCTGGCGGCGCTGCTGATTCGGTCAGCTTCAACGATCTTCCGCGGGATGAACTGCTGAGCTACCCGGATTGGTTTAATGATCCATTTCTGGATCTGCGCGCTGATCTCGAGGCCGCGCGCGAGGCAGGTAAGGGTCTCATTCTGTACTTTGGCCAGAAGCGTTGTGCCTACTGCCATCAGTTAATGGATGTGAATTTCGGCTCTGAGACGGATATTGTTGAGTACAGCCGTCGCCACTTTGACGTGACGCCAATCGACATCTGGGGGGTAGCCGAAGTCACCGATCTGCGTGGCCGGACCCTGACCGAGCGTGGCTTTGCCCTGCGTGAGCAGGCGGAGTTCACGCCGACCCTGATCTTTTATGACGAGCAAGGGCGGGAGGTCTTACGCTTGCGCGGCTATTATCCGCCCTATCAGTTCCGTGCGGCCTTAGAATACGTTGCCGATCAGCACTATCAGCGCGAATCCTTTCGGGATTATCTTGCGCGGGGGGACAATCGGATGGTCTTCGATGCGGCTGATCTCAACGATCAGCCATTCTTCCAGCCAGGACCTTACAATCTCGACCGTAGCCGCTTGCCCGCCGAGCGTCCCCTGGCCGTGTTCTTTGAGCAGGGTGATTGTCATCCCTGTGACGTCTTACATGGCCAGTCCCTGCAGGCTCAGGCGATCGCCGATGGCTTTGCTGGCTTTGATAGCATCCAGCTCAACATGTGGTCGGGGACCCCGGTGATCACGCCTGCTGGACAGCGAACGACTGCGCGCGACTGGGCCTCGGAGCTCGGCCTGTTCTACGCACCGGCCATCATCTTTTTCGACGAGCAGGGGCGAGAGATTTTGCGTGTAGATTCCGTTGTTGGCTTTTATCGGCTGCGCAACGTGCTTAACTACATTACGAGCAAGGCCTATCTGCAGGAGCCAAGCTATCAGCGCTGGCGAGCACAGCGCGGCTTCTAAAGGAGCAGGTCGACAGCTGCTAAGCGCTATGTGTTTGCATGCTTCTTGCATGTTTCTTACATGTAAGTTTCTCGGCTCCTGATTAGGCCACCCCGCGAGCGCCTGCCTGAGGGTTGACCTCTGGTGCGACTAAGCGGGCTTTCTATTATTCATACCGTCAAGGCACCGTAACCTTTCTGGGCGGGCCTTGCGGCATCATGACCGACACTTGACTGAGCTGGGCGCCGCTGGCGCTTAAGCCCCTAGGAAATTCGTTTTATGCAGAGTATCTATATCGCTGGCGCTGGCTCGGGCAGCGGCAAATCAGTTGTCGTGCTCGGTTTCATGGAGATGCTCTCCGCGGTGAATCGGCGCGTTGGCTTCTTTCGGCCGGTCGTGAACGGGCCGGTTGAGCAGGACAACCTAACGACCCTGATCCGGGAACGCTACGACCTGCCGTTTCCAGCCGAGATGCTTTACGGCTGTACCTCGCAGATGGCTAGCGAGCTGGCGGCGGCTGGGCATTACGACGAGCTGCTGAAGCTGATCCTGAACAAATTCATGCTGCTCGACGAGCAATGTGATCTGGTGCTCTGCGCCGGCACTGATTATGACGGCCTTGTGCCTTCGCTGGAGTTCGACTTCAACGCCGACCTGGCCAACAATTTTGGCTGCAGCATCGTGGTGGTGGTGAAGGGCTTTCAGCGCAGCTCTGAGGAGGCCTTGCATGCGGTGCACATGGCGCACGAGTCGATGATCGACCGCGGTGGTGATCTGCTCGCGACCGTGGTCAATGGTGTCCATCCGGATCATGTCGATGTGGTCAAGCGTCGCGCGCGGGCGGTGTTGCCACAGACCGAGACGCTGCACGTGCTGCCCGAGACCGAGGCGTTGGCCAAGCCCACCATCGGTGAGGTCCACAAGATGCTGCAGACCGAGCTGCTCTGTGGCGAGGCCGATGCGCTGAATCAGGTGGTAAGCAACTACAAGGTTGCGGCGATGGAGGTGCCGGACTTTCTCAATTATGTCGAGGATGGCTGCCTGATCATCACCGCTGGCGATCGCAGCGACATCATCCTCGCTAGCCTCGCTGCCGATGTCGCTGACTCCTTTCCGCGGGTCGCCGGGCTGCTGCTGACGGGCGGATTGAAGCCGGCCGAGAATGTCCAGCGACTGCTCTTTGGTCTGCGCCGTAGCAAGGTGGCGGTGCTCTGCACCCAACGCGATACCTTCCAGACCGCGTTAGCAGTGAACAAGGTCGAGTCGGTGATCCTGCCTGGGGATGATCGCAAGATCGCCGCGGCGCTAGGTGTGTTCGAGAGCTCGGTCGATATCAAAGGGCTGCAGGAAAGCATCGCGCTGCATCAGTCCGCACGGATTACCCCGCTGATGTTCGAGTATGAGCTGATCCAGCGCGCCAAGTCACAGCGCAAGCGCATCGTGCTGCCCGAGGGGCAAGATGAGCGTATCCTGCGCGCCGCTGAGATCTTGACGCTACGTGGGGTCGCTGAGCTGGTGCTGTTAGGCAATCCGGACAAGATTCGGCGTCGGATCGGTGAGCTTGGTCTGCAGCTGGAGGGGATTCAGATCATTGATCCGATTCACTCGCCGAAGCGTTCCGACTATGCAGCCGTTTATCATGGCCTGCGCGCGCACAAGGGGATCTCGGAGCAGATCGCCTTCGATGCGCTCGAAGACGTGAGCTATTTTGGCACCCTGATGGTCTACACCGGCGATGCCGATGGTATGGTCTCCGGCGCGCTGCATACCACCCAGCACACCATCCGCCCGTCCTTCGAGACCATCCGCACCAAACCGGACACCAAGCTGGTCTCGAGTGTGTTCTTTATGTGCATGCCAGACCGCGTGTTGGTTTATGGCGACTGCGCGGTGAATCCGAATCCAGACGCCGAGCAGCTTGCCGATATCGCGATCACCTCGGCCAGTACCGCGGCGGCCTTTGGTGTCGAGCCAAGGATTGCGATGCTGTCCTATTCGACCGGCTCTTCGGGCAAGGGCGCCGATGTCGAGAAGGTGCGCGAGGCGGTCGCGATCGCACGCAAGCGTCGGCCCGATCTCAAGCTCGAGGGGCCGATCCAGTACGACGCTGCGGTCGATGCCAGTGTCGCGCGCTCGAAGATGCCCGATAGTGAGGTTGCCGGGCAGGCCACGGTGTTTATCTTCCCCGACCTCAATACTGGCAACAACACCTACAAGGCCGTGCAGCGCAGTGCGGGTGCAGTTGCGATCGGTCCGGTGCTGCAGGGGCTGAACAAGCCGGTCAATGATCTCAGTCGCGGCTGTACGGTGACCGATATCGTCAATACGGTCGCTATCACCGCGATCCAGGCGCAGACCATCGAGGAGGCCGTATGAAGGTTCTGGTGCTCAACTCCGGCAGCTCATCGATCAAGTTCCAGCTGTTTCGTAGCGATGACTGGAGCGTGCTCGCCTCGGGGTCAGCAACGCGTATCGGCGAGCCTGAGGCGCTGATGCGCTGCGCTTGGAACGATGCCAAAGGCGTGCAGCAGAGCCTGGAAGAGCATGCCGCGATGCCCAACCATCAGCAGGGTCTGCAACGCATCGCTGAGGCCTTGGCGCAGACCGGCACCCTGGCCGACGCCGCGGAGCTGTTAGCGGTCGGCCATCGGGTGGTGCATGGTGGTGAGGCCTTCCATGCGCCAACGCTCGTCGATGACGATATCATCGATGCCATCCGTCAGGTCATCCCACTGGCGCCGCTGCACAATCCGGCCAACCTCGATGGCATTCTGGTCGCGCGCGAGCTGTTCCCAGCCATCCCGCAAGTCGCGGTTTTTGACACCGCCTTTCATCAGACGATGCCGCGCACCGCCTATCGCTACGCGATCCCGGACTATCTCTATCGTGAGCACGGGGTGCGCCGCTACGGATTTCACGGCACCTCGCATCATTATGTCGGTCGGCGCGCTGCCAAGCTGCTCGGCAAGCCGTTTGAGCAGAGTAATCTGATTACCCTGCATCTCGGCAATGGCGCCAGCGCGACCGCCATTCGCGAGGGCAGCAGCATTGATACCTCAATGGGCATGACCCCGCTCGAAGGACTGGTCATGGGCACCCGCAGCGGCGATATCGATCCCGCCGTGCCCTTTTATCTGAGCAAGCATCTGGGGCTCGACAACGATACCCTAGAAGGCCTGTTGAACCGTCAAAGCGGTCTGTTTGGCCTCTGCGGCGATAACGACCTGCGTGAGATACAGCGCCGCGCCGAGGCTGGCGATGAGGCCGCTGAGTTGGCGCTGGGTGTTACCGCGCATCGGCTAAAGAAGTACATCGGCGCCTATCTCGCTGAGCTTGGCCGCACCGACGCTTTGGTGTTTACCGGCGGCATTGGTGAGAACTCGGCCGAGATCCGCGCGCGGGCCTGTGCTGACCTCGAGCATCTCGGTATCCGTCTCGACGCTGAGGCGAATACAGCGATCTCAACGCAGGAGCGTGCGGTCTCCTACTCGGATAGCCCCATCCAGGTTTTGGTCATCCCAACCAACGAGGAGCTGCAGATTGCGCGTGAGGCGGTTGCGGCGGTGAGCTGAGTGGTTGCTTTGTTATCATGAAGTTTTCTGCTTCAAGCGATTTGGTCCCGATGAACATTCCCGTCAGCCTGCACCCAACGGGCGCTGCCTTACTCTTCGATGTCTTGCTGGATCTTGGCGTCGAGGTCATCTTTGGCCATACCGGTGGCGCGGTGATCCCGCTGCACGTGGAGTTGAATAAGCGGATGCGTCGCGGCGAGCCGGTGCCCCGCTTCGTGCTCTGTCGCCAAGAGGGAGGCGCGGGTCATGCTGCTGAGGGCTATGCCCGTGCGAGTGGCCGCGTGGGTGTCGCGCTCGCGACCTCGGGGCCTGGCTCGACCAATCTCGCCACGCCGATTGCGGATGCGCACAAGGACTCGGTGCCGACGGTCTTCATCACTGGCCAGGTGCCGAGCCAGGCGATCGGAAGTGATGCCTTCCAGGAGGTCGACACGGTTGGCTTCACGCGGCCGATCTCTAAGCACAACTATCTGGTGCGCGACGTCAGTGATCTCGAGTGGGTTCTACGCGAGGCCTTTGCGCTTGCGCAGCAGGGGCGGCCGGGGCCGGTGGTCGTCGACATCTGCAAGGATGTGCAGCTCAGCACCCGTGTGACATCAAGCCCACCGCGGCGTCGGCATCGGCCTGAGGTGCCCTTCGAGACTGGGCCTGCTGATGCCATCTTGGATGCGCTCTGCACTGCGGAGCGGCCTGTCATCAAGGCCGGTGGGGGCATCATCCACGCTGGCGCAGCAGCGGCCCTCTGTCGATTCGCTGAGCGCTTCGAGGTGCCTGTCACCACCACCTTCAACGCCTTGGGCGCGGTCCCCTTTGAGGCCCCTTACTATCTCGGGATGCCAGGGATGCACGGCAGTGTGCCTGCAAACTATGCGCTGCGCGATGCCGACCTCATCCTGAGTCTGGGCGGCCGCTTCGATGACCGGGTTGCGGTCAAGGATTTTGCCCTCGGCAAGCGTATTGCGCATGTCGACATTGACCCGTCCGAGATCGATAAGACGATCAAGACCGATCTGCACCTCGTCGCCTCCTTGACCGCCTTTCTGGATCATGCGTTGGCCAGCACCCGCCAGGCTCGACATCCGCGCTGGCTCGCACAGGTAGTCGCATGGCGTGAGCAGCTTCCATTACCCTATGGCCTTGGCGACTACATCAAGCCGCAGGCGGTGGTTGAGGCCCTGTCCGAGCTCACCGCAGGCAAGGCCACCCTGGTGACTGGGGTCGGTCAGCATCAGATGTGGTCGGCCCAGTATTATCGCTTTCAGCGTCCGCGACAGTGGATCAGCTCTGGCGGCCTTGGCACCATGGGCTTTGGCTTACCGGCGGCGATTGGGGCCTGGTACGCTGCCCCAGATCAACCGGTGGTGCTGATCGATGGCGATGGCAGCTTTCAGATGAATATCCAGGAGCTGGCAACCGTTGTTGCCAACGCCATCCCGCTGAAGATGTTTGTGCTCAACAACAGCTTCCTCGGTATGGTGCGCCAGTGGGAAGACATGATGGACGGTGGCCACCATTACGAGACCTGCCTGGCGCGCCGCGATGATTGTGATCCGCATTGCAGCCAGATCGACCAGACCTGTCGGCGCCAGATCCCGAATCTGCTCGGCCTCAAACAGGTCTATCCGCGGCTCGAGACGTTCAGGGTCAAAGCGCCGCAGGAGCTGCGTGGCGTGCTGGATCAAGCCTTAAGGCTACCTGGGCCGGTCCTGGTAGACGTTTGGATCGATAAAGCCGAAGATGTGTTGCCGATGGTGCTTCCTGGTGGCCGGCTCGACACCATGATCGAGTCTTGATGTAATACCAAATACTTTAGGAGGATAACTGCCAATGACTGCCTTTTCCCAACTCCATGCCCAGAACCATAAGATCACTGAACTCTCGAACGTCTTTCTCTACCTGATTCAGAGTCGGGAGATGTGTGATACCGAGACGGCCTGTGATGTCTTCTTCGAGTATACCGGCAAGGTGCGTGAGCATATCGAGCTGGTCGACCGTGATCTCTGCGGTCGTTTAATCTCTTATCCCGATCAGTCGGTGAAGAACACAGCCAATCGTTTCCTCTCCGGCTCTACCGAGATCAAGCGCATCTTCAACAAGTACCTGAAGGACTGGTGCTCGGAGCCGCACCGCCGGCTGCAGATCCGTGATTACAACGAGTTCATGAAAGAGACCGAGCAGATGTTCGCCTTGGTGCTCGATCGTATCCAGCGTGAGACCGAGCACCTTTATCCGCTGATCCGCAAGCTCGAGGAAAAAGACAAGGTTGCTGCGTAAAAAGTCAGGGATGCCATGGTGGTCATGAGACTCAGATGACCACCATGCGATTTAACCTTTATCAGCCCGCGTTGGGCGGGCCATGAAGGACGGCTCGGTTAGATTGGCCGGTTAGATTGGCTGTCTTGCCGTCACGCCCTTGCAGTAACATTAATTAGGTCACTTTGAAGGCCGCATCATGCATCGCATCAAGCTTGAAGACGCCGCCATTGCCGCCTCATTGCAATCGCTCAATGCCAGCACCAAGGCACCCTGGGTCATTAAGGAAGGCAAACTCCACAAGATCTTCAGGTTTAACGACTTCAGCGAAGCCTTCGGCTTCATGACCCGAGTCGCACTTGCTGCGGAGGCCATGGATCACCACCCTGACTGGTGCAATCTCTACAAGACCCTCAGTGTTGACCTCAGTACGCATGATGCCGGCGGCCTCACCGAGCTGGACTTCCAACTCGCGGCGCGGATGGATGCCCTGACTGCTTGAGCGCGCTAGCGAGTCGGTATGGAGGCCTGGGCTCCGCTAGCCTTGACTGAGCCGTGCCTCCACAGCCGCTGTTTTCCGCGTGAGCCGGCCACTTGGCCCCTCGCGAATGTCCAGCTTGACCGTGGCATAGACGCGTTTGCAGCCGGCTGCGGCCAGCAAGGCATAGGCGCGCTCAATGAGCGTCAAGGCCTCGCCGAGCGCATCGGTCTCGAACAGCGTCCCCATCGCCGTCAGTTGGTAGTTGTAACCGCTGTCTGCGATCAGCTCGACCACTGAGGCCACATAGGGGCTCAGATGCTCGGCCTGGCCAACGGGAAAGATGCTGAAGTCGACGAGAACAGACATGGACGTACCTCCAGGGTTAAGCTATTGCGGTCTTGGCCTCTTCTTGTTTAAGCCCATGCTTGCTGATCGATGACAACCATCCAAACCTCGGACTTTGAGCTCGGTGCTGATCCTGACTGGGATAGCCCGCTGAACTTCAAGTTGACCCCTGAGCTGCTGGTGCATGCGCTGATGGAGACCGCCTCCGCAGTGCACACCGGCTGGCAGAGCTGCGTCGATGATGATGCGATCCTGTCGCAGGTTGCGGCCATGGATGATACGGGAGATAGGAGTATCCGTCTCGTCGAGCAGGAGATGGTCGATGAAGAAGATCCATCCGCGACCTGGCATGATTGGACGCTTGAGGTGCGGGTTGGCTCGGTGCTGACCGCGGGCCATTGGCAAGTCCGCTCGACCGCGTCGCCACTCGATTGGGAGTGGACGGCTGCCGCCGTGGAGGCTGCCTTTGAGCGCGCTTGTGTGCTGCTCGGTCGTCGTGTGCGTCGCGGTCTGGCGGTCGAAGAGCCGATCCGGCCTGAGCTGCCGCCGCGCTCGAGTCGACACTAAAGCGATTGCCGAAAACCGCCTCAGGCCTAGCCCGAGGTGCTGCTGGAGAATGAGATCCAATGAAATTCCATATCGACGTTGAGATGTCGCCCGCCGAGCTGCGCAAGCTGATGGGGCTGCCGGATCTCGAGGGGCTGCAGCAGCGGATGCTCGATGAGCTTCAGACGCGCATGGAGCAGGGCGTTGAAGGTTATGACCCAATGCAGTTGATGCAGCCCTATCTGAAGACCAGCCTGGCTGGCATGGATATGATGCAGCAGCTGTTCGCTGCTAGCATGGGGGCAGCTGGGGCGAAGACGCAGAAATCTGGCTCTGACCGCTAAGGCGATTGCCGGAAGCAAAAAGACAAGCAAGGCGGTATGCGCTTTGACAAAAATCGCCTAATCTTGGCCATAGAGCCGGTATACCGCGAGGGGAGAATGAGATGTCTCATCGACTGCTAATCCTTGGCTGTAGAACCATGCGCGACGGCGTGGTGGTGTCCTTTGTCTTCTTTGTGGCCGCTATACTGCTGTTCCTGGCTGCGACGCATGTGGTACCAGCGGTGGCGTTTTTGCGCCAGATCGTGTTGTTCTTTGCGCTGCTGTTGATCATCCTGGCGCCGGTCGTGTTGATCTCGACGTTTTTGATCTCGGTGCTGCCGGGCGCAAGGGCAAAGCTCGAGAATTGCGAGCATTAATCTCCGCGCCTAGTTGAGCAAGTCGTCTATCTGCTTATCCCGCTCTAATGCCGCTTTCCGGGGCCAACTCAGCCGACCCACTTGGGCGGCTGAGCTGGCTTGGTGCAGCCTCTGTGCTTAGTAGCCGCCTTTGCGGTGTACCTCAGGAAGACCGGCGATCTTGGTGCCTTGCTTGGTCGGTGCTAACGGGAATAGTTGGTAGACCTCCTTGCTGCTAGGCTTGCTGCCCCATTTCTTGCCCATGTCCTTGAGCAGGGCGCGCTCCATCGGCTGATTCTGATTGTTGTTCAGATACTCGTCGCGCAAGTAATTGATGATGTCCCAGTGGCGCTCGGTCAGCTCAATGCCCTCGATGGCAGCCAGCGCCTTTGCAACCTCTTCGTCCCAGTCGAGCGGATTGACCAGGAATCCTGACTCGGTGGTTTCGATGCTCTTACCATTGACTTCAATCGCCATTGCGAATGCTCCTCTCGTCGTTCAAATGCCGCCGTTTCGTGGCAGGCGGTCTAGGGTTAACCGGGATGGCCTGTGGCCGCTGTACTCCGGCACTCGTGTTTGAAAACCCTCTAATATTAGTCAATTGTTGTGGAGACGTCACCTCTATACCCGGGATATGTCAACCTGGGTTAGCTTGCAGCCTGAGCAACGGCCTCGATCCCCTTGTGCGGCAGGAAGATGCCGCAGCCCATGGTCTGGTGGGCGCCGACACCCTGTTGCTGGAGTGCGATGGCGTCGTTTGGGCTGAGTTCGGCGAGCATTAGACTGCGCGTGAGCACTGGCCCTGTTGGCGTGCTCAAAGAGAGCGTCTTGCCGCACAGCGCCTTGCGGATCTTGATGCCGCGCTGCGCAAGCTCGCTGGCGATGCGGCGTAGAAATTGCTCCTCATCCTCATCCGCCTGGGCGATGACGTAGCGTGCAAACAAGGTCTTTTCCGCGCTCAATGGACGCTCTTTTGCTTGCCCTAGGGTAAAGCCTGCGCCATCTAGCGCTAGGGTTTGCCCCTCGAGCGCGGCCTTCAGGTCATCCAGCCGAGCGCGTGGGATGCGGATACTGAGCTTGGTGCGGCGCGATGGCAGGAGCTGCTGCTCGCTGCCGTGTGAGGGGCGCTCCCAGCCGTTTTGCGAGCCAGCGACGTGGATCGTGTGGATGGCGGCACGGGGCTCTTCAGCCAGCCAGGGCACAGCGTCGATGAGCGCGTTCGCGAGCGCGTGCGCATGATCGACGGGTAAGGACTTGCACTCTTGCAGCGGGAACATGACGTCAACGACGTCCTGTGGAATCTGCGGCTGGGTCTCCTGATCGGTTTCTTGCCAAAACATGGGTTGTTCTCAGTTGACGGGCAATTTGCCCTGTAGGGACTGGCGATCAAACCACCACTCGTCTTGCACCAAGACGTCAACCACGTTGCGCAAGCGAACCAGGAACTTGTCCGGCTCGCGCAGCTCGAGGCGATCGCGCCAGAGGTCAAAGGCGTCTTGCGATTCGACGCCGCTATGGCGGCGCGCCACATCGGCTAAGATCTGTGTCGCGAAGAAGGTCAGGTTCTCGCGCTGCACACCATCGGCGCGCACGTCGGCCAGGAACAGCGCAGTGGTGGCAGCGACTGCGGCGCCATCGGCATCGTCAGGGGTCTCGTCGACGACATGCGATAGCAGCTCAATCGACAGCTCGACATCCATCGGATAGGTGACTGCGAGCCAGATGCCTTGGCCGAGGGCGCTCAGCGATTGCTCCTGCTCCGCGCGAAAGAGCACATCGCAACAGTCGGCGGCTGACTCGAAGGCCTCAACGCCTATGAAGGCATCAAAGGCCTCGCGGCCTAGCGGCCAGGCCTCTTCACCGCGGCCGAGCCCGACCAGTGTGCGTGCTTGCTGCAACTGCAGCTCGGCGAGTTGCTGGCGATCAGCGCCGATGCGTTGTAGGGTCGAGTATTGCTCTTCGAGCGCCAGCAGATGTGACTCCAATGCCGCCTCTTCAGCGGCATGGTTGGTGACGGAGTCGGCGGCGGTGTCTTGCAGGTGAGTCCGCGTGATGTCGAAATGCTTCATGGCAACTGCTCTTGTCGCCGCGTACGGCGCTGTCCTCGTTGAAATGGATGGCTCGCTCCGCGGTGACGGTAGCCGGTGACAGCCTTGACTGATTCGGTCGCCTGTCACGCTGGTCTCGAGCGGGCGTCGCTGCTACGCACCTGGTTGGCGGGCAGAGCCAGCAAGGGTCTCTTAAACGGTGCTAGCGCACCAGGCCACTAAATGCAGCCTCGAGCTGATCCTCCCAATCGTCAGGCGTATCGGAAAAGGGTGGCTTGACATCGATGCGAAAGAATCGCTCGCCCTGGCGCGCAGCCTCCTGAATCGCCAGAAGCAGTTCCTTGAAGCTCTCGAGCTCCTTATTGGAGACGAGAATGTCGCTGAGCATGAGCATGATCTGTATAGAGCCTCTCTGACTTGAAGTGCGCCGACGATGGCCCCGCGGTCGCCATGCATGTGCCTCCAGCATGGTCGCCGAGGTGGTCTCTCTTGTTCGAGACAGGTAAAGCCGCAAGCGAGCAAAAACAACTCAAGTCTCATCGGACTCGGCTCAGGCTGTTCCGCTCTAGGCGGGCGTCGCTGCCTGAACGGCTGCCGCTAAGGACTCGGTAGTAAGCCCTTGATGGGGTCTCGAGCGAGGGGTGATGGCTGCAGATGGGGCTAAATAAGCTATTGGAATATTAGGATATGTTGACATAGCTCGAGTGGACGCTTATGCTTTGCGCCCCAATGATGATGGCTGCGATGGGCACTAGGTTCCTGATCGCCAAAGAGAAAAAGCTTGGCTGTCAACTATCCCCAAAGGGATAGGCTGGGGTAGCCCCTACCCCCCCTAAGGTGCGGTTCCCAGCTCGGCATGCCACCCCGTATAGTGCAGCTCCGTGGCACACGGCGCCGCGAAAGAATCTGAATTCGATCTGTGTCTTACCACGACGTTTCTCGATAGGAGAGATAGCGACATGGCCCTCGACAAGCACCAAACTCCGATGCTCGACCAACTTGAAGATGGCCCATGGCCGAGCTTCATCTCGGGTATCAAGCGTCTTCGTGACGAGCACGGCGACGAGCGCATCAATGCGATCACCAACGACCTGCTCGGTCAGCTCGAGCACTCTTACGAGACCCGCAAGGGCTATTGGAAGGGGGGCACCGTTTCCGTCTACGGCTACGGCGGCGGCATCATCCCGCGTTTCTCCGAAGTGGGTAAGGCGTTTCCGAAATCAAGGGAATTCCACACCCTGCGTGTGCAGCCGCCAGCGGGTAATCATTACTCCACCGCCATGCTGCGCCAGATGGCCGACAGCTGGGAAAAGTACGGCTCAGGTCTGGTAACCTTCCATGGTCAGACCGGCAACATCATGTTTATCGGTGCCGATACGGCCGCGACGCAGCACTTCTTCGACGAGATCAACGAGTACGGTTGGGATCTCGGCGGCGCGGGTCCTTGCGTGCGCACCGCAATGTCTTGCGTGGGCGCCGCCCGCTGCGAGATGTCCTGCACTAACGAGCTCAAGGCGCACCGGATGCTAGTCAATAACTTCGTTGACGACGTACATCGCCCGGCGCTGCCCTACAAGTTCAAGTTCAAGGTCTCCGGCTGCGCCAACGACTGCCAAAATGCCATCGAGCGCTCTGACTTCGCAGTGCTTGGCACTTGGCGCGACGACATGAAGGTCGATCAGGACGAGGTCAAGGCCTACGTCAAGGCTAAGGGTCGCCAGTACATCATCGACAACGTCATCACCCGCTGCCCGACGCAGGCCCTGTCGCTGAACGACGACGACAGCCTGGCCGTCAACAATCGGGACTGTGTGCGCTGCATGCACTGCCTGAACGTCATGCCGAAGGCGCTGCACCCCGGCGACGACAAGGGTGTGACCATCCTCATCGGTGGCAAGCGTACCCTGAAGATTGGTGACCTGATGGGTACGGTCATCGTGCCCTTCCGTAAGCTCGACACCGAAGAAGACTATGAAGAGATGGTCGAGATGGCAGAGAACATCATCGACTTCTGGGCCGAGAATGGCCTCGAGCATGAACGTTGCGGCGAGATGATCGAGCGTATCGGACTTGCCAACTTCCTCGATGGTATCGGCATTGAGCCTGATCCGAACATGTTGAGCCATCCGCGCCAGAGTTCCTACATCCGTATGGATGGTTGGGATGAGGCCGCGGAGCAGTGGTTCGAGAAGCAGGCCGAGAAGGCGGTCGGCTAAAGGCCCTAACCGGCTCGACCCTGGGGTTGGCGCGCAGTCAAGCACGGCGCGCGTCGGCCCTCGCTGCACCGAATTCAATCAGCACCTAACTGTTTACTGATTTACTGGAGAGTTGCCGATGGCTAAAGACATGCGCGAGCCCATCGAGTCTGGTTGTCCTGACCCGTGGCAGTACCTGCATCCAACGATGCGCAAGAACTTCGGTCAGTGGAAGTATCACGAGCATCCGCGTCCCGGTGTGCTGCGCCATGTGGCTTACAGTGGCGACGAGATCTGGACCGTTAAGGCCGGTACCCAGCGTATCCTCGACGTCTTCACCCTGCGCAAGCTCTGCGACATCGGTGATGAATATGCCGATGGTTATGTGCACTTCACGCTGCGCTCCAACATCGAGTACATGGTGACCGAGGAGTCGCGAGTCGCACCGCTGATCCAGGCGCTCGAAGATGCAGGCTTTGTCGTCGGCGGTACCCAGAATACCGTCGCGATGATCTCGCATACCCAAGGCTGGCTGCACTGCGACATTCCCGGCACCGATGCCTCCGGCGTCGTCAAGTCGATGATGGATGAACTCATCGATGAGTTCCGCAACGCCAATATGCCAAACCGGGTGCATATCACGACCTCTTGCTGCCAGATCAACTGCGGTGGTCAAGGCGATATCGCGATCAACATCCAGCACACCAAGCCGCCGAAGATCAACCACGATCTGGTTGCCAATGTCTGTGAGCGTCCATCGGTCGTTGCCCGCTGCCCAGTCGCCGCAATTCGTCCGGCGATGGTCAACGGCAAGCCTTCGCTTGAGGTTGATGAGCGCAAGTGCATCTGCTGTGGTGCCTGCTATCCGCCTTGCCCGCCGATGCAGATCAACGATGCTGAGCACTCCAAGCTGGCGATTTGGGTCGGTGGTAATCACTCCAATGCGCGCGGTAAGCCGACCTTCCAGAAGCTGGTCGCGGCTGGCATCCCGAACAACCCACCGCGTTGGCCTGAGGCGACTGCCATCGTCAAGCGTATCCTCAAGGCCTACAAGGAAGGTGCGCGTGATTGGGAGCGCGTCAACGAGTGGATCGAGCGCATCGGCTGGCCGCGCTTCTTCGAAGAGGTCGAGCTGCCGTTCACCAAGTACCATATCGATACCTGGCGCGGCTCCCGTGCCAGCTTCAACGCCTCTTCCTACATCCGCTTCTGATCAGCGGTTCTGATCAGCAGCGGAAACCGGAGCCCACACTAGCGAGGTCGCAATGAAGTTCGCAATCCAGGTCAATGAAGGACCCTACCAGCACCAGGCTGCCGATTCGGCGTATTTTTTCGCCAAGGCCGCCCTTGAGAAGGGGCATGAGATCTTTCGTGTCTTTTTCTATCACGATGGCGTTAACAACTCGACGCGGCTGACCACGCCGCCTCAGGATGACCGCAACGTCGTCGAGCGCTGGGCCGAGCTGGCCGAACAACATGACCTCGATATGGTCGTCTGTGTCGCCGCCGCCCAGCGGCGCGGCCTAGTCGATGAGGGTGAGGCGCAACGCAATGGCAAGGATGCCACCAATATCCACCCCCGGTTTCGCATCTCCGGTCTCGGCCAATTGGTCGAGGCGGCGATTCAATCCGACCGGCTGGTCGTCTTCGGCGACTGATCACCTGCCCGGAAACAGAAACCAGGGGTATCTACCATGTCTGAGACGATTAAGAATTTTCTCTATCTGAACCGCAAGGCGCCCTACGGCACCATCTATGCCTGGGAGTCGCTCGAGGTCGTACTGATCGGCGCGGCCTTTGATCAGGATGTGAGCCTTGCCTTTGTTGACGATGGCGTGTTTCAGCTGACTAAGGGACAGGACACCGCTGCGGTTGGGATGAAGAACTTCTCGCCGACCTACGCCGCACTAGGCGACTACGAGGTCAAGAAGATCTTCGTTGAGAAGGAGTCGCTTGAGGAGCGCGGGCTGTCGCTGGACGACCTGCAGCACCTCACCTGGGAAGACGAGGATGATGACTGGGCTGAGAAAGACTCGATCCACCTCGTTACGCGCGCCGAAATGGCGGCTATCATGGACGGCGCTGACGTCGTCTTCAGCTTCTGAGATCGAGCGAACACCTGAGGAACACGATGAGCACACTGCACACCGTCAACAAATCGCCGTTCGAGAAGACATCGCTGGAGGCCTGTCTTGGCCATGTCAGCGCCGGCGCCGCCATCCTTCTTATCGAAGACGGCGTCTACGCGGCATTGACGCAGACCAGCATCGAGGCGCAGCTCAAGGGCGCCCTCGACTCAGTCAAGGTCTATGCCCTGGGGCCAGACCTGCAGGCCCGTGGCCTGTCAGAGGAGCGCCTCATCCCCGGAATCAGCGTCGTAGACTATGCCGGCTTCGTGGATCTTGCCGCGGAGCACGACAAGCTTCAGGCCTGGTTGTAGTTTTTCCCTTTTCCACTGTTTAGGAGAGTACCGATGCCAATCGAAGTCGATGGTAAGTCGTTTGAGACCGATGAAGAAGGCTACCTGTCCAACATCAACGACTGGGTGCCAGGTGTTGCCACGGTGATGTCGAAGGAAGATGATCTTGAGCTCACCGATGAGCATTGGGACATCATCAACTATCTGCGTGAGTACTATGAGGAGTATCAGATTGCTCCTGCAGTGCGCGTACTGACCAAGGCCGTTGGTAAGAAGTTTGGTAAGGACAAGGGCAACAGCAAGTACCTGTATGGGTTGTTCCCCTATGGTCCGGCCAAGCAGGCATGCCGCTACGCGGGTCTGCCAAAGCCGACTGGCTGCGTCTAACGACGCCACTCGGCCAGCCAGCGATCAAGGCTGGTTGGCCGGTCGCATCGGGCTCAGATGAGTCCCTGCGCTCCGTCGACAGTGCACTGCTGCTGTTCGCCGATAACGCTCAAGAGATCCTGCACCTTTGGGTCCGCTCAAATAGAGCAGATACCAATGGGCCAACGCCACTGAGGTAGCGGAAACATGTCGTTTCTGTCGGATGTTTACGCCGGTCTGTTTTACTTCGCGGCCTTCGTGCTGGTCGCCGGGTTGGCCAATAAGGTCATCCAATATGCGCGCACACCTGCGCCGCTGAAGATTCCGACCACCCCAGCGCCGACTACCAAGACCGGTGTCGCGCTGCGAATGACGCGCGAAGTGGTGTTCTTCGAGAGCCTGTTTCGTGGCAGCAAGTGGACCTGGATCTTTGGCTGGATGTTTCACTTCGGCCTGTTTCTGGTCACCTTGCGCCATCTTAGATATTTCCTCGATCCGGTACCGCTGCCGATCGAGATGATTCAGCCCTTTGGCATCTACGGCGGAATCGCGATGGTGATTGGTCTCGCCGGGCTGTGGGCTCGTCGTTTTCTAGTCGATCGTGTTCGCTACATCACCGCGCTCTCGGATCATCTCATCCTGGCGTTATTGATCACGATTGGGCTATCCGGGCTCATGATGCGCTTTGTGGTGCACACCGACATCATGCGGGTGAAGGAGTTCTTCCAAGGGCTCTATGTCGGTCAGGTGCATCTCTTGCCGGCTGATCCATTGCTGCTACTGCACCTGCTGTTGGTTGCACTGCTGATGATTATCTTCCCATATAGCAAGCTATTGCACGCTCCGGGTCTATTCTTCAGCCCATCGCGAAATCAGGTCGACAACCCCCGTGAGCAGCGCCATATCGCGCCCTGGGCTGAACGCCTGGAGCAAGACTGAATGGCCCCGCGTCTTTGATCACTGCGACCCTGGCTGGCGACGTTTCGATAACGAGGTTGAATCATGGCGAAGGCCGACTTCCAAGTCCCCGTACTCAAGCAGTACCCTGAGATCCCGGAGATCGAGCCGGGCGTCATGGCGCACTCGAGCCCATTCAAGTCAAAGCCGCAATTCCAGGCTGAGCTTGGGTTTCCAGGTGAGCTGGTGGACGACTGGCAGAGCAAGGCCATCGACAAGATGGGGGATCTGCTCGGCCGTTATCGCTCGCTGCGGGTCTACCTCGACTCTTGTGTCAAATGTGGCTCCTGCACCGACAAGTGTCATTACTATCTCGGCACACATGATCCAAAGAACATGCCGGTCGGTCGTCAAGACCTCCTACGTAAGGTCTATCGTCGTCATTTCACGCTTGCTGGTCGTCTATTCCCTAAGCTGGTCGGTGCCGAAGATCTGACCGAGGAAGTGCTTGGCGACTGGTACAGCTACTTCCATCAGTGCTCGCAATGTCGGCGCTGCTCAGTCTTCTGTCCCTATGGTATCGACACCGCTGAGATCTCGATGGCGGCACGCGAGATCATGGACCACATTGGCGTTGGTCAGAAGTATTGCAACGAGATCATCGGCAAGGTCTACAAGATCGGGAATAATCTTGGACTTCCTGGACCGGCCTTGGCCGACACCCTCGAGGGATTAGAGGAAGATGTCTTAGATGAGACTGGCGTCGAGGTCAAGTATCCGCTGGATCAGGAAGGCGCTGAGATCCTGCTGGTGACCCCCTCAGCTGACTTCTTTGCCGAGCCGCACGTGGATGGCTTGATCGGTTATGGCAAGGTCTTCCATGAGTCTGGCGTCAGTTGGACCCTGAGCAGTCATGCCTCAGAGGCAGCCAACTTCGGCATGTTCATCGGTTCTTACGAGAATATGCGCCGCGTCGCCCTGCGTATCCGCGAGGCTGCGATCAAGCTCAAGGTCAAGCGTATCGTCTTTGGTGAATGCGGGCATGCCTGGCGTGTCGCCTACAGCTTCTTGAATACGCTGGCTGGCCCCTGGGACTTTCTTGATCCGCGCTATCCCGTGCCGCAGCACATCTGCGAATTCACTTATGGGCTGATTCAGGAAGGCAAGCTCAATCTGGATAAGAGCCTGAACGACGAGATGGTGCTGACTTACCATGACTCCTGCAACGTCGCTCGCGCCTCACGGATGGGCGATCGGCCTGGTGGTCAATTCGATATCCCCCGCGCGATCATCCGCGCGACCTGCAATAACTTCTATGACATGGACGAGGAGACCATCCGCGATCGCACCTTCTGCTGTGGTGGTGGTGGTGGCCTACTCACCGACGACCTGATGGAGATCCGGGTCAAAGGCGCCCAGCCGCGGGTTGAGGCCTTGAACAATGTCATGCAGGAAAAGGGCGTGACCCACATGGCTGCGATCTGCGCCATCTGTAAGAGCCAATTCACCAAGGTGTTGCCTTATTACGGAATGGATTTGGATCAGATCGTGAGCGTCCATCAACTGGTTTCCAATGCCTTGGTATTGACCGGTCAAGAAACCGACGACGAGGACGAGGCAGCCGACGAGGCCGCCTAGGCAGGAGCCGAGCATGACCCTGCTGATGAATTGAGACTTTAGCTAATACGAGCTTCGGGTGCGACGGACGCATCCAGCGCCGGTGATCAACCAAGAGCCTCAGCTCGACTTCGACTCTTGTTAGGAGCGTTATCGATGGCAACTTCCACTGACGAAATGACCAAACTTTCCTGGCGCCGCTTTGAGGATGGCGACAACGTTTGGGACAACCTGACCGAGCAAATCTTTGTTCAGGATACGTCCCATAAATGTCCCACCTATGTACACAAGACGCCGCCTTGTCAGGGGAGTTGTCCGTCGGGTGAGGACATCCGTGGCTGGCTGCAGATCGTGCGTGGTCTTGAGCAGCCGCCAGAGGGCATGACCTGGCAAGAATATGCCTTCCGGCGCTCCACTGATGCGAATCCGTTCCCGTCGATGATGGGCCGCGTTTGCCCGGCGCCCTGTCAGGATGGCTGCAACCGGAACGAGGTCGAAGACTTCGTCGGCATCAATGCCGTCGAGCAGTACATTGGCGATACCGCAACCGCTAACGGCTACAAGTTCGAACCGGCGCCGGTCGATACGGGTAAGCGCGTTGCTATCATCGGCGGCGGGCCGGCTGGACTGGCTGCGGCCTACCAGCTACGTCGCAAAGGTCATGCCGCCACCATCTTTGAGGCTAATAGCGAGCTGGGCGGCATGTTCCGCTACGGTATCCCTGGCTACCGCGTACCACGTGATGCACTCGATGCCGAGATCAATCGCATCCTCGACATGGGCCAGATCGAGCTGAAGATGGGCGCTAAGGTCGGCGTCGATGTCACCGTTGATGAGCTCGAGAAGGATTACGATGCCATCCTTTGGGCCATCGGCTGCCAGTCGGGCCGTGGACTGCCGGTCCCGGGCTGGGAAGGGACGCCGAACTGCGTCTCTGGTGTCGCCTTCCTCAAAGCCTTCAACGAAGGTCGCATGAAGGTCACTGCTGAAAAGGTGGTCTGTGTCGGTGGTGGTGATACCTCGATTGATGTCGTCTCGGTGGCGCGTCGCCTGGGCCATATCACCAAGACTGGCAAAAGCGACCTGCCTGAGACCGTGATCCACGACGGCTATGTCGCCCACGATACCGCCATGACGGCGGCGGCTGAAGGCGCCGAGGTGACCCTGACCTCGTTATTCACCCGCGACAAGATGACTGCTTCCGAGCACGAGGTACATGACGCGCTGCACGAAGGCGTCACCGTACTCGATGGTGTGATGCCGGTTGAGGTGATCAAGAACGCCGAGGGTCGCGCAACTGGCCTCAAGGTCGCCGACTGTGAGATGAAAGATGGCCGCCCAACACCGGTGGAGGGCACCGAGCGGGTGCTCGAGGCAGACCTGGTCGTCGCCGCGATCGGTCAAGGCGGTGAGCTGACCGGGCTTGAAGACCTTGATAACGGCCGTGGTTTGATGAACAGCGACAAGTTCTATCAGGTGCCGGATAAGCCTGGTCATTTCGTCGCTGGCGACATCATTCGTCCACATCTATTGACCACGGCGATCGGCCAGGCTTGGATCGCGGTCGAATCGATCGATGAGTACGTCAACAAGGCCGAGCACAAGCGCCGTCCGAAGGTTGACGTCCATCACTTTGATCTGCTCGCTAAGCTCAACGAGGCCAAGCTGGCTCCAGAGAAGTTTGAGGTCAGTGCTAGCGGTGATCTTCGCGGTACCTCCAGTGCCAAGTATGCGATCCATAACTACGAGGATCGTTCTGGTGCTGAGGTCATCCCGCACGATGAGCTCTATCTCGGCCACTTCGCATATACCCCGCGTGTGCTGCGCCGTGAAGAGGTGCCAAGCTCGGAAGAGGTGCTTGGTCATTTCAAGGAGCGCGTGATCGGCTACTCTGAGGAAGATGCCGTTAACGAGGCCAAGCGCTGCATGAGCTGCGGGATGTGCTTCGAGTGTGACAACTGCGTCATCTTCTGTCCGCAGGACGCCGTGTTCCGGGTCAACAAGTCCGAGAGCACTACCGGCCGTTATGTCGACACCGACTACGACAAGTGCATCGGCTGCCACATCTGCGCCGATGTCTGCCCGACCGGCTACATCAAGATGGGTCTCGGTGAATAAGCAATCCGCAACAGAGCAGGAGACGTCGATGGCAGAGGTCATGACCAAAGGCGTCCTCCTCGCGCTACTGGCTGCCGTACTCGGGGTGGGGTCGGCAGCCTACGCCGAGGAGGTCGGGGACTTCGTGCTGCCTAGCTCGAAGGCGGCAGCGGTGAAGAACTGCGTCGAGCCGACTGAGTACATGCGGCGCAATCACTTTGAGCTGATCCGTCACCAACGTGACAAGACCGTTTATGGGGGTATCCGTGGTACCAGTCACAGCCTTTCTGGCTGTGTCTCATGCCATGTTGGCTATGACGACACCGGCGCTCCCGTCGAGATCGACGCCGAGGGGCAATTCTGCCGCAGCTGCCACGCCTATGCGTCAGTCGAGATGAACTGCTTCGACTGCCATGCAACCGTTCCTAGAGGTGAATCCTGGAACCATGAGGTTGCCGCGGCGCATGCGCATATCACCGGGTCCGCCCTGATGGGACCAACGGCCGCCGAGCGATAAGGCATTCAGCGAGGCGAGGCAATCGTTACGATGAATCATGAAACCGAATCGATGAACCAAGGCCGCCGGGATTTTCTCGGCGCTGCTGCTGGGGTGTCCGCTGCTGCGGTCGCACCGGGGGTGTTCTTACATACCCCGGTGGCCAATGCCGCTCCACGCACCGATCCTGTGACCGATGTGCACCGTTGGGGGCTACTGGTCGATACCAGCAAGTGCGCTGATGGCTGTACCGCCTGTGTTGACGCCTGTGATACCGAAAACGGCTTGAACTTGCAGGCCAAGCCACATGGTCAAGACGAGCTGAAATGGGAAAATCAGCACGCTGTTTGGATTCGCAAGGTCAAGCTGCAGGATAACCTCACCGGTCATGTGACCAACCTGCCGCTGATGTGTCAGCACTGCGAGCATCCGCCTTGCGTCGACGTCTGCCCGACTGGGGCCTCGTTTAAGCGCGCGGATGGCATCGTCATGGTTGACCGCCACACCTGTATCGGCTGCCGTTATTGCATGATGGCGTGCCCTTACAAGGCGCGGTCATTTATTCATGAGCAGGTCGATCACAAGCTGACCCGTGCCCCGCGCGGTAAGGGCTGCGTCGAGAGCTGTAATCTTTGCGCACATCGGCTGGATTCCGGTGATGTCTCGACTGCCTGCGCCGAGGCCTGCTCCGCGGAGGGCCATCAGGCGCTGATCTTTGGCGACCTGAAAGATCCCATGGGTCCTCTGCGGCAGGCGTTGGCCAAGACCCCAAGTCGGCAGATCCGCCAAGACCTCGGCCTTAATACTGGCGTGCGCTACGCCGGCATCTGACCATTGCGCTGCAAGCCCCTGACCGCTGTTTAGGCTGTTGACGCCATCGCACCACGTTAGAGAAGTGAGCATGAAAAGAATTGTCTATCGGGAATGGCTGCTCCAACCCCAGCGCTACTGGGGCTTACTCGCAATCCTTGCCGCAGTGATCGCGATTGGCGGTCTCTCAGCGCTCTATATGGAGCACCATGGTCACTGGGTCACCGGTATGACGAACTCCGTGGTCTGGGGAACCCCGCACGTGTTCGCGGTTTTCCTGATCATCTCCGCGTCCGGCGCGCTCAATATCGCCTCGATTGGCACTGTGTTTGACAAGAAGGTGTATAAGCCGCTTGGGCGTCTGTCTGGGTTATTGGCTGTCGCGTTGCTGATCGGTGGGCTATTGGTGTTGGTACTGGATCTAGGGCGCCCTGATCGACTGCTGGTCGCGATGACGACCTATAATTTCAGCTCGATCTTTGCCTGGAATATCTTCCTTTACTCCGGCTTTGCGGCGATCGTGATCGGCTATCTCTGGACCATGGCGGAGCGCAAAGGTAACTATCTGCAAAAGCCCGTGGGCACCTTTGCCTTTCTCTGGCGTTTGGCCCTGACCACCGGTACTGGCTCCATCTTCGGCTTTCTGGTCGGTCGTGAGGCCTACGATACGGCGATTCTTGCGCCCCTGTTCGTGGTGATGTCATTCGCCTACGGACTCGCGATCTACATGCTGGTGTTGTTCTATACCTTTGATGCCGATGGTCGGCCCATTGGTCCGGCGATGCTCAAGCGGTTGAAGAATCTGCTCGGCCTATTTGTCTCGGCCGTCCTGTACTTCACGCTGATCTATCACCTCACCAAGCTCTACGGCGCTAAGAATGCTGATATCGAGACCTTCTTGTTGATCAGCGGTGGTCTTTACACTGGCCTATTCTGGGTCGGATGGATCTTGATTGGCGGGCTGTTGCCGCTCGGGATCATCTATCACCCCGAGCTGAGTCAGCGTCGTGATTGGATTGTTGCGGCCTGCGCCATGGTGATCGTTGGTGGGCTGGCCGCGATGTATGTCATCATCGTCGGTAGTCAGGCCTATCCTCAGGAGATGTTCCCTGGCTACACTGTGATCCAGTTTGGCGCGCCGGGGGATATCGGCGGGCAGGTTGCCTCCTATTACCCAAGCTTCCCGGAACTGCTGCTAGGGCTTGGTGGAGTTGGGGTCGCGTTGCTGATCACCGCTGTTGGTGTGCGAGTGCTGCAGTTTCTACCTGAGTCTCTAGCCGACCGTGATGTCGATCCTCATGCGACGGTGCGCTCCTCAGCCTAACGCGGCGCAGAATGGCGCATCTCTACCTTGCGGCAACGCAGAAATCCTCTGGAAAAACGACCCTAAGCATTGGCCTGATCCGTGAGCTATCGCGGCTCGGTCACTGCGTTCAGCCGTTCAAAAAAGGCCCAGACTATATCGACCCGATGTGGCTTGCCCAGGCTGCTGGTGGTCGTGCCTGCCACAATCTCGACTATCACACGATGTCGGTGGATGAGATCCGTGCGGATTTCAGCCGTCTGCTCGAGACCTCGGCCCTCGGGGTGATCGAGGGCAACGTTGGTCTGTTCGACAGCCTGAGCCTCGATGGTGCCGGCTCGAATGCAGAGCTGGCCAAGCTGCTCCGGGCGCCGGTGCTGCTCGTGATCAATACCGAGGGCATGGGGCGTGGCATCGTGCCGTTGCTGCTTGGCTATCAGGCCTTTGACCCCGATCTCAACATCGCTGGTGTCATCTTGAACAAGGTGGGCGGCAGTCGGCACGAGACAAACTTACGCCGGGTGATCGGTCACTACAGCGATTTGCCGGTGCTGGGGGCGGTGCCGCGTGATGCGGAGCTTGCGATCGAAGAGCGCCATCTCGGGCTGATCCCCAGCAACGAGGCCGCGGCAGTGGAGGCGACGGTCGAATCGATTCGTCGTGTCGTCGCTGATTCGGTCGATGTCGAGCAGATCCTGGCGATTGCCGCAGACGCGCCAATGCCCGACTGGGACATATTGAGGCCCGATTGGCCAGCGCAGCGGGAACGGGGCGGCGGCTCGGTTCAAGGCAGCAGCGTTCGAATAGGCATCGCTCGAGATGAGGTGTTTGGCTTCTACTATCCGGATGACCTTGCGGCTCTGGAGCGCGCCGGCGCCGAGCTGGTGCCCTTTAGCCCGCTTGCCGATGCGAGTCTACCTAGCGTCGATGGTCTGATCCTGGGCGGTGGCTTTCCGGAATCCCGGATGCGGGAGCTAGAAGCGAACCGGGCGATGCGCCAGTCGATTGCCGACTTTATCGGCGATGGTGGAGTGACTTACGCGGAATGTGGCGGCTTGATGTACCTCTGCAATCGGCTGCATTGGGGCAGCGAATCGCGCCAGATGTGTGGGGTGCTTGACGCCGATGTCGCCATGCACAAGCGTCCACAGGGTCGCGGTTATGTGCGTCTGCGCGAGACTGCGTCCTTCCCTTGGCCGCGTGCGACGAGCGATGTCACTGAGATCTGTGCGCATGAATTCCATCATTCCGCCATCGTTGCGCCGCGTGCTGACTGGCGCTATGCCTTCGATGTCTTGCGCGGCACCGGCATCGATGGCGAGCATGACGGTATCATTCAACAGAATCTGCTGGCGAGCTACGCGCATCTGCGTGATGTCGGTGGAGTGAATTGGACGCGACGCTTCGTCGATCGCGTCCGGTCAGTGCTTTAGCGGCTCTACCGCTGTCGCTCTGGTCGACGCTAGACTTAAAGTGCAAAGGGTTCCGGGGCTCAACCGGGACCTGGGTCTCTGGCAACGAGATAGGATGAGGGTTTATGTTCAAACTGACGACGGCAGCTGCCGAGCAGATCTTGAAGGCAGCGAAAGAAGCGGGCACTGAGGGTATGGCGCTGCGTCTCGCAGCGACGCAGCAGGCCGATGGCAGCTTCGACTATCGCATGGGTTTTGATGCCCCGACCGAAGAAGATATCCGTTTCCAGAGTGAGGGGGTGGACCTGGTGATGACACCCGAGGATATTCCGCTGCTCGATCAGGCGGTGATGGACTTCGTCGAGATCGAGCCCGGTAAGCTCCACTTCATCTTCATGAACCCGAAGGACCCCAATTACCAGCCGCCGGGCGACGCCTGATCGCGTTTTAGCATGTCAACAAGGGCGGCCCCTGAGAGACTGGTCGATGGAATTATCGAGCGAGGATAATCTGCGGCTCAATGTGCTGCTCGCGAATCGGCCGCAGGCGATTCGGATCGATGAGTCGCGGCTGATCGTCTATGGTCTTTCCGAGCGCGGCGAGGCCAAGGTGACGCTGAATCCGACTGGTGCCCTAGACGCCTATCTGCGGGCGGTCAAGGAGCTGATCTCTGGTCACATCCTCGGCTCGCCGGGAGGCTACCCAGTCTATCTGCGGCGCTGGACGCGGATGGGCCAGATGCGCGATCAAAGCCTCGAGCAGCTCTTGATGCTGGGGGAGTCAGAGGCTGTGGTCGCCGCGGTTGGCTCGCCCGGGCTGACCCCGGAGCTGGCACGCCGCGCCTGGTGGGCGATGGAGGATGCCGAGAATGCGCGGCGCATGTTGCGCAACCCGACCATCGTCGCCAGCACGATGGGACCAGTGCTGGCCGATTATCTGCTCGAGTACCTGCCGTTTGAGACCGATCACGAGACGATGATGGAGTCGGTCCGGCTGGTGCTGCAGCCAGGGCTCCTGAGTGACGAGAAGATCCTCGAGCTATGGAAGAGGTCGACGCGTAAGCAGGCCTATCTGGTCGGCTTTCTGCGCGCGCGGCCAGATGACCTGCCGGAGCCGCTGCAGCCACGGGCCGATGCGGAGGAGATTGCGACAGCGCTAGCGGCTGAGCTGAGCGCTGGAAATGCGGTGGCTGGTCTCTTGGTCCGCGTCACCAGCGCCGCTGGACAACGCTTTCTCAAGACCCTCTCGGCGGTGCTGGACAAGCCACCGAATCAGGATATCGTCAGCGCCGGCTTCGATCTGCTGCGCGGCTACTTTGCCGTGCTGCGCCCAGAGGGCGATCCTAACCTGGCGATCGATGCCTTGCTGGCCGATGGCGAGGCCTTTGTTGGACTTGGCGGCCATACTTCGGCGCGCGCGATCGAGGAGGTTGGGCCTGAGCCAATGAGGGAGCAGGTTCAGCGCATTCTCGAGCAGCTTCCAGCGACTGCACCGGATCTCGTTACGATGCGCCTGCTCTCGGGCGCCGGCTACGGGCTCATTCGCCCCCTACTGCCCGACCCAACCACCCTCGGCAGCCTAATGCGCCGCAAGCTCACGCCAGCGATCGAACCGCTTCAGGCGCAGATTGCGCAACTGCTTGGCTAAATGGCTGGCGTCAGTAGGGGGTTCCACAACGGGCAGTTGACGCTTTATCGCCATGCCTAGAATCGGTTCTTGACAGCAAGCGCTTGTGAGCCCTAGCGGCTTTGGTGCTCATGCAGCCATCTTTGATGGAAGCTGACTGTTGGACACAACCTTTGCGGTCTCGCGTAAGTATTCCACATCCAAGGTTGCGTCTACCCTGTTTCGTGACAGCTTCAGTAAGCGCTCGTCTCCAGCTGCGAGCGCTGCTTTCTCAGCGAGCGTCAGGTCTGTTAGATGATCTTCCAGCCATTCACGCGCATTGAGCATCAGGAACGTATCCCCGCCTTCCGCGTCCCAATACTCAATATGTCCCAAATACCCGCGTAAAAGACGCAAGGACTCGCTGCGAGAGATCGATGTCATCGACTTGATGCCCCAGTCGCCGTTGATTGTCGGAGAACGATGGGCGCCCCGACTCGATTGGGTAGACCGTTTTGATGCGCCCATCTTGGTCTAAGATCATAGACCATTTACCATCCTCGATCTCAAGAACGGGGAACGTACCCCCTGAGATACGTGCATGTTGAACTCGCGTGAGTGCAGTAAAAGCATGTTTAGCAAGCGCTTGCTCTGATGTAATGTGGCCATAGCTCAGGCGACGCCTGACATGCGAGTAATAAAGATCTGGAGTCGTCCACAACCGCTTTAGTCGCTCTTCTAGAGATAAGCCGGCAGAAAGTCCTTCTGCCCGGCTGATCAGTCGGGCGAAGGCTGGATGATCCTGTCCCCTAGCCCCCAGCCCATTCGTTTCAGCAGCCATAGGCGCTCTAGGCGTTTTTCCCAGCTTGATCAGTTGGAGCCGGCAAGAATCGCTAGGTAGAGCATGGACCCTGACCTAGGCAGTGATCGTCCGCGGTCCTTCGGCGGAGCCGAGGATCAACACATCCGCCGGTCGCAGCGCAAAGATGCCGACTGTGACCACGCCAGCAATATTGTTGATCTGCTGCTCGAGCTGCATCGGCGCCATGATCTGCAGGCCATTCACATCGAGGATCAGGTTGCCGTTGTCAGTGGTGAAGCCCTCGCGCCAGACCGGATTGCCACCGAGCTTCACCAGCTCGCGGGCGACATAGCTGCGCGCCATCGGGATGACCTCGACCGGCAGCGGAAAGGTGCCGAGCACGGGCACCAGCTTGCTTTCGTCGGCGATGCAGACGAAACGCTCGCTGGCGGCGGCAACGATCTTCTCGCGCGTCAGCGCGCCACCGCCGCCCTTGATCAGCTGCAGCGCCTTGTTTGACTCATCGGCCCCATCGACATAGAGCGACAGGCCGCCGGTGGCGTTGAGATCGAGCACTGGGATGCCATGCGCCTTGAGCCGTTCGCTTGAGGCCTCGGAGCTGGAGACGGCGCCATCGATCTTGCCTTTGATGGTGGCGAGATAATCGATGAAGTGATTGACCGTCGAGCCGGTGCCGACGCCGATGATGCCGCCTTCGACCTGGCTGAGTGCGGCCTCTGCGGCCTGTTTCTTCAATTCGTCCTGGCGCTGTGCGGGGTCCATGGTCGATCCTCGAAAATGATGGGGTGAAGGGGGAGCCAGCGCGTGCATGCGGTGAGATCTGTCGCGCTGACGGCGGTCTGTTGCAAGACTCGGAAGTATAGCAAAGGCCTTTCGCGGCCATCTGTCGTATCCTGAAGCGTTCAGGCGTTGCCGTCCTTCAAACACCCCCTTCAAATATCCCCTTCAAACACCCCTCTAATCGTCATGCTGCATGCTTACATCGAGCGCATTCTCAAGGCGCGCGTCTACGACATCGCCATCGAGTCTCCGCTGACGCTGGCCAAAGGCCTGTCACGGCGCCTGGACAACCGAGTCCTGCTCAAGCGTGAGGATCTGCAGCCGGTGTTTTCGTTCAAGCTCCGCGGTGCTTACAACAAGCTCAGGCACCTCCCCGCGGCGGCGCTTGAGCAGGGTGTGATCGCGGCCTCGGCTGGTAATCATGCGCAGGGCGTGTCGATGGGGGCCTCGCATCTCGGGGTGCAGGCGGTGATCGTGATGCCCAAGACCACGCCCGGCATCAAGGTCGATGCGGTGCGCAACTGGGGCGCCAAGGCGCTGCTGCACGGCGACTCGTTCGATGAGGCCTATCAGTATGCGATAGAGCTGGCTACGGAGCGCAACCTCACCTTTCTGCACCCCTTCGATGATCCAGATGTCATCGCTGGGCAAGGCACTATCGGCATGGAGATCCTGCGCCAGCAGCCCGATCCACCGCACGCCATCTTTGTGCCGGTCGGTGGTGGTGGGCTGATCGCCGGGGTCGCGGCCTATGTGAAGTCGATCTATCCGGAGGTGAAGATCATCGGCGTCGAGCCCGAGGATGCGCCGACCCTGCATGCGGCCCTCGCCGCTGATGAGCGCGTCGTGCTACCGGAGGTGGGATTGTTTGCGGATGGGGTGGCAGTCAAGCAGATTGGTCAGGAGACCTTTCGGATCGCTCGCGAGACCGTCGATGAGGTGGTGCTGGTGAGTACCGATGCCATCTGCGCAGCGATCAAGGATATCTACGACGACACCCGCGGTATCGCCGAGCCGGCGGGGGCACTGGCAGTGGCTGGACTCAAACAGTATGTCGAGCGCAGCGCTGTGCGCGACCTGACCTTGGTTGCGATCGAGAGCGGCGCCAACATCAACTTCGATCGGCTGCGCCATGTCGCCGAGCGGGCCGAACTCGGTGAGCGCCGCGAGGCCCTGTTTGCGGTTGAGATTCCGGAGCGACCAGGCAGCTTCCATGCCTTCTGCAAGGCCCTCGGTAAGCGCCAGATCACTGAGTTCAACTATCGCTATGCCGACCAGCAGGAGGCGGTGGTCTTTGTTGGGGTCGAGCTTGGCGGTGGCCTGGCCGAGCGTCATGAGCTGCTTGCGCGTATCGAGAAGAAGGGCTTTAAGGTCACCGACATGAGTGATAATGAGACCGCGAAGCTACATATCCGCTTCATGGTCGGCGGTCACGCACCCGGTGTCTGCGATGAGCGCCTAGTCCGCTTCGAGTTTCCCGAACGTCCGGGGGCGCTACTGAACTTCTTGACCGGGCTTGGGCGGCGCTGGAATATCAGCCTATTCCATTATCGAAATCACGGTGCCGCCTATGGGCGTGTGCTGATGGGCATCCAGGTGCCAGATGCGGAGGCGCCTGAGCTGACCGAGCTGCTGACCGGCCTCGGCTATCCGTTTTGGGATGAGAGCGAGAACCCGGCCTATCGGCTATTCGCCGGCATCGAGCGCGGTGGCTGTGCTTGAAAGAGGCTTGCGCTGGTAGGAACGTGGCCTGCGTTGGTAGAGGGCGCACTCGGTGGCCACGGCGTCCATGGGCAGATCCCAAGGCTCGGGCTCGATGGCGTCGAGGCGTTGACACTCATGGGCGAGACCGATCAGCCGCGGTCGTTGCCAATGCTGGCGACTGCGGAGGAAGGCGAGGCTGCGATCATAGAAACCAGCACCCATGCCGATCCGGTGGCACTGAGCATCAAAGCCCACCAGCGGCATGAGGATCAGATCAAGCCCCTGCGGCGGCAGGATTCGGCGGTGATGGGCGACGGGCTCGAGGATACCAAAGCGGTTGCGCTTGAGCCCTGACCGAGTCTCGAAGCGCACAAACCAGAGTCGGCCCGGCGCATGCTGACGCAGCACTGGCAGATACCAGCGGCGATGGCCTTGGAGTCGCGCCTGGATCGGCAAGGGGTCGAGCTCGCCTGGCAGTGGCAGGTACAGCGCGATGCGCTTTGCGGCATGCAGCAAGCCATTGCTGAGCAGCCGCTGACAGACGGCCTCAGCGTGCTCGCGCTGCTCATGTTGGCTGAGCTTAAGGCGGGCGCGGCGCAGGCGTCGACGGAGAAAGGGATCGGTCACTAGAACTCAGTCGCGAAAGGAGCGACATCTCCCGCCTGTGCCGGTGCAGTCCTTCGTTCTTGAACCTGAGGGTTCAAGTGGGAGCGCTACATCTGGCTTCAGGCTTTCCGCTCAAGACGGACATGCACAACGGCCAAATTCTTGGCGCTCCCGGGGTACGAATTAGGCTCAAGAAAATACCCAGGCCGCTGCCGTACACTGCAGGAGATGTCTGGTGCTGAGACTATACCTTATCGTTGGCAGCGTCTAGCCCAGTTGACTCTGATGCTGCCGGAGGCTCGCCATGAGTCCCGGGTTCAATGGCATTGGACAAGCGTTCTTGCAGAATCTGCAAGCGATCGCGCTGCTGGCTGATCTCGTCGCGCTCACGCATGAGCTCGTAGACAAGGTTGAGTGCCGCCATCACGGCGATACGGTCGGCGCCAATGACGCGACCGTTCTGGCGGACTTCGCGCATGCGCTGATCGAGCAGCCGAGCTGAATCGATCAGGCCATGCTGCTCTTCACGTGCGCAGGCGATCCGATACTCTTTGTCGAGTATGCGGATCGCGACCGGCATTGCGCGGCCGTCGTCGGATGAACTCATTACAATTGCTCCTCCATCGCCTTAAGACGTGCGACCATGGCCTCGAGTCGGCTGCGTGCGAGCTCGGTCTTTTCGATCAGCTCGGCACGCTCTGTGACTAAGTGCTCCTGGCTGGCTCGCAAAGAGGTATTCTCCTCGCGCAGCTGTTCACACTTGCGGATCAGCGCGTCGACATGTTGCTCTAGTAGATTGATATCGAAGTCGGCCATGCCGAGCCCCAGCGGAAAAGCTTGTCAAGACTATAGAAGGCAGCCAAGGTTGGGTCAAACTGGCGTGTCGATAAGATATAGGCTGCTGTCACCGCCTGTCGACCGATGTCAACCGATGTCGGTGCGGCTCTGGCATCATCAACCGCATCGGTTGCGCTTAACGTCTCGGCTGCGATGGCGGCGTTGCCATGCCAAATGTCGTCATGCCGAACCTCGTCGCGCCGTCGCTACAATGTCGGGCTGGCCTCAGGGTTGGTCTAACGCAATCGCCGCCCGCTTAGATGATCAGGATTTATTCATGGCTGCTGCCAACGCCCCAGATTACGACCGACTGACCCGCTTATTGGCCGGAGTCGAGCTTGCACCCAGTCCGGCCGAGGCGCAGGGAATCCTTTGTGGTCTGTTGGCCCTGCATCTGCCTGATCCGCTTGAGCGCTGGCATGCTCAACTGTTGGCTGCTTCAGTTGAGCGCCATTGCGACGCCCATGATCATGGCCACAGCCATGCTGACGACCATGCCCATGCCCATGCCCATGCCCATGTCGAAGCCGAAGCCGAAGCCGAAGCCGAAGCCGAAGCCGAAGAGCGCCGCGCCGCCTTAGAGCAGCTCGCCGGTTGGACACAGTCAGCGATCGACCCACCTTCTGTCAGCTTTGATCTGTTCTTGCCGCCCGACGACTGGCCCCTGCATCAGCGTGCCATTGCCGTCTTGGATTGGGTGCGCGGACTGCTGTTCGGTCTGGTGCTCGGCGGCTTGGAACCTGAGCTGTTGCTCGGGCAGGCGGGCGAGGTCTTCGATGATCTCGTCGAGCTGACACGCATGGACCTCGAAGCGGTTGCCGAAGAGGATGATGATGAGGATGAGCAGGCGCTGACTGAGATTGTTGAATTTCTCCGCGTGGCGGCGATGCTGATTCGTGAGGACCGGGCCAAGGCCTTGATCGAAGAACGCGACCGGCAAGCTGTCGAGACAGGGTTACATTAGACTGATGAATGATCCTCAACCACAGACATCCGTCGCTGGCCCAGCGCGGCCGCTATCCAATGCTGCTGAGCTGAAACAACGGCGGCGGGATTTGCTCAAGGCGCTCGGCGATGAGGCTGTGCTGCTGCTCCCGGCCGCGCCCGAGGTGATCCGCAATCGGGATGTGCACCATCCCTATCGGCAATCGAGCGACCTGACCTGGCTGACCGGTTTTCCGGAACCCGAGGCGGTTGCCGTCCTCGCCCCCAAGCGCAAGGAGGGGGCCTTTGTGCTGTTCTGCCGACCCCGCGATCCCGAGCGCGAGGTCTGGGATGGCTATCGTTATGGGGTCGAGGGCGCGGTTGAGCAGTTTGGCGCCGATGAGGCCTTTCCGATCGCCGAGCTTGATCAGCGGCTACCTGACATCTTGGCCGATCGGCGCCGAGTAGTCTATCCGCTCGGGCTCGATGATGACTTCGATCGGCGCGTGATCGGTTGGCTGCGCGCGGTGCGAGCGCTGGCGCGCAAGGGCATCAGCGCGCCGAGCGAGCTAGTCAGCGCCGATCGCTACCTGCACGAGCGGCGGCTGATCAAGTCCAAGTCGGAGCTGAAGATCATGCGGCGTGCCGCGGCGATCTCTGCAGCGGCGCATCAACGGCTGATGCAGCGCGCAGCGCCGGGCTGTACGGAGCAGCGTTTGGAGGCGACCTTTCTCGCCGCCTGCGCCGAGCAGGGCGCCCGCTTCCAGGCCTATCCGCCGATCGTCGGTAGTGGCGCCAATGCCTGCGTGCTGCACTATGTCGAGAATGCCGGGGTGCTTAGCGATGGCGATCTGGTGCTGGTCGATGCCGGCTGCGAGCTTGAGGGCTATGCCTCCGACATCACCCGAACCTTTCCGGCTAACGGCCGTTTCAGCGCCGCTCAGCGCCGGCTCTATGAGCTGGTCCTCAAGGCGCAGCGAGCAGCCATCGCCAAGGTCCGCGCCGGCAACCATTGGAACCAGCCCCACAAGGCCGCGCTCAAGGTGCTCACCCAGGGCCTGGTCGAGTTGGGACTGATTCAGGCCGAGGGCGCTGATCTGAAACAACTGATCAAGGATGAGCGACACAAGCCATTCTACATGCACAAGACCGGACACTGGCTGGGAATGGACGTGCATGATGTCGGTCAATACAAGCAGGCTGGGCGTTGGCGTCGGTTTGAGCCGGGCATGGTGCTGACAGTCGAGCCGGGGCTGTATATTGCGCCGGATGCCGAGGCGCCGGCCGAGTATCGTGGTATCGGCATCCGCATCGAAGATGATGTGCTGGTCACCGATGGCGAGCCTGAGGTGCTGTCGGCCGCTGTGCCGAAGGATCCGGATGAGATCGAGGTCTTGATGGCAGCGGCGTCTCGCACTGTCTGAGCCGATTGCCTTCGCGGTGCGTCGCCGAGACCCTAGCCAGCTTGAATGAGCTAGGGTGCTTGGATTGTTTAGTCTAGGGCTGAATCAGTTTTAGCTGGTTTTGCAGAACGCCTTGCCAGGGCTAGCTACGCGTCTTCACGCTGAGCTGGGGCCGAGGCCTTTTCGGATGCCAACTGGAGATCTGAGAGTTTTCTATGCACGACTATGATCTAGTCATCATCGGCGGCGGCCTGGTTGGCGCCAGCCTTGCGGTGGCGCTTGCCGAGACCGGGCTGCGGATCGCTGTGGTGGAGGCGACGGCGGCCAATGCGCCAGCGCACCCAAGCTATGACGAGCGCGTCATCGCCCTCTCGCTTGGCAGCGCGCGCATCTTCCAGGGCATGGGCCTCTGGCCTGAGATCGAGCCTGATGCCGCACCGATTCAGCATGTCCATGTTTCTGATCGCGGCCACTTCGGCTTTGCCCATCTGGATGCGGAGGACGAGGGCGTGCCAGCGCTCGGCTATGTGGCTTCGGCGCGCGCCATGGGGGCTGCGCTCAATGCGCGCCTGGAGGCCTCGCCTCGGATCAGTCTGCTGCGTCCGGCACGTCTCCAAGGGCTGCAGATCAGCAAAGCGCGAGTCAGCCTCGAGGTGGCGGTGGCAGGGCAGTCACAGCTGCTTACGGCGGCGCTGCTGGTGGCGGCTGATGGCGGCGAGTCCTCAGTGCGCAAGCGGCTCAAGCTCCAGGTGCGCGACCGCGCCTACGGTTACGACGCCATCATTGCGACGGTGACGCCAGAGCGGATTCCCGTCATTACCCGCCCCGGCACGGCGTTCGAGCGCTTTACCGACACTGGTCCGCTGGCCCTGCTGCCGATGACCGAAGGCCGCTATGGCGTCGTCTGGACGGCACAGCAGGCTGAGACCGCGGGCATCCTCGGGCTTTCGGACGAGGCCTTCATCGAGGCACTGCAGGCTCGCTTTGGCGCTCGGCTCGGCGAGCTGACGCGGCCTAGCCGGCGTATCGCCTATCCGCTGCGGCTGATGCTGGCCAATCAGCTCACGCGCGAGCGGGTTCTGCTGATTGGTAATGCTGCACACACCCTGCATCCGGTCGCCGGTCAAGGCTTTAATCTCGGTCTGCGCGATGTCGCGGAGCTGGCTGATCTGTTGGTTGATGCGCAGCGCACGGCCAAGGATGTCGGCGGTCCTGCGGTCTTGGGACCCTATTGCCGCCGTCGTGCGCCCGAGCATGCATTGATCGCTGGGCTGACGGATGGTCTTGCGCGGCTCTTCGTCAACCCCTTTGGGCCGGTGCGAGCAGCGCGTAATCTGGGCCTGCTGGGGCTGGATCTGCTGCCACCGGCGCGGCATCACCTGGCGCGTCGGTTCATGGGCGCGATGGGGCGTCAGCCTAGGCTTGCGCGTGGGTTGCCGGCTGAGAGTGCTTTGCCGCCGGTGAGTAGTGAGTAGTGAGTAGTGAGTGGTGAGTGGTGAGTGGTGAGTGGTGAGTGGGGGTGACTTGTTGTCGATGGTTTTTGGGCTCCGTTTTCTTTTTGGCCTGATCTAGGGGCCCGTGGAGGATCTGACTGATGCTAGAAGCAGATGATCATGCGCTAGGCCATGTCGATGTTGCCATTGTTGGTGGTGGTATGGTCGGTGCTGCCTTGGGTTGTGCTTGTGCTGAGCGTGGTTTGCGGGTTGCTGTGATGGATGGCCAGCCGCCGCAGCGCGTTTGGCCGGCTGGCCAGGTTGATCTGCGTGTTTCGGCGCTGAGTCGTGCGAGTCAGCGGCTGTTGGAGCGCCTGGGTGTCTGGCCGCGGATGGTTGCGCTTGGGGTGAGTCCCTACCGGGAGATGCAGGTCTGGGATGCGGTTGGCCATGCCGAGATCCATTTCGACTCGGCCGAGCTTGGTGAGCCAGACCTGGGCCATATCGTCGAGAATCGGGTCACGCGGCTTGCGCTTTGGGAGCGGCTTGAGGCGTTTGCTGCAGCCGATCCTGAACGGGTCCAACTGCTCTCGCCGGCGGCCCCGGCCCTGCTCGAGATCAACGGCGAGCAGGGCCGGGAGCTGATCCAGTTGCAGCTGGCCGATCAGCGTCGTCTCTCGGCCGAGCTGGTGGTTGGCGCCGATGGCCGGGCCTCCTTCGTGCGCGAGGCGTTGGGCATCGGCTTGGAGACCGCCGATTATGCCCAGCGCGCCATCGTCGCCAACGTCGAGGTCGCGCACTGGCACCGCGAGACCGCTTGGCAGCGCTTTCTGCCGACGGGACCGCTGGCCTTCCTGCCCCTTGCCGATGGCCGCTGCTCGATCGTCTGGTCGGCCGATGAGGCGCGCGCCGAGCAGTTGTTGGCGCTCGACGATGCCGGCTTTAGCGCCGAGCTCGAGGTGGCCTTCGACAAGCGCCTCGGTCCGATCCTGAGCACCGGCCCGCGTGCTGCCTTCCCGCTCAGTCGCCAGCATGCACTTGAGTATGTGCGTCCGCACGCGGCGCTGATCGGCGATGCGGCGCATGGCATTCATCCCTTGGCCGGGCAGGGGGTGAACCTCGGCTTCCTTGATGTTGCTGAGCTGATCGACGCCATCGACCATGCTCGCGCCAAGGGGCGCTCGCTGGGTAGCCTGCATAGCCTGCGTCGCTACGAGCGTGCGCGTCGTGGTGAGAATGCGGCCATGCTGATGGCGATGGATCTGTTCAAACGCATCTTCGGCAACCGTAATCCGGCGCTCGTTGGCGCGCGCAATCTCGGGCTCTTCGCGGCTGAGCATCTGCCTGGGATCAAGACCTTGTTCATCCGTCAGGCGCTTGGGCTTGGTGACGAGCTGCCGACGCTGGCTTCTCATTCCCGATGATTGCCCTACAGTGGTGCTCAAATCAATTTGGCTCGGCGCGAGACGGTCGCACTGTAGCCCTGTAGCCCCCGTATTGATGTTCTGCGTTGACCTTGTGCAAGCCATTGGGGACCGATGATAGAAGCAATCCGCCTGCAAACGATCGATGATCTTATCCAAGCCTGGGCAGAGGACGAGCGCCTCGAGCTGATCGATGGTGATATCGTTCAGCGCCCGATGGCGCGGTTCGAGCATGGCTTGGCCCAGTCTGGCCTCATCGAGGAAATCGCTCCGCTGAAGCGGCAGGCAGGCCCTCGCGGCTGGTGGGTCGTGTCCGAAGTCAGCCTGCGCTACAACGAGCATCAATGCCCAAGTCATGATCTCGCGGGGTGGCGTCGGGAGCGTCTGCCGTCGCGACCGCGCGGGGTGATGACCCCGCTGGTACTCCGCTCAAGCCCTCCCAGGCGAGGTGCTACGCCACAGCAGGCGCTCGAAGCCGAGTGCGACCACGGCATGGGTGTGCAGCTGCAGGCGCTCGCCATAGGCTTGCTCCAGGCCCTGACGGTGCCGGGCCAGCTGGGCCTCGGCCTCATCCAAGCAGGCAGCGACCTGGGGCAGGGCGCTGAGTGTCTCGCGTGACGACGCGCGCAGCGTCTGCGCCGTCTGTCCAAGCGCCTGAAGGCTCAGGTATTTAAACTCAAACAGCTGGTCGAGCAAGGCGAAGCGGCGCATCTCCTCGCGCACGATCAAGGAGAGATCGGCATGGCCGCGCGCGATGGCGGTCTCCGAGTCCATCACATAGAAGATGTCGGCAAAGAGCGCGACCAGAAACACCGTCTTGAGGGTCAGCTCATTAGACCAGCGATAGTCGCGGTTATCGAAGACACGCAGATGGTTGGCCTCCAGCACCTCGACCAAGGGGGCAAGCTCGCCGCTGCTGTAGAGGCGTTCGGCCGCAGCGCGCAGATCCTCGCGCTCGGGGTAAGTGGGGAACAGCTGATCCCGAAACTTCTCGACATAGAGTTTCCGAATGACCAGGTTGGGAATACCCAGCACCAAACGCCCCATGGCATCCTGATCCTTGAGCGTCAGCGCGCCGAGAAAGTACAGCAGCGAGCCCAGATAGGGCGCGTCCTTGGGCGCACGACGCAGATCCTCGACGCCAAAGCGATGCGCTAGGCTGGCGATCACCGGCGGATGCTCGGGATCGAGCGCGGCACCGATCAGTTCTGCGCCATGCGGCTGGCGGGCGACAAAATCGATGCGGTTGCGGTCCATCGCCAGGTTGCTGTCGAGCATTTCGCGCGGGGGCTGCCCGGTATTGGCCAGATGTTTGAAAAAATACAGCGCCAGGGTGGGATTGTAGAGGCCAGGGCCGGGCTCGTAGCCGAAGCGGTAGCCGTTGTACCAGGTGCGCAGGGTCTCGAGCATGCGGGCTGACCAGGCTTGGTCGCGCCGTTGCTCGGCGGCCAGTTGATCCAGCACGGCCGCGATTTCAGCTTCGGTGAAGCCGCACAGGTCGATAAAGCGGCTGTCCAGGCTGATGTCTTCGGAGACGTTGTAACCGCTGGAGATGTCGGCCAGCACCACCGGCGAGACACCGGTAATGAACACCCGGTCGATGCCTTGGCCGGAGGCCAGCGATTTGACCGCCTTAAAGAGGGTTTTCAGCAGACCTTCCCCGGAGACCAAGGCATCGTAGTCCGTGCGGCGCCCATGCATCAGCTCATTGGCGAAGTTGTCGTACTCGTCGATCAGCAGGTAGAGATCATGGCCCTGGGCACGGGCGGCGCTGATCGCAGCGCGCAAGGCAACCAGGCCATCGCTGGGGTGATAGCGAAGCTCGCTGCCAAGCCGATCGGCATAGCGAACCCCAAAATCAGCGACCTGGGCATTGAGATGATTGTGCAGCGCCTGGCGAATCTCGGCCAGACTGCCGCTGGCATCCACCATGGAGAAGTCCCAGCGCAGCACGAAGTAGTGATTGCGCCGCGCGGTGGGATCTTGGCCGATGGCGACTGATCCAAACAGGGCGTCGAATTCGGCAACACGCGCGAGATCGTAGTAGTTCTCCAGCGTGGTGAGCCAGGCGGTCTTGCCAAAGCGACGCGGGCGCAGGAACAGCAGCTGCTTGCCGGCCTCCTCCAGAACCCGGATGCGATCAGTGCGATCCGCGTAGTAGTAGCCTTCGCAGCGAATGGCGTGGAAATCAGCGGTGCCGTAAGGGAATTTCATGGCGTATGACTGAGCAGCGAGGTCTACCGATAGTATAGAGGGGCCGGTGCTCAGAGAGTGGAGCCCGCCCGGCGTAACCCCTAATCGCTGCAGCCTACGCCATCCTGGGGGCGAGAAAGGTGTCGCTGCTTGGTGTAGATCAATCGATTCTCGCTGCGGTGGGCGCGCGCATTCTGTACCCTTAGGCGCATCTTGAGGCTGATCCCTTGGTACTGCGATGCCCGGCGCTGTCGTTTCTGCTCCCCGCTCTGCCCTGCTGGTGGGGTGCTGGGTCTCTGCAGAGGGTTGCGACCTTCTCGCGGCTGGGCTGCAATCCTGGGATTCATGCTTGCTTTTTTAAGAATCTGGCTGTGCCAGTGCTGCGTCCGTATGCTGTCGATAGAGGCCTGCGCGCGCTTGTTTGTTGCTTTGAGAACGCACTGATCATACTGAGCTTTGAGAGGACTCCTATGACCGCGAAGAATGCCTTCTATGCCCAATCTGGTGGTGTCACTGCCGTGATCAACGCCTCCGCCTGTGGCGTCATCGAGACCGCGCGCCAGCATCCGGACCAGATCGCCAATGTCTATGCCGGGCGCAACGGTATCATCGGCGCCCTGACCGAGGACCTGATCGACACCAGCCAGGAATCGAGCGAGGCGATTGCGGCACTGCGCTATACGCCGTCCGGCGCCTTCGGCTCTTGCCGCTACAAGCTCAAGAGCTTAGAGGCCAACAAGCGTGAGTACGAGCGCCTGATCGAGGTCTTTAAGGCACACGACATCGGCTATTTCTTCTACAACGGCGGTGGCGATTCGGCCGATACCTGCTATAAGGTCAGTCAGCTCTCAGAGACGCTCGGCTATCCCGTCCAGGCGATCCATGTGCCGAAGACGGTCGATAATGATCTGCCAATCACCGACAACTGCCCCGGCTTTGGCTCCGTCGCCAAGTACATCGCCACCTCCGCACTCGAGGCCTCGTTTGATGTGCGCTCGATGGCGAAGACCTCGACCAAGGTCTTTGTGCTCGAGGTGATGGGTCGCCACGCTGGTTGGATCGCTGCCGCCGGTGGCCTGATCGAGGACCATGGGATGCCGGTGCTGGTGCTGTTCCCAGAGGTTGAGTTTGACCAGGAGCGTTTCATCGCCAGGGTCAAGGCGATGGTGGATAGACATGGCTTCTGCACCATTGTGGTGTCCGAAGGTGCGAAATACCCCGATGGGCGCTTCCTTGCGGAGCAGGGCACGCGCGATGCCTTTGGTCACGCGCAGCTTGGCGGTGCTGCACCAGTGGTGGCCAACATGGTCAAGGAGGCGTTGGGCTACAAATTCCACTGGGCGGTGGCTGATTATCTGCAACGCGCGGCCCGGCATCTGGCCTCGAAGGCGGATGTTGAGCAGGCCTATGCGACTGGTCGTGCTGGGGTTGAGATGGCCTTGGCTGGCGAGAGCGCGATCATGCCGACCATCGAGCGGGTCAGTAGCGATCCCTACCAGTGGCAGGTCGGCAAGGCGCCCCTGTCCGAGGTGGCGAACGTTGAGAAGTTCATGCCAACTGAGTTCATCACCGATGACGGTTTTGGCATCACAGCTGCATGCAAGACGTACCTGCTACCACTGATTCAGGGTGAAGACTATCCGCCGTTCGAGAACGGTCTACCGCGCTATGTAACCTTGAAGAACGCCCCCGTGGCGAAGAAGCTCGACGCCTTCGAGATCTAGGCGCGTTTCCGCCGCCTCTGAAGTAGGCCTCCCAATTGCTGCCGCGATCCGACCTCGGGCGCGGCGGCTGGATTCTTGGTGCGATCGGTAAGGAGCGACCATGAGCAATTACCATCTCTATCTGTCCCTGATCCCGGAGGCGCTGATTGCCTCCATGCTCGAGCCGAAGGAGTTCGGCGCTTATTACGCGGTGGGAAGGAGTGGCCGCGTGTTCGGAGAGTCCATCTTCTTCGAACTCGATCCTAACTTCCGCTCTGAGGACTTTGCCTTCTCGCTCGCCGATGAGCGCTGCGTGACGCAGCCGGATGGCAAGCCGAAGTCTTCGGTCTATCTCGGCATCTATAATGTCCTGGCGCGCATCCCGGTGTCTGCCATCGGCAAGCTCTACCTGGTCACCGATGATGGCCGCACGCTCGAGCTGGAGCGCGCCGATTACACGCCAGATCGGGAGCATCCGCTGCATCTCTACCAAGAGTTCTGCCCAAAGAGCCCATTGGTGGCGAGTCGGCTGGAGCCGCAGGCGTTCTGTCGCTCGATCACCGATCCCAAAAAGCCGGTGAATCTGCCGCGCATCGTGTTCTCAGATCTGGCACTCGGCGAGCTGGCCTTCGATCCGCTAAACGGCAAGGCGGATGATCTGCCGTATCGTTACATCCCGCATCTGCGCGATGTGCTGTCGGACTTCACCGCCAACACCAAAGACAGCAAGCTAGTGCTCAAGCATGTCCGCGACGCGGTAATCTATCGTACCGTGCAGACCGGCTTCTATGTCGGCGATCACGACCACTTTGCCTACTACCCGTTCCCGAGTCGGGAGGCATTGCAGTCAACCCATTACGACTGGTGGCGCTCGGCACAGATCGCGCACTTCGATTGATGGCATTGAATTGACTAGCGTTAATTGGCCATCAGGCCGTTGATCAGCCGGTTCTTGCTCCTTCATCCTTAATCTAGCCGCGTTATCAAACCTGCGCGGCTCCTCAGCTGTAGAAGTCGAACCATGAACGAACCCATCTTTTGGCTCGCTCCACTCGCGTCAGCCTTCGCGCTCTACTTCGCCTGGCGTTTCTTCAAGGAGATGCGCGCCCAGGACGAAGGTACCGACATCATGCGCGAGATCGGGGCGCATGTGCGTACAGGCGCCATGGCCTATCTGCGCCAGCAGTACAAGATCATGCTGGTGGTCTTTGTGTTGGTCGCTGGCCTCTTTGCCTACCTGGCCTATGGGCTTGGCGTACAAAACCCCTGGCTGCCGGTGACCTTCCTGTTTGGCGGTTTCTTCTCTGCGCTCGCCGGCTATTTCGGGATGCAAACCGCGACCTTGGCATCGACGCGGACCACGGCCGCGGCGCGGACCTCGCTCGCTGGCGCGCTCAATGTGTCCTTCCGCAGCGGGGCGGTGATGGGCCTGGTGGTGGTTGGCCTGGGGCTGGGCAACCTTGCCTTCTGGTTCGTACTGATCGATCTCTTTACGGCGGGTGATCAGACCAAAGGTGCCTATCTGATCCTGGTTACTACGACCGTGCTCACCTTTAGTATGGGCGCTTCGATGCAGGCGTTGTTCGCCCGTGTTGGTGGTGGTATCTACACCAAGGCGGCCGATGTGGGTGCTGACCTGGTGGGTAAGGTCGAAGCGGGTATCCCGGAGGATGATCCACGTAATCCAGCGGTGATCGCCGATAACGTCGGCGATAATGTCGGCGACGTGGCTGGGATGGGCGCGGACCTGTTCGAGTCCTACTGCGGCTCCATCCTCGCCGCATCGGCGCTGGGCGCAGCGGCCTTTGTCGCCGATCCAGCGATGCAGATGAAGGCGATCGCGGCGCCAATGGCGATCGCCGGTATCGGCATCATGCTCTCAGTATTGGGGGTGTTTCTGGTCAAGACGCGTGAGGGTGCGACCCAAAAGGAGCTGCTAGGTGCGCTGTCAAAGGGCATCAATGCGAGTGCGGCGATGATCGTGGTGGCCTCGGCCGCGGTACTCTGGCTGCTCGGGATCGAAAACCCCTGGGGCATCTGGGGCGCGGTCGTCACCGGTCTGGTCACCGGGCTGATCATCGGGCGCTCGACTGAGTATTCGACCTCAGCCTCGTTCAAGCCGACACGCAGCATTGCGGCGGCGGCCGAGAGTGGTGCGGCGACGACGATCATCGCTGGCATCGGTGTCGGCATGCTCTCGACCGTGATCCCGGTGCTGGCGGTTGCCACGGGCACCATGCTGTCTTACCTATTCGCCTCTGGCTTTGATCCGGCACAGATGGGCCAAGGCCTCTACGGCATCGCTATTGCCGCGGTCGGCATGCTCTCGACACTCGGTATTACCCTGGCCAGCGACGCCTATGGGCCGATCGCCGATAATGCCGGCGGCAATGCCGAGATGAGTGGGCTTGGGCCAGAGGTGCGCGAACGGACCGATGCCCTCGACTCGCTCGGCAATACCACGGCAGCAACTGGTAAGGGCTTTGCGATTGGCTCGGCAGCCTTGACCGCGCTGGCGCTGATCGCTTCCTATATCGAGGTGATCCGAATCGAATTGATCAGCGCTGGTCAGACGATGCTGGATGTCGGTCACAAGATCAGCGTCGCCACCGCCGATGCGACCCTGATCGACTTCATGGCCTTCTACAATGTGACCTTGCTGAATCCAGCAGTGCTGATCACCCTGTTTCTCGGTGCGATGGTCGCCTTCACCTTCAGTGGACTGACAGTGCAGGCGGTTGGCCGGGCGGCGCAGACCATGGTGGAAGAGGTTCGACGCCAGTTTCGCGAAGACCCAGGCATCCTCAAGGGCACCTCGGCGCCGGACTACGAACGCTGCGTGGCCATCTCCACCGTCGGTGCACAGCGCGAGATGGTGATTCCCTCGTTGATCGCGATCGCCGCGCCGGTGTTGGTCGGTCTGCTCTTTGGGGTGGCTGGCGTCATCGGGCTACTCGCGGGCGGGCTCTCGACCGGCTTTGTGCTCGCGGTCTTCCTTTCCAATGCCGGTGGTGCTTGGGATAACGCCAAGAAGTACATCGAGGCCGGCCACCATGGTGGTAAGAGTTCGGCGGCGCATCGTGCCTCGGTGATCGGCGATACCATCGGTGACCCCTTCAAGGATACCTCGGGGCCGAGCCTGAACATCCTGATCAAGCTGATGAGTATCGTGGCGATCGTGATGGCGGGGGTGACCGTCTCCTACACCCTCCTCTGAAGCAGCGGCGACGGCGGCCATGTCGCTCAGTCTGATCTTTGCCTTGTTTTGCGGCCTGGCTGCCATCGGCTATGGGATGCTGGCAATCCTCTGGGTGTTGGCGCAGCCGCAGGGTGACGAGCGGATGCGCGACATCGCCGGGGCGATTCAGAAAGGCGCCGCTGCCTACCTGAATCGCCAGTCTTTGGTCATCGCCCTAATGGGTCTGCTGGTGATGGCGGCCTTGTGGCACTGGCTCGGGCTCGAGGCCGGGATCGGCTTCTTGATTGGCGCGCTGCTCTCGGGTACCGCGGGCGCTATCGGCATGAGCATCTCGGTGCGGGCCAATCTGCGCACCGCGGAGGCTGCGCGCAACGGCCTCGATGCCGCACTACAGGTCGCCTTCCGTGGCGGCTCGATCACCGGGCTGCTGGTGGTCGGGCTCGCACTGCTCGGCGTGGCTGGCTACTACCTGGTGTTGGAGCCGGCTGATCCCGGCGATCTCGAAGGGCAGCAGCAGGCGTTGCAGGCCTTGGTTGGGCTCGCCTTTGGTGGCTCACTCGTCTCGCTCTTCGCCCGGCTCGGCGGCGGTCTCTTTACCAAGGGTGCTGATATTGGCGCTGACCTGATCGGGCAGGCCGAGGCGGGGCTAGCCAAGGATGATCCGCGCAACCCAGCCGTGATCGCCGACAACCTGGGTGACACTGTGGGTGACTGCGCCGGGATGGCAGCGGATCTGTTCGAGACCTATGTCCTCACCCTGGTCGCGACCATACTGCTCGCTGGCCTAAGCTTCCCCGAGTCCGCGACGGAACTGATCCTCTATCCACTGGTGCTCTGCGGTCTCTCGATCCTGGCCTCAGTGGTGGGGACCTTCTTCGTCAAGCTCGAGCCCGGTGATACGCAGATCCTGGCGGCACTGGCTAAGGCCTGGACGGTTGCCGGCGTGCTCGCCTTTCTGCTCTTGGTGCCGTTGACTTGGCTGTTGCTGCCCGCTCGCATCAGTCCTGCCGACGGCGACCTGCTGTTCAGCCGTTGGGGCGTGCTCGGTGCTGCTGGTATCGGGCTGGTCTTGAGTGGCCTGATCCTGGTGATCACCGACTATTACACGAGTGCCGACTACTGTCCGGTGCGCGGCATTGCTAAGGCCTCAGACGCTGGTCATGCCCCCAATCTGATCGCTGGGCTGGCGGTCTCGATGAAGGCCACGGCGGCGCCAGTGCTGATGCTCTGCACGGCGATCTGGGGCGCCTATACCCTGGCCGGCCTCTACGGGATCGCAATCGCGGCGACCGCGATGGTGTCGCTGACCGGTATTGTGCTCGCGCTCGATGCCTTCGGGCCGATTGCCGACAACGCCAGCGGTCTCGCTAAGATGGCCGCCATGGATGCCTCAGTGCTTGAGGTCACTGCTGCACTGGATGCGGTTGGTAATATCACCAAGGCAGTCACCAAGGGCTACGCCATCGTCTCGGCAGGCTTGGTTGCCCTGGTCTTGTTCACCGATTACACCCAGGCCTTGGTCGCTGCGGGCAAGACGCTGGTGTTCGATCTGGGGCATCCAGCTGTGCTCATCGGTCTGTTCATTGGTGGCTTAGTGCCCTACCTATTCAGTGCCCTAGCGCTGGAGGCGCTTGGCAACGCGGCCGCCAAGATGGTCGCGGAGCTGCGTCGCCAGTTTCGCGAGCTTCCGGGCCTGCTAGATGGCTCGCAGCGACCAGCCTATGCACGCGCTGTGCATCTGTTGACCAAGGCCGCGCTCAAGGCGATGATCATCCCGGCGCTACTGCCACTGGCGTTGCCCTTGGCGGTTGGTTTTGGGATGCAATGGCTGATGGGTGGTGATGCCGGGGTGCTGGCGCTCGGTGGGATGCTGATCGGCGCCATCGTCACAGGCCTCTTGGTCGCGATCTCGATGACCGTTGGCGGTGCCGCTTGGGACAACGCCAAGCAGTCGATCGCGGCAGGGCGCTTTGCTGGCGCGGGCTCGATGGCCTATCAGGCGGCAATGACCGGCGATGCGGTTGGCGACGCCTACAAGGACGTCGCCGGGCCAGCGCTGAATCCGGTGATCAAGATCCTCAACCTTGTCGCCCTGTTGATGGTGCCGCTGCTGTGCTTTCAAGCACCGATCTGAGACAGATCACGCACCGCGCCCTGGGCTGCCGAGGTCGTCAGTACGGCATAGGCGCCTAGTGCCTGCGAGACCGGGCGTTGGCGATCGACCGGCTTCCAGGCCTGCTCGCCACGCGCCTGCATCGCCTGGCGGCGCGCGCTGAGCACAGCGTCATCGACGACGACCCGGATCGAGCGTCCTGGGATGTCGATCTCGATGATATCGCCCGCTTCCACCAGACCAATGGTGCCGCCCTCGGCTGCTTCGGGTGAGCAATGGCCGATCGACAGCCCAGAGGTGCCGCCGGAGAAGCGCCCATCGGTGACCAGCGCGCAGGCCTTGCCGAGCCCTTTGGACTTCAGGTAGCTGGTCGGGTAGAGCATCTCCTGCATGCCAGGGCCGCCTTTGGGACCTTCGTAGCGGATCAGCACCACATCGCCGGGCTGGATCTGGTCTGTGAGGATGGCGTTGACCGCGGCCTCCTGGCTTTCGAAGATGCGCGCCGGGCCGACGAAGCCGCGCAGCGTCGAGGTCGGCACACTGGTGGTGTAGCGCAGCTGCTCGGCCTGCAGCATGCTGAGGTCGACGCCCGCGGTCTTGACGATGCAGCCGTCCTCGGCAATGTTGCCGTAGAGCACCGCGAGCCCACCGTCTTTGGAGTAGGCGTGCTCGATGTCGCGAATGCAGCCGGCGGCACGGTCAAGATCCAGCGTTGGCCACTGGCTGTCTTGGCTGAAGGCGACCTGGGTCGGGATGCCGCCAGGGCCGGCGAGGAAGCGTTCGCGGGCCTCGATCGCGCCTGTCTGAACGACGTCCCAGCTCTGCAGCGCCACGCCCATGCTCGGGCTATAAACGGTGTGGCAGTCGCGATGGATCAGGCCGCCGCGATCGAGTTCGGCGAGAATGCCAATCACGCCACCGGCGCGGTGCACGTCTTCCATGTGGTACTGCTGCGTCGCTGGCGCCACCTTGCAGAGGTTGGGTACCTTGCGGCTCATGCGGTCGATATCGGCCATGGTGAAGTTCACGCCGGCCTCGTGCGCCGCGGCCAGCAGATGTAGCACCGTGTTGGTGGAGCCGCCCATGGCGATGTCCAGCGCGATCGCGTTCTCGAAGGCATCGAAGGTGGCGATGCTGCGTGGTAAGACGGTCGCATCCTCCTGCTCGTACCAGCGCTTGGCCAGGTCGACCACCAGCCGGCCGGCCTCCAGGAAGAGTTCTTTGCGCGCCGCATGGGTGGCGAGCAGCGAGCCATTGCCCGGCAGCGACAGGCCCAGCGCCTCGGTCAGGCAGTTCATCGAGTTGGCGGTGAACATGCCGGAGCAGGAGCCGCAGGTCGGGCAGGCCGAGCGTTCGATGGCGGCGACGTCGGCATCGGTCTCGTTGGGGTTGGCCGCTGAAACCATTGCATCGACCAGGTCCAGCTTCAGGTCGCCCTTGTTGGCCAGACTGACCTTGCCGGCCTCCATCGGGCCGCCGGAGACGAACACCGCCGGGATGTTCAGCCGCAGCGCGGCCATCAGCATGCCGGGGGTGATCTTGTCGCAGTTGGAGATGCAGACCAGCGCATCGGCGCAGTGGGCGTTGACCATGTACTCGACGCTGTCGGCGATCAGGTCGCGTGAGGGCAGCGAGTAGAGCATGCCGCCGTGGCCCATGGCGATGCCATCATCGACGGCGATGGTGTTGAACTCCTTGGCGACACCGCCGGCGGCCTCGATCTCGCGGGCGACTAGCTGGCCCATGTCCTTCAGATGCACATGGCCCGGCACGAACTGGGTGAACGAGTTGGCGACGGCGATGATCGGCTTGTCGAAGTCGCCGTCCTTCATGCCGGTCGCGCGCCAGAGCGCCCGCGCGCCCGCCATGTTGCGGCCATGAGTGGTGGTGCGAGAGCGGTACTGGGGCATTGGAGTCTCCGGACGGTTGAATCGGCGCAGCTGAGCATGTTTAGCCGGCCATTATCATCTTTCATGCGCGCTGACGAAATGCCTTCGGTCCACCTCAAGGGGCGATCTTTGCAGTGATGAGCCGGGCCTGAGGTGAGCCCTGACTGTCCGTCGTCGTCGGTTCCGGCTATCCTGTGCGGCTGTGATCATCGCCGGTCAGGGTACCGGTGCAACCGAATAGACCGAGACAAGAGGTTAAATATGGACCTTCAACGCGTCCCACGCGGCGATAATATTCCGAATGAGATCAATGTCATTATCGAGATCCCGTCGCACTCGGAGCCGGTCAAGTATGAGATGGACAAGGGCACGGGGGCGATGTTTGTCGACCGCTTCATGTCGACCGCGATGCACTATCCCTGCAACTACGGTTATGTGCCGCACACGCTCTCGGCCGATGGCGACCCGGTTGATGTGATGGTGGTCACACCCTACCCATTGATCTCGGGCTCGGTGATCAAGTGCCGTCCGATCGGTGTGCTGAAGATGACCGATGAGTCGGGTGATGATGCCAAGATCCTGGCACTGCCGATCGACAAGCTGTTCAAGGGCTACCGGAATATCGAGAGCTTCCGCGATATGCCGCCGCATTTGCTCGACCAAATCGCACACTTCTTCGAGCACTACAAAGATCTGGATGAGGGTAAATGGGTGCGCATCGCGGGCTGGGGTGGTCGCGAAGAGGCGCGCGAGGAGATCATGGCCAGCGTGCAGATGTTTGAGGCTGAGCCAGAGAAGCCAAACTTCTAATCGGCGATCTAGCGCCTGATGGTTCAGATGCGCTATTGACTCCACATCACATTCTTCTCCTCGCGGGCAGCGGCCTCGAGCAGATCGATCAGCGGCAGTGCGCGATGCCTGAGGCTGACGCTTTGTGCGCGGGCGTCCTCATCGGCATCGTCGCGCTCTGGATTGAGCGGTGCCTCTGGGTTGGCATCAACCGCGGCCTTGAGTCGTGCCAGTGCCGCCGGGATATCCGCAGCGAGCAAGGCGCCGGGCACGGCACCGCTGTGGCCCATCATCCGGATCAGCGCTTTGCCGACATCACCAAACATGATGATGTCGGCGTGGACGGGGGTCGTGAAGGTGATCAGCATGGGTGTCCTCGGGGTTTGGTGGATTGCAGTTGCTTAGATAGCGTCGTGCAGCGCTACAAAGCGCATTGAGCCGCAGATTACGCAGATTAACGCTGAGGTTTCAATAGGCTGCTAACCATCTCTGACGCAGCCGTTGGGCGGCCTTGCTCTACCGAATCTTGGGCCAATTAACCACTTTCGCCAAAGCCTGCCGCGCCCAACCGATACACTGGTAGTTTGCAGACTCTTTGTCTGCCCCAATGCTGTTCATCATCAGACTTTTTGCGACCTGAGGCTTTTCCCTGTTGTTCAATCCATTGCGGTTATTGAGACCTATGCTGTCGGCGATCGAGCCGACGATCGAGCCAACCAACAGTGCGCTCGTTGTGCCGGCTTGGCGCCGCCGGCTTTTTGCTGGCCTGGTCGTTTTGACCATGGCCATGGCGCTTGGGCTGATGATTTGGACACTGCAGGCTGGCGGTTTCGATGGGCTGGATGCACTGCTGGTGCTCTGCTTTGCCATCACCTTACCTTGGAGCCTGATCGGATTCTGGAATGCGGTCATTGGGCTGCTGGTGATGCGTCTGGCGGCTGAGCCGGCGAGGGCGGTCTGTCCACTGCTCGCCCCGCTCGATGATCAGTCACCCATCGACAGCAGCACGGCGCTGCTGAGCTGCATCCGTAACGAGGATGCAGCAGCGGTTGCGCGCAATCTAGATCGAATGATCGATGAGCTGGCCGATGCGGGTGTCGCCGAGCAGTTTCATGTCTATGTGCTCAGCGACTCAAGCTGGCCCGAGGTGATCGCCGCTGAAGAGGAGCATGTCGGTTGGCTCGCCGATCGCTGGCGCGGGGTGATGAAGGTCAGCTATCGCCGGCGCGCTGAGAATCCTGGCTTCAAGGCTGGGAATGTTCGCGACTTCTGCGAGCGTTGGGGGCAGGCGCACGACTTTATGCTGGTGCTCGATGCCGATAGCCTGATGGCGGCCGAGACCATCCTGCGCATGCTGCGTACCTTGCAGGCACAGCCACAGCTCGGCATCTTGCAGACGCTAACGGTTGGGCTGCCGAGCGATAGCGCCTTCGCCCGGCCGTTTCAGTTCGGCATGCGCTTGGGCATGAAGAGCTATAGCATCGGCGCGGCCTGGTGGCAGGGCGATGCCGGTCCCTACTGGGGGCACAATGCGCTGATCCGGCTGCGGCCTTTCATTGCGCACTGCGAACTGCCGTTCCTGGCCGGGCAGGGGCCGCTCTCCGGCTGGATCTTGAGCCATGATCAACTCGAGGCAGCCTGGATGCGTCGCGCTGGCTACCAGGTGCGGGTGATGCCGATCGAAGGCGGTAGTTGGGAGGAGAATCCGCCAACCCTGCTCGAATTTATCCGCCGCGACCTGCGTTGGTGCCAGGGCAACATGCAGTATCTGCGGCTTGGGCCTGAACAGCTCGCAGGTCTGCATCCGGTGAGTCGTTGGCAGCTAAGGTTGGCGGTGATGATGTTCTTGGCCTCGCCGGCCTGGCTGTTGTTGATGCTGGTGGGCGTGCTCCGGCTCGGTTTGGGTGAGGCAGGGCCGGTGTACTTGCCGGGCCCAGGTGTGGCGCTATTCGCGCTGGTGATGGGCATGGTCTTTGCGCCCAAGCTAGCGACACTGATTGATCTGTTGAGCACCCCTGGTGGGCGCCAGCGCTTTGGTGGTGGTGCGCGCTTGCTCCTAAGCAGTCTCACCGAGGTCGGCTTCAGCACGCTGCTGGCGCCGATCATGGCAATCGCTCATAGCCTGTTCTTGGCTGGCCTGCTCTTTGGGCGCGCCGTCGTCTGGGGACCGCAGCGGCGGCAGACCCATGGTGTGCATCCGCTTGCGGCCCTGCGCCGGCTGTGGCCGCAGACGCTGTTGGGGGTCTTCGGTGTGGTCTGGCTCGCCCTGCATGCACCACCAGGTGCGCTGGTGATCTCGCCATTCTTTGTCGGCGCCCTGCTTGCCGTCCCTCTTGCTGTCAGCTCTGCGGTGCCAGCGCTGGGTCGTTTCCTGACTCGAATCGGGCTTTGGCGCACCCCGGATGAGGTCGAGCCGGCACCGCTGGTGCGTGCGATCAAGCCTGATTTGGCTGCTGTTGCTCCGCCTCTGGCTGCTGCATCGGCCACAACGGTCATGCGTTTGTAACTGGGTTGCATCGGTGGCAATCAGCGATGCCCCGCTGTGTCAGCAGTCGCTTATGCCTTTATTGGCGCTGCTGGGGTTGCGGAGTCGATCTAGGAGCGCTATGCTCCGTCGATTAACCTGACAAGAAATCCGATTCGGAGCAGGCCGGCCATGAAAGAAGGCATTCATCCAGACTATCAAGACGTCAAAGTCGTCTGCAGTTGCGGCAATACGTTCAACACCCGCTCAACACTCAAAGACGAGCTGCACGTCGAGGTCTGTTCCGCCTGCCATCCGTTCTATACGGGCAAGCAGAAGATCCTCGACACCGGTGGCCGAGTCGACAAGTTCCGTCGTAAGTACGGTCGCTGAGCGCGGTCACGCGAACGCATCTGCTGTTACACTCTTTCGGCGCCGCCGCGCCTCTTTGCGCTCGTCCGGCGCTCAATCGCCAATGGAGCGCCCTCCATGTCCGACGCTAGAAAACCCGATGCCGATGCGGAGCTGAACGCGGCCGCGCTCGCCTATCACGAGACACCAAGGCCCGGGAAGACCGCCATCGAGATCACCAAGTCCGCGGCAACTCAGCGCGACCTCTCGCTGGCTTACACCCCCGGGGTCGCCGAGCCGGTGCGGCGCATCCAGGCCAACGCTGAGGATGCCTACCGCTATACGAATCGGGGCAACCTGGTGGCGGTGATCACGGATGGGACCGCGGTATTGGGGCTGGGTAATGTCGGTGCACTCGCCGGCAAGCCAGTGATGGAGGGCAAGGCGGTGCTGTTCAAGCGCTTCGCTGATATCGATGTCTTCGATATCGAGGTCGATGCCGAAACGCCCGCGGACTTCATCGAGACCGTAGTCCGGATCGCGCCAACCTTTGGTGGGATCAACCTCGAAGACCTGGCCGCGCCCCATTGTTTTGATGTCGAGCAGGCGCTGATCGAGCGTCTGGATATCCCTGTCTTCCATGATGACCAGCACGGTACCGCGATCATTATTGCGGCAGGTCTGCTCAACGCGCTCGAATTGCAGGGCAAAGCGCTGGCCGATGCGCATGTCGTCGTGCTTGGTGCTGGGGCAGCTGGTATCGCATCGATCAAACTGCTGATCGAACTCGGAGCAAGCCCTGACAAGATCCTGACCATCGACCGCAAGGGTGTCATCCACAAGGGGCGCACCGATCTGAATCGTCACAAAGCCGCGATCGCGGTCGAGACCGAGCGGCGAACACTCGCGGATGCCTTCGCAGGCGCCGATGTCTTCATCGGGCTCTCGGGGCCAGACTTGGTCAGCGCGGAGATGCTGGCGTCGATGGCGCCGCAGCCGATCGTCTTTGCGCTCTCAAACCCGGTACCTGAGATCCGCCCTGAGGTTGCGCTCAAGGTCCGTGATGACCTGATCATGGCGACGGGCCGCTCGGATTATCCGAATCAGGTCAACAATGTGCTCGGCTTCCCCTTTATCTTCCGCGGCGCGTTGGATGTGCGCGCCTCGCGCATCAATACGGCCATGTGCATCGCGGCCGTGCACGCGCTCAAGGATCTGACCAAAGAGCCGGTTCCGGCCTCGGTGCTCGATGCCTACGGGCTCAGTGCGCTAACGCGCGGGCCGGACTACATCATCCCAAAGCCGTTAGACCCCCGGCTGCGCGAGACCGTCTCCGCAGCGGTGGCGCGGGCAGCAGTTGCCAGTGGTGTCGCCCGAATGAGGCCCTAATCCGGTCCCAATCTCATCTGATCTCAGGATCTCAACCGTCTGGCTCTGCCTTGGCCGATCCTATAAACACCATTACCACGGCAAGGCAGAACAGCTGTAGCGGCTACAGCCGTCGAGCGGAGACTCAAGGCGGCACCTTTCCTGCTAGGCGATCTTCGAGCATAAGGTTCGGATGGCAGAGGCTAGGCTCGCGTAGAATGGTGGCGTTTGGACTGAGAGACCGTCCTGGCCGCGGCTAGGGCGGGCGCTTGGGGTGGCCCAGGCGGGGCTAAAACCCGTCCTGAATGCTCTACTATTGTGCAGGCTGCCCCGACTCAGTGCGTGCGCATCGACTCATTCATTCGCCTGTTGACCTTCAACCCTCAGGCTGAACATCCTCACCGGCGTACCAACGAAAACCGCTGCGTCGAGTTGAGGGGACTGATAGACGGGAGAGAGATCTATGGCCGATCAGATCATCACCATTACCGACAAAGCGGCCGGGAAAAGTTTCGACTACCCGCTAAAGACCGGCACCCTAGGCCCTGGCGCGCTCGATATCTCCTCGCTCTACCGCGACGCCGGCTTCTTTACTTATGATCCGGGTTTCATGGCAACCGCCAGCTGCCATAGCGCTATTACCTACATCGATGGCGAGAAGGGGGTGCTGCTCTATCGCGGCTACCCGATCGAGCAGCTGGCGACCAAGGCTAGCTTTCTTGAAGTGGCCTATCTGCTGCTCTATGCCGAGCTACCAACCGAAGACGAGCTCGACCACTTTGAGCATCTGATCACCAGCCATACGATGCTCAACGAGAACCTCAAGCGGTTTCTCAGCGGCTTCCATTACGATGCGCACCCGATGGCGATCCTGTGCGGAGTGGTCGGCTCGCTGTCGGCGTTCTATCACGAGTCGATCGATGTCAATGATCCGCGCTACCGTGAGGTCTCTGCGCATCGGCTCATTGCGAAGATGCCGACCATCGCAGCGGCGGCCTATAAGCATTTCGCCGGCGAGCCGATCATGTACCCGCGCAATGATCTGCGTTATGGGGCAAACTTCCTGCACATGATGTTCGCCACGCCCTGTGAGGATTACGAGCCGGGCTTACTGGCCGAAAAGGCCCTCAATCTGCTCTTTATCCTGCATGCGGACCATGAGCAGAACGCCAGTACCTCAACGGTGCGCCTGGCCGGCAGCTCGGGCGCGAATCCCTTTGCCTGCATTGCAGCCGGTATTGCCTCGCTGTGGGGGCCGGCGCATGGCGGTGCCAACGAGGCCGTGCTCGATATGCTCGAGCAGATTGGTCACGTGAAGAACGTCGCCAAGTTTATCGATAAGGCTAAAGATAAGGATGATCCGTTCCGGCTGATGGGCTTTGGTCATCGCGTCTACAAGAACTACGACCCGCGCGCAAAGATCATCCGTGAGGTCTGCCATCAGGTGCTAGAGGAGTTCCCCGGTGCCTCTGATAGCCCACTGCTCGAGCTGGCGGTCAAGCTCGAGGAGATCGCGCTCAACGATGAGTATTTCGTTGAGCGCAAACTGTATCCGAATGTCGATTTCTATTCCGGCATCATTTATCGTGCATTAGGTATCCCGCGCAACATGTTTACGGTCATGTTTGCCGTTGCCCGCACTGTTGGCTGGGTCTCGCACTGGATGGAGATGATGAGCGATCCGACTAACCGCATCGGGCGCCCGCGTCAGATCTATCATGGACCGGGCGTGCGCGATTACATCCCGATCTCCAAGCGTTAGGCGATTGCCGGAAAAGCTCATACCGAATGGCGTAGGATTTTCGTTTGCCTTCAAGGAGCGTCGTCGGGAGCATAGCCGGGCTCATGCTGTAATAGGCGTTCGACCGCGTCGACATCCAGTCCTCGCTCGGGTCGCTCCGAGATCGCGCTCAGCGGCGGATTGCGCCGAGCGCGATCTGGCAGCACGACGAGCTCAACGGGGATCTCGCCAGCGACGAAGGCGAAGGTTGGATGCAACTGCCGACGACCATCCGCATAGCGATGCTGGCGATCGCTGGCCTGCCAGGGGATGCCTTTGTCGATCAGTCGGAATACGATGGGGCGGGTATCGTCTGCAAACAGATGCAGACGCACGCCCTGTTCGAGCGAGGCTGTGCCTGACACCGAGGGTCCAACCAGGCGTGGCTCGAACTCGGCGAAGGCTTGCATTGCCGCGAGCGCCTGTTCGCGCAGGGCGGTCGTAATCGACTGCTGAGTCTCGGGCTGGAAGAGCCGATACTCGTCTTCGAGTGCCGCCTGAATCTCAGCATTATCTGGCCAACAGCGTCGGTTGCTGATGCCAAGCCGCTCGACGGCCTTGCGTCGCGCGCGATCGAGCTCAAGTGCCCCCTGCTCGCGCATCAGGCGGGCCGCTTCATAGGCCAATTGTCGCCGTTGTCCGGCGCAGGCGCTGCGAGCGGCTGGTTTTGCACTATTCTTATACGGGTCTGGCGTCAGGCTTGGCTTGCGTGAGTGGCGGCCGAGTCGGCTCCCATGGCGTCTTGGCATTGGTACTGTTGTCGTTTCGGTTGCGGCTGATGCGGTTTCGGTTTTTTGATCGAGCGATGATGATCGAGCGATAATGATATAGTGCGGCTAAGGTTAAGAAATTCTAAGCTTTTAGCCTCTACTCGAGGAGACGTCTGACGCGGAATGTTTGGATTCGGCCAGAAACAACGTCCACTGCTCGGCATCGATATCGGCTCGACCGCTATCAAGCTGGTTGAGCTGGCGCCCTGCTCCGCCAGTGGGCCGGAGCACTGCCGTGTGGAAGCCTTGGCACTCGAGCCGCTGCCCGCGCATACCTTAGTCGAAAAAAAGATCGCTGAGGTCAGCCAGGTCGGCGAGGCGGTTGCTACAGCCCTGCGCCGCTCTAAGTCGAAGACCAAGCGCGCGGCAGTTGCCGTGGCGGGCTCGGCGGTCATCACCAAGGTGCTGTCTCTGAGCGCCGAACTCTCCGACGCCGAGATGGAGGCACAAATCCAGCTCGAGGCCGATCAGTATGTGCCCTATCCCCTAGAGGAGGTCAACCTCGACTTCGATGTGATCGGGCCAACCCAGGGCTCCGCTGGGATGGTTGATGTCCTGCTCGCGGCCTCGCGGCAGGAGAATGTCGACGATCGGGTCGCAGCCCTTGAGCTGGCGGGGTTGACGGTTGAGATCGTCGACATCGAGTCGAACGCAGTCGAGAATGCCTGCGGTGTCTTGCTGGCTGCTTCCGAGTCCGGCGCGGATCGACTCACTGCGGTGGTCGACATCGGCGCGACGACGACGACGCTGCACGTCCTACGTGCCGGACAGAACATCTACGCCCGCGAGCAGAGCTTTGGCGGCCAACAGCTGCTTGAGGAGGTTCAACGTCGGGCTGGGATTGGGCGCGACGAGGCCCTATCGCAGCTCCTCACAACACCGCTGCCCCAGTCGCTGCAGACCGAGGTGCTCGGCCCCTTCCAAGATGCCTTGGCGCGGCAGTTGGCGCGTGCCCTGCAGTTCTTCTACTCGACAAGCGCCTATAGTCAGGTCGATGAGGTTCTGTTGACCGGTAGTGTAACGCAGGTGCCAGCGCTGGCGCACCCGCTTGCCGAGCGACTAGCACTGCCGGTACGCATTGCCGATCCCTTTGCCGAGATGGCCTTATCTGCTGATCTCGATCCTAAGCTGCTGCAGCAGGGGCGCAATACGATGCTGGTCGCGGTTGGGCTGGCGATGCGCCGGTTTCGTTGACCCATGGCGCGGATCAATCTCCTCCCCTGGCGAGAGCAAGAGCGCCGTCGCCGTCAGCGCGACTTGGGTATCTTCGCCGCGGCTGCGCTCGGCTCGGTCCTGCTGATCGGGGTGCTGCTCAAGTTCCAGATCGATGCCATGATCGATGCGCAGGGCGCTCGCAATGCCTATCTGGAAGGGCAGATTGCGGTCCTCAATCGGCGCATTCGAGAGATCAATGAGCTAGAGAAGAAGAAGGCTGATCTACTGGCGCGGATGGGGGTGATTCAAGCCCTGCAAGAAAGCCGCCCAGAGATCGTGCGTCTGCTCGATCAACTGGTCGATGCGGTGCCTGCTGGGCTGTTCTTGACCAAGCTGCAGCAAGAAGGGGGACGTGTGACGATTGAGGGACGCGCCCAGTCGAATGCGCGCGTCTCGGCCTTGATGCGCAATATCGAGGCCTCGGCATGGATTGGTAAGCCGGAGCTGCTGCTGATCGAGAATAAGGATGAGACCGGCACTGGCTTCAGCCATTTCCGGCTGCGCTTTGAGCAGACGCGACCAGCGTCTGTCAAGGCTGATGAGACCCTCGCCTTGACGCTTGGAGGTCGCTGATGGATCTCAATGAGCTCGATTTCAATAACATCAGCGAATGGCCGCTCGCGGCCAAGGCGGTGCTCATTGCCTTTGGCTGTGGGCTGATCGGCTTTGGCTGGTATCACTTCATTACCAGCGGCCAGATCGAGCAGCTAGAGCGCGCCGAGAAAAAGGAGCTGGAGCTGCGCCAGAGCTTTGAGCAGAAGCAGCATAAAGCCGCTAACCTGGAGAAATATCGGCAACAGTTGGCAGAGATGGAGGAATCCTTCGGTGCCATGCTGCGCCAACTTCCTGACCAGACCGAGGTGGCCTCGCTGCTGGTCGATGTATCTCAAACTGGTCTGGCGTCGGGACTCGAGTTCGAGCTGTTTCAGCCCTCAGGCGAGGTCAACAAAGACTTTTATGCGGAGCTGCCGATTCGAGTCCGGGTGCGTGGGCGTTATCACGCGTTCGCGACCTTTATTAGCGGTCTTGCGGCATTGCCACGGATCGTGACGGTGCACAATATCCAGATCGGTGGTGATGACGAGCGGGGCGCGGCAATGGCTCCAATGACCCTTGGGGCCATTGTCAAGACCTATCGCTACCTGGATGAGTCGGGGGTTCAATGAGGAGCGCCGTGCTGCGATTAGACCGCTGCAGATCAGCGCCTGGCTTGCGTATTGTTATGGCGAGCACCCTCGTTCTGGTCGCGGCCTGCGCCGACCCGGGGATGTCTGAGCTCGAAGCCTATGCCGGGCGAGTGAAGGCGCGACCCGCCGGGCCGCTTGAGCCGGTCCCGGAGATCGCCTTGGTAGCGCCTTTCCCCTATCAGCCGAATGAGCGGCGTGATCCCTTCGCGATGGATCAGCAGGCGGCTGATGTGGCGAAAAAGCCTGAACCCAATGGTATCTCGCCTGACCCGATGCGTCCAAAGGAGCCGTTAGAGGCGTTCTCGCTTGACTCACTACGCATGGTAGGAACCCTTGAACAGTACGGGACGCGCTGGGCGCTGATTATGACGCGGGAGGGGATATTGCACCGGGTGCGGACAGGGAATTATCTCGGCCGCAACTACGGCAAGATCATCCGCATCGATCTGACTGAGCTGCTGCTGACTGAGATTGTCGAGAAGGCCCCTGGAGAATGGGATCAGCGGCAGGCATCGATGACACTCAAACAATAAGTGGTAGGCGACCATGAATCAATCTAGGCCTTGGCTGCGGCCTGTTCTCGAACGAACGGATCGAACGGATCGAACGCAGGGGTTGTCTCTGGTCGCTGGACTTCTGGCTTGCCTGATGATGACTCCGCTGCTGGGCGCGACGCTTGAGGTTGCTGAATTTGCATCCTTGCCTGGTAATCAGGTAGAGATCGATCTGGTCTTTTCAGGTGTGCCACCGAAGCCAAGCGATTTTGCAACCGAGAATCCGGCGCGGATCGCGATTGACTTCCCAGGTGCTGGAAACCAGCTCGGCCGCCAGTCGATTCCAATTGGCCTGGGCGTGGCGCATAGTCTGGTTGCGATCGAGGCCAGTGACCGCACGCGAGTCGTCATCAATCTCACCGATAGCGCGCCCTATACCATCAAAACCGAGGGTAACCGGGTGCGAGTCGCATTGAACCCAGAGCGAGCTGCAGCCGTCCCTCAGGCACCAAGCCGGACCACTGGCTTTGGCCCCGCGCGCTCGACGCGGAGCGCGCG
>POWB01000002.1:239093-261428 GCA_010912705.1 Halochromatium sp.
ACCATCAAAACCGAGGGTAACCGGGTGCGAGTCGCATTGAACCCAGAGCGAGCTGCAGCCGTCCCTCAGGCACCAAGCCGGACCACTGGCTTTGGCCCCGCGCGCTCGACGCGGAGCGCGCGTAGCACAGGCCCAGTCAAGGACATCGACTTTCGGCGCGGCGCCGATGGTGAGGGACGAGTAGTCATCACCCTGCCCTCAGCGCAGACGCGGGTCAATGTGACGGAAGAAGGCAGAGATGTGATCGTTGGAATCAGCGATGCCAGCCTCCCGCAGCGGTTATTCCGGCGTCTCGATGTGATCGACTTTGGCACCCCGGTGGTCGCTGTTGAGTCGCGTGCAACGGGCACTGATGTCCGTGTTGATATCCAGACCACCAATGAGTTCGACTATCTGGCCTATCAGACTGAGAATCTGTTCACCATTGAATTTCGTGCGCTGACCCCGGCTGAGAAAGAGCAGCTCGAGCGCGAGAAGATTGTCTTTTCCGGTGATCGCCTATCGCTAAATTTTCAGGACATCGAGGTCCGCGCGGTCTTGCAACTGCTGGCCGATTTCACGGGCCTCAACCTAGTCGCAAGCGATACCGTGAGCGGCAGTATCACGCTCCGGCTGAAGGATGTTCCCTGGGACCAGGCGCTTGATATTGTCTTGAAGACCAAGGGCCTCTCAATGCGGCAGACCGGCAATGTGATCATGGTTGCTCCAGCGCAAGAGATTGCCGCAAATGAGCTGCAGGCGCTCGAGTCACGGCAGCAGATTCAGGAGTTAGCGCCACTGCGTACAGAGTTTGTACAGATTAACTATGCAAAGGCAACGGATATTGCCGAGCTACTAGAAGGACACCGTGAGCAGGTGGGTGGCATCGCCAATGTTGGCAATACGCAACAATTTACCATGTCTAGCCAGCGCGTTGCGCCAATGCTGTCAGAGCGCGGCTCTGTGACCTCTGATCCGCGCACGAATGCATTGATTATTGAGGAAACAGCGGACAGGTTGGCGGCAATCCGCGAGCTCATCGCGCGTCTAGACATCCCGGTCAGACAAGTCATGATTGACGCTAGGGTTGTGATTGCTAGCAATGAATTTGCTCGAGATTTGGGCGTTCGCTTCGGCGTCAGCGGCTCGACCGGTAGTAGCACGGGTAATCAGTTGTTGGTTGGTGGTGGTCAAGCACCTGGTGATGGCGGCATTGATGGGCTGGGTAATTTCGATGCAGGCCCTTATGGCTTTGATTTAGAGTCTGGAACCCCGTTCAACTCGATCATCCAGACAGGAGGGGCACCGAATCTTTGGGTCAATCTGCCCGCAGCCGCACCATCAGGGGCGATTAACTTTTTACTGGGTAAGGTCGGTTCGCATCTGATTACGCTTGAGCTTTCAGCGATGCAACGCGAAAATCGAGGGGAGATCGTATCGAGTCCGCGTGTTGTCACGTCCGATCAGACTCAAGCGAGTATCTCGGTGGGTACGAAGATCCCTTACAGGAATGATCAAGGCGACGGCAAGATTGTCACTCAGTTTGAAGATGCCACATTAAAGCTGGACGTGACGCCGCACATTACCCCTGATGACCGGATTATTATGGATCTCGAGGTGAATAAGGATTCGCCAGATTACGCCAATACGGGTCCAGATGGGGTTCCGATTGAGAAGAAATCGGTGACGACCAATGTGCTCGTCGATAACGGTGAAACCATCGTGTTAGGCGGGGTCTATGAACGGAATCAATCCTATGCGCGCGAGCAGGTGCCCTGGCTCGGTGATCTGCCCGTCGTCGGGAATCTGTTCAAGACCACGAGCCGGCAAGATAATAACGAGGAGCTGCTGATCTTCGTGACCCCAAAGATCCTGAAATCAGATATCGCCGTGCGCTGATCAGGAACCTGCTAGTGCGACCGCTTGCCAACACCAGTTTCGGCCTACAGCTTGCTAGCAGTCGGCAAATCTGGCATATCTAGTATCATGATCAGACCACCGAACATCTTTCTCGTCGGTCCCATGGGGGCCGGCAAGAGCACCGTCGGCCGCCAACTGGCTGAGGCGCTAGGCTATGAGTTCCGCGATAGCGACCAGGAGATTCAACGCCGCACTGGCGTTGATATCCCGACCATCTTCGAGTTTGAAGGTGAGGAGGGCTTCCGCAAGCGTGAGCGCGGGGTTGTCGAAGACCTCGCGCAAGAAGACGGCATCGTACTGGCCACTGGCGGTGGCGTCGTGCTGACGCCCGAGAATCGCCAGCAGCTCGCGGCACGCGGCTTTGTGATTTATCTGCACTGCAGCCCGGAGCAGCAATTTGCTCGAACGGCGCGTGATCGTAGTCGCCCCTTGATCGATACCGATGATCCGCAACAGCGGCTGCGCGATCTGATGGCCGAGCGTGAGCCGATCTACCGACAGGTCGCGGATATGGTGGTCTCGACTGAGCGCCGCGGTACCGCTTCGGTGGTGAAGGAGATTCGTCGGCGTCTCGAGGATGAAGAACTCTAGCATGTCAACGCTCGGACCCATCTCAGAGGCTGGCACTGGGCGGCAACAGCTCGACGTCGATCTCGGCGCGCGCAGCTATCCGATCTTTATTGGTGATGGCTTACTCTCTGATCCCGCCTGCTATCGTCCTTACATCGCTGGCGAGCGCCTGATGATCGTCTCCAACGAGACTGTCGCGCCGCTTTATCTGGACGCGCTGCGATCCGGCTTGGCGGCATTCGAGATCGATCAGGTGATCCTGCCGGATGGCGAGCGCTTTAAGGATCTGGCGACCCTCAACCGGATCTTCGATGCGCTGCTTGAGCGTCGCTGCGGTCGAGATGTGACCATCGTTGCACTCGGCGGCGGGGTCGTCGGCGACATGGCCGGCTTTGCAGCAGCCTGTTATCAGCGCGGCATCGCATTTATCCAGGTGCCAACGACACTCTTGGCACAGGTCGACTCGTCAGTGGGCGGTAAGACGGGGGTTAATCATCCGGCCGGCAAGAACATGATCGGCGCCTTCCACCAGCCGCGTGCGGTGATCGCCGACACCGCAACGCTCGCGACCTTGCCTGATCGCGAGCTCGCGGCCGGTCTGGCCGAAGTGGTCAAGTACGGGATGATCTCGGATCGGCCCTTCTTCGATTGGCTTGAAGATAGGGTGGCGGCGCTCCGTGCGCGTGATGCGACCGCCTTAGCCACGGCAATCGCGCGCTCCTGTCAGAACAAGGCTGAGATCGTCGCGGCCGATGAGCGAGAGTCTGGTCAGCGTGCGCTGCTGAATCTCGGTCATAGCTTTGGCCATGCGATCGAGGCGGGAACCGGTTATGGCACCTGGCTGCATGGCGAGGCGGTTGGCGTTGGGCTGGTGATGGCGGCACAGCTCTCTGTCCGCCTAGGCTGGCTGGCTGCAACGGATCTGGATCGTATTCGCAACCTGGTCGAGCGCTGCGGGCTGCCCACTGAGCCACCGGCTGATCTGCCGAGCGAGCGCTGGCTGGAGCTGATGGCAGTGGATAAAAAGGTCCAGCGCGGAAGGCTGCGCTTGGTCCTGCTGAAGGGGATTGGCGAGGCGCTGCTGACGGCGGATATCGAGCCCGCTTTGCTGCAAGAAACCATCGACCAAGCGATCCGCCGATGAGCATGATCGACAGCGCTGAGCCGCAAGGCATGATCCAGCCTAGGCAGTCCTTGCACCAACTTGGGCCATTGGCGGCGCCTGATGCACCTGATGGTGGCCTCTTTGCGTCGGCTTTGTGCGTCTTGTAAGGGTAGCCACCCGCGACCGCGTGGCATAGAGGCTGCATCCACAGTATGATGGCCCGCTCGCGATCTGTTTGCATGGTCACTCCGAGAGATTGCCTGCTGCCTCAGGTAATGGGCTGTGTGAACTGCTTGTGATCGGTCGCCTCCGCCGTGCCCTGGAGGCTACCTCGACCCTTGCGCAAAACCACCTTTTAATCCAAACCGGAACTTCCCCGATGGTTAGAGGCACTGAGGGGACGTCTTTTTCGACCGTTACGTACCCGGTTTAGGGAGATCCGCTGATGAACCTTCGCGCCTATCCAGCCGCCCAGGGCCTATACGACCCCGCGCACGAGCGTGACTCTTGCGGTGTTGGTTTCGTCTGCCACATCAAGAACGAAAAGAGCCACCGCATTGTCCAGCAGGGCCTCGAGATCCTCGAGCGCCTGACCCACCGTGGCGCGGTCGGCGCTGACCCCAAGGCCGGTGATGGCGCCGGTATCCTGGTGCAGATGCCCGATCGTTTCTTCCGCGCCCAGGTCGATTTCGAACTGCCAGCCCCCGGCCACTATGGCGTTGGCATGGTCTTTCTGCCGAAGGACGAGACCGCCCGCGCCGAGATGCAGGCGACCGTTGAACGCTATCTGAGTGATGGCGATCAGACCCTGCTCGGCTGGCGCGATGTGCCGGTCGATAACAGCGAGCTTGGCGAGAGCGTACTGCCAACCGAGCCGGTGGTGCGCCAGGTCTTCGTCGCCTGTGGTGATAACTGCCCTGATCAAGACGCCTTCGAGCGCAAGCTGTTCGTGGTGCGTAAGCGCATGGACAACGAGATCCGCGCCCATGGCTACGATAAGACCGCCTATTACGTCGCCTCGATGTCGTCGCGGACCATCAATTACAAGGGCATGCTGCTGGCTGGACAGGTCGGCAACTACTACCTCGATCTACGTGATGAGCGCTTCGAGTCGGCGCTGGCGCTGGTGCATCAGCGCTTCTCGACCAACACCTTCCCGACCTGGGATCTGGCGCAGCCGTTCCGGATGATCTGCCACAACGGCGAGATCAACACCCTGCGCGGCAATGTCAACTGGATGGCCGCGCGCCGGCACACGATGCGCTCCGAGGTGCTCGGAGACGACCTCGATACCATCTGGCCGCTGATCCCTGAAGGTCAGTCTGATTCAGCCTGTTTCGACAATGCGCTCGAGCTGCTGGTGATGGGCGGCTACTCGTTAGCACAGGCGATGATGCTGCTGATCCCCGAGGCCTGGTCAGGCAACAAGCTGATGGACGAGAAGCGCCGCGCCTTCTACGAGTTCCATGCCGCGCTGATGGAGCCTTGGGATGGCCCGGCCGCGATCGCCTTTACCGACGGCCGGCAGATCGGCGCCACCCTGGACCGCAACGGCCTGCGTCCCGCGCGCTATCTGGTCACCAACGATGATCTCGTCGTCATGGGCTCCGAGATGGGCGTGCTGGATATCGATGACTCGCGCATCGTCAAGAAGTGGCGCCTGCAGCCGGGACGCATGTTCCTGATCGATCTCGAGCAGGGCCGCATCATCGACGATGCTGAGGTCAAGGCCGAGCTGGCCGAGGCCAAGCCCTACCAGGAATGGCTCGATCGCACCCAGATCCACCTCGACTCGCTGCCGACCGATGTGGCGCCGATGGCCCCCGAGGAGAGTGTGCTGCTCGATGCCCAGCAGGCCTTTGGCTACACCCAGGAGGATCTCAAGTTCCTGCTCACGCCGATGGTCGCGACTGGACAGGAGGCGATCGGCTCGATGGGGGCGGATAACCCGCCGTCGGTGCTCTCGTCGCGCTCCAAGCATCTATCGACCTACTTCAAGCAGAACTTCGCCCAGGTCACCAATCCGGCCATCGACCCGATCCGTGAAGAGCTGGTGATGTCTCTGGTGTCGCTGATCGGGCCGCGCCCGAACCTGCTCGGCCTGAACGAGGCCGGTCAGCATTGGCGTCTCGAGGTCGATCAGCCGGTGCTGACCAACGAGGATCTGGAGCGTATCCGCCACATCCAGGACAACTCTGGTGGCGCCTTCCGCACCAAGAACCTGCACATGGTCTATCCGGCTGCCGAGGGCGCGGATGGGATGGCGCCAGCGCTGGAGCGACTCTGCCAAGAGGCCGAGGCGGCGGTACATGAGGGGCACAACATCCTCATCCTGTCGGATCGCAACACCAACGCCGACTACATCCCGATCCCCGCATTACTGGCGACCTCGGCAGTACACCATCATCTGATCCGCCAAGGGCTGCGCACCAGCTCGGGGCTGGTGGTCGAGACTGGTGGCGCGCTCGAGGTGCATCACTTCGCGACCCTCGCTGGCTACGGCGCCGAGGCCATCAACCCCTACCTGGCCTTTGACACCATCCAGTCGTTGCTATCGCGATTGCGTACCGACGGTGCTGGCGACCTGAGCTTTGAAGAAGCGCAGAGCCGCTACATCAAGGCCGTCGGCAAGGGCATGAAGAAGGTGATGTCGAAGATGGGCATCAGTACCTTCCAGAGCTATTGCGGCGCGCAGATCTTCGACGCGGTGGGGCTGAACCGTGAGTTCATCGCCAAGTACTTCACCGGCACCCCGAGCATGGTCGAAGGCGTTGGTCTGGCCGAGGTGGCACGCGAGGCGGTGCTTTGGCACTCGCGCGGCTATGGTAATGAGCAGATCCTGCGCAAGCACTTGGATGTCGGCGGTGATTACGCCTTCCGGCTGCGCGGCGAGGATCATGTCTGGACGCCGGAGACCATCGCCAAGCTGCAGCACGCGACCCGCGCCAACGATGCCGGCACCTATGCGGAATACTCGCGCTTGATCAACGAGCAGAACGAGCATCTGCTGACCTTCCGCGGCCTGATGGAGCTGAAGTGGGCCGATGAGCCGATCCCGCTCGAGGAGGTCGAGTCAGCCAAAGAGATCGTCAAGCGCTTTGCGACTGGCGCTATGTCATTCGGCTCGATCAGCTATGAGGCGCATTCGACCCTGGCCAAGGCGATGAACGCGATCGGCGGCAAGTCGAACACCGGCGAGGGCGGTGAGGAGGCCGAGCGCTTCCTGCCGCTGCCGGATGGCTCGATGAATCCAGAGCGCTCGGCGATCAAGCAGGTGGCCTCGGGACGCTTTGGCGTCACCATCGAATACCTGGTCAATGCCGACGATATCCAGATCAAGGTCGCCCAGGGTGCCAAGCCCGGTGAGGGCGGACAGTTGCCTGGTCATAAGGTCAATGCGCAGATCGCGCGGGTGCGGCATTCGACGCCGGGGGTTGGCCTGATCTCGCCACCGCCGCACCATGACATCTACTCGATCGAGGACCTGGCGCAGCTGATCCATGACCTGAAGAATGCCAACCCGAAGGCGCGGATCTCGGTCAAGCTGGTCTCGGAGATCGGTGTCGGTACCGTGGCTGCGGGCGTCTCCAAGGCGCACGCCGATCACGTCACCATCGCCGGCTACGATGGCGGCACCGGTGCCTCGCCGCTGACCTCGATCAAGCACGCCGGCTCGCCCTGGGAGATTGGCCTCGCAGAGACCCATCAAACGCTGGTGCTGAACCGGCTGCGTGGACGCATCGCGGTGCAGGTCGATGGCGGCATGCGTACCGGGCGCGATGTCGTTATCGGCGCCTTGCTCGGGGCCGACGAGTTTGGCTTCGCCACGGCGCCGTTGATCGTCGAGGGCTGCATCATGATGCGCAAGTGTCATCTGAACACCTGCCCGGTCGGCGTCGCCACCCAAGACCCAGAGCTGCGCAAGAAGTTCACCGGCAAGCCCGAGCATGTGATCAACTTCTTCTTCTTCATTGCCGAAGAGATCCGTGAGTACATGGCGAAGCTCGGCTTCCGCACCATGGATGAGATGATCGGCCAGATGGATCGGCTCGAGATGCGCCGCGCCATTGAGCACTGGAAGGCGAAGGGCTTGGACTTCTCGCGCATCCTCACGAAGCCGAAGGTCGGCCCCGAGGTCGCGCTCTACAACGCCGAGCGGCAAGATCACGGCCTAGAAAGGGCCCTCGACCACAAGCTGATCGAACAGGCGCGCCCGGCGCTCGAGAACCGCGAGCCGGTGCGTATCGAGACCGAGGTCAAGAACTTCAACCGCACAGTCGGCACCCTGCTTTCAGGTCGGGTCGCCGAACGCTACGGTCTCGCCGGACTACCCGAGGATACTATCTACATCAAGGCGCAGGGGATCGGCGGTCAGTCGTTCGGCGCCTGGCTCGCGCATGGGGTCACCATCGAGCTAGCCGGTGAGGCCAACGACTATGTCGGCAAGGGCCTCTCCGGTGGGCGCCTGATCATCTATCCGCCCGAGCACGCCAGCATCGATCGCGCTGAGGACAACATCATCGTCGGTAATACGGTGCTTTATGGCGCCATCAAGGGCGAGGTCTATTTCCGCGGTGTGGCCGGTGAGCGCTTCTGTGTCCGTAACTCGGGGGCGACCGCGGTCGTTGAAGGCGTGGGGGATCACGGCTGTGAGTATATGACCGGTGGTGTCATGGTCTGCCTGGGGCCAACGGGGCGGAATTTCGCTGCGGGGATGTCCGGTGGTGTCGCTTATGTCTTGGATGAAAAGGGCGATTTTGCCGATCATTGCAACCAAGCGATGGTCGAGCTGGAGCCGATTGCGGCAGAGGATGCGGCGCTTGAAGCCTTGGATCATCAGGGTGGTGATCTCGAGACCCACGGCTTCGTCGATCTCAGCCACGACATGACCCGCTATGATGCGCTGCGCCTGCGTCAGCTCATCGAGCGTCATCTGCACTACACCAATTCAGCCGTCGCGCGGCGCATCCTTGAAGACTGGCCGAGGATGCTCGGTCGCTTCGTCAAGGTGATGCCGGTCGACTACAAACGAGCGCTCGAGCAGATGCAATCGAGCAAGAGTCGGCCACCGAGCCCGTCGCGGCCGCACCCGTCCAAGCTCAGAGAGGTTGTCGAGAATGGGTAAGCCAACCGGATTCATGGAGTACGAGCGCATCGAGCTGGCCTATCAGCCGGCCTCCGATCGCGTCGTCCACTACAACGAGTTCGTCAAGCCGATGACCGATGCCGAGATCGGCATCCAGGGCGCGCGCTGCATGGACTGCGGCATCCCCTATTGCCATCAGGGCTGCCCGGTCAACAACATCATTCCCGACTGGAATGATCTGGTCTATCAGCAGGACTGGGAGTCGGCGATCGAGGTCTTGCACTCGACCAACAACTTCCCCGAGTTCACCGGGCGCATCTGCCCGGCGCCCTGCGAGGCGAGTTGTACGCTGAATATCGACGACCAGCCGGTGGCGATCAAGGCGATCGAGCGCGCTATTGCCGATAAGGCTTGGGAGCAGGGCTGGGTCAAGCCACAGGTGCCGACCCATCGTACTGGCAAGCGCGTTGCGGTGGTCGGCTCGGGGCCGGCTGGGTTGGCCTGTGCGCAACAGCTGGCGCGCGCGGGTCACACGGTCTCGCTGTACGAGAAGGAAGACCGCATCGGCGGCCTGCTGCGCTACGGCATTCCTGATTTCAAGCTGGCCAAGACCATGATCGACCGGCGCATGAGCCAGATGCGCGCCGAGGGCGTGGAATTTCACACCCATTGCCACATCGGTGTCGATCTGCCCGTCAGCAAGCTGACCGACGACTACGACGCCGTCGTCCTCTCCGGTGGCTCGGAGAAGCCCCGCGATCTCGATGTCCCGGGCCGTAGCTTCAACGGCATCCATTTCGCGATGGACTTCCTGCGCGCCAACTCCAAACGCGTCCAAGGCGTGTTCGTTCCGGATGAGGACTTCATCAGTGCCCACGATAAGCAGGTGATCGTGATTGGCGGCGGCGACACGGGCTCCGATTGCATCGGCACCTCCAATCGTCACGGTGCCACGTCGGTCACCCAGATCGAGATCCTGGACAAGCCGCCGGAGAAGGAAGACAAGGGGTTAACTTGGCCCAACTGGCCGAACAAGCTGCGCACCTCAACCTCGCAGGAAGAAGGTTGTGAGCGGCTGTGGAATGTACTCACCAAGTCCTTTGAGTCCGATGCCGATGGCAACGTGACGGCCCTGAATTATGTCCTGGTGCGCTGGGACAAGGATGAAAACGGGCGTTGGCAGATGTCCGAGGTCGAAGGCTCTGAAGCCCAGCTCAAGGCCGATCTGGTGTTGCTCGCCATGGGCTTTGTGCATCCCGTGCATGAGGGCATGCTCGAGGAGCTCAAAGAGGCGAAAGGCCTCGAGCTTGACGCCCGTGGCAACGTCAAAGGCAGTACTGAGGGCGCCAAGGCCTACTTCACTAATGTTGAGGGGGTCTTCGCTGCTGGCGATATGCGACGTGGCCAGTCGCTCGTGGTCTGGGCCATCCGCGAGGGTCGTCAGTGCGCGCGCGCCGTCGATGAATGGCTGATGGGGCGTTCGGACCTTCCGCGCTGAGCCCTTCAGTTGCGCCTCTAGCGGGCCTCTACAGCGTCCTGGGGCGTGCAGCGCGCCCCTGGACTGCTGACCTCTGATCATCATGATTGGTCAACTGAGATCCCAAAACGTCTTCTGGTTTAGCTTCGCCAAGATCCGAGCAGGCCTCGCAAGGTAGTGTCCTGGCATGGATGAGACGAAGAGACAAACGACTGAGCTTGACCATGGTGACCCCGCCATTGACCAGGCCCAGCCGGTCAGATCGCGATCGACCAGCCCGTCCCGCGGCATCAGGGTCAACCCCAGGGTTGTTTCCGAACGCCGACAAGCTGCTTTTCGGAAACCAAGTGGCCCTCTTGCATGGCGGCGTGAGGGACTCGAGATCGAGGATCATGACGATGGCTCCCGGGGCGGTGATTGGACGCTGTCTCTATCTGATGTGATGATGCTGCTGTTTATGCTGTTTGCGGTGCTCGTCGCATTGCACATTAAAGCCAATCAAAAGCTTGAAGAATCTGTTGAGCGTCAGCGTCAAGAGCTTCAACAGCAAGAAAGTGCAATGCAACACCTCCGCCAACAGGTTTCTGTCCTGCCTGCATTTTCCGGGCTCCTGCCTGGTCAATCCGAGCAGGGGCAAGCACAGCCTGCAACATTCGAAGACATACAGCGATTGGTATCGCAACCTAGTCTGGGGGCCTTGATCGAAGTCGATGTCTTGGAACGTAGTCGCGAGGCCTTGCGTGAAGCGCAGATCGATCATGTTGAAATTATCAGGATGAGCGATGAGTCGGTGAAGGTCAGCGTAAAGGGGCCGATGTTTTTCGAACTTGGTGAAGCGACGCTGCGATCTGATGTGAGGAAATTCCTCGATCGGCTTGCGCGTGTGATTCAGCAGACATCTTTTGCCGTGCAGGTGATTGGCCACACTGATGATTATCCAGTCGATTCCGAGCAATTCCCGACCAATTGGGAATTATCCGCTGCGCGAGCGGCGCGTGTTGCTCGCTATCTGATCGATAGTGCCGGAATTGATCCACGCCGCTTCACGGTCATGGGGCGTGGTGAATTTCAACCTGCCGTTGAAAATAATAGCGATGCTAACCGTTCGCTTAATCGCCGCGTAGAGATTATCGTGACCCGTCAGGTCGTTGAGCCAGTCGGGCTGCAAACGGAGATGCCCTTAGAGTCAGCCATGGAGACGTCGCAATGAGTTTCATGAATTACATTGTGGCCCTGTTCTTTTTTGGACTGTTTTTGGTTAGCTTTTTATTTACCAGTGGCGTCGCCTTATTTTTTAATCTTGTGGCGTTTGTGATTGTCATCTCTGGAACGCTGAGTGCGACCTTTATCAGCTATCCGGTTTCAGATATCCGTGCAGCTTTTATTGTTGCTCTCAACAGTTACAGGCGTAAACCTCCCGCTGAATATGAAATCATTGATTTGCTGCTAGAGATCGCGGTGCGCTCGCGACGGCATGACATCCTGGCGCTGGAGAAAGTCGAGGAGCAAATCACGGTAAGCTTTTTGCGCTCGGCCCTCGGTATGCTTGTCGATGGGTATAAGGCTGAGGAGCTCCAAGATGTTCTGGCGACTGAGATGCACTATTTCCGCCAACGTCGGGCTCAACAAACCAAGCTATTTCGCTATATGGCGCAGTTGGCCCCAGCTTTCGGTATCATCGGTACCGTGATCGGGCTGATTGGCATGCTGTCGGGTATCGGTGATCCTGATGTCATACTCAGAACGATTCCGGTCGCCCTGACCTCCACGCTCTATGGCCTCATGTTAGGGAATTTTCTCTTCACGCCCATCGCTGAGAACATCAGCGCGAAGACCGCAAAGGAATTTATGTTGCAAACCCTGATTAGTGAAGGCGTGATGGCGATTAATCAGAATCAGCACAATACGATTAAGTTGACGAGAAAACTGGAATCATTCCTAACACCTTCTAGACGCAGTCATCCCTCGCAGAGCCTGCAGGAGATTCGCGATCGTTATCAAGCCTTGAGAAGTCAGGATAATGATCTGAATCAGGATGAGGTGCAGCCAAAGTCGCCAGCGGGCGCGGAGCCCAACGAGGCCCAATCCTCGGTTTAATCGCGGTGGCAGCGCTGTTCTCCCCTGCCGCTTGCGCGGTTTCGAGATTGCGCGGGCCGAGATGGCTGCGGGGCCGACCATGCGTGGGTTAGTCGGCGCCAATGGGCTTGAGTCGTCTTGCTGGCGCAACGCTCGATTCCCTGACGGGCCTTGACCAGCCATGCACGCATGCCTAACCTGTACCGTTCAGCTGCTGTCGTTGCGATGATCGACGATGTTCGGTATCTGTCTCCACCGTCCCTTATCGCTCGATGGGGTCAATCCGTTACCGTGAAACGCTCGCGTTAGCGAATCTCGCTTTGGACGCAGAGAGGTCGGCCGAGGAGCCAAGATGCAATCATTTCAGGGTACAACAATCCTATCGGTACGCCGCGGGCGCAATGTCGTCATCGGTGGCGATGGCCAGGTCTCGCTCGGTAACACCGTCGTCAAGGGTAATGCGCGCAAGGTCCGCCGGCTCTATAAAGAACGTGTGCTCGCCGGCTTTGCCGGTGCCACGGCCGATGCCTTCACATTATTCGAGCGCTTCGAGGCCAAGCTCGAGCGTCATCAAGGCCATCTGACGCGCTCAGCGGTGGAGCTCGCGAAGGACTGGCGCACCGATCGTATGCTTCGCCGGCTGGAGGCCATGCTCTGTGTGGCTGATCAGGATGCCTCGCTGATCATCTCGGGCACCGGCGATGTGCTTGAGCCCGAGTACAATCTGATGGCGATCGGCTCTGGTGGCTCGTTCGCGGCCTCGGCGGCGCGTGCGCTGCTGGAGAATACCGACCTTGGCGCGCGTGAGATCGTTGAGCGCTCGCTTGGGATTGCCGCCGATATCTGTATCTATACGAATCGCAACCTCGTGCTCGAGGAGCTTGCCGACGATTAGCGCGGCGGGCTAGCCCCACCGAATTGACCCATCATCGCCGCGTGGCGCGCCTAGCTGTCGCCGGCATCTTCTTGATCTACCTCGCTTATGTCCGACACCACCACCCCGAAACGCATCGTCGCCGAGCTTGATAAGCACATCGTCGGTCAGGACCAGGCCAAGCGCGCGGTGGCGATCGCGCTGCGCAACCGTTGGCGCCGGGCCCAGATCCCGGAGCCGATGCGCTCGGAGATCACGCCCAAGAATATCCTGATGATCGGCCCTACGGGCGTCGGTAAGACCGAGATCGCGCGCCGGCTGGCGCGGCTAGCGAATGCACCTTTCATCAAGGTCGAGGCGACCAAGTTCACCGAGGTCGGCTACGTCGGGCGCGATGTCGAGTCGATCATCCGTGACCTCGCCGACATGGCGATCAAGATGGAGCGCGAGCAGCAGATGCTCGGCAACCGCGAGCGCGCCGAAACGGCCGCTGAGGAGCGCATCCTCGACGCGCTGCTACCGCCGCCGTCAGACTTTGATGAAGACAGCCGCGGCCGTGGTGCCACCTCCGGCACGCGCGAGAAATTTCGCCAGAAGCTGCGCGCCGGTGAGCTCGATGAGCGCGAGATCGAGATCGAGGTCAGTCTGGCACCGATGGGCGTCGAGATCATGGCGCCGCCCGGCATGGAGGACATGACCAATCAGCTGCAGGGGCTGTTCAAGAATTTGGGCTCCAACCGCTCCAAGCGGCGCAAGCTGCGGATCAGCGACGCGCGCAAGGTGCTGCTCGATGAGGAGGCCGCCAAGCTGATCAACGAGGAAGAGATGAAGCTCAAGGCGATGGATAACGTCGAACAGAACGGCATCGTCTTTCTGGATGAGATCGACAAGGTCACCCGTCGTGCTGAGCAGAGTGGTGGTGCCGATATCTCCCGCGAAGGCGTGCAGCGTGATCTGCTGCCGTTGGTCGAGGGTAGTACTGTCTCGACCAAGCACGGCATGGTGAAGACCGACCATATCCTGTTCATCGCCTCGGGCGCCTTCCATCTGGCCAAGCCCTCGGATCTGGTACCAGAACTGCAAGGTCGCTTGCCGATCCGGGTCGAATTGCAGGCCCTGACCTCGGACGATTTCATCCGCATCCTGACCGAACCCGATGAGTCGCTCACCGATCAGTACGCAGCCCTGTTGGCGACTGAAGGCGTGACCATTGAGTTCACCGAAGATGGGATTCGACGTATCGCCGAGATTGCCTACCAGGTCAACGAGCGTACCGAGAACATCGGCGCCCGTCGCTTGCACACGGTGATGGAGCGCCTGCTCGAAGACGTCTCCTTCAACGCTACCGAGATGGACCGAGTGACCGTCACCATCGACGCCAACTATGTCGACAAGAGCCTCGGCGAGTTAGCCGCCGATGAAGATCTGTCGCAGTACATCCTCTGAGAGCGCATCTTCTGAGATAGGCGGAGGCTCGTTCCTTCTGTATTGGCCTGCGTCATCCCAGGTTTAGCGCCAGGTGGACTGATACAGGCCAGGAGCAAGTTGAGCACCAAATTCCGGTGCGTCTTCGATATTGGGGTGTGAAGCCCCACATCTGGAGGCAAGCCGCCGTTCGCGGCGATGGTTCACTGCAAGGAGTTTTCATGCCCACCCCAACCGAATTCAATCTGCACCGTAGCTCGCGTGTGCTCGAGATCAGCTTCGACGACGGCAAGCACTTCACCATGCCGGTGGAGTTCCTGCGCGTCTATTCACCCTCGGCCGAGGTCCAGGGGCACGGTCCCGGCCAGCGCGTGCTCCAGCTCGGTAAAGAGGACGTCAACATCGATCGCATCGAGCCGGTCGGTAACTATGCCGTCTGTCTGTTCTTCGATGATGAGCACAATACCGGCATCTACTCCTGGGAGTACCTGTATAAGCTTGGCGAGAATCAGACCGAGCTTTGGCAGACCTATCTCGACGAGCTGGAGAAGGCTGGTCACAAGCGCAAGCTGCGGCCGTCCTGAGGTCGCTCGGCTTGTTGCCGGCTTCTACCTCCGCCTATCGCCCGCAGGCTCCTGGCCTGGTTGAAAGGCCGCAGTGGGGCCTCCTGGTGCTTACTCGGCCTTGGGCGATGCGATGAGATTGCGCCACAGGATGATCAGGCTCGTCAACAACAGGAGTGCGGCGGCGATGGGTGCCAGCAATGGCATCGTCTCTGCCGCGGCGGGTGGCATCAGGATGAGTGCGGTTGCCAACCCGGCTAAGGCAATGGCCGATAGCGCCGCGGTCATTCGCCCATGGTTGGTTTTGATCTCTGTTGTCAATCGAGTCAGGCCTTGACTGCCGCCAGCCGGATAGAGGGCCGCCTGATGCTCAAGCTGATCGATGATACGAGTCACCGCCACCGGCAGATCGGGCAGGCGCTCCGCCAGCGCTGGCCAGTTGTGCCACAGGCGCTGTGCTAGCATGCGAGGGCCGATCTGCTCGCGCATCCAGCGTTCCATGAACGGCTTGGCGGTGGTCCAGAGGTCGAGCTGCGGGTAGAGCTGGCGGCCGAGGCCCTCGATGTTGAGCAGGGTCTTTTCCAGCAGCACCAGCTGCGGCTGGATCTCCATATCGAAGCGCCGCGCGGTCTGGAACAGGTTGACCAGGAAGCCGCCGAACGAGATCTCTGACAGCGGCTTCTCGAAGATCGGCTCGCAGACGGTGCGGATCGCCGACTCGAACTCCTCGACGCGGGTGCCACGCGGCACCCAGCCCGATTCGACATGGAGCTCGGCAACGCGCCGATAATCGCGCCGGAAGAAGGCGAGCAGGTTCTCGGCCAGGTAGCGCTGGTCTTCCTTGGTGAGGCTGCCGACGATGCCGAAATCGACCGAGATATAGCGCCCGGAGGGTTCGACGAAGATATTCCCCGGGTGCATGTCGGCGTGGAAGAAGTTGTCGCGGAAGACCTGGGTGAAGAAGATCTCAACCCCGCGGGTGCCGAGCAGACGCATGCTGATGCCCTGAGCCTTGAGCTGCTCCACCTGCGACACCGGGGTGCCGTAGATGCGCTCCATTACCATCACCGTCGGTCGCGTCCAGTCCCAGAACACCTCAGGGATATAGAGCATCTGGCTATGCTTGAAATTGCGCCTGAGCTGCGAGGCGTTGGCCGCCTCGCGCTGCAGGTTCAACTCGTCGAAGATGGTCTTCTCGTACTCGCGCACCACCTCGACCGGCCGCAGCCGTCGGCCATCGGGCCAGTAACGCTGCGCGAGCTGGGCGAAGGTGAGCATCAGGTCGACATCGCGCCGGATGATCTGCGCGATATCCGGCCGCAGCACCTTTACGATAACCGCTTGGCCGTTCTTCAGGCGTCCGGTGTGGACCTGTGCAATGGAGGCGCTGGCGAGGGGCTGCTCCTGGAACTCATCGAGCACAGTCTCGATCGGCACGCCCCAGGCCTTCTCGATCAGCCGCCGCGCCTCGGGACCGGGGAAGGGCGGGACGCGGTCTTGCAGCAGCGCCAGCTCGACCGCCAGGTCCTCCGGCAGCAGATCGACGCGGGTCGAGAGCAGCTGGCCGAACTTGATGAAGATCGGCCCCAGCTCTTCGAGCGCGCGGCGCACCCGCACCGGATAGGCCGGCAGGTCGCGCCGATACCAGTGCCAGGGCGCCAGGTAGAGGAAGAAGCGCAGCGGCCGAAACAGCTTGGTCGCGACGATCACCTCGTCGAGGCCATGCTTGAGCAGCACGAGATTAATATGGAGCAGTCGCAGTGACTGCGAGAGACGAAACATGAGCGGTTCAGTGGCTCCTAACGGGGATCTGTCTCTGAGCCCTGGCTGTGTTGGCGAGCGAGCCGCTCAACGCGGACCACGAGGCGCTCGACGTCGTCGCGGAAGCGGTCGACCTCGTCGAGGAAGCCTTGCATCTCGGTCTCGCTTGGTAGGAAACGCCCTTCCTCAATCAAATATTCACGCAAGTCGGTCTGCAGCGTCTGGCTACTGCGCTTGGCCCAGCGGCCCTTAGCACGCGCCTGATTGCCAAGCTGATGCGCGAGGCTGTCGCCAACGATGGCCGCGAGCTGTTCTTCCCAGTCGATATCAAGCCCTTTCAGTACCTCGCCGAGGGTCTGCGCAAGGCCATTATCGCCCTCGATGGTAACTGCGCCACTGAAGACCTGATCTTCGCGATGTTCAGCAAGGGCCATCCCGAGCAGTGCCACTGGGGTGGCGCGCACTCGGCAATCGGGCTCGGCAGCATAGTCGCCGAACAGGCGGAGTGCAGCGCCCTCAGGGACCAGGTACAGATGCAGGCCAAGTCCAGCCAACTCGACTCGGAGCACTCGGCCCTGGATCTTGGCGAGCCCTGCCGCACCTTCAGGATCGAGTGCGAGGAGGCGATTGATCAAGGCTTCTGCGGTCGCGAGCAGGATCGCGGGCGGCGTCAGGCCGGTCTCCTCAGGCGGGCCAAGGGGCTCGGTTTGGTAGCCGCTGCTCACAGCTTGTAACCACGATGGATGGCGACGATGCCGCCAGTGAGATTGAAGAACTCGCAGCGCTCTAGGCCGGCCTGCTCCATCATTGCGCGCAGGGTCTCTTGATCGGGATGCATGCGAATCGACTCGGCGAGATACCGGTAGCTCTCGGCATCCCCAGCGACGAGGCGGCCTAGGGTCGGTAGCACTGAGAATGAATAGACATCATAGACCTTGGCGAGAGGCTTGGTGGTCGGATGCGAGAATTCGAGCACCAACGCCCGCCCCCCTGGCCGCAGTACGCGGAACATCTCATTGAGCGCGAACTGTTTGTGGGTGACGTTGCGCAGGCCAAAGCCGATGGTGACGCAGTCGAAGCTGTCATCGGCAAAGGGGATCTTCTCGGCATCGATGAGCACATAGTCGAGATTGCCGACCAGGCCCGCATCGACCAGCCGTGAGCGGCCTTGCGCGAGCATCGCTTGGTTGATGTCGGACATCACCACCGCACCTGACGGGCCAACGATGCGTGAGAATTGTTCCGCCAGATCGCCCGTGCCGGCGGCGAGGTCGAGCACAGACTGACCGCGGCGCACGCCGGCAAGCTCAATGGCGCGGCGCTTCCAGAGCCGATGGATGCCCATCGACATCAGGTCGTTCATCAGGTCGTAGCGTGTGGCGACCGAGTCGAACACGGCGCGCACACGATTGGCCTTCTCTTTCTCCGGTACCTTTTGGTAGCCGAAATGGGTGGTCTTATCGTCAGACATCGGATCTTGGGGCTGCACTGCTAGCGTCATGGCGCGAGTTTACACCTTGCGGCACGGGTAGGGGCTGCGAGCTGTCAACGCGCCCGAATCATGATGCTGTCTTGGCCCTCACGTTCGAGCTTGGCGCTCAGGGACTGGGCCTCGGATTTATCGATGCGGGCGGTGCGCACGCGGTGATAGGTCTGGCCGTTGTCGATGGTCACGGTCTGGATATTGGTCTGAATCCCCTTCAACGCCAGTTGCGCCTTGAGCCGCTCGGCATCCTCGGTGCTGCGGAAAGAGCCAAGCTGCAGCAGGTAGTTTCCGCTACCGCTGGTCGAGGCTGTGTTGGCCCTGGTGCTGGGGGCTGGCGTGGCCGCGGCGGTCTTGACCGGCGCTGGTGTTGGCTTGGCAGCCGGCGCCTGTGGGGCCGGCTCGGGGGGCTTCGCTGGTGGCAGCGCGATGGGCTCAGCAGCCTCTTCAACGGGAACCACGACCTCCTCCTCCGGCAGCATGCTAAAGAAGTCGAACTGGCGCTCCTGAGGCGGATTGGCGGCAGGGCGAGTGGTCGCCTCTTCGCTGCTCGCGTCGACGGCATCTGGATCATGGAGCATCCAGGCGTAGCCGACGCCGAAGGCGCCGAGCAGGCCACCGAACAGGAACCAAAAGGCACAGCTGCCACGGCCTTTGCCGCGTCGGCGGGCTGTTGAGGGTGGACGGCGGTAGTCTTTGGTCATCGGTGCCTCTGAGTCCTCTGTACGATCACATTTGATCCGGTGCCGAAACGCCGATCAGCTCCAAGCCATTTCTCAGCACCTGCCGTGTCGCCAGGATGAGCTTGATGCGAGCATCGCGCAGGGCATCGTCAGCAACCAAGAATTGATGGGCGTTGTAATAGGTATGGAGTTGATTGGCCAGCTCGCGCAGATAAGTGGTGAGCAGATGGGGCTCATGGCCGATGGCCGCGGTCTCGAGCACCTCCGGGTAGCGCGATAGCGTCTTCATGAGTGCCAGCTCGTGCGGCTCGGTGAGCCGATCGAGATGGCCAGTGCCGCTGCTGGGCTCAATGAGGATGCCGCGGTCTGCGGCTTGACGTAGCACGCTTGCGACTCGCGCATGCGCGTACTGGCAATAGTACACCGGGTTGTCGGCAGATTGGCTCTTCGCCAGATCCAGGTCGAAGTCCATGTGCTGCTCGCAGCGGCGCATCACATAGAAGAAACGGGCGGCGTCGCGGCCAACCTCCTTGCGCAGTTGACGCAGGGTGACGAACTCGCCGGAGCGGGTCGACATCTGCACCTTGGCACCGCCGCGGTAGAGCACCGCGAACTGCACCAGCAGCACATCGAGCCGATTGGCCTCGTCGCCGAGAGCAGTCAACGCCGCCTTCACCCGCGGCACATAGCCGTGATGATCGGCGCCCCAGATGTCGATGACGCGCTCGAAGCCACGTTCGAGCTTATCCATGTGATAGGCGATATCCGAAGCGAAGTAGGTGGTCTGGCCATTCTCGCGCACCAGCACCCGGTCCTTCTCGTCGCCAAAGGCGCTGGAGCGGAACCAGAGCGCGCCGGCCTGCTCGTAGACATGGCCGGCCTCGCGAAGGCGCTCGAGCGCGCGATTAACGGCGCCGCTTTCGGTCAGGGTGCGCTCCGAATACCATTCTTGGTAGTTGGCGCCGAACTCAGCGAGATCCTGGCGGATATCATCGAGGATGCTGTTCAGGCCCAGCTCGAAGACGAAGCGATAGCGGTTGTCGCCGAGCAGCCGTTTGCTATTGGCGATCAGGGCATCGATATGGTCTTCCTTGTCGCCAACCGGGGCGTCGGGCAGCGGCTGGCCCGCGGCGTTCAATTCGTCGGCCGCCGGGGCGTCTTCCGGGACCGCGGCGAAGACCCGGTCGACCGAGATCCGATAGTCATCACCATGCTCGCGATGCAGTGAGGCCGCGATATCCCAGACATAGTCGCCGCGATAACCGTTGGCCGGGAAGCGTAGGCTCTCGCCACAAAGCTCTAAGTAGCGCAGCCAGACCGAGGCGCAGAGGATGTCCATCTGGCGGCCGGCATCGTTGACATAGTACTCGCGATGCACGTCGTAACCGACCGCGGCCAGCAGATCGGCAACCACGGCGCCATAGGCGGCGCCACGGCCGTGACCAACGTGCAAGGGGCCGGTCGGGTTGGCGGAGACGAACTCGACCTGCACACGCTTACCGGCACCGAGCTGTGAGCGCCCGAACGCTGGGCCTTGGGCAATGATCTCAGCGACCTGTGCGTGGAAGGCATCGGCGGCCAGATAGAAATTGATGAAGCCGGGGCCGGCGATCTCGACTCGGTCGATGAACGCCGATGCCGGCAGCGCGGCGAGGATGCGCTCGGCTAGATCGCGCGGTTTAGTGCGCGCGCGCTTGGCCAGGATCATGGCGGCATTGGTGGCAAAGTCGCCATGGCTCTCATCGCGGGTGCGCTCGATCTGCGGCTCCGGCAGGCCCTCGCCAAAGGCGGCGGGATCGAGGACGGCTTGGGTGACTAACTGCTCAAGTGCAGTGCGCACCAAGCCCTGGATCTGTTGCTTCATCAGTTCCTCCGCGAGAAACCCGCCCTTCAGGGCAGGGAGGGATAGCGGCTAAGGCCTCGCCGCCAACAAAAATAGGGGCCGGCTTGCCACCGGCGGGGCCCTGAGGCTCTGCCCCGTAACAGGCCTCGGACGGCGCCTTGCGGCGCGCTCCCCTCGCCAATGTGGGCAACCGGCTCCCGCCTGGCGGGGTCGATCAGCTTCTTGGCAGTCCGACCAATGGGTATCGAGTCAGGCGCCGAGTTCGCGATCAGCGGGCCAGGCGCCTGGTTGGCCGCCCATCTTTGCCGCTAAGGATACGGAAACAGCAGGATGCCTGCCAGATGCGCGTGCGGTCACTTAGTGATCGTCCTAGTGATCGTCCTAGTGATCGTCACTCGGGTGCGATTGGCGCAGGGCCTTGACGCGTCCGCGGTGGGTCTTGTCGTTCAGCCGGCGACGCTTGGCAGCCGCGGTCGGCTTGGTGGGGCGGCGCGGTTTGGGGGCCACCGTTGCGCCTGCGATCAGCGCGATGAGCCTGGCGCGGGCATCGTCTCGATTGCGCTCGCGCGTGCGAAAACGATGGGCCTGGATGGTCAACAGGCCGTCGCGGTCGATGCGCCGGTCACGACTCGCGAGCAACCGCTCGCGCACGGCCTCGGGCAGCGAGGGCGAGCCTTGGATGTCGAAACTGAGCTGCACCGCGGTTGCCAGTTTGTTGACGTTCTGCCCGCCTGGTCCTGGCGAGCGCACAAAGCGCTCCCGCAGTTCTTGCTCTGGAATCTGAATGGTCGCGGTGATCTTGAGCATGCTCAGCAACTACAGGCCTCATGGATTGTCTGGCAAGGTAGAGGTTAGGCCCATTATTCAAGTGATTGACGGGCAGGCTGTTAACGGAGGCTCGGTAAACAGTGGAGGCCGAAGGCGCGAAAGTCCGGATCAATGGCTAAGCAGATCGGTAACGCCAAGCGCCGGACCAGCGCAAAGCTGGTGCAGTCGGTAAAGCTGTAGTGCCTGTCCTGTTGTTGCTCAAAGATGGACCAGGCGACGGCCTCGTCTTGCGTGGTCACGCGCTCTAAGCGCGCGACTTGCTGCTCGCGCAAGGTGCTGCCGAACTGATGGGCAAGGCTCCAGCCAAGATGGTAGCGCACCAGGGTTAGCGTCTCGTCGAAGACGTAGTTGCTCGTGACCAGTCTGCCGCGGTACTCCGCAAAGGCCTCCAGGACCGCCGCATGGTCCGGGTCTTTCCTGTCCAGCAGGGCATACCAGGCACCGGTGTCAACGAAGGCGAGCTGCAACGATTCACTGCTCGTACAGGTGACGATTGTGATGGCGGCCAATCGCTTCGCCGGAGCCCTCGCCGATGCCGATCGGGCGCATTCCCAATTTTCCGTGTCATGTAGAGGTTGTCATGACGGATGGATTTGCCATGGTTTTCAGTAAATTCCAACGCCCGGCCTTGAAGTAGGAGCGAAGCATGAGCATGGCCTCAG
>POWB01000030.1 GCA_010912705.1 Halochromatium sp.
CGGAAAAAATAAGCATAATAGTTTGACAAAATTTGCTATGCGGTGTTTTGTTATTATCACAAATTTTCTGCAAACAGCAATGACTCATGGCAAGGGCTCACACATTTGGCCCCATGAGCCTTCTCGGTTTATCTATCGACCTGCTGTGCTAGCCTCAAAACCACCCAATCGAGAGAGCAGCCCCCATGACCGCCATCCAATTCAAGATCCCTGACCAGATGGCACAGGCCTTCAACGCCCTCTTCGCTGACCAAGACAAGGACGCCATCATCGCAGATCTGATGCGAGAGGCGATCGCACGCGCCGACAGCCAACGGCAGCGCCGTGAGGCGATCAGCCGCATCCTCGACCGCCGGACAAGGGCGCCCATCAGAACCAACGCGGACCTCGCCGCCTCCAGGTGCAAGGATCGCCCGTGAACTTGGTCGTCGATGCGAGTGTCGCCCTCAAATGGTTCTTTCGCGAACGCGAGGATGAAGACGACGTTGAGCCAGCCTTAGCGCTCCTTGCCGACATCGGTAACGATCACTGTCGGCTATGGCAGCCCCCGCATTTTCTCGCCGAGGTCGCTGCCGTTCTCGCGCGCGAGAAGCCCGAGGCAGCCCGCGACGACCTCACCGATCTGCGGCTTCTTCAATGGCAAATCGTTGATAACCAATTCACTTATGAACTTGCCATCGACCTATCCATCCGGCTTCGCCATCATCTGTTCGACACGCTCTACCATGCCGCCGCCATGCGTACCGGGGACGCCATCCTGGTGACGGCCGACGAAACCTATTTCAACAAAGCCCGCCATCTCGGGGGCATCGTCCTGCTATCCGATTTTCCCCAAAGCTTGCCATGACAACCCGGCAAAGACTTTCCAATCACCTCAAGCCTCAGCCGGCAACAGACTCGCGCGATGGATCAGGCTGGTACACACCCGATCATAACCGCGTTGACCAAGAAGGTTGGCGACCTGTCCCTGTGGTTCACGGATCAGGGCCGACAGGATATTTGGTGTCAAGCAGATATCCCGCCACCCCATTAACCAGCCGCGCGTCCAGCCTTTCGCCGCCAGCCGTGCCGTCACCTCTGCCTCGGGCACCCAATAGCGCGGCGCGGGTTCCCAATCGGGATCGCCTTTCTCGGCCAGTCCGACATCGACGCTATCCGAACCGTTCTCGGCATAGCCTGCCCAGCGGTAGTCGAATTGATGGATCATCTTCGCTTCATACAGCGGCACAAAGCGCGCATCCTCGCGCAGCCAATCGGTACCCTCGCGAACGAAGCCCTCGCCGGTCAGCTGTGCGGCGGTGCGAAACAAGCGGCCAGCTCCGGGTTGGCCTCGAGAAAGCCGCTGCCCAGCAGCTTGAGGGCTTGGCGCACCTGACCGGCGAGCCGATCACGGGCGGCCTCACCCTCGCGCGCGCGGCCTCACGCCAGCGTTCCAGCGCGCAATCGGCGGCAGGTGCGCCGGCGGCGCCGAAGCGGCTGCGGTGGATCAGCAGCCAAAGTAGGGCGAAGGAGGCGGCATCCTCATTGGTGAAGATGGCGGCCAGATCCGCCTCGATGTAAGCGGGACGGGTCAGCGAGGCGTTGTCGCGCATCAGTCGGATCAGCCGGCCGTTGCTGACCAGGCCCCAGAGGGGGTCATCGCGCTCGTTGAGGCTGTCTTGCAGCGCGAAGGCCGGCGAGCGGGCGCGCTCAGTCGAGAGGGTTGGGCTACGCCGATCGAGCCGGTCTTCGCTGGGCGGCACCACCACGACCGGCACACGAGCACCGCTGATCCAGGCCAGCACGCCATCGCCGGGCTGCAGGTGTCAGTGATGGATCTGCGGGCCATGACCGGTCAACTAAACCAGGTCTCGACAGCGAGGCCTGGCACCCGCTCGAATTCGCGCGCGTTGTTGGTGATGATGACGCTGTCTTCGGCAAGCGCGTGCGCCGCGATCATCAAGTCCATGTTGCCGATGGGTCGGCCTTGGCGCTCTAAGGCGGCGCGGACCTGTGCATAGTGATAGGTCGCTTCCAGCGGCCAGGCGCGCAGGTCGAAACCGGCCAGCCAGGCCTCGATCGCTGCCGCGAATTTCGCCGCACCCAGTTTCGCGGCACTGAACCGTAACTCGGCCGCAACCACCGCCGATAGCCAGACCTGATCGGGATTGAGCGCGGCGAAACGCTCGATCATCGCCTCCGGACGTCGACGCAAGATATAGCTGCAGATATTGGTGTCCAGCGTGCGTTGCATCCGTCAGTCCCAGTCGCGTTGCTGAGGCGGAGCATCATCGCGTTCGGCGAGAAAGTCATCGGGCAAAGGCTCGGTCGTTGCATAAAAGTGGCTCAACCAGTCTCCCAAGTTGTTCTGCGGCGAGTGCTTTGGCTGCAACAGATAGCCTTGAGCCATCGGCTCGATCAGCACTTCGTCGGCGTTGATGCGAAGCTTGGCAGGCCAGCGAATCGCCTGACTGCGACCGTTCATGAACAGTTTTGCGGACATCGACATCGAGCACCCCTCAAAAGCAGAGCCCCTCAAGACCTCAGCAAAGCAAACAGTCATACTACATTGCGTTATGACAGCTTGTCACCGGATCAGCGCTCGCTCGGCAATAGCACGAACAACCCGATGACATCCGGCGGCGTGACCGCCTTCACGCTGACCCGAGCGGCGGCGCCGGCGCCAGAACCTGTAGCCACACGCAGGCGGGCATGATCTTGGCTTAGTGCGTTCGCCCTGTCGCGCACATGCTCCGCCACTGGGCCTTCTAGCAGGCGGGGCAGATCGGCACGCGCTTGAGCGACGAAACGCTCGCGAGCGATCGGTGCGAGATCAGCGCTGGCGGGGGTATCGAGCAGCCGGCGGGCGGCCTCGCCGGCGGCGATCAGGGTCTCGCCCTGGAGCGCGACCAAGGGCGACCCCACTGATCCGCATGAACTAACCCGCTTCGTACAAGCGCAAGCGCCGATCTACGTGCAAGCACTGACCGAGATCAACGCCGGCCAGAAGCGCTCACACTGAATGTGGTTTATCTTTCCGCGCAAGCCGACCGTTCGCGCTGACCGGAATCGATGCCCTGCCCTGCCCGGCGCTCGTTCAAGGGCGCACCGGAGACCAGGCATTGCCTTCTTGTTGATTGCGAATCCGAGCGCGGCGCTGCTCGGCACGACGTTGTATGTCAGCAGCGGCGCCTCGTCTGGGGAGGCTGTAAGCATCTCGAGCGGTTGGTGAACGAAGTCGCTGTTGGCGCTCGAGGCGCTCGATCTCGCGGGTATCGCGCTGTTGTATCCGGCGCAGGTCAAGCCGTTGCGACCGCTCGATGATCTCGAGCTGCCGCTGTTGCTTCAGATCCAGGGGGGCGACGCGATCCCGGTAGGCTCGCTGTTCTTGCTCTAGCTCAAGCCAACCGCGAGCATCGCTGCGTTCTTGGGTAGCAGACAAGGCAGGGGCGTCGTCACCAGCGCCACCGGCCACCGCTGGAGCAATCACGAAAGTCGTCGAGATTAGCACTAGTCCGCCAGCTAATCCGCCGAATACTCTGCCAGCTAGATCGCCAAGCAGCGGCATGATCCTTGAGCGATCGCGTTGGCAACAACCGGCATCAAAATGCACCGGGATAGTGCAACCGCGCAAGTGGCTGACCCAATCAACACCCACTCGCACCCCTTCGGTTGTAGGGTTTTGCCTCAGCTCATCTGTCATTGCAAGGCTTCTCCTGCAACTAAATCAATGGGTTCAGCGGCCTTAGTACCAACAAGAGAGATTGGCACCGATTCTGCTTGATTGAAATCGAGGCGGAAACTTCCCTCTCTGCCATTTCCGTCCTCTGACCTCCTCAGTGGTGAATTGCCCCGCGACCTCGCGGGGCATTTTTTTTGCTTTCCAGAGCAACCATCTCATCGCCCATACTGGATTGATATAGCCTGGATTGATGCTGGAGGATCTTGATGACCGACGACGCCTTCACCCAAGGTTTGCGCTCCCTGATCGGCCGCGACTGCTGCTATTTTGGTCGCGATTGCCGAATCGTCGAGATCCTAGGAGACAGCAACACTGAGCAGGGGCACCTGGTGCTCGAGGCCTTCGATGTGATACCCCCCATCCAAACCGACCAGTTCGGCCAGGCGGTGTTCCGTGCCAACGAACACATCGAGGTACCCATCCATGGTCCCCAAGGCGAGTTTTCAGAGGAGCTGATGCATCTGCTCGATGGCCTGTCATTGTAGGCTCATCACCCGGCTGATCTTGAGAACCGATTATTGGTTTGCCTCCAGCCAGCGCGTCACGCGATAGACATCGTCGGACGTATCGACCCCCGGGCCGGGTAAGGTCTCAGCCAGCGACACATGAATACGCTCGCCGTGCCAGAGCACCCTGAGCTGCTCCAGCGACTCGGCCTGCTCCAGCGGTGACGCGGGCCAGTTGAGGTAACGCACCAAAAAGCCAGCATGGTAGGCGTAGAGCCCGATGTGGCGCAGAAAAGGGACGCCGCCAGGTAACCGAGTCCGATCACGCAAGAATTCGTCCCGATGCCAGGGAACCGGCGCTCGGGTGAAGTAGAGTGCATAGCCGTTGCAATCGGTGATCACCTTGACGACGTGCGGATCGAAGAGCAAGGCGGCCTCTTCGAGTGGGCAAGCCAGTGTCGAGAGACCGGCGTCTGGGTGCTGGGCCAAGCCGCGCGCAACTTGATCGATCAGCTGCGGTGAGATCCCAGGCTCATCGCCCTGTAGATTAACGACGATCTCCTCAGCCGCCCAGCCTCTAGCCTCAGCCACCTCGGCGATACGCTCCGAGCCGCTGCGATGATCGGCGCGCGTCATCACCACCTCGGCACCGAAATCTGCACAGGTCTCAGCAATACGGCTATCGTCGGTTGCGACCAATACCTGGTCGGCAGCGCTGGCAGATGCACGCTCCCAAACCCAGGCGATCAAAGGCTTGCCGCCGATCTGGATCAGCGGCTTTCCTGGTAGACGGGTGGCACCATAGCGGGCAGGGATCACCACCCGAAACGGCTTCTCGAGCTGCTCTGTTGTCATCTGCTTATGCTCTAGCGCTATGTCCTAGCGCTATGTCCTAGCGCTGTGTTCTTTAGCTGCATTCTTTATCTACATTCGTCCGCGACAGCTGACAAGCCCGATCTAGCGCTGCATCCAAAGCGCTGATGAAACGCGGCTCGGGCACGGCAGTCACTGGGATGTACCAGTGCGCCGACGCCGCGAAGGCCCGGCATTTGACCGCGTCCTTCTCCGTCATCAAGACTGGACCCGCGGGCCAGCTTCGCAGGTCAGAGGCACGATAATGATGATGGTCAGGATAGGGCCGGGGCTCAATCAGCAGCCCAAACCCGCGCAACATCGCAAAGAAACGCTGCGGATTGCCGATCCCTGCGACCGCTGTCACCGGCTGCCCTGTAAAGTCCGTCAGCGGGCGCTGCAGAGACGGATCGACCAGGCTCAGGGCATTGGCCGGCTCGAGCCGCATTCGATACGCATCCGGCGTGGCTGTTTGATCCTCGATACCAACATTCTCGATCACCAGATCCGCCCAGCGGCGCCGCTCAACCGGCTCGCGCAGCGGTCCAGCCGGCAGACAACGGCGATTACCGAAACCACGCTCGCCATCGATCACCAGGATCTCGAGCTGGCGCTGAAGCCGATAGTGCTGCAGGCCGTCATCGGTGATCACGAGATTGCAGCCAGCATGCGCGGCCAGTTCATGCGCCACCGCAACTCGATCGCGCCCTACCATCACCGGACAGCCTGAGCGCTGGGCGAGCAGCACCGGCTCGTCGCCAAACTGGCTTGCATCGCCATCCATCGGCACCAGGCTGGGTTGCTCTGGAGTCAGCTTTGAGGCCTTCCTGATCGCTGGCTTGGCTCCACCAGTGTCGCCGCCAGCAGCGGCATCAAAGGCGCGGCGGCCATAGCCACGCAGTGCAATGCCAGGCCGATCGCCGCGCGCAGCCAGATACCCCGCTAGCCAGAGCACCAAGGGCGTCTTGCCGGTGCCGCCAACGCTGAGATTACCAACCACAATCACCGGCACTGAGGTCGCGTAGGACGCTAGCCAGCCGCGCTGATAGAGCCAGCGGCGCAATCGCGCAATGCCACAATAGAGCCAGCCAAGCGGCGCCAGCCAATGTCCGAGCCAATGGCCCTGATACCAGACCTGCTCCGAAAGCGTGCGCAAGGATTGCTTCAGCGTTGTTGGCTGGCGCCGCTGCGCTTGCTCCGAGCTTGTTGTACCGCAAGACTGACCCGAGCTCGTTGGCCGACTCTGGCTCACTCCGCACCAGCCTCAGCGAACTGCATTCGATGCAGGCGTGCATAGTAGCCGCCACGGGCGATCAGGTCGGCATGGGTGCCACGCTCAACGATGCGACCGGCATCCAAGACCAGGATCTCATCAACATGTTCGATGGTCGAGAGCCGATGCGCAATGACGAGCGTCGTGCGATGCTCCATCAGCGTGGCCAGCGCCGCTTGGATGTGGCGCTCGGCCTCGGTATCCAAGGCTGAGGTGGCTTCATCCAACACCAAGATCGGCGCATCCTTGAGCATCGCGCGGGCAATGGCGACCCGTTGGCGCTGCCCACCCGAGAGCAGAATCCCGCGATCGCCGACTAGGGTATCCAATCCTTTCGGCAAGGCGTTGATGAAGTCAGCCGCATGTGCTGCCTCAGCCACGCGCTCCAGCTCAGCACGACTCGCGCCCCCCTGCTGCCCATAGGCGATGTTGTTGGCCAGGGTATCGTTGAACAGCACCACATCTTGGGTCACCAGCGAGATCTGCGCACGCAGACTCGCTAGGGTCAGCTCGCGAATATCGATGTCATCTATCAGGATTTGACCTTTGGTTGGGTCGTAAAAGCGTGGCAAGAGACTGGCGATGGTGGACTTGCCACTGCCCGAGCGCCCGACCAGTGCAATACTGCGCCCGGGCTCGACGAGCAGATTGAGATCCTCGAGAACCGCACCCTTTTCCGGATCATAGACATGGGTCACCCCGCGATATTCGACCCGGCCTTCGGCACGCTTGATCAGGCGCTGGCCAGTATCGGTCTCAATCTCGCTGTCGATCAGCTCGAACAGGCTCTCAGCAGCAACGATGCCACGCTGCAGATGGGAGTTCACTGAGGTCAGCCGTTTCACCGGCGGCAGTAACAGACCCATGGCGACGATGAACGACATGAAGGTGCCAACAGTGATGTCCTCACGCAGGCCCTGCAGGGTCGACAGATACACGATGATGCCGATCGCAATCGCCGCGATCAGCTGCACCAAGGGCACGCTGACCGAATCGGTCGCGACGATCTTCATCTGTAGCGAGCGGGTCTTCTCATTCACCGCGGCGAAGCGACGGGTCTCATAGTCCTCGCCACCAAAGGCCTTGACCACCCGATGCGCCTCGATCACCTCTTGTGCCGCCTGCGAGAGCAGTCCCATGCGCTCCTGCACCCGTTTGCCGTAGCGGCGAAAACGTTTGGTGGCATACTTGATCGCCAGCACCATGGCCGGCGCTACTAGCAGGAAGATCGCCGAGAGTGCAGCGTCGATATAGAGCATGTAGAGGATCAGCGCCAAGGCTGTGAAGCCATCACGCACCAGGGTCGTTAGTGCCGAGGTCGAGGCTGTGGCAACGTTCTCGACGTTGAAGGTGAACTTGGCGATGATCTGGCCGGCGCCATGCTGATCGTAATAGCGCGCCGGTGAGCGCAGCAGATGCACGAACATCTGCTGACGCAGATCGGCCACGACCCGCCGTCCGACCCATTTTAGACAATAGGTGTTGACGAAGCCGGCGACACCGCGCACCAAAAAGATGCCAATCAGCAGGATCGGCATCATCCGCACCACGCTCGGATCGCGCTCGACGAAGCTGCCATCCAACAGCGGCTTGATCATCGCTGCAAACAGTGGCTCGGTGAGGCCAAATACCAACATGCCGGCGATCGAGATCGCAAACATCTTCCAGTACGGGCGCACATAGCCAAGCAGGCGCCGATAGATATCACGGGCAGAGGCTTCGCCCGGCGTGGTAAAGACAGCGCCGAGTCCTGTGGGCGAGGTCATGGGTTGGTCTCCTGCACCGCGCTCGGCTGTTTTGATGCTTGGCGCTGACTGGCCGCAAAGGCAACCTGGCTCAGCCCAAGCTGGCCGGCCGCATCCAGCACCCGCATCACCGCCTGATGCTCGGCCTTGGCATCCGCCTTGATCAGGACGGGTAGCCCGCGCTCAGCACCAACGGCCCCGACTAGGGCCTGCTTCAGGGTCTCGAGATCGGTCCCGGTGACCATCTGCGCGTTGACATAGAAGCGCCCGGCGCGGTCCACCATCACTTCAACCAGCTCTAGCGACTCGGCCGAGACCGCCTCGGCATCGGCCTCTGGCAACTGCAGCCTGAGTCGTCCTTCTTCATCGCGGAAGGTGGTCGTCACCATGAAGAAGATCAGCAGCAGGAAGACGACATCGATCAATGGTGTCAGGTTGATCTCAGGCGCTTCGGGTCGATGCGGGCGCAGATTCAAGCGATCTCTCCGTCTGATGCCTCGCGCTCGCCTTGCATCACCTCGATCAGCCGTAGCGCCTGCTGTTCCATGCCGATCACCAGCTTGTCGACTCGGCTGACGAAATAGCGATGAAACATCAGCGAGGGAATCGCGATCGAGAGTCCAGCAGCGGTGGTGATCAGCGCCTGTGAGATACCGCCGGCAAGCACCCCAGGGTCGCCGACCCCAGCGTCCATGATCACCGCGAACACGTCGATCATGCCGATCACAGTGCCCAGCAGCCCGAGCAGCGGGGTGACCGCGGCGATGGTGCCGAGCGTACTCAGGTAACGCTCCATCCCGGAGACGACATGACGGCCGGTATCCTGAATCGCCTCCTTCATGATCTCGCGGGTATGAAACCGGTTCACCAGCCCGGCAGCGAGCATGCGCCCAAGCGCCGAGCCCTGACGAATCTGCTCAATCTGCTGCTCGTCGAGCTGATGGTCACGCTGCAGCGCCCAGATCTGCATCACTAGCCCATCCGGCATAATGCGCTTGCGGCGTAAGGCCCAAAAGCGCTCGATCACAATGGCCATGGCAGCAACTGAGCACAGCAAGATCGGCACTATCAGCCAGCCGCCGGCCTTCATCAGATCGAGCACTAGGGGGTTACCTCGGAATGCAACTGAACTCACAGGATCAGAGCGCTCATCATAACCCACTACCAAAGCATCAGGCCGAGCGAGCTGCGAATTCTGGAGAGAATGCTCGGCTTGCCAGCAACGCCCTCGGGTCCGTTTTCGTTACCATCGATGATCGCCAAAAGGGGCTTTCAACGCATCATTGGGAATCGCCGGCGCCGGATGATGGCGCCAGAGCCGATCCGCCTGCTGGCGATAGAGAGGCCCCAAGCGCAGCCCACCCTCGGCGTCAAGCATCAGCAGGATGGCGCCGGCACTGGCCGTATCCAGGCTTGCTGCGCCGGCCGCGACGACGCGCGCTCGTACCGATTCAGCCGGAAAGCCGAAGCGATTCTTCCAGCCCATCGAGAACAGCACCAGCTCCGGCGATACCCGCTGCAGAAAATCCTGGGTCGTCGAGCTGGCACTGCCATGATGGCCGGCCACCAAGACTGCAGCGCGCAACGCAGCACCATCACGCTGCTGTAGCTGTTTCTCGACCGATGCCTCGGCATCGCCTGGCCAGAGCAGCACCTGATCACCAAGCGAGACCCTCAGCACGCAAGAGCTATTGTTTCCCACTTCGGGACCATCCTCAGGATGCAGCACCGCGAAGTCAACGCCATCCCAATGCCAACGCTGCCCGCGCCGACAGGGCTCAACAGACAAGCTCTCGATCGGCGGATTCTGCCGCCCAGACATCATGGCTGCCTTGATCTGCTCGGGCTCGCCGCTGAGGATGCGCCGGGCTGTGACCGACGCCAGCAACCCCTGCAGCCCACCCGCATGATCCTGATCGGCATGCGAGATCATCAGCAGGTCGATCTCGTTGAGGCCAAGATGCTGCAGATAGGGTGCCACCACCGCCTCGCCCGTGTTGAAGCCACTGCGAAAGCCAGGCCCGGTGTCGTAGACCAGCGTATGTTGATGGGTGCGGATCACCGCGGCCAACCCTTGGCCAACATCTAGGAGCCTGACCTGCAGCGTACCTGGTGGTGGCGCTGGTGGCTGCACCAGCCAGAGCGGCAACAGCAAGATCAGCCCCAGCCAGCGCCCGGGCAGCCCGCGCGGTGCCAGCAGCAGCAAAGCGCCAAGCCCGGCGATCAGCCAAACCCAGTCCGGCCGGCCGCCCAGCGTCATACTCGCCCAGGGCAGATAGGCAGCACTGGCGAGCAGACCATAGCCCTGGCTCAGCAGCCAATCGACGCCAATCAACGGCAAGGCCCAACTGGTCAACAGAAACACCAGGCTGGCGACCAGGATCACCGGCAGCAACAGCCCAAACAAGGGCACCGCGATCAGATTGACCAAGGGCGCAATCACCGACGCACTGCCAAAGAAGGCAACCAGCAGCGGCAGCAGCCCAAGTGCCACTGCCCATTGGGCCGCGCCCCAGCGTGCGATCCAGCCCGGCGGCCCGAGCCGCCAGCCAAGCGCATACAGCAGCACCCCCACGGCGCCAAACGAGAGCCAGAAGCCATAATCGAGGACCGCGGCCGGATCGATCAGCAGTACGGCGCCCAGCGCCACCACCAATGCACTCGAAGCACGCAGGGTCCGGCCCGCCATGATGGCCACCAACACCACCGCCAGCATCACCAAGGCGCGCTGCGTTGACACTGAAAACCCGGCCAAGGCGGCATAACCGAAGGCTGCAACGAGTGCAGCCAAGGCTGCTGCACCTGGTGCCGCAACCCACAGCGTCAAACTTGGGACCCAGCTCCAGAGGCGTCGCACTAAAAAGAACAGCGCCGCTGAGACCAGTCCCACATGGAGCCCCGAGATCGCGATCAGATGCGAGGTGCCGGTGCGCGAGAAGACCGACCATTGCGCCGGCGTAAGCCCGCCACGATCGCCAATGACCAACGCCGGCACCAGCGCCGCACCAACGCCGCTCGGCAGCGCCTGGTGCAGACGCTCGCGCAGCCACTGGCGCCCTCGGCTCAGCCAGTAGCCGCCTGCACCAGCCTCGAGCTGTTGTGGCTTATCCTGGGTGCGCACATAGCCGGTTGCCTTGACCTGCTGCCGGAACAGCCAACGCTCATAGTCAAAGCCTCCTGGATTCAGGAACCCATGCGGTGGCTTCAGTCGCGCCCTGAACCGCCAACGCTCACCGGCTTGCAGCTGTGGTGCATCCTTGTACCAAGACAGCCGCACCCGGCCCTGAAAAGGGATCGCTGCCCCGGCATCAAGGGTCTGCTCGACATCGAACAGAAACCGCGTTCGATCCGCCGTCACATCGGGCAGCGAGGCGATGCGACCGACAATGGTCAGGTCCTGCTGCGCACGCGCGTCAGGAAAAGGATTGCACAGCAGCGCACAAGCCCAAAGATGCGACCAACAGAAGCCGAGCACCAGAGCCGCCAGCGGCCAACTGATCCGCCGCAGCAATCGGCCGACCGTTGCCAACAGCAGCAGCACGACAATCGCAAGATCAGGTGGCGGCTCGGCGGCCAAGAAATAGCCGCCGACCCCCAAGGCAAAGCCCAGGCTGATCGGAGCCAGGCCAGAAGCCGACCTAGATGCCGCGCGGCTGCGCATCGCGTATACTGCTCGGGCCGCAGTGTGCAGCCAGATGAGTGGCCCGAGCGGCGGTGTCAGCCGCGCCCATAAGGCGACTCCAACTCGGTATCGACGCGCTTATCGATAGGCTCACAGAGAGTAGATGCACGGCCATGAAACGATGGCTCAGGCGCCGACTGCCAGACCCCCGCAGCATCCTTGACAGCAAGTACCTCAGCGTCTTCGGGACCCTGCTGCAAGACCCCAACCTCTGGCATCTGAATAGGCGCTCGGCCTCCGGCGCCTTTGCGGTCGGACTGTTCGTAATGTTTCTGCCTCCGCTCGGGCAGATGTTCGTCGCCGCTGCCGCAGCAATCGTTTTCCGGGTCAACCTACCCATCGCGGTCTCCCTGGTCTGGCTGAGCAACCCGCTCACCATCCCGCCGATGTTCTACTTCGCCTATGTGATCGGCGCGCTGATCTTAGGCGACGAGATCCGCACCTTTCAGATGGATTTCTGGCTCGACTGGCATAACTGGCTCAAGGTCATCAAGCCGGTGCTGCTCGGCAGCCTGATCTGCGCAACCATCTCTGGCACCTTAGGCTGGCTCTTCGTCGAGGGACTCTGGCGCTGGAACCTAATGCGCCAGATCCAGCGCCGGCGGGCGCGTTATGCGGCCACCACCAACCGCCCTTCCTCCAAGCGCCAGACCTGATCGGTACGTGCCGCCAGCGCCGGATCATGGGTCACAATGACAATGCTGGTGCCGATCTCGGCATTCAGCTCTAGCATCAAATCGTAGACGCCCTCGGCGGTATGTCGATCAAGATTGCCGGTTGGCTCATCGGCGAGAACGCAGGCCGGGCGCGTGACCAGCGCCCGAGCAATGGCAGCGCGCTGGCGCTCTCCACCTGAGAGTTCAGAGGGCTTATGCGCCTCGCGGTGACTCAGCCCGACCCGGCCGAGCATGGCCGCCGCCTGCTCCCGCGCCATCGCCGGCTCAGTGCCGCGAATCAACAGCGGCATGGCGACATTCTCCAGCGCCGTGAACTCGGGCAACAGATGATGGAACTGATAGACAAAGCCGAGCTGACGATTGCGCCGCTCGCCACGGACCCGCTCCGACAGCTGCATGACCGCCTCGCCTGACCAGCGCACCTCACCCGCGCTCGGCTGCTCAAGCCCACCGAGGCAATGCAGCATGGTGCTCTTGCCCGAGCCCGAGGCGCCGATGATGGCCATGCGCAGCCCGGCCGGAACCTGCAGATCGACCCCGCGCAGAACCTCGACGTTGAGCGGTCCCTGCTGGAAGCGCTTGCAGACGCCGCGCGCCTCCAGAACCGGCATCCTCGCTGCTGGCTCGGGTTGCACAGCCTGCTCAGTCACAGCGCGCCGATCAGTCATCGCGCATGCCTCGGCTGGACGCGCTGGTGCTGTCCGCCTGCTGGTTGCTCATTCATAGCGCAGCGCCTCGGCCGGATCTGTGCGCGCAGCACGCCAGGCTGGATACAGGGTCGCGGCCACCGTCATCAAGAAGGCACCGGTGGCAATGCGGATCACATCCGCCGCCCGCACATCGGACGGCAGCGCACTGATGTAATAGATGCTCGGATCGAGGAAATGGACATCGAACAGGCCCTCGATAAAGGCCACGATCGACTCGACATTCCAGCCCAGCAGGACCCCGCCAATCACCCCAAGCAAGGTGCCAAAGACCCCAATCGCGGTGCCCTGGACCATGAAGATCGCCATAATTCGGCCTGGTGATGCGCCGAGCGTGCGTAAGACCGCGATGTCGGCGCGCTTGTCGGTGACCACCATCACCAAGGTTGAGACGATGTTGAAGGCCGCGACCGCCACGATTAGGAACAGGATGATCGACATCATCCGCTTCTCGGTGCGCAGCGCGGCAAAGAAGTTGCGATGCACCTGGGTCCAATCCGAGACTCGATAGAGCCCATCGAGCGAATATTGGATCTCGCGCGCGATCATCGGTGCTTCCCACATATCGGTCAGTTTCAGCCGCACACCCTCGGCGGCATCACCAAGGCGCATCAGCCGCGCTGCATCCTCCATGTGCATGAAACCAGCACCGCGGTCGTAGTCGGACATGCCGACCTCGAATAGACCGCTGACGGTAAAGGCCTTAAGCCGCGGCATCACACCAACTGGCGTCGCATTCAACTGCGGTGTGACTACCGTGACCTTATCCCCAACGCCAACGCCGAGCACAGCGGCCAGCTCGCGACCAAGCAGGATGTTAAAGCCGCCGGGGGTTAGCACATCGACCGAGCCCGCAATCATATCCTCGCGCAGGTCCGAGACCGCATCCTCCTGCGCCGGCAAGATCCCGCGCAGCAAGGCCGCCTGAGTGCGACCCGCATTCATCAGCATCGACTGGATCTCGACGAAGGGCGCGGCGCCGATCACATCGGGTCGCTGGCTCAGCGCATCGACGAGGCCCTGCCAGTCGCTGATCCCGCTCGGGTCAGACAGGGTCGCATGCGAGGCCATGCCCAGGATGCGCTCCTGGATCTCCTTATGGAAACCGTTCATCACCGAGAGCACGACAATCAGCGCCACGATCCCAAGCATGATCCCAAGCATCGAGATCAGCGAGATAAATGAGATGAAATGATTACGCCGGCGCGCACGCGTGTAACGGAGACCGACGAAGAGGGAGAAGGGTCGAAACATGGCCGCGGATTAGACCAGAATGCAGCGCTATAAGATAGGGCCAATCGAGAGCGCGGCCAGAGCGACAATGCAGTGCCCCGAGCGAGTCCGGCCGCAACGACGATGACGGCGATCACGCGGCTGGTCGGCGCTGCCGGCCTGACCCGCGCCGATCCCCGAGCCCGAGCGGACGCCCAAACCTAGCTGAATTGGCATCATCGCGCCCATCGCGAAGGCATCACGTCATAAAACCCTCAGGTTAGGATGCAACAATGCCCGACTCAGGTTGGAGCTAGCGCCACGGCTCCAACATCGAACTCACCGCGGCTGGCCCCCGCAAGTTGTCTTGAAGAACCGACCTATGCTCATCCCAAATCGCAAAACCAAGATCGTCGCAACCATTGGCCCGGCCTCGGAACAGCCGGAGGTGCTGCGTGCGCTCATCCAGGCTGGCCTTGATGTCGCCCGACTCAACTTCTCACATGGCAATCCGGACGATCATGCCGGACTGATCCGCGCGATCCGCGCAGCAGCGGCTGACGTGGGCCGCCGGGTCGCGATCATGGGCGACCTTCCCGGCCCCAAGATGCGCATTGGCGACCTCGATGCGGAGCCGATCGAGTTGGTCCGCGACCAACCATTCACGCTGACCACCGAGCCCGGCATTGGGCAAGCCGATCGGGTCAGCATCACCTTCCCCGGCCTGCCCGCCGCGGTCAAACCTGGCGATCGACTATTCCTCAACGATGGCTTTATCTTGCTCAAGGCGGTCGAGGTCACCGAGACCGACGTTATCTGCAACGTCCGCGCTGGCGGTGAGCTGCGCTCACGCAAGGGGTTGAACCTGCCAGGGATCGATCTCGGCATCTCCGCCTTCACCGAAGAGGACCATCAGTGGCTGCGCTTTGCCGCTGAGCATCGGCTCGATGCCGTCAGCCAATCCTTCGTGGCGACTGCCGATGACATCGACGCGGTGCGCAACGCCGCCAAGGCGCTCAACTACGCGCCATTCATCATCGCCAAGATCGAGCGCGCCTCAGCACTGGAGAATCTCGAAGGCATCCTCGACGCGGCCGACGGCATCATGGTGGCGCGCGGCGACCTTGGCGTTGAGATCCCGATCGAGACGATCGCCGTCGCCCAGCGCCGGATTACCGAGCAGGCTAACCTGCGCGGCAAGCCGGTGATCACCGCGACACAGATGCTCGAGTCCATGGTGATGCTGCGCCGACCGACCCGCGCCGAGGCCACCGACGTCGCCAACGCCATCCTCGGCGGCACTGACTGCGTGATGCTCTCGGCCGAGTCGGCGATGGGGCGCTTCCCGGTCGAGTCGGTCGAGATGCTCGCCGCCATCGCCGCCGCCATCGAGCCGGAGCGGGACAACCGGATGCTCGCGCAGGCGCTGGGTGCCTACGGCAATGGCGGCCCACTGCGCGCGGTGGATCTGATTGCCCGCAGCGTCTACCACACGGTCGAGCGCAGCGCGCCAAAAGCGGTCATCGTGCCGACCCGCAGCGGCAACACCGCCCGCAGCATCGCCCGCTTCCGGCTCCCGTGCTGGGTGGTCGCTTTCAGCCCAGCACCGAGCACCAGCCAGGCGCTCAAGTTCTCCTATGGCGTGCTCGCCGTTGATGTCGACAGCGATCTGCCCGATTGGAGCGAATACGTGCGCGGCTGGCTAGCCGACAAAGGCATCAAGGAAGGCCTGGTGTTGCTGACCCAGGGACCATCCGAGGAGCACCCCTGCGGCAACCATCGCCTGGAGATCATGGAGCTGAGCCCAGAGCGCAATCCGGCCTGCCACTGAGCTTGCGAATGATGACCCTGATGACCCACGCCTGCCGCTGACCGCTTGCAGCTGGCCGTTGGCCCCTGGTACTGATGTGAGACTCTGTATGATGCCAATGGTGACGATGGCCGAGGACACCGAGAGGGAGAACAACCGCCCATGACAACCACAGCTACGCTCGGTCTAGAGCAGCTTGAAATCGCCATCACTGACTCTGGGCGCCGCATCGCCTTCTCGCAGTTCGGCAGCCCTGCCGGCGTGCCGGTGATCTATGCGCATGGCTTTCCCAGCTCGCGACGCGAGGCCTGGCTGGTGCACGAAGCGGCGCAGGAGATTGGCGTGCGCCTGATCAGCATCGACCGCCCCGGTTATGGCGACAGCGAGCCGGACGACGCTCGGCTAATCATTGATTGGCCCGATGATGTGCTCTGCGTTGCCAATCAGCTCAAGCTTAAACGCTTTGCCCTGCTTGGCGTCTCCGGCGGCGGCCCCTACGTGCTCGCCTGTGCCTGGCGTCTGGCGCAGCCCGAGCCGCACCCGCTCAAAGGGCGCGTCTCGGCGCTGACGCTGGTCTGCCCGCTCGGGCCGATCTATCGCGACGAACAGCTCGAACAGATGCAGTGGGCCGCGCGCATCAACCTGCGCATGGGCCAGCAGGCCGACTGGCTCAATGAACTGGTGTTCGGCGGCCCCACCACCGCCCTGCTCACACGCTGGCCGGGGCTGGTGGAACAGGCGCGCAGCCTTGCCGCACCCGCTGCCGACCGCGAGGTCCTCGCCAACCCGCAGACCACGGCGATCCTCAACCGCACCATCGCCGATGCCATGGCCAACAGCGCTCCCGGTGCGCGACGTGATCTCTACCTCTATACCCACGACTGGAGACTCCCATTCCAGCAGATCGATGTCCCCATCCACATCTGGCACGGACAGGCCGACGGCACGGTGCCGATCGAGCATGCCCGCTGGTACGCAGACCAACTCCCTGATGTGATGCTGACCGAGCTACCTGACGAAGGGCATTACTCGGTGCCCGTGCTCTATAGCCGGCAGATCCTCACCGAACTGGTTAGCGCGACCCAGTTTGGGACGCTCTGAAGCGGTTGGCCTGAAGAGGTGGACCTGACAGCTGGGGTTGGCGTTAACCAGGCGGACCCTTTGCCCCAGCCTCGAATGCACCGACCTCACAGCCGTATCGTCACCGAGAACAGCTCACCGTTTTCAGCAAAGCTCACGCGATCGCCCAAGGCTCTGATCATCAATGGAACCCCGCGCCCCAAGCCATCGATGTAGCGCATGTTATCAAGGTACTTGAGTAACAACAGATTGCGCGGCGCGGAATTGCCGGAGCGAATCTTCTGTACTGTGAGGCTATTGGGCAAGCGTCCGGGCGAATGGATTTCGAGCCGATCACGAAACAAAAAGAGCTGAATCCGCCGGTGAGAGAGCGAATAATCGCGATGGCAAACCGCATTGACAAGCGCCTCACGCAGTGCAGCAGGCGGAATGCAATCCTGCTCTTCGCGCCGTAATCCGTTGACTGTCGATGGCTTGGGCAAAAAGAGGCGGACCAGCGCTGCCGCATTGTCGATCAGATCCGGCAGCACGCCCATCAGCTCTTTCTTATCCAGCAGCGGATCGGTGATCTCGACACCATTGAAAGCAGCGAACTGAATCGCGCTCTGAGGCAGTCTGCGTTGTGGTTGTCGACCGAACATCAGCAGTCCACCGATGGTGCACACGGGCAGACCTTCATGCAGATTCAAGAGATCCGCATTGAGTAACAGATTGATGCGTTCATCGCCATCGAGGCGAAAATAGTCGAGTTGATAATACGTCTGCCAATAGACCTGAAGCTTCGACTCGTCAAGATCCTCTGGGCCGGTCTGTTCAACCGGCGAGATGTCAAAGTGGACCAGCCCGGCTGCTTGGAATAATCGGCTCAGTTCCTCTTTGGTGGCCTGCCGATTGGTTGAGCCGATCCGAATCAGAAATTTTCCATCGAGCGTCTGGTAAGGCTTCGCTGGTCCCTTGCCAACCCTCACCTCGCAGACATCCTGACCGTTGATACAACTCCAAACAAGCTCCGGATCGATGGCCGGCACGACATTGTGTCGCGCCACATTGATCACCCGCTGTTCAATCAGCGCGCGATCGGTCACGCCAAAAATGGCCCCGTCGTCAGCCACGCCGATCAGCACGATCCCGCCAAGGGTGTTAGAAAAGGCGACGAGTTCTTTGGCCAAGGATTCGGGACGCACATCTTCTTGCTTGAACTCAAGAGACGCATGCTCGCCTTGATTCAAGAGCGTAGTGATATCCGTCATTAAGTCAGAGTGCCTCGAGTGCTGGCGATCCATCGGCATGGTTACCCAAGCGCTGGGCCTGGGGGGCATCCATGCCCACAGCCTGCGCGGGCGTTTACGGCGCGAGTGGATTGCTCAGCCGAATCGGGTCAGCCGCACCTGGTAGGTACCACTCCAGGCGTTGTGCACCTTCGCTGAAGACCCCGCGCACGGATGTCTTCTCGCTCGCCAAGGCGTCTGGGCACAGCTGACGGTGATACACCTCAGTCTCGCGATCATAGAGATGCACCTGGCAGTCAGGCTTCATCGCATCACCAACCGCACGGTGCTCCAAATAGGCAATGAAGCGTCCATCAGCGCTGATCGCTGGATGGTGCGCGTCGATGCGGATGCCGTCTGTATCGCTGTGCAGGCTGAGGCGTTCTGCAACGGACCCGCTGGCCAGTGCTCGCCCGAACACCTGGCGCTGATCCTCAGCGCTTGCTTGGTTATAGACCAATGTCTCGCCGCTCGCATCCAAAGCGGGGTTGGCCGAGGCTTGTTCGGCATGGGTGAGCTTTGTCGTTTGCCCTAGGGCCAGGTCGCGCAGGAAGAGGTCACCGACCCGGTTGCTGTCCAATGGCACCAGATCATCGGCCTCGCTGTGGAAGACGATGCGCTCGCCGCTGGCATCGGCAGCCGGGTAGCGACTCGGGCCGTTGCCGGCTTGGCCTTGCTCCGTGGCGCTGATCAGTTGCAGTTGATCGCTGAGCAGATCGAGGCGGTAGAGATCACTGGTGTCGTTTTGGTCGCTAGTCTGTAGCGCTTGGCGGGTCTCCATCAACAGCCAGTGGCCCTCTTGGTCGAGCAAGGCGCTGCGGATGGACTCAGGCTGGATGCCCTGGGCCTCGAGTTTGTCGTGAACCCAGGTCGGCAGGGCTGCTGCGGTGGTGAACAGCTGCGGGTCGACGGGGCGCTGAGCGGCAGCGGGGGCTGTGGTGGGCTCGGCTGGGCGCGGGGCAGCCGTCTGAGCGCGATCGCTGGCGGACTCTGCGACAGCGGTTGGGCAGGTGAAGGAGGTCTCGGCGCGGGCCTGGAGACTGGCGCCTGCAGCCACGCGCACGCCGGGTTCAAAGGCGATTATCGGCGCTGTGAGGATCAGTTCGGCGGTGGACTCGACCTGTACCGTGCCAGCGACGGTGATGGCGGTCTCTGAGGCGTACTGGTGGCGGCCCGTGGTGAAGGGGGTGGTGAGGGTCCGCGCTGCTGCGGTGCAATCTTCGCCTTCGCCGCTGGTGCTGAAGGTGGCGCTGATGCTCTGGGCGCTGTCTAGGGTGAGGGTGCAGCTGGTCGCGGTGCCGCAGCGGGGCTCGCTCCAGGCACTGAAGACCGAGCCGGTGGCCGGGGTGGCGGTGAGGGTGACCTCGGTGCCGGGGGCGTAGGCTTCGCTGCAGTCGTTGCCGCAGTCGATGCCGGGGGGAGTGCTGGTGATGGTTCCGCTGCCGGTGCCGCTTAGGGAGACGCTTAAGGGCAAAAGTCCAAATAACTGTCCCCCGCGCACGAGGCTAACGTATAAGCCGAAGCCCTTGTTGCCGTCGCCGACTTCACCATCGCTGAAACTGACGAACCACGCTCGGTCGGAATTGTAGGCACTTGGCGTCGAAGACCAGAACCAATCAGCGGACGCATCAGCGGGCGTTCCAGGGAAGAACTGCTGATCTATCGCTGGCTGGAATCTGCTGTGATCAACCAGCGATAGCAATTCCTTGACGTTGGGCAGGCGCCAATCGTCATAACCCGCCAGGCTGGCCTCATCGGCATAGGTCAAGGCCTCCTGCCAGCTCCTCCCCTCTGCGCCACCGGTGCCGCAGTCGTTTCCGGTCTGGCCCGCGAAGCATTTGGCCCACATCAACCCGGTATTGTGGTCGCTGACCGTGCCGTTACCGTTGTCAACAAAAGAAAAAGAAGCCTGTCCGGCGCGCACCAATCTGACACTATAAGCATTGTCCTTAGAGTGGACGCCGTCGCTACCGTAGTCGAAGCCGACGAACCACGCGGTGCGCGGAACGTTAGCAAACGGCGAGGCCGACCAGAACACTGAAGGAATCGTATTCGGGAAATAGTCGGCGTCAATGGTAGGAGAGGTAATCCCATACTGGACAATCCCCATCAGTTCCTTCGGCGTTGGCATCCGCCAATCACTGAAGCCGCAAAGGCCCTCGGCATTGACGTCCTCGACATACTTCTCGGTGTTGCAGAAGTCCCCGGCGCAGTCGCCACCATTCAGGGCGCCGAACACGCCATCCGGGGAGTCGCTGTCGTACCAGCTATAGATCCAGTCCTTGTCACGCAGGCCGCCGTCGTCGGTCTTGACCTCCCAGATGGCACCGGTGACGTTGTCGCGTACGCAGGACCAGTCGGTCGCAGCGGCAGGTAGCGGCCCACCGCTGGCATTGAGCTTGGTGAAGCTGAAGCCTGCATGACCATCGTTGGGGTCGTTGTCGGTGACATCGCGACCGAACTGCGCATCCTGACCCGGGTAGCCCTCGACCGGGCAGTCAAGGTCGTTGCTGTTAGCATCTGCGCACCGGGTGACGCCGGTGTCGTTGATTGGGGCGTAAGCGCTCGAATAACCGTCGTCGGTGTCCAACCCATCATAACCCTGGCCTGCCATCAAGGACTTTGCCTGCGGGAACAACAACAGGATCAGGCATCCAAGGACGGAGATGCGCCCCGTCAATCGCTGTTTGAGTCTGCTCTGTCTCATCATCTATCCACCGCTGATCAAGGGTAAGAAGGGGGTCACGGAGAACCCCGGGGATCGGTGCCGGTTCCCGACTCAAGCAAGACAACCGAACCCTGAGGCCGAGCAGTCACCCAAGACTGGTCACCACCCAGAGCCGCAACAGGCTCGGTTCGAACAAGGCACCAAAGAGAAAAACCGCCCAAGTGCCCATCAAGCCGTTACCCAGCAGACCTTGGCTGGAGATCAGTTCGAGAAAGCGATTGTGCGGCTAGGCGGTGATTCGGGTCTGCGGCTACTGGTATTAACCAGGCGGACCCTTTGCCCCAGCGTTTTAGTGAGGTTTCCATCCGTGGCAACAGCGATCAGTCGCAGCGGCGCGGGGAACGCCCGAGATGGGTCACAGACCGCGTGCGAGAATCTTGTCGATCGCTCATCGGTGGCGCCTTCATTGGCCTTGTGCCTAAGATTCGCGAAGCATACTCGCGCTAATAAGCCCTGACAATCCGTGCATCGAGGTCTGCGTTAGGCGGTGGATTCAGGTGATTCTGGCCTGAGTGCGATGCTGGAGCACAGCGGCCCGCGGTGCTCAGTCTGGATAGGGAGCGCGTGTGGGTGTTTTGGCCCTGAGCGCTACGACGGTGAGCGGGCACTGCTATGCTTGAACGTTCAGCAGCGATCCATGAGGGCGTTGAGGCGATGCGCTTTTTCAATACCGAGGGGCCGGTGCGGACCGATAAACATTACCTGCTACCGCCACTCCAGCGCTGGGATCTGGAAGAGGTACTCTCCCTGATCGAGCAGCAGAAATACTTCCTGCTCCATGCCCCACGCCAGACCGGCAAGACCTCCTGCTTGCTGGCGCTGATGGCGCATCTGAACTGCGAGGGACGGTATCGGGCGGTGTATGCCAATCTGGAAGGCGCGCAGGCCTATCGCGAGCGCATCGAGCCGGCGATGGCGACCATCGTCACCGACATCGCCACTTGGGCCAGCGATGGCGTCGGGGATACCCAAGCCCCAGCCCTGGCCCGCGAGGTGCTCGCAGACACGCCACCAGGCTCGGCGCTTGGGGTCTTTTTGAGCCGCTGGTGCGCACGCCTAGAGGCTCCGCTCGTACTCTTGCTCGATGAGGTCGATGCCCTGGTCGGCGACACCTTGATCTCGCTGCTGCGCCAGTTACGGGCCGGTTATACCAAGCGCCCCCATGCCTTCCCTAGCAGCCTGGTGCTGTGCGGTGTACGCGATTTGCGTGACTATCGCATCCACTCCGGCACGCAACAGGCCATCATCACCGGCGGCAGCGCCTTCAACATCAAGGCTGAATCCTTGCGTCTGGGCGATTTCAGCGAGGCGGAAACGCGGACCTTGCTGCAGGAACACACTCAAGAGACCGGCCAGGTCTTCAGCCCAGAGGCGCTGCAGAAAGTCTGGACGCTGACCCAGGGTCAACCTTGGCTGGTCAACGCGCTGGCCTATCAGGCCTGTTTCCGCTCCCCCGAGGGGCGCGATCGTGCGCGGCCAATCGATGCGGCGATGATCGAGGCGGCCAAGGAGCATCTGATCCTCAATCGCGTCACCCATCTCGATCAGCTCGCCGATAAGCTGCGTGAGGAGCGGGTGCGGCGCATCATCGAGCCGATGCTGGCCGGTGAGTCGCTCGACAGCCTGCCCTTGGACGATCGCGACTATCTGGTCGATCTCGGCCTGCTGCGCCGTGCGGCTGGAGGTGGTCTGGTGATGGCCAATCCGATCTATCGAGAAGTCTTGCCGCGCATGTTGGCGCTCGGCCCGCAGGATTCCCTGCCGCAGACCAGCCCAACCTGGCTCAACGACCAGGGCCAGCTCGACCCGCAGCGCCTGCTCGCCGCCTTCCTCGCCTTCTGGCGTCAGCATGGTGAGCCGTTGCTGAAAAGCGCGCCCTATCATGAGATCGCCCCGCATCTGGTGCTGATGGCCTTTCTGCATCGGGTGGTCAACGGTGGCGGCAGCCTCGAGCGCGAATATGCCATCGGCGCCGGGCGCATGGATCTGTGCCTGCGCTATGGCGCCGTGACGCTGGGCATCGAACTCAAGGTCTGGCGCGATGGGCGGCCTGATCCGCTCGCGCGAGGACTGGAGCAACTCGATGGCTACTTGGCCGGGTTGGGGCTTAATAGCGGTTGGCTGGTGCTCTTCGATCGCCGTTCCGGACAGCCGCCGATCGAGGAGCGCACCGGCGTTGATGAGGTGCTCAGCCCCAGCGGACGGCGGATTCAGGTGATTCGGGCCTAGACCCGATGGGCAAACCCCGCCGCCGGATATCCTGCACCCATGACACCCGCGCTGGAGAACCCGCCCATGACCCGCCTGTGCTTCCCCTATGGCATTGCCAACTTCCGCGCCATTCACGACGACGGCGCGCTCTACATCGACCGCACCGACCGTATCGCGACCGTGGAGGCCATCGGTCGCCAGCTTCTGCTGCTGCGCCCGCGCCGCTTCGGCAAATCGCTGTGGTTGTCAACGCTGGAGCATTACTACGATCTGGCTCGCGCTGACGAGTTTGAAATGCTGTTCGGGCATCTCGCCATTGGTCGAGCGCCGACCGCGCGGCGCAACCGTTACTTCATCATGAAGTGGAACTTCTCCGCCGTGGATCCGATCGGCGATACCGAGGCGATTCGCGGTGCGCTTCACCGGCACATCAACAGCGAAATTGCCGCGACCCTCACCCGTTATGGGGATCTGATCCCAGGACAAGTCAGCATGCAGGACGATGCCCTGGCCTCGTTCCGCTCCCTGCTCGCCGCCGTGGGCCAAAGCCCGTATTCCCTCTACCTGCTGATCGACGAATACGACAACTTCGCCAATGAGGTGCTGGTCAGTCGTGATCGTGGCGAGGAGCGCTATCACGCGCTGGTCGGCGGTGAGGGCGTGATCAAGACGGTGTTCAAAGTCGTCAAGATGGCGGCTGAAGGCGGCGCGCTCGACCGAGTGTTCATCACTGGGGTCTCGCCGGTGGTGATGGCGGATATCACCAGCGGCTATAACGTCGCCAAGGACATCACGCTCGAACCCGAGCTGGCCGATCTGTGCGGCTTTCATGCGTCTGAAATCGCGGTCGTCCTCGACCAAATCATCGCCGAGTGCGAACGACCCGCCACTCAGGCGAAGGAAGCGCTGGATCTGATGCGGGCGTTTTACAACGGCTACAACTTCTCCCTAACACCTGAAGGCGGGCAGATCTATAACCCAACGCTCGCGCTCTATTTTTTTGAACATCTCGCCAAATCTTGCCGCTACCCGGAAGAGATGCTCGATAACAATCTCGCCATGGATCGCAACCGTATCGACTACATCGCCCAACTGCCCAATGGTGAATCAGTCGTGACGGCGGCCCTGGATCGCGGCGACCCGCTGACGGTCGAGAAGCTCGAACGCCGCTTCGGCGTCGAGCGCATGCTGCGCGCGCCCCAAACCGAACCTTTCCTCGCCTCCTTGCTGTACTTCTTTGGGGTACTCACCTACGGCGCGCGCGATTCCCTGGGACAACTGCAACTGGTGATCCCCAATCTGGTGGTACGCAAGCTCTATGTGGAGCGCATTCAGGAGTCCCTGCTGCCGGGCTTCGATCTCGACCGCGAGCGCCGCGCGGTCTGCAAGGGCTTGTATGCCCAGGGTGCGATCGGGCCGGTCTGTACCTTCATCGAGCAGCGCTTTCTGCCGGTATTCGACAATCGCGATCTGCGCTGGTCGAACGAATTGGTGGTGAAAACCGCCTTTTTGGTGACGCTGTTCAATGATCTGGGCTACATCATGGATTCCGAAACCGCCGTCGGGCGCGGTTACTGCGATCTGTCCATGATCGTCCGCCCGGATGCCCGGCGCTATGCTTTCCTCGATCATGTGATTGAATTTAAGCACCTGACACTGGCCGACCTGACGGGACTCGACAGCGAGGCGTTGGCCAAGATGCCGATTGAAGCCCTCCGCGCCCGCCCGGAGGTCGCCAACCAACTGGCGGCAGCCAATGCCCAGTTGGCGATCTATCGCGAACGGTTGCAGGCCCTCTATGGCGCGTCGCTCAAGCTGCATACCCATGCCGTGGTTTGCATTGGGCTGCTGCGCTTGGTGTGGGCATCAACAGCGACGGCGCGGCTTGATGGCGCGAGCGCAGACACCGCCATCCATGAGGAGCCGTGACCATCGGCGCCGGGCGCATGGATCTGTGCCTACGCGATGGTGCCGTCACCTTAGGCATCGAGCTGAAGGTCTGGCGCGATGGGCGGCCTGATCCGCTCGCGCAAGGGCTGGAGCAACTCGATGGCTACTTGGCCGGGTTGGGGCTTAATAGCGGTTGGCTGGTGCTCTTCGATCGCCGCAGCGGACAGCCGCCGATCGAGGAGCGTACCCGGGTTGACGAGGCGCTCAGTCCGGGTGGACGACGGATTCAGGTGATTCGGGCCTGAGCGCGCGTTTATTGGGCCGTACCTCAGGCCGGCGCACGCATGATTTACGCGGCATACCGCTCGACGGGTACTATCCGGGATGTATGATGATCTTGCTCGCGCAGGCGTTCAATCTCGTCTAACGTTTGGGCCGTGATGTATTGCTCATGACAGGCGCGACAAACGATCACTGGAATATTCTCAATCACTAAAAGGTTATCGCCTTGGCCAAAGGCCTTGGTGACATATTTGATCGTCGCATGACCCTCGCAGACTGGACAACGATTTTCACTCATAGCAAATACACGGTAATGATCACCACCCGGCCCTTTATCTTTGCAACAACCTCGGCATCAAGCCTCGTCATTCGGCATGGTCACCCAAGCGCTGCAGGCCGGGGGCATCCATGCCCATAGCTTGCGCGGGCGTTTACGGCGCGAGCGGATTGCTCAGCCGAATCGGCTCAGCCACACCGGGCAGGTACCACTCCAGGCGCTGAGCGTCTTCGCTGAACACCCCCCGCACGGACGTCTCCTCGCTCGCCAAGGCGTCTGGGCACAGCTGACGGTGATACACCTCGGTCTCGCGATCATAGAGATGCACCTGGCAGTCGGGATTGGCCGCATCACCAACCGCAGGGTGCTCCAGATAGGCAATGAAGCGTCCATCGGCGCTGATCGCCGGATGGTGAGCGTCGATGCGGATGCCGTCTGTATCGCTGTGCAAGCTCAGGCGTTCTGCAACCGACCCGCTGGCCAGTGCTCGCTCGAACACCTGGCGCTGATCCTCAGCGCTTGCTTGGTCATAGACCAGTGTCTCCCCGCCCGCATCCAGCGCCGGGTTGGCTGAGGCTTGTTCGGCATGGGTGAGCTTTGCGGTCTGCCCCAGGGCCAGGTCGCGCAGGAAGAGGTCACTGACCTGGTTGCTGTCCAATGGCACCAGATCATCGGCCTCGCTGTGGAAGACGATCCGTTCGCCGCTGGCATCGGCGGCTGGATAGCGACTCGGGCCGTTGCCGGCTTGGCCCTGCTCGGTGGCGCTGATCAGTTGTAGTTGGTCTTCAAGCAGATCGAGCCGGTAGAGATCACTGGCGTCGTTTTGGTCGCTGGTCTGCAGCGCTTGAGTGGTCTCTAGGATGAGCCAGTTGCCATCCTGGTTGATTAGCGCACTGGTGATGAACTCACGTTGAATGCCGAGCGTTGCGAGTTTGGCTTGAATCCAGCCGGGTAGGCTTTCTACAATTGTGACTAGCTGAGCTGCGACAGGATCAAGTGTATGACGAAGAGAAGACATATCGGTATGACCTGCTACTAAGCGGGAAGCCTCTCTTGAGCAGGTAACGGCTTTGGCAATGGCACTGAGATGACCACCAGAGGTAACCTGGAAACCAGGTTCAAAGTTGATCCTCGGGGCACCGAGATACAACTTGGCATTAGGGTTAATCTGCACGCTGCCAGATACCGATATCAAGACCTCCGAATAATACTGATGGATACCTATTGTGAAAGCTCTTGTGAGGGTATGTGCTGTTGATGCGCAATTAATTGTTCCGCCGATCTCACTGAAAGTAGCGGTGACTGTCTTGGCGCTGTCTACGATTACTTTGCATCTCGTGGCGATACCGCAACTATCTTCGCTCCAACTGCTCAGCTCTGAACCAATAGCAGGTGTAGCTGTGAGTAGGACTTCGGTGCCGGATGAATAATCCTCGCTACAATCGCTTCCACAATTGATGCCGACAGGCTCGCTAGAGACCATTCCATTACCGTCACCAGTAATCGTTATAGTTAATGGCAGCACGTCACGCACTAGGCGAACTCCTAATTCGTTGGTTTTATCTTCATCAAGAGATGAGTGTGTGGATAAATAGAATGGAATTTGTAACGCAAGGCTCCTGTAGAAAACAGACGAAGAGGAAGACCAGAATTTAGCAGCAGGAGTTGATGGAAAGAAAGACTCGTCAATCCCTAGATAATTAGCATCATAATTGACAAGAGATTGCAATTCTTTGATATTTGGTACGCGCCAATCGTTATATCCCGCCAGCACCATATCCTCAGCATAATTCAAAGCCTGCTGCCAATTCATTTTTATGGCAGCTGAATCGCTACAGTCGGGGCCGCTCTGACCGGCGCTGCATCGAGCCCACATCAGTCCATTATTTGCTTCAGTGATAGTGCCGTCACCATTGTTTATAAAAGATGATGATGATGGTTGTTGTTCAGATCGCACCAAGCGAACATAATTATCATTAATCTTTGATGTGGCGAACATTAGATAAATATAAATATAATTGAAGTCTATTTCCCAAGCATAATCGTTGTCGTATTCCGAGCCAGACCAGTACGCTCTATATCTAGAACTCTGGGTGTTAGGGAAGTAATAAGAGTCGACGGGAGAATAACTATCGTTAATTACAATCCCATACAACTCTTTAATAGTCGGCAAGCGCCAATCGTTGAATCCACATAGGCCAGTGATATTGACATCTTCAACATACTTCTCGGTGTCACAACGTCCGTTGGTCGCGCACGTTCCGCTGTTAGCAGTACTTTCATACCAGGTATATGTCCATCTCTTATCGCGCAAGCCTCGGTCGTTCGTCTTAACTTCCCAAACGGTTCCGGTCACATTGTCGCGCACACATGACCAGACGGGCGCAGTGGCTGGCAGATCATTGCCTTGAGCATCGAGCTTGGTAAAGCTGAAGCCCGCATAACCATCACTGTGATCGTTGTTCGTGACATCGCGCCCGAACTCAGCATCCTGACCTGGGTAGCCCTCGACTGGGCAGTCGAGGCCCGAGCTGTCGGCATCGGAGCACCAGTAGCTGCCTGTGTCGTTGAGCGGATACGGGGGTTGTGCGCTGGCTTGACCGAACAGCGTCAAGCTCGCCACACACAGTGGCACAACGAGAAGAGACGCGAGCGATTGCGGGGCACAAGGCAGGTGCATCACCAGATTCCTTTAGTCTGTCCATGGGGGGGCCACGAGGCGTCAGCGCGGTCTATGGACACCCAGGAGGCGATCCAGCCACTGCACGTCGCAGATACTGCGAGAGAGACTAGCCCATCAGCTCGGCTGATGACAATCAGGATCTTGCATCAGTCATTCCACTTTGTGGCGCACGTCAACCGAATTGACCGCTCCATCCGTCGAGCGGTCGGCTAAGCGTTGCCTCACATCGTCGCCGGTGTCGATCAGCGCTGAAAAATCGCCCCATTGCTACGCCTTGGCGTCTCGGATGGCGCCGGCTGGCCCCATGACTTCGGCACGAGCGATGGCGGCGGCGGCAATAGGAGTGCTGAGCGGGTCGATGTGGCCGACGACCCGCTTGATCGGCTCTTGGCGGGTTTGCCAGGGACCGGAACCGTTTCCATGGCCTGCGACGATGCCGCCAAGACCAGCATCAAAGCAGCATCGCACAGCGCGCCAAGGCGCGACGATGTTGGTTTGACGACTTCGGTCACCTCGGCTAACCTAATGTGCTAGCTGGAAAAGCTCACATCACAAGGCGAGGTCAATCGACCCCAGCCGACCACTGGCCTATCGTGCATCACCATGAAATGGAAAGAACGACTCGTTGCCAATCCTGCGATCTGTCACGGTAAGGTTTGCGTCAAGGGGACACGGATACCTGTCTCCGTGATTCTCGATAACTTGGCTGACGGTGCATCCGCTCAGCGCATTTTCGACAGCTATCCAAGCCTCCAACTTGAGGATATCCAAGCGGTACTGAGCTACGCCGCCGAGGTCGCACGTGAGCGGATCGTGGATCTGCCTGAGCTGGCCTCACCGGCTAGCAGCATCCCGCAGTCCTTGATCATCCATGCTCGCCAGCAAGCTCAATCCGTCGCTCCAGGCGAGCGATCCGCTCTTTGATGGTTTCGATGTCACCTTTGCTGCTGTAGACCGCAGTCGTCAGCCCTGCGAGCTGCTGCCCCATGGCCGCGATCTGCACACTGTTCCCGGCAACCTCGCGTTTCAGATCCGCGATGTCGGCACGGATCGCCCGCAAGTGTTCAAGTACCAAGCGCTCGATGTTTTCAGTCATGGTAATCGGAAGATTCGACTGTTGTGCTGGTGGTGACGATCGTAGCCGCACCAGCGTTGACCGTCGAGTGGGGGCGCATTCCCGATTTTCCGACTCGATGGAAACTGTTGGGCTGTTGAGCCCGGTCGTTTTGAGGGGACAGCGAGGCAGGCATTGCCTGGGAAAGGAGCTGGAGGGAGTCCACAATTCTCT
>POWB01000031.1 GCA_010912705.1 Halochromatium sp.
ATCAATGCCCGTCGGCGCCCGGCAATCAGTTGAGGGTTTCCACCTCAAAGCCGATCAGCGTGCGCTGCTCACGGCTATTGCTACTGCGGCCTCACCCTGGCCAGCGACTGGCCGCTGTACGACCTGCCCTTGACTGACGCGACAGCGGCCGAGGCTGAGCAGGCGCCGGACCTAGAGATCGCCCTCAGCTCGGTGCCAAGGTCGCTACCCGCTGGGGCTCGGGAGCTGGAAAGCAAAAAGGAAGCGGGATCGATATCTGGGTCAGCATTGCATCAATTGACCCAGGCCCCTTATTCCCCCTCAGGCCCCTTATTCCCCCTCAGTCAGACGAATACGACCGAGGTACGACCAACCGCCTTGGAACGCGACGGCTTGCGTACCCGGATTTCGATATCCCGCCCCAGCCGATTGAGGCATTCAAGCATCTTGGCTTCACTGATGCCCCGAAATTGGCCGCGCAACATTGCGGACAGTTTGGGCTGCGGCATCCCGAGAATCTCGGAGGCTTGCACTTGCGTGAGATGACGATACTTGATGATCTCGCCGATCTTCGCCGCGAGCATGGCCTTGACCTGCAGCTCGGCAGCGTCGGGTCGTCCTAAATCCTCGTAGACGTTGGTCGAGCCTTGTTCAATGTCAATCATGATCAGCTGCCTCTGGCATGGGCTTGCGCCGCCTTCAGTCGCTCACGAATCAAGTCCAATTCGTGCTTCGGTGTTTCGATGCCTTGTTTCGACTTCTTTTGGAAGCAGTGCAGCACATAAACCGCATCGCTCATCTTGACCGTATAAACCGCCCGATAGGTATCGCCCAAATGGTCTTCCACCACCTCCAGCACACCCGCTCCGCCAAACCCTCTTAGGGGCTTGGCCTGCTCGTGCTTCCTGCCTGCCTGCGCAAGATGCAACGCAAAGCCAAAGACGTCGACAACAGCATCGGGCATGGCGAGCAGATCCTTCTTCGATGCGCCAACCCACAGCAGCGGCTTGAGCTGATTGGTCATCCCGCGATTATATCTAAATAGGTCTATTTGACAAGGTTGCCGGGCAGACAGTCGGCCATTGGTCTAGCAGCCGATCCGGCGCCTGACCTGGGAGGATGGACACGACCGCGAGCACGGGCGCGGCATCGCGCTCGGCTGTCCGCTCTCGCCGCTGCTGGGTGGGCTGCATCTGGCCGGGGTGGACCAGGCGATGAGCGATGGGCGCTGGTTTTATGTCCGCTTCATGGACGATCTGCTGGTGCTGGCGCCGTCCCGGCCACGGCTGCGCGAGGCGGTGAAGCGTCTGCATGGGCTGTTCGATGGGCTGCATCTGCGGATGCACCCGGAGAAGACCTTCGTCGGGCGCTGGGAGCAGGGGTTTGAGTCAGAACGCCTCGACGCGTACCTGCGCTACTGGCTCGGTTGGTTCGAGGCCAGACTCCGGGGCGCGAACAAGGCCGATGCTCACCGCGATACGGCTGCAGACATGATCACCCGGGCGCGTCGAATCCACCCCACTCGCCTGGGCGTGGCGACCTGCAGGGAAGTCGCCCATGAGCCGCCGATCCGTCGTCATGTCACCGGCTCCGGCGTGAGGTTTGCATTGAGCAGCAACAGCGCATCCGTCAAGGCACTGATCTCGGGGATCAGCGTCTTCCAGTCCGCCGGGTCTCGGCGCGCCAGCGCCTGGAGCTGTGCCAACACCTGGTCCGTCGCGATGTAGTCCGAGTCGGCGCCGGCCACCCGCTCGGCGATCGCCGGGCGCAGCAGCGCGGCGTGGCGCCGCGGGCGGGAGAGGAAGTAAGCCTTGCCCTCCTCGATCAGCCGCAGCGCGAAGCCGGTCTTGTCGACGTAGTAGTGGTCGTCCTCGCGGATCTCGCGGAAGGTCTGGATGCTGATGGGTAGGTGACGTCGGGGCATGCTGGTGGTCTATGCGTCTGGTCGCAGACGATTCGGGCGGATGCTACCATGCAGCCGTTGACAGACGAGCCTGGCCCCACACGGGCGAGCACGCTCAGTCGTGCCTCGCACAAGCGCCCCTCCGCCTCTCCGCCCAGAGATCCCGCTGCATCAACGCGGCCGGTGGTCGCTGCGCGGAACCATGACCAACGATTTTCGGCTGCACCCAGGAGCGGGCGTTGGAGAGCCTCTGCGATTCGGCTGAAACAACAGATCCATGATCAACACCAGCGACCCAAGCACGCCAGCCGCCGAGACGGACTCATCGCCAAGGACGCCAGTCAGGTGCGTCTCGGTGAGGACCTGCCGCGCCGCGCCGATCTGTTCGTCGCCGAGATCGTCGATAACTCCCTGCTCGGTGAACAGGTGCAATTTGCCTTAGGGCAGCCAGTCCTCCAGCACCAGACCGTCCACACGCCGGAACTCGCGGAGATTATTCGTGACCAGAACCGCCCGCTCGGCAAGCGTATGCGCCGCGATCAGCAGATCCATATTTCCGATCGGCGTACCTGCCTTGCGCAGATCGGCTCGAATGCTTGCGTAGTGCTTTGCCGCTTGCTCTGACCAGTGAACAACCCGCAGGCGCCGCCGAAAGTCGTCGATGTCATGCCGTATCTCGGCACTTTTCGTGGGATGCAACGCGGCACCGTACAGCAGCTCCGCCAAGACGACCGTCGAGATCGACAGATTGCCGTGCCCGACGGCGTCGAAACGACGCTTGACCTCGATCGGTCGGCGACGGATAACGAAGCTCGCCGTGTTGGTGTCAAGCATCCAGCCCATCGAGCCAATCCCTTTCCTGCGGTGGTTCCTGGTCGCGATCAGCCAGAAAGTCGTCAGGCGTGCGCGGTGCGGTCGAGAAGAAATCGTCCCACCCGTGCGGCTTCGGGCGCAAGATGACGGCATCGCCGTCCCGCTCGATCAGCACCTCCGTACCCTCGAAGCGGAACTGTGCCGGCAGGCGCACGGCCTGGCTGAGGCCGTTCATAAAGAGTTTCGCGGTGGCGGTCACCGTGAGGCCTCCTCTCGGTTGCGATCTATATCGAGAATATAGATTGACACCATCGCAAGGACAACCGCGTCGATCAGAGCAAGTTCGCAAACTGGACAAGTGCAGCGCCGTCCACCGCGGGCCGGGTCGTCACTCGCATGCGGCCGAGACAGCAGTTGCAGCTCACCGCTCGCCGGAGCGATCGGCAGCGCCGCGAGTCGGGGTGTGTAGAAGCCGCGCTCGGTGAGGACATCGACCAGAAAGGTCGGCGTGCCGGTCTCGAACCACCAGGGGCGGAGCTGGCGGGCGTCGAACAGCAGCAGCAGATCGAAGGGGTTGTAGACCGCCTCCCCGGTCCAGTTGTAGCCGTTGTACCAGGCGCGGATCTGCTCGCGGTCGAGGCCCTCGAGTTCGGGCGCGAAGACTTGGTCCAGGTCGGCCTCGGTGTAGCCGCAGATCGCCGAGTAACGGGGATCGATGGTGATGTCGTGGAGGTTGTTGAGCCCCGAGAAGATGCTGGTTCGGAAGCAGTTAAAGCCCCCTGTTAGGAAGGCGAAACGGATATGGGCGTCGGCATCCTTGATCACCGAGTAGAGGTTGAGCAAGCCATCGCGCATCACCTTGGCGGTGGCCGGGTCCACAAGGTGATCGAAGATGGGTTTGTCGCAATCATCGACCAACACCACGACACGCTCGCCATGCTGCGCATGCGCGGCCTCGATGAGTCCTCGAAAGCGCCCGGAGAGACTGCAGTCCTGGCCTCTGACGCCCAGTCGTGCCTCGTTGTCGGCGAGCAGTTCGGCGATCTTTTCGTCGAGCTCTGCACGGTTGCGCAGGACCCCTTCCGCAAAACTGAGCCGAATCACCGGATAGCGCCGCGACCAGTCCCAGCGCTGTTCGGCCTCGAGTCCCTGAAACAACGCTGCGTTGCCCTCGAATAATTCCGCCAGGGTATCGATAAAGAGCGATTTGCCAAAGCGCCGGGGTCGGGAGAGGAAGTAGGCCTTGCCCTCCTCGATCAGCCGCAGCGCAAAGCCGGTCTTGTCGACATAGTAGTAGTCGTCCTCGCGGATCTCGCGGAAGGTCTGGATGCTGATGGGTCGCTTGGGTCGGGGCATAACGGCGATCCCTGAGTCGGGTCGCGGGCGATGAGGGCGTCACTCGAAGATCGTGATGACTCTTGCCAGCACCTCATCCATGAGTGACGCTGGCACGGTTTCTACCTTGCGCGCGTTGCGTGCCGCGAGATCGAGTACACGCGGCTGGTCGCAGCGCACGACGCCCGTCGTGTTGGTGCCGATTAAGGGCACCGCGAAACCAATCCGACGCGCGAAGGCGCCGCCCGAGGTGATGGGAAGCACCACCGGCAACCGAGTCGCGTCGTTGAATTCAACGGACGAAACGATCAGCACCGGCCGGTGGCCTCGTTGCTCATGTCCCGCCGTTGGGTCCAGGGAGACCAGGTAGATATCGCCCCGCGTCATAGGAGTTCACCGCCCACCGCTGGCGCATCGACCCATTCGCGTTCCTCAGGTGGTTGCGGCTGACCATAATCCGACGCCGCCAAGAGTTCGGCGAGTGTGTAGCGCGGCTTAGGCGATGAGCTGACCACAAGACGGTCACCATCCACCGCCAGGCCCACGCTCGCTCCGGCGCGCAGATGCAGTTGCTCGAGAAAGGCCGGTGGCACAACGAGCATGACCGAACTGCCAACTTTACGCAGATGCGTTGTGTACACACTGTCTCTCCAGTCGATAAATTATACGTCAATATAATCTCACTCAGCCGGAGCCGCAATCCCTGTTAAATGAGACACTTGCGACGACGCAGCCTTCGCGGGCAGCCTAGCCCGGCGCGGCCAATGATGACAGGCGAAGTGGATATGGGCGTCGGCATCCTTGATCACGGAGTAGAGTTTGAGCAAGCCATCGCGCATCGCCTTGGCGATGGCGGGATCGGTCAGGTGATCCTGGATTGGCTGGTCGCAATCATCGATGAGCACCACGACGCGCTCGCCGGTGGCGGCATGGGCGCGCGCGATCAGCTCGCTGAAGCAGCCAACAATGTCGGTCGCATCCCGACAGGTGACGCCGAGCGCTTCCTGGTTGTTGTACAGCAAGGCCAGGATGCGGCGGTCGAGCTCGGCGCGATTCTGAATCACCCCACCGCCAAAACTGAGCCGAATCACCGGATAGCGCCGCGACCAGTCCCAGCGCTGCTCGGCCTCGAGTCCCTGAAACAACGCTGCGTTGCCCTCGAACAATTCCGCCAGGGTATCGATAAAGAGTGACTTGCCAAAGCGCCGTGGTCGGGAGAGGAAATAAGCCTTGCCCTCCTCGATCAGCCGCAGCGCGAAGCCGGTCTTGTCGACGTAGTAGTAGTCGTCCTCGCGGATCTCGCGGAAGGTCTGGATGCTGATGGGCAGGTGACGTCGGGGCATGATGATCGTCCGTGCGTGCATCTGGTCGTGGTCGATGAGGGCGGATGCTAGCACGGCCTTGTGCAGGGGCGCGGCATCGCGCCGCGCGGGTCGCAGGGCTGAACGCTCGCGCCCGGGAAACCGGTCACCTCAGCTCAAGGTAGGGCGGTCGCACAGCCAGCGCTCGCCCCGAACACGCGGGGTCCAGGCCCGGCCCATGTCCGCTCATGGATCTTCTTCCGGCCATGCGAGTGGATGGCCATGCAAACGAGTATGAGGATTTAACCGTTAAGGCTCGCCCAGAGACGGGCCAAGAGCGCCAGTTGGGCCACTCTAGTCCTAGGGAGGTATGATACCTAGGCGCAGGAACCCGCGATCAGGATCATTTGAGGAAGCGTGAGAACATCGCTCATCCTGTGAGCGCGCATACAAGAGCATCAGATTAAGCTGGTGGGCCGTGTAGGATTCGAACCTACGACCAAGGGATTAAGAGTCCCCTGCTCTACCAGCTGAGCTAACGGCCCGAGGCTGCCGGAACTCGGCGACGTTGTCCCGAGACCGAACTAAGCCAGCTATGATAATTCATCAACCTCAGTGGCGTCCACCCCCAGTTACCGGAGCACCGCAACAAGATGCGTGAGTGCAACGACCAGTCGCTACCCAACACCGCCATAACCTGCCAGCAAGACCCGCAGGGGGCCAAGGATGCATGAGCTTTCGGTCTGCATGTCCTTGCTTGAGCAGGTCGAGCGCATCGCCCGCGAGCATGGCGCCGAGCGCGTTGAGCGCATCCTGCTGCGCATCGGACCGCTATCTGGCGTCGAGGCGGCGTTGCTGGCTAATGCCTATCCTCTCGCCGCTGCTGGCTCGATCGCCGAGCACGCCAGATTGGATATCGAGCCGGCACCTGTGCGCGTGCATTGTATCGACTGCGGTCAAGAAAGCGAGGCAAGCCCCAACCGGCTGCTGTGCCTGCATTGCGGCAGTTATCACACCAAGCTCAGCAGTGGTGATGAGATGCTGCTCGCGAGCCTAGAGATGAGCATCCCAGAGGAACCGAGCGAGACTCAAGAGCCACCCGCAGCGCCCTCCTCACCTTAGTCTTGCACCAGCATTGCGCTCCACTGCTATAGTCGCCAAATACTGCACTGGGCGAGGCCCCAGCGCATCTACCCTCTCACGGAGACCATCATGTGCGATACCTGTGGTTGCAACATCACGCCTGGCAATGAGCATCTTGTGCGTGCCGATGGCAAGCACGCGAAGACCGCGGATGGACGCGCCGCGGTCGAGGTACTGACCAGCCTGCTTGACGAGAACGACCACCAGGCCTTGCATAATCGCGAGCACTTCGACAGCCACGCCGTGCTTGCGCTAAACCTGATGTCATCGCCCGGCGCCGGTAAGACCAGTCTGCTTGAGGCCACGATTGAAGCCTTAGCCGGCGAGCTGCGCATCGCCGTCATCGAAGGCGACCTAGAAACCGAGAACGATGCCGAGCGCGTGCGCGCGAAAGGCGTGCCAGCGATTCAGATCGCTACCGGTAGCGCCTGTCATCTCGACGCGCACATGGTCCATGATGCCTTACATCAGCTCAACCTTGCTGACATCGATCTGCTCTTCATCGAGAATGTCGGCAATCTCGTCTGCCCTGCCAGCTTCGACCTCGGGCAGCATCGCAATGTGACCCTGCTCTCGGTTCCGGAAGGCGATGACAAGCCGGCGAAATACCCGGTAATGTTTCGCGCCGCGGATCTCGTGCTGCTCAGCAAGGCTGACCTCTTACCGGTGCTCGATGATTTTGATCCGTCCCGCGCCGAAGGCTACCTACGCCAGCTCGCCAGCAGCGTCCCCTTCGAGCGGATAGCGATTCGAGGCGACCAAGACCGGCTCTCCCCCTGGCTGCACTGGCTACGCGCAGAGGTAGCCGCCCAGGGTCGACGCCGCGCCGCCGGTAAGACCGCACGCCCAAGCGGACAGCCCGATGGGCCTCGATTGCAGCCACATGCACATGCACATGCACATGCACAGGCCCATGATGTGGGTACCGAGCGAGCGGCAGCCGCACCCGCTGGGCATGATCATGATCATCCGCAGGATCAGAAGCATCATCATCACCGGCATCACCACCAGGGGGCTCCCTCGGCGGCCTAGGCGCAGCCGAGTGACGAGGAGCGAATCGACGCTATCGCCAAAGCCAGCCCTCGGCTGCCAATCTCTGCCTGATCATCCCCAGGGAGATCGCTGGGGGTCTCAAACAGGCATTGCAGCCCTCTGCTGGCAATCAGCCTCCAGACAGACAGCCGCCAACAGGATAGTATTCTCGCCCAGCAGACCGCGGCCTATCGGCGGCGACGCGCTGCTAAAGACCCTTAACGAGCCCCGTGACGACAACAATTCCTGTTCATTAGATCGGATGGAGGATCTCGCTTTGTCAACAGTCGCACACCCTGTTAGCAAGACTATCGCCCTGACGGCGCTCATGATCATGGCCAGTCCCGCCGTGCAGGCAATTGGCTTTGGAGACATGTTCAACCCCGGACGCTGGTTCGGCGGCAACGATGACGATTACTACTACAATGATGGACCCTGGGGGCCTTATGGCCCGGGTCCTTACGGCGCCCCCGGCTACGCCCCTTACGGTGGCTATGGCTACGCCCCCTATGGCGCACCTGGCTACCCAGCTCCAGGGGCGACCTACGGAGCCCCAGGCTACAGCGACCCCGCCACAGCCCTATCCAGTGAGCCTGCATCCAGCACAAGTGAGAGCGCCAAGGACCGCGAGATCGAGGCCCTGAAACGGCGCATCGAGCAGCTCGAATCGCGTAGCGCACCGCCTAGCCGCTCGCAGCCGAGCCAAGGCCCCGGCGAGGGCTGGCCATCAGCACCGGCCTTCCGTCCTATGGACCAATACTAACCTGGCCATCAGGCTACGCCCGCGGTCGTGCTCGGCCGCGGGCGGTTATGAGGAGCAGCACAGATGAAAAGATTCCAGGCCCTACTCTTGAGCCTGCTACTGCTGTCAACCGCCGTACAAACCCTGGCCGATGAATACGCGGTCTATGAAAGCAGCAGCAGTTTTTCCGACGTGATGGATGGCCTCAAGCTGGCGATCGAACAGCGTGGCATGTTCATCAATAACCTCATGCACATGAACGAGATGCTGGAGCGCACCGGCGCTGATCTTGGCCTCGGTGGCCCGCTCTTCGGCCAAGCTGAGTCGGTCGAATTCTGCAGCGCGGTCTTGTCGCGCAAGATGATCAGCGAAGATCCACGTCGCATCGTCAATTGCCCCTTCATCATCGCGGTCTATACCCTTCCCGAGCAGCCCGATACGACCTATGTCGCACACCGCAAGATCTCAGCCTCAGAGACCGAGCAGAGTCCAGCCATGAAAGAGGTTGCAAGCATGCTCGAAGCCGTCGCTGGAGACGCGGTGAGCTGGTAGAACAGAGCCGCTTAGTCTGCGCATCAGTATTCATTCACTGATCGATTGATCCAGATCTTGTTTCTTGGTGTACAAACCGCGGACGATAGGTCTATATTTCCTTGACAGCAGCAAAGAACGCTGCTCCACAAACTGCTAATACAAGAATAAGCCGATAGACCAAGGCCGGACTCAGCCGCCCCCAAGAACCCAGAATATCCACCCTATCCTAGAGGTGGAGGAGTTAATCGATGACTGCAATGACTGTTGTTGGAGCCTTAGCTGGACGAGATGTTCATTTCAACAAGAAGGGTTTTCTCGCCTACTTCGAGGATTGGGATAACGATCTTGCCTATGCGATGGCGCAACAAGAAGGCCTCAGCCTCACCGAATGCCATTGGACGGTCATCGAATTCCTGCGCGAGTATTACGCCTTTCACGAGATGCCCCCGTCGCCTAAGGTGATCATCCGCGCGATTGGCGAAAAGGTCTCTGAGCACACGCCCTGCACCCGCAAGAAGCTGGAAGGCCTCTTCCCGCAAGGCGGCTGCAAACAGGCCTGCCGCATCGCTGGCCTGCCCGACCACTATTGCCATTCCTGCTAGCCACCGCTAATGCCCTAGGATGCCTTGGGACAGCTGTCTCAAGCATCCTCGAAAGCATTACCGCTAAAGCGGCGCCTTGTGCCTCAGAGCCGAGGGCAACCAGCTCAATCGGCTTGCCATCGGCCACCCTTCACAACGCATCCCAGTTGCAAAGAACAAGGCGCCCCGACGCTGACTGCAGTATCCTCTAGTCCTTGACTGCAGCCACCTGCGCTCTCATCGAGAACGCAGCCTCACAACGAAGGGACAGAACCGCAGATGACCCGCCTGCTCGCCACGGTCGGAGCCCTATTTGGACTCAGCGCCGTGATCCTCGGCGCCTTTGGAGCCCATGCGCTAGAGGGCCAGATCACCCCGGAACGGGCCGATGTCTGGACAACCGCCGCACACTACCTTGGCTGGCAGGGTACCGCCTTGCTCGCGCTCGCCGCACTCAGCTGGTCAGCGAACACCTGGTCAGCTAACAGGCCGACCGCCGCGCGCCGTCTACTCGGCATCGCCGGCTGGCTACTCGCGATCGGTACCCTGATCTTCAGCGGCAGCCTGTTTATTTTAGTGCTCTCGGAGATCAGCGTCTTCGGTGCGATCACCCCGATCGGCGGCCTGCTCTTGGTCGCCGGCTGGGGCCTCACCGCTGCCGCCACCTTCAAGCTCAAGCCACCAGGCTAACACTGACTCAGCAGCTCGCAGCCGATTGCATGCGCGACAATCGCCTCTACACAGAACAACCGCTTAGCGTCGGCGCCAGCATCGAGCTCGAAGCGCGCCCGGCTAAACATGCCAACCAGGTCCTACGACTCGGCAGCGGTGACCTGCTCACGCTGTTCAACGGCGACGGCCAGGATTACCGCGCTGAGATCGAGACCAGCACCCGCAGCCAGGTCAGCCTGCGTATTCTCAGCGTCGGTACACCTGAGCCAGCACCGCACTTGGCGATCAGTCTGGCGCTCGGCGTCTCGCGTGGCGAGCGCATGGACTTCGCCCTGCAAAAGGCCGTTGAGCTTGGCGTCAGCAGCATTCAACCGCTATTCGCGAGCCGCACCCTGGTGCGCCTGAGTGGCGAACGTCTCGCTAAGCGCGCTCAGCATTGGCAGGGCATCATCATCGCCGCCTGCGAGCAGAGCGGGCGCCGCAGGCTTCCGTCTCTGATGCCTGCACTCGCGCTGCTCGACTGGCTCAAGCAGGAGCAGACTGGCGGCATCCTGCTGCATCATGAAGCCGCTAGACCCATCACCGAGCTGCCGCCCCCAGCGGAACAGCTAACGCTGCTTATCGGTCCCGAAGGCGGCCTCGAGCCAGCAGAGCGCGAGTACGCCCAGACCCGCGGCTTCTCACCGGTCAGGCTCGGCCCACGGGTGCTTCGTACCGAGACCGCCCCGCTCGCCGCGATTGCCGCCATCCAAGCACTCTGGGGAGACTTTAGGGAACTAAACCAACGATGACATCCCAGTACGCGCTCGTCCTCGTCGATGCCTCCGGCTACCTCTTCCGCGCCTATCACGCCCTGCCGAAACTGACCAATTCGAAGGGCGAGGCAACGGGAGCGCTGATCGGCGTGCTGAACATGCTGCGCAAGCTCATCGACGAGACCTCGCCGACCTACATCGGGGTGGTCTTCGATGCCCCCGGGCCGACCTTCCGCGATACGCTCTACAGCGAGTACAAGGCCCATCGCCCACCGATGCCGGATGAGCTACGCGAGCAGCTCGACCCACTGAAGGCCATCATCCGAGCCATGGGTCTGCCGCTGATCGAGATCCCCGAGGTCGAGGCCGATGACGTCATCGGCACCCTCGCCAGCCGCGCTGCAGCTGAGGGCCTGCGCACCCTGATCTCGACCGGCGATAAAGATATGGCGCAGCTGGTCGATGAGCGCATCACCCTGGTCAACACCATGACCGATAGTCTGCTCGATCCTGAGGGTGTGCGCGCCAAGTTCGGCGTGCCACCAGAGCGAATCATCGATTATCTGAGCCTGATGGGCGATAGCGCCGATAACATCCCGGGCGTGCCGAAATGCGGCCCCAAGACCGCCGTCAAGTGGATCGAGCAATACGGTGATCTGGATGGCGTGATCGACCATGCCGATGCGATCAAGGGCAAGGTCGGCGAGAATCTGCGCGCGGCGCTCGATCAATTGCCACTGTCCCGCAAGCTGACCACCATCAAACGCGATGTCGCGCTGGAGCTGGGACCGACCGATCTCAGCCCCGATGAGCCCGACCGCGAGACCTTGCGCGCCTGGTACGAGCGCATCGAGTCCAAGCGGCTGCTCGCGACACTCCATCGCGGCGCCAACTCCACCGCCGAGACCACTGGTCGCGCCACCGACGCTGTCAGTGCGGATAGAAACGCGACGGGCCAGTCCTTGACGGGCGAGCACGGACGCTTGGTGGGCGAGCATGGGCAGGGTCATTCACAACGACCAGCAGCAAATTATCAGACCATCCTTACTCAGGCCGAGCTCGAGCCCTGGCTTGAGCGCCTGCGCCAGGCCGAACTCTTCGCCTTCGACACCGAGACCACGGCGCTCGACTACATGCGCGCTGACATCGTTGGCGTCTCGATTGCGGTCAGTCCGCATGAAGCCGCGTACATCCCGCTCGCGCACGACTATCCCGGGGCTCCGGATCAGCTCGACCGGGATCAGGTCTTGAACGCCCTAAAGCCGCTGCTCGAAGACCCTGAGCGCCCTAAGCTCGGTCAGAACCTGAAATTCGATATGAGCGTCTGCGCCCGCGCTGGCATCAGCATGCAGGGCATCGCCCACGACAGCATGCTGCAGAGCTATGTGCTCGACAGCACCGCCACCCGACACGACATGGACTCGCTGGCAAAGAAATACCTCGACCAGGAGACGATCAAGTTCGAGGCCATCGCCGGCAAGGGTGCCAAACAACTGACCTTCAATCAGATTCCGCTCGAGACCGCGGCACCCTATGCCGCCGAGGATGCCGATGTCACCCTGCGGCTGCATCAGTGCCTCTGGCCGCGTATCGAGGCACTACCGAGCCTGACCCGGATCTACCGCGAGATCGAAATGCCCCTGGTGCCGGTGCTCTCGCGTATCGAGCGCACCGGCGTGCGCGTCGACGTCGAGGCGCTCAAGACCCAAAGTCGCGACCTCGCCGAGCGCGCGGCTGAGCTTGAGGAGCAGGCTTATGCGGTGGCCGGCAGCCGCTTCAACATGGGCTCGCCGAAGCAGATCGGCGCCATCTTCTTCGAGCAGCTCAAGCTGCCAGTGGTTTCCAAGACCCCAAAGGGCGCGCCATCAACCTCCGAGGCGGTGTTGGAAAAGCTGGCTGAAGATGGCTACGAGCTACCGCAACTGATCCTCGAGCACCGCGGCCTGACCAAGCTGCGCTCGACCTATACCGACAAGCTACCGGCCATGGTCAACCCGGACACAGGTAGGGTGCACACCAGCTATCACCAAGCGGTCGCCGCCACCGGCCGCCTCTCCTCCAGCGATCCGAACCTGCAGAACATCCCCATCCGCAGCGAGGCGGGTCGGCGCATCCGCCGCGCCTTCGTGCCGGAGCCTGGCTTTCGTATGCTGGCGGCCGATTACTCACAGATCGAGCTGCGCATCATGGCCCATCTCTCCGGTGACGAGCGCCTGCTGGCCGCCTTTGCCGTCGGTCAAGACATTCATCGTGCGACGGCTGCGGAGATACTCAGCTTGCAGCCTGACGAGGTCACCAGCGAGCAGCGTCGCTCAGCGAAGGCGGTCAACTTCGGTCTCATCTACGGCATGTCCGCGTTCGGGCTTGCGCGCCAGCTCGGCATCGAGCGCCAAGAGGCGCAAGACTATGTCGACGCCTACTTCGCCCGTTACCCTGGCGTGCGCGCCTTCATGGACAAGACCCGTGAGCAGGCACGCCAGGACCGCTACGTCGAGACCCTGTTCGGACGTCGGCTCTATCTCACCAACATCGGCCACAGCAATCACCAACTGCGCAGTGCCGCCGAGCGCACCGCCATCAACGCGCCGATGCAGGGCACCGCGGCAGATATCATCAAACGCGCAATGATCGCCGTCGACGCCTGGATTCACAGCGAGCAGCCACCGGTGCGGATGATCATGCAGGTGCATGACGAGCTGGTGTTTGAGGTCGCCGAAGACGCCACAGCATCGGCCTCAGAGCAAATCTGCGCGCTGATGCAGAACGCGGCTGAGCTGGCGGTCCCGCTGCTGGTGGAGGCCGGCGTTGGCGATAATTGGGATGAGGCGCATTGAGGCTTAAAGTAAGACACCATCACAGAGGAAACGATTGCAATGGGGCAATCATCAACTGCCAAAACCCGACCTGAGCCCTGGCATGTAGAGACCTCGGCGAGCGCCGTCGCATCCGCTTCCTGGGCTATCGGCGTTGCCCTAGCGACGCTCATGCTGCTGGCCATCACGGCCCCCAGGGAAACCAGCGCCGACGAGGTGCTGGACGACGTCCCTGATCCTCTCCGCCTAGAACAGGCGCTGAGCTTCGCCAAGACCCATCCGCGAGTCACGGCGGCCGAGCAACCGACAACGCTCGACCTCCCACGCGCGCAGCCGCTCTATCTCGGCTGCCATTCCCTCGCTTTCAGGGGCGCGCGGAATAACGATGCCGAGCGCGATGTCGCCTGGTCCCTCCTACTCCCCACTGCCGACGCTCAGCGTCTCGAGATCATGCAGCGCTTCTATGATGTGCTGCTGGCTGATCTCAGCTTCGCCCGCGATAACGAGGCCATGGCGGTGGCCTTCATCCAGTTCGATCGCGCCGAGGCACGCGAAGAGCTCGGACAATTCTCACCGCTGCGCACCGCCGAGCTGCAGGCCGATTACCAGCTCGTCCGTCGTCAGCGCGCCGCCAGCGAGGCGGCCCAGCGCGTCACCCGCGCACTGCTGGCAACCGCGATGGGCTACCCAAGCTCACTACCCCGCCAGCTGGTCACGCCAGCGCTCAATGCGACCAGCCCCAAGCCGCCGGATCTGGATGCCATCGTCAACACTGCCCTCAAGAACAACCCCGAGGTCAAGGCCCTGATGCAAGATCGCACTGAGGCCGAGCAAGCCTTGGTCCGCATGGCGGTACGCGAGCGCGCACTGGAGCTGCTAATCCGGCTCGAGCTGCTTGAGGTCATCGCCGAGCAGGCCCGCACTGAGTCGGACTGGCGTGATCTCAAGCTCGACGAGAGCCGCACCCTGTATGAGCTCGAAGCCAAGGCTGATCTGGGCTTCTCGATGAGCCAGCAGACCAAGGCACGACGGGATGAGCAAGAAACCACTTTCTGCCGAGCGCTGACCCGCGCCGAGCTCAACGCGCTGCAGGGGCTGCAGCCATGATCCCTATCAGCGCGATGAGTGGAACCGCTCCGCTTGCTCCAACCCATCTGTACAGGCATGTTTTGCATCCTGACTTCACCGAGGCGGCAGCGATGAGTCACCTCAGCCAGGCTGCAGGACTGAAGTGGGCGCGGCTAATGCTCAGCGTCCTCATGCTGTCACTGCTGATGCTGCTGGCCAACGACGCTGCCGCCGCACTTCAGCTCAGCGGCCGTCTCGAATGGGTGCACAAGGTCGAGATGCGCGCGGTCGAGAATGGCGTCATCGAAAAGGTTCTGATCGCACCAGGCGAGCATGTCGAGGAAGGCCAACTGCTGCTGCGCATGGATCAACGCGAGGCACAGGCGGCTAGCCTGGAGGCCAAGGCTCGCCTCGTCCGCCGACAGATTGGCCTCGAAGACGCCGAGCGTGAGCTTGCCCGCGCACAGGAGCTCTTCGACCGCGGACTGATCGCCAGCGAGGAGCTGAAAGATGCCGAACTGCTCAAGGCCGCAGCCTTAGCCGAGCTCGAATCGGCCAAGGCCAAGCAAGCGGTTGTTGATGTGCTGCTCGAGCGCACCGAGCTGCGCGCCCCATTTGAGGGCATTGTCGTCGCGCAGAACGGCTATCGCGGCGCTGTGATCTACAAAACGCTCCAGCAACAGCCCTTAGTTGCCGTTGCACCGACCAGCCAGATGCTCGCGCGCGTCTTGGTGACCTCCGACATCCTGCGCCGTTACCGTCCCGGACAGCCGGCCAAGGTCAACGTCCGCGGCCAGCTACGCACCGGCACCATCTACAGCCTCGGCGTCGAAGCAGTTCGCATTGACCCCGACGGGGCGGTTTATGAATTAGATGTCATCTTCAATAGCAATCCCGATGAGATCCTCCGGCCCTCAGAGTTTGTCCAGGTGACACTTCCGTAATCTTTCCCTAGCGGAACTTCAAACAGCTGCTACACTCTGAATTGCTAAGCGCGACAACGCGCTAGGTCGCCACGGGCTCCCCCTCCCAAGCGGCCGTAGCTCCCGGCTCCCCAAGACCGGGAACAGTTACCCCGGTGCCTCTCCCCCGAGCACCGGGGTTTCTTTTATCTCTCGATGGTTGTGCTTGGTCGATGCTTTCTGATAAGGTTTTCCGCTGTCGAGACGCGCTGAGGCGAGACTCTAAACGCACGCAAGAGTCGTTTAAGACCCTGTTTTAAAAGGCATCGGCAAGGACAGTCTGAACAGGCCCGCCTTGCAAAAAGGGCAGATCTCTAGCAGCGGTACACTCAGCAAATGAAGTACAAGCTTGGCGTCCTGATGGACCCGATCGAGTCCATCACCATCAAAAAAGACAGCACCTTTGCGATGCTGCTCGCCGCTCAACAGCGCGGTTGGTCCATCCATTACATGCAGATTGCCGATCTGTTCATCGCCGGCGAGCAGGTCCGGGCACAGATGCGTCGGCTGCGGGTGAAGGATGATCCGACCGGATGGTTTGAGTTCGAGGCCAGCGAAACGCTCGCCCTCGCCGAGCTCGATGCGGTGCTGATGCGCAAAGATCCACCGTTTGACATGGAATACGTCTACGCGACCTATCTGCTCGAGCTGGCCGAGGCCGCCGGCTGCCTGGTCGTGAATGCGCCGCGGACCTTGCGCGACGCCAACGAGAAGGTCTTTACGGCGCATTTCCCGCAATGCTGCCCGCCGCTCGTGATCAGCCGCCATGCCGATGTGCTGCGCGCCTTCCTCGCCGAGCACGAGGAGATCGTGCTCAAGCCCCTCGATGGCATGGGGGGCCGCTCGATCTTCCGCATCCATCGCGGCGACCCCAATACCTCAGTGATCATCGAGACCCTAATCGGCGCCAGCCGCGGCGCTGGCCAGCGCTTCTGCATGGCGCAGCGGTTCCTGCCCGAGATCGCCGACGGCGACAAACGCCTGCTGATCGTCGACGGCGAACCAGTCCCCTACGTCTTGGCACGGATTCCAGCTGCTGGCGAATCACGTGGTAATCTGGCTGCTGGCGCCAGCGCTGAAGTCCGTCCCATCAGCGAGCGCGAGCGTTGGATTGCCGCTCAGGTGGCTCCGGAGCTGAAGGCGCGCGGCGTCCTCTTCGCCGGGCTTGACGTCATCGGCGACTGGCTCACCGAGATCAACATCACCAGCCCCACCTGTATTCGGGAGATCGACCGCGAGTGCGGCACCGAGATCGCTCAGGATCTCATGACCGCGATCCAGGCACGCCTCGATGCACGCTAATCTCTATAAACAGCTCCAGCTGACCCTCAGAAAGCTCCAGCTAGCGGCCATCGCGCTCATCATCGCTAGCCTCATGGCCGCCTGCGACACCACCGAAGTCCCCGTCTACACGACCCAGTTTCCAGCCTTTGGCACTGCCGTCGATCTCAGCATCGTCGGCATTCAGCGCGAACGCGCAGCAGCCGCTGCAGCTGCTGTCGAACGCGATCTCCTCTTCTTCGAGCAGGCGCTTTACGCCAACAACGCTGGGCGAATGCTACGCATCAACGAGCAGCTCGCCCGCGGCGAGCCCTTCGCAGCACCCCCCTCGCTGATCCCGCTGCTGATACGCAGTCAGACCCTGTACACCCAGAGTGACGGCCTCTTCAATCCGGCCATCGGCCGTTTCACCCGTCTCTGGGGGCTCGATCATACGCATCCGGCATCCGAGACACCGCCCGGACAAGCAGCAATCAATGCGCTGCTGGCGGTGCAGCCGACGATGGATGACCTCCATCTCGACGGGCTTCTACTGCAAAGCGACAACCCCGCGGTCCAGCTCGACTTTGACGCCGTCGCCACTGCCTACGCAATGGACATCGCCATCGATGCTCTGCGTGCCCAATCGGTCCGCAGCGCCTTGATCAACATCGGCGGCGATGTGCGCGCCATTGGCAGCCGCTCTGGCCGCGCCTGGCGTCTACCCGTACCGCGCGCTAGTGGCACCGGCGTCATCGGTATCCTCGATGTCAGCGGCGATGCCAGCCTGTTCACCGCCAGCAGCCAAGGGCGCAACTTTGTCTACCGCGGCGAGGTCTATCATTCCGTGATCGACCCACGGACCGGTCGTCCGGCCGATGCTGCCGCCTCAGCGTCAGTGCTCCACGAGGGCGATGCGTTGACCGCCGCCGCAGCGGCAAACGCCTTGATGATCGCCGGACCCCAAGACTGGCCGCGCATTGCAGCGCAGATGGGCATACGCTACGCGTTGCTGATCGACAACGCCGGCCAACTCCAGCTCACCCCGGCGATGGCCGAACTCATCGAGCTGCTCGACACCAAAGTGGAGCAGATCATCCGCGTCCCGCCGGAGGACGAGTCCCCATCAACCCCCTGAGATAAGCTACGCCATGAGCGCTGCGGCTACGGCTCTTCGCGCACCCTTGATCGCGACTCGTCGCGCGACCAATAGCGCGACCGGGGGTGACTGGTCGATGCCGATCGCGATGGCCATTGCCATGGCGATCCACGTCGCAGTGCTGCTCGGCCTCGGCATCCAGGCACCAGAGCCCGGCGCACGACCGACTCAATCGCTCGAGCTGATGCTCGTTACCCAGCCCGGCCTCGCATCATCCACCGCGGTTCCGGCCCTGGTGGCCGCACAGACCGACCGCGCTGGCGAGACCCAAGCCCTACTCCCTGAGCTCGAGGCCATCACCGCCGGCGCTGCCAACAGCACCGACCTCAATGGCGCCGATGTACCCAGCAGCGGCGGCGAGCAAGCACTCAAGCCAAATGAGCCGCTTGATCCAGTCCAACCAATCGACCCGCCGTCCCCCGAGCAATCTCAACCTCCCGAACAACCCCAGCTATCTGGACTGTCCGAGCCAACACCGCCAGTCTTAGAAGCCAGCCCCACTCCCCCTTCAGCGGTAATCGCCGCCAGCGTCGAGCCAGCGGTCATACCCAAACCGCAGCCCGTTGAGGAAACGGCCCCATCAGCGTCAACGCAGTCAACCCTATCCACGCCAGACCTCAGCGGACTCGATCAGCCACCAGGGGCCGCAATCTCGGCAGCCGAGATCTTCGCCAGCCGCAACGCCGAAATGGCCAATCTTGCTGCTCGCATCGAAGAACGCAGCCAAGCCTACGCCAGCCGCGCCCGGCGCAGAGCAATCAGCACCGCAACGCGCGAATACATCTACGCCAACTACATGGAAGCCTGGCGGCGCAAGGTTGAGCGCATCGGTAATCTCAACTATCCGCGCGAGGCAAGAGAGCTCGGCCTCTTCGGCAGCCTGATCCTGCATGTCGCGGTGCGTGCCGATGGCAGCCTTGAAGGCATTCGGGTGGTACGATCCTCTGGCCACGAGGTCTTGGACCAGGCCGCCATTCGCATCGTCGAGCTCGCTGCTCCATTCGCCCCCTTCCCGCCCAACATCAAGCGTGAAACCGATGTCTTGGATATCACCCGAACTTGGCAATTCCAGCGCAACAACGAGCTGGGCTGGGGCCATTGAGCGGCGCGCTGACAGCCAATGACAGGCCACAACAGCTTGCCAGGGGATCAACCCGGCTGGATACTATCCACATGACTAATGCCACCTCGCTGACCAACCACTTCCTGATCGCGATGCCGGGTCTACAAGATCCGAACTTCTCGCGCACGGTGACCTATGTCTGTGAGCATTCCGAAGAAGGCGCCATGGGCATCGTCATCAACCGACCAATGGAGATTCAGCTCGGTGAGGTGCTCGCTCAGCTCGAGATCGACACCGAAGTCAACAACGTCAACAACGCCCCGGTTTATCTCGGCGGCCCGGTGCAGACCGACCGCGGCTTCGTCATCCACGATGGCAACTTCCAGTTCGACTCAACGCTCAGGGTCACCGACGAGATTCAAGTCACGACCTCGCGCGATGTGCTCGAGGCCATCGCCAAAGGGCGTGGCCCAGCCAATCGACTGGTCGCGCTCGGCTATGCCGGTTGGTCCAGTGGCCAGCTCGAGCAAGAGATGATCGCCAACGCCTGGCTCAACGGCCCAGCCAATGCGCAGATCCTCTTCTCAACGCCCTCGGCGCAGCGCTGGCAGTCGGCTGCGCAGCTGCTCGGCGTCGACATGAACCTGCTCAGTGGCCAAGCCGGTCACGCCTAATCGGGCAGCGGACAGGCCAACCGGCGGCACTCTCCTTGGCGACCCTGCTCGGCTTCGACTTCGGCCCGCGCAAGATCGGTGTCGCCGTCGGCCAGACCCTCACCGGCACAGCAACGGCGCTAGAGACGGTTCGTGCCCAAGGGCAACGCCCCGACTGGAAACGGATCGAAGCCATCATTCGCGACTGGCAACCGGATGCCGCAGTGGTCGGACTGCCATTCAATATGGATGACAGCGAGGAAGACTGGAGCGAGCGCGTACATCGCTTCGCGCGTCAATTGCAGGGCCGTTTTGGTCTGCAAGTCCATCTCATCGATGAGCGTCTGACCAGTCTTGAGGCGCGCCGTCAGCTCAAGGTCAGCCAAGACAGACGGGACGACCGCATCGACGCCCAAGCCGCTAAGCTCATCTTAGAGACCTGGCTCACCGAGGCCCAATCATCCACGGCAGCATCCACGGCAGCATCCACTCAAGCATCCGTGGCAACATCCGCTCAAGCATCCGCTCAAGCATCCGTTGAGCTGCCATCATCCGCCTCCGGCGCATCCTAAGGAATCCTTCGCCATGACCAGCATGCACACCTGGCAGTCTGCCGACGAGGTCGATACCGCCATCGGCCAGATGGCCGATCAGCTCGGCACAGTCTTAGCCGCCCGCGCCATCGACCGACCTTTGATGGTCGGCATCCACAGCGGTGGGGTCTGGGTGGCCGAGCGGCTGCACCAGCGCCTTGGGCTGCAAGAGCCCATGGGCCAGCTCGACATCTCGTTCTACCGCGATGACTTCACCCGCATCGGCACCCATCCGCAGGTGCGCCCGTCGGACCTCCCGGTGCCGGTCGATGATCGCCACATCGTACTGGTCGACGACGTGCTGCAAACCGGCCGCACCATCCGTGCCGCGCTCAATGTGCTGTTCGACTATGGCCGCCCGGCCTCGGTCGTGCTCGCCATCCTCGCCGGTCGCGATGGCCGTGAGCTGCCGATCGAGCCGGATGTGGTCGGCCTTTATGCGGAGCTCGAGCCGGGCGAGCAGATCAAGCTGACCGGCCCCGAGCCACTGACGCTGAAGCGGGGCCGGGTCGATCCCGACAGTCATCAGGACGGCACGGCCTTCGACGCTGATCCAACTGCTCGCTCAGACCTCAGCCCGAGTGGCGACGCCAACACCGACGAGCGCGGCGATTCCACCGGTCAGGCTAGCGGCAATTCCAACAGCCACGCGAATGACGCCGGCAACGGTCCCACCAACGGCCATTCCAGCGGGGCTGGCTGATGGACCCACGCCAGCTGCAGCTCGACGACGAGGGCCGACTCAAACACTTCCTCACCACCGACGGACTCGACCGCGCTCTGCTCACCGAGATCCTCGATCGCGCCGAGGGCTTTCTCGGCGTCGCGCGCCAAGCGGTGAAGAAGGTACCGCTCTGTCGCGGCAAGATCATCGCCAACGTCTTCTTCGAGAACAGCACCCGCACCCGCACCACCTTCGAGCTAGCCGCTAAAAGGCTCTCAGCCGACGTGCTGAACCTGAACATCAGCACCTCGGCCACCGCCAAGGGCGAAACGCTGCTCGATACCCTGCGCAACCTCGAGGCGATGAACGTCGATATGTTCGTCGTGCGCCACGCCGACAGCGGCGCCGCACAGTTTATCGCCGAGCACGCCGCACCCTTCGTCAGCGTCATCAACGCCGGCGATGGCAGCTATGCGCACCCGACCCAGGGCATGCTCGACATGTTCACCATCCGCCGTCACAAAGGCGCCTTCGAGCCGCTGATCGCGGTGATCGTTGGCGATGTCTTGCACTCGCGCGTCGCGCGCTCGCAGATCGGCGCCCTGCGCACCCTTGGCGCCGCCGAAGTGCGCGTCGTCGCCCCGCGCACCCTGATCCCAGCCCTGGCCGAAGAAGCGCTGGGGGTGCGGGTCTGCGCCAACCTCGATGAGGGTATACGCGATGCTGACGTCATCATCATGCTGCGGCTGCAACGCGAGCGCATGAACGGCGCCTTCCTGCCTACCGAGCACGAATACTTCCAGCTCTTCGGCCTCACCGAGCAGCGCATCGACAAGGCCAAGCCGGATGCCATCGTCATGCACCCAGGGCCGATCAACCGCGGCGTCGAGATCGACTCCGCGATCGCCGATGGCCCACGCTCGGTGATCCTAGAGCAGGTCAGCAATGGACTGGCGATCCGCATGGCGGTGATGTCGATGTGCATCGGCACCCAGAATCTGGCGCTAGCCAATGCCAACCGACCCGCGGAGACGGTCGAGGCCGGCGTTGGAGCGGCGACAGAGATCGGCGCCAAGACTGAGGCTGAGGTTGAGGTTGAGGTTGCGCTCCATGGCTGAGCGGCGCCTAAGCATCCAGCAAGGCCGGATCATCGATCCCGCCACCGGTCTCGATCAGATCAACGACCTGCATCTGAACGGCGGGCGTATCCTCGCCGTCGGCGTCATGCCTGACGGATTCGAGCCACAACGCATCATCGATGCCACCGGCCTCGTCGTCTGCCCCGGCCTCGTCGATCTCTGCGCCCGCCTGCGCGAGCCCGGGCTCGAGCACAAGGGCACCATCGAGAGCGAGACCCGCGCCGCAGCGGCCGGCGGTATCACCACCCTCTGCTGCCCGCCAGACACCGCACCGGTGATCGATACCCCGGCGGTCGCGCAGCTGATCCGCCGCCGCGCCAAAACCCGCGGCCAAGCGCGCGTCCTGCCCGTCGGCGCCCTGACCAAGGGCCTGGCCGGCCTGCAGATCAGCGAGATGGCTGCACTCAAGGAGGCTGGCTGCCCAGCAGTCGGCAACGCCGATCGCACCATCAGCAACACCCGCGTCAAACGCCGCGCACTGGAATACGCCGCCACCTTCGATCTCACCAGCTTCCTGCACCCGGCCGATCACGACCTGAGCGAGGGCGGCCTAGTGCACGAAGGCCGCGTCAGCACCCAGCTTGGCCTACCCGGCATCCCGGAAGCCGCGGAGACCGTCGCCGTCGCCCGTGATCTGGCGCTCGCCGAGCAGACCGGCGCCCGCGTGCACTTTCGCGGCCTATCCACCGCCCGCGCCACCGAGATGCTCGCCGAGGCCCGCAGCCGCGGCATCGCCGCCAGCGCCGACGTCAGCGCCCATCAGCTGTTCCTGACCGAAGACGATCTGTACGGCTTCAACGCCAACGCCCATGTGATCCCACCGTTGCGCACTAAACGAGATCGTGATGCCCTACGCGCGGCGGTCGCCAGCGGCGCGATCTCAGCGATCTGTTCGGATCATCGCCCCCATGAGCCCGACGCCAAGCTCGCCCCCTTTCCGCAGACCCGCCCCGGCATCTCAGCACTCGAGACCCTGCTCTCGCTCGTGCTCGAGCTGGTCGCGGATGGCGTCATGGACCTCAGCAGCGCCCTTGCACGGGTCACCTGCAACCCGGCGGAGATTCTGAACCGCAGGACCCTAGGGCGCATCGAAGTCGGCGCCCGCGCCGATCTCTGCCTGTTCGACCCCAATGAGCGCTGGCGACCCACACCCGAGCACTGGCTCAGTCAAGGTCAGAACACGCCATTCTTCGGCCGCGAGCTGCACGGCCGCGTGCGTTACACGCTGAGCAATGGTCGGTTGGTCTATGAGCGCGCCTAATGCTATGACAGCCAAGCTGACATCTCCTTGCCACGAGCCGATCGGGGCAAAGCCGGAACCGCTCTCCCTGCCTTCCTGGCCTGTTTTGTGAGAGTCCCGGCTATCTCGGTTAAGTCGGTCCAGTGCTGTTAATTGCGCCCCGCTTAACCGAGCACCTTAACTCTTCGCAGCTTCACTGATTTTACGAATATTTGTGCTGAGACTGTCTGGAGCAGCCACCGCCGCCCCTGAATCAAGCCCTAGCAGGCTGCTGCGGCGCTCCTCAATCCGCAAGAAGCAATCGATGGCATCGAGCTTACCGGCTTCAACCTGTGGCCAGATAGCGCGCAGTGCGGCGTCCAAACGCTCTAGCTGCTCATCTCGGTATCTGCGCACCAGGTCATGACTGGCTGCCTGCAACGTCTGCAGCTCAACCCCAACCATCTTCCAAACACTTGGCTCAGGAACCGCAAGCATCTCAGCAATGTCTCGGTAACCTTGCCCCGCTAGGCGTAGCTCCAATGCCCGTTTACGCAGTTGGGCGGCTCTTGCCTGCTCACTCTCTTGCTCGCTCATCGTGGCTCTAACTCCCATCCAGTGATTAGACATCATGGCCTGGCTCGGTTATCGACGCATCTGGTGCAGGGCTCATGCGGTGCAGATTAGACCGCCGGCCTTGGTGTGTAAACACATAGAGCCCCGAGCCAACAATGATGGCGGCGCCGAGACCCGTGATGAGATCTGGAATCTCATTGAAGATGAGCCAGCCGAGCAGCGTTGCACTCAAGATCTCGAGATACTGAAAGGGTGCGAGCACACCGGCGCCAGCTCGCCGTAGCGCCAGCGCGGTGAGCACATTGGTAACCGCTGCTATGGCGCCGACCCCAAGCAGCGGCAGCCAGGCGCCGAGCGAAGGAGCCACCATCAGCGCGGCCATTGGGCCCACCAACGCCGGTTCTTGGCCAATCAATCCGACGCCCATGATCAGCAGGAGCACCAGCGTTGCGGCGACTCCGGTCCAAAACGCGAGCGTCAACGCATCATCGCGCCCAGCGACCACCCTCGTCAGCGCCAAGAAACCGGCGAAGAAGGCGCCCGCGGCGACTGGGAAGATGGCGGCTGGCCCATAAGCGGCCCAATTCGGGCGCAGGACGATCAGCGCCCCGACGAGGCCAATCACCACTGCGAGCCACTGCCGCAAGGTCACTGACTCACGCAAGGCAACCGCCGAGATCAGGGTCAATAGCAGGGGCTCAATGAAGAACAGCGCAGTGTTGTTGGCCAGCGGGAGATATTGCAGTCCTGAAAACAAGAAGATCACCGCCAGGCCAATCAGCGTCCCGAGCGCCAAGTGGCGAACGCCCGGCGGCGGCAGTCGGCCACCCTTGTAGACCAGTACCACCGGCAGCAGCAATAGGGATTGAAAAAGGAAGCGCGCGGCTCCGATCTGAACCGGCGTCAGCTCCGCTGTGAGAAATTTCGCGAGTGCGTCGCTGATTGGGAACAGCAACATCGCGATGGTCATCAACAGCATGCCGAGCTCGATCTCGCGACGACGATGCTGGGGCGCAGCAGGATTCATTAGACCACCACCGCTAGCTAGCTCGGCGCATGCCCGGTCGGCCATAGCGCATGGAAATGGTGGGTCGGCCCCTGGCCTAGTCCAACCTCGAGACTATCGGCATGAGCGATCGCGCCGGCGACATAGGCCTTGGCGGCGCGCGCCGCGACGATCGGCTCGGCGCCGATCGCAAGCTGCGCCGCGAGCGCTGATGAGAGCGTGCAACCGGTCCCGTGGGTGTTCTTGGTCGGGATACGCTCTGCTTCCAGCCAAACGCCTTCGTCGACCGTTACCAGATAATCCGGGCTCACCGCCCCGCTCAGATGGCCGCCTTTCAGAAGCACTGCGGAAGGCCCGAGCGCCAGTAACCGTTCGGCGAGTGCCGGCATCGCCGCTGGATCAGTCAGTTCCGGCTCGTCGAGCAGCGCCGCCGCCTCCGGCAGGTTCGGCGTCAGGATGGTCGCCAATGGCAGCAAGCGCTCGATGAGGGTTCGGATGGCGGCTTCCGAGAGCAGTCGATCGCCGCCCTTGGCCACCATCACCGGGTCCAGTACGATGCATTGGGCGTGATGGCGTGCAAGCGCCTCGGCCACGGCCAGCGTGATCTTGGGCGAGCCGAGCATGCCGATCTTCACCGCATCGACATGGATATCCTCGAATACCGCGTCGATCTGCGCTGTGACGAACTCCGGCGCGACCAACTGCACCCCACGGACCCCACGGGTGTTCTGCGCGGTCAGCGCTGTGATCACCGCCATCGCATAAGCGCCATTGGCGGAAATCGCCTTGATATCGGCCTGGATACCGGCGCCGCCGGACGGGTCGGAGCCGGCGATCGCGAGGACATGCTTGATCTTACTCATACGTATTTCGCGAGAAACATCTTGTTGCCCAACGCCATGCTCAGCCGAGCCGGTTGAGCTAACGACAAGCATCAGCCGACGCAAAAAGCAGAGCGATGAACGAGAGGCGCTTTTTGCGACCGGCTGTATGCGCTTGTTAACTTCCTGTTTTTCATGCAAATATTTTGAACCAGGATTAAGCACAAGACGTTTTGATTGCGCTTCCCGCTCTCGGAGTTATGTACTACTTGCACGCTTGTATTTCGTAGTCTTCTCGGCAATTCCGAGACTAAGTTGACCTTTAGAGTTCGCCGTCTCCCTAAATTCTACACACTCCATATATTTATCTAGTAATCCTAAATATCTGGCTACTTCTTTTAAGGAGAGGCGCCTTAGTATTTCAGCAGTTACTGGTCTTTTCTCCTCCCAAAAAATATTCGCTTCGTAAAATTTTCTAGCTGGCTCAGACATAAGGAGGGAGTGCACAAATTCCGCTTCACTCTCTGTCTTAAATGAAAGAAAATTGACAGTGTCGTCGAATATGACCGGCTTCCCATCAATTGGACCGACCAGACAGAAATTCAGTTTTTTGTATAGCGCTGATATTGCCACTTTCCAAGGAAGGAAAGTGTATTCCCCAACCCCAAAAATGGAAAACTTTGGTTTTCCACGGTATATCGAACTCTTTCTAGAGTTCAATAGCTCAGCGTGGTTCTCGAGATATCTGTATGTTTTAGGACCCTCAAATTTTATTTTATCTGTATTTTCACCCACAGACCTTTGGGTAACTACTACCCAGCGTCTGCAAATATCTATTCTTGAGTTACCAATATCAGAACTCTTCAAAAGCGGATAAACGAATGTCGGCTCAATGTCTACTTTGGTTTTGAAACCATTCTCATAAACGTCATTCTGTTTGGCTAACTCCATAACTTTCGAGCAATCATGTTTCAATCCTGAGCGCCAAATATAGACTGAATCTTGCCCTCGGAGACTTCTATATTTCTCATAATTCTCAATGTCTCTGACAACAAAACCATCCCTTTCTCCAATGATATAGGCTGGGTCAGTTGCCTCGAGACTATCGAAAACCTCACAATCCGCATTTCCTATATCGGTTGTAAGGACAAACAAACATGCGTCAACGGCAGCCGAGAAGTACTTCATCGCATCAATTGAATAGATATGACCAAAGAGACGATGCTCCTTGTTCTGGCGCAACTTGCGCATAATCTTACGCGCAACAGAATACTTACATAACATTGCCAAGGCGCCATCATGCTTTTTGAGCCAGTCAACATGACGAAGCAGCATCCACTCAGATATATCGAAATTGCTTGAACCTGTTATAGCCTCGATCCCACGTCGCCCTTGGAAATTGGTTTTTTCAGGCAGATTTTCGCTATTGAGAATACCTAACTCACTGCTAGTAACCCATGGTGGGTTACCGAGGATCAGCAGGCTGCCTGTATTTTTGTTTAGCACTTCTTCCCAATCCAATAAAAAGAAGTCACCTTGCTTAATAGAAACTCGTCCTGCATGGTTTGGCTCAATAGAAGCTCTAGCATCCGAGACGTACTCTGGGTTTACTTCATACGCTACGACTTTAGATTCAGGAAAACAACTTAAAGCAGCTCTAACAAAAGCACCTTTTCCGCAAGTTGGCTCAATTATTAAATCAGGTGAAAAATGATAATTCTTTTTTAGAGCTTTAACAACACGCATGGCCAGGTCGCTTGGCGTTTGAAAATCACCAAACTGCCATTTGTCTAATGTCTTTGCCATCTCGACTTTGGCCATTTTGCAGGCATCCAAAGGCGCTAACTGCCTGAAAAATCGTAAGGGCAAGAATTTAGGGCTCATGAGGCGAACTGTGTGACACCACACAGTATTCGGAGAAATTCTATTGTGCATACCTTAATATTGTGAGCCCATTCATGCATGGCGACGTATTGCTGTAGATAAACCTTATTCACA